>NZ_PYAK01000019.1 GCF_003264365.1 Micromonospora noduli
CGCCCCACCGACCGGCGGGTCCGGGCGGTGCCCGGCCGGCTGGCCCGCTCGGCGGAGCTGGGCGTCTGGACCGTGCCACTGCCGACCATCGACCCGCAGGTGGTCCGCCGCTCGGCCGCGGCCCGCCCGGAGTACGGCCCGGACTTCCGCTACCGGCACTTCGCCGCCGTGAAGCGGCTGCCCACAGTGCTGGCCGGCGCGGCAGGGCTCGGCGCGCTGATCGGGCTGGTGAAGCTGCCGCCCAGCCGGCGCTGGCTGCTCGGCCGGCTCGCGTCCGGGCAGGGGCCCACCGCCCAGCAGCGAGCGTCGTCCTGGTTCCGGGTCCGGTTCGTCGGCACCGGCGGCGGGCAGCGGGTGGTCACCGAGGTCGCCGGCGGTGACCCCGGCTACGACGAGACGGCGAAGATGCTGGCCGAGTCGGCGCTGTGCCTGGCGCTCGACGACCTGCCGCCGACCGCCGGCCAGCTCACCCCGGTCGCCGCGATGGGTGACGCGCTGCTCGACCGGCTCGTCCGGGCCGACCTCATCTTCCGGGTGCTCAAGCAGTAGACGCGGGAGCCGTCGGCTTGACCCTCAACCGGGTCGAGGGGGCAGGATGCCCAGCGTGAGCGACCTGCACAGCATCGGCGAGCTGGCCCGGGCCAGCGGCCTGACCGTCAGCGCACTGCGCTTCTACGACTCGGCGGGGGTGCTGGAGCCGACCCTGGTCGACCCGGTGACCGGCTACCGCTGGTACACGGAGGGGCAGATCGCCCCGGCCCGGCTGGTGGCCGGGCTGCGCCGGATCGGCATGCCGGTGCCGGAGATCGCCGCCGCGGTACGCGCCGAGCCGGCCGTGGTGCACCAACTGCTCGACGCACACCTGCGCCGGCTGGCCGACGGGCTCAGCGACGCCCGCCGCGAGGCCGACCGGCTCCGGGCCCTGGTCGACCCCGCCCCGTCGACCGCCACCACGCTCCTGGTCTCCCCCGCCGCCCTGGCCGCCGCGCTCGACGCGGTGCGCTTCGCCGTCGGCGTCGACCCGGAGCTGCCGATGCTCGCCGGCGTGCTGTTCGACGTGGAGTCCGACGGCGTCCGGCTCGTCGCCACCGACCGGTACCGGCTCGCGCTGGCTCGGGCCGCGGCCGACGTCGACGGACCGCCGGTGCGGGTGTTCGTGCCGGTGGCTCTCGTCGACCAGCTCCGGCCACTGCTCGACACCGCCGACGCCTGGCCGGTACGGCTGACCGTGGCGGGCGCGGACCTGCGGGTGCGGGTGGCCGACCGGACGCTGACCGGCGCCGCCCTGCCGTACGACTTCCCGGACTACCACCGGCTGCTGCGCAAGTCCGTCGGTGAGCGGCCGACCGCGCGCCGGATCCCGGTGGACGTGGCCGCGCTGCGCGCCGCGCTGGCCGACCCGGCGGCCCCCACTGTCGCCCTCGACCACGACGGCACGACCCGGGCGGTCACAGTGCTCGGCGTCGACGACCGGGGCGGGCTGCGGCTGCTTCCCGCCGCCGACCTGGGCAGCGACGCGCTGCGGGTCGGGGTGGACGGTGGTTACCTGCTGGACGCGCTGAACGCGGCCGGCGCGCCGCAACTGGTGTTGGAGCTGGACGGGCCGATCGCCCCGCTGGCCGTACGCCGACCGGACGACGCGGACACCTACTCGGTGCTCATGCCGATCCGGCTCTGAGTCGGCGGCCAGCACTCCCCGTCCGGGGAGGAAAAGCCCGCGACGGTAGCATCTGGTGGTTCACCTGTGAACCCCGGACGGAGGCGTACGGAGCAGCATGCTCGACATGGAGTTGATCCGGAAGGATCGCGAGGCGGTGGCGACCGCGCTGGCGAAGCGTCTGGATCCCGCCGAGGTCACCCGTGCCCTGGACGAGATCCAGCGGCTCGACCAGGAACGCCGCGCCCTGATCACGGAGATCGACGCTGAGCGGCAGCGCCGCAAGGCCGAGGCCCGGGCGTACGCGCAGGCGAAGCGGGCCGGCGAGGAGCCGCAGGCCGCCGCGCCGGAGGCGGAGCGTAAGCAGCTCGCCGAGCTGGAGTCCCAGCTCGACGAGGTGCAGGCCCGGCTACGCGACGCGATGAGTGAGCTGCCCAACCTGCCCAGCGACGACGTCGTGGCCGGCGGCAAGGAAGCCAACCGGGTGGTGAAGACCTTCGGCGAGCCACCGGTGATCGAGAAGGTCCGCGACCACGTGGAGCTGAGCCGCGCGTTGGGCCTGGTCGACTACGAGCGCGGGGTCAAGCTCGGTGGGTCCGGTTTCTGGATGTACACCGGGGTCGGCGCCCGGCTGGAGTGGGCGCTGCTCAACTACTTCGTCGACCAGCACATCAAGGCCGGCTACGAGTTCCTGCTCCCGCCGCACCTGCTGCTGGATTCGGCCGGCTTCGCCGCCGGGCAGTTCCCCAAGTTCTACGACGACGTCTACCACCTGGACTCGGCGTCCGCCCCGCGCGGCCAGTTCCTGCTGCCCACGTCGGAGACGGCGATCCTCGGCGCGTACCAGGACGAGATCCTGGAGACCCCGAAGCTGCCGCTGAAGGCGTTCGCGTACACCCCGTGCTACCGGCGGGAGTCGGCCGGCTCGCACTCGGACGAGCGCGGCACGGTGCGGGGGCACCAGTTCAACAAGGTGGAGATCTTCCAGTTCACCCTGCCGGAGCAGGCCGACGCGGCGCTGGAGGAGATGCTCGCCCACGCCGAGAGCCTGGTCGAGGGGCTGGGCCTGCACTACCAACGCACGCTGCTCTCGGCCGGTGACGCCAGCGCCTCGATGAAGAAGACCCTCGACATCGAGGTGTGGATGCCGAGCACCGGCAAGTACAAGGAGGTGTCGTCGGTCTCCTGGGCCGGCGACTACCAGGCTCGTCGGGCGGCCATCCGTTACCGCGAGCCGGGCGGCAAGCAGACGCGCTTCGTGCACACCCTCAACGGGTCGGCGCTGGCCACCAGCCGGCTCTTCCCGGCCATCCTGGAGCAGTACCAGCAGGCCGACGGCAGCGTCCTGGTCCCCAAGGTCCTCCAGGACCGCCTGGGCACCGACCGCCTGACCCCGCTGCGCTAGCTGGAGGACACGCTCCCCGCACCTGGTCGACGGCGGCGGGACTGATGCCTTCGCACCAGTCCCGCCGCCGTCCACTCGGCCACGAGTGTGACACCGTGGTCAATCCCGACGCTGAGCTGCTCCGGCTCCGGCGCGGACGTGCGGTGCCGGTTCAGGCACCGAACACCTCCGCGTGGGTCAGTCGGGCGTCACCGGGCTGCCAGTCGGCGACCGCGATCGCCACGTACCGCCCGGAGGACCTGGTCGAGATGGTGGTCTCGGGTCGCGGCTTCGGGACCGAGGCGACCGCTACGTAGCCGAGCCCGTCGGCAGAGGTGGCTACGGTGATCGGCCGCCGCCGACCGGGAGTCCAGGTCAGGCGGACCGATGCCAGATCCTGGAGCGATCCGAGGTCGATCACCAATCGGCCGGTCGGGCCGGGTTGCCAGGCGGTACCCGGGTCGCCGTCGACGGCGGCCGACGGGTCGGTCATGCCAGCCGGCAGCGGTGACGTCGGGTAGGTCGTCCGAGACCGGGCCAGGTCGCTGGTTGGCGTCACCGTCCCGCCCGCGAACGCGACGTCCCGGCTGCGTCCAGCGGGTACCGTCACCCGCCGTCGCGCACCGCCGGCCGCGGACTCCAGCTGCACCATCACGACGTGCTCGGCGGGTGCGGTGATTCGGAGGTGGTGCGAGTCGGTGACGTCGAACCGGGTACCGGCGGGAATCGACTTCGCCGGTCGTACCGCGGTCGCGGTGAACCGCGGCGGCTCGACGCGTGCGGTGGCGGCGGCAAGGTCGACCTGGTAGCTGGTGGTCCCGGATCCGGTGACCTGGCTTCCGTGGTACAGCCGCAGCGTGGCGTGCTGCGACACTGTGACGGCCGCCGTCGTGATGTCGTCGTCGGACAGGTTGAACAGGCTCAGGTATCCGTCCGCGTCACTCACCCGCAACGCCTCCGGACCGCCATCGGGCAGGGTTCGAGACGCCGCGGCGGCCAGGGCTGACCTGCTCGCGCCCGTGTACCCCTCGATGATCAGCCGAGTGCTGCCGGTGGCCGGTCCGCTGGACAGGGTGACGGTGGTGGCGGTCACGGTGATCGGATTCTGGCCGTTGTGGACTACCAGACCCGCTCGTCCGTCGACGTCCAGCCAGGAGCCGGCGATGGTCGGGCTGTCCGGCACGACCGCCGCGTCGCTCCAGTTGGCGCCGTCCAGAGAGGTCTGGATGACGTACCGGGTGCCGTACGCGGCCTCCCAGTCCAGGCGTACGCCGCTGATGTCGACGGACTCGCCCAGGTCGACAGCGAGCCAACTGTCCGCGCGGCCGCGTTCCTCCCGGGCGACCGCCCAGCGGGTGCCGGAGTTGCCGTCGGTCGCGTTCGGTGCGGGGTAGGCGGGGTCGGCGGACGAGGCCGTGGTGGGCCGGCCGGTGGCGAGGTCGATCCCGCTGGCGTCGAGCACGGCGAAGGCGAACAGCGAGTAGCCGTACTGGTTGACGGGGGATCGGCCGAGCATCCGCACGTACCTGGCTGGACGAGGCGCAAAGCTGATCTGGTCGGTTCCGCCGTCGCCGAGGCCCTGTTGTCCGGCCAGGGTGACGGACCCCTGTTCGCCGGTGAAGGTGCGGGTGCCGGTGAGCCCGGGTACACCGGGCATGTCCAGGTTGAACACTGTGAGCGCGCCCTCATCGGCACCGATGCCGGTGGTGGCGTACACGACCGTGCCGGTGGGCAGCGTGACGTATCCCGCGGTGCCGCCGGCGACGCGTAGAACGGTGGCGGTGGCGTCGAGACCGTCCCGGGCCATGGTGTACGCAGCGGAGGTGCGGCCGAGGACCGGCGCCGACTGCCTCGGCAGCAGCGAGGCGGCCCGGGTGTCGAACAACCAATTGTCGTGGACGGGGGCCCACAGGAACGAGACGTACCCGGTCTTGCTGACCGCCGCGGCGAAGGCGGTCGGGGTTTGCTGGGCGGTCAGCCCGGCCTGCTCCCCGAAGTCCCGGGTGCCCGCCGCCGCCGCGAAGAACGTGGTGCTGGCGACCGGCTCGACCACGCCGCCGTTGGCTGCCCGCCAGGAATGGAAGAGATAACTGATGGCGAGTTCGGCCCGGGCCTCGGGCTCGTACTTCGGCTCGCCGCTGAACTTGGTGAGCCGATACTCGGGCGGGTAGTTCAGGTAGGGCATGAGCCGGTCGGCGAGGTCCGCCTCGGCCCGGGCGGCGTGCCGGTCGCCCTGGACCTGCGCGAGGAAGGCGAGTGGCAGGACATCACGGCCGTACAGGTGGTAGCGGTCCGCGACCATCGGCATGAAGGGTTCGCCAGCATCGCTGGCCAGCAGCCGCATGGTCCGCCACAGTTGGGCGGCGCTGGGCTGCCGGGTGAGTGCCTCGGGGAGCGGTTGGCCGGCGGTCAGGAAGTGCGCAGCGGTACGACCCGCAGTGCGCCACAGTTCTTCCTGGTAGTGCGGGCCGAAGGAGCCGTGATTCTCGACGAGGAACGTGTCGTGGATGTTGTGCGCGGTGTTCCAGTCCGCGACCGCCCGCCCGTCGACGACGGCGGGGTTGGCACGGTCGGCTGCGGGTAGTCCGGTGGCGTTGAGCGTCCACGTCAGGAACCGCTCGCGCCACGCCGCGGCTGCGGGGTCGTCAGTCGCCCAGGCCAGGCCGGGCGCGATCGCCTGGGCGTAAACCCCCATCTCCTCGAGCTTGGTGTCACCGATCCAGCCACCGGTGAGGCCGTTCGGCGTCCAACTGCCACTCAGCGGGTCGTTACCGGTGCCAAGGGAATGGGCGTACGCGGCCTGCCCGCGGGCGATGCGGTCAACGTTGTTGCGGGTCACCTCGTCCAGTTCGGACCACAGCAGTCGGGCGGCCAGGACGAAGTACAGCTCGAAGGTGCTGTCCCAGAAGAGCTGTCGGCCCCACTCGGTGCCGCCGGCGAGCCGGTTGGTGGCCGCAAATCGGCGGATGGTGGCGACGGTACGGGCCTGGAGCGTGTCCCGGTCGACGCCTGCGGCCGCCGGGTCGTACCCGGGCGATATGAGCAGGACCGCGTTACCGAGGACGACCGCGAACCTGAAGTCCGCGAGGCGGTATGCGTTGATCGCCGGATCCCATTGCTCCTCGGCCCATCGGGTGTGGGCGAGCAGCAGCGCGTGGTAGGTGTTGGCAACCGGGCCGGTGGCCGCGGCGTATGACGTGGTGGCGGCTGGCGCGGCTTGGGCGGTGGCGGTGGGTCGGGCGACGGCGAGTCCAGCGCCGACGGCGCTGCCCAGGATGAGGAGCCGCCGCCTGCTCAACTCGAATTCGGATATACGCATGGTGGTCCTTCGGTGTGACAACGTTGTCAGACAGACTCTGACGATCGTTTCCGGATGTCAAGACCAACATCCTTGCCTCAGGGCTTCGGCCGGCGGGGGTTCCGGTACCGCAAGAAGCCCCGGACTTTCCGGCCGTTGATCATGAAGTTATTGCCCGTCGCCTCGGCGTGTCGTGGCAACAACTTCATGATCAACGAGGCTGGGTGGGGTGCGGAGGCGGTGGGTGCGGGCCCGGGTCAGGGCTGCCAGGATCAGCAGGGCCGCCAGGGCGGCTACGAGCAGTGCCGGGCCGATGGCGTCCAGGGTGTTGGACAGGGTTTGTTGTAGGTGGGACGCCGCTTGGATTACCGGGTCGTGCAGGGCGTCGCGGCGGCCGGCGGCCAGCCGTAGCTCGTACCAGCCGTACCAGGCGACGTAGCCGCCGGCGACCAGCAGCATCAGGCCGCTGAGGCGGGGCACCAGCGCGCCCGCGACGCGCAGCCGGGCCACCAGGCCGTCGCGCAGCAGCGCCACCCCGAGCGCGGCGACAGCGACCACCAGACCCATCCCGAGGGCGTACGCACCGAACAGCGCCAACCCCTGACCGGTCGAGCCGGCCTGGAGGCTGGTCACCACGATGGCCAGGAACGGCGCGATGGCGCAGCCGAGCGACGCCAGCGCGTACGCCGCGCCGAACAGCGCCATCGACGGCCAGGACCGGGTCAGCCGGGGTGCCCGGGCGGACCAGCCGGGGGCGGGCAGCCGCCGACCGGCGAGCAACCAGCAGCCGGCCACCACCAGCAGCACGCCGAGCGCCACGGTGAGCCACGGCAGCCGGGGCCGCAACCAGCCGGCCAGCGGCGCGAGCGCCAGGCCGAACGCGCCGAACACCAGCACGTACCCCACTGTCAGCCCGGCCGCCGCGGTGAGCGCGCGGCCGACCGCGCCGCGGGTGTCCGACCCGGCGACCAACAGCGAGAGGTACGCGGGCAGCAACGCGAAGCCGCACGGGTTGACAGCGCCGAGCATGCCGGCGGTCAGCGCGAGCAGCAGGGCGGCGGTCACGCCCCGGCCAGTGCGGCGACCTTGGCGGTGAGCGCCTCACCGTCGAGGAAGCCGTGATGGACGACAGTGCCGTTCCGGTCAATGATCACGAAGATGCTCTGCTCGGTCACCTTGAATCGCTTCCAGAGCGCGCCCTTGGTGTCCTCGATCTGTGGCGTCGCGCCGAGGTCGAACTCGGTGACGAACTCCTTCATGGCCTTCCGCTCGCCCAGCCCGGCGACGCCGACGATCGGCACGGTGTCCCGGTACCTGGGTTCGATCTCGGCCACCGTCCAGGCCTGGCTGGCGCAGGTGGCGCACCACGGCGCCCAGAACCACAGCACCACCGGTTTGCCGGCGAGCTGTGCCGCGTCGAACGCGGCCCCACCGAGGGTGGCCCCGGTGAAGCGCAGCACGTCCGGGACCTGGGCCGGGGCGGGTGGCCCGCCGGTCGGGGTGGGCGGGGCGTCGGCCGGCGTGGGCGGGGCGCCGGTCGAGGCCGGTGCGGATCCGGCGGCGGCGGGCCCACCCGGTGCGGTGCCAGTACAGGCGGCAACGCCGAACAGGGCCACCACGAGCGCCCCGGCGGTGGCGGCACGGCGAAGCTGCCCGACCCCTGTCCACGCCCTGCTGATCCGCATCCGCTTCTCCGTTCCGGTCCGGAAGGGACCCATGCTGGGCCTGACGCTTCGCTATTCGGCCTTGGCCAGTCGGAGAGCCAGCTCCGGGCAGACCTTGACCGCCTTCAACGCGCCCTCGCGCAGCCAGGTCGGCACGGGAGTGGCCGGGAAGGCGGGATATCCGTTCGCGTCGAGCCGGATGAAGTCCGGTACGACGTGCGCGCAGAGGCCGTGCCCGTCGCAGCGGGACCAGTCCAGGGTGAGCTTCTGCGGATTCGCGTCGGGTGCGCCGGGCAGCCCCATCACGCCCTTGACCCGTCGGCCACAGCCGTCGCCGGTGCTGTGCAGCCGCAGGTCCTCGGCGAAGACCTCGATCGCGGAGAGCGCGAACCGGGCGGTGCCGTCCGGGTGGCTGCACGCGCCCCGGCCCTTCACCTCGCCCGCGGCGGCGCGCACCACGTCCGCCGGTTGGCTGCCGGCGACGGCCAGGTCCACCGCGCGGGCCAGGTCCGGCAGGCCCATCTTGCACGGCCCGCACTGGCCGGCGGACTCGCCGGCCAGGTAGCGCACCACCTGGGCGGCCTCACCGAGCGGGCAGGTGTCGACACCGAGCGGGACGATGATGCCCGCGCCGAGGGTGCCGCCGACGGCGGCCAGGCCCTTGCGGGAGACCTCGGCCTTCTCCGCCGCCTCCGGGGTGATCCACTTGCCGTGGTAGCCGCCCATCAGGATGCCCTGGACGTCCGGCACCTCGCACAGGTCGAGGACGTCGCGCAGCGGCATGCCGGCTGTGCACTCCACCACCGCCGGTCGGCCCGCCGCGCCGGTCACTGTGAGCAGCACGGTGCCCGGCTCGTCGTCGGTGCCGAGCGCCGCGTACTCGTACGGGCCCAGTCGGGCGCCTATGGCGAGCTGGGCGTACGTCTCGGCGTTCGACAGCAGGGTGGGCAGGCCGCTGACCCCGGAGTCGCTGGAGCGCTTCTTGGTGCCCGGCGGGATGTGCGGCAGCCCGTTGATCCCGTTGACCAGTGCGCCGCCCTCGCCGGAGATGAACCGGTGCGGCACTGTGACGATGGTCGTCTGCACCGGCATCCGGCGCTCGTCGAGGGCCTCCATCAGCGAGTCCCGGCCAACCCCGTCGTCCGCCACGCCGATCACGATCTCGTCGGCGTCCAGCGCGTACGCGGCCAGCGCCGCCCCGTCCAGGATCAGGTGCGGGGCGCGGGTCAGCAGCACCTTGTCCTTCCAGCTGGCCGGCTCCCCCTCGGTGGCGTTGACCACCACCACTGCGGCGAGGTCCTGCCGCTCGCAGGACTCCAGCACCGCGCGCAGTTTCCGGGCGAACGGGAAACCCGCTCCGCCCTTGCCCTTGAGCTGCATCCCCTCGGCGAGCTGGAGCAGCTGCGCCGGCTCCATCGGGCCGATCGGTCCGTGCACCTCCTCGTGCGCGAGCAGGTCGAGCCGGCCGTACTCGGCGAAGCCGGCGGTGAGCCGCGGTTCGCCCACACAGGCGACCGGCGGCACGGCGGTGCGCATCACTTCGCCTCACCCCGCAGCCCGGCCCAGTACGCCCCGTCCACCGCGTCGGCGCTGGCCTTGCGGCGCTTGGACTTGCCCTCGCCGGCTGCCCGTCGAGCACGGCGGGACGCCAGGTCGACAAGGGTCGGGGTGTCGTCGACGGGCGGCGCCACCTCGTCCGGCACGTACCGGGCCGGCGGGCGCCAGTAGTCCGGCTCCTCGGGCAGGTCGTCCTCGGCGCTGTGCCGGCCGCTGCCGCTGCGCGGCGCCGACGAGATCGGGCTGCTGGAGATCGGGCCGGCCGAGATCGGCTCGACGGAGATCGGGCCGGCGGAAATGGGCTCGTCGGCCTGCCACCGGCGTGGACTGTCCCACGGCTCCTCGGCGTCGTCGAAGGTCGACCGCGGCGGCGCCGAGTAGCGGCTGCCGTCGTCCTCGCTGCGGGACCGGCGACGGGACCGCTCAGAGGTCTGCTCGTCGGCGCGTCGCCGGCCGTTCGGCACTGCCTCGTCGCGGGTGCGGGAGCCGCGCCGCCGGGTCACCGGCTGCTCCAGCTCCTCCTCGTCGCGTCGGAAGGTGCCGGTGTCCTCCACGCTGCGGCGGGCCGATCGGCTCGTAGTGGTCTCCTCGGCCCGCCGGCTGCGCGTGGACCGTTCGGTGTCGCGGCGGGCCGCTGGCTCCTCCTCCCGCCGACGCCGGCTGGGCCGGGTCGGCTCGACGAGGGAACCGGGCTCGGGCACCACCGGGACGGTGAACCGTTCCGGGTCACGTCGCGCGGCCGGCGCGGCCCAGGTGGCGGTGGTGGTCTCCGCCCAGGCGGGACGCTTGTCGGCGGCCTTGCTGCGCCGACCCAACCCGGCCAGCAGCGATCGGGCGGTCTTCGCCTCCTCGGCCCGGCCGGCCATCACCGCGTTGCGCACCGCGGCCTGGTGCTGCTCGCGGCTGCGCCGACCGATGGTGACCGAGAACCGGACCAGCAAGGCAAGCACCACCAGCAAAATGCAGCCGAGGTAGCTGAACATCACCCACGGCGCTGCGGCCCGACCGGCGTTGAGGCCGTGAAAGACAGCGAACGGCCAGGCCAGGTACGCGGTGGAGTGCAGCGTGCGCCACAGCCACTTCGGACCGACGCCGGCGAAGCGGGCCCTGATGATGCCGGTCCAGATCACGCTGACCATCAGCAGCGCGGCCACCGTGCCGAGCCCGACGTAGAGCCCCCGGCCGCCGACGAACGGCACCAGCGCGTCGGTCGCCGCCGCCCGCCCGGTGGCGACCTTGGTGAGGACGTGGAAGCCGAGCCCGGCCACGCCCAGCACGCCGGTGGCCCGGTGCGCCGACTGCATCAGCACCCGGTGCGAAATGCGCAGCACCAGCCGGTCGGTGGCGAGCAGGCCGAGCATCACGGTGAGGCTCAACGCCACCAGGGAGACCACCCCGGCGAAGAACTCGGTGAAGAAGAAGCCGTACGCGTACGCCGTCTGACCGGCTCCGGTCAACATGATCGCCGCCCAGAGCGCGGCGAGCACCGACGCGATCAGCAGGGCGCTCGCCGACCGCGACGGGGTTCGCACCCCCCGACTGCTGGCGCTGGTCCGGACCGTCGCCGTCTTCTTGTCCTGCTGTGCCCGGGCCATCTGCTCCTCGATCGTCTCGCGGCGGCGTACCACCGGCCGACCCCTGCTCCCCCATCCAGTACGGACCGGCGGGGCGCGCGGATCACCCGCCGACAGAAATTTCTGGGCCGGAATCGAACCGAGGGGCGCGGCCGTGCGTTGTACCCGCCCCCACCCACCGATCTGGACAGTGACGAATGTCCATGCATTGACAGTCGCCGCAACACGCTTGTAACCTTTCAGCAAATTTCAGCCAGGCTTGCAAGATTCCGGCAGCCCGGCACTCCCCCACGGCACCACCACCCCCGCTCCCGTCAGGAGTCCCCATGCACCGACGTCGACGCGGCTCGGCGCTCCTCGCCCTCGGCCTGATCGCCAGCCTGCTCGTCCCCACCGCCGTGACGGCACCCCCGGCCGTCGCCGCCCCGTCCGGCGGCAAGAAGGTCATCGTCCAGCTCTTCGAGTGGAACTGGCCCTCGGTGGCCAGCGAGTGCCAGAGCACCCTCGGCCCGAAGGGCTACGGCTACGTGCAGGTCTCGCCCCCGCAGGAGCACGTGCGGGGCAACCAGTGGTGGCTGGCGTACCAGCCGGTCAGCTATCGGATCGAGTCCCGCAAGGGCACCCGGGCCCAGTTCCAGTCGATGGTGAACACCTGCCACGCGGCCGGGGTCAAGGTGATCGTCGACGCGGTGATCAACCACATGTCCGGTCAGGACAACGGCGGCACCGGCTGGGCCGGCTCGTCCTACTCGCACTACGACTACCCGGGCATCTACCAGACCCAGGACTTCCACCACTGCGGGCGCAACGGCGGCGACGACATCGCCAACTACAACGACCGGTACGAGGTGCAGAACTGCGAGCTGGTCAACCTCTCCGACCTGAGGACCGAGTCGGACTACGTCCGCACGAAGATCGCCTCGTACCTCAACGACCTGCTCTCGCTTGGCGTCGACGGCTTCCGGTTGGACGCCAGCAAGCACATGCCGGCCGCCGACATCGCCGCCATCAGGGGCAAGTTGTCCCGCTCCGCGTACATCGTGCAGGAGGTCATCCACGGCGCCGGCGAGCCGGTCCAGCCGACCGAGTACACCGGCAACGGTGACGTGCACGAGTTCCGCTACGGCAAGGACCTGGCCCGGGTGTTCCGCTCCGAGCGGTTGGCGTACCTGCGCAACTTCGGCGAGGGCTGGGGACACCTGCCCACCGGCCCGGCCTCGGTGTTCGTGGACAACCACGACACCCAGCGCGACTCCGGTGGGGTGCTGACCTACCGCGACCGGGGCATCTACGCGCTGGCGAACGCCTTCATGCTGGCCTGGCCGTACGGCTCCCCGACCGTCATGTCCAGCTACACCTTCAGCAACCGGGACGCCGGCCCGCCGTCGGACGGCGCCAACAAGACACTCAACGCCACCTGCTACTCCGGCTGGGAGTGCGAACACCGCTGGCCGGTGATCGCCAACATGGTCGGCTTCCGCAACGCCACAGAGGGCGCCGGCGTGGCCAACTGGTACGACAACGGCAACAACCACATCGCGTTCAGCCGCAGCGGCAAGGGCTTCATCACCGTCAACGACGAGGACGCCGCGGTGAACGGCCGCTCCTACTACACGGGGCTGCCCGCCGGTCAATACTGCGACGTCATCCACGGCACCTATGCGGGCGGCACGTGCAGCGGACCGGTGATCACGGTGGACGGTAGCGGCTGGTTCGCGGCGAACGTGCCGGCGCACGACGCCGTGGCCATCCACATCGGCGCACGAATCTGATTCGACCGGGGCCTCCGGACGGCGGGTCTCGCCGAACCGGGGGCCCCGAGGCATCCGCCACCATAGAGTGGTTTCGTGCCGTTTGACCGAAAGACTCCGTACCGTCGTCGCGGCGTCTGGGTGGCCGCCGCGATCGGCGTACCCGCGCTGCTGGTGACCGCGCTGCTGGTCGGCCAGGCCCTCACCCCGAGCTCGACGGCCCCCGACGACCGCAACGTGGTGGTAGCCGACCCCACTCCGAGCAGTGTGGAGCAGAGCCCGGAGGAGTCGATCCCCCCGGCCGCGCCCGCCCCGCACGGGTTGCCGGTGGTCGACTACGACCCCGCACCCGGAGGGTTCCCCGCCGACCCGAACACCATGGACGTCACACCGCTCACCGACGGCGTGCACCCGACCAGACGGATCGCCGCGTACGACGCGCCCGGCGGTCGGCCGCGCGCCTTCCTCGAACCGACAATCAGCGGTGTCGAGCTGACCATGCCGATCGCCCAGCGGCGTGCCGGCTGGACGGCCGTCCTGCTGCCCTCGGCCAACCGACGGCTCGCCTGGCTGCCGCCCGGCGGGTTCGAGACGGTGCCGCTGCGCGACCAGATCGTGGTGGAACGCAAGGTCCACCGACTCACCTGGTACCGGGCAGGCAAGGCGGTGCGCTCCTGGAAGGTCAGCCTCGGCCAGTCGGGCCAGGAGACCCCACTGGGGCGGACCTTCATCCTGGGCCGCACCCCACCGCCGGAGGAGGTCTACGGCGGGGTGGACATCTACGCCCTCGGTTCGGTGCCCGACGACCCGGAGTCGGTGCCGTCCGGGCTGCGCGGCGCGCACATCGGGGTGCACACCTGGTACCACGACGGCGAGCTGGGCGAGAACACCACGAACGGCTGCATCCGGCTGACCCGCAGCGGTCAGCGGGAACTGCTCGCCGAGGTTCGTCCCGGCAGTAGCGTCGTCGTGGTCGACCAACTGGCCGCCCCACCGCCGACCGCCTGAGCACCGGCCGGCACTGTCAGTCGCCGAGCAGCCAGCCGTTCTGCTCGGCGACCCGGATGGCGTCGGCCCGGTTACGGGCACCGGTCTTGCCGATCGCCGCGGACAGGTGGTTGCGTACCGTCCCCTCGGAGAGGTGCAACGCCCTGGCCAGGTCGGCGGCGCTGCCACCGCCCCGGGCGGTCCGCAGCACCTCGGTCTCCCGCTCGGTCAGCGGGCTGACCCCTGCGGCCAGCGTCTCCGCGGCCAGCGTCGGGTCGACCACCCGCAGGCCGGCGTGCACCCGGCGGACCGCGTCGGCGAGCTGCCGGGCCGGGGTGTCCTTGACCACGAAACCGCTCGCACCGGCCTCCATCGCCCGGCGCAGGTAGCCGGGTCGGCCGAAGGTGGTCACCACCAGCACCCGGCAGGTCGGCAGCGCGGCCCGCAACGCCGCGGTGGCGGCGATCCCGTCCAGGCCGGGCATCTCCACGTCCAGCAGGGCGACGTCCGGAAAGCTGCGTCGGGCCTCGGGCACCACCTCGTCGCCCCGGCCGACCTCGGCGACCACTGTCAGGTCCTCCTCCAGCGAGAGCAGGGCGGCCAGTGCGCCCCGGACCAGCGCCTGGTCGTCGGCGAGCAGCAGCCGGATCGGCGTGGAACCGCCGCTCACCGGGACTCCCCCGGCGTGTGCACCCGCAGCAGAAAGCCGTCGCCCGCCGGCCGCCGGCCGACGGTCACCACCGCGTCCAGCCGCCGCGCCCGCTCCCGCAGGCCGACCAGCCCGTGCCCGCTCGGGTCGGGTGTGGACGGGCCACGACCGTCGTCACTGATCTCGACGCGATCCGGGTACACCCGGATCACGCAGCACCGCGCCCCGCTGTGCCGGACCACGTTGGTCACCCCTTCCCGTACCGCCCAGCCGAACAATCGGTCCCACTCCTCCGGCAGCTCCGGCACCTCGGCCGACACGTCCGCCGCGATACCCGCCGCGGCCAGCGCGGAGCGGGCGCCGGCCAGCTCGGCGACCAGGTTGACCTCGCGGTACGCCCCGACCGTCTGTCGTACGTCGGCCAGCGCGGCCCGGGCCAGCGCCTCCACCTCGGCGATCTCGGTGGCGGCCCGCTCCCGGTCGACCTCGATCAGACGCCCGGCCAACTCGGCCTTGATCGCCACCACGGTCAGCGAGTGCCCGAGGATGTCATGCAGGTCGCGGGCAGCGCGGGACCGTTCCTCGGCGACCGCGAGCCGACCGATCTCCTGTTGGGCGGCGCGGAGTTCGCTGTTGCGCTGGGCCAACTGGGACACCCCGAACATGGCGAACGAGGCGAGCAGCACCGCGAAGACGATGCCGCTCTCCGCCTCCCACCCCGGCACCAGCCAGGATGCCAGCACGGGAGTAACCGCGCAGAGCACCACGGCGGCCAGTGCCTCCCACAGCGGCAGCAGGAACACCGCCGCCGCGGCCACGTAGACCAGGGTGGCCAGCCAGTCCCCTTCGGTGCCCGGAAGGCTGGCCAGGCCCACCGCGAGCAGCAGCGCCAGCCCGGCCCGCGCCCGGCCCACCGGGATCGGCAGCATGGACTGGCGCAGCTTGCGGGCCCACTGGAACAGCAGCACGTAACCGATACCGAAGACGACCAGGGTCACCACACCGAGGACCCGCCGCCACGGCTCCGGCTGGTGCAGCGCGGTGGCGAGCGGCACGTTGAGGAAGAACAGCCAGACGGCGGCCAGCAGCCAGCCGGTGACCCGCCAGTGGCGGCTCACCGCCTGGGGCTGCCCGGTCGAGAGGTCCATCGCGTTCACGCTAGCGGTCGCGGCCGGTCAGACCCGCGCGGTGTCCCGGCGGAACAGCCGGGCCGCGCCGACGCCGAAGAGCAGCGCCCAGACGACGAGGTTCGCCACCGCCGCCAGGCTCACCCCGTCGCCGGTCAGTGGGGCGCGGGCCAGCACGCCCATGCCGTACACCGGGGTGAACTTCGCGACCTGCTGGAGCACGTCCGGCAGCACCTCCACCGGGACGAACAGCCCGCCGAACATGGCCAGCACCGCCAGGACAGGGCCGATGATCTGCATGACGTTCTCGGCCGGCGCCAGGTAACCGATGAAGAGACCGAACGCGGCGAAGACCAGCGAGCCGACCCAGGCGGCGAGCCCGGACAGCAGCCAGACGTACGCCGGGACGCGGACGCCGGCCACGGCACCCACCAGGAACTCGATGACGACCGCGAGCAGGCCGAGGCTCATCGCGGTGATCAGCTTGGTCGCCACGTACGCCGCCGGGCGCAGCGGGGTGAGCCGCAGTTGCCGGCTCCAGCCCAACGCCCGCTCGGTGGCCACCGCGCCACCGACGCTGGTGGTCGCCACCATGGCCGCGTAGACGGCCAGGCTGATCATGATGTACGCCGTCACCGGCCGACCGTTGTCCAGTGACTGCCCGCCCTGCGGCAGCCCGAAGATGAGGAAGAAGACGCCCGGCATGATCAGCGTGAAGGCGAGGGTGCGACGGTTGCGCAGCACCCGGCGCAGCTCGATGCCCAGGGCGCCGGGAGCGAACCCGCCCAGCGCGGGCAGCCGACGGTCCGGCTCGGTGACAGCGGCGCGGGTGGGGGTGGAGGTGGTCATCTCAGGCTCCGGTCTGCGCTGTGGTCAGGGCGAGGAAGGCGTCCTCGAGGTTGCGGGAGGTGATCTCGACGTCCCGGGCGGCGGTCCGGGTCAGCAGGTGCCGGGCGATGGCGTCCGAGTCGCCGGTCCGCACCAGCACGCTGTCGCCGCGCACCTCCACGGCGTCCACGCCGGGCAGCGCGGCGAGCGCGGCCTGGTCGGCGCCGGGCAGGGTGGCCCGCACGGTACGGCCGGCGGCCAGGTTCTTGATCTCCGCGGTGGTGCCGTCGGCGACGATGCGCCCCTGCCGGACCAGCACGATCCGGTCGGCGTACGCGTCCGCCTCGTCGAGGTAGTGGGTGGCGAAGATGACGGTTCGTCCGCGCCGGGCGTCTCGGCGCAGGGCCTGCCAGAAGTCCCGCCGACCCTCGACGTCCATGCCGGTGGTCGGCTCGTCGAGCACCATCAGGTCCGGGTCGGGCAGCAGGGCTAGCGCGAAGCGCAGTCGTTGCTGCTGACCGCCCGAGCAGCGCCCGACCACCCGATCGGCGATGTCGGTGATACCGGCCCGCTCCAGCACCTCCGCCGCCGGGCGGGTGTGCCGGTAGAAGTGGGCGGTCATCCGTACCGTCTCGCCGACTGTGAGGTCCTTGAGCAGCCCGCCGGTCTGGAGTACCGCGGCGACCCGACCTCGGGCCACCGCGTCGTCCGGGGTGCCGCCGAGGACGCGGACGGTGCCCCTGTCCGGGCGGGACAACCCGAGCAGCATGTCGATTGTGGTGGTCTTGCCCGCGCCGTTCGGGCCGAGGAACGCCACCACCTCGCCGGGCTGCACCCGTAGGCTCAACCCGTCGACAGCGGTGACCGCGCCGAAGCTCTTGGTGAGGCCGTCCAACTCGACAGCCGGATGCGTACTGGTCATGCCACTGATGCTCCGGCGGGGCGTACCCCGATACCCGGAGCGGTCGTCACGCTCCGACCATGACATTTGTCAGGCAGCCGGATTCCGGACGGACACAGCGGGTAACCGCCGAGCCGAGCCGCGACACCGGGAGGACGCGATGGGTGCCACGCCGCAGGGTCAGGTCGACACGGTTGTGCTGATCCACGGGCTCTGGATGACGCCGCGCAGCTGGGAGGGGTGGGCCCAGCGGTACACCGAGCGCGGCATGCACGTCATCGCTCCCGCCTGGCCCGGCATGGACCGCTCCGTGGAGGAGCTGCGCGACGACCCCGGCCCGATCGCCGAGCAGAGCATCGCCACGATCGTGGCGCACTACGACCGGATCATCCGGGGGCTGCCCCGACCGCCGATCATCATGGGGCACTCGTTCGGCGGCCTGATCACCCAGGTCCTCGTCGACCGGGGCCTCGGCGCGGCGGCGGTCGGAGTGCACCCCGCGCAGGTGAAGGGCGTGCTCAAGGTGCCGCTGAGTCAGCTGCGCTCGGGCTTCCCGATTCTGCGCAGCCCCGCCAACCGCAACAAGGCCGTCCCGTTCACGGAGGACGACTTCGCCTACACCTTCGGCAACGCGATGAGCCGCGAGGACTCCGACCGGGCCTGGCGGCGCTACGCCGTCCCCGGCGCCGGGCGGGTCTACTTCGAGGGCGCGTTTGCCAACCTCGACCCGCGCTCGCCGACCCGGGTCGATTTCGGGCGTAACGACCGGGCGCCGCTGCTGCTGATGGCCGGCGAGGTCGACCACGTGGTGCCGGCGTCGGTGGTTCGCGCCAACGCCGGGCTCTACCAGAAGTCCCGGGCCCTCACCGCGTACGAGCAGTTCGCCGGCCGATCCCACTTCACCGTCGGCCAGGACGGCTGGGAGCAGATCGCCGACTATGCGCTGGACTGGGCGCTGCGTGCGGCGGCCCTGCCCCGTGAGGCGACCATCGCCAGCGAGGCCCCCCGCCGCTGACCTGGGCTCGGTTTGGAGGTCGGCCGGCCCGTGGCCCGGGGCCACCCACCACCTCAGCCGGCCACCGCACGACCACCTCGACTCCCCGGGGTGCAGGGCTGAGCGGCCAGGTCGATCGAAGGCGGTATACCTCAGAGGTATTTTTATGACTCAGAGGTATACCGCTCACCGGGACATCCGGCAGCACGGGCCCAGCTTGGGTCAGGTGGGCATGCCCACCCTCTGGCGGGGTATCTCGGTGGGATGAGGGCCAGTTTCCGGCTTGGCCGGGTCGCGGGAGTGCCGGTCGGCGTCAACTGGAGTGTGCTGGTCATCTTCGCGTTGATCGCGTGGGGGCTGGCCGCGAACCAGTTCCCCCGCTCCTACCCCGACCACTCGCCCGTGGCGTACCTGATCGCGGGCCTGGCCGCGGCGGTGGTGTTCTTCGTCGGCCTGCTCGCCCACGAGGTGTCGCACGCGGTGGTGGCCAAGCGCAACGGGCTGGAGGTCGACGGCATCACGCTGTGGCTGTTCGGCGGCGTGGCCGAGTTGCGGGGCGAGCCGCGTGACCCGGGCGCGGAGTTGCGCATCGCGGGCGTCGGCCCGCTGGTCAGCCTGCTGATCGGGGCGTTCTTCGGTGCCATCGCGGCGCTGCTCGCGCTGGCCGGGCAGGGCGGGCTGCTGTTCGGAGCGGTGGCCTGGCTGGCGGGGATCAACGTGCTGCTGGCCGTCTTCAACGTGCTGCCGGCCGCACCCCTTGACGGTGGCCGGTTGCTGCGCGCCGCGGTCTGGAAGGCCACCGGTGACCGGACCCGAGCGTCAGTGGTCGCCGCCCGGGCCGGCTGGGTGCTGGGTGTGCTGCTGATCGGCCTGGGGTTGTGGCAGTTCCTGTCCGGTGTCGGTTTCGGTGGGCTCTGGCTGGCCCTGATCGGCTGGTTCCTGATCGGGGCGGCCGGGATGGAGGAGCGGCAGGCCCGCACCGGCACCGCGCTGCGGGGGATTCGGGTGGGCGATGTGATGACCCCGCAGCCGCAGACCGCCTCGGCGCAGATGACGGTCGCGGACTTCGTCGACCACTACCTGTTCGCGTACCGGCATTCGGCGCTGCCGCTGACCGAGGACGGCCGACCGACCGGCCTGGTCACCGTCGACCGGGTGCGGGGCGTGCCGCCGGAGCGGCGGGCGTCGACCACGCTGGCCGAGGTGGCCTGTCGAGCCGACGAACTGGTGCTGGCCCAGCCCGGTGAACAGCTCAACGACCTGCTCCCCCGGCTTTCCGAGTGCGCCGACGGCCGCGCCCTGGTGGTGACCGAAGACGGCCACCTGACCGGCATCGTCTCCCCCAGCGACATCAGCCGCGCCGTCCAACGCAGCACCCTCCGCACCCCCACCCCATCCCGTTGATCATGAAGTTGTTGCGCCGACACGCCGCGCCGGGTGGCAATAACTTCATGATCAACCGAGGCGGGGGCGGGGGGCGGGGGGGGTCAGGAGTGGGGGCAGGTGTTGCGGTACTCCTGGATGGTTGCTGAGGCTGGGGGTGCGGGGCAGAGGAACTGGTCGTAGCGGGCGTCGTCGTCCACGAAGCGCTTCAGCCAGGAGATGCTGTACTTGGCGACCGTCACGTTCGTCGAGGTGGGCGCGGAGTGGCTGGCGTTGTTGAGTTCCAGGTACGCCTTGTCCAGCGTGGACGGCAGGCTGGTGTAGAAGGGCTCCGAGTGCGACGAGACCGGCGCCACCGAGTCGTTCTCCGCGCCGACCACCAGCGTCGGCACCCGTACGCCGGACCAGTTCTTGACGGTGTGCCAGCCGGTCAGCGGGATCGCGGCCTGCAACTGCGGTCGTGAGTTCGCCGCCGAGAGGCTGCCGCCGCCGCCCATCGAGTGCCCCATCACGGCGAGCCGGTTGCGGTCGATCCGGGTACGCACGCCGCTGGTGTTGGTGAGGTAGTCCAGGGCTGCCAGCAGTTGCGTGCCCCGGCTGGCCGGCTGGTCGTAGCGGGACAACGTGTCGATCGTGATCACCACGAAGCCCTGCGAGGCGAGGCGCGGCCCCAGCCAGGCCACGCTGGACTGGGTGGCGGTGTAGCCGGGTGAGATCGCCACCGCGCCGAAGGTGCCCTCGGCGGTGCTGGTCGGGTAGTAGATCGTTCCGCCCCGGAAACCGCTGACGCTGGAGGCGGCGACGGTGCTCTGGGCGATGGTGAACGCGCCCCGGCTGGCCTCGATGCTGGCCACTGTGGGGGCCGGGCCGCGCTCGTACGGGCTGGCGGCGGCGTGGGCGGCCGGCGCTGCGCCCAGTCCGGCGCCGAGCACGGCCAGGGCGAGCGCCCAGCGCAGACCGCGACGGGGGCGAGGGGCGACTGGTTCGGGGGTGATGGCGGGTACGGGCTGCATGTCTCGCTCCGAGGGGTGGAGCCGACGGTCCCGGGACGGGGACCGGACGATGAGACTCATCGACAAACATCAGTGTCTGTCCGGCGTCTTCCACCCCACCAATCCCAGCCGCCCCATGCCACAGCGCTATGGCACGCGCTCGGTCACCGGGGGAAGTAGCGGTCCAGTGCGTCGGTGCGGAACGTGCCCTTCGGGTCCAGGTCGGCCAGGAGCGCGGCGAAGTCGGCGCACCTCGGGTAGCGGGCGGACAGCTCGGCCGGGTCGGTGACGAAGACCTTGCCCCAGTGCGGGCGGGGCGCGAACGGCGCCAGCCGCTCCTCCACGGCGGCCACCACGGGCAGCACCGCCGCGGTGTCGTCGACCCAGGTGAAGTGCAGCACGAAGCTGTCCCGCCGGTAGTTCGGGCTCAGCCACAGCTCGTCGGCCGCCACCGTGCGCAGCTCGGAGACCAGCAGCACCGGGGCGATCAGGTCCGCCACGTCGTCCAAGGCGGCGAGCGCGTCCGCCGCCGCCGTACGCGCGAGGTGGTACTCGGACTGCAGTTCGTCGCCGCTGCTCGGGGTGAAGCCGAGCTTGAAGTGCGGCAGCCGCTCGTGCCACGGGCCCGGCTCGCCGAGCTGCGGGGTGCAGTTCTCCGCCGGCATGCCGAGCACCGGGTGCCGGGGCTGGTCGGCGGCGGTGGTGCCCAGCCAGTCCGCCGGGGGTGGCGGCTGGTCGGCCACCTGTTTGCGCCACACCTCGCGCAGCCGGGGCTCACGGAAGTCGGTGAAGACACTCACGCTGTACGCCGAGCCGAGCGCCTCGTCCAACGCCGTCCGGTCCAGGTCGAGGCGTACGTACTGGCGCAGCGCGAAGGTCGGCACGACGTCCACTGTGACGCGGGTGACCAGGCCGAGCGCGCCGAGCCCGACCACCATGCCGGCGAACGTGTCGGCGTCACGGTCGACCCGGAGCAGATCGCCGTCGGCGGTGACCAGCTCCAGGCCGGCGACCGCGCTGGCCAGGTTGCCGTGGGTCTGGCCGGAGCCGTGGGTGGCGGTGGCCACCGCGCCGGCCACCGAGATGTGCGGCAGTGACGCGAGGTTCGCCAGCGCGTACCCCTGGGTGTGCAGCTGTCGGGCGACGTCGCCGTAGCGGAGCGCGCCGCTCACGGTGACCTGCCCCCGCTCGTGGTCCACCTCGACGACAGGGGGCAGCCCAGCGAGGCTGACCAGGTCACCGTCGGTGTCGCCGATACGGTTGAAGGAGTGCCCGCTGCCCACCGCGCGGATCCGGCTGCTGCCGGCGACGAGCCGGCGCAGTTCGTCGACGGAGGTGGGGCGGTGGAACGCCTTCGCGGCGTACCGCACGTTGCCGGCCCAGTTGCGGCGCGGAACGTCAGTGGTCGACGCGGCGTGCGATCCCTGCGCGGTCATGTGGCGGTCTCCCGATCGGTGCTCTGGTGGTCGGCCAACGCGGTGACGAGGGCGTCCAGAACCGTATCCGTCTGGAACGTGCTGTAACCACGTTGGGCGATCGGCAGACCGGCAGTGGTGGCGCGTTCGATCTCCCCCCGGGCCGCCTGCCGGGCCGACGCGTCTCCGGACATCAGCGCGTCCTGGCCGCGTCGGATCAACCGGTCGACCCGGTCCATCTGGTAGCCACGCAGGCCGACCGGGAGCTCCGGGGCCTCGAAGGCGGCGCGACGCAGCGCGAGCAGGTCGACGAAACGGCCGCCGGCATATTGGGTGAGCGCGGCGGACACCTGCTCGGGCTGCTCGCGGACCTGGTCGAGGACGAGCAGCTCGACGGCCGGGCGACCGTCGAGCGGATGGCGGGCGGTCAGCGGCTCAATCGTCACACCCGACACGGGCACCAACAGCAGTCGCGGTGGCTCCGGATGGCCGTCGCGCCGGGGCGGCTCGTCGAGGACCAGCGCGTCGACCTCCGGCCACCGGACATCCCGACGCAGGCCGGGTCGCCGGATGGTGATCCCGTCCGTGTGGATCCCGAATCGGAACGGCCGCATCGCGCTGACCAGCGCCACCGTGCCGAGCGCGATCGCTCCCACCGCGATGATCGTCCGTAGCAGGGCGTCGTCGCTGGGATAGACCAACAGGAGCACTCCACCGAGTACGCAGACCAGGGCGAGCGCACGGGCCCCCCGATTCCGGCGCAGTTCCACGCTCGGACCCCCGTTTCATGACCGTGGCGTCGGTTCCGACATCTTCCGCCAGACCGGGCACCAGGGACACCGGTCGATCGGGCACGGTTGTTCTCGTCGTCGTCGGGGAACCCTACGCCCATGAGCAGCTACCGCGATCCGGCCGCACGAGGTGACGTCTTCCCCTCCGAGGAGGAGCTGGACCCCACCGGCACCGAGGTCGAGCAGGCCAGCGCGCCGCCGGCCGGCGGGTTTCCGAGCCACCCGTCGCCCACTCCCGGTCCTCGGCCCACACCGGCGCCCGCACCCGCGCCGACGCCGGTGCCGGCGCCCGGCCCGCCGCCGCGCGCCAGTGGCGCCCAGTCGATCGTGACCCGTCACCTGGACGGCTCGGTGGAGGTGGTCACCGACCTCGATGGTGACGGCGTCGCCGACGTCGTCCAGATCGACGTGGACGGTGACGGGATCCCGGACATCACCTACGTGGACAGTGACCGCGACGGGCGGCTGGACACCGTGCTGGGCGACCCGAACGCGGTCGGGACGGGCGTCCACCGGGCCTGACCCGGCGGCGCGGCCGACTCAGAGCTTCGCCATCACCTCGCTGGCGACCAGCTCCAGGTGCTCCAGGTCGCTGAGGTCCAGCACCTGGAGGTAGAGCCGCTCGCTGCCGATCTCGGCGTACCGGCCGATGGTGTCCAGCACCTCGGCGGGCGTCCCGGCCAGGCCGTTGGCCCGCAGCTCGTCGGGCTCGCGGCCGATGGCGGCGGCCCGGCGGGCCACCTCGGCGTCGTCGCGCCCGCAGCAGAGCACCAGGGCGTTGGACCAGACCATCCCGGCCGGGTCCCGGCCGATCTCGGCGCAGGCCACGCGGACCCGGTCGAACTGCGCCGCAGTGTCCGGCACCGAGGCGAACGGCAGGTTGAACTCGTCGGCGTAGCGGGCGGCCAGCCGAGGGGTGCGCTTCGGGCCCGTCCCGCCGAGCAGGATCGGAGGACGCGGCTGCTGCACGGGCTTGGGCAGGGCGGGCGAGTCACGAACCGGGTAGTACCGGCCGTCGTGGTCGAACCGCTCCCCCGCCGGCGTGGCCCAGAGCCCGGTGATCACGGCGAGCTGCTCCTCCAGCCGGTCGAACCGCTCGGCCAGCGGCGGGAACGGGATGCCGTACGCGCTGTGCTCCTCGGCGTACCAGCCGGTGCCGATGCCCAGCTCCACCCTGCCGCCGCTCATCTGGTCGACCTGCGCCACGGTGATCGCCAGCGGGCCGGGCAGCCGGAAGGTGGCGGCGGTCATCAGCGTGCCGAGCCGGATGCGGCTGGTCTCCCGGGCCAGGCCGGCGAGCGTCGTCCACGCGTCGGTGGGGCCGGGCTCGCCGCTCACGTCACCCATCATCAGGTAGTGGTCGGACCGGAAGAACGCGCCGTAGCCGGCGTCCTCTGCGCAGCGGGCGACGGCGAGCAACTGGTCGTAGGTTGCACCCTGCTGGGGCTCGGTGAAGATCCGAAGTTCCATGATCCGAGCATAGGGAGCCGATCGGCGGTGGCGCGCCGGGACGGCGACCGTCGTCGTATGCTTTGACAGTCATATGACGGAGGAGGCATATTGGGAAGGTGTCCACCGACGCCTTCACCGTCCTCGCCGAGCCCACCCGGCGCCGGATCCTCGATCAGCTCCGCGACGCCGAACGCAGCGTCGGCGAGCTGGTCGATGGGCTCGGGGTCAGCCAACCAGCCGTCTCCAAACACCTGCGGGTGCTTCGCGACGCCGGCTTCGTCACCTGCCGGACGGCCGCCCGACAGCGGATCTACCGCCTCGACCCCGGCCCGCTGCGGGACGTCGACGGCTGGCTCGACCCGTACCGGCGGCTCTGGGCCCGACACCTGGACGCCCTGGAACGGCACCTCGACAGTCAGGAGCAGTGAATGGACCGCGACGCGTTCCGCCCGAGCCCACCCGCCGACGTGCGCGCCGAGCCCACCGACGCCGGCACCACAGTCGTCTTCGTCCGCGACCTGCGGCATCCGCCAACCGCTGTCTGGGCGGCACTGACCGACCCGGCCCAGCTCGCGCAGTGGGCGCCGTTCCTCGCCGACCGCGATCTCGGCACCGCCGGCGCCGCCGTGCTCACCCTCGTCGACGGCGAGACCACCCAGGAGGACCCGGCGACGGTACGCCGGGCCGAGCCGCCGCACCTGCTCGAATACACCTGGGGCGACGACCTGCTGCGCTGGGAGCTGAGCCCGCTGGGCAGCGGCACCCGGCTCACTCTGCGACACACCGTCGCCGACCGGGGCATGCTGCCGATGGTCGCGGCCGGCTGGCACCTCTGCCTCGACGTGGCCGACCGGTTGCTCGACGGCGACCCGGTCGGCCCCATCCGCGGCGCGGAGGCCAAGGACTTCGGCTGGCCCGAGCTGCGCGACGCGTACGCCGAACGGCTCGGTGAGGGCTGACCGGTGCGGTCCCGGCGGCCCCGGAGCCCGGAGCCGCCGGAACCCGGTCAGACGTACGGCCGCTTGGCGTACGCCTCGCGGAGCGCGGCCAACCCGGTGGCCTTCGGCGTCAGGGTGCCCCACCCGGAGTTGAAGTAGTTGGTCCGCACGATCCGTGGCCCACCCTCGGCGTTGAGCTGGGCGATCGCCGCCGGCACTGTGGCGATCCAGGCCGCCTGGTTCGGGATCTCGGCCACCCGCACCCCCCACTCCGCGATGATCACGGGCCGGGACAGCGCCACCGGGCCGAGATCCGCCACCGCCCAGTCCTTGGTGCGCCGAAAGCGGGCCAGCGCGGTGTGGCTGGCGTTGGTGCCGTACGCGTTCCACTGGAGATAGTCGAGGCGGGACATCAGCGACTCCGGGTGGGTGCGCTGGAAGCAGGCCCGGTCGAAGCCGCCCAGCCCCACCGAGAAGGTCGTCCCGGTCGGCAGCGTCCGCGCCTTGAACCACGTCAGGATGTAGTTCATCGCCTGCACCGCCCGAGCGTCCGACTCGGCCCAGGTGTACGCCTTGCCGTCCTCGGTGGTGCCGAACTCGTGATCGGTGTCCAGTTCCGAGGCGAGCTGGATGTTCACCCCGAAACCGAGGGTCCGGTACTGCGACAGGGCGCGGGCGAACAACCCGTCGCACTGCCCCTTGAGCACCTGGCCGTAGCCGTACGCCCTCGGCCAGGTCGTGCCCGGTCGCTGCTGGATGGTCATCGTCGGCGCCGGCACTGTGTAGTTGACGCCGTCAACAGTGAAGCTCTGCGGTCCGTAGTTCGGAGCGCCGTAGTGCTTCAACTCCAGGACCATGTTCATCTGCACCCCGGCCTTGCCCAGGTTGACCAGCCAGGGCCGGTTGTATCCGGGGAAGATGTAGCCGTCGGCGAAGCTGCGGTACTGGGTGAGGGACCGGAAGTTGCCGCCGGCCATGTCGGCGGTCGGGTCGGCGCCGCCGGAGAGGTAGTAGCCGCCGAGCACGGGTTGGCCCAGGCTGTAGTCGGCGGTGGCCGTCGCGGTGTTTCCGGCGGCGTCGCGGACCTGGACGGTGACCCGGGGCATCACGCCACCGACCGATACACGGCCACGGAGCCGTTGTCGGAAACCCGGGTCCAGGCACGTCCGGAGTTGTCGGTGACGGTCACGGTGAGCGGGTCGATGACCGCCGTGACCTTGACCGGCGCGCTGCTGTTGCCCTGCGCGTCGGTGACCACGATGGTGACGGTCAGCGGTTTGGTGTCGGCGTCTGAGTAGGTGACTGTCAGCAGCATCTGGTCACCCGGCGCGAAGACGGATGCGTTCAAGGCTGCGGTTGCGGTGGGAGCGGCCATTTCGGGCCCTTTCTGGCTCGGTCGCCAGGGCTCCGGCGCGCGGTTCAGCGACGTCGGACCCGGCGGGGTCCACAGTGCGAAAGGCCGGCGGGGCACGGGGACGGCAGGCACGACCGGCGGACGGCGCTGCCTGACTGCCGGTGGTGCTGACGTCCTTGTCCCGATGGGCGGAGGCACCGCTGCGGGCGCCCGCAGGGGTGTCGGTGACAGCCACGGCCTGTCGTACGCGCGATCGGCACGGCGGCTGTGCCGTGACCGCCACGGCTTCGAGGCCGGGCTGGGTGAGGGCGGCACCGGTGCGGACGATGTTGTCCCCACCGGGCCGGAGGATCGGGATGTGGCCCGCCACCCGTCTACCTCCACCTGCCCCAAGGGTGCTCTACCAGGGGCTTTACCGTCTTGTCCGAATTGCGACAACCTCCGGCGAGGCTCGGCGCGACGGCTACTCGGGCGGCGTGCCCCGTACGGCCCAGGCCCGCGCGGTGAGCCGGATCGACAGGTCCGGCTCGACCGGCAGCCGGGTGGCCAGCGACTCCCGCAGCGCGGCCCGGTCGGATTCGGCCAACGTCGCGACGTACCCCGGCGCCGACCCCTGACCGCCGAGGAACGGTGTCCAGTAGTCGGCGAAGTCGGTGAAGGTCGTCGGTACGTCGACCGGCCAGACCGACACGTCCCGCAACCCGGCCCGCTCCCACAGCGTGCGGAGCGCGTCGGGCTGGCACACAGTGGTGCGGTTCCCCTCGTCCAGCTTCGCCGAGGCCGGGTCGAGCTGTGCGGCGGCGGCCCAGAAGTGCCGCATCATCGCCATCCCCTCCGCGTAGTCCCAGACGTAGGCGGCCACCACCCCGGCCGGCCGGACCACCCGGGCGAACTCCGCCACCGCCCGCGCGGGCTCCGGCACGAAGTTGAGCGTCAATCCGCTGACCACCACGTCCGCGACACGATCGGGCAGTGGCAGGGCCCGCGCGTCACCGACCTGGAAGGCCGCCCGGGGGTCGGTGACCCGGGTACGCGCGACAGCGACGAACCCCTCCGACGGGTCGATGCCGGTCACCTCGACGGGGTCGTTGTGGCTGAGGATCGTCGAGGTCAGCGCTCCGGTGCCGCAGCCCACGTCGAGCCAGTGCCGCCCCGGCGCAACGGCCAACCCGCGCAGGAATTCCACAGCGACCAGGCGGCTCCACCGACCCACGTACGCCTCGTACGCGTCACCGTTCGCCCACACCGGCTGCACCATCCCGGAAACGATACGACGGGCCAGGGCCGTCGGTGCTGGCGTTCAGTCGAGATGGTCGGCGGGGGCGGTCTGGAGCAGCCAGGCCAGCGGCATCCGCGCCCGCGTCTCGTAACTGCCGTCCCTACCCAGCCGGTGCAGGGTGACCGTCTGCGCGCCGTCCCGATCGATCACCCAGTACTGCGGGATCCCCGCCGACGCGTACTCGCGGACCTTGGTCACGGAGTCCATCGCCTCCGAGCCCGGCGAGACGATCTCCACGACGAGTACGACGTCGGCGACTGCGGCCCAGACGCTGCGGGACGGCGGCTTACGCCAGACACTCACATCGGGGATGCGGCCACCGTCACCGTCCGGTCCGGAGATGCGCACACCGACTGCCTGAAGCACCTGCTCGGCGGGCCAACCCGCCACGATCAACCAGGCGAAGAGGCGACTGGCGATCATGGCGTGTTCCGAATCGGGCGGCGGCATGACCGACAGGACCCCCTCGGGGCTGGTCTCGTAGCGGTGACCGTTCGGGTCGGCAGCGTTCATCGCCGCCACGTCGTCGAGCGTCACAACGGCGGGCATGTGCATGCCGACAGCCTCAGCGCTCATGAGTCACATCCTAGGTGACCAGCGGCGCCGATCATCGCACCCGATGGCTCAGCGACGCCGCCGCGCCGGGTCGAGCAGGGCGGGCGGGGTGTCGAACTTCTCGGCTGCGGCGAGGTCGACCCCGGGTGCGACGATCGCGTCGATCGCGTCGAGCACGTCGGCCGGGAGCACGGTGTCCGCGGCGGCGAGCTGGGCGTGCAGGTGGTCGATGGTGCGGGGGCCGATGATCGCGCTGGTCACGGCCGGGTGCGCGGTGACGAACCCGAGTGCGAGCTGGATCAGGGTGAGCCCCGCCTCGTCGGCCACGGTGGCCAGCTGCTCGACGGCGTGGAGCCGGGCCTGGTTGGCCGGGACGCTGAGGTCGAAGCGGGCGGGCAGGAGCGCCGAGCGGCTGGTGGTGATCTCCCGGCCGGCGCGGATCGCACCGGAGAGCCAGCCCGAGGCGAGCGGGCTCCAGGCGAGCAGGCCGAGCCCGTACTGCTCGGTCACGGGCAGGACGTGGGCCTCGATCCCCCGTTGCAGGATCGAGTAGCTGGGCTGCTCCGTCACGTACCGGCCCAGGTGGTGCTCCCGCGCGGCCCACTCGGCCTGCACGATGCGGTACGCGGGGAAGGTCGAGGAGCCGAAGTAGCGGATCTTTCCCGCCCGTTGCAGGTCGGTCAGCGCCGACAGGGTCTCCTCGTCGCTGGTGGTCGGGTCCCACCGGTGGATCTGGTAGAGGTCGACGTGGTCGACGCCGAGGCGGCGCAGGCTGTTGTCCAGCTCGGTGACCAGCCAGCGGCGCGAGCTGCCCCGCTGATTGCGCTCGTCGCCCATCGGCATGCCGGCCTTCGTGGCCAGCACGATGTCGTCGCGGCGACCGGCGATGGCCTTGCCGACCAGCTGCTCCGACTCGCCCTGGCTGTACATGTCGGCGGTGTCGATCAGGTTGATCCCGGCCTCCAACGCGGCGTCGACGATCGCCGTCGCCTCGTCCTGGGTGGTGTGCCCCAGTTTGCCGAAGTTCATCGCGCCGAGCACGAGGGTGCTGACCTGGACGCCGGTGCGCCCCAGGGTGCGGTACTGCATGGCTGTTCCTCCACGGAAGGGTGAGGTGACACTGGCCCACCCGCTCTGGCATTCTGAGCAAGTGGAACCACGTTCCGCTAAGAACAATACGGAACGCTGTTCCGTTTGCCAAGTGACGGGGGTAACGGTGCGATAGCTTATTGATCATGGGGGACTGGGAGCTTCGACCAGCCTCGACGGCGGACGTCGAGGCGGTGGCCGAGTTGCGGGCGGTGGTGCTGCGGGCCGATCTGGAGCGGCTCGGGCGGTACGACGAACAGCGGGTGCGGCAGCGCCTGCGGGACGGTTTCGCACCGGCGTACACCTGGGTCGTCGAGGTGGACGGCGCGTTCGCCGGCTGCGTGGCGCTGCGGCCCGACGCGGACGCCCACTGGCTGGAGCACTTCTACCTGGCCCCGCGGCTACAGGGCAGTGGCATCGGCACGGCCGTGCTGCGCGAACTGCTGGACCGGTGCGACCGTCTCGGCAGGCCGGTACGGCTGAACGTGCTGCGGGGCAGCCCGGCCCGGCGGCTGTACGAGCGGCACGGATTCACAGTCGACACCGAGGACGCGGTGGACGTGTTCATGGTCCGCGCACCCGGGACGATCACCGCCGAGACTCGGACCGGCGTCAATGTAACGTTGACAGATGACGTCGGAGCTGGCTCGGTTGGCGGAGGTCCGCGCTACCCGCGCCCGTCTGGACGAGCAGGAGCTGGAGATCATCGACCGCGCGCGCCACGACGGTGCGACGTGGGCCCAGATTGCGACGGCACTCGGCCTCGGCAGCCGGCAGGCCGCCGAGCAGCGTCGACAACGACTGGTGGCGGCGCGATGGTCGCGGCGGCAGCAGCTCGACCTCCGGATGCCTCCGCAGATTGCGGCGCTGCGGGCGGCGGTGGCCGACCTCGGCCGGTGGATCGGCGCCGATCAGCGGTGGGACAGCCGATTTCGTCGAGCGGCGCTCGTGCGGAGCACTGTGGACGCCGCGTTGGACGCCGCCCCGGGCTCGCTGCACGCGTTGGCACTGCTCCTCGCCACCGATCTCGCCGAAGCGGGTGAGGGACTGCCCGCGCCCGCTCGGACCGCCGCCACGAAGATCGAGGTCGCCCTGTCAATGGATAGTTGACAGCACGCAGCGGCATTGCCTGTGCTTCGCTCAAGCTTGAAGATATGAGTCTCCTCGACTCAACTCGGAGTGCTCATGCGTCGCAACGCGGGCCTGTTCGTGGCGATCTCCCTGCTGTCCGGCTTCGGCAGCAGCGCCATGTCCCTGGTCGCCGGCATCTGGATCCTGGACCTCACCGGCTCCACCAGCCTCGCCGCCCTCGCCGGGCTCTGCGTCTACGCCCCGGTGCTCGCCGGCCCGTGGCTGGGCGGTCTGCTCGACCGGGCACCCCGGCGGCCGCTGGTCATCGCCGTCAACCTCATGCTGGCGGCCGCCCTGCTGGCGCTCCTCTCGGTACGCGGGCCGGGGCAGACCTGGCTCATCTTCGCCGTCTCGTGCGCCTACGGCGTCAGCTACGTGCTGATCGACGCCGGCGAGACGGCGCTGCTGCCGTCGGCACTCGCCCCGACCGAACTCGGCGACGTCAACGGGTGGCGCTCCAGCGCACAGGAGGGCATGAAGCTTGTCGCTCCCCTGGCCGGGGCCGGCCTCTACGCGTGGCGGGGCGGCCACGCGGTCGTCGTCCTCAGTGCGGCCATGCCGGTCCTGGTCGCCACCCTGTACGCGCTATTCCGCCTGAACCGCACGCCCACCGAGCGGCCCACCGAACGCGGCGGCGGCCCGCGTACCGGGCTGGTGGTCCTGTTCGGACAGCCAGCGACACGTCTGCCGGTCGTGCTCGCGGCGGTGTCGATCGCCATGTCCGGCTTCACGACGGCGGGAATCTACGCGATCGTCGTCACCGAGCTGCGCCTGCCGACGACGTTCCTGGGTGTGCTGGCCAGCGCGCAGGGCGCCGGTTCCATTCTCGGCGGCCTGATCGTCGGTCGACTCATCACGGCAAGAGGTCCCGTTGCCGTCGGTGCCGTCGGAGCGGCGCTGTTCGCGATCGGGTGCCTGGCGCGCTGCCTGCCGTGGTGGCCGGCAACCGTCGTCGGGGCGGTGGTGGCCGGCGTCGGGCTGCCCTGGACCCTGGTCGCGGCGGTGACCGCCGTACAGACCCACACGCCGTCGGCGCTGCTGGGACGGGTCTCCGCGACGGCCAACACCGCGATGTTCGGGCCGCTCGTCGTGGCGATCCCGCTGGGCTCCGCGGCCGTCCACCTCGGCGCCCGCCCGCCGCTCATGGCCGCCACGGCGATCTGCCTGACCGCCGTGGTGGTGGCCACGTTCCGCCGCCGGTCGACGCCGTACGACGAGACGCCAACCGCGTTCCCGCCGCGCCGAACGGCGGGAACGGGTCCGGCGAGCCGCTGACCGGGTTCACCCGCGTACCGGATGGGTTGCCTGGAAGGCGAGTCGACGGTCGGCGTCAGCGGCGATCTGGTCGAGGATGTCGTCCAGGTCCAGGAAGACCGACCAGCGCTCGCGGCCAGTGGCCTCGGCAAGCCGGTCCACGAGCAGCTCTTCCAGGTCGGTGACCCGCTTTCCCTTCCACACCTTGTCGGCCACGCTGACCAGCAGGTCGTCGACGTCGATGCCGTCCTGGTGCCAGGACGCGTGGTCGCGCGCGAACCGGGCCGACGACTCGGCGACGCCGTGCTGGAGCAGCAACTCGTAACCGGCGGGCTCGTGCGCGGAACCGGGCCCGGACAACTCCTCCGGGTGCCGGACCTTGCCGATGTCGTGGGTGGCGGCGCCGAAGAGCACCGCCTCGCGATCGAACGGAAGCTGCGGGAACCTTTTCGCCATCGCGTCGGTGAGCTGCGCGGCGACGTCGTGCACGGCCCGCAGGTGCGCGGCGAGGCGCGGCGGAGCGTGCAGGGCCTCCAACAGGGCGACGACCTGGTCGGGCAGAGGCCGTAGCGGCGGGTCCGCGGGTGCGGTGAGGGCGCGGCGCAACGAATCGGACGTCACCGCGGCAAGGGTACGACCACCACGCGCGCCCGGCCCCTGTCGCGGGGCATCCAGAGCTGGTTCGGTCCGGCTACGCTCCCCCGCACCAGGGAAGGGGTCCACCGGTGAGAGGTCGCCTACGGCAGGTCGCGATGGTGCTGCTCGGCGCGGTGCTGTTCGGCACGGCCGGCCTGAGCCTCGGCTCCTGGTACGCCGGCCGCGGCACCACGCCGGTCAACTTCGACCAGGTACAGAGCATGGCGGCGGAGTTGCTTCCCGGCACCGAATCAGTCGGCTCGAGCGTCGGCCTCAACCACGTCTACGGTGCCCTGGGCCCCGACGACTTCGGCTCGGCGTACGCGGAATACCTCTACGTCGACGCCACCGACTGCGCGCACTCCGAATTGGTGCGGCGCAACGCCACCGCAGTGGGTTGGCAGGGCAACCATCGGGTCACGGGCACGCCATGCGATGGCTGGCGGGCCGAACGGGACGGGCTGACCGCCACGCTCACCCAGGTGGACCGCATGGCGGTCCTGAGGTTCGTGCCAGCCGCGCCCGACGGCTACGTCACCGTCATCCTCATTGCCACCGTCCTGGGTGCCGCGGCCGGGGCGGCGCTGTTCTGGCTGGCGGGACGGCGACGTCCACCCGTACCCCGACTGGTTGGCACGCTGGTGACGATCGTTCTCCTCCCGGGCGTCGTCCTCACCTGGCAGGGCCTGCTGGCGAATGGATTGGCGGAACCGACGTGGCCGGTCTGGCCAGCCCTCGCTCCGGTGCTGGTGCCGCTGGCGCTCGTGCTGCTGCTGGCCGGGCTGATCTTCTACGTGGGTCGACGGGAGCCGAGCCAGGTCTCCGGCCGAGGCACGAGCCAACCCTGAAGGTCCGCCATCCGCCTGGATACTGTCTAGTCATGCCGCTCAGTCCGGACGAGGTCGAGGTGTTCGAGCACTCCAGGGCCCGCCTGGAGGCGATCGCCTATCGCCTGCTGGGCTCGGCCAGCGACGCGGAGGACGCCGTCCAGGACACCTTCCTCCGCTGGCAGGGCGCCGACCGGGAGCACGTCGAGACGCCCGAGGCGTGGCTGACGAAGGTCCTCACCAACGTGTGCCTCAACCAGCTGACCTCGGCGCGGGCCAGGCGGGAGACCTATGTGGGCACGTGGCTGCCCGAACCGGTCCTCGCCGGGGACCGGATGCTCGGCCCGCTCGACACCGCCGAGCAGCGCGAGTCGGTCTCGATGGCGGTGCTCACCCTGCTTGAGCGGTTGTCGCCCAACGAGCGCGCGGTGTACGTGCTGCGGGAGGCCTTCGGCTACTCGCACGGTGAGATCGCCGAGATCCTCGGCATCACCGAGTCGAACTGCCAGCAGACCTACCGGCGTGCCAAGCAGCACGTCACCGCCGAACGGGCCCGCGCGGAGGTCGACCGGGCCACCGCCCGGAAGATCGTCGCGGAGTTCCTCACGGCGGCCAACAACGGTGAGATCCAGCGGCTGGTGGAGTTGCTGACCGACGACGCGACGAGCACCGCCGACGGCGGCGGCAAGATCCCCGCCCGGGCCGCGCCGATCGTCGGCGCGCTGGCGGTGGCGAAGTTCCTGCGTGGCCTGTTCAAGCCCGCCGACGTCAAACGGGACCTGGTCGGTGGCAGCCCGGCCATGTACGTCACCACCGCCAACGGCGCTCCGGCGGTGGTGGTCGTGATCGACGGCCGGGTCATCGGCGTGATGTCGGTGGAGGTGACGCCCGAGGGTGTCACGGCCATCCACAATCAGGTCAACCCCGACAAGCTCGTCCGCGCCACCCGGCAGTGGTCCGCCTCGGAGCACGAGGAGCCGGCCCTCCACGTCTGGTGACCTGCGGTGCAGCTGCTCAGTTCTCGCCGGCGGTGATCAGGCCGGTCTCGTAGGCGCAGATCACGGCCTGGGTGCGGTCGCGGAGGCCGAGCTTGGTCAGCACGTTGCTGACGTGGGTCTTCACTGTGTGTTCGCTGACCACCAGGGTCTGGGCGATCTCCGCGTTGGCCAGACCGCGGCCCAGCAGGTGCAGGGTCTCCCGTTCGCGGGTGGTGAGCACGTCGAGGCGGGCGTCGGGCGCGGCGGCCGACCGGGGCGTTCCGGGCCGGTGGCGGCTGGTGATGTCCGAGATGATCTGCCGGGTCACCGACGGGGCCAGCAGCGAGTCGCCGGCGGCCACGACCCGTACGGCGTGGACGAGGTCGTCGCGGCGTACGTCCTTGAGCAGGAAGCCGCTGGCGCCGGCGTAGAGCGCCTCGTAGATGTAGTCGTCCTGGTCGAAGGTGGTCAGCATGATGACCCGACTGGCGCTCTCCGCGCAGATGCGGCGGGCGGCCTCGATGCCGTCCATCGTCGGCATGCGGATGTCCAGGAGCGTCACCTCCGGCTGGTGCTTCCGGACGGCGGCCACGGCCGCGGCTCCGTCGCCGACGTCGGCGACGACGGTGATGTCCGACTGGGCGTCGAGGATCATGGAGAATCCGCTGCGGACAAGCTCCTGGTCGTCTGCGATCACCACCCGAATCGTCACGCCGGGAACGGTAGCCGAGCCTCGACGGTGAACCCGCGTCCGCCTGCCGCCGGTTCGGCCTTCGCCGTTCCGCCGCAGGCTGTCGCGCGTTCCCGGATGCCGACGAGTCCGTGTCCGCCGCCCGGGCCGCCGGTTCCGGCGCCATCGTCGGTCACGGTGACCGTGAGGGCATCGGGCGACCAGTCCAGGTGTACGTCGACACTGCTGGCCGCCGCGTGCTTGAGCGCGTTGGTGAGGGCTTCCTGCACGATCCGGTACGCGGCCAACTCCATGTCGGCCGACAGCGGCCGCGGCTCCCCGGTCACCCGCAGGTCGGCCACCGGTACACCGTCGATCAGCGACCGCAGTTGGGCCAGGGTGGGCTGCGGGCTGCGGGGACCGGGCTCGGAGCGCAGCAGGCCGAGCATGCCGCGCAGTTGCACCATGGCGTCCCGGCCGGCGTCGGCGATCGCGTCGAACGCCGCCTCGGCCCGGTCCGGCGCGCTGCGTACGGCGACCGGCCCGGCCTCGGCCTGCACGATCATGAGGCTCACCGCGTGGGACAGCACGTCGTGCATCTCCCGGGCGATCCGGGCCCGCTCGCGTGCGGCGGCCCGATCGGCCTCGAACTCGCGCTCACGTTCGGCCCGGAGCGCCCGGTCCTCCAGGGCGGTCGCGCGCTCCTGTCGAGCGGCGCTGAGCCGACCCAGCACGTACGCGGTGAAGAAGACCAGGAAGGTGTAGAAGTACTCGCTGACGCGGTTGGTGTTGAAGGCAACCCCCGCGGCCACCCCCGGGAAGGTCGCTGCGAGTGCCCACCAGCGCTGCCGGCGACCACCGAGCGTGGCGACCGTGTAGAGGGCGACCAGCCCGCCGTACGCGAGCGGCTACCCCGGGGCGTCCGCCGCCTTGCCGGCGATCGTGGCCAGAGCCACCACCAGCAGGACGGTGAGCGGCACCCGTCGGCGCCAGATCAGCGGGACCGCCGTACCGGCGGTCAGCAGGTAGGCCAGCGGCCCTGGCTCGCCACCCGGTCCGGGAAGCACGAACGGCACTGACACCGCGATCAGGACGAACACGGTGATGGCGGCGTCCACCACGTACGGATTGGTGGTACGCACGAGGCGGGCGAGTGACATCGCGACAGTATTCACAGCCCCTGACCTCCTCAGTGATGGGCATCCGATCCCCCCTGTGGTGGGGGGATCGGTTCGGGGCTCGCCGCTCAGGCGAGGGCGGGCACCGGCTGCGTCGGGGTGGCGGCGGCGGTGCCCCGGGCCAGCGGGAGGAAGGAGACCAGCAGCAGGGCCGAGCCCAGCGGGATCAGGTCCTTGTCGATGAACGGCGTGGCGAGGTCGGCCAGCACCAGGATCGGCGTCCACAGCTTGACCCGGCGCTGCACGGCGAGCAGGACGACCAGCACGAGCTGGCCGAGGTAGAAGGCGTAGGGCCCGAAGTCGTAGGCCAGCTGCGAGATGCCGGGCAGGGTGCGCACATCGTGGATGATCATGCTCATGCCGTAGTTGTCGGTGGCCAGAAAGCCGGCGACGAGGTCAATCGAGAACTGGGTGATCAGCGCCAGTGCCCCGACGGTGCCGGCCGTGGCGCTCACCGTCGCGAGGGTCCGGCCGCCAGCCATTCGGCGCATCTGCCAGAACACCGAGATGAACGCGACGAGCGCGCCGAGGAACGCGACGTGCCCGATGGTCCAGGCCGGGCCGGGACCACGAACACCGTCCAGGCCGTCGATCAGACGGACGATGCCGTAGCCCATGACCAGGACCGGGGCGGCGATGAATGCGGGGCGAAACTGCATTGTGGTGACTCCTTGGGAGGCGTTCACGTCGGGTGTTCGACGTGATTGAGCCTGCCGTTTCGCCGCGGCGCGGACATCGCTCCGCCCGGCGATCTTGCCGCCGCCCGACATCTCCCCCGCACGCATGAGACCCTCCCTCGCACGGGCGAGTGGAGATCAACGCCTGGTGACCCAGGTCATAGGCCAGCCCTGTCAGGAATCGCGTCGCTGTCCGGTTCAGGAAGCGACCACCACCGAGACAGGAGTGCCACCATGAAGCACCGCATCGTCGTCCTCGGAGCGGGTTACGCCGGAGCCATGGCCGCCGGGCGCCTCGCCAAGCGGCTGCACCCGGACGACACCGAGATCACCGTCATCAACGCCGACGCGGATTTCGTCGAGCGGGTCCGCATGCACCAACTCGCCACCGGGCAGGACCTCAAACGACGCCCACTGAGCGAGGTCTACGCCGGCACCGGCGTCAAGCCTCGGCTGGCCAGGGTCACCGCCGTCGACGCCGATCGCAGGACCGTCGCGCTCGCCGACGACAACGGCACCGACGAGATCACCTACGACACGCTCGTCTACGCCCTCGGCAGCGTCACCGCCGACCATGGCGTCCCCGGGGTCGCCGAGCACGCGTACGACATCGCCGGCAGGCCCTCGGCGCTGCGGTTGCGCGACCGCCTCGCCCACCTCGCGGCCGGCGGGACCGTGCTCGTCGTCGGCGGCGGCCTCACCGGCCTGGAGGCGGTCACCGAGATCGCCGAGACCCGGCCGGACCTCGATGTCGCGCTCGCCGCCCGCGGCGGTCTCGGCGACTGGCTCAACGGCAAGGCGCAGCAGCACCTGCGCGGCGTCTGCGACCGGCTCGGCATCACAGTGCACGAGCACACCGACATCGCGCGGGTCGAGGCGGCGGATGCGGTCACCCGCGACGGTCGGGAGATCCCGGCCCAGGTGACGGTGTGGACGACCGGCTTCGCCGTGCACCCCATCGCCGCCGCCACGACCCTGGCGGTCGCGGAGACCGGGCAGATCATCGTCGACGCCAGCATGCGGTCGGTCTCACACCCCGAGGTGTACGCGGTGGGCGACGCCGCGATCGCCGAAGGACCGGGCGGCAAGCCGCTGCGGATGTCCTGCGCCTCGGGCATCCCGATGGCCTGGCAGGCCGCCGACGCCATCGCCGCACGCCTGACCGGTCGGGCGAAGTTTCCCAAGGCCCCGCTGCGCTACTTCAACCAGTGCATCAGCCTCGGCCGCCGCGACGGCATCATCCAGTACGTGACCGCCGACGACCGGGCCAGGCCGGCCCTCCTCACCGGGAAGCTGGCGGCCCGCTACAAGGAGTTCGTCTGCACGGGCGCCGCCTGGAGCATCGCGCACCCGGTCCTGTACCCGGTCCGCCGCCACCGCGTCGTCCCGACCCGATCGGAGGTCCGCACAGTCGCCTCCTGAGCGGACATGTGCCAGACCTAGGCTGTCGCAATGGCGGCGGAGCATGTGGTGATCGATCTCGACGAACACGGTCATGAACCGGCTGAACGGAGCGGCATCACCCACGGGAACGTCGCGAACAGGCGGAACCTGCTCCTTCAGCTCGTCGCCGCCTTCGTGATCGGTGTGGTGCTCGGCGGCATCGGTGTCGGTGAGTTGCGAGACTCTCGTGCACAGCGCGAGCGGTCCAGTGTGGTCTCCCTCGTGGCCCTACCCGAGTCGGGCTATTCGGGAGGCTCAAACAGCAGGGGAACCGTCGTGCTGGACGGGCAGCTGACACTGATCAACACCGGCCCCGCGCCGATCACGATCCGCGCGGTTCAGGCAGAAAGGCCGGGCGTCCAGGTACGCGGCATGGACAAGGCCCGGCACGTCCGTCCGGGTGGCACCGGCCAGATCCGTGTCGATCTGCAATTGGAGTGCGCGACGGCGTTCGACCTGGAGCCGTTGTCGGTGCGGTTCTCCGTCGAGACCGAGGACAAGCGGCTCAGAGAGGTGCGCTACCCGGTCGCTCTCGTCGGAAGTGCCTGGCAGGAGGACGCCATGCGCCTGTGCGAGCCCCGGCTGGACTCATAGCGAAAGGGTGCCAGGCCGGTCACCGTCGGTCACCTTCGTCGGGGCGGATGCGGTTTTAAACGGTATACCTCAGAGGCATAAATATGCCTCTGAGGTATACCGCTCCTCGGCAGATCGACATGGCGGGCCAGCCGAACGCACTGTGGAGGCCGCCAGGTGACTCACGCTGACTTCGTCTGGTCAGCCAGGTGAACGAGCACCAAAGCCGTTCTCTTGTCCGGTTGCACGAAAGCGGTGCGGATCAGGTACGTGCCACGAGCCAGGTCCACGGCGAGGTGGGTGGTGTACTCCAGCCCGTCGCCGGTATAGCCGGAGTCGAACAACTCGGCTGACCCGCTGGAGACGCTTGTCACCATGCGCTCCCGCAGGCCGTCTTCGCCATCAAGGCTGTCGATCCTAGAGGCCGACGTCGCGGCGGACCGCACGGCGGGCGTCGTGGTCGACGGGCTCAGTCCTCCGGTTGTTGACCCGTGGACGGCCCATCGGACTCAGCCTGGCGCTCGGCCTGCCAGATGGCGTGGCCTTTGAGCAGGTATCCGATCCAGTAGATCGCGAAGAGGATCAGGAAGCACGCGAAGAACACTCCCGAGATGATGCTCGCGAGGACGAACCCTTCCCCGCCGTCGGCCATTCCGCGCGCCGCGAAGCCAACGAGGCCGAAGAAGAAGAAGATGACCATGTAGAGCGGCAGGGTTGAACTGTCTGCCGGGTGGGACGCGCGAGGCGACCACGGGACGCGAGGATCATTGCCGATCACTCACCGAGTATGAACCGACTCGCTCAAGCGCGGGATCCCGCTCCTCTCGACCGGCGAGGTCGATGCGGAGCGGGACCATTGACGGTCTACCCGTCAGAACCCCCATCAAAGGGCCGAGCACTTCCAGGTCTTCCCGCCATCCTTCGAGTCGCACCACAAGAGAACCTTGCCGAGGACCGGAAAGCTGAAAGTGAAGAGGTGGCCTTTGTTCTTCGAGTACACGACGCCGGACTTCTCGGCGATGTCGGCCAGCGCCCACCCGGGGTCCGGCCCGTCCACTGTCGCCACCCGGCGCATCGACTCGACGTCCTTGCCGTCGAGGAGCATCTTGATCTCGTCCGCCGAAGGCTCGCCGTCGCCGATCAGCGTGTCCACCGTGTACGGGCCGTCGACGGCGACGCCATTGGCCTTCTCGAAGGCGGCCTTCGTCTCCCCCACCGTGGTGCTGCCGGCGAGGTCGAGGGTGAGGATCAGATCGCCCGTCCGGCGCGACAGCAGGCACTGCCAGATGGTCTTGCCCGACGCGACGCACATGGTCAGGCACCACTCCCGGCCGTCGGGGGTGGACGAGGAGAAGAGCAGCGAGGTCGCCGTCCCGCTGTCGCCGCTGCCGTCGTACGCGCCGTCGGCGAGGTCGGCCATGGTCGTGCCGAGGACGTCCCGGCTGCCCGGAATCGTGCCGACGACCTTGACACCGTCGACCTCCTTGCCGGCAACGAGCGCTTCGAGTTGGTCGCCGGTGAGGGTCCGCCCGCCGGTGTCGACGGCCAGCACCTTGTCCAGGTCGCCGACGGGTCGGCCGGTCAGGTCCTCGAACTGTTGAAGCATCGCGCCCGGGGCACCGGGGTGGTCGGTGATCGTCGTCCGGGCCTCCCCCTCGGCGGCCTGCGACGGTGCGTACGAAGCGGTCAGCCCGACGATCAGTGCGGCCGCGACGATGGTGGCGCGCCTGGTGATGTCCCGCAGAGTTGTCATCCTGTCCTCATCTCGGTGATCGGTGTCGGCGGGGTGGGCGGGCTACCAGCGGCATGTGACGATGTCGCCGAAGTCGTTGGGGGACCCCAGGTCGCAGTGGTCGTCGATCCACTCACCGATCTCGCCGATCGTGTCCACGATCCAGGCGATCGCCGACTTGATAGCGCCCCAGATGCTGAAGTAGACGACTGTCGTCTCGGGGGTGCCGCCGGCCTCGTCGATGACGTCCTTCGTCGACATGGCGGCGTTGGGCTTCTCGATGATGTCCAGCACCCGTACCCCGGTGTCGTCCTTGCCGGCCAGCAGCGCCTCGACCTGCTCCGGGGTTCGCTCCTTGCCGTCGTCGACCGCCACGATCGCGCGGTCGATCAGCACCTCACGGCTGCCGCTGATGGCCTGGGCGATGCCGGTCATCTCGCCCACCGTGAGGTCGTTGCCGAGCGCGGGGCCGGTGAACCGCCGCACCGAGACGGCACCTGCCGGGTCGATCCTGATCTCGCCGGCCGTGATCAGGTCGTCCGGTCCGAACGGCGCCCAGGCGAACGTCCACTGCCCGGCGACGCAGCGGAACTGGCCGTACTCCCGGCCCTCGGGCGCGGTGTCGGTACGGACGACTTCGCCGCGCTCGTCGACGTGCTGGACCACGCAGTCGGCGCCCTTCTGCGGCGGCTTCTCGGTCTGGGCCACGGCGGCGGAGGACATGGCCAGCACCGTCCCGCTGACCACCCCGATCACCGCGAGGCGGTGTGCCAAACGACTCATCGAACGCTCCATTCCTGGTGCGGAAGAAACTGGTGTCCGAAGAGTGGCGGGGCGCGCTGAAGCGGCCCGGAAACGGCGCTGAAAGCGGGGTACGTCAGTGCAGCCGCGTGGCGTCGAGCTGGTCGAGGTCGGCGCGGATCGAGTCGGCGTCGGCATCGCCGAGCTCGTCGAGGATGGTCAGGGCTCGGCGCCACGCGGCGCGGGTGGCGCCGAGGTCGCCGAGCGCCCGGTGGCTGCCGCCGAGGTTGACGTACGTGCTGGCTTCGGCGTACCGGTCGTTGACCTGCGTGAAGAGTTCGAGGGCGTGCTCGTAGCAGGCGATAGCGCGCCGGTCGTCCCCGAGCTGGTGGTGGGCGTGGCCCAGGCTGTCCCAGGTGTCGGCCTGCCCCTGGACGTCGTCCACCTCCTGCAACATCCGCAGCGCCTCGCCGCACGATTCAAGGGCGTGGTGGTAGTTGCCGAGCAGCGCTTCCTGCCAACCGACAGCGTTGAGGGTGTACCCCTGCCCGGCCCGGTTTCCGGTCCCCCGGAACAGGGTCAGCGCCCGTCGGGAATGGCGCAGCGCCTGCTGGTGCTGCCCCTGCCGCTCGGCCAGTTGACCAAGGTTCAGGCAGGTGTGCGCCCGTCCGGCGTCGTCGCCGACGTCGGTGAACAGATCGAGCGCGCGCCGCAGGTGGTCATCGGCCTCGTCGTACCGTCGGAGCCGGGAGCAGGCGAGACCGAGGCTGCGGTGCGCGTGGCCCTGCCCCGCCTGATCCCCGATGCGGGACGCGGCGGCCAGAGCGATCTGTTGCGTGCCGAGCCAGTCCTGCCAGTGCCCCTGCCGGTGCAGGAAGCCGGCCATTGCCCAGGCGAGCCGCCAGGCGTGTCCCTCGAACCCGGACCGCGCCGCGAGCGGTACCGCGGCGAGCAGGACGGGGACCTCCGTGGTGAACCACGACGCGGCGGCCGAGCGGCTCCTGGGACGCTCCGGCGTCACACCCGCCCGGGGTGGCGGGAGGCTGATCGCGCTGAAGTGCGGGTGCAGTGCCAGGTCGGCGGCGTGGGCGGTGTGCAGGCAGTGGTCGAGCAGCCGGTGAATGGCGGCCCGACGCTCGGCCGGCGGCTCGGATTCGTCGGCGAGGCTGGCGGCGTACGCGCGCAGCAGGTCGTGGAACGCGTAGCGCCCGTACGTGTGCTCGGTGAAGAGGTTCGCCCGGGTCAGCTCGGTGAGCAGGGGGCCTGTCGCCTGCCCGTCGACGCCGGCCAGGCTGGCCACGGCGGGGGCGGAGACGTCCGGGCCGGGGTGCAGGCTCAGCAGTCGGAACAGCCGGGCCGCGGGTGGGCTGAGCGTCCGGCACGACCAGGAGAAGACCGCCCGTACGTCGGTGGCCTCGTCGCCTGCCCGGAAGGCGTCCAGGTCGCCCAGTTCGCCGGCGACGGCGGCCAACGAGAAGTGCCGGTTGGTGGCGGCTCTGGCGGCCACGATGGCCAGGGCGATGGGCAGCCGCGCGCACCGGTCGGCGATGGTGTCGGCCGCGGCGGGTTCGGCGGCGACCTGGCGTTCCCCGAGCCGGCGGACCAGCATGTCGCGGGCTTCGCCGGGGCTCAGCAGGTCGAGGGGCACCGGTTGGGCGCTTTCGGTGACGACCAGCGGAATGAGCTGGTCGCGGCTGGTGACGATGGCGAGGCAGTCCGGTGAGCCGGGCAGCAGCGGCCGGACCTGTTCCGCGTCGCGGGCGTTGTCCAGCACCACCAGCAGTCGCTTGCCCGCCACCGTCGTGCGGTACAAGCTCACCATCGCGTCCGGGTCGCGGGGCATCCGGGCCACCGGAACGCCGAGCGCCTCCAGGAAGCCGTGCAGCGCTCGCGCCGGTTCGGTCGGTGTGGCCGCCGGGTCGAAGCCGCGCAGGTTGACGTAGAGCTGCCCGTCGGGGAAGCGTTCGGCCGCACGGTGCGCCCAGTGCACGGCGAGGGCGGTCTTGCCGACGCCGGCGGTCCCGGACACCACGACGGCGCCGCCCCGGTCGACCAGCGCGTCGAGGGCGGCCAGCTCCCCGTCGCGTCCGGTGAACGTGGGTACGGGGGGAGGCAGTTGCGCCGCGACCCGCATCGGTGCCGCCGCGGCCGGTGCGGCGATCGCGGTGTCCTGGCGCAGGATGGCGCACTCCAGGTCACGTAGCCGCGGACCCGGGTCGAGGCCGAGGTTCTCCCGCAGGTTGTCGCGCAGCCGCCGGTACGTGGCGACCGCCTCCCCCTGTCGGCCGTCGCGGTACAGGGCGAGCATCAGCTGCGCGTGCAGGTGCTCGTCGAAGGGGTGCTGTCGGACCAGCCGTTCCAACCCGGGGACGAGGCCGGCGTGCTCACCGACGGACAGCCGGGCCTCGGCGAGCGATCGTTCGGCCTCCAACCGTAGGCGTGCCAGGTGTTCCGCCTGCTCCTCGAGCCAGGCCGACCCGGCCACGTCGGCCAGCGGTGGGCCCCGCCACAGGGCCACAGCGGCCGTCAGGTGCCTCACCTGCTCGTTGCGGTCCGTCGAGCGCCGGGCCAGCTCGATGAGGCGCTCGGCGGCCTGGACATCCGTGGAGTCCGGCCCGGTGTCGAGCAGATATCCGGGCTGGCGCGCGACGATCGACAGGGGCTCGCCGAGGACCGCGCGTAGGTAGGAGACGTGGCGTTGCAACGTGTTCGCCGCGGTGGCCGGTAGCTGATCGCCCCAGACCACGTCGATGAGCCGGTCGATGCTGACGACACGGCCCGCGTGCAACGCCAACGTGGCCAGTACCGCCTTGCGGCGCACGCCGTTCACCGCCTGTGAACTGCCGGCGACGACCACCTCCACCGGCCCGAGCAGCCTGACGCGAACGCCCGTACCAACCATCGAAATCACCGAATCAAACTAACGTCCCCAGCCCAGCAAACTCGATCTATTCGTCGCGTAATGGACACGATCGACCTCGCTCCTGCGGGGACGCCAGCGGGCAGCGCGCACGGGCCTCGGGAGCTAACCTCTAGCGCACTACGGCAGGGAGGTGCGCCGGTGAGCCAACGGCTACGGCGCGGCGCGCTGATGCTGCTCGGTGCGGTGTTGCTGGGCACTGTCGGCCTGAGCCTCGGCACCTGGTACGGCGGTCGCGGCGTCACACCGCCCAACGACGACCAGGCACAGAGTGTGGCGGCGCAACTGCTTCCTGGTGCGGTGCCGGGCGATTCGGGTCAGGTCGTGCATGGCTACCGGTGGGGAGTCCATCTCGCTGCCGACGACCTGGGCTCGGGCCGGGCGTCCTTCTGGTACGACGATGGTGACGACTGTGGGCTCTCCGAGCAGTTCCGGCGCAGCGCCGGGACGCAGGGGTGGCAGGGCCTCCGCCGCGTTCCTGGCTACCTGTGTGACGGCTGGCGGGCTGAGCGCGACGGACTGACTGTCGCGCTCGAATACTCTGCGAGCGGGACGGAGCTGACCATCGCACCGGCCGCGCCCGGCACGTTCCTACTCAGCACTGTCGCTGGCACTCTCGCCGGTGCCGCAGCCGGCGCGGCGCTGTTCGGGTGGGTGGCACGGCGACGTCGACCCGTACCCCTGCTGGTCTGCACCCTGGTGACGGTTGGCCTCCTCCCGGGTGTCGCCCTGACCTGGACGGTCCTGGGCCTGGGCATCGTCGCCGAGCCGGTCTGGCCCGTCTGGCCCGCTCTCGCTCCCCTGCTGGTGCCCCTGTGGCTCGTTCTCCTCCTGGTCGGCGTGTATGCCTTCCCGAAACGCGAGACCGAGACCGACCCCAGCTCTCGGGTCACGGTGGTGGTGGTGGTGGTGAGCGTCGCGTGCGCCCTGGCCCCCGTGGTGATGGCCGCCGCGCTGCTGTTCATGTTCGTTGGAGCGCAGCCCGCTCAGGAGTGGCCGTAGGCTTGCCTCTCGCCCACGAGTCGCCAATGGAGAGCGCTGTGACCACACGTAACGGCAAGGTGATCGTCGACCAGACCATCTCCGCCGACGGGTACTCGGCCGGGCTCAACCAAACCGAGGAACGCCCGTTCGGCGACGACGGCGGTGACGGCTGGGGCCGTGGGCTGCACGCCTGGATGTTCGACGCCGCTGAGGAGAACCAGGCCGAGCTCGACCAGACCACACTCGCCTCAGCGGTCATCATGGGGCGCAACATGTTCGGCCCCGTGCGCGGCGAGTGGGATCGGCAGTGGAACGGCTGGTGGGGTGACAACCCGCCCTTCCACAAGCCGGTGTTCGTGCTCACCCACCACCCGCGCGAGCCACAGCCGATGGAGGGCGACACCACCTTCCACTTCGTCACCGACGGAATCGAGTCGGCGCTCGCGCAGGCACGCGCGTCGGCCGGTGGCGGCGACATCCTGATCCACGGCGGCGCGACCACCATCAACCAGTACCTCGCCGCCGGTCTGGTCGACGAGCTGCGGCTGCACATCGTGCCGCTCACCCTCGGCACCGGTGTGCGGCTGTTCGAGGGCGTCCCGCCGCTGAACCTCGAACAGATGACGGCGCGTGCAGCGAGCACGGTCCTGCACGTCACCTACCGCGTTCTCGTCACTCCTTCTCGGTAGCCTGCCCGACGAGCCGGCGGAGAGCCGTAGCGGCAGAGTCGTACGACGGAGGATGCGTTGTCTGCTATCGCGTCACTGACAGTGGTCCCCAGGGACAGCATCACCGAGCTGGCCCGCCTGGCCCGCACATCGCCGTCGTCGTTCCGCGCGTACCTGGCCGAACACGGGAGCAGGGCGCGGCAGGAGTACGACTGGTCCGGCTACTGCATGCTGTACGTCCTTACCTATCTGGAGGAGCGCGGCATCGACCTGGACCAGTCGGAGTTCAATGCCGAGTCAGAGGCCATCAACAGCGCGTACGGCCTGACCACACTCATCACTCCAGCACCAGGGTTACTGGATCAGCTCGACCCCGGCGCGCATCGCGAGGAGGAGCTGGTTGCCCACTTCGAGGAGATGGGGATGGACTTCGAGGAGAGCGGCGCGGCCGGTCTGGACACGCTGAGGCTGTTGCGTGACAGCATCTCCGAACTCCGCGACGACCAGGTGTTGCTGCTCAACCTCGGCTGAGGTCGACTCATCCAGGCGGTGTCACCACCGCGGAATGGGTTGGCAGGGCCTGGCCGTGGTGTGGCAGGGTGCTCGTCATGACTCAGCCCCGAAAGGTCCATGGCGCGTAGGTCACCTGGTGCGCTGCGCGCACTGTTGAAGTCGGCCGGGCGGAATGCGGGCAAGCTCCGCCCCATCGATGGTCTGTCGAACGGCGCGAACGCGGCGATCGTCAGGCTCGAAGGCACCCATCCGGGTTTCGTTCCGGTAGCGACCGCGCTGGCCGGCTACCGTCGCGCCATTCGACGCTCGGGACGGTGGCTGGATCTAGGGGATGACTGTCCCTGTCCGGGTTGCGATGTGTTGCACCAGCGAGACGTCCTGGGCGACGCGATGCGCCGACTGCCAACGGCCGCCTCCCGTGAGTTGCGACGTGTCGTCGACCCGCTGGACGAGGAGTTTCTCCGGAAGACGCTGCCCGACCCCCGAGCTGCCGAGCTGAGTCCGTGGCACGCGCAGGCGTGGTGGCGGCAACGGATGAGGGATCGGTGACGGCAGCAAGGGCTGGTACGGCAGCCGCAAGCCGGTTTGGCTCATGCGGCGGCGTCCCTCCTGGCCCACGCGTTCGAGTCCGGCCACGGCCAGCGCACCGCACTCAATCTTCTACGGGGCCACCTACGAGGTGGAGCATTCAGCGCACCCGCGAGCAGAGCCAGGGTGACCCATAGGTGTAGAGCCAACGCCTGCGACGTGGTGGCATCGACCGTTGTAGGGTGCGTGCCGTGGGATATTCGGTGATGCCCTCAGGCCGTCTGAACCTCCCGGAGTCGGAGGACACCGCTGCGGTCGCCGCTGTCCAGGCCGCCCTGGCTGAACGCGGTGGTTGGTACAGGCCGGGTGAGTTTCCGTCGGATGGCACGCTGGTCGACCTGGCGGATCCGGCCAGGGCCACAATCGTCCGCGACGGAGACTGGATCGAGTTCGGTTACGACGACGAGGGCGACCCCAAGTGGTCGAACCAGACAACGGCCTTCTACGTCGCGATTGCGCCGTTCGTTCGCTCGGGAACCGTCCAGATCGAGGGCGAGGACGGCGCCCGCTGGTCGTACACCTACGCGGACGGGCAGATCACCCAACAGGGTTGGAACGGTTGGGATGGGTCCATCGAGCCGTTCGGCGAGTATGTGGACCACCCGTAAGCGCTGTCACTCACCGGCCGCCAGGACTTCGGAGTCTCCTTGCCGGGCAGTCTCCCAGCCCGGCCGCTGGGGCTCGTCGTTGTGCACGACGATGTCGGCGTACTGGGTCGGGCGGGCCGTAGCGAAGTAGAGCTGCTGCGAGGGGATGTAACGCTCGCGCCAACGCCGTTCGATGTCGGCCCGGGTTGACACCCGGCACTCTCGGATCACGGCACGCTCCACGGTCCTCTCCAGTGCCGTCGACACGAAGATGCGCAGGTCCCACCGATCAATCAGTTCCGGGCGCAGGAGGAAGACGCCGTCGAAGACGAGCACGGCGTCGGCCGGGGCGGCCGTGACCGGCGGGGACAGCGCGGCATCCGTTGTGCGGTCGTAGACCGCGGGTTGGAAGCGCCGATCTCCGCCCGGCCCGAGCGGATCGAGCAGAACCCGGTTCAGCGCCTCGTAGTCGTGGGTGTCGTGGTAGCAGCCTTCGGCCGAGTACTCGCCGCGCGGATAGCGCTGAGCCCGGGGAAAGAGGAAATCGTCGATCGTGGCGCGGATGACATGGCGGCCCTGTTCACGCAGGACGGCGGCCAACTCGTCGGCGAGGGTGGTCTTGCCGGCGGCGGGCGGCCCGTCGACGGCAACCCGCGTCGGGTGGGCGACAGTGACGGAGCCAACCGCCTCAGCCAAGCGCCCGAGCAACTCGTCGCGTGTGCCTTGAACCATGTCCTGCCCCCTTCCTCACGTGGACCGCCCGACTGTCGGGCCGGATTTGAACCCCATCGAAGTCGGTCACATCACGTAGGGTCTCCCGATGGTCGCACGGTTCCTGGCGTACCTCCGCCCGCCGCTTGTCGTCTGCGGACACCTGGTTGCCCTGGTGTTGCTCGTCCTGGACGCACGCCGTGAATGGAGTGCGTACGGGCTTGTCATGCTCATCCTGTTGCTTGGTGCGCTTGCCGTGATACCAGCGGCGTTGGTCGACTCGCCGGGGTTCCGGCTGGTCAGCCTGGTCACACAGACCGTCGGAGCCGGCGTCGTCGCGTTGGCTCTCCATGACTCGGCCGACAAGCGGGCTCTCTGGGTGTACGCGCTGTCAGCCCTGGTGGCGGTGATGTCACCGGCCAGCCGGCCAGGGCTTGGCCGGACGACCGTCATCGGCGTGGGGACGGCAGTGGTCCTCGCCATCGGCGTGTCGGCTCCAGCCCTGGCCTGGGGTGGTCGTCAGCCCGAGGCGATGGTTTGTGTGCGGCAGGGGCAGTCCGCTGAGGAGCTGGTGCGCGAGAGCCACCGCTTCGACCCGGATCAGGTGGTTGCGGGCTTCGGGTCAGAAGGGCCGCAAGCGCCGTGCCTGGAGGTGCTGTTCGATCCCGGTGCCACCGCTGGCGACGCCGACGACGTCGTCCGCCGCTACTCCACAGACCCGAGGGTCTCGTCCGTCAGCCGGACCCGCTGACACTGAGCGCACAGGTACGCCGGACCTCTGGCCGGCGCTACCCCTCCGCCGGCAAGTCGTGAAACCACCGGCGGACGAGGCGGGTACCAGCAACAGGCCGACGATTACTGCCGCAGCAACGATCTGCAGCAGCCCTGACGCACCAGCCTCGGTGATCGTGACGACGCCGTACCCCACGCTGACAATCGAGAAAACGGTCGTCCAAAACCGGGCCCGCCCGCTCCCACGCCACAGGCCGTAAGCCAACGCCAGGAGAAGAAGTACGCCTATCAACCCGGTGGCCACGGATGGACCATCTGCAAACATCATCGAGGCCGGGTTGGCGGCGCCCACAAGCAAAATCACGGCGGCGACGGCGACCGGCACAGGAACGCGTCGCTGACTCTGCTCGATCATCGGCTCATGGTAGGCGTCGTTCACACGGTTCACGACGGCAGCAAGGGTAGGGCGTTCAGGGGCCGCGAGGGATAGGAGCCTGCGCCGCCCAAGTCGCCCAAGTTGTGCCACCTCTGACGGCCGTCCTGCTCGGTAAATGCAGTCAGCAGGTCCAGGTAGCGGCGACGTTCCCGGCGTACGCCCTCTGGAACTCGTGCGGACTGGATGCGGGCAGTGCCGTTGGCGCGGGGGGCCCGAAACATCGGCTTGGGATCTGTCGATACCCAGCTGTAGCGTTCTGCCAGTGGGACGGCTAGTGGACCGGCACCGTGATCTCGCAGGGTGGTTGGTGACGCCGCTGTTCACCCTGGTAGCCGCTCCAGTGTTGGCCTGCCTCGTCGGGGTGTTGGGAAGCCTCGGGGACCACAACGGCCCACCGGCGCTGTGCAAGGAGGCCATGGCGGAGAACATGTGCGAGGAGACCAGCCTCGGGGTGGTCGGCGTACATGTGGTCATCTCAGGCGTCATGTGGTTGCTGCTCTGGGTCATCCCGTGGTGGCGAGGCCTTCGCACGGTGCGCGTTCTGCTGGCCGTCGCTGCGACCGTCGTTCTCGTACTCCTACCAGTGCGGATGTTCAACTGGTTCTCGCAAACCTGACAATCGCGCGTCGCCGAATGGCTGATCATCCGCGTGCCGGCCTACAGCGGGCTGCGCTGGCCGTTGCTTGCTGACCGGCCGCATGTCGCAGTTCGCCCGGAGACGGTGGAGGCGGCCGGTTGACGCAGCGATGTGGTTCCTCTGCGCTGGACTATCGCTCCTGTTGCTCGCAGTGGGCTACCTCGGACGTCTCATCGGCGCGTTCGGACCCGCAACAACGTGGACGCTTGCAAGCGTGGCGCTCGTATTCCTCACACTCGGCCTCGTCAGGCATCGGCCACGCGACAGCGGACGTGCCGGGCCTTCGCACCTGACGTAGCCAACTTCTACGCCGCTGCCGGTGCGGCCGACGTGGCTCGCTTCGCCACCACTGTCGGGCTGACCCGGCACCAGCGCAGCTTGTGGTACGGAGCCGTTCGCTCGGACACCATGATCCACTTTGCCTATTTCTGTTATGCCAATTGACACAACATCATGCAGCTTCTAGGTTCTCCGACATGGATGAGGTCAGAGGACCCGGACGGCCTCGCAAGACCCCGGGTCAGCTCGCCCGGTGGACTCCACCGGAGGGCTGGTCGCGCTTGGTCGCCTGGCTCTCGCCAGAGGAGAAGAGGGCGCTCAAGCACGTCGCCGTCGAGGCCGACGTGGCCGTGGCAGATCTGGTCCGTGCGCTGGCCAGCGGTCTGGCCGACGGGGCCATCACCGCCGAGGAACTGATCGCAAAGGTCAGGAGAGGGGCCCAGGTCATGGAGAAGATCCCCACACTGTTCGAACGCGACGAGCACTTCCGGGTCGTCGACCGCCCCAGGCCGGACTGCGCCTGGGTGTTCGACGGCGAGGGCGCCCCAACCGAGAAGCTCGACGGCTCCAACGTGCGCCTCACCGTCCGCTCGGGACAGCTGGTGCGAGTGGAGAAGCGCCGCAACCCCAGCAAGGTGCAGAAGCAGCAGGGGATCGTCGATGGGTGGTATGTCGACACCGACGATCACGCTGCGGAGGACAAGTGGATACTGGTCGCCGCCCGCAACACCGACGTGTCGGACTGGCCCGACGGCGAGCACGCGTGCGAGGCGCTCGGTCCCCGCGTCCAAGGCAACCCGCTCGGTCTGGAAGAGCACACATGTGTGCCGTTCAACCTCCGCGTGCCCGCCCTGCCGGACGCGCCTCGTAGCTACTCCGAGTTGCGGGGCTATCTAGCCGCGCTGGAGAGCCGATTCGCGCCGGGCCACTTGGCCGAGGGCATCGTGTTCCACCACCCGGATGGCCGGCGCGCCAAGATCAAGCGTAAGGACTTCCCCCTCAGCGCGTGACCACTCGCCGTCACCCCCACAGTTTCGAAGGTTCGATGGGAAGATGGCGGGAAGTCCGTGGTTGTCGGGAAACGTCCGCGTTTGCGGGCAAGTCTTGGCTGTACGGATTGCTGTATGCCACGACTATTTTGGTCCGGTGATCGAGATCCTGGACAACCTCGATGTCCTTGCCCAGCCCTTCCTTGATCTTCGGACGCTGACCCTCGCCGGGATTTACTACGGATCGAACGCAGCTGACTCCATCGACCGAGAGCGGATCGAGCAAGTCACCCTCTCCCCGATCGTTCACATGCAGAAGAGCGGTGATGGCACCAAGCCCGAGTATTACGATGCAGGCGGCCAGCGGATCACTCTCGACGCGGTAGTCGGCAGCGTTATCGACGCTGGGGGCATGCTGCACATCGCTGGCAACATCAGCTACAAGATCGCGGGCGGAACAGTGGTCGGCTTCGCCTTATATGGTGCGGAGCGCGGCCCCCTGGCCTACTTCAGTTCGCTGCGGTCGTACGAGGATTTCCTCACGGAGTTCGGGACACCCGACAGCGTCGAACGCAATGAGGCTTACGGCGACCTGTTGGGACTCCACAACTACTACTGGGGCTCGAAGAAGCAGGCGTACTGGGACAGCTGGGACGAGCGGTTGTCGTCGGTGAATCTGGGCGACTACGACGGGAACCACGGGCCCAGGCAAACGCCTTGAGCTTCGACCAACAGCCGTGCTGGGCTACGTGCAGCTCTACGGCCGGGCGACCTGCTGGTGTAAAGAGGCCCTAGGCTGACGCCCATGTTGGGGAGCACGCAGTGATCGACCTGGACGAGCACAACAACCAGTCGGCGAAGTCGGGTATCCCCGCCCATGACCGCTCCGTGCTCAGACAGAAGGTGCCGCTGCGGCTCCTCGCCGCCTTCGCGGTCGGCGTTGTGCTTGGCGGCTTCGGCTTCAGCCAACTGCGAGACTCGCGTGATCAGCGGGACCGGAACGCCGTGGTCGCACTCGTGGCCTTCCCTCAATCGGCCGACTCCGGAAGCGCAGCCTCCGAGGGATCCGTCCGACTGTCCGGGTATTTGGCGTTGGCCAACGGCGGTCCCGGGTCGATCACCGTTCGTGGGGTTCACGCAGAGAGGCCGGGCGTCGTAATAAGCAGCATCGGAACGCCCCGGCTGTTACCCCCTGGCAGCACCGGTCAGCTCGCGGTCGAGCTGTGGTTCGAGTGCTCAGTCGCACGCCTCCAGCGAGAGCCGCTGCCGCTAGGGTTATCCGTCGAGACCGATGACGAGCAAGGCAGGAAGGTCAGCTACCCCGTCGCTCTCGTAGGAGACGACTGGGAGCGCGATGCTCTGAGCAAGTGCTCAGGCATATTCGCGGTGGGCTGACGCGTAACAGGCCAAGGCCAAGCGCTGGAGCGGCTCTCCTCATCGGGCAAGAGGGCTTGGTCGGCCGGAGCGTGGCCGGCCGGCCCGGCCGATGGCGGCCGGAGGTCGCCAGCAGGCCAGGGCCGGGCCGGCGCGGATCGCGGCTACTTGGAGACTTGGGCCAGGATCGGTGTCCGGCCAGAAAAGGATGCCTGCGTCGGTCAGTAGAGCCACCGGTCGAGCACTCCGGGCCAGAAGTGGGTTGTATGGTCGCCGTCCCCGAACGCGGGCGGGTCAACGGCCTTGATCCGCTCCAACAGGTCGGCGAGTTCCGCGAGTGCTTCGTCTTCGGCCTGTCCGTCTTCGTCCCAGCGGTCGATGACGGTTGAGCTGGTCAGCCAGCTACCAACCATGTGCAGCGAACACAGCCAGTGGGTGATCGTTGAGTTGACGAACCCGGTGCTGCTGCCGTCCGACGACCAGATCTGCACCTCACCGGTTCCCGGCGCGGCACCGTACGCCCAGTCCAGGTCATCGGCGTTCGCCAACCGGTACATCGTCGGCTCTGCCTGAAACGACACCGCACTCACGAGGTCATCGATCAGCGGTACGCCGGAGGAGACCAGCGCGGCCTTCTGCGGCTCGGGAAGCCGCCACGTCGCCACGTCCAGCTCCGTAGCACGCACCACCCGCCCAGTACCGGCCCAGGCCGTGACCGCCTCGAACGCCGGAGGCAACGGAAGATCATCAATGGGCACGCCAATGAGGGTAGTCCGGCCACGGTTCCAAGCCAGTGTTCGTTGTAGCGACAAGGCATCCGATCATTGACAGATTCGTGCGTCCACGCCCGAGGGCCTGCTGCTCCAGTTCGGTGGAGCCGTCGCACTTCGACTGGCGGAGATCTGTCGCGCATCTCTTGTCGGACGACAGCGGGTTCCGTCGGAACTTGCGAGATCTCGATGGCCCTCGCTCGAAGCGATCGGCTCAGGGCCCGTCCGCGACCGCACTGCACTGCACTGCACTGCACTGCACCTGCCACCGCCGTAAGACGTGAACATCTGGAACGGACGCGCAAGGTCAGCCTTGCTCGGCGTTGCTAACGTCGGGGCGACGTCCGGAGGGGCCAACGGGGAGGACGACGCTGTGGCCAGCAGCGGGAGTGCAGCGGCCTTGGCGAATCGGCGTGCTCGCGCGCCGATGGTCGTGATCGGCAGCGTCGTCGCGTTGGCCGCCCTCATCGCGCTGGGGTACCGGCTGGGTACCGACCCGCGGGTCGAGCAGCGAGAGGGCGACATCCTCGTGGCGCTGGCTCCGGGAACCTTTCTGGTGCTGTCCTGGCTCGTCCGCCTTGTGCAGTGGTGGGGTGCCGCTCGTGCTCCCGCGAGGCGCGTCATGGTGACCGCGCATCTGGCGCAGTCGCCGCAGCCGGGAAGTGCGGGGCGGGTCACCGCTGCGGCGGGCGCCGTGAGCGCCGCCGGCGGGATCGACGCCGGTCCCAAGGGATACTCCGTGTGGCTGACGGTGAGTGGCCGGGACGGCGGTGTCCTGCACCAACGCGTCGTCTGGGAACCGTGGTTGCGCGAGCTGACCAGGCCGCGTCAGGCCACGGTCCGGCACGGGTTCGGCGTCAGCGTGGTCGACGTGGCCGGGTACGGGCGGCTCTGGCCGGCGAGTCTCACGCTGCGCCGTCGTCCCTACGGAGTCAGACTCATTCCGTTCCGCAAGGCCCAGAGGTTGCCGAAGGAGAACAGCCTCTCGCACGGTCGTCTGGCCTGCCTTCTTCTCCTGTTCGTCGCGCCCGGCCTGGCCGGCGCCGTCACCCAAGGCGCGTGGGCGCTGCTCGGGTGGTGGGTGGCGTACGTCGTCGCCTCGATGGTCGCCACCGGAGCCTGGTTCGGCATCATCCCGCCCGGCGTGCTTCCGGAAGCAGCCCGTCGGGGCCGCGCCCCGACGACCTCGTGACCACGGACGCGATCGAGCGGACAGGCGGCGGCCTCGGCCAGCTCCGCGAGGCGCTGCTCGGCAGCATCGCCAGGAAAACGGCTGGTGGGGCGGACGGGACTCGAACCCGTGACCGATCGATTATGAGTCGACTGCTCTAACCGGCTGAGCTACCGCCCCGAACACCGCGCCGGATCTTATCCCGCTCGGCGGTCAGCAGCCAGCACCGAGCCGGCCGGCGCCCACGCCTGCGCCAGCACGATGGGCAACAGGAATATAACAGCGTGCTCGGGTACGCCTGTCAGCCGGCGCGCAGCTCGTCCAGCACGGCGCCGGCGGCGCGCCAGCCGCTGGTGAGGGCGCCCTGGATCGATGGGCTGTCCCGGTGGTCACCGGCCACGAACAGGCCCTCCCCCAGCGCCACCGGCTTGCGCAGCCGTCCCTGTGGCGGCGGTGCGGCGGGTAGCGCCTCGGGGATGGCCACTGTGGTGAGGTGGGTCCAGTCGGCGGTGGAGCGGCCGTACAGCCGGGTCAGCTCGGCCCGGATGGTCGGCTCGGGTGGGGCCGTCGGGCCGACCACCGAGGTGGCGATCAGGTGCCGGCCGGCGGGCGCGTACGTCGGGGCGGCGTTGCTGAGCACCACGGTGTTGGCGACGAGTTCGCGTCGGTCACCGTCGACGAGCAGGATCGGCTCGGTGAGCGGCGGCTCGGGCGCGCTGTGGTAGTAGGTGGTGTAGCTGTGCATGCGTACCGTCGCCAGGGCTGGCAGCAGCGCGGCCGCGGCGGGCGGGTCTACGGCGACGACGACGGCCCGGCAGCGGATGTCGCCGGCCTGGGTGCGGACCCGGCCGGGGGTGACCTCCGCGACCGGGGTGTCCAGGTCGAGCAGGTCGGCGGGCAGCGGTGCGGCGACAGCCCGGGGTAGCGCGGCCATCCCTTCGGCGGGCAGGCCGATCCGGCCGCGGGCGAAGGAGCGCAGCACCATCGCCAGCACGTGACTGGAGGTGGAGAGTTCCCGCTCGATGAACACACCGGACAGGAACGGTCGCAGCAACTCCTCGATGATGCCGTCAGAGAGACCGGCGCGGCGCAGCGCCGTCTCGGTTGTGGCTTCCGGCGCGGCGAGCAGTCGGGACGCGGGGAGGGTGGCGCAGCCGGTGGCGAGGGCGGCGAAGCGCAGCCGGTCGAGCAGGGAGCCGACCCCGGCGAGCGCGGTGCCGGGCCCACCGGTCGGCTCGCGCAGCGGGTTGACCAGGCGCAGCAGCTTGTCGCCCTTGCGGACCAGCACACCGGAGGTGAAGTAGCCGAGGTTGAGCTGGTCGGTGTCGAGCAGCGTGCCGAGCCGGGGGTAGGCGGTGTTGAGCACCTGGAACCCCCGGTCGATGAGGTGACCGTCGACCACGTCGGTGGCGACCCGGCCGCCGAGCCGACCCTCGGCCTCCACCAGCCGCCAGGGCACGCCGGCGCGGTGCAGCCGGCGGGCGGCGGCGAGGCCGGCCAGGCCGCCGCCGACGATGACCACATCGGTTTCAGCCAGCACCGCGTGCCTCCCGCTCACCGTTCGCCCGGGACAACCGGCCCGGCCACCAGATCTTCGGCCCGATGTCGTACGCGAGTGCGGGCACCAGCAGCGACCGGACGATGATGGTGTCGATCAGTACCCCGATCGCGACCGCCGTACCCAACTCGACGAGCACCACCAGGGGCAGGACGGCGAGGGCGGAGAACGTCGCGGCGAGCACGATGCCGGCGGAGGTGATCACCCCGCCGGTGACGGCGAGGCCGGCGAGCACTCCGGCGCGGGTGCCGCGCTTGACCGACTCCTCGCGGACGCGGCTCATCAGGAAGATGTTGTAGTCGATGCCGAGCGCGACCAGGAAGACGAACGCGAACAGCGGGAACGACGAGTCCACGCCGGGGAAGTCGAAGACGTGGCGGAACAGCAGCGCGCAGAGGCCGAGGGTCGCCGCGAAGCTGAGCAGCACGGTGGCGATCAGCAGCAGCGGGGCGAGCAGCGCACGCAGCAGCAGGGCCAGGATGACAGCGATGACCACCAGCACCACCGGGATGATGACGTTCTGGTCGCGCTTGGCGGCGTCCGAGGTGTCCACGTTGATCGCGGTGAAGCCGCCGACCACCGCGTCCGCGCCGGGCACCTGGTGTACGGCCACCCGCAGCTCGCGGATGGTCCGCTCGGCGCCGTCGCTGTCGGGTGGGTCGGCCAGGGTCGCCTCCAGTTGCACCCGCCCGTCGACGACCTTCGGGGCGGCGTTCGCCTCGGGTGGGCCGGTCTGCGGGCCGGCCGGAAGGGGGCGGACGTCGGCGACCCCGGGTACGTCCTTCGCGACCTGGGCGACCTGTCGGGCGGTCTGCTCGGTGGTGAAGATGGTGGCCGGGCTGCCGGTGCCGGCCGGGTAGTGCCGGGAGATCACCTCTTGGCCGTCGACCGAGTCGGTGCGCTGGGTGAACAGGTCGGACTGGCCGAGCGTGGTGGCGCCGAGCTGGGTGAGGCCGAGGGTCAACAGGGCCAGCACGACGGCGGTGGTCAGCCAGATCGGGCGGGCGTGCCGGGCCACGAAGCCGGCCACGCGGCTCCAGATGCCGTGTTCGGCCCGCGGGTCGGCCTGGTCGGCTCGGGGCCGTCGGGGCCAGAACGCCCACCGTCCGCCGAGCACCAGCAGGGCGGGTAGGAAGGTGAGCATCACCAGCAGGGTGGCGGCGATGCCGATGGCGGCGACCGGGCCGAGTGCCCGGTTGGAGTTGAGGCTGGACAGCAGCAGGCAGAGCAGGCTGACGATGACAGTGCCGCCGGAGGCGATGATGGCCGGCGCGGCGCCCTTCCAGGCGGTCTTCATGGCGTCCCACGGCCGGTCGTGCCGGTGCAGCTCCTCCCGGTAGCGGGCGATCAGCAGCAGCGCGTAGTCGGTGCCGGCGCCGAAGACCAGCACTGTGAGGATGCCCTGGGCCTGCCCGTTGAGCTTCACCACGTCCGCGTCGGCGAGCAGGTAGACGAAGACCGAGGCGAGGGCGTACGACATCCCGGCGGCGAGCAGCGGGAAGATCCAGAGGACCGGGCTGCGGTAGACGATCAGCAGGATGACCAGCACCACGACCAGGGTGACCAGCAGCAGTGGTCCGTCGATGGCGGAGAAGACCTCGATCAGGTCGGCGAGCAGACCGGCCGGGCCGGAGACGTCCACGGTGAGGCCGTCCCGGTCACCGCCGGTGATGTCGCGCAGTTGCTCGACGACAGTGCCGATCTCCTCGCCCTCGGCGTCGTCCACCGGTACGACGACCTGGAGTGCCTGGCCGTCCTCGCTCGGGATGGGCGGGGGCAGTGGGGTGACCACGCCGGGGATCTGGGCGAACCGGGCGGCGTCGGCGCCCACCCGTTGCCGGTCCGCGTCGGTGATCCCGGAGGGCCGCTCGTAAACGACCAGAGCCGGGATGGTCTGCCGGTCGACGAACTCGCCGGCGAGGTCCTGGGCGCGGGTCGCCTCGGCGTCGGTGGGCAGGAAGGCGGCGTTGTCGTTGGTGGCGACCTCGCTGAGGCGCCCCGCGTACGGGCCGGACACGCCGCCGACCAACAACCAGGCCAGCACGACCGCCACCGCGATCAGCGTGGCCCTGCCGCCTCGTCCGGACATCCGCACTCACCCCAAGGATCGACGCATCAATCGACGCAGCGGGAGCCTCAGTCGACATCGACCATCCTGCCGGGCAAGCAGGCCCAGGGTGGGTGAAACCGTGTCACACACACGAAAACGCCCGTCGGCCGGTGGCTGACGGGCGTACGTGGAAAAGCTCCCCCGATTGGACTCGAACCAATAACCTGCCGGTTAACAGCCGGCTGCTCTGCCAATTGAGCTACAGGGGATCGTGCTCCGCCCGACTTCGGATCTCCCCGACGCCGTGCGACGGGACAAGAGTACAGGACATCCCCCGGTGGTGGTCCAGTGGGTTGCCTCCCCGCCATCGCATTGACAATAGGGGTAAATCGCCATCCCGGCACAAGCATGCTTGAGCGGGGAGCAGGATGGGTAGTTAGCTGCGGACAGAGGACGCAGGCGCGAACAGGTCGCCTTCCGACGGGGCAACTCGCCGGGGCGACGGCGCGTCAGGTACGGAAGGAGCCGCCATGCGCGGAAAGATCATGTTTCTTGGCGGGCTGGCTGCGGGATTCGTCCTGGGCGCCCGTGCCGGCCGGGAGAAGTACGAAGAGCTCGTGGTCAAGGGCCGCAAGGTGCTCGACCACCCGACCGTCCAGGAGGCGGCCGGGGTCGCGCAGGCCCAGGCCAACAAGCTCTACAGCGAGGGCAAGGACAAGCTCGGCCAGACCAAACTGGCCGAGAAGCTGGGCAACGGCAACGGCAGCACCGGCAAGCAGGAGCTGACCGCAGCCGACGACGCGTTCGCCGGCACGCCCGCCACCGTGGGCGCCAAGGCGGGCACCAGCACGGTCGGCACGACCTCCGGGTCGCCGTCGTCCACGAACCCCCGCACCAAGCCGTCCGGCTCGGGCACGAACGCCAGCACGCTCTGACCAACCGCACGTCGACGGGCCGGTCGCCGCAGGGCGACCGGCCCGTGGTCTGTCCGACGTGCGGTCAGTCCTTGCTGCTGAACGCCGCGTCGAAGGCGGCGCTCGGTGCGTCGAAGGCGAGCCGGCGGACGAACTGCAACGCCTCCGGGGCGCCGACCAGCCGGTCCATTCCGGCGTCCTCCCACTCGATGGAGATCGGGCCGTTGTAGCCGATCGCGTTCAACGCGCGGAAGCAGTCCTCCCAGGGCACGTCGCCGTGGCCGGTGGAGACGAAGTCCCAACCGCGCCGCAGGTCGGCCCAGGGCAGGTGCGAGGCGAGCCGGCCACGCCGGCCATCGCCGGTACGCACCTTCGCGTCCTTGCAGTCCACGTGGTAGATCCGGTCGGCGAAGTCGAAGATGAAGTTCACCGGGTCCAGCTCCTGCCAGACGAAGTGCGACGGGTCCCAGTTCAGACCGAACGCGGGCCGGTTGCCGATCGCCTCCAGCGTCCGCTTCGTCGTCCAGTAGTCGTACGCGATCTCACTGGGGTGCACCTCGTGCGCGAACCGCACTCCCACCTCGTCGAACACGTCGAGGATGGGGTTCCACCGGTCGGCGAAGTCCTGGTAGCCGCGCTCAATCATCGACGGCGGCACCGGCGGGAACATCGCGAGGGTGTGCCAGATCGACGACCCGGTGAAGCCGACGACCGTCTTCACCCCGAGCTTCGCCGCCGCCCGCGCGGTGTCCTTGATCTCCTCGGCGGCCCGCTGACGAACCCCCTCGGGCTCCCCGTCGCCCCAGATACGGCCGGGCAGGATGTCCTGGTGCCGCTCGTCGATCGGGTGGTCGCAGACCGCCTGACCAACCAGGTGGTTGGAGATCGTGAAGACCTCAAGGTTGTGCTTCGCGAGGGTCTCCCGCTTGCGCTCGACGTACGAGTCGTTGGCGAGCGCCTTGTCGACCTCGAAGTGGTCGCCCCAGCAGGCGATCTCCAGACCGTCGTAGCCCCACTCGGAGGCGAGCCGGCAGACCTCCTCGAACGGAAGATCGGCCCACTGGCCGGTGAAGAGCGTGATGGGTCGCGCCATTGTCCTTCTCCCCTGTTGTGATGGGGATTCCTTGTGCGGACCGGGGCGAGGGTGACCGGACGTGCGCGGCACCCGAGCGGTCACCGGTGGGTGCGGAACACACCTGAGCCCGGCGGGTTGCGCCTCCCACCGGGTCACCGGCCACCAGCACGGTCGCCGACCCCCACCTTATTTCCGCAGTGCCCCATCGGGGAAGCCCCGCGGTCGGCCGATCATCCGATCATTTCCTCGGGCGCGGGCAGGACAGCTCGTACGGTGAAGCCGCCACCGGCGCGCGGGCCGGCCGAGAACGTGCCGCCGAGCCGCTCGGCGCGCCTGCGTACCCCGAGCAGACCCCGACCGGCGCCCTGGGTGCCGCCGCCGGACGGAGCGGGACCGGTGCCCTCGTCGCGGACCTCGATGGTGATGCCCGCGGCGTCGTAGCGCAGGCGGACCCCGACCGGCGCGCCCGGCGCGTGCCGGCACGCGTTGGTCAGCGCTTCCTCGATGATCCGGTACGCCACCACGTCGACCGGGCCGGGCAGCGGCCGGGGTTGCCCGGCCATGGTCCAGCGCACCGGTTGACCGGCGGTGAAGCCCTCCACCAGCGCGTCGAGACGGTTCAGGCTGGGCGCCGGCTCGGACGGGTCGTCGGGCTCGTCGGCCCGGCCCAGCGCACCGAGCAGCTGATGGCCTCGCGCCAGCACCGTCCCACGCCACTGCGCGAACAACCCCATGCAGGTCAAGGTACGGCAGCCAGCTGTGCGCCAACCCCCGGCGTCCCCCGCAACGCGCCCACCCGGTCGGCGCTCTCGACGGCACCGCGTCGACGGGCCGCGTGCCACGGGCGAGATCTGCGTCGGGGCACACACCGGTGCGAGCGCTATACCTGTGAGTCATAACTATGACTCACAGGTATAGCGCTCGCGGGTGACACCTCCCGAGCCTCGCCGCTCCGCCAGAGCCGACGAACCCGGCCGGTCGGGGCACACCCGGCCCGGCATGGTCGGCCGCCGGAGCGGGAGGGGCCAACAGCGTCGACCCCTCCAGCCCTAGTCGGTCAGGGCAGGGTCCACTTCTGGTTGGCCGCGTTGAGGCAGGTCCAGAGGTGCACGACGGTGCTGTCGGCGGAGTTGTTGCCGGAGACGTCCAGGCACTTGCCCGACGACGGGTTGCGCAGGGTGCCGTCGGACGCGGCCGCCCAGTTCTGCGCGCCGCTGCCGTTGCAGGTCCAGAGCTGGATCTTGGTGCCGTCGGCGGTGCCGCTGCCGGAGACGTCCAGGCACTTGCCGAGCGCCTTGATCGTCGAGTTCGGCGTCACGGTCCAGGTCTGCGCCGTGCTGCTGTTGCAGGTGTAGATCTGGATCTGGGTGCCGTCGGCGGTGCCGGCGTTGCGCACGTCCAGGCACTTGCCGGCGAGACCCTTGATCGGGCCGACACCGGTGCCGCCCCCACTGCCCTTGACCAGGGTGAAGTCGTCCAGGTCGAAGAGCCCCGTGCCGCTACCGGTGAAGGTGAGGTAGAGGTTCTGGGTGCTGGACGGGACGTTGGACAGTGCCGTGGAGACGTTGGCGAAGGTCGTCCAACTGCCGGTGTTGGGCACCGCGACAGTGCCGAGCACCGGGCCGGTGGCCGAACCGGTGCGCACCTGGATGGCGCCACCCGCGCCGCCGGAGACGACCCGGGCCGTGAACGAGGTGACCCCGGCCAGGTTGACCCCGTTGTACGCGGCCCAGTCACCCGGGTCGATGTAGCCGACGGTCTGCCCACCGTTGGCGCCCGCCTTGGTGAACGCGGAGACGCCGTTGGCCGAGCTGAACGCCTCGGCCTGGATCGTGCCGGTGGGCGGCGGCGTGGTGCCCAGCTCCTTGATCCGGATGTTGCGGAAGGAGGCGTCGTCCCCGGTGCCGTGGTTCTGAATGCCGATGTGACCGGCCAACGAGCGGACCGGGTTGGTGTTGGTGAAATCGTTGATCTTCACCCCGTTGAGGAAGATCTGTAGCCGCTCGCCCTCGACCAGCAGCTCGTACGTGTTCCACTCCCCCGCCGCGTTCAACGCCGCGTCGCGGGCGGCGATGTCGGCGGACTTGTAGGTGTAGACCGCGCCGGTGGTGCGGTCGGCCGCGTCGGTGGCGTCGATCTGGATCTCGTACCCGTTGTCGACAGCCGACCACGGGTCACTCGACGGTGGGAACCCGATGAAAATGCCGGAGTTGTCGTCACCGGCCAGCTTCCAGTCCATCTTCAGCGAGTAGTTGGTGAACTGCTTGGCGTTGTACCAGTACAGCCCCATGCCGCCGACCGAGGTCAGAGTGGCGTCGGTGTTGGTGAAGCTGCCCGGGCCGGCCTGTGACCAGCCGGCCGTCGAGCCGTTGAACAGCGGGGTGTAGCCGGTCTCGGGCCGGCAGTCGGCCTTGCTCCGACCGGAGGCGTACCGGATGCCGCCGAGCAGGTGGTTGCGGAACCCCGCCTCCGCGTACGACGCCTGGGTGTGCCCCGCGCCGGTGTAGAAGGACCGGCCGCCGCTGTAGCTCTTGCACCAGCTCAGCGGGTGGTCGGCGCCCATCCCGCCGCCGGAGTACGACGACTCGTCCAGGGTGGCCAGCACGTGGGCGCTCGACCGGGCGTTGGTGCGGTAGTTGTACCACTCGTCGGTGCGGGTCCAGGTCTGCGGCAGGTGAGCGGTGGCCGCGTGGCCCCGGTCCTCCACCTTCATGTTGGCCTGCTGGATGGCGGGGTGCGAGGCGAACCACGCGCCCACGAGGTTGCCGTAGAACGGCCAGTCGTACTCGGTGTCGGCTGCGGCGTGCACACCCACGTACCCGCGGCCGGAGCCGATGTACGACTCGAAGGCGGTCTGCTGGCTGGCGTTGAGCACGTCGCCGGTGGTGTTGAGGAAGACGACCGCCTCGTACTGGTTGAGGTTGCTCGTGGTGAACGCGGCGGCGTCCTCGGTCGCGGTGACCGTGAAGTTGTTCGCCGCGCCCAGGTCGCGGATGGTCTGGATGCCGACCGGGATCGCGTCGTGGCGGAAACCAGCGGTCTTGGAGAAGACCAGCACGTCGTACGGGGCGTCGGCGGCGCTGGCCGGGGTGGCCGGGGTGGTGCAGGCGATGACGGCGAGTGCGGCCATGGCCGCACCGAGGACGGGTCGCAGGCGTCTGCGCATATCGCTCTCCTAATTGCGGTTAGGAGGGGCCCCTCGCATCACACTAGGCGTTGTCGAAGGGCCCCTCCCGCCAGCTCAGGGCAGGGTCCACTTTTGGTTGGCGGCGGCGGTGCAGGTCCAGAGGTGGACCACCGTGCTGTCAGCGGAGCTGTTGCCGGAGACATCGAGGCACTTGCCCGACGACGTGTTGCGCAGCGTGCCGTCGGCCTGGGCCGCCCAGTTCTGCGCGGCGGTCCCGTTGCAGGTCCAGAGCTGGATCTTGGTGCCGTCGGCGGTGGCACCGCCCGACACGTCCAGGCACTTACCCAACGACTTGATCGTGGAGTTGGGGGTGACCGCCCAGGTCTGCGCGGCACTGCCGTTGCAGGTGTAGATCTGGATCTGCGTGCCGTCGGCGGTGGCGGCGTTGCGCACGTCCAGGCACTTGCCGCCGAGGCCCTTGATCGCCCCGGCCCCACCGGCCGGGGGTGTCCCGGTGACGAGGGTGAAGGCGTCCAGGTCGTAGAGCGCCCCGGTGCCCGACCCGGCGAAGGTCAGGTAGAGCGTGGTCGTGCCGGTCGGCGGGTTGCTGATCGTCCCGGTGACAGTGGTGAAGGTTTCCCAGCCGCCGGTCACCGGGACCGTGGCCGAGCCGAGCACGGTGCCGGTGGCCGAGCCGGCCCGGACCTGGAGGGTGCCACCGGCGCCCGCCGAGGAGACCCGGGCGTTGAACGAGGTCACGTTGCCCAGCCGGTACGGCTGGAACGCGATCCAGTCGCCGTTGTTGATGTCGCCGACGGTCTTGCCACCCTCGGCCGGGGTCTTGCTGAACACGTTGATCCCCGACGAGGTGCCGTAGAACTCGGCCTGGCGGTGCCGCGGCGGCAGCGTGTGCTGGGTGTGCGTGGTCAGCCCACCGGCGTCGGTGTACTCGGCGTCGAAGATCGCGAAGATGTTCGCCGCGTCGTCGTGCTCACCGTCGACCGGGATGGTGATCGAGCCCGAGCAACCGGTCTTCGAGGTGATCTGGTGCCCGTGCTGGTCGTGCCCGAGCACGTAGGTCATCTTGACCTTCGTGCAGTCGATGGTGCCGTCCTCCGGGTCGGACACCGTGATGCTGTACGCGACCGTGTCCCCGAAGCCGAACAGCTGACCGTTGCCCGGGTTGTTGATCGTGACGGTGGGCGCGGTGTTGCCGACGCTGATCTGCACGCTGCTGCTGCCGGTGGCGCCCTGCGGGTCCCGCACCGTCAGCGTGGCGGTGTAGGTGCCGTTGGCGCTGTAGGTCTTCGTCGGGTTGGCGGCGGTCGAGGTGGTCCCGTCACCGAACGCCCACGCGTAGGTCAACGCGCCGCCCTCGGGGTCGGCCGAGCCGGCCGAGGAGAACGTCACAGCGAGCGGGGCCGCGCCAGAGGTGCGGTTGGCGCTGGCCTTCGCGGTGGGCGCCCGGTTGCCGCCGCCGACGTAGTCGAAGCGGTAGAGCGCCGAGTTGGCGTCACCGTTGAAGTAACCGGTGCCGTAGTCGAGCACGTAGTACGCGCCGTCCGGGCCGAACGCCGAGTCCATCACCTGCTTGCCGACCCACGGGAAGGTGTCGATGGCCCCTCGGGAGCCGTCGGCGTTGACGTGGATCGGCTTGATCCAGCCTCGGCCGAACTCGGTGGCGAAGAACTGCCCGTCGAACGACTGCGGGAACTTGGTGGTGGAGGTCGACGAGGCGTTGTACCGGTAGACCGGGCCGCCCATCGGCGACTCGGAGCCGCCGCCGAACTCGGTCGGGGTGCCGGCGTCACCGGCGTACCGGATCCAGGCGGGCTGGGCCGGCGGCAGGGTGGTCAGGCCGGTGTTGCGGAACGAGTTGTTTGTCGGCCCGCCGGTGCAGTTGTACTTCGCGCCGCTGGCGCTGGTCGCGAAGTCGAACTCGTTGTACGTCTCGGTGCTGGTGTTGGTGCCGGTGCAGTACGGCCAGCCGTAGTTGCCCGGTGCCGCGACCCGGTTGAACTCCACCTGGCCGGACGGCCCGCGGGTGGAGCTGGTGGAGCCGGCGTCCGGCCCGTAGTCACCGACGTAGACCACCCCGGTGGCCTTGTCCACGCTGATCCGGAACGGGTTGCGGAACCCCATCGCGTAGATCTCCGGCCGGGTCCTGGCCGTGCCGGGGGCGAACAGGTTGCCCGACGGGATCGAGTACGTGCCGTTGGCGTTCACCTTGATCCGCAGGATCTTGCCGCGCAGGTCGTTGGTGTTGCCGGCGCTGCGCTGCGCGTCGTACGCGGGGTTGCGGTTGGTCCGCTCGTCCAGTGGTGAGTAGCCGGACGATTCGAACGGGTTGGTGTCGTCGCCGGTGGACAGGTAGAGGTTGCCGGCGGCGTCGAAGTCGATGTCCCCACCGACGTGGCAGCACACACCCCGGCTGGCCGGGACGTCGAGCACGTCGACCTTGCTGGCCTGGTTGAGCGTGAAGTCCGAGTTGAGGGTGAACCGGGAGAGGCGGTTGACCCCGTCAAAGGCCGAGAAGTCGGTGCCGGTGGCCGGCGCGTCGCCGCCGGGGGTGGAGAGCGGCGGGGCGTAGTAGAGGTAGATGTAGCGGTTGCTGGCGAAGCCCGGGTCGACGCCGACGCCCTGCAACCCCTCCTCGTCGTGCGTGTAGACCGACAGGGTGCCGATCACGGAGGTGGTGCCGTTGGCGTCGGTGCGGCGCAGGGTGCCGTTGCGGGCGGTGTGCAGGACCGAGCGGTCCGGTAGCACCGCCAGCGACATCGGCTCACCCATGTCGGTCACGCCACGGGCCAGCTCGACCTGCTGGAAGTCGCTGGCGACGATCGTGTGTGCCTGGGCGGGTGCCGAGCCGGCGGCGAAGGTGACAGTGCCGGCGGCGACCGCCAGCAGCAGCGCGGATCCGGCGGAGAACCATCGTCGGGACCGTTGTCTGGGTGCGTCCTTCATGGACATCTGTGCTGTCCCTTCCTGACGTGTGACTGCCAGGCCGGGCGCGCGCCGTCGCGCCGGATGCCGTAGCGGTGGTGGGGGGTCGATGGGTTACCGCGCCGCCGGTTCACCTCGACGAAACATTGTCGTGTTGGTCACGACACTAAGTCGCACGTGTCGATGTGTCCATACCTTCCGGCGGTTCAGCATCAACTTTCGTCGATTTGATCGAAAGTCGCCGGTCAGGCGCGTCGGTCGATCGCCTGCCCGGCCAGCGCAACCAGGGCCGCACGGGCCTCATCGGCCACCATGGCGTTCTGCAGGGCGGAGAGCGCGGCCTCGGTCCGGACCCGGATCATCTGCTCGATCCGCTCCCGCGCGCCGGTCGCCTCGATGATGTCGCGCAGCTCCGCCGCGCCCTCGGCGTCCAACGCCGGGTTGCCGAACAGCTCCCGCAGCCGGATGGTCTGCGGCCGGTCGGCGGCGCTACGGGCCAGCGCCATCATGACCGTGGGCTTGCCCTCACGCAGGTCGTCCAGGACCGACTTCCCGGTGACCGCCGGGTCACCGAACACGCCCAGGACGTCGTCGCGGAGCTGGAACGCGTCACCCAGCGGGTCACCGAACTCGCCCAAGGCGGCGATCAGCTCCGGCCCCGCGCCGGCCAGTGCCGCACCGATCTGCAACGGCCGGGTGACCGTGTACCGGGCAGCCTTCATCCGGATCACGGTGAGCGCGCTGGCCACCGAGCCGTCACCCACACCCGAGACCAGGTCCAGGTACTCCCCCGCGATCACCTCGGTACGCATCAGCGCGAACACGCCGTACCCCCGGTGCACCTGCTCGGTGCTCAGCCCGCACTCGTGGAACATCTGATCCGACCAGGCCGCGCAGAGGTCCCCGCAGAGCAGCGCGGTGTTGCGGCCGTACGCCTCGGGGTCGCCGCGCCACGACGAGCGGGCGTGCAGGTCGGCGAAGAGCCGGTGCACCGACGGCTCACCCCGGCGGCGGTCGCTGCCGTCCAGGATGTCGTCGTGGATCAGCGCGAACGCGTGGAACAGCTCCAGGGCCGCCGCGGCCACCACGATCGGGGTGCCGTCGGCCGCGCCCGCGCCGCGCCAGCCCCAGTAGCAGAAGAGCGGCCGTAACCGCTTGCCGCCGGCGAGCACGAACCGTTGGAGCGCGGTGAACACGCCCCGCGGCGCCCCGTCCGGCCAGTCCGGGCCCTGCCGGCTGAGAAACCCGGCCAGCTCCGCGTCGAAGCGCGCCCGCAGCTCGCTGGCGTCGGTGGGCACGACGGTGACCGTCATGAGCCCTCCCCCGACCCGACCGCGCCGCCGGGGCTCAGCCCGGCCAGCTCCAGCAGGAGCGCCTTGACCTCGGTCGCCGCGATCTTGTCCCGGGCCGCGGTCGGGTCGGAGCAGAGCAGCACCGGGCCGTCCGCCGGGTCGTCGGGCAGCCGCCCGTGCGAGCCACGCACCGCCCGCGCACCGGCATCGAGGCCGACCGCGCTCATCAGGTACCGCATGCCGAGCTTCTTGCGGGCCAGGGCGACCCCGGCGCGGGCCTTCGCGGCACCGGGGTTGGCCGGGTCGAAGAACAGCTCCGCCGGGTCGTAGCCCGGCTTCCGGTGAATTTCGACCAGCCGGGCGAAGTCCGGTGCCTGGGCGTCGTCCAGCCAGTAGTAGTAGGTGAACCAGGCGTCCGGCTCGGCCACCAGCACCAGCTCACCGGCGCGCGGATGGTCCAGCCCGTGTGCTGCCTTGCCCTCGGCGTCGAGCACCTCGGCCACCCCGGGCAGGCCGGCGCAGAGCTTCGCCACCGCCGGCACGTCGGCCGGGTCCCGGACGTAGACGTGCGCGATCTGGTGGTCGGCGACCGCGAACGCCTTCGACGTCCACGGATCGAGGTACTCCATGCCCGCCTGGGTGTGCACCCGCAACAGCCCCTCGGAGCGCAGCAACCGGTTGACGTCCACCGGCCGGGACACGTCGGTGATGCCGTACTCCGACAGCACCACCACTGTGGCGTCCCGGGCCCGGGCGGCGTCCAGGAGCGGGCCGAGCACCGTGTCCAGCTCCGCAGCCGCCGCGGCGGCCTGGGCCGACGAGGGACCGAAGCGTTGCAGGTCGTAGTCCAGGTGCGGAACGTAGACCAGGGTCAGGTCGGGTGACACGTCGGCGAGGATCTGCTCGGCCGCCTGGCAGATCCACCGCGACGACGGCAACCCGGCCGTCGGCCCCCAGTAGGTGAAGAGCGGGAAGGTGCCCAGCCGCCCGGTGAGCGCGTCGTGCAGCTCCGGCGGGTCGGTGTAGCAGTCCGGCTCCTTGCGCCCGTCGGCGTAGTAGACCGGGCGGGGCGTCACCGTCCAGTTGACGTCGGCGCCCATCGCGTACCACCAGCAGACGTTGGCCACCGTGTAGCCGGGTTCGGCCCGACGGGCGGCCTGCCAGAGCTTGTCCCCGCCGACCAGCGCGTTGTGCTGCCGCCACAGCAACACCTCGCCCAGCTCCCGGAAATACCACCCGTTGCCGACGATCCCGTGCCCGCTGGGCTGCTCGCCGGTGAGGAAGGTGGACTGCACCGAGCAGGTCACGGCGGGCAGCACGGTGCCCAGCTCGGCCCGGAAGCCGCCGTCGGCGACCCCCCGCAGTCGAGGCATGTGCGCCAGTAGTCGGGGCGTCAACCCCACCACGTCGAGGACCACCAGTCGCCGGCTCATCGCGTCACTCCCATGCTCACGGTTCGTTCTGCGGTCAGGCCGAGGCCGACCAGTTCGTCCCGGGCGAAGGCCAGTTCCGCGGCGATGCCGGCGGCCAGCTCCGCGTCGGTGCCGGGCCGTCGGGCGGCCGGCAGCACCCCCCAGGTGTACGTCTCGACGTCGAGGTGGTCGCAGCCGGCGGTCGGGCCGTCGAAGAGCGCTCTCAGGGCCGCGCGGAGCACCGGCAGGGTAGAGCCGAGCGGTTCCTCGGGTGGGGCGTGCAGCGGCACGTGGTAGTGCACCCGCCACGGCCCGGGCAGCGCCCGGTCCAGCGCCTCGTCCAGGTCGTCGGCCGCGTACCTCGGGTCGGCCGGGTCGGCCAGACCGGCGCACCCAGCGCCCCGGGTCTGGTGCAGGAAGCGCGGCTCCACCCAGCGGCGCAACGCCTCGGCTCCGCCCTCCGGATCGGCGGCCTCGACGGCGGCCGAGACCTGCACCTTCACCACCGGCAGCCCGGCCGCCCGCAGTCGTTCCAGCGCCTCGGCCGGGTCCTCCCAGGCGCAGGCCAGGTGGGCCAGGTCGACGCAGACGCCCAGTCGATCCGTGTCCATCCCGGACAGCAGCGCGGCCGCCTGACCGGTGCTCTCCACCACACAGCCGGGCTCCGGCTCGAAGGCGACGCGCACCTCGCGGCCGGTGTCCCGCTGCACGTCCGCCAGGCCGGCGGCGAGCTGGTCCAGTCGACCTCGGGCCGCGTCGGCCCGGCCGGTGTCCCACGGTTGACGCCAGGCCAGCGGCAGCGTGGAGATCGAACCTCGGGCGGCGTCGTCGGGCAGCAGGTCGGCGAGCACCCGTGCCAGGTTCACTGTGTAGGTCAGGCGCTGCTCGGTGGTCCAGTCCGGGTGGTACACGTCCTGCTTGACCACCGGGGCCTGGAAGGCCGCGTACGGGAAGCCGTTGAGGGTGACCACCTCCAGGCCGCGCGCGTCCAGCTCGGTGCGCAACCGGCGGCGTAGCGTCGGGTCGGCGGCCAGCTCGGCGGCGACCGGGGCGGCCAGCCACAGGCCGAGCCCGAGCAGGTCGCTGCCGAGCGCCTCGCGGACCGGCACCGCGTAGGTGTCCAGTTGACCGAGGATGCCGGCGAGGTCCTCGGCGGGGTGCACGTTGGTGCAGTAGCCCAGGTGGACGGTCTCGCCGCCGGCATGTCGCAGCCGCATCAGCTGCCGCCACGCAGGATCGAGTTGCCGGTCTGCGGGTCCACCGCGGCGGCGACGTCCAGGTCGCTGAGGTCGAGCCGCCCCGACTGCCCGTAGAACTCCACCGGGTTTCGCCACAGCACCTTGTCGACGTCGTCGTCGCCGAAGCCGGCCGCGAGCATCGCCTCGCCGGTGGCCCGGGTCAGCAGCGGGTCGGAGCGTCCCCAGTCGGCTGCCGAGTTGACCAGCATCCGTTCCGTGCCGTACTCCCGCAGCAAATCCACCATCCGCTGCGGGGTCATCTTGGTGTCCGGGTAGATGGAGAAACCCAGCCAGCAGCCGCTGTCACGGACCAGCTTCACTGTCACCTCGTTGAGGTGGTCGACGACCACCCGACCCGCGTCGATGCCGGACTCGGCGACCACGGCGAGGGTCCGCTCGCAGCCGCGCGCCTTGTCCCGGTGCGGGGTGTGCACCAGGGCCGGCAGGTCGTACGCCACAGCGAGGGCGAGCTGCGCAGCGAACGCCTCGTCCTCCTCGGGCGTCATCGAGTCGTACCCGATCTCGCCGACCGCCACCACCGCGTCCTTGTCCAGGTAGCGGGGCAGCAGGTCGAGGACCGGCCGGCAGCGCGGGTCGTTGGCCTCCTTGGGGTTCAGCGCGATGGTGGCGAAGTGGCGCACCCCGAACTGCCCGGCCCGGAACGGCTCCCAGCCGATCAGGGAGTCGAAGTAGTCGGTGAACGAGGCGGCGCTGGTGCGCGGCTGCCCCAGCCAGAACGCCGGCTCCACCACCGCGCGCACTCCGGCGGCGGCCATCCGTTCGTAGTCGTCGGTGGTGCGTGAGGTCATGTGGATGTGGGGGTCGAAGATGCGCATTCACGCCTCCCGGGGCAGTGCGGCGGTGAGCCGGTGGAGCAGGTCGTTGGCGTCGGCGGGCAACTCCCGGCCGGCGGCGTGCCGTTCGGCGGCCAGCGCGGCCAGCATCGCGGTCAGCTCGCCGTCGGCCCGGGTGTCCAGGTCGGCCACGTTGGCCAGGGGGACGCCGCTGAACACGCACTTGAGCACCGCCTGCCGCCAGGCGGCCTGGTCGAGGTGCCGGGCGTACGGGCCGAGCGCGGCGGCGACCAGCCGGGTGTCGTTGGTCCGGATCGCGTCGTGCAGCAACGGGACCCCGTCGGCGCCGATCGGCAGCAGCGGCAGGGCGCGCAGCACGGCTCGTCGCTCGGCCGCGTCACCGTGTTGGTAGAGGCGCTCGGCGTACGCCGCGTGCTCGCCGGGCAGGCTGGTGAGCAGCAGCACCCGGGCCGCGTCGTCGGCGGTCCAGCCGGGGGCGTCGGGCAGCGCGGCCCGCCCGCAGCGTCGGCCGACGGCGGGAAAGAGCCGGGTGATCGCGGTGGGCTCGGTGGTGACCCGGCGCAGCGCCGTGTCCAGCCAATCGGGATCGGGTACGCCTCCCAGCGCGGCCCGTAGTGAATCCGGTGTCATCCCGTCTCCTCCCCTTGTTGCTACGCGGGCACCCCAGTTGTTGCTATGCAGGCACCCCAGGAATGTCTGCGGGCGGTTCGTCCTTCGCGCGGCCGGCCAGTGCGGCGGCGCGCAGGAACTCGATCGACCGGGCGGCCACGGCGGGTGCGGCGTGCGAGTCGCGGGGCAACTCCACAGCGACCAGCCCCTGGTAGCCGGCCGCCGCCAGGGCGGCCAGCACCGGCGGGAAGTCGATCTCGCCGACGCCGAACTCCAGGTGCTCGTGCACGCCTCGACGCATGTCGTCGATCTGCACGTTGACCAGGTGGTCGGCCACCTCGGCGACACACTGTGGCACCGGCCAGGGCTCCAGGCACCGGCAGTGGCCGATGTCGAGGGTGATGCCGAAACGGGCCGGGCTGTCGAGTGCGGCGTGCAGCCGACGCCAGTCCGCGATGTCCTGCACGAGCATGCCCGGCTCCGGTTCGAAGCCGACTGTGACGCCGGCGGTCTCGGCCGCGTCGACCACCGTGGCGCAGCCAGCCACCAGACGGTCCCAGGCGCACTGCGGTGACACCGCCTCGGGTCGGACACCGGCCCAGAACGAGACGGCCTCCGCGCCCAGGTCGGCGCCGATCCGCACGGCCCGGCGCAGGAACTCGATCCGCCGGGTCGGGTCGTCGTGCAGCAACGTCGGTGCGTGCTTGTGCCACGGGTCGAGCAGGTAGCGGGCGCCGGTCTCGATGACCACCGCCAGGCCCAGCGACTCCAACCGTCGACTGACCGCGGCGACCCGGCGGGTGAGCCCGGGCGCGAACGGGTCCAGGTGGTCGTGGTCCAGGGTGAGCGCCACCCCGTCGTAGCCGAGGTCGGCGATGACGGCGAGCGCGTCGTCGAGGCGGTGGTTGGCGAAGCCGTTCGTGCCGTACCCGAGGCGCAGCGTGGTGGCGTCGGCGGCCGGCGCACCGGGCCGGGGCTCGGGGACACTCATGTCGGGGAGACCTTCCGGGCCAGCCGTCGACCCAGCGGCGCGGCCGCCGCGACGGCCACCCCGAGCAGACCCGCTCCACCCCGGGCGGTGAGGGCCCCCTGGAGGGCCGGCAACCCGGTGATCCCGGCGCCGACGGCCGCGCGGACCCGCCCGGCGGACGGGTCCCGGACCACCTCGGCCTGGGCCGCGCCGTACCGGGCGGCGTACCAGCCGGCCAGCACTGCGGGTAGCACCGCCGCGATCGTGGCCGACCGACTGCGACCCGCGCGCACGCCGGTCCCGTCGGCGGTCTCGGCCCGGTCGGTGGCCCCGGTCTGGTTCGTCGTTCGGAGGGCTGCGCGTCGGGCGCCCGGCACGGCGACGGCGGCACTGGCGGCGACCAGCGCGGTTCCGGCGAGGGTGCGCATCGGCAGGGTGGCGTCGGCGCCGGTGACCTCCCGGCGGGACAGCGCGGTGACCGTCCAGGTGTGCGCGGCGACGGTGGCCGCCGCCGGCAACGCCCGGGTGATCCGGCCGCCGGACGCGCCGAGCAGCACGTCCAGCCCTCGGCAGGCGGCCATCACGGCCGGGCCGGCCGCGGTGTTCTTGGCCAGCAGGTCGTACCCCCAGATGGTGGCGGCCAGCGGCACGGCGAGCGCGGCGGCGCGTCGACCGCCCGCGGCGGCGGCCAGGCCCACGCCGGCGGCCGTGAGGCCCGCCGCGAGACCGACAGCGGCGGCCGGGGTGATCCGTCCGCTCGGGATCGGCCGCTCGGGCCGTTCCTCGGCGTCCAGGCGCCGGTCGGCCCAGTCGTTGGCGGCCATGCCGGCCCAGTAGAGCAGCACCGAGGCGCCGGCCAGGGCAGGGGTACGCCGGCTCAACGCGCCAGCCGCCGCGGCCCCGGCGATCACGTCACCGGGCACCGAGAGCGCGGCCGGCGCCCGGACCAGCTCGGCGAGGTCAGCCAACGTTGTCATGGTCACCGTCCCCGCCGTCGTGCAGGTGCCGGGTGAAGGCGGTCAGCCGGGCCCACTGCTCGCCCAGCGAGTGGGTGGGCGCGCCCAGTGGGTCCTTGAAGAAGAAGCCCAGGTCGGCCAGCGGCCCCACCTGCCCGGCGGCGTGCGCGGCGGCGGTGAGTCGGGCCAGGTCGAGCACCAGTGGCGCGGCCAGCGCGGAGTCGCAGCCGTGCCAGGTGAACTCCATCCGCATGCCGGTGCCGAGGAATCCGCTGAAGGTGATCAGATCCCAGGCGGTCTTGAAGTCGCCCAGCTCCTCGACGTACTCGATGCGGGTGCCGCCCTGCGGGACGTAGCCCAGCGTCTCGCCGAGCACCCGCTGCTTGCTCTGCACCTTCGCCGCGTTCGCGGCCGGGTCGGCGAGGGTGGCGCCGTCGCCACCGCCGAGCAGGTTGACCCCGGACCAGGAGCCAACGGCCAGGTTGCGCATCGCGAACATCGGCGCGAGCACCGACTTGACCAGGGTCTCCCCGGTCTTGCCGTCGTGCCCGGCGTACGGCAGTCCGGCCTCCTCGGCCAACGCGGCCAGCGCCGGCAGCCGCAGCCCGGTGGACGGGGTGAAGTCGACGTACGGGCAGCCGGCGAGGACCGCCGCGTACGCGTAGAGGGAGCTGACCGGCAGCACCTCGTCCGGACCGTCGAGGGCGGCGCGTAGCGCGACCGGGTCGGCGTGCGCGGGGTGCGGTCGAGGGGCCGGCTCGGTGGCGGAGACGTTGACCACCACCACCCGGTCCAGCTCGTGCCGTTCGCGGAAGCTGGTCAGGTCGCGGACCACGGCCTCGGCGCGGTCGGCCTGGGTGTCGCCGACCGGCGCGGGGCGCAGTTCCTGCTCGACCACGCCCAGTTCGTCGCGGAGCGCGGCGACCAGTCGCCAGGGGATGACACCGGCGTCGGCGAGGGCCTCGGCGCGCTTGCACAGCGGAGTGGTGGCCAGGTCGTGTCCGCCGAAGACCAGGTCGGCGAAGGCCGGCAGGGCCGGGCCGCGCAGCTCGGGAAGCTCGGTGACGCAGCCGGTGGGCCCGGCCAGGCCGGCTCGCAGCGCGAGCCCCCCGACGATGCTGGTGGTCGCGACGGATCCGCGCGCTCCTACCAGCCAGACACCTGTTCGCATGGTGCTCCTTCCCCATTCACGAGGAACCGTCGGTACCGCTAAATATAGGAATATCAGAATATGTTTCGGAAAGATACGGCCCGGTTTCGGAAAGTTTCGGGTCGGGTGGATGGGCCCCGTCCGCTCGCCCCGCACCGGAACAGCACCGGCTTCCGACGTCGGCGTCGGCGGCGACGACGCCGGGCCGGATCCCGGCAGGTGCGAGCAGACGGGGCTGGTAGGCAGGGTCGGGTCGGCGTCTCGACCCTGCCTCCCCCGCATCCGGCCGGTCGGGGCATTGGCATGCCCCGGCCGGGCGTCTCAGGCCGCCGCGCCCACCGGAACACCTACCGAACCACGCCCGGCCGGGAACCGGCGAGCGGATGCGGTACGGGTGGGGGCGGCGGCGGGCGGTGTCATCAGGTCCTCCGGAGGTCACCGGTGGTGGCGGTCCTCCGGTGCGGCCGGGGAATCCCGGTCCGGTCGCACCGGACGACCGTCCTGCTCGTGCGCCACCGGGCCGTAGGGCCCGGCTGCACGCTCTCCGAAGCCGACCTCTGTCCCGGCCACGGGGCGCAATCCGTGGCTGGTCCCTCGCCGGTCGGCTTCGGAAAGCCGGTCGGGCGATGGCGGTGCGAACACCGCCGTCGCGGATGGTCAATGGTCAGACGGCCGCCGCGGTCAGCGCCGGTTCCACCTCGGCCCAGGAGGAGCCGAGCTCCGCCGAGCGGGCCACCGCGTCCAGCACCAGCTGGACCTGCAACGCGTCGGCGAAGGAGGGAGTCGGGTCGACACCGGTGGCGACCGCCTCGATGAAATCGCGCATCTCGTGCGTGAACGAGTGCTCGTAGCCGATGATGTGGCCCGGGGGCCACCACGCCGACATGTACGGGTGCTCGCCCTCGGTCACCAGGATGCGGCTGAAGCCCTGCTCCACGGCCGGGCGGGTCGCGTCGTAGAACTCCAGCTCGTTGAGGCGCTCCAGGTCGAAGACCACACTGCCCAGCGAGCCGTTGATCTCGACGCGCAGCGCGTTCTTACGGCCGGTCGCGAAGCGGCTCGCCTCGTACGTGGCCAGGGCGCCACCGTCGAGCCGGGCCACGAAGACAGCGGCGTCGTCGACGGTGACCGTCCCGGTGGGCGCGGTGTGGCCGTCCACCGAGGCCGCCAGACCGCTCGACTCGGCCGGCAGCGGCCGCTCCTTGACGAAGGTCTCGGTGACCGCGCTGACGCCGCTGATCCGCTGACCCGTGACGAACTGGGTCAGGTCGATGATGTGCGCACCGATGTCACCGAGCGCGCCGGAGCCCGCCCTGTCCTTCTGCAACCGCCAGACCAGCGGGAACTGCGGGTCCACGATCCAGTCCTGCAGGTACGTCGCACGGACGTGTCGAATCACCCCGAGCCGTCCGTCGGCGACCAACTGGCGCATCATCGTAACCGCGGGGACCCGGCGGTAGTTGAACCCGCACATCGACCGCACTCCGGCGGCCCGGGCGACGTCCGCCGCAGCGGTCATCGCCCGTGCCTCCTCCACCGAATTGGCCAATGGCTTCTCGCACAGAACGTGCTTGCCTGCGGCCAACGCGGCGAGAGCGATCTCGGCGTGGCTGTCGCCCGGGGTGCAGATGTCGACAACGTCGATGTCGTCCCGGTTGATCAGGTCACGCCAGTCGGTGGTGTACGCGTCCCAGCCGAGTGTGTCGGCGGCGTCAGCCACCTTCGCTGTGTCTCGGCCGCAGATCAACGCCATCCGGGCCCGCGCCGGCAGGTCGAAGACGCGATTCACGGTGCGCCACGCCTGTGAGTGCGCGGCGCCCATGAACGCGTAGCCGACCATGCCGACCCGCAGTTCTTTGTCTGTCGTGGACAAGGTGGGTCTCCCCCCGGTATGTCAGAACCCGAGCTTGTCGTAGCTGCTCGCGTTCTCCTTGGTGATCGTCTCCGAGGCCAGGGTCACTTCCTTGGGCACCTGCAGCTCCGTCAGGTCGCCCAGGCCCCGACCCTGCGCGATGAGCCGCGCGAGCGAGACCGCCGAGGAGGCCATCGACGGGTTGTAGGTGACAGTGGCCTTCAGCACGGTGTTGTCGGCCTTGATGGCGTCGATCGCGAGCTTGGAGCCCGCGCCGCCGACCATGAAGAACTCCGACCGGTTGGCCTGCTTGATGGCCGCGAGCACACCGATGCCCTGGTCGTCGTCGTGGTTCCAGATGGCGTCGATCTTCGGCAGCGCCTGGAGCAGCTGGGACGCCTCGCGCTGACCGCTGTCGGAGGTGAACTCGGCCGAACGGCGGTTCTTCACAGTGAACCCGTAGGTCGCCAGGGCGGCCTTGAAGCCCTCGCTGCGCTCGACGGTCAGCGGGATCTCCAGACCGGCGATCTCACCGATGACCGGGTTGGCGACGCCCTTGTCCTTGAGCATCTTGCCGATGTAGTGCCCGGCCGAGACGCCCATGCCGTAGTTGTCGCCCTTGATGACCAGTCGCGAGGCCAGCGCGTCGGGGAACGCCCGGTCGAGGTTCACGATCGGGATGCCCGCCTGCATCGCCTGGAGGGCAACGGCGTTGACCTCCTTGCCGTCGTGCGGCAGCACGACGATGATGTCCGGCTTCTGGGCGATCAGCGTGCCGAGCGTGGAGCGCTGGGCCTCGGAGTTCGACCCACCGTCGACCTCCTTGAACTCCACGTCCGAGTAGGCAGCGGCCTGCGCCTTGGCGTTGGCGTGGATCGCGCCCATCCAGCCGTGGTCGGCGGCCGGGGCGGAGAAGCCGATGACGACCTTCTTGCCCGGGGCGTTGTTGCCTTCGCTGTTTCCGGCGGCCTTGGTCTGGGTGCTGGCGGCCGGGGTCTCGTTGCTGGTGCAGGCGGTGAGGAGGGTGGCAGCGCCCACTGCGGCTCCACCGAAGAGCAACCGGCGGCGCGACAGGTCGCGACTGTGCTGGGTCATGAATGACCTCCTGGGAGCGGGATTTGACTTATTGAGGGTGTGCGAGGCCCGGCCACCGTCGAATGTCTCGACGTCGCCAGGACAACGGTGCGGTGCGTCAGGTTGCGGTGGTGACCCTGTTCCGCGCGAGGAGCCGAGTGACTGACTTGAACTGGAACTGCTGGACCAGGACGGCGGCGACGATGATGCCGCCCTTGACCATGTTCTGCGCCTCGATGGAGAGGCCGTTGATGGCGAAGAGGTTCGTGATGGTGGCGAAGATGATGACGCCGAGCAGCGAGCCGACGATCGTGCCCCGGCCGCCGCTGAGCAGCGTCCCGCCGATGATCGCTGCAGCGATCGCGTCCAACTCGTACAGGTTGGCCATCGCCGCCTGCGCCGAGGTCGCCTGCGAGGTGAGCATGATGGCGGCGATACCGCAGCAGAGACCGGAGAGCGCGTAGAGCAGCATGGTGTGCCGCCGGACGTTGATGCCGGCCAGCCGGGCCGCCTCCGGGTTGCCGCCGACGGCGATGGTCCGCCGGCCGAAGGTCGTGCGGTTGAGCACTACCCAACCGGCCAGCACTACCGCGCCGAGGATGTAGACCAGGATCGGGATCCCGATCACCTTGCGCGCCGCGATGTCGTTGATGAACGTGCTGCTCGACACCTGGGTCTGCTTGTTGGAGATCGACGCCGCGAGCCCTCGCGCGGCCACCAGCATCGCGAGCGTCGCGATGAAGGGGACCAGCCGCCCGTACGAGATGAGCACACCGTTGACGAGGCCGACGCAGATGCCGACCGCGAGGGCGGCGAAGATCATGCCGCCGGCGCCGTAGCTCTGGGTGGCCACAGTGGTGCACCAGACCCCGGCCAGCGCGACGATCGCGCCGACCGACAGGTCGATGCCACCACCGATGATCACGAAGGTCATCCCGACAGTGACCACGCCGACGACCGAGGCCAACTGGAGAATGGCCAGGACGTTGTTCCAGACCCAGTTCGGGTCGCCGTACAGGTCGGGCTTGGTGATCGCGCCGACCACGATGAGCGCGGCCAGCACCCCGATCAGACCGAGGTTGCGCTTGGCGCCGTCGCCACCGTCACCCCGCCACCAGGAGAGCTTGCCCCCGGATCCTGCCTTGTTGCCGGCCACCGCCGTCTCCGCCGGGTCCACCGGCGGCGACTGCGCCGGAAGCTGCGGGCGCTCCGGTGTCGCGGTGGGAGTGGGAGTCGCGTCGCTCATGCCGGTGCGCCTTCCATCAAGGACCCCGCCATCACGAGGTCAAGCACAGTGTTCTCGTCGAGTTCGCCGGCCGCGGCTTCGCGGACGACCCGCCCTTCCCGCATCACCAGCACCCGGTCGGCCAGACCCAGCACCTCGGGCACCTCGCTGGAGACCAGCAGCACCCCCACGCCCTGAGCGGCCAATGCCCGGATGACCTGGTAGAGCTCAGCCCGGGCGCCCACGTCCACGCCCCGGGTCGGCTCGTCGAGAAGCAGCAACTTGGTGCCGCCGAGCAGCCAACGCCCGACCACCACCTTCTGCTGGTTGCCGCCGGACAGCGTGCGTACCGGCCGGTCGACGTCCCGGGGCCGCAGCTCCAGGGTCTCCGCGATCCGGTCCGCCTCGGCGCGTTCCTTGGCGGCGTTGGTGAAGCCGAGCCGCGCGTACCGGCCGAAGGTGGCCAGCGTGACGTTGCGGTAGATCGGCTCGCCGAGCAGCAGCGCCTGGCTCTTGCGTTCCTCCGGGGCCATTCCCATGCCGGCGCGAACCGCCGCGCCGACGCCGGGCCGTAGGACCTTTCCGTCCATCTGCACCGTGCCGGCCTCCGGGAGGCGCGCACCGTAGATCGTTTCCAGCAGCTCGGAACGACCGGAGCCGACCAGCCCTGCGATGCCCACGATCTCCCCGGCACGCACGTTCAGCGACACGTCGGCGAACTCGCCAGTGCGGGTCAACCCCTCCACCTGGAGCAGGTCCGCACCCGCGGAGTCGTCGGTCGGCCGGTCCGGGAAGACGTACTCGATGGTGCGGCCGGTCATCCGGCTCACCAGGTCGCGGGTCGGGGTGTCGCGCGCCGGCAGGTTCGCCGCCGTGGTCCGGCCGTCCTTGAGTACGGTGACCCGGTCGCCGATCTCGCGGATCTCCTCCAGGCGGTGGGAGATGTAGATGACGGCGATGCCCTGAGCGGTCAGCTCTCGGATGATCCGGAACAGGTTGCCGACCTCGTCGTGGGCCAGCACCGCGCTCGGCTCGTCCATGATGATCAGTCGGGCCTCGTGCGACAGCGCCCGCGCCATGCTGACGATCTGCTTGCCGGCCGCCGGCAGGGACCGGACCATCCGCCCCGGCGGGATCTCACCGTGGCCGAGCCGGCTGAGGATCTGCCGGGTGTGCCGGGCCATCCGGCCGCGCCGGACGAAACCGAAGCTGCGGTACTCGTGCCCGAGGAACGCGTTCTCCGCCACCGACAGATCCTCGACGAGGTCGAGCTCCTGGTAGATCGTGGCGATGCCCGCCTTCATGGCGGCCTGCGGGTTGGCGAACGTCGCGGGCTCACCGCGCCACTCCACCTGCCCGGAATCCGGTTGGTGCACCCCGGCGAGCACCTTGATGAGGGTGGACTTGCCGGCGCCGTTCTGCCCGAGCAGGCAGTGCACCTCGCCGGCACGCACCTCCAGCTGCACGCCGTCGAGCGCGCGTACGCCGGGGAAGGTCTTCACCAGGTCGGTGAGGCGCAGGACCACCTCGCCCGCGACGGTGTCGGCGGGAGCCTCGACCAGCGGCGCCTCGGCGACGGCCTCGGCCGACGCGGTGGCGGGGTCATCCTCGGGCAGAGCCACAGTCTCCTCCTCGCTCACGACGGAATCTCGAACAGCTTCATGCGGCTTCCCCGAAGGCGACGTCGCTCGCGAGCACCGCCGCGCCGGCGACGCCGGCACGGCCGCCCAGCTCGGACAGGACGACGGGAAGGTTGCCGGTGGCCAGCGGCAGTGACCGGCGGTAGACCACACTGCGGATCTCGGCGAGCAGGATGTGGCCCAGCTGGGCCAGCCCGCCACCGATCACGATCATGGACGGGTTGGTGAAGCTGACCAGGCCGGCGAGCACTCCACCGACCCGCCGCCCGCCGTCGCGGATCAACTGGATGCAGGTCACGTCGCCCTCGACGGCGCCCTCGGCGACGTCCAGCGCGGTGACGACACCCCGCAGCGCCAGCCGCTCGGCCAGCGCCGGCGACGTGCCACTGCGGGCGGCGGCTGCGGCGTCCTTGGCCAACGCGGCGCCGCTGAACAGCGCCTCCAGGCAGCCGACGTTGCCGCAGGAACACATCGGACCGTGCGAGTCGACCTGGATGTGCCCTATGTCGCCGGCACATCCGTCGGTGCCCCGGTAGACCTCACCGGTGAGGTAGATGCCGCACCCGATGCCGGTGCCGATCTTCACGAAGAGGAAGTCGTCCACCGAGTGGGCGACCCCACCGTGCCGCTCGCCGATCGCCATGATGTTGACGTCGTTGTCGACCACCGCCGGGCAGCCGTGCTCACGGCTGAGCAGCTCACGCACCGGGAACCGGTCCCAGCCTGGCATGATCGGTGGTGAGACCGGAACGCCGTCGCGGAAGCTGACCGGGCCGGGTACGCCGATGCCGACCGCGTCCAGTCGCTCGTACGCGCCGTCGCCCCGGGCCTTGTGCAGCAGTTCGTTGACCCGTTGCAGGGTCACCTTCGGGCCGTTGCGGATGTCGGCTGCCTCGGCGTAGTGGGCCACCGGTTCGAGGCGGCCGTTGACCACCTCGACGTCCATCGAACTGGCGCCGAGGTCGACGGCGGCGAAGCGCAGCTTCGGGTTCAGCTCGACAAGCGTCGAGCGACGCCCACCTCGGGAAGCGGCGAGCCCGGCCTCGGCCACATAACCCAGCGTCACCAGCCGATCCAGCTCGGCCAGCATGCGCGGACGCGGCATCTGGAGCCGGTCGCCCAGCTCGGCCCGGGACACGGCGCCCTCGTCGCGGAGCAGCCGCAACAGGCGCACGTGCAGGGGGTCGACGGTGCGCACCCGGGGCCCCCTCTTCTTTGGCAGCGTTCACATCGACGCAATGTCGATGTGTTGTGTCCGACACAGTAAGAGCGTTCCACGCCGCCTGTCCAGAGCTTCAGCCGTTCCGAGACCAACTTTTGTCCGAAAGAACAAAAGCTACTAGTCGATCAAGGAAAGGATCACGGACCGCCCGCGTCCCCTCGCCAGCAGTTCCATCGACGGACACGCAAACGCCCCGCCAGCCGATCCTCGGTGGCGGGGCGATTGGCGCGGGGCCGTCAGCGACGGCCGGCAGAATTTCGCTTCTTGCGGAGCTTGCGGTCGTCGCGCAGCTCGACGTACGGCTCGTCGTCCACCGCGTGTCCGGCCGAGATGGCGCGGCCCCGCTCCAGCTCCGCGTCGAACTCCGCCCCCAGCAGGATCGCGATGTTGCTCAGCCAGAGCCACACCAGGAAGATGATCACCCCGGCCAGCGTCCCGTACGTCTTGTCGTACGAACTGAAGTTGCTCACGTAGAAGGCGAACAGGCCGGAGATCACCAACCAGATCACCACGGCCAGCACCCCGCCCGGGCTGACCCAGCGGAAGCCGCCGTGCCGCGCGTTCGGTGAGGCCCAGTACAGGATCGCGAACATCAGGCTGACCAGGATCAGCAGCACCGGCCACTTCGCGATGTCCCACACCGCGACCGCCGTCGAGCCGAGCCCGATCACGTCACCGACCGATTCGGCGAGGCGGCCGGTGAAGACGACGATCACCGCGCAGACCAGCAGCAGCACGCCGATCACCGCTGTCACACCGGCCCGGATCGGCAGCGTCTTCCAGATCGGCCGGCCTTCCGGCACGTCGTAGATGGTGTTGGACGCACGCATGAACGCACCGATGTAGCCGGACGCGGACCAGAACGCGGCCAACAGACCGATGATCGCCGCGATGCTGGCCAGGCCGCCGTTCTGCTGGGCGGTATTGATCGCGCCCTCGATGATCTTCTGGATGCTGTCGTTCGGCACCGCCTGGTTGACGGTGTCCTTGACGCCCTCGGTGGCGCTCTCACCGAGCAGGCCGAGCAGGGAGATCAGCACCAGCACGCCGGGGAAGATGGACAGCACCCCGTAGTAGGTCAGCGCGGCGGCCCAGTCGGTCAGGCTGTCGTCCTGGAATTCGGTGATCGTCCGGCGCAACGCCGCCTTCCAGCCGCTGCCGGGCAGGTCGGTGGGGCTGTCCGGGCCCGCGTCGGGCCCGACCGGCGTGGTGGCGGGATCACGCTCACGCTGGGCGGAAGACTCGTCCGAGGCCATCGCCCCTCCTCCTGGTCGGCGGTGTCACCTCCGGACATGCCCCGTCGACGGGCGCGCATAACCCCTACTTGTAGAGCAACCTCGCCATTCGGCGAGAAGCCACCAGCAGGCCGACCGCCACCATCGCCAACAGGTAGAGCACGTCGAGCAGCCAGAGCCAACCACCGCTGCCCAACGCGACCCCCCGGATCAGGTGCACCGACCGGTACAGCGGGGTGATCTCGACGAGCCAGTGCAGCACTGTCGGGTAGGCCTGCGCCGGCACGAAGGTGCCGGAGAAGAGGAAGAGCGTGAACTGTGCGGAGCCCATCAGGTCGAAATCCTGCCAGCTACGCATGAAGGTCGAAATCGCCATGCCGAGCGCCCCGAACGCGAACCCGACCAGCACCGCGGCCGGGAGAGCGGTCAGCGCGCGGGTGACGCTTGTCAACTCCAGCGCGATCATCACGCCGAGGAACGCCGCCGAGTAGGCGCTGCCCCGCAGCATCGCCCAACCCAATTCGCCGACGGCGATCTCGAACGGCCGTACCGGGGTGGCGATCATCCCGTCGTACAGCTTCATGTACTTCATCTTGCCGAAGAAGTTGAATGTGGTCTCCGAGAGCGCCCCGGTCATCGCCGAGGAGGCCAGCATCGCCGGGGCCACGAACTCGGCGTACGAGACCAGCCGCCCGTCCGGCAACGGCAGGTCGCCGACCAGCGCGCCGACGCCCACCCCGATGGACAGCAGGTAGAGCAGCGGCTCCACGAAGCCGGAGAGCAGCAGCAGCCAGTAGACCGGCTTCAGCGCCGCGACGTTGCGCCCGACCACCGACGCCGACCGCCGGGACGCGGCGGAGACGTCGACCAGCCGGGGCAGGATCAGCGTGACCACGACACCCTCTCTGCTTGCTCTTCAGACGACGAGTTGCTCCTGCTTGCTCGGCTGCCGGGCCTGCTCGGCTAGACGACGAGCTTGCGACGGAACGCGCGCACCGCCAGCAACCAGCCGGCGACCGCCCAGGCGGCCAGGTAGAGCAGGTGCCCGACGGCCGACCACTGTGGGGCGACGCCGAGCGTGGCCGCGCGGCACAGGTCCACGGCGTGCCACAACGGCGTCGCGTACGCCAGCCAGCGCAGCGCCTCGGGCAGCGACTCGACAGGGAAGAACACCCCGGCGAAGAGCGTCATCGGGATGACCGCGAACCGGAACAGCATCGCGAGCCAGTTGTCGCTCGACACCGACGCGGCGTACGCGAAGGTCGGCGCGGCGACGGCCAGCCCGAGCAACGCCACCACCGGCAGGGTGACCACCGCCCACGGCGACCGCAACGCCCCGAACAACCCGGTGACCAGCAGGAACGCCGCGATCGTGGTGAGCACCCGGAACAGCACGAAGGCCAGGTGCCCGGCCACGATGTCACAGACCCGCAGCGGCGACGCGCCCTGCGCGAAGTAGGTCTTGACCCACTGGAAGTTGCTGAACACCGGCCACGTCGAGTCGCCGACGGTGACCTGGAGCGCGGTCGAGGCGATCAGCCCGGGGACCAGCCAGTCGAGGTAACGCACCCCACCGACGCCCTGGTCGATGTAGGCGCCGACGCCCACCCCGAACCCGAGGACGGTCAGCACCGGGAGCAGGAACGAGGAGAACACCCCGGCCCGCCAGGTGCGCCGCAGACCCACCAGGTAGTGCTCGAACACCGCGTACGCCGGCACCCATGGGAACCGCGTCGATCCCGCCACACTCACCCGATCACCCCGCCCGCCACGCCGGCCACCACGACCTGTCTACCCCCGGGGTACGACAGACCGCCGGTCACCCTACGACGACCCCGCCGACGTGTCGCCCGGGTTTCCCCACGTCGCCCGTGGGCGGGGTCGTGCTTGATCGACTCGGTTTTCAGGAAGTCGCGGTGTCAGAGCCGCCTTGATGCCCCGATTTCCGGAAAGCCGAGTGGATCTAGACCGCGTGGCCGCCGGTGCGGTGACCAGAGACGTGGACAGGATTGGCAACCCGCGGCAGGAGCCGCCACGCTGTTCCTCGTGGGCCAACGTGATGACAGGAATTCTGAAGTCCAACGAATCCTCGAAGAGCTGTGCATCAAGCTGGGCTTCTGCCTGCCCCCTGAAGAGAACCTTCGGCTCCGCGAGTCCCCTCCCAGCGACGCGGACAGCTTTACCGACGCGGTCTTCGAAGCCGAGGGGATGGGCGATATGAGCGACACGGACCTCCGTCGCCGGGTACGAGAGGTCGTCGGTCAGCACATGACTCGATGGGTAGGGACGGCCGATCAAGCAGCCGGAGACTGAGCGCCAGCTACCGGCGGACGGCGTCGGACCCGACGAACGCGCGCCACGCGTCAGGCGGGAAGAGCAGCACGGGCCCGGTCGGGTCTTTGGAGTCGCGCACGGCCACCAGCCCAGGCAGATTGCCGGCAACCTCCACACAGTTGCCGCCATCCGGGCCGCTACGAATGCTCTTGCGCCACCGGGCACCGGTTAAATCCATGTCTCCGCCACTTCCGCCATCAGATCGAGGGACTGCCCGTGCGATAGTGCCTCACCCCGGATCGACTCCCACACCTCGACCATCTGACGGACGTACTCGACGCGGTCAATGACCTGCCCGTGGCGCTGTCCGGCGAGATAGACAAGGTCCTCCCCCTGCGACAGGCTTGCGATCACGAACGGCCCTCCGAGCCCAGCGTAAGCACCGGCGGGAGTCGGCACTACCTGGATTCGGACCCTCGGGAACGCCGTGCCGAGCTTCACGAGGTGCTGAACTTGCTCGCGCATAACCCCCGGCCCACCGACAGATCGGCGCAGCACGTGCTCGTCGATCACGGCAGTGAGCAGCGGAGGCCGGTCTCGGGTGAGCAGTCTCTGACGGTCCAGCCGGGTTGCCACCTGCTGCTCGACCTCGTCCGCCGCGAACAAGCCGCCGCCGGTCAGTAGGGCGCGGGCGTACCCCTCGGTCTGCAAGAGGCCGGGCACGCACAGCGGCTCGAACGAGCGCAGCGCGGTGGTCTCCTGCTCGATGCCGGCCCAGTCGCGGAACCACGGCACCACTGCCTCCCGGCTGATCCGCCGCTGGATGCGTTCGAACCGACCGTCGGCTGAGAACACGGCGTCACATCGGCGGGCGAAGTCCAGACTTGGCCGGCGCTCGGATGTCTCCACCTTGGCGACCAACGCCCCGGAATAGCTCAACGCCTCCGCCAGCGCGGCCTGTGACATCCCGTTGGCGGCCCGGGCCAGTCGCAGCTCCTCGGCGAAGTGCTCCAGCATGGACGAACTCTCCACGGACACCCTCCGTACATTCCCGTACCGAGCCGGGCCGATTGCCGTACGCGCTGGTCGTCGGCGTGCGGAACCTCCCACCGTAGTCGGGTCCTCACCAGACTGTCACGCAGCGGAACCGCTCACGGGATCAGACGGCGGGCGGAACCAGGCCGGGAGCGCCCCGTGACCCCCGATCCGGGGCGCTCCCACCCACCCGATGGAGGTTCCCTCGTGCGACTGACCTGGTCGGCCCATAACGGCGGCGGGCACTGATGCCGCGGTACCGCCCACACGTAGCGGCACGCCCGTCCTGGCGCTGCAGGGTCTGCGGCGCGGCGTGGCCCTGCTCGCCGGCCCGCCTGGCGCTGCTCGGCGAGTACCGCGAGGACCGGATCGGCCTGCTCATCTACCTCGCCACGTTGCTGTACGAGGCGGCCGGGGACCTCGCCGGCCAGGCCGGTCACGACCGGCTGACCGACCGATTCATCACCTGGGCCAGGGCGCGTTGATCGTGATCGTTGGCAGCTCAGCAGTTCGACACGCCGGAACGGCTGCTGCTGAGCTGCCAACGATCGGACGGTCGACCGTCATTGGTCGGACCGGGTGCCCGGTGGCCGGGCCGAGGTGTCTACGGGCGGGCGGCGGCCCCAACCTCGGCGGGCTGCGCCGGTCAGGCCGGTCGGTACGCGCGGATCAGCGCCTGCACGGCGTAGGCGAGCAGCAGCACTCCCGCGCCGATGCCGACCACCAGACCGGCGGAGACCGCCGAGGCGAGACCGATGACGAGGCCCACCGCCGCCACCAGGCACAGCGCGGCACCGAGTGGGCGAAGCAACGGATCCCGCAGGAGCGGGGCGAGCGGGAAGAAGTGCAGACCGACCACCAGGCAGACCAGCACCGGAACGTACTCGGACCAGTTGGCCGCGACCAACACGGCGGCGCCCAGCCCGGCGGCGGCGAACTCGGCCACGACGATGAGCAGGTAGGGGCGGTCGGCGGCCCGGTCCCGGGGGCTGCCGGCACCCCGCAGTCGGGAGGACAGCACACCGCCCAGCACGGCGGTGAGCAGTGCGACGATGCTGCCCACCACGAGCAGGGCACGCAGCGGCTGCTTCGCCGCCGGCACACTGAACCAGACCATCGCGAAGATCCCCAGGTAGAGGGCGGTGAGCCCGGCCTGACGTTTGTTTGCGGTCACCAGATCAGACATGAAGCTCCCCCGGGTTACGACAGACCGCCGGTCACCCTACGACGTTCCCGTCGACTTGTCCCTCGCGTTCGACCCAGTCGTCGGGGCCCCGCCCGAGGCCCGGCCTCCTGGAGCCGCTGTTGATCGACTCGGGTTTCAGGAAACCGGGCTGTCCGCTTCGCCGTATCACCCCGACTTCCAGGAAGCCGAGTCGATCAAGCGGAGGTCCGGGGTGATACGCCGGAAATGTCGCGGGGCTGGGCCGTCAATGAGCCTCTTTGACCGCTCGCGCCCCAGGCCGCCAACGCCAAGGTCGACGAGCAGGCCAACGCCCGTCAGTCGACCAGGGTTCGGCCGGTCAGGTGCAGGAAGACGTCCTCCAGGCCGCTGCGTCGAACCAGCACGTTCGCCGGCTGGAGCCCCAACGCGGTGACTTCGGCGACCGCCGCGTCGCCGTCGGGCACATAGAGCAGGACCCGGTCGGGCAGCACCTCGACCCGCTCCCCCAGCCCGTCGAGCTTGCCGGCGAACGGCTCCTGCGACTCGGCGGCGAAGCGCAGCTCGACCACCTCACGGGTCGAGTGCTGCTCGATCAACGCTCGAGGTGAGCCCTCCGCGACGATCCGGCCGCCGTCCATCACCACCAGGCGGTCACAGAGCTGCTCGGCCTCGTCCATGTAGTGCGTGGTGAGCACCAACGTGACGCCCTGCTGCTTGAGCCGGAACAGCCGCTCCCACACCAGATGCCGGGCCTGCGGGTCGAGCCCGGTGGTCGGCTCGTCGAGCAGCACGATCTCCGGATCGTTCACCAGCGCGCGGGCGATGGTCAACCGACGCTTCATGCCACCGGACAGCGGCTCGACCTTGCTGTCGGCCCGCTCGGTGAGCTGGACGAAGTCGAGCAGCTCGGCGGCGCGCTCCCGGGCCGCCCGGCGGGAGATGCCGAAGTAGCGGGCGTAGACGGTGAGGTTTTCCCGGACGGTCAGCTCCGGGTCGAGATTGTCCAGCTGGGGGCACACTCCGAGACGCGCCCGGATCGCCGGCCCGTCCGCCACCGGATCCATGTCGAGGATGCGCAGCTCACCCCCGCTGGGCGGGGAGATGCAGCCGACCATCCGCATGGTGGACGACTTGCCCGCGCCGTTGGGCCCGAGGAAGCCGAACGCCTCACCCGGGCGAACCTCGACGTCGATGCCGTCCACAGCGGTGAAATCACCGAACCGCTTCACCAGCCCGCGAGCCTGAATCAGTGGTCGCCCCGAAGTCACCGCCCGACCCTAACCGCCGGGTCCGACAGCCCTCCACGCAAATATCCGCCGGCGACCCGCCGGTCACCCCGGTGTCCGTACCACCGGGGACGAAACACCGATCGATGCCCCACCCGTCAGCCAATCGACGTGTATCGTCCCTTCGTGTCGCCCATCAGCTCGCCCGATGGCTCGCCGCCACCTGCCCGACCAGCCAACTCTCCCGTTGATGGGTCCGCAGCGAGCCCCGGCAACGGGCCACCCCGACCACGACCGGAAATTGAGCCGACAGAGCCCGACCCAGGCAAGCCCGACCCAAGCGAGCCCGACCCAAGCGAGCCCGACCCCAGCGTCGCCGAGCGGGCGACTCGGGACCTGGCCGCCCAGTTCGAGGACGAGAAGCCGGGACGGGTGCTCTCCGGGCCGGCTGGTCTGCTCCTCACCATGGCGGCGCTGGCGGTCGGCGCTCTGGCCCTGTGGCAGGTGTTCCGCCCTCTGTCGCAGGGCAGCAAGTACTACCTGATCATCTTCCTGGCCGGCGTACTCCCGCTGGTCTTCCTCGCCTACCCGGCCGACCTGCGGCTGCCGGCCCGCCTACGCGCCCGGCGACGACGCGCCAACCGCGCCGAAGCCACCGAGAGCGACAGCGACAGGCGCACCCCGGCACTCGCGTCGTCGGGGCCCACAGTGGCCGACTGGGTTCTGGTCGCCCTGGCCGTCGCGGCCTGTCTCTATCCCGTCCTGCCGATCCGGATCGGCAGCGGTGGCGGCGGCTACAACGCGTTCCTCGACCGGCAGGGCCTGCTGGCGCCGACGGATCTGGTGCTGGGCACCGTCCTGCTGCTCCTGCTGCTCGAAGCGTGTCGACGTACCACCGGTTGGATCCTGCCGGCGGTCTGCCTGCTGTTCCTCGGCTACGGCTACTACGGCGGGCTGTTGCCGCAGTCCTGGCCTGTTGCGCACGCCGGGCTCGACTTCAGTCAACTGGTCGACGCGTTCTACAACTCCGACAGCGGCTTCTACGGCACCCCACTCGACGTGGCCGCCTCGTACATCGTGCTGTTCACCATCTACGGCGCGGCGCTGGAGTTCTCCGGGGCCGGGCGGTTCTTCGTCGAGTTGTCGGCGGCGGCGTTCCGACGTTCCCGTACCGCCGCCGGCCGGACGGCGGTGGCCTCGGGTTTCCTGCTCGGCACCGTCTCCGGCTCCGGCGCGGCGACGACGGTGAGCATCGGCGCGGTCACCTGGCCGCTGCTGCGCCGCGCCGGCTACCCGCCGGAGCGGGCCGGCGGCATGCTGGCCGCGGCCGGGGTGGGCGCCATCCTCTCCCCACCCACCCTGGGTGCGGCGGCGTTCATCATCGCCGAGTACCTGGGCGTCTCGTACCTCCAGGTGCTGGGCTGGGCAACGGTACCGACGGTGCTCTACTACCTCGGCATCCTGCTCGCCGTGGAGATCGACGCTCGCCGGTCCGGCGTACGCCCCGTGGTGATCGACGTCGACTCGCCCTGGCGGCTGCTGGCCCGGTTCGGCTACCACTTCGCCTCGCTCATCGCCATCATCGTGTTCCTCGCGATCGGTGTGTCCGCGACGAGGGCTGTCGTCTTCGCCATCGTGCTCACCGTCGCGTTGTCGTTCCTGGCCCCCAGGAACGAGGACCGCGCGCACCGACTCACCCCGGTCCGGCTGGTGACCGCGCTCGTCACCGGCGTACGCGGCGTCCTCGCCGTCACCGCGGTCTGCGCCGCCGCCGGCATCATCACGGCGACCACCACGAAGACCGGCCTCGGGCCGCAGGCGGCGGCGCTGCTGATCGGCGGGGCGCAGGCGGCCACCTCGGACCCGACGCTGGTGCTGGTGCTCACCGCGCTGCTCGCCGCCGTCGCGCTCACCCTGCTGGGCCTGGCCGTGCCGGTCACCGCGTCGTTCGTGATCGGTTGGGTGATCGTCGGTCCGGCCCTGCTCGACCTGGGTGTCACCGCGCCGGCGGCGGCGATGTTCGTCTTCTACTTCGCGGTGCTGTCCGAGGTGTCCCCACCGACAGCGCTCGCCGCGGTGGCCGCCGCCGCGGTCACCGGCGGCCGACTGGTGCCGACCATGTGGCAGACCCTGCGGTACGCGCTGCCGGCGTACCTCATCCCGATCGCGTTCGTCATCACGCCGGCCGGGCTCGGTCTGCTCGGCATCGGCGGCGTCCAGCGGATCGCCTTCGCCGCCGGAGTCACCGCGCTCAGCGTGGCGGTGCTCGCCGTCGCCGCCGGTGGCTGGCTGCCCGGCGTGGGTCCTGCCGGCGCCCCGGAACGGGTGCTGGGCGCCCTCGCCGGCGTCGCCCTGCTCTGGCTCGAACCCGTGCCGGTCACTGTCGGCGCGGCACTGGCCGTCGTCGCGGCGGCGGGCGTGTTCATCCGACGCGGCTCTGCCGACCGGTCATCGTCCGGATCACCAGCCAATCCTGTGGAGGAACAACTGTGAGACGAATCGACGTACGGCTCGCGGCGGGCCTGAGCGTGCTCGCCCTCGTCACGGTCGGTGCCGCGGGGTGTGGAGGTCAGCAGGGCGGCGCGGCCACTGACGACACGGCCAGCGAGGTCACCTGCGAGGTGACCAAGGAAACCCGCGTCGGCATCGCCACCGGCAACGCGACGGGCGTCTACTACGTGGTCGGCAACGCCCTGGCCGGGCAGTTGTCCGGGTCGACCGGCGGCAAGCTCACCGGCACCGCCGCCGAGACCGGCGCCTCGGTGCAGAACATCGAGCAACTGGTCGGTGGCCAGTACGACGTGGCGTTCTCCCTGTTCGACACGGCGGTCAACGCGGTCGAGGGCAAGGGCAGTTTCACCGCGCCGCAGCCGGTGGAGGCGCTGGCCCGCATCTACGACAACTACACGCAGGTGGTGGTCCGCAACGACTCCGGGATCACCTCGGTGGCCGACATGCGCGGCAAGCGGATCTCCACCGGTTCACCGAAGTCCGGTACGGAGGTGATCGCCAACCGCTTGCTGGAGGCCGCCGGCCTCGACCCGGCGAAGGACATCCGGGCGCAGCGACTGGACCTGACCAAGACGGTCGAGGGGGTCAAGGACGGCAGCGTCGACGGCTTCTTCTGGTCCGGCGGTCTGCCCACCGGGGGTCTCACCGACCTGTTCACCACGGCCGGCGACTCGGTGAAGTTCGTCGACATCTCGCCGTTGCTGCCGAAGATGGCCGCGTTGAGCCCCGGCTACCAGGAAGGCACGATCGGCCGGGACGCGTACAAGACGGCGGCCGACACCCCGACGATCGTCGTACCCAACGTGTTGTTGGTCCGTAAGGACCTGGACGCCAACGTGGCCTGCGCGATCACCCGGACGGTGTTCGACAAGCGCGACGCGCTGGCCCAGGCGAACCCGGCGGCCAAAGGGATCTCGCTGGAAAAGGCCCGCAGGACCCTGCCGGTGCCGCTGCACCGCGGCGCGGAGAAGGCATTGAAGGACCTCGGCGCCAACTGACCCTTCCGGTCAGAGATCGGCCGGCGCGGTGGCGGCACGGGCCACGCCGACCAGCCGGTCGGTCTCGGCGAGCAGGGCTTCGTCGTCCGCGGGGGTGCCGGGGTCGAGTCGGACCGTCCAGGTCAGACCGTCGGCCCCGGCCACGCGGCGGGCCGCGACCCGCGCCGAGCCGCCGGGCACCGGCTGGTGCTCGGTGTACGCGACCGAGCGGGTCACCCGCGCCCGCACCTGGTGCGGCAGCTCGCGCGGGTCGAGGAGGAAGTACGTCTCGGCCGGGCCGTCGGCGACCACCGTGTAGCCGTCGCGTTCGACGACGGTCTCGGCGGGGGTGACGGTCAGCTCCCGGCCGGACCAGACCGCCTTGAGGATGACGTGCCAACCGAGTCGGTGCCCTCGACCGGGCAGCCACAGCCCGAGGTTGGTGGCGACCACCACCCCGTCGCCCTCGCCGTTGCCGACGGCCGCCCAGGCCAGCACCCGCTCGTCGGCGGTCAGCGGCGGCCGGTCGGCCGGCGGCAGCTTCGGCTTGCGGCTGAACAGTCCCATCTAGAGGCCTCCCGCAGCCTGCTCGCGCAACGCCCGGGCGTGCTGCTCCAGGGACAGCAGCTCACCGAAGGCGGCGAAGTACTCGTCCTTGTTGTTGACCGGGTTGATCCGCTGGATGCGGGACTTGAGGTCCCGGACCCGGGCGGTCACCGACCCGAACTGCACCCGCGCCATGGTGATCGACACGTAGCGCGGGTCCGGTTCGCCGTCGATCCGCAGTGGTTCGACGGCCAACTCACCGACCAGCGCCGCGGCAGCCAGGTCATCGCAGGCGTCGCGGACCGACTCGATCCAGACCGCGCCGCCGGTCGCCGACGCGGCACCACCGGCCGCCGCGATGGCCGTACGCACCGCGACGTGCACCGGGTGGCGGTATTCGGTGGCCTCGACCGCGTCGAACATCGGCCCGGCCAGGACCGGTTGCTGGAGGGCGAGTTTGAGCGCCTCCCGCTCGACCATCGACTGCGGGCTGTCCACCGCCGGCTCCGGGCGGGCCGAGGTCGGCCGGGCGGCGGGGGCGGCCTCGCGGGTGCCGGACGGCGCGGTGTTGCCGGCGGCGAGCACCGCCCGCTGCACCGGCTCGATCTCCATGCCGAGGTCCATGGCGAGCTTGCGGACGTACTCCGGACGCTTCTCCCGGTCCTTCAGGCGCGCGACCAGCGGCGCGGCGTGCCGCATCGCCTCGACCCGGCCGTCGACGGTGTCCAGGTCGAAGCGGCTGATCACGTGCCGCAGCGCGAAGTCGACCAGCGGCTCGCGGCGGGCGACCAGGTCACGCACCGCCAGGTCGCCCTTGGCCAGCCGCAGGTCGCACGGGTCCATGTTGTCGGGGCTGACCGCGATGAACGTGCGCCCGACGAAGCGCTGGTCGTCTTCGAAGGCGCGCAGCGCGGCCTTCTGCCCGGCGGCGTCACCGTCGAAGGTGAAGATGATCTCGCCGGCCACTTCGTCGCTGTCGAACAGGAGCCGACGCAGGACGGAGATGTGGTCCGCGGCGAAGGCGGTGCCGCAGGTCGCCACCGCCGTGGTCACCCCGGCCAGGTGACAGGCCATCACGTCGGTGTAACCCTCGACGATCACCGCCCGCCCCTGCTTGGCGATCTCCCGCTTGGCCTGGTCGATGCCGTAGAGCACGTGCGACTTCTTGTAGATCGGCGTCTCGGGGGTGTTCAGGTACTTCGGGCCGTCGTCGTCGTCGAAGAGCTTGCGCGCGCCGAAGCCGATCACGTCGCCGGCGAGGTCGCGGATCGGCCAGAGCAGCCGGCGGCGGAACCGGTCGATCAGGCTGCCGGAGCGGGCCTCCCGGGACAGCCCGGCCGTGACCAGCTCCTGGTGAGTGAAGCCCTGCTGGCGCAGGTGCTTGGTGAGCAGGTCCCAACCGTCGGGCGCGAAACCACAGCCGTAACGCTCGGCGGCGGCCCGGTCGAACCCTCGCTGGGCCAGGAACTCACGCGCCGGCCGGGCACCCGCGGTGCTGAGCTGCGCCCGGTAGAACTCGACGGCGGCGGCGTGCGCGGCGACCAGGCGCTGGCGCTGGCCCTGCTGCGGGCGAGGGCGGGGGGCGCTCTTGTCGTCCTCGGTGTAGCGCAACTGGATGCCGGCGCGGCCGGCCAGCCGCTCGACGGACTCCACGAAGCTGAGGTGGTCGGCGTCCATCAGGAACTTGATCGCGTCCCCGCCGGCCCCGCAGCCGAAGCAGTACCAGACGTTGCGGGCCGGGGACACGTTGAACGACGGGCTCTTCTCGTCGTGGAACGGGCACAGGCCCTTGAGGTTGCCGCCGCCGGCGGACTTCAGGGTGACTGTCTCGGAGATCACATCCCCGATCGAGGTGCGTTCCCGGACCAGTGCGATGTCCTCGTCCCGGATCCGCCCAGCCATGCGCCACCCCCTCGCCGTACATCCTGCCCTGCCGGACTGACGACACGCCGGCCGGGGGACGCCGGTGTGGCGGCGGCCGCTGCCGGCTGGGCGGTTCCGGCCCGCAGCCGGGTCCGCACGGGGACCATGACCAGATGCGCCGGGTACGGACCAAAGCCCCCCGCCTCCCGAGATGGCTTGCCGATCGGATGGGGCTACCGGGGCAGACCCCGCAGACGGACGAGGCCGGCCACCGGCACGCCACCTGGCTGGAGCTCTTCCTCGACCTCATCTTCGTGTACGCGCTGGCGGCGGTGGTGGCCCGGCTGGGCAACGAACCGTCCCCGTCGCCGAAGGCCGTGCTGGCCGTGATCGGGCTCTTCGTCGTGATCCAGTGGGCCTGGATGGGGCAGGTGTACTACGACACCCGGTTCGATCCGGACGACGCGTTGCACCGACTGCTGGTGCTTGTCGCGTTGGTCGGCGCGGGAGCGATGACTCTCGGGGTCGACGAGGTCCCGGAGAGCGTGCTCCTGCCGGTCGGGTACCTGATCGTGCGAGGTGTGCTGCTCCTGCTGTACCTGCGTGCCTGGCCGACCAGCCCGAGCGCCCGGATGGTGACGACTGTCTATCTGATCGGCTTCGGGTCGGGCTGGTTGATCTGGCTGGTGTCGCTGACCGTGCCCACCGAGCTGCGCCCGGTCCTGTGGATCGTCGCGATGGTCATCGAACTGGCCACGCCATGGGTCGGGGTGCGCTGGCTCAACCGTTGGCCGGTGGACAACCGGCACCTGCCGGAACGGATCGGCCAGTTCACCATCATCGTGCTGGGTAGCGCGCTGGCCAGCCTGCTCTTCGCCGTGCCGGACCACCCCCCGCCACACATGATCCTCACCGCCGCGATGGCCTTCCTGATCCCGGCGGCGGTCTGGTGGGTCTACACCACCTTCGTCACCACCCGGTTGACCCAGAGCCGGCTACGCGGCGGGCAGGCGTACAGCTACCTGCACATACCGCTCGGCGGTGCGCTGCTGCTGCTCGGCTGGGCGCTCGGGCAGGTGGTCCGGCTTGTCGACGACAACGCGAACCGCCTGCCGCTGGAGCTGCGGCTGCTGCTGGGCGCCTCGATGGTGGTGTGGACGGCCTGCGGGCTCGCCCTGTACTGGCTCTGGACCCGACCGAGCGCCGCCCGGTTGGCGATCGCCGCCTACGGGGTGGTCTCGGTCAGCCTGATCACCGCGACCGTGCACCAGCCGAGGCTGATGCTGTCGCTGCTCTCCCTGGCCGTCGTCGGGTACGCCGTACTGCTCAGCCGGCGCCTCGCCCGGGCCGGCAGGGAGATGAACACCCCTGAGGGGTGAGCGGCGCTCAGGCCGCCGCGGCCGGCTCCGGAACGGTTGTCTCCTCGGCCGCCACCTGCTGGTTCCAGTCGGCCTTGGTGGAGCGCCAGCCCTCGTCGTCCATGCCGCGCCGCCAGTAGCCGGAGATGGAGAGCCGGTCGAGGGGTACGCCCCGCTCGCCGCGCAGCAGCCGGCGCAACTCCCGGACGAAGGCGGCCTCGCCGTGCACGAACGCGTGCACCTGGCCGGCCGGGAACTCCAACGCCCGCACCGCCGCGACCAGCGCCTCGCCCACCGGGCGTTCGCCGCGATGCAGCCAGGTCAGCTCGACCGCGCCGGGGCTGAGCAGCTTCTGCTCCTCCGCCGGGTCGGCGATCTCCACGAAGACGTGGGCCGGGGCACCCAGCGGGAGGCGCTCCAAGGCGGCGGCGATCGCCGGCAGGGCGCTCTCGTCACCGACCAGCAGGTGCCAGTCCGCGTCCGGGTTCGGGGCGTACGCGCCGCCGGGGCCGACGAAGTGCACCGGATCGCCGGGACGCAGCGCGGCGGCCCACGGGCCGGCCAACCCCTCGTCGCCGTGGTGCACCACGTCGACGGTCAGCTCCCCGGACAGCGGATCCCAGCGCCGCACCGTGTACGCGCGCAGCCGGGGCCACTGCTCCCGGGGCAGGTCCCGGCGGATCGCGGCGAGGTCCAACGGCTGCGGGTACGCGACCCCCGACTGCGGGAACACCACCTTGATGTAGTGGTCGGTGAACTCGCCCACCGGCAGGCCGACCAGTTCGTCCCCACCGAGGACGAGCCGGATCAGGTGCGGGGTGGGCCGCTCGGTGCGCAGCACCCGGGCCGAGGTGACGTTCCTGGGGCGTTCCGTCATGCCAGTTAGGTTAGCCTAAGTTGACTCGTGGTCAATCGGGGGTGTCCCGTTGCCGACCAGGCGGGTGTGCCAGGTCACCGCCGCCGGGTCGGTGAGCGAGGCGACCTGGTCGATCACCACCCGCAGTCTGGCCCGGTCGTCCGGGGCGGCCTCCCACAGCGGGGCGAAGATCGGATCGAGCCCATCCGGGGCACGCCGGACCAGCGCGGCGACCAACTCCGCCAGCATCGTCCGCTGCCGCTCGTAGCGGCCCCGGAAGCCACTGCGACGCATCACGTACCGCAACGCGATGCCCTTGAGCAGCGCACACTGCGCCCGCACCAGGCGGGGCACCACCAGGTCGGCGGCGTAGCGGCGGTGCGGGCCCGGACCGAAGCGCTCCTCCGTCGCCGCCACCGCCGCGGACACGAACAGCCCCGTCACCCCGCTGGTGGTGGCCTTCAACGCGACCTGCGCGCGATGGCTGCCGTCGTACCCGGTGAACGGGGCGAGCAGCGGACCGGCCAGCAGATCGACGAGCACCTCGGCCAGGTCCGCCGCCGACTCCCCGGAGTAGGCGGCGGCCACGTCGGCGCAGAGCGCGGCCCGCTCGTCGGCATCGGTGAGCAGCGGATGCAACGTGACATAGCCACCGTGGATGCCGTCCTCCACGTCGTGCACCGAGTAGGCGACGTCGTCGGCCCAGTCCATCACCTGGGCCTCCAGGCAGCGCCGGTCGCCGGGCGCCCCGGCGCGGATCCAGTCGAAGACGGCCGCGTCGTCGGCGTACACCCCGAACTTGCGCTCCCCCGGCCGGCGTGGCCAGGGGTACTTGCCGATCGCGTCCAGCGACGCCCGGGTCAGGTTCAGCCCGGCGGACGAGCCGTCCGGGGCGAGCACCTTCGCCTCCAGGCGGGTCAACACCCGCAGGGTCTGCGCGTTGCCCTCGAAGCCGCCGCACGGCGTGGCGAGCAGGTCCAGCGCAGCCTCGCCGTTGTGCCCGAACGGCGGGTGCCCGAGATCGTGCGCGAGCCCCGCGACGTCCACCACGTCCGGGTCGCAGCCCAGCCGCGCACCCATCTCCCGGGCGATCTGGGCCACCTCCAACGAGTGCGTCAGCCGCGTACGCAGGAAGTCGTCAGTGCCGGCGGTGTGCACCTGGGTCTTGGTGGCCAGCCGGCGGAACGCCGCCGAGTGCAGCACCCGGGCCCGGTCGCGCTCGTACGGCGACCGGCGATGCCCGGTGCCCTTGGGCGGCTCCTCGACCAAACGCGCCTCCGCCGCCCCCGGCTCAGTCCTCGCGCTCACAAGGCTTCTGTTGTTCGCGACTGCGGGGCTCGCAAGACCGGCTCACTCCTCGCGCTCACAAGGCTTCTGTTGTTCACGACTGCGGGGCTCGCAAGACCGGCTCACTCCTCGCGCTCACGCAGCACGCAGAACTCGTTGCCCTCGGGGTCGGACAGCACGGTCCACTCGACGTCGCCCTGACCGATGTCGACGTGCCGGGCGCCCATGTCGACCAGGCGCTCGACCTCAGCCTCCTGGTTGGCGGGGCGCAGGTCGAGGTGCAGCCGGTTCTTGCGCTCCTTGCCCTCGGCCACCGGGCCGAAGAACAGGGCGGGCAACTGGTCCGGGGACTGGCGGATCTCCACGCCACTCGGAGTCTCGGTGACGACCTGATAGCCGAGCGCCTCGGCCCACCAACGGGCCAGTCGGGCCGGATCGCGGGCGTCGACAGTCAGGCTCTCCCAGACACTGGTCATGCAGTCACCTCTTCCCGTTCGACGCGGCGCCCAATCGGCCGTGTGCGAGCGAGCCAAGATTACGCCCGCCACCACTGCTCGACCCGCTCACGACGCATCGACGAAGGGCACACAACCACCGATTGGCCCGCAGTTGCCGACCGATCGCCGAGGGTTACGGGCTCGCGGCCGGAAGTCGCCACCGGTAGCGTTCCCAGCGCGGAACGTAACCAGCCGACTGACACGCAGAGCCGACCGGTGAGGGGTAACGCTCGTGGACGCAGACACGGTGATGGGAACGGAGCTACGCGGGCTGCGCCAGCGACGACCCGACATCGCCGGCACGGTGCTCGCGGGCACCGACGGCCTGCTCATCTCCAGCGACCTACCCAGCACCGACGCCACCCATCTCGCCGCGCTCGCCGCCGCGAGTTTCGGGCTCGGGCACCGGGTGGCCGACACCGTCCGGCAGGGCGAGTTCCGGGAGTCGGTCGTGTGCACCACCGCCGGCTGCGTGGTCACCTACCCGGCCGGGCGCAGCGCCCTGCTGACCCTCGTCACCGCGTCCGCGGCGGGGGACCTGGAGGCGCTGCACGAGGAGGCGCGGGCGGTCGCCCGCCGGGCGGGGTCGTTCCTGGACGTTCGCGGCGGAGGCATCGGCGCGACGTCCGTACCGGACGCGCACGCCCCGCTGGCCACGCGTACCCCGATGGCGACCCTGCCGGCGCAGTTGCGCCGCTCGTCCCGACCCACCTGGCGTCGCCCGCCGATCTGAGCGCCGGCGGCGGCCGGGTGACCAGGCCGCCGCCGACGTGCGTCAGCGGCTGTCCGACCCGCCGCTCTCCACGACCGCCCGACCGGCCTCCAACCGGGCCACCGGCACCCGGAACGGCGAGCAGGACACGTAGTCCAGGCCGACCTCGTGGAAGAAGTGCACCGAGTCCGGGTCGCCACCGTGCTCACCGCAGATGCCGAGCTTCAGTCCGGGCCGGGCGGCCCGACCCTCCTCGGCGGCGATCCGCACCAGCCGACCGACGCCGTCGCGGTCGATCGACTCGAACGGCGAGATGCCGAAGATGCCCAACTCCAGGTAGCGCCAGAAGAACGCTCCCTCGACGTCGTCGCGGGAGAAGCCCCAGCCCATCTGGGTCAGGTCGTTGGTGCCGAAGGAGAAGAACTCGGCCGCCTCGGCGATCTGCCCGGCGGTCAGCGCCGCCCGGGGCACCTCGATCATGGTGCCGATCAGCACCTCGACGCCGCTGTCCCCGACCACCTCGGCAATGATCTTCTCGGCCTCGGCGCGGACCGTCTCCAACTCCTGCACGGCCCCGACCAGCGGCACCATGATCTCCGGTTTCGCCACCCCGCCGCCGCGGGCACAGCTGACGGCCGCCTCGGCGATGGCCCGGACCTGCATCGCGAACAGGCCGGGGATGACCAGGCCGAGGCGTACGCCCCGCAGCCCGAGCATCGGGTTCTCCTCGTGCATCCGCCGGACGGCGGCGAGCAGCGCCTCCTCCTTGGCCACGTCCTCGCCGCGTTCCTGGGCAACCGCCACGTTGACGGCGAGCTGCTCCAGCGGCGGCAGGAACTCGTGCAACGGCGGGTCGATGAGCCGGACGGTGACCGGCAGGCCGTCCATCTCGCGGAAGATCTCCTCGAAGTCGGCCCGCTGCAACGGCAGCAGCGCCGCCAGCGCCGCCTCCCGCTCGCCCGGGGCCCGGGCCAGGATCAACCGCTCGACCAGCTCCCGCCGGTCACCGAGGAACATGTGCTCGGTGCGGCACAACCCGATGCCCTCGGCGCCGAAGCGCCGAGCCCGGGCAGCATCCGCGCCGGTGTCGGCGTTCGTGCGGACCGCCAGCCGCCGCTTCCCGTCGGCGTGCGTCATGATCCGGTGTACGGCCCGGACCAGCGCGTTGTCGATGTGCTCGGGGTCAAGGCTGCCCTCGAAGTACTGCACGACCTCGGAGGGCATGACCGGCACCTCGCCGAGATAGACCTTGCCGGTGGTGCCGTCGATGGAGACGACGTCGCCCTCGTTGACGGTCTGCCCGGCGACTGTGAACCGCTTGGCCGGCACGTTCACCTCGATCTCGTCGGCACCGGAGACGCAGGTCTTGCCCATGCCCCGGGCCACCACCGCGGCGTGGCTGGTCTTGCCGCCGCGCGAGGTGAGGATGCCCTTCGCGGCGATCATGCCGTTCAGGTCGTCCGGGTTGGTCTCCCGGCGCACCAGGATCACCGACTCACCCTCGGCGGCCAGCTCGACGGCCCGGGCGGAGGTGAAGACCACTGTGCCGGACGCCGCGCCGGGCGAGGCGCCGATGCCCTTGGCGACCGGCTGGAACTCGTGGTCGAGCTGGAAGCGCGGGAACATCAGCTGGGCCAGTTGCGCGCCGTTGACCCGGTGCAGCGCCTCGTCCAGGTCGATCAGGCCCTCGTCGACGAGTTGCCCGGCGATGACGAACGCGGCGGCGGCGGTGCGCTTGCCGACCCGGGTCTGCAACATCCACAGCTTGCCGCGCTCGATGGTGAACTCGATGTCGCAGAGGTCCTTGTAGTGCTCCTCCAGCCGGGCCATGATGCCGAGCAGCTCGTCGTAGGAGGCCTTGTCGAGCTGCTCCAACTCCTGCAACGGCACTGTGTTGCGGATGCCGGCGACCACGTCCTCACCCTGGGCGTTGGCCAGGTAGTCGCCGTAGATGCCCTGCGCGCCGCTGGCCGGGTCGCGGGTGAAAGCGACCCCGGTGCCGGAGTCGGGCCCGAGGTTGCCGAAGACCATTGTCACCACGTTGACCGCGGTGCCCAGGTCGGCCGGGATGCGCTCCTGGCGGCGGTAGAGCACCGCGCGCTCGGCGTTCCACGACTCGAAGACCGCCCGGATGGCCAGGTCGAGCTGTTCGCGTGGCTGCTGCGGGAACTCCCGACCCGTGTGCTTCAGGAAGATCTTCTTGTACGCGTCGACCAGCCCCCGCAGGTCGTCGGCGTCCAGATCCAGGTCGTTGTGGGTGCCCTTGGCGTGCTTGGCCTCGTCGAGCGCGTGCTCGAACTCCTCGCCCGGCACCTCGCAGACGGTCTTGCCGAACATCTGGATGAGTCGCCGGTAGGAGTCCCAGGCGAACCTGTCGTTGCCCCCCGCCTGCGCGGAGAGCCCGACCACGCTCTGGTCGTTGAGACCGACGTTGAGGACGGTCTCCATCATGCCGGGCATGGAGAACTTGGCACCGGAGCGGACGGAGACCAGCAGTGGGTCCTGCGGGTCACCGAGGCGCTTGCCCATCGCGCGCTCCAGCGATTCCAGGTGTGCCTCGATCTGACCGGCCAGCCCGTCCGGCTCCCGTCCCGTCGCGAGGTACGCCTGGCACGCCTCGGTGGTGATGGTGAAGCCGGGCGGGACGGGCAGACCCAGGTTGGTCATCTCGGCGAGGTTTGCCCCCTTGCCGCCGAGCAGCTCCTTGAGCTCCTTGTTGCCTTCGGAGAAGTCGTAGACGTACTTGTGATCGACGGTCTCTTGCGCTGCCACCAGAGCCTCCACAACACACGCGCCGGATTGACACTTAACGAAGGTTCAGTTTTCTTCTTCCCCGGGACGGACCGCCGGTAATCCCGGGGTCAACGTCGATCGGTGGGCGAAGGTTAAGCGAACATCGAGTGACCTGGGACCGTTCGGTGACAATTGGCACAGCCATCACGACTATCCGTGTTCGTACCGGTTTTTGGGAACGCTTCCATGCGCACCATCACGCATCCCGGCCGAGCGTCGTACGCTTGACGCCACGCCAGCCGGTGAACCTCACTTTTGCCATAACCGACGCGAATACACCCCCCGGAGTCGCCGCCGTGTCGACCACCCCCTCCCCCGGCCCCACCGCCGTCCCCGTGCCGCTCTCGGCGGGGGAACCGGACGCGGCCACGCTGGCCCGCGCGGCCGAGCAGACCGCTGGCACATTGCTCGCCCCGGCGGCCCCGCACCGGCTGGCCGAGGTCGTGCCCGCCCCACAGCACGTCCAGCCGGACCCGACCGCCGACTGGGTCCTCCCGGCCGACGCGGTCATCGTGACCAGCGCCAACCCCGCCGCGCTGGCGGTCGCCGAGCAGCTCGCCCAGCTCCTGCGTCCGGCCACCGGCTACCCGCTGCCGGTCACCGACGCCACCACGCCGGAGCCCGCCGGTGGCATCGCGCTGGTGCTCGACGACAGCGCCGACCTCGGCGCGGAGGGCTACAGCGCCGACCTCGGCGCGGAGGGCTACAGCGCCGACCTCGGCGCGGAGGGCTACCGCCTCGACATCGCCACCGACGGGGTACGCGTCACCGCCGCCACCGCCGCCGGCCTCTTCTACGGCGCACAGACGCTGCGCCAACTGTTGCCGGCGGCGATCGAGAGCCCCAGCCCGGTCACCGAACGTTGGGCGCTGCCCGGCGGGACCATCACCGACGCACCCCGGTTCCCCTACCGGGGCGCGATGCTCGACGTCGCGCGGCACTTCTTCGCCGTCGAGGACGTGCTGCGGGTGGTCGACCACCTGGCCCGCTACAAGCTCAACCACCTGCACCTGCACCTCACCGACGACCAGGGCTGGCGGATCGCCGTCGACTCCTGGCCGAAGCTGACCACCGTCGGCGGGACGACCGAGGTCGGCGGCGGCCCCGGCGGGCACTACACGAAGGCTGACTACCAGCGGATCGTCTCCTACGCGGCCGCCCGCCACATCACCGTCGTCCCGGAGATCGACCTCCCGGGGCACACCAACTCGGCGCTGGTCGCGTACCCGGAGCTGGCACCGGACAAGACCGCACCGCCGCCGTACACCGGCACCGAGGTCGGCTTCAGCTACGTCGACCCGGCCGACGAGCGGACGTACGACTTCGTCGCCGACGTGCTGGGCGAGGTTGCCGCGCTCACCCCCGGCCCCTGGCTGCACATCGGCGGCGACGAGGCGTTCAAGGTGAAGGGCGAGGTCTACACCGGTTTCGTCGAGCGGGTCCAGCGCATCGTGGCCGACCTCGGCAAGACCGTCGTCGGCTGGCACCAGCTCGCACCCGCCGCCCACCTCGACGGACGGGTCCTGCAGTGGTGGGGCACGAACGGCGAAGACCCCACCACCGTCGACGCCGTACGCCGGGGCGCCCGACTGATCGTCTCCCCCGGCAACCACGCCTACCTGGACATGAAGTACGCCCCGGACACCCCGATCGGGCACGACTGGGCCGGCCTCATCGACGTGCGAAAGGCGTACGACTGGGACCCGGGTACGCACGTCGCCGGCGTACCCGCCGAGGCGGTTCTCGGTGTGGAGGCCCCGCTCTGGACCGAATCGGTCACCTCGCTGGCCGACATCGAACTCCTGCTCCTGCCCCGCCTCCCGGCCATCGCCGAGTTGGGCTGGTCCACCCGGGCCACCCACGACTGGGCCGATTTCCGCGACCGCCTGGCCGGCCAGGGCCCGCGCTGGACGACGGCCGGGATCACCTTCCACCGCGCGCCCGAGATCCCCTGGCCCACCGCACCGACCATCCCGACACAGCGCAACATGCCCCAAAACGACACCGCCAGCTCCTGATCCCCGGCTCAGCCTGGCCCCGCAAGGGCGCTCAGCTCCGGGCAGGACCGGTCCACACGGCGCTCTACCCGAGACCGGCCGATTCGCGTCGCCGTTCGCGCGCCTCGGACCGGTCCGAGGCGCGCGAACGGCGCGGACCAGCATGATCCACTCGGCTTTCATGAAGTCGGGGCATCGCCAGCGCCCGGACACCGCGACTTTCAGGAACCCGAGTCGATCACCCGCCTCGGCCGCCGTGTCCGTATCGCTGGACGGGCGGAGTGGGCGGGTTTGCCGGGTTTGGTGTCGGCTGTCGGGTGGTCGGGGCCACCCCGGCGGCGGAATCGGCGGCCGGGCCGGGTCGTTATACCTGGCAGACCACCGCAACAGACCGGGTCATGGTGCGCCGGCCCCGACGGGAACACCGGCCCGGGCCGCCCCGGTTTACATCCCCCGCATGGCCGAGCACCACAACGGCCGGGCAGGGCAGCCGCCGGGAACACCCGCCGGGCCGCCCCGGTTACACCCCCCGAACGGCCGAGCACCACAACGGCCGGGCAGGGCAGCCGCCGGGAACACCCGCCGGGCCGCCCCGGTTACACCCCCGAACGGCCGAGCACCACAACGGCCGACCCCCGCGGGTAGGCGGAATGACCGGCCACCGCGAACGGTTACACCCTGTCCCGACGCCGACCCCCTCGTTGCGGGTCACCGGGCAGAACTCCCTCGAACTTCCCCCGCACGCACTGGTCCCCCTGTTGAAGTGCCGTGTGGGTCCCCCGACGCCAGAGGAGCACGCCATCATGCGTACCGATCTGATCCGTAAGACCGCCCTGACCGCCGCCGGGCTCGCCTTCACCGGCGGCGCCATCGCCGGCCCCGTCACCACCGCCTTCGCCGCACCCACCACCAGCAAGCCCACCAC
>NZ_PYAK01000020.1 GCF_003264365.1 Micromonospora noduli
CAGGAAACACCGCCCCGATGACCGAAACCCCTTGATCACCGGCGCGGTCGAAAGCGGGGTGGGCCGGGGCGGGCGGGCGGGGCGGGCGGGCCGCGCGGCGTGGTGGGCACGGGAAGTAGAAGGTCAGGCCGGGTGGCGCACCTCGTGGGCGGACTTTTGTCAGTTGAAGCGAAACTTCCGGCGAACGCGACAAAGCTTTGCCTTCGTCCGGGGGCAAGGGTAAGGTCTCGATCTAGATAGAGGGTTGCCCATTCGTCGATCAACTTGCCGCCACCTCTGCCGGGTCGCCGCGTTCCGCTCCCGATGGGTCCGGGCCGCACCCGCGCCGTCCCTCACCGTCCAGCCGGAGCCCGCCTCCGGCCGGTTCGGCGCGCCCGGCGGACGGCAGTCAGGTCGACCGCCGCCGACGGCGTACCAGCCGTCAGGAAGGGACCACCACCATGGATCAACAACTCAACCGACCGGAGCCGACGCCGGCGTCCGAGCCGGTCAGCCGGCGTGGAGTGCTGCGCGCCGCGACCGTCTCCGCGGCCGCTGTCGGCGCCGCCGGTCTGCTCGGCGGCACCGCCGTCGCCGCGCCCGCCGCATCCACCGGGCAGGCCCAGGGCCGCCGCCGGGTGCCAGTGGACCGGATCAGCATTCAGCTCTACACGCTGCGCGATCAGCTCGCCGCCGACCTGCCCGGCACCTTGGACGCGCTGCGTCGGATCGGCTACCGGCGAGTGGAGCACGCCGGTTTCGTCGGACGCACCGCCGCGCAGTTCCGGGCCGCGCTCGACGAGGCCGGGCTGCGTTCCACCTCCGGGCACGTCGGCATCCCGCAGCCGTTCGACGCCGCCATCTGGGAGCAGGCTCTCGCCGACGCCAACGTGGTGGGCTGCAAGAAGATCGTCCACCCGTACTTCGGTCGGGACGCGAGCGGCCAGCCGATCCGGGACCCCGCGGTCTACCGGGCCCTGGCTCGGGACCTGAACCGTGCCGGCAGGCTCGCCGAACGCGCGGGGCTCGACTTCGGCTACCACAACCACCAGCTCGAGTTCGTGCCGCTGACCGGCGGCTCGACCGGGTTCGACATCCTCAGCTCGCAGACCGATTCCCGGCTGGTCCACTTCGAGCTCGACCTCTACTGGACCTGGCGGGGCGCCCACGACCCGGTCGACGTGATCCGGGCCAACCGCGGTCGGATCCGCCAGGTGCACGTCAAGGACCTCGACGTCGAGGGTGGTTTCGCCGACCTCGGCGACGGCGTCATCGACTTCGGCCGCATCTTCGCCCACGAGCGGGAGGCCGGCATCGAGGAGTACATCGTGGAGCGTGACGATGCGGGCACCGCGCCGCGCTCCCCCGCCGACGCCCTGGACACCGCTCGCGTCGGCTTCGACTATCTCGCTTCACTTCGGTACTGAAACCACCCCGGGGGACTCACCTGATGAACAGGACCGCATTCGCGTCCGCCCTGCTGCTGGTGACGGCCGGTCTGGTCGTACCACCGTCGGCAGTGTCCGCAGCGCCGGCCGCGCCGCCGGACAGCAGCTTCCAGAAAGTGACACTGAACGACTTCCCGGGCGAGCCGATGAGCCTCGCCGTCCTGCCCGACCTGCGGGTGCTGCACACCTCCCGCACCGGTGAGGTCCGCATCCACGACCCGCGCACCGGGCTGAACACCCTCGCCGCCGACATCCCGGTGTACGAGCACGACGAGGAGGGGTTGCAGGGGGTCGCCATCGACCCGAACTTCGCCCAGAACAAGTGGGTGTACCTCTACTACTCGCCGCCGATGGACACTCCGGTGGACGACCCGGCGACCCCCGGTGTCAACGAGGGGGACGCGCCGGAGACCGGCACCGAGGCGGACTGGCAGCGGTTCAAGGGCGCGCTGCGGCTGTCCCGGTTCAAGCTGGACGGGATGAAGCTCAACCTCGCCAGCGAGCAGCAGATCATCGACGTGCCCACCGACCGGGGCATCTGCTGCCACGTCGGCGGCCAGATCGACTTCGACAGCAAGGGCAACCTGTACCTGTCGACCGGTGACGACACCAACCCGTTCGCCTCCGACGGCTACATCCCGATCGACGAGCGGGCCGACCGCCACCCGGCGTACGACGCCCAGCGCACCTCGGCCAACACCAACGACCTGCGCGGCAAGCTGCTGCGCATCAAGGTGAAGGCCGGTGGTGGTTACACGGTGCCGGCCGGCAACCTGTTCAAGCAGGGCACGGCGCAGACCCGCCCGGAGATCTACGCGATGGGGCTGCGCAACGCGTTCCGGTTCGCCGTCGACAGGCGTACCGACAACGTGTACGTCGGCGACTACTCGCCGGACGCCTCCAGCCCGGACCCGGAGCGCGGCCCGGCCGGTCACGGCCGGTGGATGCTCGTCGACAAGCCGGCGAACTACGGCTGGCCGTACTGCGTGACGCCGACGATCGCCTACCGCGACTACGACTTCGCCACCGGCGAGTCCGGCGCCAAGTTCAACTGCAAGCGCCCGGTCAACGACTCACCGCACAACACCGGCAAGCGCGTGCTGCCGCCGGTCGAGCAGCCGGAGGTCTGGTACGCGGCCGCCCCCTCGGCCGAGTTCCCGCAGCTGGGCACCGGCGGCATCTCTCCGATGGGTGGCCCGGCGTACGACTACGACGGAACCAGCACGTCGCGCACCCGCTGGCCGGCCTACTACGACGGGGTGCCGCTGTTCTACGAGTGGTCCCGCGACTACATCAAGGAGTTCCGCCTCGACGAGGACGGCGACGTGACGGACATCCGTCCGGTGGCGCCGTCGCTGGTGGTGGACAACCCGATGGACATGGAGTTCGGCCCGGACGGCGCGCTCTACGTGCTGGAGTACGGCGACGGTTACTTCGCCGAGAACCCGGACGCGCAGCTGTCCCGGATCGACTTCGTCCGGGGCAACCGGACGCCGATTCCGAAGATCAGTGGCACCCCGACCGTCGGGCAGGCCCCGCTGACCGTCGCGTTCTCCAGCGCCGGCACGACCGACCCGGACGGTGACAAGCTCAGCTACGCGTGGGACTTCAACGCGGACGGCTCGGTGGACAGCACCGCTCCGAACGCGAGCTGGACGTTCCCGGAGAACGGCTCGTACACGCCGACGCTGAAGGTCACCGACCGCACCGGACGGTCCGCCTCGGCGTCCCTGCCGCTGGTGGTCGGGCCGACCGCGCCGGTCGTCGAGTTCGTCGCCCCGGAGGCCGGGCAGCCGTTCCAGTTCGGGCAAACGGTCGCGTACGAGGTGAAGGTCACCGACGATCTGCCGGTGGACTGCTCCCGGGTGAAGGTCACCTACGTGCTCGGGCACGATGAGCATGGGCATCCGCTCTCCACCTCGACGGGTTGCTCCGGGACCATTCCCACCTTCCTGGACGGTGGGCACAGCGGCGCGGACAACCTGACCGCGGTGTTCGTCGCGGAGTACACCGACGCCCCGACGGACCCGGGCGTACCCCCGCAGTCCGCTTCGGCGACGGTGGTGCTGGACCCGACCCCGGTGGCCGGTCTGGCCGGCTGATCAGTTCAACCACGACAGTGGCGGCGGCCGGATCACTCCGGCCGCCGCCACACGTCGTTGAGCTCCGAGATCTCGCCGGCACCATCGCCCGGGCGTCCAGACGGCGGCCGGCGGCGGGTCAGCTCCAGTCGCTGTCCACGTGATTGTCCCGCCATCGTCCGCCCACCGGCGGGGTGTCCAGTCGCATCCCCTCGTCGGCGTTGCCGGCCAGGTCGTTGTCCTCGACCCGGCAGTCCACGCAACTGCCCCGCTCGGTGATCCACAGTCCGTGCGTCTGGGTCGGGTTGTCGTGGTTGTCCCAGACCCGATTTCCCCGGATGGTGGCCGAGTCGAACGGCGCGTCGATGGTGATGCCGGCCCGCAGCTTCGGCGCGGCGGCCAGTTCGTACCCGCATCCCGGCGGTGGCACGTCCCCGCTCCACGCGCTGAACGCGTCCGGGCGGACCGGGGCGAGGGTGAGTTCGTCGCCGGTGTTGGAGGCCACCGTGGCCACGGCCTTCCCGACCCGTAGGACCTTTCCCCGGTGCCCGTCGTGCGGCCAGTTGGCCGACCGGTCCACCAGGCACCGCTCGCTGTAGTGGACGGCGTCGCCGGTACCGCCGGTGCCCTCGCCGTACTGTCGTCCGTTGTTGCGGATCCGGTTGTTGAGCAGCACCGCGTCGGTCATCTGGTGGTCGATGCGGATCGCGTCGAGGCCGTTGCCCCAGAACTCGTTGCTCTCGATCACCACGTCCCGGATCGAGCCCCGGTAGCCGCGCCCGAGGTCGTGCGAGTGGTAGCCGTGCCGGCCGTTGCCGCTGATCCGGTTGCCCCGGACGGTGTACGGGCCGGGGCTGTTGCCGATGCTGACCCCGTCGCGCAAGTTGCCGTCGATGACGCAGTCGGTGAGCAGCCCACCCCGGCCGGCCACTGACGAGGTGCCCTGCGACGACACGTCGAAGCCGGCCTCCAGGTTGCCGGTCATCGTGCAGGCCGAGACGATCAGACCGTCGGCGCCCCAGTCGGAGATGCCGAACCGGTTGCCCTGACTGTGGCAGCCGACGATGCGGTAACCACGGGGCGGTTCCCAGTAGTCCTTCTGCAGCTCCAGGAAGATCCCGTTGGTGCCGTTGGCCAGGGCGGTGCAGTTGGCGATGGTCAGCCGCTCCACCGCTCCCCAGCCACCGATGCCGATCCCGATGCCGGCGCCGCCCATCTGCTCACCGTTGTCCAGTCGGCCACAGCCGACCACCACCACGCCGTCGATCAGGGAGTCCTGGAGGAAGTCGCAGCCCAGCCCGGTGGCGGCGGTGTGGTGGATGTAGAGGTTGCGGAAGACTCCCCGCACCACGTACTGGAGGCCGAGGCCCTTGGCCAGGTAGTTGTACTCGGCCATGGCGACGCCGGAGCCGTCGATCTGGAAGTCGGAGAAGGTGCAGTCGGCGATGTGCCGGTCCCGGTCGGCACCGTGCTGCACTGTGGTCCAGAACGCCAACGGGGTGGGGTCGGCCCGGTTGCCCTCGTTGCTGAGCATGAACCGGGTCGCCGCCGGGCCGGCCCCGATCAGCGAGACGCCGCTGCGCCACACCGTGCCCGCGTCCCGGATCGAGTAGATGCCCGGCGGGCAGTAGATGACCCGGGCCCGTCCGTCGGAGGCGTACCCGGCGCCGAGGCGGTCCACCAGGGCGGCCAGCGCCGGCTGGTCGTTGGTCGCGCCGTCACCGGTCAGCCCGTACTCCAGCGCGTCGCAGTACAGCGGCGCGCCGGCCGAGGCGGGCCGTCGTACCCGGACCGAGTTCAGTAGCAGCTCGTTCGCCACGGCCACGGGCGGGCTCCCTTCGACGCGTTCGGTGCGCTCCGGCGGGGCCGACTTCCCGGTGAGGCCGCCGGGAAACCCCGGCCCGATGACACCGCCGGGGAGTCCTTAGACGTGCGCCGGCCCCGGCGCCGCACGGGCGGCGCCGGGGCCGAGGGGGTACGCGTCAGACGGCGGCGATCAGCAGCGCCGGTCGCTCCACGCAGTCGGCGACGTGCCGCAGGAAGCCGCCGGCCACCCCGCCGTCGCAGACCCGGTGGTCGAAGGTGAGGCTGAGCTGGGTCACCTTGCGGACGGCGAGCTGCCCGTCGACCACCCACGGCTTGTCCACGATCCGCCCGACCCCGAGCAGGGCCGCCTCGGGGTGGTTGATGATCGGCGTGGAGCCGTCGACACCGAACACCCCGTAGTTGTTCAGCGTGAAGGTGCCACCGGTCAGCCGGGCCGGGGGCAGGCTGCCGGCCCGCGCGGCGGCGGTGGTCGCCGCCAGTTCGGCCGCCAGCTCGGCGGTGGTGAGCCGCTGGGCGTCGCGCAGCACCGGCACCAGGAGCCCCCGGTCGGTCTGCGCGGCGATGCCGAGGTGCACCCCGGCCGACTGGACGATGCGCTGCGCCTCGGTGTCGACCCGGGCGTTGAGCTGCGGGAACCGGCGCAGCCCGCTGAGGCAGATCCGGGCCAGCAGGGCCAGGATGCTCACCGGCGCGTCGGGCGTCGCGGCGTTGATCGCGGCGCGGGTCTCCAGCAGCCCGGTGGCGTCCACGTCGACCCAGATGGTCACCTCCGGGATCTCCCGCCGGCTGCGGGAGAGCTTGTCGGCGATCACCTTGCGGACGCCGGTCAGCGGGACGATGACGTCACCGTCACCGTCACCGAGCGGGGACGACCCGACCTGCGGGTCCGGCACGGCGGCGAGCCGGGCGGCGGGCGCGGTCAGCGCTGCCTCCACGTCGGCACGTCGGATCACACCCCCCGGTCCGGTGCCCCGCACCGTGTCGAGGTCGACGCCGTGCTCGCGGGCCAGCCGCCGCACGATCGGCGAGATGACCAGGGCGGCGGTAGGCGGTGCCGGGTCGCCGGAGGCGACACCGGCAGCCGCGCCGGTCGGGCCGTTCGGGCCGGTGTCGGACGGATCGGGGGCCACCGCCAGGCGGGGCCGACGCCGACGGCGGGTGGCGGTGCCGTGGCCGGTGCCGTACCCGATCAGCACGTTGCCGGAGCCGGCGCGTTCCTCCTCGCGGTAGGTGGCGTGCCCGGCGGGCTCGTCGCCCCCGTCCAGCGGCGCGATGGTGATCAGCGGCTGGCCGACCGGGCGTACCTCACCGGCCGCGCCGTGCAGGGTGACCACCCGCCCGGCGTACGGGCAGGGCACGTCGACGACGGCCTTGGCGGTTTCCACCTCGACCACGCTCTGGTCGACGGTGACCACGTCACCCACGGCGACCCGCCACTCGACGATCTCGGCCTCGCTCAGCCCCTCGCCCAGGTCGGGCAGGAGGAAGACCTGCGTCCGTTCGACGGTGGTCATGCCGCCGCCCAACGCGCGTCCGGCTGGTCGTCCCACTGGAGGCGGGCCACCGCGTCGAGCACCCGGTCCACGCCGGGCAGGTGGGTGTGCTCCAGCATCGGCGCCGGGTACGGGATGTCCAGTCCGGCGACCCGCAGCACCGGGGCGTGCAGCGCGTGGAAGCAACGCTCCTGCACCCGGGCGGCGATCTCCGCGCCGACGCCCGCGAAGCCGGGCGCCTCCTGGATCACCACGCACCGGCCGGTACGCCGGACCGAGGCGGTGATGGTCTCGTCGTCGAACGGCACGATGGTGCGCACGTCGACGACCTCGAGGTCCCACCCCTCCTCCCGGGCTGCCTCGGCGGCCTCCAACGCGACCGGCACCGCCGGCCCGTACGCCACAAGGGTGGCGTCGCGTCCGGGCCGGCGCACGACGGCCCGGCCGAACGGCTCGTTGCGGGTCGGCAGAGACGCCTCGGCGCTGGCGAAGTAGAGCTTCTTGGGCTCCATGAAGACCACCGGGTCGGGGTCCTCGATCGCCTCGCGCAGCAGCGAGTACGCGTCGTCGACGGTCGCCGGGGTGACCACCTTCAGCCCGGGGGTGTGCGCGTAGTACGCCTCGGACGAGTCGCAGTGGTGCTCGACCCCGCCGATCCCACCCGCGTACGGCACGCGGATGACGATCGGCACGCTCAGCGCGCCCCGGGTGCGGTTGCGCAGCTTCGCCACGTGCGAGGCGATCTGCTCGAACGCCGGGTACGCGAACGCGTCGAACTGCATCTCGACCACCGGGCGCAGGCCGGACATGGCCATGCCGACGGCGAAGCCGACGATGCCGGCTTCGGCGAGGGGGGTGTCGAAGCAGCGGTTCTCGCCGAAGCGGGCCTGGAGGCCGTCGGTGATCCGGAAGACGCCGCCGAGCGCGCCGACGTCCTCACCGAAGACGACGACCCGGTCGTCGGCGGCGAGCGCGTCGGCGAGCGCGGTGTTGAGCGCCTTCGCCATGGTGGTGGCCATCAGGCGTCACCCTCCTCGGCGTGGGCGGCGGCCAGCTCGGCGCGGACCTGCTCACGCTGTTCGATCAGTTGCGGGGTGGGCTCGGCGTAGACGTGGTCGAAGAGGCTCAGCGGGTCGACAGTGGGCTGCTCATTCATCCGGGTCCGCAGCTCCGCCGCGTACGCCTCGGCCTGCTCGGCGATCTCGGCGATCGCCGCGTCGTCGAGCACGCCGCGGGCGCGCAGGTAGGTCTCCAGCCGGGCGACCGGGTCCCGGTCGCGCCAGGCGTCGACCTCGGCGCCGTCGCGGTAGCGAGTGGCGTCGTCGGCGTTGGTGTGCGGCTCCATCCGGTAGGTGTGCGCCTCGACCAGGAAGGGCCCCTTGCCGGCCCGGGCGTGGGCGACCGCGCGGGTGAGCACGGCGAGCACCGCGACCGGGTCGTTGCCGTCGACCTGCTCGCTGGGTACGCCGTAGCCGACGCCCTTGTAGGCCAGCGACGGCGCGGCGGTCTGCCGCGACAGCGGGACGCTGATGGCGTACTTGTTGTTCTGCACGAAGTAGACCACCGGCGCCTTGAACACGGCGGCGAAGTTGATCCCCTCGTGGAAGTCGCCCTCGCTGGTGGCGCCGTCGCCGATGAAGGCCAGCGCCACGGTGTCGCGACCCTGGTACGCCTCGCCGTGCGCCAGCCCGGCGGCGTGCACGCACTGGGTGGCGAGGGGCGTGCACTGCGGGGCGGTGTGTACCTCGGTCGGGTCGTAGCCGCAGTGCCAGTCGCCGCGCAGCAGGGTGAGCACCTCGACCGGGTCGATGCCTCGGGCAACCAGCGCCATCGATTCGCGGTACGTGGGGAAGACCCAGTCGGTGTCGCGGACCGCGAGGACCGCGCCGACCTGGCACGCCTCCTGGCCCCGCGAGGACGGGTAGACGGCGAGCCGGCCCTGCTTTGTCAGGGCGGTCGCCTGGGTGTCGAAGCGGCGGCCGAGCACCATCCGGCGGTACAGCTCGCGCAGCACCTCGGCGGGTGGTTCGGGGTAGTCGGAGCGGGCGGGCAGCGGCGTGCCGTTCTCGGCGAGCAGGCGGACCGGCTCGGCGTCTGGCAGCAACGAGCGCGCCGGGTCGGGCGGGGTGACCGTTCGACGGGTGCGCGGGGATGCCCTGCGGACCGCCTGGGGAGTGGTCGTCACGGCGGAACCTCCTGGGACGTGTGGTGAGCCTATGCTTCCGCTTGTGGATGATTGACTCAAGATCGACACAGAAGGCGGGACGGTTGGCATGCGGAGGACCCATCAGTGAGCCAGGAGACCGCCGACGAAGCGAGCCGGGGCGCGGGAACGGGACGATCGGCCCGAGCCCTGGACGAGGTCGACCGGCGGATCCTCGACGAGCTGGTCCGCGACGGTCGGACGTCGGTGCGCACCCTCGCCGAACGGATCCACATCTCCCGCACCAACGCGTACGCGCGGGTGGAGCGGCTGCTGCGCGACGGGGTCATCACCGGGTTCCGGGCCCAGGTGGCGCCCGAGGCGGCCGGGCTGGGCACGTCGGCGTACATCGCCCTGACCATCGAGCAGAACACCTGGCGGGAGGTGTCGGCCGAGCTGGCCCGGGTGCGCTACATCGAGCACGCCGCGCTGCTCGGCGGTGACCACGACGTGCTCGCGCTGGTGCGCGCCCCGGACAACGCCGCGCTGCGCGACGTGGTGCTGGGCCGGGTGCAGAGCATTCCCGGGGTGTTGTCCACCCGCACCTGGCTGGTCTTCGAGGAGTTCGACGGGCTTGGCAGCCCCTGGGCGTGACCGCCGGGCTCAGCGCTCCGGCGGGGCCTCCAGCCCGTCGCGGTCGGCCAGCTCCAGCAGTGGTTCCAGCGAGTGCCGGTCACCGTCCAGGCCGGCGTGCGGGTCGCCGCGCTCGGCGAACCGGGCCGGCATGCTGAGCACGTCGAAGTCCTCCGGACGGACCTGGTCCAGCTCCGACCAGTCCAGCGGCGCGGAGACCAGCGCGGCCGGCGTCGGCCGGATCGAGTACGCCGAGGTCACTGTGTGGTCGCGGGCCATCTGGTTGTAGTCGACGAAGACCGGCCGGTCCCGTTGCTCGCGCCACCAGGTGGTGGTGACCAGGTCCGGCAGCCGGCGCTGCATCTCCCGACCCAGCGCGAGCACCGCCCGACGGCAGTCACCGAAGCTCCACCGCGGCTCGATCGACAGGTAGACGTGCAGCCCCCGGCCGCCGGTGGTCTTCGGGTAGCCGGTCATGCCCAGCTCGGCGAGGAACGCCCGCACCTCGTGCGCCACCGGCACCACCTGCTCGAAGCCGACGCCGGGCATCGGGTCCAGGTCGATGCGCAGCTGGTCGGGGCGTTCCACGTCGGCGGCGGTGACCGGCCACGGGTGGAACCGCAGGGTACCCAGGTTGGCAGCCCAGATGACCACGGCCAACTCACTGGGCGCGACCTCGTCGGCGGTACGGCCACTGGGGAAGGTGATGTGCGCGGTCCGCACCCACTCGGGCGCGCCGGCCGGCAACCGCTTCTGGTAGAACGCGTCGCCCCGGTTGGTCTGCCGGGTGGCGATCGTCGCGCCCTCGAAGACACCGCGCGGCCAGCGTTCCAGCATGGTCGGCCGATCCCGCAGCGCGCGCAGGATGCCGTCACCCACAGCCAGGAAGTAGCGGACCACGTCCAGCTTGGTCAGCCCACGCTCGGGAAAGTACGGCTTGTCGGGGCTGGAGACGCGGACCAGCCGCTCCCCCACCTGGATCTCCTCCGCCGCCGTGGCCACGCCACCGAGGGTACGACGTGCGCCCACGTCGGACGCCAACCGAGCGGACATCGGCAGGGCGGATCACCGGACACGGTTACCGTCGGCGGTGCCCGGGTAGGGGGGCCGCATGGCGGAACTGGCAACCCTCTGGATCGTCCGACACGGCGAGAGCACCGCGAACGTCGCGGCGACGCACGCCGAGGCGTCGGGCGCAGAGCTGATCGACCTCACCCACCGCGACGCCGACGTGCCGCTCTCCGCGACGGGCGAGGAGCAGGCTCGGGCGACCGGCCGTTGGCTGGCCGAGCTGCCGGACGCGAAGCGCCCGGACGTGGCGGTGGTCTCGCCGTACCTGCGCGCGGTGCAGACCTCGCGGCTTGCGCTGGCCGGCACCGACATTCCCGTCCACCGCGACGAGCGGCTGCGCGACCGGGAGCTGGGCATCCTCGACGGGCTGACCGGGCACGGGGTGCGCCGGCGGTACCCGGACGAGGCCGACCGCCGGGAGCGGTTGGGCAAGTTCTACTACCGGCCGCCGGGCGGGGAGTCCTGGACGGACGTGGCGTTGCGGCTGCGGACCCTGCTGGGCGACCTGCGCCGCGACCACGAGGGGTGCCGGGTGCTGCTCTTCGGCCACGACGCGCTGGTCTTCCTGCTTCGCTATCTGGTGGAGGGATTGACCGAGGACGAGCTGATGGCGCTCACCCGGCAGGACGTGATCGCCAACTGTTCGATCACCGAGTGGTCGGCCGACGACGAGGACCGCCTGGCCCTCACCGCCTTCAACGATGTCGCGCACCTGCGTCAGCAGGGCGCCCAGCCGACCAGGGAGGACGAGATCCATGCCGAGCCGGTCTGAGGTGAGGGTGATCACCCCGGCGTTGCTGCGGGACTGGGCGCTGCCGGTGCCGGTCGGTGGAAAGGAGAGCCGGGGCACCGTGCTGGTGGTCGGCGGTTCCCGCTTCACGCCGGGCGCGGTGCTGCTCGCCGGGGTGGCCGCGTTGCGCGCCGGTGCCGGGGTGCTCCAACTGGCCGCCGCCGAGTCCACCGCCGCCGCGCTGAGCATCCAGGTGCCCGAGGCGCTGGTGATCGGGTTGCCGGAGACCCCCGACGGCGCAGTGGCCGCCGACCGGGACGGCCAGCTCGGCGACCTGGTCACGCAGGCCGACGTGGTGGCGGTCGGCCCCGGCCTGAAGGCGATCGACGAGACCAACCGCCTGCTGAGCCTGGTCCTGGAGGCCGCCCGTCCGGACACGTCACTGGTGCTCGACGCGTACGCCCTCGGTGCGCTCAGCCACGCACCGGACCTGCTGGTCGGCTCGGGTCGGCCCGTGGTGCTCACCCCCAACGTCACCGAGGCCGGGCACCTGCTCGGACGGGACCCGGGCGACGACCTGGACGCCGAGGCGGCCGAGTTGGCCGCGCGGTACGAGGCGGTCGTGTCGCTGTACGGGCACGTGGCCGCCCCGGACGGTCGGGGTTGGCGGGAGGAGAGCGGCGACGCCGGGCTGGGCACCTCCGGCAGCGGGGACGTGCTCGCCGGGTTGCTGGCGGGCCTGCTGTCGCGGGGTGCCGACCCTGCGCAGGCGGCCTGCTGGGGCTCGTTCGCGCACTCGGTGAGCGGCCAGCGGCTGATCCCCCGCTACGGCCGGATCGGCTTTCTGGCTCGGGAGTTGCTCGACGAGATCCCCCGCACCCTGGCGATGGTCTGAGGCGGTTTCACCTGTTTCCGCATTCGGCGTCGGGGTACCGGAACCCCACCAGCCGACACTTTTCAGGGAGGTCATAGCGGTGTCGACCGATGCCATCGTCCTGCTCAAAGAGGACCACAAGGAAATGCGTCGCCTGTTCAAGGCCTTCCAGGACGCCGAGGAGGGGCCGGCGAGCCAGCGGCAGAAGCTGGTGGACCAGATCCTGGAGGCACTGACCGTGCACACCTACCTGGAGAACGAGGTGATGTATCCGGAGGTCCGCCGGCTGCTGCCCGACCTGGAGGACGACATCCTCGAGTCGTACGAGGAGCACCACGTCGCCGATGTGCTCTGCGCCGAGCTGGCCAGCATGAACGCCGACGACGAGCGGTTCAACGCCAAGACGACGGTGCTGATCGAGAACGTCACCCACCACGTCGAGGAGGAAGAGCAGGAGTGGTTCCCCAAGGTCCGCGACGCGCTGGGCCGCAAGCAGCTCCAGGAGATCGGCGAGAAGATGATCGCGCTGCGCGCGGACGCGCCGCGTACCCCCACCGCGCCGAAGGCGATCAAGAAGGCGCTCGATGCGGTGACGGCCTGAGGCACCCGCTCACACCGAAGGGCCCGGCATCACGCCGGGCCCTTCGTCGTGCACCGCGGGTCAGCTGCCGGATCCCGGCTCGGCCATCCGGCGGTGCTGCTCGGACTTGAGCTTGTCCGGAATGATCTTGCCGGCGGCGGTCTGCACCTTGTTCATCAGCGAGCCGGCGGTGATCGTCTGATCACCCCTCATCATCGCCTCGAAGCCCTGCTCGGCGACCTTCGCCGGGTCGTCCTTCTTTCCCGAGCCCACCCGGGTGTCCTCCATGTCGGCCCGGTCGAAGAACTCCGTGTCGGTCGGCCCGGGCATCAGCGAGGTCACAGTGACGCCGGTGTCCTTCAGCTCGTTGCGCAGCGCCTCGGCGAAGGACTGCACGAACGACTTCGACGCGTTGTAGACCGCCTGGAACGGCCCCGGCATGGTGGAGGCGATCGACGAGGTGAAGAGGACCCGGCCCGTGCCCCGCTCGACCATCCCGGGCAGCAGCCGCTTCGCCAGGTGCACCGTCGAGCGCACGTTGAGGTCGACGATCTCCAACTCGTCAGCGAGGTCGGTGCCGCCGACGAAGGCGCCACCGGCGCCCCGACCGGCGTTGAGCGCCAGCGCGTCCAGCGGCCGTCCGGTCGCGGTGACGGCGGCCACCAGTTCCGTCACGCCCTGCTCGCGGGCCAGGTCGACGCGGACCGACCAGATCTGCGGGCCGCCGTCGCGGCGCAGTTTCTGCGCGGCCGTCTCGATGCCGTCGTCCTCGGCCGCGATGACCAGGTCGAAGCCGTGCTCGACGAACTGCGCCGCCAGCTCGTACCCGATCCCGCTGGAGGCTCCGGTCACCAGGGCGAGCGGCCGGTCGGAGGTGGGTGTGGTCATGTTCTCGACTCCTTCTGTGCGAACCCTGGCCGCACCCGTGACGGTGCGGTGGTCACCTACCGTGTGCCCCGCGACGCATCGCCCAATCACGTCGGCGGGGTCGCCTCCCGGAGGGCGGCCCGAACGGCCGGTTCCGGCCCGGTAGGATCCTCTCGGGCCGTTACTGGCGCGTGGGGATGGAGAACCATCGGGGAGCGGCCTCGTCACGTGGACGTTTGCCGAGCGCCTGGGCCTTCCCGCACGTCTGTTGGAGGTCGCATGTCCCGCAACGCCGAATCCACCGCATTCCGGAGTGCCCTTGAGGTGATCCGGGCTGTCGAGCCGCGGGTCGCCGACGCCATCGGCGCCGAACTGACCGACCAGCGGGAGTCGCTCAAGCTGATCGCCAGCGAGAACTACGCCTCCCCGGCGACCCTGCTGGCCATGGGCAACTGGTTCAGCGACAAGTACGCCGAGGGCACCGTCGGGCGCCGCTTCTACGCCGGCTGCCAGAACGTCGACACCGTCGAGGCGCTCGCCGCCGAGCACGCCCGGGAGCTGTTCGGCGCCGCGCACGCGTACGTGCAGCCGCACTCGGGCATCGACGCCAACCTGGTCGCCTTCTGGGCGGTGCTGGCCGACCGGGTGGAGTCCCCCGCCCTGAAGAAGGCCCAGGTCCGCCAGGTCAACGACCTCACCGAGGCCGACTGGTTCGCGCTGCGCCGCGAGCTGGGCAACCAGCGGATGCTCGGCATGTCGCTGGACGCCGGCGGCCACCTCACCCACGGTTTCCGGCCGAACATCTCCGGCAAGATGTTCGACCAGCGCAGCTACGGCACCGACCCGGCGACCGGCCTGATCGACTACGACCGGGTGGCAGAGGCCGCCCGCGAGTTCAAGCCGCTGATCCTGGTGGGCGGCTACTCGGCGTACCCCCGGAAGGTGAACTTCCGGATCCTGCGCGAGATCGCCGACTCGGTCGGCGCCACCTTCATGGTCGACATGGCGCACTTCGCGGGCCTGGTGGCCGGCAAGGTGTTCACCGGCGACTTCGACCCGGTGCCGCACGCGCACATCGTCACGACCACCACGCACAAGTCGTTGCGCGGCCCGCGCGGCGGCATGGTGCTCTGCCAGCCGGAGTTGGCCGACCAGGTGGACCGGGGCTGCCCGATGGTGCTCGGCGGTCCGCTGCCGCACGTGATGGCAGCCAAGGCGGTCGCGCTCGCCGAGGCCCGCCGGCCCGACTTCGCCGACTACGCCCAGCGGATCGTCGACAACGCGCAGGCGCTCGCCGAGGGGCTGCTGAGCCGGGGCGCGACGCTGGTCACCGGCGGCACCGACAACCACCTGGTGCTGATCGACGTGTCCGGCTACGGGCTCACCGGCCGGCAGGCCGAGCAGGCCCTCCTGGACTCGGGCATCGTCACCAACCGCAACTCGGTCCCGCAGGACCCGAACGGCGCCTGGTACACGTCCGGCATCCGGATCGGCACCCCGGCTCTGACCACCCGGGGCCTGGGCACCGCCGAGATGGACCAGACCGCCGAGCTGATCCACACCGTGCTGACCCAGACCACCGCCGGCGCCAACGCCGACGGCACCCCGTCGAAGGCGAAGTACAACCTGGACGCCGGCCTGGCCGACAAGATCGCCCGCCAGGCCACCGATCTGCTGGCCACGTACCCCCTCTACCCCGGCATCGACCTGAGCTGAGCGGCGGCGCCTGCGACGGCAACGTCGCCCGTGGCACTTGCTCCAACCAGCGATATACCTCTGAGTCATGGTTGTGACCCAGAGGTATATCGCTCGCTGAGGTGAGTGCCACCGGCGGCGGGACCGTCGCAGGCAGGTGGCCCTCAGGCCATCGGGCGCTTCAGGTGGTAGCGGTGGACCTCGGTGCTGCCCTGGACGTTGTTGACGTCCTCGGCGGCGGAGACCAACTCCCACCCCTCCCGGCCGGCGCGGTTGAGGTGCGCGATGGCGGTGTCGCCGTAGGCGGTGATGTCCTTGCGTGACCCGTCCGGCGCGTACCAGACGAACGAGACGTGAAAATTGCGGCCCTGTCCCTGATAGCGACGGACGAGCAGGGCGTACTCCCAGGCAACCATGCGGCTTATTATGACCGTCCAACCAGGACGGCGGCACGCGGGTCGTCGCGCATTGCCATCCCATGAACGCGGTGTGTCAACCCGCCCGGCGCGTCACCTCGTCGGTAATCAGCGCCGCGAGGCGATCCAGCCCGACGTCGATCTGCTCCGGTGTGACAGCGCTGACCGACAACCGCAACGCGTGGACCGGCGCGGTGTCGTCGTAGAAGTGCGCCATCGGCGTCCACAGCACCCCGTAGTCGCGCCCCGAGCGGTCCAGCAACGCGTCGTCGACCGGGAACGGCACTGTCACCACCACGAAGAACCCACCGGCCGGCACTGTCCAACGCACCGCGGGCCGGTCCGGCTGATCGGCCTGGTCCAGCTGGTCCGGCAGAGCCGGGAAGCGCCGGGCGAGGCCGGCCACCAGGTGGCGCAGATTCCGGGTGTACGCGGACCGCTCCCGGGTGTTCGCGGCCACCAGGCTGCATCCGTGCTCCAGCAGCCGGCCGCCGATCACCGCCTGCGCGATGGGCGACGTGTTCACAGTGACCATGCTCTTGATCATGGCGAGTTGGTCGGCGAGCGGGCCGACCCGGCCTCCGGGGCCGCCCACCCGCTGGTCGGCGACGACGTACCCGACCCGCGCGCCGGGGAGCACGGTCTTGGCGAACGAGCCGAGGTAGACGACCCGCCGGCCGGTGTCCAACGCCTTCAGGGTGGGCGGGCGGGGCCCGTCGTCGCTGTGGAACAGACCGTACGGGTTGTCCTCCAGCAGCAGCAGATCCTCCCGCGCCGCCAGGTCCAGCAACCGTTGCCGGTGGGCGGTGTCGATGCTGACCCCGGAGGGGTTGGCGAAGTCCGGCATCAGGTAGCAGGCGCGTGGCCGCAGCCCTGCGGCTCGGGCCCGGTGCACCTGGGCGGCCAGGTCGGCCAGGTCGACCCCGGCCGACCCACCGGCGACCGGCCACACCGGCAGGTCCACCAGCCGGGCTGCCCCGGTCAGCCCGACGTAGGTCGGGGCGACCGCGAGCAGCACATCCGCCGGCCCGGCCCGCAACGCCCGCAGCACCAGGAACATGGCCTCCTGGCAGCCGACGGTCACCACCACGTCCTCCGGGTCGACGGTGATCCCCTCGTCGACCCGGAGGTTGCGGGCGATCAGGTGGTGCACGATGCCCTTGGTCCGGCCGTACTGGAGCAGCAGCCGCCGGGCCTGCTCGGGTCGGTGCCCCAGGTCGTCGACGAGGTGCCGGTGGAAGGTGTCCAGGTGCCGGTGCACCGCCGCGAGGTCGAAGAACTCCTCGTACGGCCGGCCGGCCGCGAGGGACACCGCCGCCGGGTAACGCTCGGACACCTCGTTGAGAAAGTTCATCGAGGTCAGCGCAGGATCGCCCAGCGCGGGGTGCAGGTCGGCGACGAGCAGGTCGACCGGTTCGGCGACGCTCACCCCTCAGCCCACCCCGAGGGTGCGCAGCTCGCCGGCCGACAGCACGTCGGCGCAGCCGGCCAGGGTGAGCGCGTCGGTCAGCTCGGCGACGAGCAGCCCCAACGCGTCCCGGGCGGCTGGTTCGCCACCGGCTGCGAGGGCCCAGAGCAGCGGCCGGCCGACCAGCACCCCGGCCGCACCCAACGCCAGCGCCCGCAGCACGTCGGTGCCGCACCGGATGCCGCTGTCCAGCAGCACCTGGCAGTCGCCCCCGACCGCGTCGACGACCTCCGGCAGCACGGTGACGCTCGCCGGTGAGCCGTCCAGTTGCCGCCCGCCGTGGTTGGAGACGACCACCGCGTCCGCGCCGACCCGTACCGCCTCGGTCGCGTCGCGCGGATCCAGCAGCCCCTTGACCACCAGCGGCAGGTCGACCTGCTCGCGCAGCCACGCCAGGTCCGCCCAGCGCAGCGCCGGCGCGAACGACGCGGCGGTGTGCGCGGCGATCGCGGACACCCCGGGGGCACCGGAGTGCGCCAACGCGTCGCGACCGTGGGGGAGGTTCGCGGCGACCACCTCGGCCGGCAGCCGGAACGCGTTGCGCAGGTCCCGGGGACGTCGGCCGAGCACCGGGACGTCCACGGTGACCACCAGCGCCCGGCACCCGGCCGCGACGACCCGGTCCAGCAGGTCGCGGACGAGCGCCCGGTCACGCAGCCAGTAGAGCTGGAACCAGACGTCCGCACCCGCCCCGGTGACCTGTTCGATGGGGGTGCTGCCCAGCGTGCTGGCCAGGTACGGGATTCCGGCCGCGCCGGCTGCCGCCGCCAGACCCAGCTCTCCGTCCGGGTGCACCAGCCGCTGGTACGCCATCGGCGCCACCCCGACCGGCATGGCGTACCGACGGCCGAGCAGGTGGGTGCCGAGGTCGACGGTGTCCACCCCGCGCAGCACCCGGGGCAGCACCGCGACCCGGTCCAGCGCGCGACGGTTCGCGGCGAGGGTCACCTCCGACGCGCTGCCGCCGGCCAGGTAGTCCCACACGTCCGGCGGCAGCACGGCCCGGGCCCGCTCGGCGTAGTCGGCGAGCGACACGGCCGGCAGGTCGGCCAACACCCGCTCACCCATCGCCCGACCCCGAGCCCGTCGCGGCATCCGGCTCGGCCAGCTCGTCCGCTCCGCCCGGCCCGGCCGGCAGCCCGAAGCGCTCGCGGAGGAAGGCCGCCGCGCTCTCCTGCGCACGCCGACCGTCGGTGAAGGTGCCGGGCATGGCGAAGAACCCATGGATCATGCCCGGGTAGTGCTCGAACCGGGTGGAAACACCAGCGTCGCGCAGCCGCTCGGCGTACCGCTGCCCCTCGGCGCACAGCGGATCCAGTTCGGCGGTGATCACCAACGCCGGCGGCAACCCGGACAGGTCGTCGGCGAGCAGCGGCGAGGCCAGCGGATCCGTCGCCTGCGCCGGGTCGGCCAGGTAGTGCGTCCGGTACCAGGCGACCGAACGGCGGTTGAACAGCGCCGGGTCGTCGTCCCCGGCCGGTTCGCCGCTCTGGTCGGTGTTCGGGTAGACCAGCAGCTGCGCGGCGAGCGGCGGACCGTCCGTACGGCTGAGCACTGTGACCGCGGCGGCCAGGTTCCCGCCGGCGCTGTCCCCACCCACCGCCAGCCGGGTCGGGTCGACACCCAGCTCGTCGGCGTGCCGGGCGATCCACGAGGTGGCGGCGTGGCAGTCGTGCACCGCCGCCGGGAAGGGGTGCTCCGGGGCGAGGCGGTAGCCGACGGTGATCACCTGACAGGGCACGGCGTTGGCCAGGCGCCGGCAGATGCCGTCGGCGGTGTCGATGCTGCCGAGCGTCCAGCCGCCGCCGAAGAAGTACAGCAGTGTGGGCAGCGGACCCGATCCGGTCGGCCGGTACACCCGCAGCGGCAGCTCCCCGGCGGGACCGGGGATCCGCTCGTCGCGTACCTCGGTCACCGGCTCGACCGCGCCGCTGCCGGCACGGATCGCGGCCAGGTCCGCGGCGCGCGCCTCGGACAGGGTCTGTGCGTACAGCGGCGGGGTGCCGGCCGCGGCACGGGCCGCCCGGTAGGCCGCCACCTCCGGGTGCACTGCCATGTCGCTCCTATCCACCGGTGCTGACCAGCAACGTGTCGATGCCGCGCAGGAACAGGCTGCCGCTGTACGTCGGCGTCTCGGTGACCGTCAGCGCGGGGAACCGGGCGAACAGCCGGGGCAGTGCGAGGCGACCCTCCAACCGCGACACCGCCGCGCCGAGACAGAAGTGCGGGCCCACCCCGAAGGCCAGCGACGGGGGGCCGGAACGGGTCGGGTCGAAGGTGTCCGGGGCCGGGAAGCGGGCCGCGTCCCGGTTGGCCGCCCCGATCATGATCAGTACGTTGTCGTCGGTGGCGACCGGCACGCCGTGCAGCACGGTGTCGGCCGGCGCGGCGCGGGCCAGGAAGTGCACGGGGCTCGCCAACCGCAGCACCTCGTCGACGCAGCCCTGCGCCAGCGTGGCGTCGGTGGGCAGCGCCGCGACGGTCTGCGGGTGGGCCAGCAGCAACGGCAGCCCGTTGCTGAACATGTAGACCGTGGTGACGAAGCTGGCGTTGAACAGCACGATCAGGTTGCTGACCAACTCCTCCTCGGTCAGCTCCACCTCCCCGGAGTCGAGCGCCTCGACCAGCCCGCTGAGCAGGTCGTCCCCGGGCACACGGCGGCGGTGCCCGAGCAGCTCCCGGTAGAAGGCCCGCAACTCCAGTGCCGCGGTGTTGGCCGCCGCCAACCGTTGCGGGGTCTTCCCCGCCACGTCCAGGAACTCGTCGATCCACTCCACCCGCTCGCGGTACCACGGCAACTCGGCGGCCGGGATGCCGATGAACTCGGCCATCACCAGGGCCGGGATCGGGTACGCGAAGTCGGCCACGAAGTCGACAATGCCCTCCCCGGCGTCCGCCATCCGGTCCAGCAGCTCGTCGACCACCCGCAGGATCACCGGTTCCAGCGCGCCGAGCCGGCGTGGCGTGAAGGTACGGGAGAAGACGTGCCGCATCCGGGTGTGATCGGGCGGGTTCACGAACATCATCGAGGTCTGGAAGGTTCGCAGGATCTCCTGCTCCTCCCAGCCCGGCGGCGGCTGTTTCGTCCACTCCGGATCGCGCAGCAACCCGTCGACGAGGTCGTAGCCGACCGCGACGGCGGCCACCGTCCGGTGCTCGGCGCGCGCCGGCACCGCGCTGATCGGGCCGAGCCGGTGCAGGTCCGCGTACCACGGGTACGGGTCCTGTCTGCCCTCCTCGCTGTACAGGCCGGTGAGTATCTCGTCCACGTCCACGGCCAACTCCTCCCCAGGATGTCGGTGACCCGGGGGCAGCGGGGATCACCCGCCGCCCCCGGCCCATGTCACAGGTCGAGCAGCCGCAGCGGCACGGCGTTTGCCAGTGCCTGGTTGCCGGCGTCGTTCGGGTGGATGTGGTCCCCCGAGTCGTACGCGGGCAGCAGCTGGCTGGGCCGTGCCGGGTCGCGCAGCACCCGGTCGAAGTCGAGCAGCCCGTCGAACTCCCGACTGCCGCGCAGGTACGCGTTCACCGCCTGGCGGGTGGCCTCCTTCTGCGGCGTCCACACGCCCGGCGCGCCGTGCCCCTCGTACGGCGTCAGCGTGGCCACCAGGCTGGTCAGCCCGCGCTGCTGGAGCTGCTGGTTGATCTGCCGCAGCGTGCCGATGATCGCCTCGGGTGTGTCGTTCGACATCCAGATGTCGTTGATGCCCAGGTGGGTGACGACCGTACGCACCCCGGTCTGGCCGAACACGTCCTCGTTGAGCCGGGCCGCCGCGTTCGGGCCGAGCTGGTGGTAGCCCGGGTAGTTGCCGTCGCCCGGCTCGGTGCCCTCGTGGTTGAGCCGGTTTCCGGCCAGGCTCAGGTTGAGCACGCCCGGGGTGCGCTTGTCCGGCCGGTCGGCGAGCAGCCGGTCGGAGAGCAGGTCGGGCCAGCGCCGGTTGGCGTTGACGGTGCTGCCGTTGCCGTCACCGATGGAGTCGCTGAGCACGACCAGCGCGCCGGGGCTGCCCTTGCGCTGCACGTCGACTCCGGAGAGGAAGAACCAGCAGCAGGTCGGACGGATGGTGAACCCGGTGCCCTCGGCCGTCCCGGTCAGATCCCCGGCGCCGATGAAGTTGGCCTGCTGGGACTGCCCGTGGAACGTGGTCGGGCCGGTGGGCGTCGGGAAGTGCACTGTGACCACCAGGTCGCTGTCGTCCGCGACAGGGAAGGCCAACGGGTCGCTGAGCAGTTCGGCGCCCCGGTTCATGGTCACCGTGGTGGCACCGGTGAAGGTCAGCGGGCGTACCGACGCGGCGTCGATGTCGGAGAGGTCGTCGGGGGTCGCGGTGTTCGGCCGGGCGACGGTGGCGCGGCCGACACTGACCGCCTGCTCGCCGTAGAGGTTGCTCAGGCGGACCCGCAGCGCCGGGCCACCCACGGACACGTGCACGATCATCCGGACGCTCTGGTCGTTGAGGCCGGTGTTGGTCAACCCGACCGAGTTGCCCCGGGTGACAGCGGCGGCCCAGCTGCCCGCCCACTCGGCGCGGTCGGGTCGGCTGGCGGCGGTGCCGGACGGACCGGCGCTGGCGACGACGGCGGGTGCGCCGGCGATCAACAGCGCGGCCGCAGCGGCGATGACAGGCCATCTCTTCGGGGTTGCCGTTGCCATGGAACCTCCATCGTGTGGCAGCCCAGGGCCGTCCGCTGACGGCGCCCGCCTGGACGATGGTCCAGAAACCTAGCCGCCGCCGCTGACGGGCGTCAATCAACCTGATCGACGCGATCAAATGTCCGGCGGGCCGCTCGGACCGCCCGTCGGCACGGTTCCGACCAGCCGTTTCCCGCCTAGGCTTCCAGGCGGCGGCGGTGCGGTCGCCCAAGCGCGCCACCGTCGCGTCGTCACCGGGAGCTGCCCGGGGACCGCCGCTTTCTCGGATGGGGGCTGCCGGATGACTGACGGACCCGGGCACACCACTACCTACGTGCACAGGGTGTTGGACCTGTTCGCCGAATTCGGCGACCGGGAGGCGTTGGTCGGCGCCGATCGGCGACTCACCTACACCGAGGCCGCCACGCGGGTCCGGGCGATGGCCGCGACGTTGACCCGGCACGGCGTACGGCCCGGGTCGGCGGTGCTGGTGACCGTCGCGAACGCGGTGGAGGGTCCACTGCTGCAACTCGCCCTGCATCTGCTCGGCTGCCGGACGATGTGGGTCGCCCCGGTGACCGCGCGCCGGGAGGTCGACGAGTTCATCCGGTTGGCCCGTCCGGACGCCCTGGTCTACGACGCCCGGGACCGGGCCAGTCTGGGCCCGGAGCTGGTCGCCTCGCTGCCCGGCACACCGGTCTGCTGTCTGGGCGCGGGTGGCGCCGGCCCCGACCTCACCGCCGACACCGACGTGGCGGAGCTGCCGGCGTCCGTGCCGGCGCCCGAGTCGTTCCTGCAGACCAGCGGCACCACCGGCAGCCCCAAGCTGGTGCACCACCGGGAGAGTTTCTACGCCCAGATCCTCGCCCTGGCCGCCGACTTCCGCGCCGCCGGGTTCCCGTTGCTGCGGCACCTGTCGCACTCTCCGATGTGGCTGGCCAGCGGGCAGATCACCACACTGTTCAACCTGTTCACCGGCGGGGTGCTGTTCCTGCGCGACGACTGGGACCCGGTGGCCTTCGTGGACACCGTGCAACGGGAGCGGATCAACTCGACCTTCGTCACCCCGCCGATGCTCTACGAGGTGTTGGACCACCCGGCGCTGGTCGGCGCGGACTTCTCCGCCATGTTCATGTTCAACGTGGGCGCCGGGCCCGCCGCGCCCGCCCGGCTGCGCCAGGCCATCGCGCGGTTCGGTCCGGTGCTGCGCATCGTGTACGGCCTCAGCGAGGCGGTCGTGATCACCGCGCTGCCCGGGCTGACCGATGATCCGGAGCACCCGGAGCGGTTGCGCTCCTGCGGGCGGCCCTACGGCGACGTCCGCGTCGAGATCCGCGACGACGACGGCGCGGTCCTGCCGACGGGCCGCGACGGCGAGGTGTGGGTGCGGACCAGGCTGAGCTTCGCCGGCTACCACGGTCAGCCCGAGCTGACCGCGCAGACGCTCGTCGACGGGTGGGTGCGGACCCGCGACATCGGCCACCTCGACGACGACGGCTACCTCTACCTCGTCGACCGGGCACACGACATGATCGTCACGCATCGCCGGAACTGGGCGATCTTCTGCCGTCCCATCGAGGACGTGCTGGTCGGGTACCCCCAGGTACGGGCCGCCGCCGTGATCGGCGTGCCCGACGAGACGGTCGGCGAGGTGCCGTACGCGTACGTGGTGCTCGGGCCGGGCGCGACGGTCACCGGGGCGGAACTGATCGACCTGGTGACCGCCGAACTCAACGAGATGTGGGCACCGGCCGCCGTGGAGTTCCTCGACCGGCTGCCGGTGAACCGGTCGATGAAGGTGGACAAGCGGGCGCTGCGGGCACGGCACGCGGCCCGTCGGGCGGCGGCGGTCGGGGCGTGACCCCCCGCCGGCAACTGGTCGTCCTGGTCAGCGCGGACCTGATCTCCAACCTCGGCACCCGCATCTCGGTGGTGACCATCCCGTGGCTGGTGCTGGTCACCACCGGCAGCCCCACCAAGATGGGTCTTGTCGCGTTCGCCGAGACCCTGCCGTACCTGCTGTCCAGCGCGTTGGGCACGCCCTGGGCGGACCGGATCGGCCTGCGCCGTACCTCGATCCTCTGCGACGCGGGCAGCGCGGTGGTGATGGTCGTCGTGGCGCTGACTCCGTGGTTGGGCTTCGTCCCGCTGGTGGCGCTCGTCGCCGTGGCCGGCGCGCTGCGGGGCATCGGTGACCGGGTGAAGCACGTGATGTTCCGGCCGGCCGCGGAGGCCGCCGGAGTGCCGCTGATCCGGCTGACCTCCGCGTACGACGGGCTCAGCCGGGTGGTGACCTTGTTCGGCGCCGCAGTGGGCGGCCTGCTGATCGCCGTCTTCGGGGTGACCGAGGCGATCCTCATCGACGCGGCCAGCTTCGGGGTCTGCGCGCTGCTCATCGGCGTCCTGGTCCGTCCGCCGGCCGTCCCGACGCAAACCACCCAGCCGGAAAGTTACCTGCGCGCCCTGCGGGGTGGCTTCAGTTACCTGGGCCGGGACCGTCCGCTGCTCGGCATGCTCGCCGTGATCTCGGCGCTGAACATGGTGGCCAACGCCAGCGTGGCCGTCTACATCCCGGTCTGGGTCGCCCGGGAGCTGCCCGGCCCGAGCGGTCTCGGCCTGGTGCTGGCGGCGTTCTCGGCGGGCGCGCTGCTGGGCAACCTGGTGTTCACCGCGCTCGGGCCCCGGCTGCCCCGGGGGCTGACGTTCCTGGTCGGCGCGCTGGTCGCCGGCACGCCCCGGCTGGTGGCGCTGGCGATCAGCGACGAGCTGCCGGTGGTGCTCGTGGTGACGTTCCTGTCCGGAATCGGCATCGCGGCGGTCAACCCGCTGCTCGGGGTGGCTCTCTACGAGCGGGTGCCGCCGGAGTTGCAGACCCGGGTGATCGGCATCGCCGGTTCGTTGGCGTTCGTCGGGTTGCCGGTCGGCGCGCTGCTCGGCGGCTGGTCGGTGGACGCGCTGGGATTCACCCCGGCCCTGCTGACCATGGCCGCGGCGTGCCTGGTGATCACCGCGTACCCGCTGGTGGCCCGCTCGTCCGAGTCGAAGACGCAGACGCAGTCCGCCCCCGCCGTCACGCCCTGATGCGGCTCGCCGCCACCCTCAGCACCGAACGGGGACCGACCGACGGCTGGTCAGCGCCCGGCGGCAGCCGGGGTGGCGTGTTCGGTACGGCAGCGTGGGCAGCGCAGTCGCGCCCCTGCGGCCGTCCGGGGCACCCGGAGCCGCTGACCGCAACCGCAGGTCACCACCGGGGCCGACGCCCGTAGGTATTCGTCCCGCTCCCGGCGTGGCCACCGGCCGTGGCAGCGGGCGCACCACTTCGGCGGGTAGCTGTGGTAGTGCGCCAGGCCGAACGCGCCCGCGACCATCAGCGCAGCGGGGACCAACAGGCCGAGCGGCGCGAGCAGCGCGGCCGGCACTCCGCCGACGCCGTCGGAGACCAACACGGCGACCACAGTGAGCACGACCACCGGCACACCGAGCACTGTGAACCCGAAACCCCAGGCGAAGGCCAGCAGGGACGGCAGGAACATCCACATGCCGCCCGGCGCCCAGCGGCGGACCCCGTACCCGCCGCAGCGCGGGCAGTTCGGCGAGGCGCGGTGTGGCACCGACCGCAGCGCCTTCGGCGCCAGCCACTGAACAAGAAGCTTGAGGATCTCCTCGACCAGTTTCGTCGCGAGGGCCTGAAGGAACGAACCGAGCATGCAGTCACTCCCCTCGCCGACGGATTCTGCCGTCGGCCCACCACCCATCGTGGGCGCTGGGTGCCAACAGCCCATCCCAGCGCGCCGACGCCGCGTCGTCCACGACGCCAATCCGACAGCGCCTGTGCGTTGTTCGTCGGACGTTCGGTTGATGGTCGCCCGGGCGTCGGCAAGGGCTGGCTAGCGTCGACCGTCGTCAGCACACCTGGAGGCCGCCGCGTATGACGTCGTCACCCACCCGCCGCCGCACCGCCGAGGTCACCGCCGTGCGCCGGATCGGCGACAGCGCGCCGCACAGCGCGTTCACCGACCTCATCCGGTACGCCGGAAGCTGGTTCTGCGCCTTCCGGGAGGCCCGCACCCACCTCAGCGACGACGGCGTGCTCCGGGTGCTGACCTCGACCGACGGTCGGTCCTGGACCTCCGCGACCGTCATTGCCCAGGCCGGCACCGACCTGCGCGACCCGCGCTTCGTGGCGCGCCCCGACGGGCGGCTGCAACTGCTGGCGGCAGCCGCCACCGGCGCGGCCACCAAGACGTTCCAGACGGTGACCTGGCTCTCCACCGACGGGCACGCCTGGGGCGATCCGACCCCGGTGGGCGAGCCGGGCGTCTGGGTGTGGCGGGCGGCCTGGCACGACGACGCGATGTACGGCGTCGGCTACGCCACCCGGGAGCCGAGGTTCGCCCGGCTCTACCGCAGCACTGACGGTGTGGACCTGCGGCAGTGGGTGCCGACGCTGTTCGAGGACGGGTACCCCAACGAGTCCGGTCTGGTCTTCGCCCCGGACGGTACCGCCCTCTGCCTGCTGCGGCGGGACGCGGCCACCGCGAGCGCCCAGCTCGGCACTGCCGTGCCGCCGTACCGGGACTGGACCTGGACGGATCTGGGTGTCCAGGTGGGCGGGCCGACGCTGCTCCGACTGCCGGACGGGCTGCTGCTGGCCGGGGTGCGGCTGCACGACGGCGAGGTGCGCACCGCGATCTGCGTCGTCGACCCGGACCGGGGCGAGCTGACCGAGCTGGTCGCGCTGCCGTCCGGCGGCGACACCAGCTACCCCGGCCTGGTCTGGCACGACGACCTGCTGCGGGTGAGCTACTACTCGTCGCACGAGGGGCGGACCTGTGTCTACCTGGCCGAGGTCAGCCTGACCGGCTGAGTCTGGCCCGGCAGCCCGACGGTCGGCTAGCGTGCCGGCATGCCATCGACGCTCACCGAATCGACGGACCCGTACTGTCTGCGCCCTGGAGAGGCCACCGAACTGCTGCACGGGCACCAGTGGCGGCGGTTCGTGGCGCTCGGCGACAGCGTCGTGGAGGGCATGTGTGAACCGACACCGGGCTACCCGGACGTGCAGTGGGTCGACCGGGTCGCCGCCGAGCTGACCGCCGCGCGCCCCGAGCTGGCGTACCGGAATCTGGGTCGACGCGGGCTGCGCGCGCACCAGGTGCGGGCCACCCAGCTCGCCCCGGCGCTGGCCTTCGCACCGGACCTGGCGCTGGTCGTCTGCGGCGGCAACGACGCCTTCCACCCGGGGTACGACGCGGAGGCGGTGGACGCCGAGCTGACCGCGATGATCACCGCGCTGCGCGACGTGGGCGCCGACGTGATCACAGTGGGCATGTTCGACGTCTCGCACAGCCCGGCGGTGCCCGAGCACCTCCGGCCCGGCCTGGGCGAACGAATGCGCCGCCTGTCGGCACACACCGCAAGCCTGGCCGAGCGCCTGGACACGATCCACGTGCACCTGACCGACCATCCCCTGACGGCCGACCCCACCCTCTACAGCACCGACGGACGCCACGGCAGCGCCCGCAGCGACGCCATAGCAACGGCCCAAACCCTCCGCACCCTCTCCCGCCGACTCCCCCCACCCCGGTGATCAAGAGGTTTGCGTCAGGAAGCTGGCGTGTCCTGACCGAAACCTCTTGATCACCGCGCAGGGGGCGGTCAGCCGGTCAGGAGGATTCCGGTTAGGAGGACACCGTGGGCCAGGTTGAGGACTCCGTCGCAGCCGGGGTAGCCGACCCTCGCCAGACCGCCGGAGGCGTGCCGGCCGAACAGGTACGGGGCCAGGGAGTACGGGACGTCGGCGGTGACCGTCTCACCAGTCTCGATCTGGACGAAGTCCATCGACACCCGGTCGGTCGGCAGGTACTCCTGGAGGATGGCGCCGCCCTGGTCGACGGCGGCCCGCACACCGTCGGCCCAGTCCGCCGCGCTCAGTTCCGGGCCGAGCAGCACACCGTGCCCGGCCGAACCGTCGGCCGGCTTCGCCACCAGCGTGGCCTGCTCGGCGAGGGCCCGGTCGAGCACCTCGGCGGTCAACGGCACCGTGTACGGCACGTGCCGGCGGATCAGTGCCTGGTCGTCGGCGGGGAGCCCGTCCACGTCCTCCCACAGCCAACCGAACGTGGTCTTGTTGCCGAGCAGCCAGGCCGCCGCCGACACGAACATCGGTAGGGTGCCGGCGGCGAGGGCCACGGCCACCGCGTCCAGGCCGGCGGTCGGGGTGACCCGGTTGGGCACGAACAACCGGAACAGCGCGTCGACCGGTTCACCGTCGACGACCAGGCGGTTGTCGGCGTCCACTGTGGCGGTGGCGACCGGGGCGATGACCAGGTCGATGCCGAAGTCCCGGGCCCGTACGGCGAGGGGGTCGAGGATCCGAATGAACGTCTGCGGGTCGTCGAGGCCCGGGTAGTCGCCGTCGAAGTCCATCAGCAGCGCCACCCGGGCGCCCTCGGGCAGCCGCAGCTCCTCGCGGATCGCCACGAACCGCTGGTCCAGCAGCGACGGCGCGGCCCGCACCGGCAGGTCGTCGAGGATGCCGTGCTCCCGGTAGAGGCCCGCGTACCGCTGGACGACGGTGTCGGCGTCGAACCCGCCGCCGAGGCTGCTGTCGATGTTGTACTCGACGAACTTCGGCACCCCGGCGGAGAAGATCACGTCCGGGCGGTACGCGGCCAGCAGCGCCTCGGTCAGCGGCTCGGCCTCGTCCAGCAGCCGGGTCTCCCCCGCCGGTACGCCGAGCAGCCGACGCAGCTCACCGGCGGTGCCGGCCCGCCGACGGCAGGCGTCGAGGATGAGCTGGGCGAGCCGGTCGCAGACCTCGTTGAGTTCGCGCCAGGCGTCGGCGGTGAGCACCGGGGGGCGGGCCAACCGCCACTGCTTGTTGTAGGTGGCCCGGCCGTGGAACACCTGCTCCCAGGCAGCCGCCCCACTGGCCACCATGGCCCGTCGGCCAGACTCCGGCAGGTCGGTCCAGGCCCGGTCGGCCGCCGGCCACGGATAGTTCGGGTCGATCATGGTCCGTCCTTCACTGTCAGGTGGATGGCGGTGGCGAGCTGGTCCCGGCCGGGCTGGACGGCCCGGTCCAGTGCGGGGGCGAACGGCAGCACCGCCCCGTCCGGGCGGGTGACCCTGCGCGGCGGGGCGAGCAGCCGGACCCGCTCCACCACGCTCGCGATGATCTCGGCGGCCATCCCGCAGGAACGGTTGCCGTCGTCGAACACCACGAGGCGTCCGGTGCGGGCCACCGACTCGGTGAGACCGTCGATGTCGAACGGATACAGGGTGCGCGGGTCGAACACCTCCACCGAGACCTGGTCGGCCAACTCCTCGGCGACGGCGAGCGCGTCGTGCACCAGGTGCCCGATCGCGACCACTGTCACGTCCTCGCCGAAGCGGTGGATCCGGCCCCGGCCCAGCGGCACCGGCGCCAGGTCGTCGACGTCGTCCCGCACGTCCATCGCGCCGGCCGGCGCGAACACCACCACCGGGTCGTCGTGGCGGATCGCGGTGACCAGCAGCCCGTACGCGTCGGCCGGGGTGGCCGGCACGACGGTGACCACGCCGACGTGGGCGAAGAGGCTGTACGGGTGGTCGGAGTGCTGCCCGGCCCACCCGGTACGCGAACCGGAGCCGGGCACCAGGTAGGTGACGGGAACGCGGCACTGCCCGCCGGTCATCAGCGGGAACTTGTGCGCATGGTTGACGATCTGCTCGAAGACCAGGAACAGCAGCGACGGGATCTGGAACTCGATCACCGGCCGCAGCCCGGCCAGCGCCGCCCCGGTGGCGAAACTGGTGAACGCCTGCTCGGACAGGGGGGTGTCGCGGACCCGTTCGGTGCCGAACCGCTTGGCCAGGCCGGTGGTCACCAGCGACGCCCCGACCTGGACGTCCTCGCCGAGAAGAAACACCGCATCGTCGCGAGCCAACTCGTCGCCGAGGGCCCGGGTCAGTGCGCGGCGGTACGACAGTCGGGGCACCTCAGCCACCTCCGGTGCGGGCGGCCAGGCCGCTGGCGTACAGGTAGGTCAACGCGTCGGCCGGGTCGGGTTCCGGGCTGTTCAGGGCGAACCGCACCGCCTCGTCGAGGGTCGCCTCGACCTCGGCGTCCACGGCGGCGCGGTCGGTGTCGGTGAGGCGTTCGCCCTGGATGCGCACGGGGTCTCGGGCCCGACCACGGCTCACCTCGTCGGGTGGGCGGTAGTCGTCGAGGCGTACCGCGTGTTCGAAGGTGTGGTGGACGTCGAAGCGGTAGGTCCGGGCCTCGATCAGCTCAGGGCCGCCGCCGGCGCGCATCCGGTCGACGGCGGCGCGCGCGGCGACGCGTACCGTCTCGGGGTCCTGGCCGTCGACCTGGACGGCCGGGATGTCGAACGCGGCGGCCCGGCCGGCGATGCTGCCGGCCACCGCGCCGGCGACCGGCATGGTGGTGGCGTAACCGTTGTTCTCGCAGACGAACAGCACCGGCACCCGCCACAGGGCGGCCAGGTTGAACGCCTCCAGCAGCATCCCCTCGTTGACCGCGCCGTCGCCGAAGAAGCTCACCCCGACGGTGTCGCGGCCCCGGCGGCGGTGGGCCCAGACCGCGCCCGTGATGATCGCCCCGGAGGCGCCGACGATGGCGTTGGCGCCGAGCACACCGATGCTCAGGTCGGCGGCGTGCATCGAACCGCCCCGGCCGGCGTTGAGGCCGGTGACCCGGCCGCACAGCTCGGCGAGCATCCGGGCCGGGTCGGCCCCGCGGGCCAGGACGTGCCCGTGCCCGCGGTGGGTGCCGGCGAGCACGTCGTCGGCGTCCAGCGCGGCGCAGACGCCGGCGGCGATCCCCTCCTGACCGAGGTACGGGTGGATGCCGCCGACGATCTGCCCGCCGTGGACCAGCTCCACCGCCCGTTCCTCGAACCGGCGGATCAGCCGGACCGTGCGGTAGAGCCGGACCGGGTCGGCGTCGGTCACGCGGGCCCCTTGATGGCGGCCAGGATGTCGTCCCAGAGCCGGGCCCGGGCGGCGAGGGCGGTGTTGACCGTGTCGGCGCACTCCTGCCACTTGCTGTCGTCGTCGCCGCACAGGTCGGCGAGCATCTGCATGGCCATCGGGGTGTGCTGTTCGCCGTCGACCTCGATGTGCCGGTGCAGGTAGTCGACGAAGGTGTGCAGCCGGTTGCTGTGCTCGTTGACCGTGACGACCTGGGTGAACATGTCCGGGATCAGGTCCTCCCGGCCGAAGGCGAAGGCCGCCGCCTGGCAGTGCACCGGGGTGGACTCGATGATGTGCCAGGTGGTCGCGGCGAACCTCGCCGACGCGGCCGGCACCCCGGCCTCGGCGAGCGCCTCGGTGACCGGTCGGCCGGCGCGCAGCAGGTCGACCAGCGCGTTCACCGCCGTGGTGTCCGCGCCGGCCTCGGCCATGCCCTGCACGTACAGCTCGAAGTGGCTGATGTAGCCGCCGCCCAGCTCGTCGCTCTCCTCGACCATGACGATGTCGTTGATGAGGCGGCGGCTGCCGGTCGGGCCGGTCGGGATCCACGGCACTGTGACGCAGGTCAGTTGCCGTTGCAGCGACTTCAGCAGGGACATGAAGTCCCAGACCGCGAAGACGTGGTGCTGCATGAAGGTGACCAGCGCATCGTGGGTGTCGAGGTTGGCGTAGAGCGGGTGCTTGACCACGGCGTCGCGCCGGTCGGTCACCGCCTGCTCCAACCGTTCGATGCCCGGGTGCGTCCTACCCCAGTCGTACCGTGACATGTCAGCCTCCCTGCTGGGCGCGGTGGCGCCAGATGACCGGGCAGTACTCGGGGTCCGCGTAGTCCGGCCGCCCGTCGTGGGTGCGGCGGACCAGCACGTCGTGGTTGTACGCGGCGAGCGTGCCGTCGGAGAGCGGATACTCCCGCCAGGCGTTGTCGCCGTCCTGCAGGTGCAGTGAGATCGCCTGTCGGGGGCGACCGCTGACGTTGGGGCCGCTGCCGTGGTAGGTGCGGCAGTGGTGGAAGCTCACGTGTCCCTTGGGGATCACCATCGGGATCTTGCGGATCTCCGCGCCGTTGTACGCGGCGTTCTCGGCCAGCATCTCCTCCAGCTGGCTGCGGTCCCGGTCGGCGAAGTGCCGCACCACTGTGTCGTCGGCGCCGATCTCCTTCCACCGGTGCGAACCGTCGACCATCGTGATGGTGCCCATCTCCTCCCCGCAGTCGTGGAAGGGGATGAACGCGGTGAGCATCTTCTCCGACGACGAGGACGCCCAGTAGTGCTTGTCGAAGTGCCAGGGCACGATGTTGCTGGGCTCGCCGGAGATCGGCGGCTTGTAGATCAGCGTGGACTGGAAGACCCGGATCTCGTCGGCCTGGGCGAGCCGGGCGGCGACCGCGCCGAGCAGCGGCTTGCGCAGGATCGCGCCGAGCCCGTCGTGCTCGTGGTGGACGTAGTCGTTGTGTCGCTGCACCGGGCCCAAGGACTGCTCCCAGTAGGCCAGCTTCGGTGGGCGTACCGGCAGCCGCCGGTCCCGCTCCCCGTCGTAGTAGCGCTGCGTGGCGGCGGCGAGGGCGTCCACCTCGTCGTCGGTGAACACCTTTCCCGACAGGTACCAGCCGTGCTCGGCGTAGTGCCGCACGTCGTCGTCGGACGGCAGCAGCGCCTGCTCCTCGGCGGTCAACGTCGACTCGTAGTCGGTCGCGGTCACTGTGCCTCCTTGGTTCGCGACTGCGGGGCTCGCAAACCCGGCTCACTCCTCGCGCTCACGCCCCCACCCCCTGTGGTGTGGCCGCCACGGCGGCCAGTTCCCGTTCCTTGGCCTCGTAGAGCGCCTTGATGTTGCCGCTGCCGAAGCCCCGCGCGCCGCGTCGCTCGATCAGCTCCAGGAAGAGCGTGCGACGCACGTGCATCGACTCGGCGAAGATCTGCAAGAGCTGGCCGTCGTGGTCGGAGTCGACGAGCACACCCAGCTCGCGCAGCCGGTGCAGCGGGGCGTCGATCCGACCGACCCGCGCCTCCAGGGCGTCGTAGTAGCTGGCGGGGGTGCCGGCGAAACGCACGCCGCGCCGGCCCAGGGCCTCGACCGCGCCGACGATGTCGTCGGTGCGCAGCCCCAGGTGCTGCACTCCCCCGCCGGCGTGCTGGTCAAGGAACGCGTCGATCTGCCCGGGCCGCCGGGTGCGGTCCGGTTCGAGCAGCACCACTGTGACCCGCCCGGAGGGACTCTGCACCACCTTGGAGTTCATTCCCTGCCCGTCGACCTCGATGTACTCCTCGAAGATCTGCGCGAAGTCGAACAGCGCCTCAAAGTGCCGGACCGTCTCGTCGAGTTGGCCGGGCGGCACGCAGACCGCCAGGTGGTCGATCTCGGCGAGCACCGGCGGGTGGTCGTCCGTCGTGGACACCGCAGCGGTGATGGCGCCGGGCAGAAACGCGCCCCCCTCGCCGCGGCGCTGCACCAGCCGGTGCCGCACGTCGGCGAAGCCGTCCACCTCGGCGATCACCACCTCGGCGTCCGCGCCGGTGCGGGTGGTCGGCGGCGTCACCCCGGTCGCGCCCCGGCTCAGCAACTCGGCGTACGCGGCCGACACGTCGTCGACCTCGACAGCAACGACAGCGATGCCGTCACCGTGGCGTTGCACGTACCGCGACGCCGGATGCTCGGCGCTCAGCCCGGAGGTGAGCAGCAACCGGATGTCGCCGTGGCAGAGCAGCAGCGAGCGCTGCCCCGCCAGGCCGGTCTCCGGACCACCCTGGCCACAGATCTCGAAGCCGACGGCGGTGCTGAAGTAGAAGGCCGCCTGTCGGGCGTCCCCCACGTAGAGTTCGATGTGGTCGATACCACGGATGTCCATGTCCCCTGAAACCCTTCCCACCCGATTCCCCCTGTGTTGCCGTCCGGGCACACCCCGCCCGGGATGCCGCCTCGATCACCCCCTCGGCTCGGCGACGCGGGCCAGCAGCAGGCTCACGTTCTGGCCGCCGAACCCGAACGAGTTGGTGACCGCGTACTCCAGGTCGGCCTTTCGGGGCGTGCCACGGATGTGGTCCGCCGGGCAGGCCGGATCCGGATCGTCGAGGTGGTACGTCGGCGGCAGCAACCCCCGACCGAGCGCCAACGCGGTGGCCGCCGCCTCCAGCACCCCGGAGGCACCGAGCAGGTGACCGGTGAGCGCCTTGGTGGAGCTGACCGGCACACCGCCGACGCCGAAGACGTCGGCCAGGGCGGTGGTCTCCGCGATGTCACCGAGCTTCGTGCCGGTGCCGTGCGCGTTGACGTAACCGACCGCCGCCGCCGGCACACCGGCACTGCGCAGCGCCCGGCGGATGCACGCCGCCGCGCCGGCGCCGTCCGGGCGGGGGGCGGTCGGGTGGTACGCGTCCGTCGTCGCGCCGTGGCCGGCCACCTCGGCGTACCCGGCGACGCCGCGCGCCGCCGCGTGCTCGGCGCGTTCGAGCACCAGCAGCGCGGCACCCTCGGACAGGACGAACCCGCTGCGCGAGGTGTCGAACGGGCGACTCGCCCGGCCCGGGTCGGTGCCGGCGCGCGCCAACGCCCGCGCGTTGCCGAACGTGTCGGCGAAGGTCGGGAAGAGCGGTGCCTCGCTGGCCCCGCAGAGCACCACGTCGACCTCTCCGGTCGTGATGAGCCGCACCCCGTCGGCGACCGCCTGGGCGCCGGAGGCGCAGGCGGTGCCGACCGACGAGCTGTAGCCGCGGATTCCGTGCGCGATGGCGATCCGCGCCGCCGGCATGTTCGGCAGGATCCCGGTGAGCAGGTACGGGCTGACCGCCGCCCGACCCCGGGCCGCCCGGGCCAGCACCTGCGACTCGAGGGTGGCCATCCCCCCGACCCCACCGACGATCACACCGATCCGATCCGGGTCGATGTCGCGGCCCACCTCGATGCCAGCGTCGGCGAGAGCGTCGGCGGCGGCGAGCAGGGCGAGGACGACGATCCGGTCCAGCACCCGGGTCTCCGGCCCGGACGCGACCGTCCGCGGGTCGATGTCGGGCAGCAGGCCGGCAACGTCCAGCGACTCCCTGACCGGGTGGCCCTCGGGCGGGCGGGTCAGCCCGGACCGGCCGGTGGTCAGCGCGTCGAAGGTCTCCTCGACGCCCCGCCCGACCGGGGTGAACAGACCCATCCCCGTGATCAACGCGGTCACGAGCTGGCCTCGGTGAGGTAGCGCTCGCGCAGGACCACCTTGCGGACCTTGCCGGTCACGGTGACCGGGATGTCGGCGGAGCGCACCGGCACGACCCGGCGCAGCGTGGCGCCGACGTCCGGGCCGAGGGCGGCGCGGACCCGCTCGGTGCGGTCCTCGGCCTCGTCGGCGCCGGCGGCCAACTCCAGCAGCACGTCGGTGACGACCGCGCCGGCCTCGGCGACGATCACCACAGTGCAGTCGGTGACGTCCGGGCAGGCGGCGAGGATGCGTTCCTCGGACAGCGCTGTGTAGAAGCGCCGCCCGTCACCGGCGTCGACCGAGTCCACCGCCCGGTCCAGGTGGTAGTAGCGGCCGTCGGTGTCGGCCCGGACCAGGTCACCGGTGAGGTACCAGCCGCGCTGGCGGAAGCGGTAGGTGGTGACCGAGTCGTTCCAGTAACCCCGGAACAGCGACGGCGAGTCGATGCCCAGGAAACCCACCTCGCCGACCGGCACCGGCTCGCCGTCGGCGTCGAGCACCGCGACAGTGGCGAACTGGTACGGGCGGCCGATGCAGCGGCCGTACCGGTCGGTGTCGGCGCGGTGGGTGATGTGGAACATCGAGTGCCCCATCTCGCTGGAGCCCAGCCCGTCGATGAAGACCGAGCCGGGCACCTTTGCCACCCCGTCGCGGGTGATGGTGTCGCGCCAACCGACCGCGACGAGGCGACGGATGTGCGGCTCGTGCGAGGCGTCGCCGGTGTTGAACCACAGCCGCACCGAGTCCAGGTCGTACCCGGACAGGTCGAAGCGGGCCAACTCCGCCCAGGTGACCGAGAAACCGAACACCCCGTCGGGGCGCCAGCGTTGGATGGCGTCGAGCACCCGCTCGCCGCCCTGCTCGGAGAGCAGGAACATCTGCGCGCGGTTGCCCAGCGCCTGGTTGACCATCAGCACCGTGGCGGTGTGCGGTGCGGGCAGCGCGTTGAGGATCCGGGTGGTGCCCTGCGCCTGCGGCATGGTGAGCAGGTGCCGGGTGGCCGCGAAGAGGCTGGCGTGCGAGTGGAGCACCGCCTTGGGCACCCCTGTCGTCCCGGAGGTGTGGGTGATCACGATCGGGTCGTCCGGGTGGTGCCGGTAGTGCGCCGGGGCCGTGGCCGGGTCACCCGTGCCGGCCTGCGCAGGGGTACCGAGCACTGGTACGCCCAGGTCGTGCCCGGCCAGCGATGCGGTGTGCGCGTCGTCGGCCAGCACACCGACACCCCGTAGGCGACGGATGTACTCGGCGGCGATCTCCGGGCGGAGTTTGCCGTTCATCAGCGCCGGGATCGCCCCGAGCCGGGCCAGCGCCAGGAAGCTGAGCACCATGTCGGCGGCGGTGGAGGCCCAGACGGCGACCGGGTCGCGGGGGCGTACCCCCTGCTCGTGCAGCCAGGCGGCGCGGGCAGCGACCCGCTCGTCGAGCCGCCCCAGCGTCAGCGGCGTTTCGGCCGGGTGCCCGTCGACGGCGGTGTCGAAGGTCAGGCCAGGCCCGTCCGGGTCGGCGCCGTGCGCCAGCACCCGGGCCAGGACGTTGCCCGCACCCAGCTCGGTGTCGGCGGCCAGTGCGCCGCGCAGTCCCCGTGTCCTCATGGTCGTGCTCCTCCCCCCAGCAGCACCGCGACCGCCTCGGTCGGCTTCTCGGGTGCCTGTTCGATCAGGATCAGCAACACCTCGTCGGCGTCGCCGTCGTCGCGCAGCAGGTCGGCCTCGGCGACACCGTCGGTGTACGGGTCGCCGGTCGGGCTGAGGCAGACCACCGGGCCACGCAGGCCCCAGCGGGCCGCGAGGTGCCCGGCGACGCTGTTGGGCACGGACTGGAAAAAGAACAGTGGGCCGATCCGCCCGCCGGCCTCGACGGTGGCCCGTACGTGCTGGGCGCTGGCGAGATCACCGCTGGCGCTGACCAGCACGATCCCCGTCCGCACCCCGGCGGGCACTCCCGCCGACCCGTACCCCCGTCGCAGACACCGTTCCGCGACGGCCACCACCACCGGCGCGAAGTCCGAGTGCACGAACCCCGGCACCCCCGCCGCGCCGCCGCCGTCCCCACCCTCAGGCCACCAGGCCCGAGCCCTCTCCCCCGGCGATCTTGCGGTTTCGGTCGTCGTTTCGCGTGGTTGGTCGGATTCGTCGGGACAGGAGGTGCAAGATCGCGGGGAGTTGGGGGCGGTCATCCGACGCCGACCAGGAGAGCGGTGTTGGCGCCGCCGAATGCGGCGTTGAGGGTCAGGGCGTGGGTTGCCGTCGTCCTTCGCGGGCCATCCTTGACGACGTTCAGAGGGCAGGACTCGTCCTGGGCCAGCCAGCCGGCGTTGACCGGCAGTTCGCCGTGGCGCAGCGCGAGCGCGGTGACCACCAGTTCGAGCAACCCGGACGCCTCCAGCGCGTGCCCGTGCACCGACTTCGTGGAGCTGACCGGGACCCGGTCGGCATGCCCGCCGAGGGCCCGGCGCAGGGCTGCCGCCTCGGCGGTGTCGCTCTGCGCGGTACCGGTGGCGTTGGCGTTGACGTAGCCGACGGACTGCGGTGGCAGCCCGGCCCGGCGCAGCGCGCCGCCGACCGCGCGGGCCAACCCGGTGCCGCCGGGCTCCGGCTGGCAGGGATGGAACGCGTCACCGGCCCGCCCCCAACCGACCACTGTGGCCACCGGGTCGACGCCGCGTCGCCGGCCGGTGCTCGATTCCAGCACCACCGCGGCCACGCCGTCGCCCAGCAGCAACCCCCGGCGGCCGGCGCTGAACGGGCGGACCGCCCCGTCGACCGCGAGGGCGCGACCGGCGTCGAAGAGCGCGAACTGGTCCGGCTCCACCAGGTAGCCGGCCGCTACCACCACACGCTCGACATCACCCCGGGTGATCCGGGCGGCGGCGTCGGCCACCGCCGTGCTCGCGGACACGCAGGCGCTGGTGTAGACCCGGGTGTGACCCGAGAGTCCACAACGGGCGGCGAGTTGGCCGGCGAGCACGGCTGGCGCCGGACCGAGGGCCGGGCCTGCACCGGCGACCGGGCCCGCGCCGAGGGTCGGGCCGCCGTGCACGGCGAGCAGCAGCGCGCACCCGGCGCGCTGCGCGCGGTCCAGGCCGGCCGCCCGGCAGGCCCCGTCGATCGCGGCGGCCAACTCGTCGGGGAGGGTGGCGACCTCGGGCACTGTGGCCGCCACTGTGACCCGGCGGGCGGCGGTGTCGAATCGGTCCACCGGGCCGAACGCCGGCACCCCGGCCAGCGCACCGGCGAGCTGCGCGTCGGCGCCCCGTCCCAGGGCGCTGACCGCGTACACGCCGGTGAGCTGGGCGACGCGCGCCTCAACCATCTGCGGAGGCGGTCAGCGACGCCCGGAACACCACCAGGGCGTCGTCGACGGTGCGGATGCCGGCCAGTTCGTCGTCGGTGAGGTCCAGCCGGCGTTCGTAGCGCTGCTCGACGAGGTGCACCAGCCAGGCAAGCTCCATCGAGCCGATCCGGTCGGACACCTCGGCAGCCGGTTTCGCGGTGAGTTCGGCGAGCATGGTCATCAGGTCAGCTCGCCCCAGATCGGGCTGACCGCTCATCAGCCTTTGTCGCTCGTCGCCTCGGTGACGCGATTGGCGACCATGGTGGTGAACTCGCCGACCGTCATGAGGGCCAGCTGCTCCGACTCGTCGTCGGCGAACGTCACGCCGTACCGGTCCTCGACCCGCACGGACAGGTCGGCCAGAGCGAGCGACTCCAGGTCGACGCCGGAGGGGCCGAGCGTGGTGTCGTCGTCGAGCCCCTCGACGTCGTAGTTCATGTCGGCGAGCTGCTCGACGACGAAGGCGCGGACCTCGGCTCTCATGGATACCCTCTCTGCGTGGCTCAGCTGACGGTGCCCGGTCGGGACACCGCCTACGTGTGGGTCGGCCGCGACACCGGCGGTCAGCCGGATCCGGCCGCTGTGCTGGTGCGGCGGGCGGGTGCTCTGCTGCTCGGCCGCCCGGAGACCGAGTTGGTGCTGACGCACGACCGCGAGGGACGGCCGGTCGTCCGGGTCGACGAGGTGACCGGGTCGGTGGAGGTGGCGGTCAGCGTCAGCCGCACCGCCGGGCTGGTGGCGGTCGCCGCCCGTCGGGCCGGCGCGGTCGGGGTGGACGTGGAGCGCATCCGCCCGCTGCCGGCGCTCGCGCTGGCCCACCGCTGGTTCCCGCCCGCCGAGCTGGCCTGGTTGGGCGATCGGCCCGAGGCCGGCCGGACGGTGGACTTCCTGCGGCTGTGGACCGCCAAGGAGGCGGTCGGCAAGGCGCTCGGGCGGGGGTTGCGCGACGGCGGGCTGCACCGGTTGATGCCGCCGCCGGGGCTGCCGTTGCGGCCGGTGCCCGGCGACGAACTCCTGCGGGTCGGTCACCCACGGCTGGGCGGGGACCTCGTCCTGGCGGTCGCAGTGCGGGCGAGCGCGCAGGTCGACGTCGAGGTGGTGCAGCGGCCCGGTCACGGGGTGACCGCCGAGCGCAGCGCGTCGGTCGAGCGGACCAGCTTGCCGGTGGTGGTACGGGGCAACTGATCGAGCAGGTGCAGCGCCCGGGGCCGTTTGTAGCCGGCCAACCGCTCGGCGAGGAGCTTGTCCAGCGTCTCCTCCGACAGCGGGCCGTCGGGTTGGACGTACGCGGTGATGCCGTCGTCCCAGACCACCACCGCGGCGGCAACCCCGGTCAGCTCGGCGACGGTGGCCTCCACCTCGGTCAGGTCGACCTTCATCCCGCCGACGGAGACCTGCGAGTCGAGTCGACCGCGCACCGTGACCAGGCCGGTGTCCTCATCGACGGTGCCGGCGTCGCGGGTGTGCAGCCAGCCGTCGGACCAGCGGGTCGGGTCGCTCAGGCCGACGTACGGCGACGCCGGGCAGGACACCCACAGCTCACCGCCGGACTCGCGGACCTGGATCCCGGGCGCGGGGGCGATCGACGGTCGGTGCGACCCGTACAGGTCGGTGCCGATCACCCCGACCTCGGTCATCCCGTACATGTTGCCCAGCGGCACCCCGTACCGGTCGGTGAACGCCCGGGCGACGGCGGCCGGCACCAGCTCGCCGCCGGTGGTCATCCGCCGCAGCTGCGGCAGTGGCCCGGCCGGGCGGGTGGAGGCGAGCAGTCCGATGTGGAACGGGACACCGAGCACGGTGGCCGGTGTGGTGCCGGCGCTGATCGCGGCCAGCACGGCGTCGCCGCTGAGCCGTTCCGGCGGCACCAGCTCGACCCCGGCGTGCAGCCCGTAGAGCAGGCCGCCGACCAGGCCGAGCACGTGCACCATCGAGGGCAGCAGGATGATCCGCTCGCCGGGCAGCGCCACCCCGTCGATCCGGGTGTAGCGGTGCACCTCGGCGACCAGGTCGGCGGCGGTGCGGCCGATCACCTTGGACGGGCCGGTGGAGCCGGAGCTGAGCTGGATCACGGCATGGCCGCTGACCGCCGGGCGGTCGGCGTACCGGGTGACGCCCTCGGTGACGTCGACGAAGATCTTCAGCGCGCCGCCACCGGTCCGCACCGGAGCGACCACCACCTGCGGGGTCAACCGGGCCAGCGCCCGGTCCACCTCGTGGTCGGTGAGCCGGTGGTCGAGCAGGATCGCCTGCCCCCCGGCGCGCCAGGTGGCGAGCAGGTTCACCACGTACGCCAGCGACGGTGGCAACCGCAGCGCCGCGGCGCCACCGGGGCGCAGTCCGGCGGTGGTCAACCGGTCCTGCGCGTCGGTCACCAGCCGGTGCAGTGTGGCTCGGTCGACGGGCTCGGGCAAACGGAGACAAACGTCGGTCGGGTGGCCGGCGAAAAGGACTTCGTCCACCCAGCCGGGGTCGGTCGCCGTAGGATCTTCTGCCGTCACTGCCGTTCACCGCCCAGCATGAAAGAGGGCGAATCCGCCCATCACGTACGCTTGTCGGGGTGCTGCGGGGAACCATACGACGCCCACAAGGCCATTGCTAGATGCGAATGGATGGATCAAAAGCAGCGGCCAGCCGGATTGCCGACAGCCCGTTCGGCGGACAGAATCAGGCGGGCGACTTGGCGGAGCGTCACCGAGGTATGACCCCTCGTACCACCGTCGCGCGGTGCCAGCCGGACGGCCGATGGCGTCGCGCTCACCGGGTGAGCCAGACGATGCGCGCGCGCTAGCTCGGTTTGATGCTGGCGAGTTGCACCAGCAGCTGAACCAGCCGGTACGCCTCGGCGACGTCGGCGGCGTGGAAGGCGACCGTCCGGCCGCCGCCGACGCGGGTCACACCCGGCACCAGAGTTGCGAGGTCGACCATGTACGGGCCGTACAGGTCGACCTCGACGTCCAACGGCCCGGCCATCTTCGGCGGCGGAATCGAGGCGCGCCGGGCGATCGCGTCGGCGGCGGCGCGGCGCAGCCGCTCCCGTGCCTCCTGCGGATGCAGGGCCACCGCGGCGGCCTGCCCCAGGGTCTGCCTGACGGCGACGTTGAGGCCGATCTTCGCCCAGCGATCGTCCGGCCACCCGCACGTCGAGGATGGCGTCACGCAACGCCGCGCGCGAGGAGATCGTGCTCGTACAAGGAAATAGTGGCCTCCACCCGAGGGCGAGGCCACTACATCCTGGATCGAGCGCGATCATCCAGGCCGGCGCAGAGCGTCAGGTCAGCGCCGGCGTCTGGGCGTGGATGTGGAAGCGCAGCGAACGGGCGTCGGTGAAGCACTCCCGCATCGGGCGTACGAGGTCCCGGTGCTCCGGGCTGCGTTCCCACTCTTCGAAGTCGGCCAGGCTCGCCCACTCGCTGGTGATCAACCACTGCTCCGGGTCGGTCGACGACCGGCACACCTGGTCGACCAGGTGCCCCGGCACACCGCTGGCGACGAGGTGCCGCACCTCCTCGTACGCGGCGAGGAACTGCTCGGTGCGCGGCACCGGCACCCGTACCAGAAAGACCACCCGGGCCCGTTTGTCGCTCATGACGCCTCTCCCCTCATCGGCGCGGCCCCGCGCAGGACCAGCGCGCTGTTGAACCCGTCGAAGCCCCGCGCGCAGATCAGGGCGAGTCGGCTTCGCGGGCGGCGGTGCTCGCGTAGGAAGTCCAGGTCGCAGCCCTCGGCCACCTCGTCCGGTCCCGCCGACGCGGGCAACGTGTCGTGGGCGAAGGCGAGCAGCGCGGTGGCCACGTCCAACGCCGAGCCGCCCTGGTACGCCCGACCGGTCAGCGGCTTCTGCGTGGTCACCGGGGGCGGCCGGTCGGCGAACACGGCCCGCAGCGCCTCGGCCTCGCTGCGGTCGTAGCGGTGCACGCCGAGCGCGTCGGGCAGCACCACGTCGATTCCGGCGGCGGCGACGCCCGCCCGGTCCAGGGCCAGCCGCATCGCCCGTGCGTACTGGGCTGGGTCGCCGCTGCTCTCCGCCGTGGTGTGCGCGGCGTCGTGGGTGGAGCCCCACCCGCTCACCTCGCCGTAGACACGGGCGCCCCGGGCCAGGGCGTGCCCCAACTCCTCCACCACGAACACGGCTCCGCCCTCGGCCGGCAGGTAACCGCTGGCCGTGGCGTCGAACGGCCGGTACGCCCGCTCCGGGTCGGCGACGTCACTGAGCAGCCCCGAGCGCAGCTGGCAGGCGAGCGCGTACGGACTCAACGGGCACTCGGTGGCCCCGGCGATCACGACCGGGGTGCCGCGGCGCACCGCGCGGGCGGCGTGCGCCAGGCTGTCCAGCCCGCCGGCCGACTCCGCGACCAGCACCCCGCTCGGGCCCTTGAACTGGTGGTGGATGGAGAGCTGCCCGACGCTGGCCGCGTAGAACCAGGCGATCGACTGGTACGCGCCGACCGTCCGCGACGTGCCGCCCCACAGCCGTTGCAGTTCCCGCTGACCGAACAGGTTGCCCCCGGACGAACTGGCCAGGGTCACCGCGTAGCCGTACGGGTCGGGGGCCCGGTCGGGCAGGCCGGCGTCGGCCAGCGCCAGCCGGGTGGCGGCGAAGCCGAGGTGCGTCCACCTGTCGGTCTGCACCAACTGTCGGCTATCGGCGTAGGAGTCGGCGGTGAAGCCGGGCACCTCCCCGCCGAAGCGGGTCGGATAGCCGGCCGGGTCGAACAACGTGATCGGCCCGGTCCGGCGGGTGCCGGCGAGGACCGTGCGCCAGTGCGCGTCCGCGCCGATGCCGCTCGGTGCGACCACCCCGATGCCGGTCACCACGGCGCGAGCCACCTCCGCGCTCACGCCAGCACTCCGCTTCGCTCCGCGCCGGCGCGAGACGCCGCGCTGCTGTGCCTGATGGTTCGCTCGCTACGCTCGCTCACGCCGCCACCGCGCCGAGCATCCGACGGAAGACCATCGCCGACTGGAAACCGCCGAACCCGCTGCCCACCGAAAGGGCCACGTCCACCGGAACCTCCCGTGCCTCATTGGGTACGTAGTCCAGGTCGCACTCCGGGTCCCGGGTGCTCCAGTTCGCCGTCGGTGGCACCACACCGAACTCGATGGCGAGGGCGCACGCGGCCATCTCGATCGACCCGATCGCGCCGAGCGAGTGCCCGACCATCGACTTGATCGAGCTGATCGGTATCCGGTACGCGGCCTGGCCCAGCGCCCGCTTGAACGCGGCCGTCTCGTGTCGGTCGTTCTGCCGGGTGCCCGAGCCGTGCGCGCTGATGTAGGAGACCTGCTCGGGCAGGATCCGGCCCTGCCGGAGCGCGTCGGTGACGGCGAGGCCCATCTCCAGCCCGTCCGGCCGCAGCCCGGTCATGTGGAAGCCGTTGCTGCGGCTGGCGTAGCCGGCCACCTCGCAGTAGATGTGCGCTCCCCGCCGCCGGGCGTGCCCGGCCTCCTCCAGCACCAGCACCGCCCCGCCCTCGGCCAGCACGAACCCGTGCCGGTCAGCGTCGAACGGGCGGGAGGCGTGTGCCGGGTCGTCGTTGTCCGGGCTGGTCGCCTTGATCGCGTCGAACGAGGCGACGGTGACCGGGGAAATCGGCGAGTCGGACGCACCGGCCAGCATCACGTCCGCCTCACCGTCCACGATCATCTGGTGGGCGTACCCGATGGCGTCGATGCCGGAGGTGCACCCGGTGGAGACCACCTGCGCCGGGCCGTGCAGCCCGTGCCGGCAGGCCACGTCCGCCGCGAGGCTGCTGGGCACCAACGCCTGATAGAGGTACGGGCCACCGCGCGTCCCGTCCACCAGCCAGCGTCGGCCGTGCTCGCTCACCGTGACGTACTCCTGCTCCAACGCCATCGTGCCGCCCACCGCCGTGCCCAGCACCACCCCGGCCCGGTCCCGTTCCGCGTCGGTGAGCACCAACTGGGCATCGGCCACCGCCTCGACGGAGCAGGCCAGCGCGAACTGCACGTACCGGTCGGCCCGCCGCAGTTCGGCCTCGCTGAGCCCCGCCGCGACCGGGTCGAAGTCGCACTCCGCCGCGATCTGCGACCGGAACGCCGACGGGTCGAAGAAACTGATCCGCCGGGTGGCGGTCCGCCCCTCGGTGATGGTCTTCCAGAAGCGGTCCCGGCTGGCGCCGCCCGGGGCGACCACCCCAATGCCGGTCACCACCGTGCGGCGCCCGGTCATGACCCGCCCCGCTGTTCGACCAGTTCGGTGTCGACGTGGCCCAGTTCGGGCCGGGGTGCGAGCGGGCCCAGGTGGAAGACCACCTCGGCCGGTTCGACGCCGGTGTTGCGCAGCCGGTGCCGCACGTTCACCGGTACGAACAGCCCCTCACCGGCGGCCAGCAGCGTCGGCTGGTCGTCCAGGTCGACGGTGATCGCGCCCCGCACCAGGTACAGGAACTCCTCGCTGTACGGGTGGTAGTGCTCGGCGATCCGCTCCCCCGGCTCGAGGGTGGCCACCCCGAGAAAACCGGAGGTGCTGCCGACGGTGCGGGGGCCGAGCAGCACCCGAAGCTCACCGCCGCGACGGCGGTCGGCGGGTACGTCCCGGGCGGCGATCGGGCGGGTGCTCAGGTCACTCATCGTCGGCCTCCGTCGGTGTGTCGCTGGCGGTCTGGCTGCCCTGGTCGGCACGCTGCCAGGCGATCCGCTCCACCCGGTCCTTGATCACCGCGAGTTGGATCACGCTGTTGGTGTTGATCCGCTCGGTCATCGCGGCGTTGTCGACCGGCGCGGTCGGTTTCATCGCGAAGTCCTGCGTCCAGGTCATCCGGGTGCCACCGGCCTCCTCGGTGTAGCGCCAGTGGATGCGCATGTACTCGAACGGTCCGGTCTCGACCCGGTGCGCCCGGACCTGCCTGCTCACCGGGTCGGCGGTGCGCTCGCTGACCCAACTCCAGGACACCCCGTTCTCGTCGGGGTACATGGTGAGGCGGAACCGCACCGTGTGCCCCTCGCGGTGCAGGATCTCCACCACGGCGTACTCGGTGAACAGCTCGGTCCAGTTCGCCACGTCGTTGGTGACCTCCCAGACCAGCCCCAGCGGCGCGTCGATGACCATGCTGTTCTCGGTGTGTCCGGGCGGGTCGGTGCGGCGGGCGACCAGGTCGGCCACCGCCGGGATGCTCAACTGTCCGGCCTGCTCGGGGATGGCCACCTGCCAGCGGTCGGCGACGACGGCCGACAGTTCCAGCAGGGCGAGCGAGTCCATGCCCAGCTCCTCCAGCGACGCGGCGGGCGCCCGGGCCGCGGCGTCGGCATCCAGCCCGCAGTGCGCCACCAGGATGTCGGTGATCTCGGCGGTCATCGGGCGACCATGGGTGACGGTCATCGGGTCCTCCTGTGGGTTGCGTCGGGATCTGCGGCGGGCGCGGTGCGCGGTGCGGGAGTGACCGTCGGCCCCGGCGCGGGCGCGGCGAGCAGACGGTCGACCAGGCCGGTGGTGTAGCGGCCCTTGCGGAATGCGGCGTCGTCGAGCACCCGCCGGACGAACGGGATGGTGGTGTGTACGCCCGGACCGGCGATGTCGAACTCGTCCAGGGCGCGTTCCAGCCGGTTGAGGGCCAACTCCCGGTCGGGCGCCCAGACGATCACCTTGGCGAGCAGTGAGTCGTACCAGGGGCCGACCAGGTAACCGGCGCTGGCGTGGGTGTCCACCCGGGTGAACGGGCCGCCGGGTGGCGTGAACCGCTCCAACCGGCCGGGGGCGGGGGCGAAGCCGCGCGCGGGGTCCTCGGTGTTGACCCGACACTCCACAGCGACGCCGTGCAGGCGGATCTCCTCCTGCCGCCACCGCAGCGGCACGCCGGCGGCGATGTGCAGTTGCTCGTGCACCAGGTCGATCCCGGTGACCATCTCGGTGACCGGATGCTCCACCTGGATCCGGCAGTTGATCTCCAGGAAGTGGAACTTCTCCTCGGCGTCGACCAGGAACTCCAGCGTGCCGGCACCGACGAAGCCGACCTGGAGCGCACCCCGCAGGGCGGTCTCGGCGATGGTGTCGAGAACGGCGGCGGGCAGTGCCGGGGCGGGCGCCTCCTCGACCAGCTTCTGGTGCCGGCGCTGCACGGAGCAGTCCCGGGTGCCCAGGTGCACCCCGTTGCCGTGGGCGTCGCAGAGCACCTGCACCTCGACGTGCCGCGCCTCGGTGAGGTAGCGCTCGACGTACACCCGGTCGTCGCCGAAGGCGGCCTGCGCGGCGGCCCGGGTCCGGGTGTACGCCCGGCGCAGCTCGCGCGGGCTGTGCACCACTGTCATCCCCCGGCCCCCGCCCCCGGCGGCGGCCTTCACGATCACCGGGTAGCCGACGGCGTCGGCCACCTCAGCCGCCGCGGCGGCGGTCGGCACCGGCGCGACACTGCCCGGCGACAGCGGCAGGCCGGCGCGGCTCATCAGTGCGCGGGCCGAGGACTTGTCGGCCAGCGCGGCCATCACCGCCGGTGGCGGGCCGATGAACGTCAGCCCGTTGTCGGCGCAGATCTCGGCGAAGTCGGCGTCCTCGGAGAGGAAGCCGTAGCCGGGGTGCACGGCCTGCGCCCCCACCTGCCGGGCCGCCTCCACGATGGCGGCGGCGTTGAGGTAGCTGCGCCGGCTCGACGCCGGTCCGATCCGGACGGCCTGGTCGGCGAGGCGGACCGCCGCCGAGTCGGCGTCGGCGGCGGAGTAGACCACCGCCGTTCGCACGCCGAGCTCCTTGCAGGCGCGCAGCACCCGCAGCGCGATCTCGCCCCGGTTGGCGATCAGCACGGTCTCGAACATGGTCAACCACCCCGCGCCGTCATGCCGGGTCCAGTTCGACGAGCGGCTGGTCGTACTCGACCGGCTGGCCGTCCTCGACGAGAATCGCGGCCACCCGGCCGGCCCGGTCGGCGATCACCTCGTTCATCAGCTTCATCGCCTCGACGATGGCCACCGGCTGGCCGGGGCGGACCAGGTCGCCCACCGCGACGAACGGCCGCGCGCCGGGTTCCGGCGCCCGGTAGAAGGTACCGACGATCGGTGCCCGCACCGCGGCGCGCCCAGGCACCGGCGGCCGGAGCACCGCGGGTGCGGCGCCGGACGCCGGCACGACCGCCGGTGCCGCCTCGGCCCGGGGCAGGGGTACGTCCGGTCGGGTCGCGTCCTCGGGGTGCCACTCGACCTCCAGCACCGCCGGTCCGCTGCGCAGCCGGATCCGGCGCACCGGCCCGGCCAGCTCGGCGATCAGGTGCTGCGCCTGCCGACGCAGCCCGGCCAGCGCCTCCTCGCCGTTCATCCCGACGTCGTCGGACGCGTCGACTGTCGACAGCGCCCGGTCGGCGGCGGTCATCGCAGGCCCGCCCGGGCGCCGACGCGGTTCGCGCCGAACCGTCGGAAGCGTTGCCGGCGCAGGCGGACCAGCATGGCCGGCGGCACGTCCAGCAGCGGCAGGAGGTTGGCCAGCAGGGCGGCGCGCAACCGTTGGGCGGTCTCCGCGGGGTCGTCGTGCGCGGCAGTCGACGGCTCCGACACGACCTCGTCGACCACTCCGAGCCGGCGCAGGTCGGGCGCGGTCAGTCGCAACGCGCGGGCGGCCTGCGGTGCCGCGGAGCGGTCCGGCCAGAGGATCGCCGCGCACCCCTCGGGGCTGATCACCGAGTAGACGGCGTTTTCGAGCATCAGCACCCGGTCGGCCACCGCCAGCGCCAGCGCGCCGCCGCTGCCGCCCTCACCGGTGATCACCGCGAGCACCGGGGTGGGCAGCACGGTGAGGGTGAGGATGTTCTCGGCGATGGCCGCCGCCTGGCCCTGCTCCTCGGCGCTCACCCCGGGGTCGGCTCCGGGGGTGTCCACCAGGGTGACCACGGGCAGGCCGAGGCGGGCCGCGAGGCGCATGAGGCGCAGCGCCTTGCGGTGCCCGGACGGGCTGGCCATGCCGAAGTTGCGGGCGACCAACTCGGCGGTGGTGTGCCCCTTCTGGTGGCCGATGACCATCACGTGCCGGCCGGCCAACCGCGCCACCCCACCTACGATGGCCGGGCAGTCCGCGCCGAGCCGATCGCCGTGCAGCTCCACGAACCCGTCGAAGACGGAGTCCAGGTAGTCCAGTGTGGTGGGCCGCCCGGGGTGCCGCGCCATCCGGACGGTGTCCCACGCGTCGCGTACCGCCGGGGTGCCGGCGTCTCCCTCGGCCGCCGGGTCCGTCGGCCGCGCCAGGACCGTGCCGTCGTCGGCGAGGCGCTCGCGGTGCGACGCCGGCTCCTGCCGGGGTACGGGCGAACGCGCCGGACGGCCGGCGCGGGTCGCGGCGAGCAGCGCCATCAGCCGTCCGCGCAGCGACCGGCGCTGCACCACCATGTCGACCTGCCCGTGTCGGAGCAGGAAGTCGGCGGTCTGGAAGCCCTCCGGCAGGGCCCGCCCGGTGATCTGGCGGATCACCCGGGGGCCGGCGAAGCCCATCCGCGCGCCACTCTCGGCGAGCACCAGATCGGTGTTGGTGGCGAACGAGGCGGCCACCCCGCCGTAGGTCGGGTCGGTGAGGACGCTCACGGTGAGCAGCCCCGCCTCGCGCAACGCGGCGATGGCCTGACTGACGGTCGCCATCTGCATCAACGACAGCGCGCCCTCCTGCATCCGCGCCCCGCCGGAGGCGGTGATCAGGACGAGCGGGGTGCGGTCGTCCAGCGCCCGTTCGGCCGCCCGGGTGATCAGCTCGCCCACCGCGCAGCCCAGGCTGCCACCGAGGAAGCGGAAGTCCATCACCGCCAGGGCCACCGGGTGCCCACCGATGGTGGCCGTGGCGCAGACGACCCCCTCGGCAAGACCTGTGCTGGCCCGCGCGCCGGTGAGCCGGTGCGGGTACGGCAGCACGTCGACGAAGTCGAGCGGGTCCGCCTCCGGCAGCCGGTCGGAAAGCAGGCGCAGCGAACCCGGGTCGACCAGTTGGCGCAGGCGTTCCGGCGCGCCGAGTCGCGCATGCTCCCCGCACTCCGGGCAGACGTCGAGGTTGCGGCGCAGCCGTTTGCGGTAGAGCAGGCTGGCGCAGCCGGCGCAGCGGGACCAGAGCTGCTCTTCGCGCGGCGCGGTGGCCGTCACGACCGCCGTCCGGTGTCCGGGGCGTCGAACCGGTAGAAGCACCGCGCCATCGCGTCGCGCGGTGAGCGCCAGGTCGACAGGTACGGCGACACGTACGGGCGCAGGCGGTCACTGACCCGGATGAACTCGGGATGGTCACGAGCGGCCTCCACCGCGCCCTCTGCCGGCTGCGCGGTCTCGAGCAGATGCACATAAAGGTCGTGCAGTCGGTACAGCGAGCGGTGCCGGACACCGACCAGGCGCGGCAGCTCCGTCGCGTCCGACTCAGCGAAGATCTCGGCGACCCGCTCCTCGGCGGTCGGATCCACCTTCGCGACGATCAGCGATCGGTCCATACTGGGCCTCCCCCCACAGCGTCCGGCCGGCGACGGGTGGCCCCCGGACGCGCTGGACGACTGCCGACACGATGCGCCGATCCTCGTCACGGCGGCGTCACCGTGGCGGGTCGGTCAGCGACGGATGGTGGTGACGCTGCGTTGACGCAACCTGTGTATCAGCTATGTGCCGAGCCTGCTGCACGCGCTAATGTTTGTGCAGTTCAGAACCGATCTCGGGTTGGCCGTCGCTAATAGAACGTCCACGCTGGCGTTGACGCAACGTGACCGTTATTGATAATCTTCAGCGTGGTCAGTCCGGCGGCCTCGGCGGGTGGGGCCGCGCCCGACCACGCCGCGATCGGTGGGGTCGACAGTGGCGTCGAGGGCAACCGATCCGGGACACAGCAGACAGTCGGGACGAGCGTTCCGCAGGGGGTGCCGCCGTGGCCGCTGATCCGTCCGTGCCGACCGCCGGAGACCCGCCCGAGGAGGGCGTCTCACTGCATCTGCTCGGAGGGTTCCGACTCCTCCGCGAGGCGGTGCCGGTGGTGGTGCCGCGCGGGCTGCAACGGGTGATCGCGCTGATCGGGCTCCGCCCCGGCGCCACCCGCAGCCAGCTCGCCGGGCTGCTCTGGCCCGACGCGTCGGAGGAACGGGCGCTGTCCTCCCTGCGTACCGCCCTGTGGCGGCTGCGACAGGACCCGTGCTGCCCGATGACAGTGGCCAGCGACACCGTACGCCTCGGCCCAGCGGTCCGGCTCGACGTGGACGACCTGGTCGGCACAGCGGCCCGGGTCCGGGACGGCGACGACCCGCGCACCGCGGCCGGGGCGCTCGCCGCCGGGCGGCACGACCTCCTCCCCGGCTGGTACGACGACTGGGTGCTGCTGGACCGGGAACGCCTGCGCCAACTCCGCCTGCACATGCTGGAACAGGTGGCCGGGCACCACCTGGCCGCGGGGCGGCACGGCGAGGCCCTCGAAGCCGCGTTGGAGGCGATGGCCGCCGAGCCGTTACGGGAGACACCACACCGACTGGTGGTTCGCATCCACCTGGCCGAGGGCAACGCCTTCGAAGCCGTGCACGCCTTCTACGTCTATCGGGACCTGTTGCGCCGGGAGCTGCGGCTGGAGCCGAGCCCCGCCATGAGCGCCCTGCTCGACGACACCCTCGCCCCGATCCGCCAGGCCAGCCGCGAGGCCATCACCGACCGCCCGTCACCCGCCGTTCGGCGTACCTGACGGCGGTGCCCGTCACCGCCCGGTCGGCGTACGTGACGGTGATGTGACAGGCGCTGCGGCACGGTGGGCGCACAGAGCACGTGGCACCGATCCCGAGGGGTCGGGCAGGCCACCGGCGGAAGGGGTCCCATGAGTCGTCTACTGATCGTCAGCCGGATCATCCCGGGAGCGGAGGGTCGGGTCGCGCAGATCTTCGCCGAGTCCGACGCCACCGAACTGCCCAGCCTGACCGGGGTCACGCACCGATCCCTGTACTGCCTGCACGACCTGTGCGTACACCTGCTGGAGACCTCGGACGACGTCGACCCGGACGCGCTCGCGGCGGCCCGCAACCACCCACTCTTCCGACAGGTCAACGAGCGACTCTCCGCGCACACGTCGCCGTACCTGCCGACCTGGCGTTCCCCCCGGGACGCGATCGCCGGCTGCTTCTACCGGTGGGACGCGGCCGAGGCGCCAGCAGGAGCCCCGGCCAGCACCGAAGCACCCGCTCCGCGCCCGGCCGTTACCGAGGCGCCCGCCGCGCACCCGGCCGGCTGACATGTCCGCCGCGCCGCCGCACGTCCTGATCATCGGCGCGGGCACGGGCGGGCTGTGCCTGGCGCACGGCCTGCGCCGCGCCGGGATCAGCGTCGCCGTCTACGAACGGCACCGCGACCGTGCCGAAGGGCTGCTCGGCTACCGGGTCGGCATCGGCCCGACCGGTAGCCGGGCGCTGCGGGAGTGTCTGCCCCCGGAGCTGTTCGCCACCTTCCTGGCCACCTGCGCCCGGCCGCCGCACTACTTCAACGTCGTCACCCAGGGGCTCCGCCAGACCGCGTCGTTCCCGCTGCGGCCGAGCGCCGACCCGGTACGCACCGAACACTCGGTGGCCCGGATGGTGCTGCGCCAGGTGCTGCTGACCGGCCTGGAGGACGTGGTGCAGTTCGACAAGACCTTCACCCGGTACGAGCAGCGCGACGACGGCACGGTCACCGCGCACTTCGCCGACGGCACCAGCGCCACCGGCGACCTGCTGGTGGCGGCCGACGGCACCCATTCCGCCGTACGCCGCCAGTACCTGCCGCACGCCGTCACCCGCGACGCCGGGACGATCAACATCGCCACCCGGATCCCGCTGACACCGCACACCCGCGGTCTCATTCCGGAGCGGGTCCAGCAGGGCATCTCGCTGATCTTCGGCGTCGGCGGGATGATGGGCGTGCTGCACGTCATGGAGTTCAAGTGGGACGCCGAACGCGCGATCAAGCCCGGCGTCAGCGAGCCCGACGCCGCCCTTCTCCGGGACTGGCCCGGCCTGGCCCACGACACCACCACCGACAACATCAATCTGATCATCTGGAGTGCGGCCAACCGGTTCCCGGCCGACATCATGGAACGCCGCGGCGAGGACCTGGTGCAGGTCGCCCTGGATCTCACCTCGAACTGGCACCCTCACCTACGGGAACTGCTCGCCCACGCGGACCCGGCCAGCGCCCTACCGATCAAGGTGTCCACGTCCGAACCGGTGCCGCCCTGGAAGAGCAGCACCGTCACCATGCTCGGCGACGCCATCCACACCATGACCCCGGGTCGGGGCGTGGGCGCGAACACCGCGCTGCGCGACGCCCGCCTGCTCTGCGCACAGCTCAGCCGCGCCACCGCCGGCGACAAGACGCTGCTCCAGGCGGTCGCCGACTACGAGGCCGTGATGGCGCCGTACGGCTTCGCCCGGGTCGCCGAATCGCTGAACCGCAGCGGCACCAGCGGCGACGACCGGATGTACCGACCGGTGGTGGGTCGGCTCGCGCTGCTCGGCGCGCGCGGCTACTTCGGAGTGACCAGCCGGGTACCACGGCTCCGTCGCCGGTTCGTTGACGACTTCCACACCTACGAGGGCGACCGGGACTGACCCCGGCATCGCCCGACCCGGGCTCGGCGTCCCACGCCGGGCCCGGGTCTCATCGTGTCCGGAGTGCTCGACCCGACCGATCCATGCCCGGCCCGGTCTCGTCTCGTCGGATTTGGCGTGATCGGACGACGCAGTGTTACGCGGCAGGCACCGGCTGAGGTGGCTGGCCCACCGGCAACGCTGACGGCCGATCCTGCCTGTCGTCGGCAATACGCGTGTGCGAAGCTGCGGCGAGTTTTTCTCGTGACTTTTCCAACGAGCTGAGAGGGAGGTTCGCCGTGGCGTGGTCTTTCGGACACTCGCTGATAGTGGTACTGGCACTGTTGCTGGGCCTGGCCGCCGGGTGGCTGCTGCGCGGCCGACGGGGCGTACAGGGCAATTCGATTGTGGATGGTGACCCCGTCGCCGGTCTGGCCGTGATCACCACGCCCACGCCGGCTGCCACCACCGACGAGGTCCAGCCTGCGGCCGCCGTCGACCCGGCACCCACCGCGGTCGCCGACGAGCCGGTACCGGTCGACACGGTCAGCGCGCCAGCCGCGCTGACCGAACCGGACGGTCCCGCCCCGGTGCCCGTGCCGGCGGAGGCTCCGAGCACCGTCGACCCGGCGGACATGGCGCTGACCGAGAACCCGCCGCCCGTACCGGCCAACGAGCAGCCCGACGCGGCTGAGCTGCGGCAGGAGCCGGCGGTTGAATCGGCCCCCGAGCCGGTCACTGTCGACGACCAGCCCGCCCCGGCGGCCGTGGTCGCTCCCCGCCAGCCCGCGGACGACCTCCCGCCGGCCGACGCGGCGCCGCTCGACACGACGCCGGCCGACGACGCGGCGATCGACGATGCGCCGGTCGCGGCCACCCCCGCCGACAGCGCGCCCGCCGACACGACGCCGGCCGACGACGCGGTGGCCTCCGTCGGCGCGTCCGACGATGCGGAGACCAAGGCCACGGCGATCGACCCGGCAGAGGAACAGACGACCGCCGAGCCGATGCACTCCGAGCCGGTGAACGCTGAGCCGGGGCAGGCCGAGTCCGCGGTCGACGCCGCGGAGGCCGAGCGGTCGGCGGTGGCCGTACCTCCGGTCCGCCCGACCGCCGCCGCGACCCCTCCGGTCCGTTCAGCCGCCGACACGACGATCAGCAGCATCGATGCCGACCCGACGGGCCCGGCCGACGACTTCCGCCGGATCCAGGGGATCGGGCCGAAGATGGCGGCCGCGTTGCAGGACGCCGGCGTGCGCACGTACGGCCAGCTCGGCGAGTTGGACGAGCCGGCACTGCGCGACCTGATCCGGGCCGCCGGCCTGCGCGCCGCACCTGGGCTGGCCAGTTGGCCGCAGCAGGCACGCGTGCTCGCCGGCGCCGGCCACGAGATGGCAGCGGTGCTGCCGAGCGGCAACCAGGCCTGACCGCCTGCATCCGAGCCCCCGGCAGCCGTCCACCGCGACGGCACGCCGGGGGCTCGGGCGTTAGCTGCCGTAACTCCTTCGACGCCCACCGCGCTGGACGATCGACTCGGCATTCAGGAAACCGCGCGATCCACCCGACCGGGACACCCCGACTTCCAGAAACCCGAGTCGATCACACAGCCAGCGGCCGCCCACCCGCGCCCACGCGCCCGGTCACCGGCGCCGGGGGGTGACGTCCAGGGTCAGACGCGCAGCTCGGCCGCGAGGTCGCCGATCGACGCCATCGCGTACCGCTGCATTCCTGGACCGAAGGTGATGCGTGTGGCGCCCTGCCGTCCCAGCTCGGCCACGGACTCCCGGTCCGGTCCGGCGGCCATGTTGATCGGCCCGGAGATGCCGTCCCGCAGCTGCGGGAGCACCTGCAGTGGCGCCAGGATCGGGTAGACGCAGTCGGCGCCGGCAGCCACGTACAGGTGGGCGCGTTCCACCGCGTCGGCCGGGTCACCCGTTCCGACCAGGAAGGTGTCGACGCGGGCGTTGATGAAGAGAGCGTCGCCCGCCTCCGCGCGCACCTCGGCCAACCAGTCGGCGTGCCGCCGGGGGTCCTTGAGGGTGGCGTCCCCCTCCGAGTCCTCCAGGTTGCAGCCGACAACGCCGGCCTCCAACAGCCGTCCGACCAGCTCGCTGGGGGCGAGGCCGTAACCGCCCTCGACGTCGGCGGACACCGGAACGGACACGGCGCGGACGATGCGCGCGACCGCCGCGAACATCTCGTCCGGTGGGGTCGCGCCGTCCTCGTAGCCGAGCGATGCGGCGACGCCCGCGCTCGGGGTCGCGAGCGCCGGGTAACCGGCGTCGGCCAGCACCCGGGCGCTGGCCGCGTCCCAGGGGCCCGGCAGAACGAGCGGATCGCCGGCGGCCCGGTCGTGGTGCAGGGCACGGAAGGTGGAGGCTGTCATCGTTGTCGTCTCCCGACGGGCTGCGGAGGGCGGGGCTCAGGCGGTGTGTCCGCCGTTGGAGTCAAGCACGGCGCCGGTGACCTGATCGGTCCACCCTACGTTTGGTGGACCGACCGGTCAACAATTGCTACGCTGGTCAGATGGCCAGGCCACGGCAGTTCGACGAGGAGCAGGTGATCCGCGCCGTCCGGGACCAGTTCTGGGACGCCGGCTACGCGGCGACCTCACTGGAAGACCTGGTGCGCGTCAGCGGGCTGGGCAAGGGCAGCCTCTACGGCGCCTTCGGCGACAAACACCGGCTGTTCCTGAAGGCGCTGCGGGAATACACCGACACCAGCGGCGGCTACCTGCGCGAGATGCTCACCTCCGCTCCCCGCGCCCTGGACGCGCTACGCGCGTTCGTCATGGCACCGGCAAACGACCCGGGTGGTGCTGCCGCCCGGCGCGGCTGTCTCATGGCCAACAGCACGTACGAACTCGCCACCAGCGACCCGGACGTCCTCGCCGAGGCGCGGCGCACCTACGAGGCGACGACCGCCCTGGTCGCCGAGAGCGTCGGGCGGGCCCAGGACGAGGGCGACCTGCCGCGCGACGTCGACCCGGTCGAGACCGCGCGTGCGCTGCTCGCCGCACAGCAGGGCCTGGTGTTCATGGGGCGGACGGGGCTGGACATCGACACCCTGACCGCCACGGCCCGCACCCTCGCCGCCAAGCTCCTACCGGACGGCTGACACCACCCGACCGGAAGCGCGGTTATTTGATCTTGCGGGTGGACCGGACCACGATGCTCTCGTACTCCGGGTGCTTGACCACCCAGTCGGCGATGAACGGGCAGATCGGCACGACGGTCCGGCCCTTGCTCCGCGCATCGTCCAGCACGGCCCGCGCCAGCGTCGACCCGACGCCCTTGCCCTCGTACGCCGGATCGACCTCGGTGTGGGTGTAGGCGATGATCGAGCCGGTCAGCTGATAGGTGACGAACCCGACGACCGCGCCCGCCTCGTCGCGCGCCTCGAAACGCTCCCGCGCCGGCGCGTCTGTCACGGTGAACTGCACCCGACCATCCAACCACCCGGCCCGGCGGCGCTCGCTGCGAGGCCGGCAGGGGACGCGACCCCACGCGCATTGTCCCGGCCGAAACGGGAACGCAACGCCTCCGGGCACATCGTGGGAGGAGACACGTCACCATGGCGAATCCATCGACGGACGGCGGCTTCGCCGTCGTCGAGATGTTCACGTCCCAGGGCTGCAACAGTTGCCCTCCCGCGGAGGAGTTGCTGAGCGAGATCGAGCGCGACGCACGGGACCGGGGCCAGAACGTCTTCACCCTCGGGTTCCACGTCGACTACTGGGACGACCTGGGTTGGCCCGACCAGTTCGCGGACGCGGCGTACACCGCGCGCCAGGAGGCGTACGCCCGCGCGTTCGGCACCCGAGGCCTGTACACCCCGCAGATGGTCGTCAACGGCACCGTCGAGTTCGTCGGTTCCGACCGCCGCCGGACGGCCGCCGCGATCATGTCCGCCATGGCCTCGACCGCCACCACACCACTGGCGCTCTCCATTGCCAACCTGGGCAATGACCGGGTGATGGTGGACTACCGGACCGAACAGCCACCGGAGCGCGCGGTGTTGCAGGTGGCGGTCGTGGAACGGGACCTGACCAGTGAGATCGCCCGGGGGGAGAACGCCGGGCGGACGCTGCGGCAGGACAACGTCGTACGCGCCTTCAGGTCGGTGGGCCTGGACGCCGAGCGGGGGCAGGTGGAGCTGGCGACACCACCTGGTCTCGATCCGGGAAGCGCCAGCGTGGTCGGCTATGTCCAGGAGAACGGCGAACGGGCGATCGTCGGCGCCACGGCCATCGACCTGTCCACCGCGTAATCTCGGCCCATGCGGATGGTGCGGGGTGCGAGGGTTTTCGGTGGCTGACGCGGACGACGTACGTCGGGTGGCGCTGGCCCTGCCGCACACGGTGGAGAACCCCAGTGACGGCTTCGACTTCCGGGTGGCCGACAAGGGCTTCGTCTGGTCCTATCCGGAACGGACACCGGGAAAGCCTCGGGTGATCCGGCTGGACATCGCTGTGCTGTTCGTCGGCGACGAGGCCGAGAAGCAGGCTCTCCTGCTCGGGGAGCCCGAGGTCTTCTTCACCGCGCCCGGTTACGACGGGCTGCCCCTGGTGTTGCTGCGTCTGGCGGCGGTCGACCTGGACCGGTTGACCGAGCTGGTGACTGACGCGTGGCGGATGCGCGTGCCGGACGCGCTGGTGAACGACCGAGAGGGCGAACCGCTGGGCGACCGTGCGGGCGCCGGCAAATAACGACATCAGCACGCAACGCGTTTGACACATTGACGGGGATCTCGGTACTCCATTACCGTGGCCGAGAGAGCGCTCTCTCACCTGACCTTCCCCCCAATTCAGACGCAAAGCGCTGGACCCGGCAAGGGCCGCACCCGGCGCGCGCGATGGAGGCACGATGAAACCTCCCGTCCCCCACCGCCGATGGGCCCTGGCCGCCGCCACCGCGCTGGCCCTGGTCGTCGGCGGCCTCGCCGTCCCCGTCACCCGCGCGGCCGAGGCCGCACCCGTCGGCGCCGGCAGCTACACCACCACCCCGGTCGGCCCGCTCCCCAGCGGCTGCGGCGCGATGTCCAGCAACCCCCGACAGTTCGCCACCGCCAACGCGCCCGCCGGGCCGATCCCCACCAACGACTGGTGGTCCTCGCTGCTGTGGAAGCGCACCGACTGCTCGTTCAGTGAGCCGCTGCACGCTCACCCGATCTCGTACGACACCTTCGGCGACGGGCTCGGCTTCTCCGCCAACTCCACGCCCGCCATCAGCGGCACCGCCACCGGTGTCGGTGAGTTCCACTACCCGTACGTGCAGGACATCCGGGTCGGTGTGGCCGGGCTCGCCGCACCCCTGGTGAAGGTCGACGGCTGGACGGACTGGACGGTCAGCCCGCACTGGAGCGACGGCACGCGCACCATGCGCGCGACCATCGGCCATGGTCTGCCCTTCGCGTACTTCCAGACCACCGGGGGGAACGCGCAGATCAGCACCGCCGGCACCCCGGACGTCTGGTCCAACAGCGGCGCCACCATCGGCTTCCGGGTCAACGGCCACGACTACGTCGGGTTCGCGCCCGGCGGCGCCAGCTGGACCGTGGCGTCCGGCCGGATCTCGTCCACCCTGGCCGGCCGCGGCTACTTCTCCGTGGCCCTGCTGCCGCCGACGTCCAGCGCGACCGAGCGCGCCGCGCTGGCCGCGACCTACGGTCAGTACGCGCACGCCCACGTGACCGGCACCCAGGTCTCGTACGCCTACAACCCCGCGACCAGCGGCCTGACCACCACGTACGCGTTCACCACGACCGCCCGGGAGGGCACCGCCACGCAGACAGTGGTCAGCCTCTACCCGCACCAGTGGAAGTCGCTGAGCGGTTCCACAGCGATCACGCCGACCTACCCGTCGGCGCGTGGCCGGATGAAGGTGCTCACCGGCGTCAACCAGTTCCGCACCGCCATGAAGTTCCAGGGCATCCTGCCGGAGCTGCCGGCCGTCGGCGACGGCAGCGGTGGTGATTTGTCGACGCTCACCGGGCACCTGGCCGCCACCCGCGCCAACCCGATGGACCAACGCGGCAACGACACCTACTGGACCGGCAAGGGGCTCGGCCGGGCCGCGCGGATCGCCGAGATCGCCGATCAGGTCAACGACACCACGACGCGCGACAGCGCGCTGAACGCGATCCGCAGCACGCTCACCGACTGGTTCACCGCGTCCAGCGGCAAGACCAGCCGAGTCTTCTACTACGACAACAACTGGGGCACCCTGATCGGCTACCCGGCGTCGTACGGGTCCGACCAGGAGCTCAACGACCACCACTTCCACTACGGCTACTACATCGCCGCTGCCGCGACCCTGGCGAAGTTCGACCCGGCCTGGGCGGCCACCAGCCGCTACGGCGGCATGGTCGACCTGCTGATCCGCGACGCCAACAACTACCGCCGCGGCGACACCCAGTTCCCGTACCTGCGCGACTTCGACATCTACGCCGGGCACGACTGGGCGTCCGGGCACGGCTCCTTCGGCTCCGGCAACAACCAGGAGTCCTCGTCGGAGGGGATGAACTTCGCGAGCGCCCTCATCCAGTGGGGGCAGACGACGGGTAACACCGCCATCCGCGACGCCGGCGTCTTCCTCTACACCACCCAGGCCGCCGCCATCCAGGAGTACTGGTTCGACGTCGGCGACCAGAACTTCCCCGCCGCGTTCGGGCACTCGACGGTCGGCATGGTCTGGGGTGACGGCGGGGCGTACGCCACCTGGTTCAGCGGCGAGCCGGAGATGATCCAGGGCATCAACCTGCTGCCGGTCACCGGCGGTCACCTCTACCTGGGCAACAACCCGGCGTACGTGCGGACCAACTATGCCGAGCTCGTCCGCAACAACGGCGGACAACCGACGGTGTGGCAGGACATCCTCTGGCAGTTCCAGGCCCTCGGCGATCCCGACGCGGCGCTGGCGAACCTCCGCGCGAACCCGGGCTACACCCCGGAGGAGGGCGAGAGCCGGGCGCACACGTTCCACTGGATCCGTAACCTCGCCGCCCTCGGCAACGTCGACACAACGGTGACCGGCAACCATCCGCTGTCGGCGGTCTTCTCCCGCAACGGGGCCCGCACCTACGTGGCGTCGAACCCGACGGCGACGCCGATCACTGTGACGTTCTCCAACGGCACCACGCTCGCCGTGGGAGCCGGCAAGACGGCCACCACCGGGGCGTACACCTGGAGTGGCGGCAACGCGGCCGGCGGTGTCCCCCCGACGACGCCGACGGACCCCCCACCGACGACCGACCCGCCGACGCCCCCGGGCAACCCGACGCGGTACCTGCTGCCCGGGGGCGGGTTGGGCGCCGCCGGTAGCCCGGCCACGACGACGGTCGCGGCGGCAAACGGAAACCACGACGGTACGCCCACCAACGCCCAGGTCTTCACGGCGACCGGCCTCAACCTCGCCTACGCCGGCGGGCAGACGGCATTCGACCTGTTCGTGGACGCCGGGACGGCGGTCGGCAACGGCGTGCAGGTGCGGATCTCCTACGACCTCACCGGCAACGGCAGTTGGGAACGGGTGGAGACGCTGCGCTACTTCGCCACCGACCCGGTCACCGGCTACGAGCACTACACGCAGAACGCCGGCCTGTCCTCGGCCACCGGCACCTTGGGCGCGCTGAGCAACGGCACGATCCGGGTGGAGGTCTGGTCGGCGATCGGCAACAACCCGACCACGCTGGGCATCGGCAACCAGTCGGTGTTGCGGCTTCCGTACTCCTGATCGACAGGTTCGAACGCGACACGACGTCGGCCGGTGTGGAGGACCAGGATCGGTCCTCCACACCGGCCGACGCTGTGCGGTCAGTCAGTCGTTCTCAGGAGGCGGTGCAGGTAGGCGTGATGCCGGCCCCACTGCCAGTGCCCTGGAAACCAAACTCGGTGACCTGGCCCGCGCCGAGGCGGCCGTTGTAGTCCACATTGGTGAACCGCACCGTGCCGGTCGAGCCACTGGCCGTCGCGCTCCAGGTGTTGGTGACACTCGCACCACTGGCAAGGGTGACGCCGACGTTCCACCCGTTGGTTCCGGCGGACCCGGCGGTCACCTTCACTGTGGCCACGAAGCCACCGGTCCACGAGTTCAGTGACACCGACGCCGAGCAACCACCCGTCCCCGGCGGCGGGGTGGTGGGCGGGTCCGTCGGCGGGTCGGTCGGCGGGTCGGTCGGCGGGTCCGTGGGGATGGCGGGGCCGGCGTTGAGGGCGTTCAGAACGTTGGTGTACGCGGCCTTCTTGTTGCCGTTGCAGTCGAACAGCAGGGCGTTGTCGGAACCACGCCACGAGTCGCAGTCCCGCACACCCCACACCGTGATGCCGGTGCAGCGCGAGACGTTCATGCAGGCACGGGTGACGGCGCCGAAGATGTTGGCCTGGTTGCCGCCGGTCATCACGTCCAGCTCGGTGATCTGCACATCCACACCGAGATCGGCGAACCGCTGCAGGTTGGCCTGGTAGTCACCGGCCAGCGAGGTGCCCAGGTGCGACTGGAAGCCCACGCAGTCGATCGGCACGCCACGGGACTTGAAGTCCCGCACCATGTTGTAGATGCCCGTCGACTTCGCGTTGATCCCGTCGGTGTTGTAGTCGTTGTAACACAACTTCGCACCCGGATCCGCGGCCCGCGCCGCCCGGAACGCCGCCTCGATCCAGTCGTTACCGGTGCGCTGCAGGTTCGAGTCACGACGCCCACCGCTACCACCGTCAGCGAACGCCTCGTTCACCACATCCCACGAGTGGATCTTCCCTCGGAAATGCGTCGCGACCTGGGTGACGTGGTTGATCGCCGCGTTACGCAACGCGCTGCCGGACATGCCCTGCGCCCAGCCCGGCTGCTGCTGATGCCACAGCAGCGCGTGGCCGCGCACGCTCATACCGTTGGCCTGCGCGTGACTGACCAGACGATCGCCGCCGGTGTAGCTGAACCGACCCTGCTGCGGCTCGGTCGCGTCCCACTTCATCTCGTTCTCGGCCACGACACTGTTGAACTCACGGTTCAGGATGGTCGCGTACACGCTGGTGGAGAGCTTGCCCGTCGCGACGGCCGCGCCGAAGTAACGGCCCTTCTCGGCCGCCGAGGCCCGCAGGGTCGTGCCGGCGCTGGCCGTGGAGGTCAGCGTCATCGTCATGCCGGCGGCGAGGGCGCCGGTAACGGCGATGGTCACCGCCGCTCGCAGGGCTCTTCTGTGATTCATGCGGATTCCTTCTCTGTGGTGGTGCAGCGATGGAGACGCACGCCCGAATCCGCTCCTGCGACATGGGAGACGTCAGCAACGGTCGCCGTCGCGGCAGCGGTGCGGGGAGTCCTGACCCGACGTCCGGCATGCCCTGGGCGGACGTCGCGGGTCGAGGTGCCACAGCAGGTTCGCCCGGTGAACCACAGGTGCGGCTGCCCTCAACCATCGACTGTGAGCGATAACATGCCGTTCGTCAAGTCGTAACCAACCGCGCTGGGAAACCTGTCGCTCCGTCGCAGTGGTGGGGCACGTCGCCGTGCTGCCGGAGCCGCGCCGAGCACGGCTCCGGCAGCACCCGTCACTGGAACGTAGCGTCGTCGACGAGGAGGCTGTCGGTGCCCTCGGCCGTCTCGACGTAGAAGGCGGCGCTGGTCAGGGTGCCGCTCCACGACACTGTCGTGATGCCGGTGAGCAGGGTCCAGCCGTTGACGTTCACCCCCACCGCAGGCGTCAGCTGGAGGTAGTTCGTCGTGCCGTTCGCGGTCAGCGACAGCGTCGCCTTCGCCGACGGGGTGCCGCCCTGTGCTCGTACCCAGACGTTCGTGGTGTAGCTCTTGCCGTTGGTGAGCTTGGCGGTCACGTCCTGACTGGGGCCGTTCCAGGCGCCGGTCCGGCCGGTGATCGACAGTGATCCGCTGCCGCCGTGCGCGACAGTGGTGTTCCTGGCGAGGGTGCCGCTGCCGTGCACACCCCAGCCCGTCGTGCCGTTCTCCACGTCGCCGTTGGTGATCAGGTTGGTGGCGCTGCCGCCACCGGTGCCGCCGAACTGCCACCAGTTGATGTTGAACAGGTTGCCGCTGCCGCCGGCGAAGCGCAGGTAGAGATCATGGGTGCCGGTCGCTCCGCTGACCGAACAGGTGCTGGTGGTCCAGGTCTGCCAGCCGCCGGTGCCGCCCACGGTGCAGGTGCCCACGGTCGGGCCGTTGGCGCTGTCGAGGCGTACCTCGATCCGGCCGCCGCTGGTGGCCGACGCGACCCGGGCGCTGAACGCTGTCGCACCCGCGCCGAACGCGACGCCCTTGACCTTGATGTAGTCGCCGTTCTCGATCCAACCGACGTTCATCCCGCCCTCGCTGGACGCCTCGGTCTCGATCCCCGAGCCCCAGGCGATCGTCTCCGCCTCCTGTCGCACGTACGGGTTCAGCGTGCCCACCTGCGGGGCACCGGTGTTCGTCATCGTGATGGCCGGGAACAGGCCATTGCTGGTGTAACTGAACTTCTCCACCGCGACCGAACGGGTGTAACCACCGCCACCGGGCAACGCCCCGTTGTGATAGAAGAAATACGAACCACCCTGGAAGTCGATCACACCCGCGTGATTGGTGAAGCTAGCGCCCTGCCGCGGCATGATCGTTCCCCGATATGTCCACGGCCCCGTCGGCCCGGTCGCTGTGGAGTACGCGATGAACTCGGAGCAGCACTCGGCCGCGAACACGTTGTAGTACAACCCGTTGCGCTTGAACACCCACGGCCCCTCCTCATACAGCGTCGGCCGACTCGCATTACCGTTACGGGTACCGAACCCCGCCGTCGTGAGGGGAATGCGTGTCGCACTGCCGGAGAACGAAATCATGTCCGGGTTCAACTTCACGTACCACAGACCCGGGTTACCCCAGTACAGATACGCCTGCCCGTCATCGTCGATGAACGCGTGCGGGTCGATTTCGTTGTTGCCGACCAGTGGTCGACCGAGCGCGTCGCGGAACGGCCCGGTAGGGCTGTCGGCCACCCCGACGCCGATGACCATCTGCCCGTTGGAGCGCTGGCGCACCGGCACGTACCAGTAGAACTTTCCGTTACGCGGAACGACCTGCCCGGCCCACGCGTTGGCGTCCGCCCACGCGAACGTCGCCAGATTCATCGGCGAGCCGTGATCGGTCCAGTTCACCATGTCGGCGGACGAGTACACCCGCCACTCACGCATTGTGAAATAGGTGGAACCGTCCTCGTCATGTCCGGTGTAGAGGTAGACGCGGCCGTTGTGCACCATCGGCGCCGGGTCGGCGGTGTAGATGTTCTGGACGATGGGGTTGTCGGCCTTGGCCGTCCCCGGGATCAGTGCGAGGACACAGCCCATGCTTGCCAGCCAGGCGATGGCGCGCCTGGCCCAGCGGGTGGCCCGAGTTGTGGTTCGATCCTTCACTTTCACGATTACTCCCACAGAGAGTGCGCGTGCGGATGTCTGACTGGGCGAGCGGCCGCCGTCGCGGCGGCCGCCCGAATGGGCTTTGCCGTTCGCGCGCCGGGCAGCACGACCGGCGGGCGTGTTAGCGCTAACAGTCTTAAGTGATTACCCCCTCCCCCATCTGAACTGGATTTTTCTGAGGCGCGGGATGACCGTCGTAACCACATCGCAGCATTGAGGTATCGACGTTGACATCGAAGATTTACGATGCACGGTACTGAGCTACCGGACGGGCGTCAACGGAGGGAAGGCCGTCGTCAACCGTCACGCACGGTAACGCTCCGATGATCGCGAGCCAGCCGGATGTCCGTTTCGGACCACAGCCGCCACCGGATGCGGTGACCCGGGCCAGGTCCTCGCGGGAATGGGTCACCGAGGTGCCCCGGGGGTTGCGGGCGTGTTAACGACGAACTATGTTAGCGATCACATCGATGTGCCGCGATAAGCGCAGGGGTGGGCACCCGGCGTCCACGGCGACCCACGTCCCACCCACCCCACCGCACCCGGCGTCGGCCCCCTTTGCCGCCGACGACCCACCGCCATCGATGGCGGGCCCGACGTACCCGGCCACCTGGAGGTTCCCCATGCCACCCCTGCCCCTCAGCCGCCGCCACCTGCTTCAGGCCGCCGGAGCCACCGTGGTGGTCTCCGCTAGCGGCGTCGCCGTCTCCCCCGGGAGCGCGTCCGCGGCCGTCGTGCCCCCGGCCCGGCCCGACATCGGCGTCTCGGCGTACGCCTTCGATCCGGGTCAGGTACGACTCACCTCCGGCCGTTGGATGGACAACCAGACCCGGACGCTCAACTACCTGCGGTTCGTCGACGTCGACCGGATGCTCTACAACTTCCGCGCCAACCACCGGCTGTCCACAAACGGCGCCGCCACCAACGGGGGCTGGGACGCACCGAACTTCCCGTTCCGGACCCACATGCAGGGCCACTTCCTGAGCGCGTGGGCGTACGCGTACGCGGTGCTGGGCGACACGACCTGCCGGGACAAGGCCAACTACATGGTGGCCGAGTTGGCCAAGTGCCAGGCCAACAACTCCGCCGCCGGGTTCGGCGCGGGCTACCTCTCCGGCTTCCCGGAGTCCGACTTCACCGCGCTCGAGGCACGGACACTTTCCAACGGCAACGTGCCCTACTACTGCATCCACAAGACCCTCGCCGGTCTGCTCGACGTCTGGCGCTACATCGGCAACACCCAGGCCCGTACGGTGCTGCTGGCCCTCGCCGGCTGGGTCGACACCCGGACCAGCCGGCTGAGCTCCAGCCAGATGCAGTCGATGCTGGGCACCGAGTTCGGGGGCATGAACGACGTGCTCGCCGACATCTACCAGCAGACCGGCGACAGCCGATGGCTCACCACCGCGCAGCGGTTCGACCACAACTCCGTGTTCAACCCCCTGGCCTCCGGCCAGGACCAGCTCAACGGGCTGCACGCCAACACGCAGGTGCCCAAGTGGATCGGCGCCGCCCGGGAGTTCAAGGCCACCGGGACCACCCGTTACCGGGACATCGCCAGCAACGCGTGGCGAATCACCGTCGGCGCGCACACCTACGTCATCGGCGGCAACAGCCAGGCGGAGCACTTCCGGCCGCCGAACGCCATCGCCGGCTACCTCAGCAACGACACCTGCGAGCAGTGCAACACGTTCAACATGCTCAAGCTGACCCGGGAGCTGTGGCTGCTCGACCCGAACCGGGCGGACTACTTCGACTTCTACGAGCGCGCGCTGATCAACCACCTGATCGGCGGGCAGAACCCGGCCGACAGCCACGGCCACATCACCTACTTCACCCCGCTGCGGCCGGGCGGACGTCGCGGTGTGGGCCCGGCGTGGGGTGGCGGCACCTGGAGCACCGACTACAACTCGTTCTGGTGCTGCCAGGGCACCGGCCTGGAGATCAACACGAGGTTGATGGACTCCATCTACTTCTACAACGGCACCACACTGAGCGTGAACCTGTTCACGCCGTCGGTGCTGAACTGGACGCAGCGCGGCATCACGGTCACCCAGACCACCAGCTTCCCGGTCAGTGACACCACCACGCTGACCCTGTCCGGCTCGATGAGCGGGTCGTGGAGCATCCGGGTGCGGATCCCGTCCTGGACCAGCGGCGCGACGATCGCCGTCAACGGCACGGTGGAGAACGTCACCACCACGCCGGGCAGCTACGCCACTGTCACGCGCACCTGGGCCGCGGGCGACACCATCACCGTGCGGCTGCCGATGCAGGTCGCCGTCAAGGCCGCCAACGACAACGCCAACGTCGGCGCGATCACGTACGGCCCCTCGGTGCTGGCCGGCAACTACGGCAACACGGCCCTGAGCACCCTGCCCACCCTCACCGTCTCCTCGATCACCCGGACCAGCACCAGCTCGCTCGCGTTCACCGCCAGCGCCAACGGGTCCACTGTGAACCTCGCCCCCTTCTACGACGCCCACGGCTACAACTACACGGTCTACTGGAACACCAGCGGCAGCGGCGGCCCCACCGGCAGCTATCGCCTGGTCAACGTCGGCACCGGGCTGGTCCTCGGTGTCCAGAACATGTCCACCGCCGACGGTGGTCTGGCCGTGCAGTGGGCCGACAGCGGCACAGCGGACCACAACTGGGTGGTCATCACCGACGGCAACGCGGTCCGGTTCCGCAACGTCAACAGCGGCAAGGTCCTGGGCGTGGAGAACATGTCCACCGCCGACAACGCCCGCGTCCTGCAGTGGGCCGACAACGGCACCGCCGATCACCGGTGGATCCTCGTGGACAACGGCGACGGCACCTACAAGATCCGCAACGTCAACAGCAACAAGCTGCTCGGGATCCTGAACGGGTCAACCGCCTGGGGAGCGCAGGCCGTGCAGGATCCGGACAACGGCAGCGCTGACAACCGGTGGAGGCTGGTCCGCAACGCCTGACCTCCGCCCCGCTCGACGGGCTCACCGGCGCGGTCACCCGAAGGCCGCGCCGGTGACGCCGAGCGGGCGCCCGCCAGCGGTCGTACAGTGGGGAGGGTCCTGGCCCCAGTGAACGTGGCGGACGTGTCGGCTCGTGCCGCTTCCGCCCGGAAGGAGCACAGTGAACCGCCCCCTCCGCACCACGCTCGGCGGCGCGTTGACCGCCGCCATGCTGGCCACCGTCGCCGTCGCGCCGGCGCAGGCGCACCCCGCCGGGCGGCCGCCGGCCGTCCTCGCCCTCCCCGACGGGTTCCAGCCCGAGGGCATCGCCACCGCCGGCCGGTACGCCTACTTCGGCTCCCGCGCTACCGGTGCCATCCAGCGCGTCGACCTGGTCACCGGCCGGGGCACGACGATCGGCGCGGCCACCGGCACGCCGTCGCTCGGCCTCAAGGTCGACCCGCGTGGCCGGCTCTTCGTCTCCGGTGGCACGGCTGGCGACGCCCGCGTGCTCGACACCCGCACCGGCGAGGTGCTGGCCCGCTACCAGTTCGCCACCGCCCCGACGTTCGTCAACGACGTCGTGCTGACCCGCGACGCGGCATACTTCACCGACTCGAACCGGCCGGTGCTCTACCGGCTGCCGCTCGGTCGCCGTGGGGCGCTGCCGCCGGCCGACGCCTTCACCACGATCACGCTGACCGGCGCGTACGAGCAGGTCGGCACGGGGGTCAACCTCAACGGCATCGCCACCACACCGGACGGCCGGGCGCTGATCGTCGTCCAGTCCACCACCGGCACCCTGTACCGGGTCGACCCGGCGACCGGGGCGAGCACCGTCGTGGACGTGCCAGGCCACACCTTCACCAACGGCGATGGGCTGTTACTGCTCGGCCGCACCCTCTACGTCGTGCAGAACCGCCTCAACCAGATCGCGGTGGTCCGGCTGAACCACGCCGGCACCGCCGGAGCGCTCACCGAAACCATCACCGATCCGAACTTCGACGTACCCACCACCGTGGCCAAGGCGCTGGGCCGGCTCTACCTGCCCAACGCCCGGTTCACCACGCCACCGACCCCCACCACGCCCTACACGGCCGTCGCGGTCCGCACACACTGAGCGACCCGAGGGGGTACGCGCCGCGCGGGTGCCCCCTCGGCCCACCGCTCTGGATCTCGATCGCCGATCGGCCGCCAGTAGGATCACTGGCACCCGGCGACGACTGTCGCCTCGTGCCCCCCGGAGTTCGTGTGGCTGCCCGTCCGTACCGGTTCCTGCGCCGAACCCTGGCCGTGGGCTGCCTTCTCGCCGCCGCCGCACTGCCGGCCGCGCGGCCGGCCACACCGTCGGCCACACCGCCGACCACGCCCACCAACGTCATCCCGGAACCCACGGTCCTGCGGATGCTCCAGATGAACCTCTGCAACAGTGGCCTCGCCGGCTGCTACACCGGCCACGCGATGGCCAGGGCCGCCGAGGTGATCACCGCCGAGGCGCCCGACCTGGTCACCCTCAACGAGATCTGCGCGGGCGACCTGTCGACCCTGCGCGGGGTGTTCCAAACCGTCCACCCTGGCCAGACCATCGTGGCCGCGTTTCAGGCCGCCGGCGACCGCCCGAGCGGAGACGACACCCGCTGTCGCAACGGCCAACGGTTCGGCATCGGGCTGCTGGCCCACGTGCGGACGCCGGCCGCCCCGAGCAACGTGTACGCCGGAACCCACCCGACGCAGGACCTCGCGGACCCCGAGGAACGAGCCTGGCTCTGCGTCGACGTCGACGGCGCCCTGCTCGCCTGCACCACGCACCTGTCGGCCACCGGCTACCGTGTGGCGCTCACCCAGTGCGACCACCTGCTCGACACCATCCTGCCGACGATCGCCCGCGACGCCGGGTACGAGCCCACCGTGCTGGGCGGCGACCTCAACCTGCGCGCCGGGCACGACCCCGACGTGCGGTCCTGCACCCCGCCGGGCCATCAGCGGGTCGACGACGGCCGACTGCAACACATCACGGCGACCACCGACATCACGCTCTGCTGTCGCGCCCTGGTGCCCATGCGCGGCGCCACCGACCACCCCGGGCTGTTGGCCACCCTCACCATCGGCCCCAGCCGCCGGCCGGCCTGATCCGCCTCCTCAGCGGGCGCGGACGGCGCGGGCCGGCCGTACGGCGTCAGCGCGGCGGCGTGTCCCGGCGGGACGGGAACGGAGTACCGGGCTGGCCGAGGGTGGAGCGGGCGCGCAACCCGACCGGGTCGGGAGCAGCGGTGGGCACCGGAGCCGCCGGCTCCGAGAGCCGCCGCCCGTCCAGGTACGCGGTGGCGGCCCGGTCGTCGTCGGTCGGAGCGGCGAGCAGCGCGTAGAGCAGACCGACGACCCCGAAGACCACCGCCAGCACGATCGGCACCAGCAACGTACTCACCCCGGCGCCGGTCACCTCGCCGGTCCGTTCGTGGCGGTGCACCGACAGGGCGCTCATGCCGGTGAAGTGCATCCCGTTGACGGCGATCCCCATGACCAGCGCGGAGGCGAAGATCGCCAACCCCCGCCGGACGGTCATCGCGAGCCACAGCGCGACGGTGGACGCCACCACGGCGATGACCACCGAGAGCACGACCCGGACCGTGTCGTAGCCGAGGCTGCCGTTGAGGCGCATGGCGGCCATGCCGGTGTAGTGCATGGAGGCCACGCCGGCGCCGGTGAAGATACCGCCGGCGATCAGGCGTACCGGATTCAGCCGGCCGGTGCCCACGATGGCCAGGCCGATACCGACCGCCACCACGGCGATGGCCGTGCTGGCCGCGGTCAGCGGCACGTCGTAGCGGATCCGGGTGTTCTCGACAGCGAAGCCGAGCATGGCCATGAAGTGCATCGCCCAGATGGCGGTGCCACCCAGCGCCCAGGCCGACAGCAGACCCCACCACGCCCGCTGGCCGCTCGTCCGGGCCGTGCGGATGCGCCCGGCGCAGACCAGACCGAGGATCGAACCGAGCACGGACAACGCGTAGCTCAGCCCGGGCGTGATCCACCCGTACTCAAAGTGATTGATCTCCGCCACGGCGGCTTTCTCCCCATTCGTTACCGACGCGTCAACAAGACGCCTCGGCAATGATCGGGGGTGCCGTGATCAGGCGCAACAGTGCCCCCCGGGCGATCCGAGGGGTGCCGTTGCGGTGACCGTCCGCTGCGTCGATTCACCGACGATAATGACTGAGCGTGATTGTCAGGCTGACGTGTGGTACGCGAGAACGCCTCGATTGACGGCCGCTATAGCCTGTCGGGCCGTCGACCGCAGCTCCGTTGTGGCACCGCCGGAGTCGGCAATCTGACCAAGCAGGTCGACGACCTGTCGGGCCCACCGGACGAAGTCACCGGCGGGCATCTCACCATCGATCTCGTGACCGCTGCCGAGCACCTTGGCCAGCGCCTCACCCCGGGCCCACCGGTAGACGGGCCAGGCGAAACCGAGATCCGGCTCCCGGGTCGCCGTCAGCCCCCGCGCCGCCTCGTCGGCCTCGATCTCCCCCCACAGCTTCAGCGTCTCGTCCACCGCGTCGGCCACCGGCCCGCGCGGCAGCGACGCCCGCTCGTCGACATCGCGGCGCGCCTCGAACACCACCACAGACACCGCGGCGGCCAGCTCGGCCGGGGACAACCCGTTCCACACCCCCCGGCGCAGGCACTCGGCGACCAGCAGGTCCGCCTCGGTCCAGATCCGGCCCAGCATCCGACCGGCGTCGGTGACCGCGCCGTCGCGGGCGAGGTAGCCACGCTCGGTCAGCAGCGCCACGATCCGGTCGAACGTTCGAGCGAGGGACCCCGTACGACCACTGACGCGCTCACGCAGCTCCTCGGTGTCGCGCTCCAGCCGCCGACGCCGCTCCGCCCAACGGGCGTGCTCCTCACGCTCGGGGCACGCGTGGCACGGGTGGTGACGCAGTTCGGTGCGAAGCTGGGTGATCTGGTGGTCCTCGCCGGTCACCTGCCGGGAACGGCCCCCGCGTCGGCCACCGTGCCGATCCAGGCCGGTGCCGCTGACCTCGGCGGCGAGATCCCGCCGGGCGCCCGGCGACCGGTGGTTGAAGTGCTTGGGCACCCGGATCCGGGCCAACACCTCGGCCGGAGTGGTGAAGTCGCCGGGGCTGACCCGCCCGGCCCAACGGTCCTGGGTGAGCACCAGCGGCCGGGGCTCACCGAACCCACCGGTCGCCGGGTCCAGCACCACGGCCAGCCCGGCCCGCCGCCCCGACGGCACCCGGATCACGTCGCCGACCCGCAGCCGCTCCAGCGAGGCCACCGCGGCAGCCTTGCGCTGGGTCTGCCCCTGCCGGGCGATCGCCTTCTCCCGGTCGGCGATCGCCACCCGCAGCGCGAAGTACTCGTCGAAGTCGCCGTGGTGGCAGGCGGCCTCCGCGCCGTACGCCTCAATGGTCTCGGTGTTGCGCTGCACCTGCCGGGCCAGGCCGACCACCGACCGGTCTGCCTGGAACTGGGCGAACGAGGACTCCAGCAGGGCCCGAGCCGGCTCCGCGCCGACAGTGCCGACCAGGTTCACCGCCATGTTGTACGACGGCCGGAAGCTGGAACGCAGCGGGTAGGTGCGGGTGGACGCGAGCCCGGCCACCTGCCGTGGGTCGGTCTCCGGGGACCACACCACGACGGCGTGCCCCTCCACGTCGATGCCCCGACGGCCGGCGCGCCCGGTGAGCTGGGTGTACTCCCCCGGGGTCAGGTCGACGTGCGCCTCGCCGTTGTACTTGACCAGCCGTTCCAGCACCACGCAGCGGGCCGGCATGTTGATGCCCAGCGCGAGGGTCTCGGTGGCGAAGACCGCCTTGACCAGGCCGCGGACGAACAACTCCTCGACGATCTCCTTGAACACCGGCAGCATGCCGGCGTGGTGGGCGGCCAGGCCGCGTTCCAGGCCGTCCAGCCACTCCCAGTAGCCCAGCACCGTCAGGTCCTCGCCGGGAATGGCGGTGACCCGCGACTCGACGACACGGCGGATCTCGGCCCGCTCCTCCGCCGAGGTGAGCCGCAGCCCGGCGGCGAGACACTGCTGCACCGCTGCGGCGCAACCGGCCCGGCTGAAGATGAACAAGATTGCCGGTAGCAGACCCTCCCGGTCCAGTCGGTCGACGATGTCCGGGCGCGACGGGCCACGCCAGCGCGGGCCACGCCGGCCGGCACCGGGCCCGGCGCTGCGCCCCTCACCCAACTCCAGCCGCCGCGCGGTCTCCCGGGTATAGCGCAGCAGCTCCGGGTGCACGTCGTGCTTGCGGGCGGCGTCGGCGTCGTGGAACAGGTCGAACATCCGCTTGCCGACCAGCATGTGCTGCCACAACGGCACCGGCCGGTGCTCGCTGACCACCACGGCGGTCTCACCGCGCACGGTGACCAGCCAGTCGGCGAACTCCTCGGCGTTGGAGACGGTCGCCGACAACGAGACCAGGGTGACGGAGGCGGGCAGGTGAATGATCACCTCTTCCCAGACCCCACCGCGGAACCGGTCGGCCAGGTAGTGCACCTCGTCCATCACCACGTACGCGAGGCCCTGGAGGGTGCTGGAGCCCGCGTAGAGCATGTTGCGCAGCACCTCGGTGGTCATCACCACCACCGGCGCGTCGCCGTTGATCGCGTTGTCGCCGGTCAGCAGGCCGACCTGCTCGGCGCCGTACCGGGCGACCAGGTCGTGGTACTTCTGATTGGACAACGCCTTGATCGGCGTGGTGTAGAAGCACTTGCGCCGGGCCGGTGGGGTCGTCGCGTCGGCGGCGGGCACCGGGTCGTCGGGCCGCCCACGCAACGCCAGGTGGACGGCGAACTCCCCGACCACCGTCTTACCGGCGCCGGTGGGAGCGCAGACCAGCACACCGCTGCCCCGCTCCAGCGACTGGCACGCCTCCCGCTGGAAGTCGTCGAGATCGAACCCCAACTCGAGGGCGAACTCGTCCAGCGCCGGAAACTGTGCGGCTTGTGCGGCCTTGCGGCGCGCCGCTGCGTACCGCTCGGCGGGGCTCGACATGGCACCAAGATTAGTGCGTGCCGAGCCATGTCACCCCACAAGGCCGTCCCGAGGCACGGTCGGGGGCGGTCGGTAGGGTGCACGGCGTGCCGGACCATGCCGAACCGCCCCAGACCAGTCCGCCGGGCACCGCCGAGGCGCCCGCCGCCCGCCGGGCGTCCCGACGCCCTGTCAAGGCGGTGCTCTTCGACTTCCACGGCACCCTGGCCCAGGTGGAGGACCCCCAGCGGTGGGTGCTGGAGGCCGCGGCGGCCTGCGGCGTCACCCTGGACCGGGTCCGCGCCACCTCGCTGGCCGACCGACTGCTGACCGCCGGCCGCGCCGGCGGGCCACTGCCGGCACGGGTGCCGCCCCGACTCGCCGAACTGTGGGCCGACCGGGACCTCTACCAACACGCCCACCGGGGCGCGTACACCGGGTTGGCCGAGACCGTCGACGCCGGCATCGACGGCTTCGCCGACGCGCTCTACGAGCGGCTGCTGACCACCGAGGGCTGGCTGCCGTACGCCGACACCGCCCCCACGCTGACCGCGCTGCGCGACGCCGGGGTGCCGGTGGCGGTGGTCAGCAACATCGGCTTCGACCTGCGGCCACACTTCGACTCCTGGGGGCTGACCGACCTGGTCGGCGCGTTCGTGCTCTCCTACGAGGTGGGGCGCTGCAAACCCGACCCGGCGATCTTCTGGCGTGCCTGCGGCATGCTGGGCGTCGACCCGGAGCAGACCCTGATGGTCGGTGACACCCCGGCCGACGCGGGCGCGGTGGCCGCCGGCTGCTCGGTGCTGGTGCTCCCGGCAGCCGAGCCGGGCCGGGAGAACGGGTTGGGCGCGGTGCTCGACCTCGCCCTACCCGGCTGACCGGCGCTGGCCCGACCCGTGCGCACCGTTGGTCACGCCGGTGGACACCGCCGCAGGTTGGCCAGGGCGGACAGCCTACCGTCGTGCCCGTGACCGAGATCCTGCTGCCCACAACGGCGCCGGCCGACACGCCACCAGCCCGGCGCGGTGGCGTCGCCGCCGTGGGGCTGGTGCTCGGCGGGGCCCTGTCGGTGCAGTTCGGCTCCGCCGTGGCCGCGTTGCTCTTCCCGCGTACCGGGGTGGCCGGCGCGGTGACCCTGCGGCTGACCATCTCGGCGGTGCTGCTGCTCGTCGTGTGCCGACCCCGACTGCGCGGACACGACCGGTCGGCCTGGCTCGCGGCCGGCGCGTTCGGGCTGGCGCTGGCCGGCATGAACTCGCTGTTCTACCAGGCCATCGAACGCATCCCGCTGGGCCCGGCGGTGACCCTGGAGGTGCTCGGCCCCCTCGCCCTGTCGGTGTTCTCCGCACGCCGACTGGCCAGCTGGGGCTGGGCGGGTCTCGCGCTGGCCGGGGTGGCGCTGCTCGGGCAGGGCGGCTTCGACCGGCTGGACCCGGTCGGGGTGGCCTTCGCGTTCGGCGCGGGCGCCATGTGGGCCGCGTACATCGTGCTGAGCGCCCGGGTCGGTGGCCGCTTTCCCGGCGCGGACGGGCTGGCCCTGGCGCTGACCCTCGCCGCGCTGGTCACCCTGCCGCTGGGCATCATCGACGGCGGCGCGGTCCTGCTCGACCCGCCGGTGCTGGCGCTCGGCGCCGCCCTCGCGGTGCTCGCCTCCGGGCTGCCCTACACCCTGGAGCTGCTGGCGCTACGGCGGATGCCCACCGCCACCTTCGCGGTGCTGATGAGCCTCGGCCCGGCCGTCGCCACACTCGCCGGGTGGCTGGTGCTGCGGCAGGCGCTGACAGTGCTGGAGTGCGCCGCCATCGTGCTGGTCATCACCGCCAGCATCGGCGCGGTACGGGTCAACGCAGCAGCCGCAGGGCGCCCGGAACCGCGCTGATCGTCACCGGCAACCGCAGGGAGCGTTCCCCGTCGGCGTACGAGGTGATGCCCTCGGCGGCCAACTCCACTGTGCGGGCCCGGAAGCTCCGCACCAGCGGGTGGCTGACGTGGGTGCCCTGGTAGATGCGCGGCTTCACCCGGATCAGGGTCCGCCGGTTGACCCGACCCGCCACCACCACGTCGAGCAGCCCGTCGGTCGGGTCCGCGTCGGGGCAGATCCGCATCCCACCGCCGTACGTGGGGCAGTTGCCCACCGCCACGAGCACCGCGTCCAGGTCGTGCGGCACCCCGTCGAGGCGCAGCGTGTAGTGGCGTGGGCGCAGCCGGGCCAGCTCGACCAGGATCGCCAGGTCGTATCGGCGCGGGCCGCGGGGCCAGCGCATCCGGTTGGCCCGCTCGTTGACGATCGCGTCGAACCCGGCCGCGAGGACCGCCCCGTACCAGCGTTCGGTGCCGTCGACCCCCACCATCCGGGCCAGGTCGACCGGTTGGCTGCGGCCGTCGCGCACCGCCTCGGCGATCACCGCCGCCGCAGCGAGGGGGTCGGCCGGGAAGCCGGTGTCCAGGGCGAAGTCGTTGCCGGTGCCGGCCGGGATCGGGCCGAACGGCACGGCGGTGCCGGCGACCGCCTGCAACGCCCGGTGCACCGTGCCGTCCCCACCGACCGCCACCAAAGCGCCAGCGCCGTCGGCGACGGCGGTACGGCACGCCGCCTCCGCCTCTGCGGGGCTGGACGCCGGCAGCAACCGGATCGGCCGTCCGGCGGCGGCCAAGCCGTCCAGCAGCCGGGGCAGCAACGCCCTGTGCCGTCCACGACCGGCGGTCGGGTTGGCGAGCACGGCGACCGGGCCGGGCAGGTGATCGTCTGCGGTCACGGGCAGCACCGTACCGGTCGGACACCCGCCGTTCACCAGGGGCAGGCGCCGTCACCATCAGTTCCGCCGCCGACGCGGGAGGTGACGCGACGACGCCGCCCCCGGTGAACGGGGACGGCGTCGGTGGACCGGTCGGCGCGGGGCCGTCAGGTCATGTCGTCGTAGCGGCGTTCGATCGGCGCCGGTGGGGCGACCGGTTCGGGTACGCCGATCGGCGCGGTCGAGTCGACCCGCTGCCCGGCCACGACCGGGTCCGCGTCGAACTCCAGCGGCGACACCTCGTCGTCGTCGATGCCGGCGTAGATCTCCTTGCCCCGCCCACGCCGCTTGTCGTTGAGGAAGGCGATGCCCACCGCACCGAAGTAGAGCGCGGAGAGGCAGATCGCCAGGGCCGTCATCCCGAACGGGTCCGGGGTCGGGGTGACCACTGCGGAGAACGCGAAGAACACGAAGATCGCCACGCGCCACCAGCTGAGCAACCGCTTCGCGCTGGCGATGCCCACGAAGTTGAGCATCAGCACGACGAGCGGGAACTCGAAGGCCACACCGAACAACAGGATCAGGTTGGTGACGAAGGAGATGTACTTGGTGATCTCCAGAGTCGTGCTGATCTCGCTGTCCGAGATGCTGAGCAGGAACTCCAGGCCCTTGGCCGTGACGAAGTACGCCAGCACCGCGCCGGCCGCGAACAGCGGCGCGGCGAGGGCGGTGAAGAAGTACGCGTAGCGCCGCTCGTGCCGGTGCAGGCCGGGCGCGATGAACGCCCAGAGCTGGTAGAGCCAGATCGGCGCGGCCACGATCAACCCGACCCAGAGCGCGACCTTCAGGTTGAGCAGGAACAGGTCGGCCGGGCCGAGCTGCACGAACTCACACTTGCCGTCGACATATCTGGCCTGCGGCAGGTCACAGTAGGGCTGCTGGAGCAGGTGCAGCACCGGCTTGGCCAACCAGAAACCGAAGCCGAAGCCGATAAGGATCGCCACGGACGCACGGAACAGACGGTTGCGCAGCTCACGGACGTGCTCGATGAGCGTCATCGAGCCGTCGGCGGCCCGCTCGAACGCCTTTGGGCCACGTTTACGCAGTGCGAAGGCCACGGGAGTGGGGCCCTTCGGTCAGTTGTCGCGGACGCGGTGCACCGGGTCGACGACCGGCTGCTGCGGCGGCGCCTGCTGGTACGGGGCCTGCTGCGGCTGACCAGCGAACGGCGCCTGCTGCCCGGCGTGCGGCGGCAGCGGCTGGTAGCCGGCCTGCGCGTCGGCCTTCTCGGCGAGGTCGCGGTCGTCGTCCTGCAGGCTCTTGGTCTCGGCCTTGATGATCCGCAGCGACCGACCCAGCGAGCGGGCCGCGTCGGGGAGCCGCTTCGCACCGAAGAGCAGGATCAGCACAACCACGAGAACAGCGATGTGCCACGGCTTGAGGGCACCCATGAGAAGCTCCAGTCGCTCTGTGTCCGGGAGGTGGTACGCAGCCCATCGTACGTGCGGATCGGCTGCCCGCCACCCGCTGGGTGGTGGTGGTCTGGGCGGGAGGGTGAAGTCTTGACCAACCCGCGATGATCCGTCAACCACCGCCGGGTGCGTACCCGATCAGCCGCGCTTGGCCTTGATCACCGCGAGTCGCCGGGAGGTGGTGTCGAGCCGACGTTGGACTTCCTCGGCACGCTGTTGCAGCGCCTCGGCGGTATCCCGCAGCGCCTCGGCCTCGGCGGCCCGCCGCTGCAACGCCACGGCGGCGCGGCGCAGTCGGGGCAGCCGGGCCAGCACCGGGCGCACGGCCAACGTGAGCGCCACGAGGGGTAGCAGCACCACCGCGAGCACGATCCAGATCAGCACGGCGGTCAGCCTACTGGGTGCGGCCGGCCACCGCCGGGTCACCCGACGGCGCGCGCTGTGGGTCGACCTCGGGCGGCCGGGGCACGGCCGTGGGCGTGGGCACCGCGTACGCGTCCAGCGCTGCGGCCGCCGTCGCCCGCACCTGCTCAGCCAACTCGACCGGGGCGACCACCGTCACCTCCGGGCCGAGGCCCAGCACGAACCGGCGGGCCCACCCCAGGTCGGTGACCCGCAGGGAGACGAGCCACTGGTCGCCGTCGCCGGCCTCCACCCGCTCGCACGGGTAGTACTCGGTGATCCACCGCTCACCCCGGCCGATGCGCAGGGTGATCAACGGAAGGTCGGCCGAAGGGCGGAACACGCCCTCGGTGAGGTCGTGCGGAACGGCCTGCGGCGGCACCGTGGCCGGCTCGTCCAACTCGGTGACCGCGTCGATCCGGTCGGCACGGAACAGCCGGACGGCCTCCGCGCGCCGACACCACGCCTCCACGTACGCCCGGCCACCGACCATCAGCATCCGCAGCGGGTCGATGACGCGCTCGGTGGTCTCGTCGCGGGCGGCCGTGTAGTAGGTGATCCGCAGGGCCTTGCCGCCCTCCACGGCGGCGCGCAGCGCCTCGACCCGCGGGGTGTCCCCGGGCAACCGGACCGCCACCGGCGCGCCCACCAGGTCGCCCGCGGCCTCGATCTTGGCGAGGGCCCGTTCGACGGCCTCCCGGTTGGCCACCCCGGGCGTCTCGGCCAACATCCGCAGCGCCACCACGAGGGCCAGGGCCTCATCGGGGGTCAGTCGCAACGGCCGGTCGATGCCGGCGTCGTAGGTGATGGTCACCCGGTCACCGTCGAACGCCATGTCGATCAGATCACCGGGGCCGTACCCGGGGAGCCCGCACACCCAGAGCAGCTCCAGGTCCTCCCGGAGCTGGCGCTCGGTGACACCCAGGTCACCGGCCGCCTCGGCGATCTCGATGCCGGGCCGGGCCAGCAGGTAGGGCACCAGGTTGAGCAGTCGGGCCAGCCGGTCGGCGGACGCGCGGGAACCGTTGCGGGCGGCCGGACGGGTCACCGGGCACCCCCGCTGACGGCCAGCTCGTCGTGGCGCACGGCGATCTCCTTGAGTCGTTGGATGACCGCCTCGCGGACCTCCGGTGGGTCGAGGACCCGCACGTCCGGGCCGTAGCCGACGAGATGACCGGCCAGCCCGTCCGGGTCGGCGTACGGCAGGACCAGCCGGTCGCCGTCCGGCCCGGCGGTCACCTCCACCGCCCAACGGCGCAGCCCGGCGGCCCGCCCCGGCGCGGCCAGCACGGTGGCCCGACCGGTGCGCTCCACCGGACCCGACCAGCGGGCCACGTGGCTGATCAGGTCGACGTTGGCCGGCGGCTCGTACGCGCCGGGGGCGCCGGTCACCCGGACCGCGCCGACGACCCGGGACAGCCGGAAGCAGCGGGTCGCCTCCCGGTCCTGGTCGTGGCCGACCACATACCACCGGCCGCGCCAGCAGACCACGCCCCACGGTTGCAGCCGTCGCCGGCTGGGCGCGTCGCGGTCGGGCACCCGGTAGTCGAACCCCACCTCGCGGCGGTCCCGGGCAGCGGCGGTCAGCGGCGCGAACGCCGGGTCGACAGTGACCATCGGCTCCAGGCCGAGGGTCGCCTGCGGGTCCACGTCCACCCCGGCGGCACGCAGCTTGGCCAGCCCCGACGACGCGGCGGCGGCCAACCCGGCGTGCTGCCACAGCCGGGCGGCGATGCCGACCGCTGCGGCCTCGTCCGGTTCGAGGAGGATGTCGGGCAGCGCGTATTCGCGGTGGGCGATCCGGTAGCCGGGCTCGGCGTCGAAGGCGCTCGCCGTGCCGGTCTCCAGTGGCACACCCAGCTCACGCAGCTCGGCCTTGTCCCGTTCGAACTTGCGCTGGAACGCCTCGTGGTCGCGCGCGTCGTCCGGATCGTGCTCGTAACCGGGCACGGTCGCGGCGATCTGCGCGGCGGTCAGGAACCGTCGCGTGGACAGCAGGCAGATCACCAGGTTGACCAGGCGTTCGGTGCGGGTCCGCGACACGCGGTAGACGCTAGCAGCCGACCCGCCCACACCGTGCACCCACGGCGGGCGTGCCGCACACTTGTTCGGATCGGGCCTCCCCCGGCGCGTCGCCGTCCGCGGTCATAGGGTGATCCTCATGTCGCAAGCGGACGCCAGGCCCGAGAGCGAGAGCGTCGGCACCGTCGTCGTCGCCGGCGCCGCCAACCTCGCCATCGCGGTCGCCAAGCTGATCGCCGGGCTGATCTCCGGATCAGCCGCGATGCTCTCCGAGGCGGCGCACTCGGTCGCCGACACCACCACCGAGGTGCTGCTCTTCCAGGCGCTGCGCCGCGGCGCCCGCCCGGCCGACCAGCGACGCCCCTTCGGGTACGGCAAGGAAAGCTACGTCTGGGCGTTCTTCGCGGCCATGTTCACGTTCGTCGCCGGCGCCGGTTTCGCCGTCACCCACGGCGTCACCACGATCCTGGTGCACGAACACAGCGGCGACTACCTCATCTCGTACATCGTGCTCGGGGTGTCGTTCGTCATCGAGTCGATCTCACTGGCCCGGGCGGTGCGGCAGGTCCGCCGCGAGTCGCAGCGCTGGCGGACCACGCCGCGGCGGTTCCTGCGGCTGACCGCCGACACCACCGTCAAGGCCGTCTTCCTGGAGGACAGCGCGGCGCTGATCGGTCTGGTGCTGGCCGGGCTCGGCGTCGGCCTGTCGCACGCCACCGGCGACGAGGTGTGGGACGGCGTCGCGTCGATCCTGATCGGGCTCCTGCTGCTGGCGGTCGCCGGGGTCCTCGCCGCCAACAACCTGTCGCTGCTGGTCGGCCGGGCCGTCCCGGAGCGGCTGCGCCACGAGATCGAGCAGGATCTGGCCGGGCTGCCCGAGGTGGAGCGCATCGACACCCTGTTGACAATGCAGCTCGGCCCGCAGGACATCCTGGTCGCCGCGAAGGTCGACTTCCGCGACGAGGCCACCGGCGCGCAGATCGAGGCCACCGCCGACGAGGCCGAGCGGCGGCTCACGAACCGGTACCCGGAGATCAGGTTCGTCTTCCTCGACCCGACCCGTTCGATGCCGGGCGCCACCGGCACCGCCCGGCACACCCAGGCCGGGCCGAGCCCGGCCGCCGGCGGCCCCGAGCCGACCTGACCCACACCCGGGCGCGGACCGCCACGCCCGCGCGGCTAGCGTGCCCGTCATGGTGCGATGGCGTACGGGGACGGTGGCGACGCTGCGACGGCAGTGGACCGGGGCGGTGGAGCTGGACGTCGACCTGCCCGACGGCACGCGGATGCGGGCGCTGGCCTACCCGGAGCTGGTCGGCACGCCCGAGCCCGGCGACCGGGTGCTGCTCAACGCCGGCGCGCTGCTGATGGGCCTGGGCACCGGCGGGTACGCCCTGGTGGTCGCCCTGCCGGACCGGCTGCCGCCGGACCCGCCGGACGTCGCCGACACCCGCGACGCCGGGCACCTGGTCAAGGCCCGCTACACGCCGTTGCAGCCGATCCTCCTCGGCGTCGACGAGGATGCCTCTCCGCACCGCGACGTGCTGGCCGACGCGGACGACCTCGGCGGCCTGCCGGTGGTCACCGCCGACCTGCACTCGGCGCTCCCGGCGATCCTGGCCGGCATCCGGGCCGACGCCCCGCAGGCGCGGGTGGCGTACCTGCTCACCGATGGCGGGGCGCTGCCCGCCTGGTTCTCCCGCACCCTCGCCGGGCTGCGGGCCGAGCTGGCCGGCACGATCACCGTCGGGCAGGCGTTCGGTGGCGACCTGGAGGCCACCACCCTGCACGGCGGTCTGCTCGCCGCCCGGTACGTGCTGAACGCGGACGTGGCGATCGTGGCGCAAGGACCGGGCAACCTGGGCACCGGCACCCGGTGGGGCTTCTCCGGCGTCGCCGTGGGCGAGGCGGTCAACGCGATCGCCACGCTGGGCGGAAAGCCGGTCGGCTCGTTGCGCATCTCCGACGCCGACCCCCGCCCCCGACACCGGGGCGTGTCCCACCACAGCCTCACCGCGTACGGTCGGGTGGCGCTCGCCCCGGCGGAGCTGGTGGTGCCCGAGGACCTGGCGCCTTCCCTTGCGGCCGAGGTGCACGCGGCGCTGGCGCCCCTCGCGGAACGGCACCGGATCGTCCGGGTGCTCACCGACGGTCTGGACGCCGCGCTGCGGGCCAGCGCCGTGCCCCTGTCCACCATGGGCCGTGGCCTCGACGCCGACCGCGCGTACTTCCTGGCGGCAGCCGCCGCCGGCCGCCACGCCGTAACCCTCCTCCCCTGACCCCCCGGGCTCCGGCCCCGCACCCGGTTGATCATGGAGTTATTGCCCGTCGCCCCGGCGTGTCATGGCAATAACTTCATGATCAACGCGAGCTGGGGCGGGGGCAGGGGGCAGGGGGCAGGGTGGGGGGGGTTAGGCCAGGAAGATCAGGGCTAGCCAGCCGCCCACGATGAGCACCAGCGCCAGGGCCAGCACCCAGGTCGGCACCGTGTATTCACCGCGCCGGTTACGGTCGATCTCGGCGCGGATCTTCTCCCGCCGGCGTTCGATCCAGTTCTGCCGCTCGGTGCCGCGCTCGGGGCGGTCGGAAGGTCCAGAAGTCGTCATGGCGCGCTCAGCTTAACCGCTCAGCGCGCCGGGCTGACCGGCCCCGTCGGCGCAACGCACCGACGGGGCCGGCGACCGGTCACATGCTGGCGATCAGCCGCTCCACCCGCTCGTCGTACGCCCGGAACGGGTCCTTGCAGAGCACGGTGCGCTGCGCCTGGTCGTTGAGCTTCAGGTGCACCCAGTCGACGGTGAAGTCCCGGCGCTTCTCCTGGGCGTGCCGGATGAACTCGCCCCGCAGCCGGGCCCGGGTGGTCTGCGGCGGGGTCTCCTTGGCCTCGAAGATCTCCGGGTCGGTGGCCACCCGGTCGACCTCGCCGCGGCGCTCCAGGAGCCCGTAGAGGCCCCGGCCGCGGCGCACGTCGTGGTAGGCCAGATCCATCTGCGCCACCCGGGGGTGCGACAGCGGCAGGTCGTGCTTGCGCTGGTAGCGCTCGATCAGCCGCAGCTTGCTGACCCAGTCGATCTCCCGGGAGACCGGCTCCAGGTCGCCAGTCTCCACCGCGTTGAGCACCCGGCCCCACAGCTCGACGACCCGCTTGGCGGCCTGGTCGCCACCGCGTCGCTCGACGAACTCGGTGGCCTTGGCGAGGTATTCCTGCTGGATGTCCAGGGCGCTGACCTCCTTGCCGTTGGCCAACCGCACCTTGCGCCGGCCGGTGATGTCGTGCGACACCTCCCGGATGGCCCGGATCGGGTTCTCCAGGGACAGGTCGCGCATCACCACCCCGGCCTCGATCATCCGCAGCACGATGTCGGCGGTGCCGACCTTGAGCAGCGTGGTGACCTCGTTCATGTTGGAGTCACCGACGATCACGTGCAGCCGCCGGTAGCGCTCGGCGTCAGCGTGCGGCTCGTCCCGGGTGTTGATGATCGGGCGGCTGCGGGTGGTCGCCGAGGAGACGCCCTCCCAGATGTGCTCGGCCCGCTGCGAAAGGCAGTAGACCGCGCCGCGTGGGGTTTGCAGGACCTTGCCGGCCCCGCAGATCAACTGCCGGGTGACCAGGAACGGGATGAGCACGTCGGCGAGCCGGCCGAACTCGCCGTGCCGGGAGACCAGGTAGTTCTCGTGGCAGCCGTACGAGTTGCCGGCCGAATCGGTGTTGTTCTTGAACAGGTAGATCTCACCCGCGATGCCCTCGTCGTGCAGCCGCTTCTCCGCGTCGACGAGCAGGCCCTCCAGGATCCGCTCGCCGGCCCGGTCGTGGGCGACGAGATCGGTCACCGAGTCGCACTCCGGTGTCGCGTACTCCGGATGCGACCCGACGTCCAGGTAGAGCCGGGCCCCATTGCGCAGGAAGACATTGCTCGACCGACCCCAGGACACCACGCGACGGAACAGATACCGCGCGACCTCGTCCGGGGACAGCCGCCGCTGCCCGCGATAGGTGCAGGTGACGCCGTACTCGGTCTCGAGGCCGAAGATTCGCCGCTCCATGGTGTGACATTAGCCGCCCGGAGGCCCGGTTCGTCACTGTCAGACCACAGGTCGTGCCCCGAGCGCTGTCACATACCGGTTGAGTGCGACATTCCGTCCGGACCGAGGCTCGCCACGAACCGCCGGCAGCTGTCGTACTCCGGAAGCAGGCCCCGCTCGCGCGCCTGCGCCAGAGTCGGCGCCGCGTCGTCGCGCGCGGACAGCTTTGGAACGTCGGCGGGCCACTCGATGCCCAACTCCTCGTCCAGCGGGTGCACAGCGTGCTCGCCGGTCGGGTTGTAGGTGGCCGAGCAGAGATAGCTCAACGTCGCGTCGTCGGTCAACGCGCAGAACCCGTGCCCCAGCCCCTCGCTGAGGTAGACCGCCCGACGGTCGGTGTCGTCCAGTCGGACGCCCTCCCAACGACCGAAGGTCGGCGAGCCCACCCGCAGGTCCACGATCACGTCGAGGACCGCGCCCCGCACACAGGTGACGTACTTGGCCTGCCCGGGCGGGACGTCGGCGAAGTGGACGCCGCGCACCACGCCACGCGCGGAGACCGACAGGTTGGCCTGGGCCAGCCGCAGCGGATGCCCCACCACCTCGGCGAGCTTGTCGAAGCGGTACCACTCCATGAACATGCCGCGCGGGTCACCGTGCTGCTGGGGGGTGATCTCCCAGGCACCCTCGATGCTCAGCTCCCGGATCTTCACCAGGAACCCCCGTCGTCGCCGGCCTTGTCGCTGAGCAGACCGAGCAGGTAGTTGCCATAACCGCTCTTGGTCAGCGGCTCGGCGAGCGCACGCAGCTGCGCGTCGTCGATCAGGCCGGCCCGCCAGGCAACCTCCTCGACGCAACCGATCTTGAGGCCCTGCCGCTCCTCGACCACCCGGACGAACTCGGCGGCCTGCATCATCGAGGTGAACGTGCCGGTGTCCAGCCAGGCGGTGCCCCGATCCAGCACCGTCACCGCCAGCTCCCCGGTCTCCCGGTACACCTCGTTGACCGCCGTGATCTCCAGCTCGCCGCGGGCGCTCGGGGTGAGCTTGCGGGCGATGTCCACCACCCGGTTGTCGTAGAAGTAGAGGCCGGGCACCGCGTAGCGGGACTTCGGGCGGGCCGGCTTCTCCTCGATCGAGAGCACCCGACCGTCGGCGTCGAAGTCGACCACGCCGTACTCCTGCGGGTTGGCCACCTGATAGGCGAAGACCCGCCCGCCGACCGGGTCACCGTGGTCGGCGAGCTGCCGACCCAGACCCACGCCGTGGAAGATGTTGTCGCCGAGGACCAACGCCACCGACTCGGTGCCGATGAAGTCCGCGCCGAGGATGAACGCCTGCGCGATGCCCTCCGGGCGCTCCTGGCTGACGTACTCCAGCCGCAGCCCGAACTGGCTGCCGTCGCCGAGCAGCCGACGGAACTGGTCCTGGTCCTCCGGAGTCGTGATCACCAGGATCTCCCGGACCCCGGACATCACCAGGGTGGAGAGCGGGTAATAGATCATCGGCTTGTCGAAGACCGGCATCAGCTGCTTCGAGACCGCCCGGGTGATCGGCCAGAGCCGGGACCCGGTGCCGCCGGCAAGTAGGATTCCGCGCATCGGGGAAGCCTAACCGCACCCGGACACGTTGTGCGGGGGTCGCATACCAGGAGCCGCGCCGTCCGTCGCGTATACTTCCGGACCCGTGAGGATCCTCGTCACCGGCGGAGCCGGATTCATCGGGTCGGAGTACGTTCGTCTGCTGCTGGGCAAGCCCCTCGGCAGTGCGGACGGCGTGCCGCCACTCGAGCCGGCCGTCGTGACCGTACTGGACAAGCTGACCTACTCGGGCAACCTGGCCAACCTCGAGCCCGTCCGCGACGACCCGCGACTGCGGTTCGTGCAGGGCGACATCTGCGACCCGGTCGTGGTCGACGAGGTGGTGGCCGAGCACGACGTGATCGTGCACTTCGCCGCCGAGTCACACGTCGACCGCTCGATCGCGGGCGCCGCGCCGTTCGTCACCACCAACGTGCTGGGCACCCAGACGCTGCTCGACGCGGCGCTGCGCCACGGCACCGGCCGGTTCGTGCACGTCTCCACCGACGAGGTCTACGGCTCGATCGACGAGGGCTCCTGGACCGAGACCTGGCCCCTCGCCCCCAACTCGCCGTACTCGGCATCCAAGGCCGGCTCCGACCTGCTCGCGCTGTCGTACCACCGCACCCACGGCATGGACGTGGTCGTCACGCGCTGCTCCAACAACTACGGCCCGTACCAGTTCCCCGAGAAGGTCATCCCGCTGTTCGTCAGCAACCTGCTCGACGGCGGCACCGTCCCCCTCTACGGCGACGGCGGCAACATCCGTGACTGGCTGCACGTGCACGACCACTGCCGGGGCATCGCGCTCGTCCAGCAGAAGGGCCGCGCCGGTGAGGTCTACAACATCGGCGGCGGCACCGAGCTGACCAACAAGGAACTCACCGGCCTGCTCCTGGACGCCTGCGGCGCCGGGTGGGACCGGGTCGTCCCGGTCACCGACCGCAAGGGCCACGACCGCCGGTACTCCCTCGACATCACCAAGATCAGAGAAGAGCTCGGCTACCACCCCAGCATCACCCTGGACCAGGGCCTCGCCGACACCGTCCGCTGGTACCGGGACAACCGCAGCTGGTGGGAACCCCTCAAGTCCGCGCCGACCGCATGACCCGAATCCTCGTCACCGGCGCGGGCGGGATGCTCGGCCGGGACCTGATCACCGTGCTGGGTGCACGGCCCGACCTCAAGGTGACCGCCGCCACCCGCACCGACCTGGACGTCACCGACCGCGCGGCGGTCCACGCCGCCGTCGCCGGGCACGACCTGGTGATCAACGCGGCCGCGTGGACCAACGTCGACGCCGCCGAGGCCGACGAGGCCGCGGCGACCGCCGTCAACGGCCACGCCGTGGCCAACCTGGCCGCGGCGTGCGCCACCGACGGAACCCGGCTGATCCAGGTCTCCACCGACTACGTCCTCGCCGGCAACGCGGACACCCCGTACCCGGAGGACGCGCCCACCGCGCCGGTCAACGCCTACGGGCGCGGCAAGCTGGTCGGCGAACAGGCCGTCGCGCGGCTGCTGCCCGACACCGGGTACGTCGTGCGCACCGCCTGGCTCTACGGCGCGCACGGCCCGAACTTCGTGGCCACCATGCTCCGACTCGCCACCCAGCGCGAACACCTCGACGTTGTCGACGACCAACACGGCCAACCCACCTGGTCGTACGCGCTCGCCGAGCGGCTCGTCGCGCTCGCCGACGCCGCGCTGGCCGGTCACGCGACGCCCGGCGTCTACCACGGCACCTGCGCCGGGCAGACGACCTGGTACGGGCTTGCCCGCGCCGCGTTCACGCTGGCCGGACTGGACCCGGACCGGATCCGACCCACCACCAGCGACCGGTATCCGCGTCCCGCCCCCCGGCCTGCGTACAGTGTGCTAGGGCACAGCCGCTGGGCAGCCGTGGGTCTGCCCGCGCTTCCAGACTGGCACCGCGCCCTGGTTGACGCGTTCCACTCCCCCGCTCCACCCGCCCCGTGGAAGGTCGCATGAAGCTCACCCTCGTCACCGGCCTGACCGGCCTGCTGCTCCTCGGCACCATCGTCGAGCTGTTGCGCCGCCGTCAGCTGCGCGAGAAGTACGGCATGCTCTGGCTCGCCGTACTGATCATCGTGATTCCGCTGTCCCTTTTCCCCCGGCTGCTCGACAACGTCGCCGAACTCCTCGGCGTCGCCTCCGGTGTCAGCCTGGTGCTCTTCCTCGGCATCGTCTTCCTGCTGCTGGTGTGCGTACACCTGAGCTGGGAGGTCAGTGCCCTGGAAGAAGAGACCCGCACCCTGGCCGAAGACTTCGCCCTGCTGCGCGCTGAAATCGACGCGGACCGGGCAGCCCGAGACGAACTGGTGTCGACCGATGGTTAACGGCAAGCGCACACTGATCATCATCCCGGCTCTCAACGAGTCGGGCTCGATCGCCGACGTCGTCGGCGAGGTCCGTGGCGAACTGCCCGGCGTCGACGTGCTCGTCGTCGACGACGGCTCCACCGATCGCACCGCCGCCGTCGCCGCCGCCGCCGGAGCCCTGGTCGCCAAACTGCCGTACAACCTCGGCGTTGGTGGGGCCATGCGCCTCGGCTACCGCTACGCCCGGGACCACGACTACGACGTCGCCATCCAGATCGACGCCGACGGCCAGCACGACCCCCGGTACGTGCCGAAGCTCGTCGACCTGCTCGACGACAACGACCTCGTCATCGGCGCCCGCTTCGCCGGTGAGGGCGACTACAACGTCCGCGGCCCCCGCCGCTGGGCGATGGTGATGCTCTCCGCCGTGCTGTCCCGGGTCGCCCGCACCAAGCTCACCGACACCACCTCCGGCTTCCGGGCCGCCAACCGGCGGGTCATCGAGATGTTCGCCGGCTGGTACCCGGCCGAGTACCTCGGCGACACGGTGGAGACCCTGGTGCACACCGCCCGCCGCGGCTACCGCATCCGCCAGGTGCCGGTCGCCATGCGCAAGCGGATGGCTGGCACACCCAGCCACTCCCCCGCCAAGGCGATGGTCTACCTCGGCCGCGCGTTCGCCGTTCTCACGCTGGCGCTCATCCGCCGGTGATCCGACGGCTACTGAGCCTGGTCCCGCCCGGCACCGTCGCTGTCGGTGCCGGGCTGGCCCTTCTCGGGCTCGCCTCCTACGTTCACCTCGCAGTCGCCGGCCACAGCCTCAGCCAGGCCGACTACTCGTCCCTGTCGGTGCTCTGGTCGATCGTGTTCACCCTCGGCATCGGCGTGTTCATGCCGATCGAGCAGGAGGTCGCCCGGGTCGTCGCCGCCCGACACAGCCAGGGCCTGCCCCCCGGGCCGGTACTGGCCCGCGGCGTCACCGTCGCCGCCGTGATGCTCGCGGTGCTGGTGTTGGCCGTCACCATCGGCCGTCAACCGCTCGCCGACAAGCTCTTCGCCGGTGACGGCAACCTGGTCACAGTGCTGATCGGCGCGCTCGCCGCGATGGCCGTCGCCTACGCCACCCGAGGCGTCCTCTCCGGCCTGCAACTGTTCCCCTGGTACGGCGCTCAACTCGGGATCGACGGCGGCCTGCGGATCATCATGGTCGCCCTGCTCGGGCTGGCCGGAGTGACGTCACCCGTCTGGTACGGGCTCGTGCTCGTCGCCGCCCCACTGGTCAGCGTCCTGCTCACCCTGCCGCCGGTGCTGCGCGCCATCGGCGGAGGCCCGCCGGTGGCCTGGGCCACCCTGCTACGCGGCCTCGGCCTGCTCACCGCCTCCAGCCTGCTCTCCCAGGTCGTGGTGAACATCGGCGTGATCAACGTGCAGCTACTCGCCCCCTCCGACGCGGCGGCCGCTGGCGCACTGCTCTCCGCCCTCGTGCTGGTCCGCATCCCCCTGTTCGTCTTCGGCTCCCTACAGGCGTCACTGCTGCCCGGCCTGGCCACCACCGCCACCACCGGCGACCAGGCCGGCTTCCACAGCCTGCTGCGCCGGGCGCTCGGCATCGTCACCGCACTCGGCCTCACCGGCGCCCTCGGCGCCGTGCTGCTCGGCCCATGGCTGGTCGGCACCCTCTTCGACGCACCCGGCGTTCTCGGCCACGGCGACTTTGCCTGGTTGGCGGCCGCCACGCTCGCCTACCTGTGGGCGATGGTGCTCGGTCAGGCCCTACTCGCCCTCGACCGGCACCGCGCCCAGGCCCTCGCCTGGACCGCCGGCGTCGCCGCCCTGATCGCCGTGACGCTGATCCCGGCTCCGGTCACCCTGCGAGTCGAACTGGCGTACACCATCGGCTCCGTCATCGTGGCCGCCACCATGGCGATGCTGCTGCGCGGTGGCGTCCGCCGACCCACCACCCCCACCCGGCCGCTCGCCGAGGCCGTCGCCCCTGCCGCATCCGGAGGCATCCGATGACCCGACCCCGGGTGAGCGCCGTCATGCTCGCCTACGGCCCGGAGCCCTACCTCGTCGACGCCGCCCATGCGGTGCTGGCCAGCACCGACGTCGAGATCGACCTCATCGTCGTCGACAACGGCTGCACCGGGGACGGCATCGACATCGTCAAGGGCCTCCCCGGGGTGCGGGTGATCCGACCGGAGGAGAACACCGGCTACTCCGGCGGCTGCCGGGTCGGCGCGGCCGAGGCCACCGGTGACTGGCTCGCGTTCGTCAACTCCGATGCCGTCGTCGCACCCGACGCCCTGGCCAAGACCACCGCCGTAGCCGCCGAAGCGGGCGTCGGCGCGGCCATGGCGTCCATCCGGTTGGCCGACACCCCCGAGCTGATCAACACCAGCGGTAACCCGCTGCACTTCACCGGCCTCTCCTGGGCCGGCGGCAACGGCGAACCGGCCAGCAACCACGCCGAGCGGCGGGCCGTACCCTCCCTCAGCGGCTGCTGCTTCGTGATCAGCCGGCAGCTCTGGCGCGAGCTCGACGGCTTCGCCGCCGAATACTTCGCGTACCACGAGGACACCGAACTCAGCCTGCGACTGTGGCAGCGCGGACTACGCCTGGAGTACGTGCCGGACGCCGTCGTGCGTCACCACTACGAGTTCTCCCGCAACGCCCTGAAGCTCTACCTGGTCGAGCGCAACCGACTGGTCACCCTGCTCACCGCCTACGAGGCGCGGACACTCGTGGTGCTCGCCCCGGCACTGCTACTCACCGAGGCCGCCATGCTCACCGCCGCGGTCGTCGGCGGCTGGTCCCGGCAGAAGCTGCGGGGCTGGGGCTGGTTGTGGCGCAACCGCGACTGGGTTCGCGGCCGTCGACGGCAGCTACAGGCCGAACGCCGGGTGCCGGACGGGGTCATCGCGGAGCTGATGACCGGTCGGGTCACCCCGTCCGGTGTGCCGACCACGCCCGGCCTGGGCGCGTTCAACGCCGTCGCCGGCGGTTACTGGGCCCTGGCCCGGCCCCTGCTGCGCCGAGGATGACCGCTGGTGCCGGCCCCGAACACGGGCCCGGCACCAGCGGGCGAAACCCTAGCGCTCGCCGCCCTCCGCGGGCCGGTCCTCCAGGTCCGCGGAACCGGCCGAGCTCGTCGGCTTGTGCCCCTCCGTGGTCGGCACGACCGGCTCGGCGGGGCCGCCCGCCGCATCCGCCGCCTGCCCCTCGGCCGCCGCATCCCCGTCCAACAGAGCGGTCAGCGCGGCCCCGGTGATCCGCCGGAACGTCCGTCCGATCCGCTGACGGTCCAGGACCGCCACCTCGAGCTGGTTCGCGGCGATCGTGCGGGCGGCACCGCCCTCACCACCGACGGTGCTCAACGCCTGCACCGCCACCCTGACCGCCTCGCCCAGGGACATGTCCGCCCGATGCTGCGACTTCAACACGCCGGTGATCGCCTCGGCCTGACCACCCATGGCCATCCGCCCCGGCTCGTCGTTGACCGAACCGTCATAGGTCAGCCGGTACAGCTCGTCCGCCTCCGGGGTGGCACCGACCTCCGCCACGCAGATCTCCACCTCGAACGGCTTCGACTGCTCGGTGAAGATCGCACCCAGGGTCTGCGCGAACGCGTTGGCCAGGGCCCGACCAGTGACGTCACGCCGGTCGTAGCTGAGCCCGTTCAGGTCGGCCATCCGGACACCGGCGCGCCGCAGGTTCTCGAACTCGTTGTACCGGCCGACCGCGGCGAACCCGATCCGGTCGTAAATCTCGCTGACCTTGTGCAGGGCGCTGGAGAGGTTCTCCGCGACGAAGAGGACCCCGCCGGAGTAGCTGAGGACCACAGCGCTGCGACCCCGAGCGATGCCCTTGCGGGCCAACTCGGAGCGGTCGCGCATGATCTGTTCGGGAGAGGCGTAGAACTGCATGGCCACGTCGGCGGTTCTCCTTACGGCGCTGTGCTGACGACTGCTGACTGGTGAGGTGCGGGTCTCAACCGCCCGGGTTCTCCATCCGGCCGGCAACAACACCCTCGGCGATCGCCGCCGTCTCGGTGTCGGTCAACCGGCGGGTGCCCTCGGCGGTCGCGGTCATCACCACGGGGTAGATGCGGCGGGTCAGATCCGGCCCACCGGTCGCGGTGTCGTCGTCGGCGGCGTCGTAGAGCGCCTCGACCGCCAGCCGCGTCGCGTCCTCGACGGACAACCCGGCCCGGAACCGCTTCTTCAACGCGGACTTCGCGAACAGCGACCCGGACCCGATCGCGTCGTAGCCGGTCTCCTCGTACGGGCCACCGGTCACGTCGAAGCTGAAGATCCGACCGGCGCGCGCCGGGTCGGCGGCGGCCAGGTCGAACCCGGCGAAGAGCGGCACCACTGCCAACCCCTGCATGGCCGCACCCAGATTGCCCCGGATCATCGAGGCCAACCGGTTGGCCTTACCGTCCAACGAGAGCATCGCGCCCTCGATCTTCTCGTAGTGCTCCAGCTCCACCTGGAACAGTCGCATCAGCTCGATGCCGATACCGGCGGTGCCCGCGATGCCGACCAACGAGTACGCGTCGGCGGGGTGCACCTTCTCGATGTCGCGCTGAGCGATCAGATTGCCCATGGTGGCCCGTCGGTCGCCCGCCATCACCACACCCTCGGCGGCCGCGATGGCCACGATGGTGGTCGCGTGCGGCGCCAGGTCGGCGGCCATGCCCGGCGGCAGCGGTCGCCGACCGGGCAACATCTCGGGGGCCACCCGACTCAGAAACGTCGTGAAGGAGGACGTCCCCGCGTTGGTGAACACATCTGGAAGACGCCCGGATGGATCAAAGCCCGCTGCCACGTGGTTCCTCTCAGGTACGTGATCGCCCTGGCCAGCCTCATGGGACTGTCACGGAACTGGCCAAGACCACCGTTGCAGTTGAAGCAGAGTATCCCGCGCACCCATCCGGTGCGATGATCGTGGTCCAGATGTTGAGGGTCGGCACCGCCACAGATCGCGCAGACCCCGCCCTGCTCGGCCAGGAGCTCCTGAAACTCTTTCTCACCCACGCCGTATCGCCGCCGCAGGTGGTACTCGCGAGTCCCGCCGTAGAGTCGCTGCGCTGTCTCCTTGCCGCGGGCATTGTGGCAGGGTTTGCAGTAGCTGTGCCGGCCACTGGCCTTGGTAGTGGTGGTGGGAAAGTCGTCCAGAGACTTGATCTGCTCGCAGTCCGGACACCACTTGAGACCTTCACCGACGGGCGTGGACGACTTTCGCTGTGGGGCGATGCCGCGCTTACGCCGGCTCGCCTCAGACCGGACGGCGGCACAGGCTTTGCAGTAGAAGACGAGACCGTCTACCCGTCGGCGGTCACGGTGGAACTCCGTACCGGCCAGCGTTCTCTTGCACTGCGGACACGTCTTGTCCGGGTGGTCCGGCGAATCGAACATATGCCTCTATTGACCCCCTTTCTGGACGTAGCCCCTCACGAACTCCTCTGCGTTCTCTTCCAGGACGGAGTCGATCTCGTCGAGGAGGTCGTCGACGTCCTCGGTGATCTCGGCGTGCCGCTCGGCCACCTCGGGGTTGGCCTCGGTGGTGACGTCCTCGATTTCCTCGCCCTGACGGGACTTGCCGGACTGCGACTGGCCGCCGCTGTCATGAGTGGCCATGGCTGTCTCCTCCACGATCGTCTGGGATGAAATCTACCCCGCGCAGACGACAGAAAGCCCTCACGTCCGCCGTGTTCGGGTCGGGGGCGTTCGATTGCGCCGAAGCGGTCAGCTCCGAGGAGCCGACGCGTCGGCCGTGGCTGGCACCGGCACCCGCTCCGGCTGCCGCTCCCCCGAGGCCTCCGCCGGTGGCTCCCCGCGCCGCAGGCGGGGCGTCCAGTCCTTGAACCGCAGCGCCTGCTTCTCCACCAGATGCCAGGACACGAACGCCAGGACGACTGTGAAGACCATGACCACCGCGAAGTAGCCGACGAACCCCCAGGCAGCCGCCCCCAGCCAGGCCAGCATCTGCTGCACGACGAAGGAGTAGATGTAGATGCCGTACGAGTAGTCGTTCTTCTGGCCCACGCGGTGCAGCAGCCGTGGCAACCGGACCGCGAGGTAGAGGATGGCGTACTCGTAGGTGAGCAACGCCGGGCCGAACAGGTGGCCCTCCAGGGTCTGCCAGCCGGTCACCACGATGGCGAGCACGCCAAGGACGTCGCTGATGGGCAGCTTGTCGCTGTACAGGTCCGCCACGGCGCCCACCAGGAACATGAAGCCGAACCGCAGGAACCAGATCTTGCTGAGCGTGCCGAGCAGCGGCAGCGTAGCGGCGGAGCCGCTGGTGAAGTACGTCGACCCGCCGAAGCGCAGCGCCTCGTACTGGTTCCAGAGCAGCAGACCGAAGACGAGAACGGCGGCCGCGAGCACCAGCCAGCGGGCACGGCGCAGCACCGCCACCACGGCCAGCGAAGCCACGATCAGGTAGCAGAAGATCTCGTAACTGAGCGTCCAGAGTGAGCCGTCGAGGACGCTCTTACGCACCAGGTCGCCGTACGGCGTGTCCCGGAAGACGTCGACGATCCCCTGCTGACGGTAGCCACCCCACCAGTTCGCCTGCAGGAAGGCGACCACGCCGGCCGGGTGCCGCCACAGGCCGTCCAGATTGCCCCGATCGGCGTACCAGACGATCGGGGCCACCACGAAGCCGATGAACAGCAGACACACCCAGAGGCCCGGCCAGATCCGCAGGGCCCGGTGCCACAGGTAGCGGGGCAGGCTGGCCCGCCGGGCGCTGCGGGTGATGAGGAAGCCGGAGATGCCGAAGAAGCCAGCCACCCCCAGACCGGCCACGTCGACAACCTCGGTCAACGGTCGGGGGACGGCCTAGCATGCCACAGAGCGATCGCCGGTGGAGGCACCGGATCTCAGCCCCCGGTCAACGTCTCCAACAGGTCCTTGGCGCTGGCACAGCGGTCGAACAACGCCCCGACGTGCGCACGGGTGCCCCGCTCCGGCTCCATCATCGGAACCCGGACCAACGACTCCCGGCCCACGTCGAAGATCACCGAGTCCCAGCTCGCGGCAACGACCTCGGAGGCGTACTGGGCGAGGCAGCGACCGCGGAAGTAGGCCCGGGTGTCCTCCGGCGGCTCGGTCATCGCGCTGCGCGTCTCGTCGTCGGTGAGCAGCGTCTTCATCGCCCCCCGGCTGACCAGGCGGTGGTAGAGGCCCTTCTCCGGCCGGACGTCGGAATATTGAAGGTCGACGAGCTGGAGCTTGTGCGAACCCCAGCCGAGCTTCTCCCGCTCCCGGTAGCCCTCCAGCAGCCGCAGCTTTGCCACCCAGTCCAACTCGTCGGCGCAGAGCATCGGATCCCGGCCCAGCCGGTCCAGGACGCTCTCCCAGCGGTCGAGCACGTCGATGGTCTGCTCGTCGGCGTCGGTGCCGTACCGGTCGTCGACAAAGGACCGGACCCGCTCCAGGTACGCCCACTGCAGGTCGAGGGCGGTGAGCCGACGGCCGTCGCGCAGTCGCATGCGGTGCGTCAGAGTCGGGTCATGGCTGACGGCGCGCAGCTCGCTGACCGGGTCGGCGATGCCGAGGTCGGCGCCAAGGGCCTTCTCCTCGATCATGGTGAGGATCAGCGCGGTGGTGCCGACCTTGAGGTAGGTGGAGATCTCGGAGAGGTTGGCGTCGCCGATGATGACGTGCAGCCGGCGGTACTTGTCGGCGTCGGCGTGCGGCTCGTCGCGGGTGTTGATGATCGGCCGCTTGAGGGTGGTCTCCAGGCCCACCTCGACCTCGAAGAAGTCGGCACGCTGGGAGATCTGGAAGCCGCTCTGGCCGCCGTCCTGGCCGATGCCGACCCGGCCGGCGCCGCAGACGATCTGCCGGGTGACGAAGAACGGCGTCAGGTACGCCACGATGTCGGCGAACGGCGTCTGCCGGCGCATCAGGTAGTTCTCGTGGGCGCCGTAGCTGGCGCCCTTGTTGTCGGTGTTGTTCTTGTAGAGGTGGATCGGCTGGGTGCCCGGGATGGTGGCGGCCCGGCGCGACGCCTCGGCCATCACCCGCTCGCCGGCCTTGTCCCAGCGCACGATGTCCCTGGGGGTGGTGACCTCGGGGGTGGAGTATTCGGGGTGGGCGTGGTCCACGTAGAGCCGTGCGCCGTTGGTGAGTATCACGTTGGCCAGGCCGAGGTCTTCGTCCGCGAGGGCCTCGGCGGGGTCGTACGCGGCGCCGGAGTAGGTGAAGCCGCGGGCGTCGCGCAGCGGCGACTCTTCCTCGTAGTCCCACCGGGCGCGGCCGCCCCGGTTGAGTTCGGGGCGTGCCCCATAGGCGTTGACCACCTGCGACGAGGTGACCATCGGGTTGGCTCCGGCCTGCCCGGGCACGGAGATGCCGTATTCGACCTCGGTGCCCATGATCCGTCTTACGCTCATCGACCTACCCGCTTCGCTCGCCCGACCCGGTCCCCCGTCAGGTCGAGCGTAGTCCGCCCTGAGCACCTGCACTCTGCAGGTGAGTGCCGGCGGGGCGGAACAGTTCGGTGGATTCGGTGTCGGAACGCTCAATGGTCGGCGTCGGGTCGTCGCTCGCGGTGGAGCGCGTGGTCCAGACGAGCCACCCGAACAGCACCAGGCCGAGGCTGGCGCTCAGCAGCGGGATCACCGAGCCGACCACCGGGTGCCAGTCGCCGGCGAGGGGGTTGAGACTGCTCAACCCGATGTTCGCGGGCAGGCCGTTCTGCCAGCGAACCATCGTGTACGCCAGGCAGAAGAGCTGGATCGGCAGGAGGAGCAGCACGGCGAGTCGGGTGAACGAGCGGGCCCGGGCGATCTCGAAGCCGCGTTGTTCGGCGATCCACGCGGCGTAGAGCAGGACGCCGACCAGCATGGGCAGCATGTAGCGGCCCTGGGTGACGAAGCCGCTCTCGTTGACCAGGGCGATCTGCATGAGGGAGGGGACGGCCACTCCGCCGCCGAGCAGCACGAGCAGCCGCCACCGGTCGAGTGTGCTGCCCCAGACGACACCGATGAGCAGCAGCGCGCCGGCGACGAGCTGCCAGATCAGGTACGGCGGGGCGGGCATCCGGGTGTCCAGCCAGGAGGTGACCCCGACGATCTGGTCGAGGTATCCCCGCCACCGGTCGGCCTCGCGCAGCGCCGCCTGCCCATAGGTGAGCCGGTCGGCGGAGTAGTTGCCGAGGTCGGAGGTCTGTTGGCGGACGGACCAGGCGACCACGACGAGGGTGGCCAGGACGATGCCGCCCGCCCAGAGCTGCGCGGCCCGGTCCCGTAGCAGGCCGAGGAGGTTGCTGCGGCGCAGTGGGAAGGCGAACGCGATGAAGGCGGTCGCCAGCCAGAGCGGGCCGGTCTGGCGCAGCACCGCCAGGAGCAGCGCGCTGATCCCGACGAGGACGATGAGGCCGCGCCGTGGGCCGGGTGGGCCGAGCAGCAGGGGGATGACCGCGCTGAAGAAGGCGATGCCGGCGGCGATCTCCAGGCCGTTCGGGTTGACCGCGCTGGCCATGTGCACGGCCATCGGGGTGGTGACGACGACCAGGGCGCCCATCATGAGGCCGCGACGGGAGCGGTTGCGGATCACGACGTACGCGCAGGCGAGCAGCGCGGCGCAACACAGGGCGCTGATCATGCGGGCGAGCAGGACGCCGGACCAGCCGGGCCAGAGCACTGTCGGCGCGCCGACGAGGGCGTAGTAGGCGGGGAAGTAACGGCCGGCCCCGGTGCCGGCCCGGGTTGGCGTGTCGTCGCTGCCGGGCGGCTGGGCGCAGGCCGCCGAGACTTCCTTCTTGAACTGCCAGCACTGCTCGCGGACGAGACCACCGGGGACGGTCTGGAAGGCTCCGGTGCCCTTCTTCGCGGCGGCCGGCGGGGGTGCGATCTGCCCGGCGGCGACACCGGCTGCCCGGACGATGTGCTCACGCTCGTCCGGGGTGCCGTCATAGGGGGCGGCCATCGACCAGGCGAAGATGATCAGGAAGAACGCGGCGAAGGCGAGGGCCCAGTGTCGTCGGGCGGTGCTCGTGGTGACTGCCGGGCTTGCGCCGGCGGCCGGCGGCGTCACTCTTCCGGGATCAGGCACGTCAACCTCGCGGCTCGCGCGGGCAGGCCCCGCTGGGTGGATGGACAGACGATAGACTCCCTCGTCGTCCTCACCGCTCCGGGTCCCCCCTTGGAGAACTCTTTGCTGTCACCTGTTGCCGATTCCGTCCGCCACCTGTCCCGACACAGTGCTGTGCGGTTCCTGGTTGTCGGTGGTCTGAGCGTTGCCGTGGACACGGGATCACTCTTCGTGTACCACGGAGTTCTCCGGATTGTCCTGCCCGTTGCGGCCGCCATGTCGTTCCTGACCTCGTTCTGGGTCAACTTCGGGCTGAACCGGGCGTGGTCGTTCGGCTCGTCCGCCCAGATGGTGCCGCAGGTGGGGCGCTACTTCGCGCTGGTCCTCGCCAACCTGACCGCCAACGTGGTGCTGGTGTCCGCGTTGACCTGGGCGGGCATGCCGTACCTGCTGGCGAAGCTGCTGGTGACGGCATCGTTGTCGGCGGCGAACTACGTGGTGTCGAAGCGGTGGATCTTCGCGGCCTGACGACGCACTGACATACCCGCAGCGAGGGTGCCCACCGTCAGGTGGGCACCCTCGCTGTTGGGGTCAGAGGTACTGGCCGGTGTTGCTGGCGGTCTCGATGGACCGGCCGGCCTCGGCGCCCTTGCCGCCGGAGACGAGCGTGCGGATGTAGACGATCCGCTCACCCTTCTTGCCGGAGATGCGCGCCCAGTCGTCGGGGTTGGTGGTGTTGGGGAGATCTTCGTTCTCGCGGAACTCGTCGACGCAGGCGTCGAGCAGGTGCTGCAGGCGCAGCCCCTTGCGACCCGAGGTGAGGAACTCCTTGATGGCCATCTTCTTGCTCCGGTCGACGATGTTCTGGATCATCGCGCCGGAGTTGAAGTCCTTGAAGTAGAGGACTTCCTTGTCACCGTTGGCGTAGGTGACCTCGAGGAATCGGTTCTCCTCGGTTTCCGAGTACATCCGCAGCACCACGGCGTCGATCATCGCCGCGACGGTGGCCTGGGGGTCGGTGCCGTGTTCGGCCAGGTCGTCCGGGTGCAGGGGCAGCCCGGAGAGGATGTACTTGGAGAAGATGTCCTTGGCCGCCTCAGCGTCCGGTCGCTCGATCTTGATCTTCACGTCGAGACGACCGGGGCGAAGGATCGCCGGGTCGATCATGTCTTCCCGGTTGGAGGCGCCGATGACGATGACGTTCTCCAGCCCCTCCACGCCGTCGATCTCGCTGAGCAGCTGCGGAACGATGGTGTTCTCCACGTCGGAGGAGACACCGGAGCCGCGGGTCCGGAAGATCGAGTCCATCTCGTCGAAGAACACGATCACCGGCGTGCCCTCGCCGGCCTTCTCCCGGGCGCGCTGGAAGATCAGCCGGATGTGCCGCTCGGTCTCACCGACGTACTTGTTGAGCAGCTCCGGGCCCTTGATGTTGAGGAAGAAGCTGGTGTGCTTCTCCTTGCCCTGCCGCTCGGCGATCTTCTTGGCCAGCGAGTTGGCCACCGCCTTGGCGATGAGCGTCTTGCCACAGCCGGGTGGGCCGTAGAGCAGGATGCCCTTGGGTGGGCGGAGCTGGTGCTCACGGAACAGGTCCGCGTGCAGGAACGGCAACTCCACCGCGTCGCGGATCTGCTCGATCTGCGACTGGAGGCCACCGATGTCGCCGTAGTCGACGTCGGGCACCTCCTCCAGGACCAGCTCCTCGACCTCGCTCTTCGGGATCCGCTCGTACGCGTACGCCGAGCGGGGCTCGATCATGAGCGAGTCGCCGGCCCGGATCGCCGAGCCGATGAGCGTCTCGGCGAGGTGCACGATGCGCTCCTCGTCGGAGTGGGAGACCACCAGCGCCCGGTCGCCCGGCCCGCCGTTCGGTCCCTCCAGGATCTCCTTGAGCATCACCACTTCGCCAACCCGCTCGTAACCGAACGCGTCGACGATGTTGAGCGCGTCGTTGAGCAGGACCTCCTGGCCGCGCCGCAGGTCACCCACGTCGAGCGAGGGCGAGACCGCGACCCGCAGTTTGCGGCCACCGGTGAAGACGTCCACCGTGCCGTCCTCGTGCTTGGCCAGGAAGACTCCGTAACCGCTCGGCGGTTGCGCGAGCCGGTCGATCTCTTCCTTGAGCGTCACGATCTGCGTGCGAGCTTCCTTGAGGGTGCTCACCAGCCGGTCGTTGTTTTCTGTCAGCCGCGCCAACTGTGCCTGGGTGGCCGCCAGCCGCTCTTCGAGCTGCCGGACGTGTCGGGGGCTTTCGGTCAACTTGCGCCGCACCAGGGCGAGTTCCTCTTGCAGGAACGCGACCTGCGTGGAGAGATCGTGGGCTTCCTTCTCCCACCGTGCGGCGCGCGAGTCCGCGTCGTCGCTACGTGCTGCCACGTCCCACCTCCCCGGGGGGCTTGAACGTTCTGCCCTAACACTAGCCGCTATGAGGCCGATTCGGTCCCACGCAACACCCTCGTCACCGAACCTTGATCGCCAAGGGTGGCCTGACGGGCCGTTACCGGCGTTCGGGTACCGTCGGAGCGTGGCACGGGAGAACATGGGGGGTGCACAGGTGGCCGAGGTCGCGACCGACGAACTGCAGGTCTGGGTCGACCAGGACCTCTGCACGGGCGACGGGCTCTGCGTGCAGTACGCGCCGGAGGTGTTCGAGTTCGACATCGACGGTCTGGCCTACGTCAAGGGCGTCGACGGTGAGCTGCGGATGGCACCGGGCAGCCGGGTCGACGTCCCCGCGCACCTGCGACTCGAGGTGATTGACTCCGCGAAGGAGTGCCCGGGCGACTGCATCCACGTGGTGCGCGGCGACGGCGTCGAGGTCGCCGGCCCGGACGCCGAGGAAGACTGACCCACCGGCCGGGCCGCGAAGGCCCGGCCGGGCCCGGTTCGGGGTACGCCTCAGAGCATCGGACGGCCGACGACCGAGGCGACCAACCGCGCGAACTCCTCCAACCGGGCGATCTGCCCGGCCCCGCCGTCGTCGAGGGTCTTGCCGAAGCGCAACGCGTCGTGCCGGGGTGTGCCGGCCATCTCCTCGCTCGGCGGCGCCTCGTCCAACGAGGTGAGCAGCAGGTAGACGTCGATGCTGTCGACCCGGATCTCGCCGCTCTCGGCACGGTTGAGCCGCCGCCGGCAGCCCACCTCGGTGACGGTGGAGACCGGCACCACCCGCAGCGACGAGGTCATCGAGCCCGGCGGGCCCTCCTCCGGCGGTACGTCCTCGCCGTGCCAGAGGATGAGCCGGCTGCCGTCGCAGACCACGACCTCCTGCCACACCCCGTTGACCTCGTTGACGAAGCGTTCCAGGGTGAAGCCGAGCACCGACGCGCCGCGCAGCACGCCGCCGAGCGCCTCCAGGGCGACGTCCGGGTCACGCAGGTAGGCCCGCGCCGCCGACTCCAGGTCCTGGTAGGGCGACCAGTCGGGAAAGACCGCGGGGAGGTCTCCACCGCCGTAGCCCGGTCGGCTCATGCCAGCGTCTCCCCCTGCTCGGCGCTGCCGACACCCAGCTCGATGGTCACGGCCTGTCCATCTCCCCCGCACCGTTGGGCTGCGCGCCTGCGGCCTGCGCGGCGGCGGCCTGTCGGGCCGCCTCCGCCTCGCGCAGGTCCTGGCGGCGCTGCGCGTACGCCTCGGTGCCCTTGCTGGGCTTGCGCCGGCGCGGCGGCGCGGTGACCCCCGGGGCCAGCTTGCGCGCGGACACCAGGAAGGCGGTGTGCGCGATCATCCGGTGGTCCGGACGGACGGCGAGGCCCTCGGCGTGCCAGTCGCGCACCAGGGACTCCCAGGCCCGCGGCTCGGTCCAGCCGCCGCGCTCGCGCAGCGCCTCCACCAGCTCGGAGAGCTGCGGTGTGGTGGCGACGTAGCCGATGAACACCCCACCGGGCACCAGCGCCCGCTCGACCATGTCGAGGGTCTCCCAGGGGGTCAGCATGTCCAGGATGATCCGGTCGAAGCCGGTCTCCCGGCACTGCGCGACGTCGCCGACGTGCAGGTTCCACGAGGGGTGCGGCCCGTTGAAGAACGCCTCGACGTTGCGCTTGGCGATCCGGGCGAAGTCGTCGCGCAGTTCGAACGAGTGCAGCTCGCCCTCGGTGCCGACGGCTCGCAGCAGGGAGCAGCTCAGCGCGCCGGAGCCGGCGCCGGCCTCGAGGACCTTCGCGCCGGGGAAGATGTCGCCCATCGCCACGATCTGCGCCGAGTCCTTGGGGTAGATCACCTGGGCGCCGCGCGGCATGGACAGCACGTAGTCCGACAGGAGCGGCCGCAGGGCCAGGAACGCGGTGCCGCCGCCGGCGGTGGTCACCACGCTGCCGTCGGGGAGCCCGATCAGCGCGTCGTGCGCCAGGATGCCGCGGTGGGTGTGGAACTCCTTGCCGGGCTCCAGCGTCACGGTGTGCATCCGCCCCTTGGGGTCGGTCAGCTGGACCCGGTCGCCGGGCCGGAACGGCCCGCGGTGCACGGGTGTCAGCGCCGGGTTGGCGGGGTCGGCGGCGACGGTGGAGGGAGTTGCGGTCACGGTGTCATCTTCCGGTTGGGTTCGAGGAGCTGTGCCAGGTCCGCGATGTGCAGAATGCCGACGACATCTTCGCCTGACGTCACCACGTACTGTGCGCCCGGGTGGGTCTGTACGGCCTCCATCACCCGCTCGCCGTCCCACCCGACCGACAACGTGGGAAGGGTGCCCAGCGACCGGGCGACGGCGTCGACCGCCAGCCACGGTCGGCGCTCGACCGGCACCGCGTCGGCCGCCGCCGGGTCGACCAGCGCCACCGGTCGACCGGTGGAGTCGGTGACCAGCAGCGCGGCGTCGGGCTGCCCGCTCTCGGCGCGTCGGCGCTGGGCCTCGGCCAGCGGCGTGCCGGTGGCCACCGGCCACACCGGCCGGGCCAGCCGGGCGAGGTCGATCAGCGGGAACC
>NZ_PYAK01000021.1 GCF_003264365.1 Micromonospora noduli
TCAGCAGCGGGGGCGGTCGAGTGGAGCGGCGGCACCCGCGAGCGCTTCGACTGTCGGTGCGGCCGACTCCGTGGAGGGCGGCGCGGGCGTGCGGAGGGCGGCCTGTGGGCGCGCGGACGTAGCAGCGTGTGGGCGTGCGGAGGGCGTGCGGACGTAGCAGCGTGCGGGCGTGCGGATGCCGGCCTGTGGGGCCGGCGCGAAGGGTGGGCGGGTCAGGTGGTGAGGTCCACGGTTGGCAGGGACGGGCCGTCACCGACCAGGCGGAAGGAGTCGGTGCCGGCGGGTTCGACCAGCCCGTCCTGCACCAGCCCGGCGAGGGCGCGGGCGCGTTGCACGTCGTCGGTCCAGACCTGGTCCAAGCGCTGGTGCGGGACCGGCCCGGTGCTGTCCCGGAGCACTCCGAGCAACAGACCGCGGACCTGTCGGTCGGTGCCCGCGTACCGCTGGGGTCGGCGGGTCGGCCCGGCCGGCGCCTCCTGGCCGGACGCCCGCCAGGCGCAGACCGACTCGACGGGGCAGGCGGTGCAGCGCGGTGACCGGGCTGTGCAGATCACCGCGCCGAGTTCCATGAACGCTGCGCTGGCCAGTGCTGCTGCGGCCGGTTCGGTCGGAAGCAGTTCTTCGGTGGCGACGAGGTCCGCTGGTCGGGTGACGGGCCCGGCGTCCGGTTCGCCGGCCACCGCCCGGCACACGACCCGGCGTACGTTGGTGTCGACGACCGGGTGCCGCTGCCCGTACGCGAAGGCGGCCACCGCCCGGGCGGTGTACGTGCCGACGCCGGGCAGTGCGAGCAGCTGCTCCAGCCGGTCCGGCACCTGGCCGCCGTGCCGGTCGACGATCGCGACCGCGCATTCGCGTAGCCGGACCGCCCGACGGGGGTAGCCGAGGCGTCCCCACATCCGGATCGCCTCGGCTGGGGTGTCCGCCGCCAACGCGGCCGGCTCCGGCCAGCGGGCCAGCCATGCCTGCCAGGCCGGCACCACCCGGATCACGGGTGTCTGCTGGAGCATGACCTCGCTGACCAGGATGGCCCACGGGGTGACGCCGGGCTCGCGCCATGGCAGGTCACGGGCGTGCTGCTGGAACCACCGGCTGACCAGGGAGGCGAAGTCGGGTTGAGTCATGGCGTCGTCGATGATGTCACGACCGGCGTTCCCGTTGGGTGGGCGGCTCGGGCGGGGTGCCACGTCCTCGTTCGGCGGACGGGGGAGAATGCGCGGATGAACGAGCTCGCGATCACCGTCATCGGTCGGGACCGGCCGGGCATCGTGGCCGACGTCGCGGAGGTGCTGGCCCGACTGGGCGCAAACCTCACCGACAGCACGATGACGCGGCTGCGGGGGCATTTCGCGATGACCCTCATCTGCACCGGCCCGGCGGCCGCCGAGGTCGAGGCCGCGCTGGCGTCGCTGGCCGCCGAGGGTCAGCTGCTGGCGACGGTACGCGCCGTCACCCCGGACGGTGATGTGCCTCCGGTGGGTGAGCCGTACGTGATGGCGGTGCACGGTTCGGACCGGATGGGGATCGTCGCGGCGATGACGCGGGTGCTGGTGGATGCCGGGGGGAATGTCACCGACCTGAGTACCCGGTTGACCGGTGCGCTCTACGTGGTCCTGGCGGAGGTCGAGTTGCCGGCCGGTGTGGCGGACGCTGTGCTCGACCGGCTGCACCGGACGGCTGCCGAGCTGGGCGTGGAGGTCACCCTCCGGCCAGCGGATCCGGATCTGTTGTGAGCGGCGGGGAGCGCGGGCCGGAGGTCGGCCTGGGGGACTGGACACCGGAGTCGCTGGACGTGCCGGGCGAGGTACGGGCGGTGGTGTCCGCCCCGCATCCGGTGCTGAGTCGGGCCGCGGACGAGGTCGACCCCACGGCGAAGGAGACGGTCCAACTCGCGGCCGACCTGATAGCCACTATGAAGGTGTCGCCGGGCTGCGTCGGGCTGGCCGCGCCGCAGGTCGGGGTGGGTGCGCGGGTGTTCGCCGTCGACGTGACCGGGCACCCGAAGGCGGTGACGGTGCACGGCACCTTCGTGTTGTGCAACGCGCGCGTGGTCGAGGCGACGCGGTGGAAGCCGGGCCGGGAGGGCTGCATGTCGGTGCCGGACCTGACCGGGGACGTGAAGCGGGCCAGCCGGCTGGTGGTGGAGGGTGACCTGCCGGGCAGCGGCGAGCCGGTGCGGCTGGTGACCGACGGCTTCGAGGCTCGGGCGTTGCAGCACGAGATCGACCACTGCGCGGGGCTACTCTTCCTGGACCGGGTGGCCGGCGCGCACGCGGTCTATCAGCGCAAGGTCTACCTGTGATCGGGTGCCGGACCGTCCTCAATGGAGGGTGGTGTGAGCGCCCCGGAGCGGCTCCGGCGCGTCGCGCCGCACTGCCGGGTACGGCGCGGCTACGGTGGAGGGCATCATGCGTCTGACGGTCGGCCCCCTGCCACCCGCCGTGTACTGGCGGCGTCGCGCCGTCGTACTCGGAGCGGGGTTCCTGTTCCTGATTGTCCTGCTCTACTCCTGCACCGGTTCGGGTCGTTCCGGCGACAAGGAGCCGAAGGCGGGCGGTTCGCCGTCGGCGACGTCCGCGGCGACGTCTGGTCCCGCCGGGCCGGTGCTGACACCTCAGACCGGCGGTCCGTCGTCGTCCGCGTCCGCTGATTCGGGTGCGACGAGCCCGAGTCCGGCGATCACCAGCAACACACCGCCGCTGGGCGCGGCGGCCGGTTCGGAGGACGACGGCACCTGCACCGATGAGGAGATCAGCGTGGTCTCGTCGGCGAGCCCGACCTCGGTGCAGCGGGGCGCGGTGGTCCAGCTGCAACTGAAGATCAAGAACACGTCGGATCGGACCTGCAGTCGCAACGTGGGTGCGGACGTCCAGGAGATCTTCATCAAGTCCGGTGCCGAGAAAATCTGGTCGTCGGATACCTGCGGCAAGGTCCAGGGCTCGGACGTCGTGTCCTTCACGCCGAACATCGAGCGCTCCTACCAGGTGCCGTGGAACGGGCGGGACACCAGCCGCTGCGACGGCGCGTTGGCCGGCGGGCCGTTCCCGCCGGTCGGGGCGTACCAGGTGTTCGCTCGGGTCGGCACGAAGCTCAGCGACCCGGTGAAGCTCACCGTCACCGGCTGAGCCGGGTCAGACGTAGCGTTCCAGGATGGATGCCTCGGCGAGCCGGGACAGCCCTTCACGAACGCCGCGGGCCCGGGCGTCACCGACCCCTTCGACGGCTTGCAGGTCCTCCACTGTCGCGCCGAGCAGACGCTGGAGGCTGCCGAAGTGCAGCACCAGGCGATCGACCACCGCCACCGGCAGCCGGGGCACCTTGGCCAGCAGTCGGAAGCCGCGCGGGCTGACCGCGGCGTCGAGCGCGTCGGACGCGGCCGGGTAGCCGATCGCCTTGGCCACCGACACCAGGTCGATCAGCTCGGTGGCACCGAGCAGATCCAGCTCGACAAGAGCCTCGTCCAGGGTGCGCGACTTGCGGCCGACGGGGAGGTAGTCCCGGATGACCAGCGTGCGGTCGGCGTCCACGCCGGCCATCAGCTCGTCGAGTTGCAGGGCGAGCAGGCGACCGTCAGTGCCCAGCTCCACCACGTAACCGGCGATCTCGTCGGCGATCCGGCGAACCATCTCCAGTCGCTGCACCACTGCCACCGCGTCCCGCACGGTGACCAGATCCTCGATCTCCAGGGCGGAGAGCGTGCCGGAGACCTCGTCCAGCCGGAGCTTGTAGCGCTCCAGGGTGGCGAGCGCCTGGTTGGCGCGGGAGAGGATGGCCGCCGAGTCGTCGAGCACGTGCCGTTGGCCGTTGACGTAGAGGCTGATGATCCGCATGGACTGGCTAACCGAAATGACCGGATAGCCGGTCTGGCGGGCCACCCGCTCGGCGGTGCGGTGCCGGGTGCCGGACTCTTCGGTCGGGATGGACGGGTCGGGCATCAGGTGCACTGCCGCCCGGACGATCCTGGTGCCGTCGCTGGAGAGCACGACAGCGCCGTCCATCTTGCACAGCTCGCGCACACGGGTCGCGGAGAACTCCACGTCCAGTGGGAAGCCGCCGGTGCAGAGGCCCTCGACCACCTTGTCGTAGCCGAGCACGATGAGCGCGCCCGTGCGACCCCGCAGGATGCGCTCCAGACCGTCGCGCAGGGCGGTGCCCGGGGCCATCAGGGCGAGATTGGCGCGTAGCGGATCTCCGGCGCTCCCGGCGGCTCCCGCAGTCACGCTCACGCTGATCGGGCGGGCGGGCGAGCCCACGGCGCCGGTGCGGGCCTGGGGCGGCGCGCCGGCTGGCTTGGTGGTATCGCGGTCGATCGGCACGGGCACAGTCTACGGACTGCCGTGCGGTGGGTGCTGTCGTGGTTACTGTGATGTGTCACGATGCCGCCCTTTCCAACGTTTCCCGCTTGGGACGTGCTGTCCGGTTTGGCCGCCCTCGTCGGCACGGTGGGTCACTCGGCGGACGCGCGGGCAGCATGGTGCAGCGCCGAACGGACGTCGGTGACCTCGGTCACCCGCATCTGCTCGGGGCCCGCGCCGGTGCTGGCCGGGCCGCAACCGGGCGGCACCAGGGCTACCTTGAACCCCAGTCGGGCGGCCTCGGCCAGCCGGCGCGGCACCGCCCCGACCCGGCGCACCTCGCCGGTCAGCCCCACCTCACCGATCGCCACCAGGTGCGGCGCGATCGCCAGGTTGAGCCCGCCGGAGGCGACCGCCAGAGCCACCGCCAGGTCGGCGGCCGGCTCCACCACCCGGATCCCGCCCACGGTGGCAGCGAAGACCTCCCGGTCGTGCAGGGTCAGCCGCTCGGTGCGCCGTTGCAGCACCGCGAGCACCATCGCCAGTCGCGCCGAATCGAGGCCGGAAACGGTGCGTCGGGGAGAACCCGCCACTGTCGCGCCGATCAGCGCCTGCACCTCGGTGACCAGGGCCCGCCGCCCCTCCATGGCCACCGTCACGCAGGTGCCCGGGACCGGTTCCGCGTAGCGGGTCAGGAACAGCCCGGACGGGTCGGCCAGGCTGCTGATGCCGCCCTCGTGCATCTCGAAGCAGCCGACCTCGTCGGCCGCGCCGAACCTGTTCTTCACGCCGCGCACCAGGCGCAGCGACGAGTGCTTGTCGCCCTCGAAGTGCAGCACCACATCGACCAGGTGCTCCAGCACCCGAGGCCCGGCCACCTGGCCGTCCTTCGTGACGTGCCCGACCAGCACTGTGGCGATGCCCCGCTCCTTGGCGACCGAGACCAGCGCGGCGGTGACCGCGCGGACCTGGGTCACCCCACCGGGCACCCCCTCGGTGCCGGTGGTCGAGATGGTCTGCACCGAGTCGAGCACCAACAGGCCCGGCTTGACCGCGTCGAGGTGACCGAGCACCGAGGCGAGGTCGCTCTCCGCGGCGAGGTAGAGCTGCTCGTGCAGCGTGCCCATCCGCTCGGCGCGCAGGCGCACCTGACTGACCGATTCTTCGCCGCTGACCACCAGCGAGGGGCTGCCGGCGCCGATCGCCCAATGCTGCGCCACATCCAGCAGGAGGGTCGACTTGCCCACGCCGGGCTCGCCGGCGAGCAACACCACGGCACCGGGGACCAGGCCGCCGCCGAGCACCCGGTCGAGCTCGCTCACCCCGGTGGGCACGGCGCGGGCCGGAGCGGCGCTGATGGTGGCGATCGGTCGGGCCGGCTCGGACGGCATCCGGGAGCTGACCACCCGACCGGAGACGGTCGGGCCGGTCACCGTGTGCTCGACCACCGCCCCCCACTCGCCGCATTCCGGGCAGCGCCCCACCCACTTGGGCGGCTGGTGCCCGCAGGCGTCGCACTGGTAGGCCGGACGCGGATCGCGGGCGGCGGACCGACCACGGGCGGCACCGGCCGTGCCGCCACGCGGAGGGGTCGATCGGGAGGTGGTCACATCAGGACGCTAGCCCTCGCGTACGACGAAAACACCCCGGCGTGGTGGTCACCACGCCGGGGCGTTTGTCGATGTGCGGGTCGGGTCACTCGTGGGTCGTGCCGCCCTCGTTGCCCTCGTAGCCACCCTCGCGCTCGATGATCGGCGACGGAGGGGCCGCCGGGGTGAGCGGCACGGCGATCGGCGCCTGCCCGGTGACGGTGTTGCCGTTGCCGAAGTCGAAGGTCACGACGACGTTCTGGCCGGAGCGCAGCGCCTCGGTCAGGCCGATCAGTCGGAGCTGCGTGGTGGCCTCGGAGTTGAACTGGACGTAGCTCAACGGCGCCAGCTCGATCCGAGCCGGCTGGCCGGGGGCGGAGGGGCTGGCCGAACCGGACGCCCGCGCCGACTCCGGGGCGGACGGGGTGGCCGAGGACGATCCGGTCTCGGAGGGCGTCACCGACGGGCTCGGCGAACCGGACGTCGAGTTCGACGGGCTGGCCGAACCGGACGGCGACGGGCTCATTGAGGCGGATTCCGAGGCGGACGGCGACGGGCTCGCCGAGCCGCCGCTGATCACGATCTCGCGGGCGCTCTCCGTGGTGACGGTGACCGTCACCGTCTCCTTCGAGTCGTTGTAGATCACGGCGCTGAGCCCAGCGTCCTGGCCGGCCTTGTAGCCCTCGGTGCCCGGGTAGTCCACGAGCAGGCCACGCACGGAGAAGGATCCGTTGTTGGTGGTGAGGCTGACGCCCTGGACCGACGCCTCCTTGGTGGCGGTCTCGGCGATCTGACCGGTGCCGCAGCCGGACGTCAGCAGACTGGCCGCCGCAATCCCGGACAGCAACAGGGCCGCCCGCCGGGATCCCCTGATCGAGCGCGTCACGTCGGTCCTCCTCGTCACAATCCCCACCCGGGCCGTACGCCGGGCACGGTGGCCATACCCGCGCAGACCGCGCTCCAGGGTAGTTGGGACTGATCGAGGCCCGCACGCGGACCCGGCAATGCCACCTGCCCGGGTGGCGTTCACACCACCCGACCGCTCGCCACCAGCAGAACCACGTCGATGAGGGCCACCAGCATCACCGCCCGGAAGGCCGCCACCGGCCGCCGGCCGGCCCGGGTCGCCGAGCGCCCGGCGTACCAGCTCAGCGGCGGCACCACGGCGGCCGTGCCGACCGCCGCCCAGCCGATCGCCGACGGCGGCCCCGGTGGTCCGAGGACCAGCGTCGCGGTCGCCGCGAGGAGGAGACCCGCCGCGGCCACCCGGCTGCCGGCGGCACCCAGCCGGTGGGGCAGGCCGCGCACGCCGGTGCGGGCGTCGTCGGCCAGGTCGGGCAGCACGTTGGCGAAGTGCGCACCGGCACCCAGGCAGGCTGCCGCCGCCACCAGCCAGACCGGCGGGGTCGGCTGACCGGGCAGCGCCAGCACCACGAAGGCGGGCAGCGCGCCGAACGACACGGCGTAGGGCAGCACCGAGAACGCGGTGGCCTTGAGCGGCCAGTCGTAGAGCAGGGCGGAGACCAGGGCGAGCGTCAGCCAGAACGCCGCCACCGGGTTCGTGGTCAGCGCCAGCAGCGGGCAGGCCACCGCGGCCGCCGCGGCGGCCCAGGCCGTGACGCGTCGACCGACCGCGCCACTGGCGACCGGCTTGTCGGTACGCCCCACAGTGGCGTCCCGCTCGGCGTCCAGCGCGTCGTTGGTCCAGCCGACGGCGAGCTGGCTGGCCAGCACGGCGAGCACCACCGAGACGATTCCGGCCGGCCGGTGGCCCACTCCCCAGGCCAGCAGACCGGCCACCGTGGTCACCGCCGCGGCCGGTTCCGGATGGCTTGCTCTGACCAGCCCTAACACCCTCGACGACATAAGGGAAGTCTGGTCGTTACCGAGCAGTCGTGCCACGCTCGGTTCCATGCGAGACGTGGCTGCGGCCGGGGCGTCCACCGGTCCGAGGGTGCTGCCGCGAAACGATCCGCGTCAGTACGACGATCTGGCCGGTGAGTGGTGGCGGCCGGACGGCGCGTTCGCGATGCTGCACTGGCTGGCTGAGGCCCGTGCCGCGCTGGTGCCGCCGGCCACCCGTCCGGACGCGTTGCTTGTCGACCTGGGTTGCGGCGCCGGCCTGCTCGCGCCGCACCTGGCCGGCAAGGGCTACCGCCACGTGGGGGTGGATCTGACCCGCTCGGCGCTCGTCCAGGCGGCCGAGCACGGGGTGCGGGTGGTCCAGGGTGATGCCACAGCGGTGCCGCTGCCCGACGGCTGCGCCGACGTGGTCTCGGCGGGTGAGCTGCTGGAGCACGTGCCGGCCTGGCCGCGCGCGGTGGCCGAGGCGTGCCGGCTGCTGCGCCCCGGGGGCGTGCTGGTGCTGGACACCCTCAACGACACGGCGCTGGCCCGGCTCGTCGCGGTCCGGATCGCCGAGCGGCTGCCGACGGTGCCGCGTGGCATCCACGACCCACTGTTGTTCGTGGACGCCCGGGCGCTGGTGGCCGAGTGCGCCCGACACGGTGTCGAGCTGAGCCTGCGGGGCATCCGTCCGCAGGTCGGCGGCATGCTCGCCTGGCTGCTGCGCCGCGCTCGCGCGAGCCGAACGGCCGGTGCGGTGCCCGCCGGCCGGGCGCCGCGCATCGTGCCGACCCGCTCCACCGCCGTGCTCTACCAGGGCCGGGGGGTCCGCAAAGGATAGTCAGGCCGTGGCGGGGTATGGAACGCCGAGGAGGAACGAGATGACGGTGCACGCGCTTGAGGCAGCACGCCGGTTGGCGCCGCGGTTCGCCGCGCGGGCGGCCGAGCACGACCGGGACGGTTCCTTCCCCGTGGACGACTTCGCCGACCTGCGCGAGGCCGGCCTGTTCGGGCTGATGGTGCCCCGGGCGCTCGGCGGTCTGGGTGCCAGCTTCGCCGAGTACGCCGCGGTGGCCACTGAGCTTGCCCGGGGCAACGGTGCGACCGCCCTGGTGTTCAACATGCACGCCTCGGTGACCGGCGCGCTGGGCGCGGTGACGGAGGAGTTGGCCGAGGCGCTGGGCGTGCCCGACGAGGCGCTGGCCGCCCGCGACCGGCTGCTCAGCGCGGCGGCGCAGGGCTCCTGGTACGCGGTCGCGATGAGCGAGCGTGGCGCGGGCGCGCGGCTGTCCCAGCTGACCACGGCGTACGAGCCGACCGACGGGGGTTGGCATCTCAAGGGCAGCAAAACCTTCTGCTCCGGCGCCGGGCACGCGGACGGCTACCTGGTGGCGGCGCGCAGCGCGGCCGACCAGTCGGTGGTCTCACAGTTCCTGGTGCCGGCCGGCGACGGGCTGACAGTGGAGCCGACCTGGGACTCGCTCGGCATGCGCGCCACCTCCTCCCACGACCTGCACCTGGACGTCACGGTGCCCGCCGACCGGCTGCTCGGTGGGGTGGAGGGGCTTGCGCTGGTGGTGGCCCAGTTGATGCCGCACTGGTTGGTAGCCAGCTACGCCGCCGTCTACGTGGGGGTCGCCCGTGCGGCGATCGACGCGGCGGCCGAGCACCTCAACGCCCGCAACCTGGCCGGTCTGCCGGCGGTGCGGGCCCGGCTGGGTCGGGCGGACGCGGCGACGGCCGCCGCACAGTTGGTGGTGGCCGAGGCGGCCCGCCGGGTGGACGAGGCGCCCGGTGACGAGGAGACCAACCGTTGGGTGTGGCGGGCGAAGCTGCTCGCCGGGACCACGGCCGCCGAGGTGGCGGCGTCGGTGCTGGAGGCGGCGGGCACCTCGGCGACCCGCCGTGGACATCCGCTGGAGCGGCTCTACCGCGACGCCCGCTGCGGCTCGCTGCACCCGGCCACGTCGGATGTCTGCGCCGACTGGCTCGGCATCGCCGCACTGGGCGGCGACCCGGATCGTGACGGATCGGCACCGCGTTGGTGAGCCCGCCGCACCGGGCTCGCACGGAAGAACGACCAGCCGAGGTGGCTGGTGGGACGGCCAGGGGGAGGACAGCATCTGACGAGAGGTGGGGATCGTGTTCGTACCAGTGATCGCGGGGCTCGGGACAGCGCAGCCGCCGTCCGCTTCGCAGGACGAGTTGTGGGAGGGCTTCTTCTCCCGGCACTTCACCGGCACCACCCGGTCGTTGGCCCAGCGGATCTTCGCCAACTCGGGGGTGACCCGGCGGCAGGCCGCGGTCAATCCGCTGCTGGAGGACGTCTCGGACTGGCCGACCGAGCGCCGGATGCGCCGCTACCAGGTGGAGGCGCTGCCGCTGGGCAAGGAGGCGGTGGGTCGGGCGTTGACAGCGGCCGGGCTGAGCGCCGGCGACATCGGGCTGTTCATCGTCTGCTCCTGCACCGGGTACGCCACCCCGGGGCTGGACATCCTGCTCGCCCGGGACCTGGGCATGGCCGCGGACACCCAGCGGATGTTCATCGGCCACATGGGCTGTTACGCGGCGTTGCCGGGGCTCGGCGCGGCGAGTGACTTCGTCACCGCCCGGGGGCGACCGGCGCTGCTGCTCTGCGCGGAGCTGACCAGCCTGCACATCCAGCCGTCCAGCGCCCGGGTGGACACGCAGCAGATCGTCTCCCACGCGCTCTTCTCGGACGCCGCGGTCGCCGCCGTGGTCATGCCGGGCGGCTCGGGGTACGCGGTGCGCGAGGTCACCGCCGTCACCGACACGTCGACCGCCGACCACATGACCTGGGACGTCACCGACGCCGGGTTCCGGATGGGGTTGTCGCCGAAGGTGCCGCAGGTGCTGTCGAGGCACGTCCGCGGGCTGGTCGACGATCTGTTGGCCCGGCACGGCATCACCAGCTCCGAGGTGGACGGTTGGGCGGTGCACCCGGGCGGGCCGCGGATCCTCAACGTGGTGGAGCGGGAGCTGGCGCTGCCTCCGCTGGGGCTGGCGGCGTCCCGGGCGACGCTTGACGAGCACGGCAACTGCTCGTCGCCGACCGTGCTGCTGATCCTGGACCGGCTGGGTCGGGCGACACCGGCGGCTCGGCGCATCGTCATGCTGGCCTTCGGCCCCGGCCTCACCCTGTACGCCGCCCTGCTCGATCGACAGGACTGAGCCTCCGGCCGGTACGCTCACGGGGTGGATGTGACCTCGGACGACCGGCTGCGCTCGGTGGTCCTGTTTGGCGCGGCGGTGGCCGTCCTGGTCGTCGGTGCCTGGTGGTGGCGTGCCGCCGCGCCCGCGTCGACGGCAGGGACGGCTGTCCCTTCGGCGGCGGCGGCGCCGTCGGTCGGGCCGAGCGTCAGCACCCCGATGGAACGTCTCCTCGCGGCCGAGGAGCCCGATGAGCGGGTGACGGTGAGGTTGGACCCGAACACCGGCGAGGTCCTCCGGGTGCGCAACGGCTCGCACGTGGTGCTCGACCCGGCGACGGGCTCGATCACCGACATCGAGGGCGATCCCGCGGTGCTCTTTCCCGCGGGTGAGCTGCCCTCGTTTCAAATGACGATCTGGCGGGAGGAGCGGGAGCTCGCTCCTGGCCAGGATGTGACCCGGCAGGCCAGCAACGACGGCTCCCGCTACCTGCTCCAGTACCGGTGCACCCGGCCGGGCACGCTGGCGGTGACGAGCGACGAGGCCAAGATCAACGGTCCGGCGCGCATCGACTGCGACGGCACGGTCGCCAATGCCGAGGTGCTGCCCGGCGCCGGGCCGTTCCGGGTGTCACTGACGGCCGTCGATAAGCCCATCGACATCCAGGCGCAGCTCGTCGCCCTGCCCCCTCGCTGACAGGGGCCGCTCAGGCGGCCAGGGCGCTCAGGTCGCTCCGGTAGGAATCGACAGTGCCCAGGTCGGGCAGCACCCGGGTCACAGTGCCGGCCCGGTCGACCAGCAGGGCTGTCGCGGCGCCGGAGCGGGCCGGCTGGCCCAGGAACGAACGCAGGCCTCCGGCGGGGTCGGCCAGGGCGCGAGCCTGCCGTTCGATGGTGGGCCCGGCTGGGGCCGTCCGCCCTCCGGTCACGGTGACCACGGAGACGCCGGCGGGCGCGGCCGCCAGGGCGTCGGTGACCCGGTCCGGGCAGGGGCAGCCGTCCAACAGAATGATCATGGCGGGCAGCAGGCCGCGCAGTGGCACGGGTGCGTCGTCCGCGTCGACCAGGTCCAGTGCGGGCAGCGCCCGACCGACGAGGGTCGCGGGTGGCGAGTAGGGGGCCGGAGTCGGCCGGTCGGCGCCGCGGTTGGCGCGGGGCCAGGTGACCGCCAGCAGGCCGGCCAGCGTGGTGAGGACCGCCACCAGCAGGACCACCAGCGGCAGGCCCAGGGCCCGGTGACCGCCCGGGAGGCCACTGGCCCGGCGCAGCTCACGGCGAACCTGAGCGGCCTCGGCGGCCAGCGCGGAGGCGTCGTCGGGAACCACCACGCGGCCCCATTCGGGCGGTAGGCCGGGCAGGCCGTCGGCTGGCCCGTGACCCTCTGCGTCCGGCTTGCCCATCGGACCTCCTGGAAGCGTCTCGAGAGCGGAGTGCGGCTCGGTCTCCAGGGTCGCGCACCAGGGGCTCCTCCCGCTACATCTGGGCGCAGTCCTGCTGGCCGGGCTACCATGGGAGGAGCGCATAGCCCTTGATCTCGACGTTCTGTTCACCCGTACCGGGCAGTCATTTCCGCGTTACGGAGTGTGTTCGAACCATCGGTTTGACCGCCTGTCAAGCTGAAGCAAGACCTCTCACAGGGCCCCTGAGCTGCGCCAACGGTCAGGACATCGGTGAGACATCGGTGCCTGAGCGTGTTACCCTAGACACAGCGAAAGGGGTTTCGAACCTATGGTTTTCAGTGTCGGCGAGACCGTTGTTTACCCCCACCACGGGGCCGCACTCATCGAGGCAATCGAGACTCGGGTCATCAAGGGCGAGCCTAAGCAATACCTCGTCCTGAGGGTCGCGCAGGGTGACCTGACGGTCCGGGTGCCGGCCGAGAACGCCGAGATCGTGGGCGTCCGCGAGGTGGTCGGCGAAGAGGGCCTCGGGAAGGTCTTCGACGTTCTGCGGGCTCCGCACACCGAGGAGCCGACCAACTGGTCGCGGCGTTACAAGGCCAATCTGGAAAAGCTGGCTTCCGGCAACCCGCTGAAGGTCGCCGAGGTCGTGCGTGACCTGTGGCGCCGGGAGCGGGAGCGGGGCCTCTCTGCGGGCGAGAAGCGGATGCTCGCCAAGGCCCGCGACATTCTCGTCGGCGAGGTCGCGCTGGCCGAGAAGAGCACCAAGGACGAGGCGGAGACGCTGCTCGACAAGGTCCTCACCGAGGCCTAGTCCGCACAGCATCGTCGTACCCACTTCGTAGTGAAGAAACCACCGAGGACCGCGACGTGACCGCGCAGCTCAATCCGCGCGGTGACGTCGCGGTCCTCGTGCCTGCGGCGGGTGCCGGCGTACGGCTCGGCCCCGGCCGACCCAAGGCGCTGCGCCTGCTCGCCGGTGAACCGCTGTTGGTGCACGCCGTGCGTCGACTGGCCGCCGCTCCGTCGGTGCACACCATCGTGGTGGCCGCGCCGGCCGCCGAGGTGCAGGCCGTCCGCGAGCTGTTGGCCCCGGTCGCCCCGGTGATCGTGGTGCCCGGCGGTGCCGAACGGCAGGCGTCGGTGGCCGCCGCGCTGGCCGCTGTCCCCGCCGGCCCGACGATCGTCCTGGTGCACGATGCCGCCCGGGCGCTCACCCCACCTGATCTGGTCGAATCTGTCGCGGCGGCGGTGCGTGGCGGGCGTGACGCGGTGATCCCGGTCCTACCGGTCGTCGACACGATCAAGGAAGTCGGTGCCGACGAGGTCGTGCTCGGCACCGTCGACCGTTCCGCCCTGCGCGCGGTGCAGACCCCGCAGGGTTTCCGTCGGGCCGTGCTCAGCGCCGCCCACGCCGCCGCCGGTGACTCCCTCACCGACGACGCCGGGCTGGTCGAGAAGCAGGGCGTCGCGGTGAGCTGCGTGCCCGGCTCGGAGTACGCAGTGAAAATCACCCGACCGTTCGACCTGGCTCTGGCCGAGCATCTGCTTGCCGCTGCCGGTTGACGCGTACCCTCTGATCATGATCGTTCCCCGGGTGGCCATCGGCACCGACGTGCACGCGTTCGAGCCGGGCCGGCCCTGCTGGGTGGCCGGGCTGCTCTGGCCCGATCAGGACGGCCTCGCCGGGCACTCGGACGCCGACGTGGCCGCGCACGCCGCCTGCAACGCGCTGCTCTCCGCCGCCGGTCTCGGTGATCTCGGTTCCGCCTTCGGGGTGGGCCAGCCGGAGTGGGCCGGCGCGTCCGGGGTGGCTCTGCTGACCGAGACGGCCCGTCGGGTGCGCGTCGCCGGCCTGGAGATCGGCAACGTGTCCGTGCAGGTCATCGGCAATCGCCCCAAGATCGGCCGGCGCCGCGCGGAGGCGCAGGAGGTCCTCTCCGCTGCGGTCGGCGCTCCGGTCACCGTCTCGGCGGCGACCACGGACGGGCTCGGCTTCGCCGGCCGCGAGGAAGGGTTGGCCGGGGTCGCGGTGGCCCTGGTGTACGACGCGCCGGCCGCCTAGGCTCGCCGCGATGTCCAGCGACCCCGCCCCCGACCAGTTCGCCGCCGACGGCTACGTCCAGCGGGCCCAACTCCTCGCCGAACTCGGCCGCTACGACGAGGCGGCCGGGGAGCTGGCGTACGGGTTGGCCCTCCAGCCGGATGACGTCGACGCGCTCACCATGCTGGCCCGGGTGCACCTGGCCGCCGGTCGCCCGGCCGAGGCGCTCACGGCCGCCGACACGGCCGTGGCCGCCGCACCGGAGGCCCTGCCGCCACTGGTCGCCAGGGGCATGGCCCTGGCCGACCTGGAGCGCTACAGCGAGTCGGCGGCCACCGCCGATCGGATCCTCACCCTCGGCCCGGCCGACGCGTACGCCCAGCGGAGCGCCGCGGCGATCCTGGCCGGCGCCCGCAACGGTCAGCCGGCGCTGAACGCGGCCTGGCGCGGTGTCGAGTTGGCCCCGCAGGAGCCGCAGGCGCACCTGGTGCTCAGCCTGGTCGCCGCCCGCCTGGACCTGTTCGACCTGGCCGAGCGGGCCTACCGGGAGGCGCTGCGGCTCGACCCGCGGATCGGCGAGGCCGGCCACGACGTGGGCGTCATGCGGCTGGAGCAGCGCCGCTGGTCGGAGGCGTTGGAGCACGTCGCCGAGGCGGTGACGGTCAGCCCGAGCCGGATCGACTCGCCACGAACCCTCGCGTACGGGCTGCACCGCCTGGTGCTCTACGGCGCGGGCTGGTCGCTGGTGGCGGCGGTGCTGGTCGCGTTCGCGGCGTCGGCGAGCGACGGGTTCTCCCGCGTCCTGGCGGTGCTCGCCGCCCTGACCGGCGGGATCATCGTCTGGCAGCTCGCGGCTCGGCTGCCCGGGCTGACCCGGACCGTCCTGCCCGCCCTGCTGCACTCGGACCGGGCGATGGCCCTGGCCATCTACGCCGTGGCCGCCGCGCCGCTGCTGCTGCTGGTGTACGCCATGGTCGGCTCCCCGTGGCCCCTGGTGCTGGCCATCGCCACCACGGCGGTAGCCGAGTTCGCCGTATTCACCAGAACCGCCATCCGCTAGACAGAACGCGCCCACGTCCAGGCGTACCCCTCGTCTTCGCAGGCGCTGGCGGCGTCGCAGAGATCCAGCGGGCGGAAGGTGTCGACCATGACGGCCAGCTCGTCGAAGTAGTCCGCGCCGATGGAACGCTCGGCGGCACCCGGCTGGGGGCCGTGGGTGAAACCGGACGGATGCAGGGAGATCGAGCCCTGTTCGATGCCGGAGCCGCGCCGCGCCTCGTAGTTGCCCCCGGTGTAGAACAGCATCTCGTCGGAGTCGACGTTGTGGTGGTTGTACGGCACCGGGATCGACTGCGGGTGGTAGTCGACCTTGCGCGGCACGAACGAGCAGATGACGAAGTTGGGCCCCTGGAAGGTCTGGTGCACAGGTGGGGGCTGGTGGATGCGGCCGGTGATCGGCTCGAAGTCGTGGATGGAGAACGCCCACGGGTAGAGGTGCCCGTCCCAGCCGACCACGTCGAACGGGTGGTTCGCGTAGACGTAGCGGGTCCAACCGCGACGGTGCCGGACCAGCACCTCGACCTCCTCGCCGTCGACGAGCAGCGGGGCGTCGGGGCCGCGGACGTCCCGCTCGCAGTACGGCGAGTGCTCCAGGAACTGGCCGCGTACGGAGAGGTAGCGCTTGGGCGGGCCGATGTGCCCGGACGCCTCCACGGCGAGCAGACGGACGGGCTGGTCGCCGGTGGGCACCAGCCTATGGATGGTCGAGGTGGGGATGACGACGTAGTCACCGGCGACCGCGTCCAGCACCCCGAACGGGGACTCGACCCGCAGGGTGCCCGACTCGACGTAGAGGCAGTGGTCGCCGGTGGCGTCGCGGAACAGCGGTGAGGGTCGGTCGGCGAGGACGTACCCGATCCGTACGTCGTCGTTGGCGAGCAGGTACTGCCGGCCGAGGATGGGGTCGGAGCCGCCGGTGTCCAGTTTGTGGGTGCGCAGGTGGCGGGGCTTGAGCGGCAGGTTCGGCGCCCGGGTGAACGCGGACGGGGTGAACTCGTCGGCGGCCAGGATCGCGGTGGGCGCGTGCCGGTGGTAGAGCAGGGACGAGTCGGAGGAGAAGCCCTCCTGGCCCATCAGCTCCTCGGCGTAGAGGCTGCCGTCGGGCTGCCGGAACTGGGTGTGGCGCTTGCGCGGCACCTCGCCGACGCTGCGGTAATACGGCATCTCGCCTCCCGATATTTCCCGTTCACCGGCCGAAGGCGTCCGATAATCGGACGCTGTTGTCCGTTCCTCGTAGCGTCCCGTACATTCTTGTTCCGTGTCAACGCAGGTGCCAGCACTCCTCCACGGCCTGGTGGACGACGCCGCCGTCTTCCCACCGGGCAGCGCCGCGCTGCACGACGCCCTGGCTGCCCACCGTCAACACCGCGCCGCCTGGTACGCCGACCTGGTCGGCCCCCTGCTGATCCCTGCGTCGGACGTGGCCGCCGGTGAGCTGAGCGGTCTCGTCGACCCGGGCGAGGGCCTGGTGGTCGGCGTGATCGGTGACACCGGGATCGCGAACCTGCCGTTCGCGCTGTCGTTTCTCGCCCCGGACGGCGTCACCGCGCGTCAGGTCGAGGTGGCGGTCGCCAAGCGCGGCGAGGACCCGCTGCCCGGCATCGCCGAGTTGCTGCGGCTGACCGACGAGCTGCCGGGCGTGGAAGCCGTCTACGCAGAGCTGCCGCTGACCTTCGGGCTGATGGGCGCACTGGACGCGCTCGTCGCGGCGCGGGCCGACGGGGCGCCGATCGCGGCCAAGTTCCGCACCGGCGGCCTGGCCGCCGAACTCTTCCCCACCCCGACCGAGCTGGCCGCGGTGATCTGCGCCTGCCGGGACCGGGGCCTGCCGTTCAAGCTGACCGCCGGGCTGCACCAGGCGATCCGACACCTGGACCCGGAGACCGGGTTCACCCACCACGGCTACGCCAACGTGTTGGCCGCGACCCTGGCCGCCGCCGACGGTGACGGTGTGCGCTCGGTCGCCGAGCTGCTGACCGTTGTCGACCCGCGCCCCCTGGTGGAGCGCACGACGGCACGGCTGGACGGGCCTCGCCCTCTGTGGGTGGGCTTCGGCTCGTGCAGCATCCTGGAACCACTGACCGATCTGATCCGGCTTGGGCTGGTGAACGGGGGCTACGACGCATGACCTGGGTGACCGGCGCCGACGGTTCGCCGTACGGGGTGACGAACCTGCCGTACGGGGTGTTCCGGCAGAACGGGGGTCCTGCGCGGATCGGCGTACGGATCGGGTCCTGGGTCTTCGACCTCGCGGCGGCCGAGGCCGCCGAGCTGGTGCTGGCTGCCGGCACGCTGTGCCGGCCCGTGCTCAACGACTTCATGGCCCTGGGTCGTCCGCAGTGGACGGCGGTACGGCAGCGGCTCACCGAGCTGCTGACCGACCCGGCGCACCGGGACGCGGTGGAGCCACTGCTGGTGCCCCTCGACGACGTGGAGCTGCTGCTCCCCATCGAGGTGGCCGACTACGTCGACTTCTACTCATCCGTTCACCACGCGTCGAACGTCGGGCAGATCTTCCGCCCCGGCCAGCCGCCGCTGCTGCCCAACTGGAAGCACCTGCCGATCGGCTACCACGGGCGGGCCGGCACGGTGGTCGTCTCCGGCACGCCGGTGACCCGGCCGACCGGGCAGCGGGCCTCCGCCGAGGGCCCGGTCACCGGCCCATCGGTACGCCTCGACATCGAGGCCGAGGTGGGCTTCGTGGTGGGCGTACCCAGCGCGTTGGGCGATCGGGTTTCCGTGGACGACTTCGCCGAGCACGTCTTCGGGGTGGTGCTGGTCAACGACTGGTCGGCCCGGGACATCCAGGCCTGGGAGTACCAGCCGCTCGGCCCCTTCCTGGGCAAGTCGTTCGCCACCTCGGTCTCGGCCTGGGTGACGCCGCTGGACGCCCTCGCCGACGCCTTCGTGCCAGCCCCCGACCAGGACCCGCCGGTGGTGGACTACCTGCGGGACGTGCCGCACCTGGGCCTGGACCTGCGCCTGGCGGTCGAGTGGAACGGCGACCAGGTCAGCGAGCCCCCGTTCGCCACCATGTACTGGACCCCCGCCCAGCAGTTGGCGCACCTCACCGTCAACGGCGCTTCGCTGCGCACCGGTGACCTGTACGCCTCCGGCACCGTCTCCGGCCCGGACCGAGGACAGGTCGGCTCCTTCCTGGAACTGACCTGGGGCGGGGCCGAGCCGGTCAAGGTGGGCGGCGAGAGCCGTACCTTCCTCGACGACGGCGACACGGTGACCATCACGGCCACCGCCCCCGGCCCGGACGGCACCACCATCGCCCTCGGTGAGGTATCCGGCACGGTTCGTCCGGCCCGCTGAGCGGGCACCCGCCATCCGTCTCGTGCATGGGACCCGTGATCGCACCGGCTGTGCGATCACCGGCCCTGGTTGATCCGTTGATCGTCCGGATTCCGTTGCTACACCGCGCAATCCGAGTCGGGCTCTGCCCGGCCGTCAGCGGTGGGGCATCCCGACGCACACGGAGGTAACGACGATGCACGATCTTGCGGGCGCGGTCTGGCGTACCAGCAGCCGCTCAAACGACCAGGGGCTCTGCGTGGAAGTGGCGGACAACCTGGTCGATGTCCATGGTCTGGTCGGGGTCCGCGACTCCAAGGACCAGGCCGGTCCCACACTCGCGGTCAGCCCGCCGGGGTGGACAGCGTTCATCGGCGCGATTCGGGCCGGCCACTTCGAGCGCTGACCGGCGCTTCGGCACCGGTCGACGACGACCGGAGCCGAAGCGACCGCCGAATCGGACAGCGTGGCCCCCGGACGGTGAAAATTCCGCTCCGGGGGCCCCGTCCGGCCCTCACTCCGCGTACCGTCGGGGACACGGGAGGGTGGCATGTCGACGGTGGCGATTACCGGGATCATCGAGGCGCACGCTGTCGACGTCTGGCGTCTGCTGACCGACCTGCCCGGCCGCGCGGCCCGGTTGACCGCAGCCGGCCCGATCGAGGTGCTCACTCCGGGTTCGTTCGGCCCGGGCACCTCCTGGCGCGAGGAGCGGGTCCAGCCGGGCGGCGGCACGCTGACCGAGGAGTTCCTGGTGGTCGAGGCGCTCGCACCGCAGCGACTGGTGCTCTGTTCCTCCGGCACCGGCGCCGACTACCGCATCACCTGGAGCTTGCGGCCGGTCCGCCGCCGCCGTCGGGGTTGCACCGCGATCACCGTCACCCACGAGGCGGTGCCGACCGCTCCGTACGGTCGGGTGGTGGCGCTGCTGCTCGGTGGGCTGGCCGCGCGGGCGGTCGAGGCGGCGCTCTGGCGTGATCTCGCCGACCTCGCGGTCGCGGCCGGTGCCACCGGCTCCGTCGAAGCCGCCTGAGCGCCAGTCGCTCAGCCTTCGCCGTGACCTGAACGGGGTCCGGCCCCCTCCGCTGGGTAGGGTGCCGGGCGGAGGTGCGGCATGAGGTTCCCGAGAGGCCGGCGACGGCTCGCGATCGCGGTCGCGGCGCTGCTCGCGACGGCGGCCGTAGTGGTCATCGTCCACCGGGTCCTCGCACCGGCAGAGGTGAGCACTGTGGCGCGGGCCGACTATCCGGCCCCGGCCCGACCGGCTGCCGGAGTGATCGGTCGGTTGCCGGTCGCCCCGTTGATCGTCGACGGGAGACTGAGGGTGTACGCCGCACACCGCCAGGTCTACGCCGACCGGCCGGTCGACGGGCGGTACCGGACCAGCCCGTACTGGTCGTACCGGCGGTGGCCGGCGGAGCTGACCGGGGTGGTGGCCAGCGGCAGCACGGTGGTCAGCCGCTGGTCCGACGGGGAACTCGTCGCACTCGACGCCCGGACCGGCGGGGTGCTCTGGCGAGCCGACGGCCCGGAGCCCGTCGAGAGCACGGCACCGGTGCGTCGTACCTGGGCGGCGGCCGTCTGGGATGCGCCCGGGCTGCAGCTCACCGACCTTCCCGACGGGCGGATCGTGCTGGTGGTGACGGGGGATGCCCAGGCGCGCGGGGTCGAGCTGAGCGGCGGCCGGGAGCTGTGGCGGGTCGAGCTGCCCGGCAGGTGTCGTAGCGATGTCGGCACCACCGCCACCGGGCAGCTGATCGGCCTGGATACCTGCGCCGGAGCGGCCACTGTCGAGTTCCGGGACGCGGCGACGGGCGAGGTGCGTGAGCGTTGGCGACCGCCGGGCGGCCCGGACAGGTTTGTGGTGACGCCGCTCGGCTGTCGTACCGGCGGGTCGGACTGTCTGGGGTTGCGGACCGCCGGGCCGGGTGACGAGGGCGGTCGGGGTTGGTTGTTGGCTGCCGGTTCGCCGGTCGCCGCCCCCGCGCTGGACCCGGCCAGCGTCGCGCTGGTCGGTGAGCAGTCCGTCGCCGTGCTCGACGGGGTCGTCGTGGGCCGATCGGCGCGTACGGGCACCGAGCTGTGGCGGTCCCCGGGCCTGAGCGGGGCCCGGGTGCTGGCCGGGCAGCCTGGCCGGGTGCACCTGCTGACCGAGGCGAACGATCTGGTGACGCTGGATCCGGCGACCGGTAGGCAGTTGTCCCGCTTCGTGCTCAATGTCGGCTCGGACGGGACCGGCTGGGCACCCGGGGCGGTGACGGCCGAGGACGGGTTCGTCGCGGTCGAGCGGCTCCGCAAGCCGGTCGACCCGACTGGCGACGACCGGCGCTACTACTACACCGGCGAGGCGGTGATCCTGGCCGCCACCTGATCGTGGCGTCTTCGACCACGGAACACCGAACCGTTCCATTCCCTTTGTCGTAAAAGGGTACTTTTTTCATGGTTCAGGTTTTCCGGTGGAAGGGGTCGGCGCATGGCCAGGACAGCAGCCAACTACCTCGCGGGTGGCACGCTCGTCGCCACCGCGAGCCTGGCGTTGGCGGTGTCGCCGGTGCTGGCCGCCGACCCCGCCTCGGCACGGGGGTTCGGCGTCGTCTGGGCCGAGCCGTCGGCGGGCACCGGCGTCACCTTCGAGATCCTGCCGGCGTCGCCGACCCCGCCGCCGACTCAGCCGCCGCCCACGTCCACGCCGACGGCACCGCCCCAGCCCACACCCAGTCACGGTGAGTTGCCGGTCACCGGGTCGGGTGGGTCGGCGTTGCTGCTCGCCATGGTGGGTGCAGCCCTGATCGTCGTCGGGTGGTTAGCCGCCCGCAGGCGTCGGCCGAGCTGACAGCTCGTCGGCGCGGCCGAGCTGACCCGCGAAGTAAACGACCGGCCGAGGCGTCCCCCCTCGCGGACGAGGTCTTCACCTCCTCATCCGATGATCGTCAGCGGGAACCGGGTGTCAGGCCGGTCGGTGTTCGACAAAACGGACATAAGTTATCTATAGTCCCATTGTGCGACTCCTGGCAGCCCTGTTGGGCTCGATCATCATCCTGCTCTTCCCGGTGCCGGCCGAGGCGGCGCCGACTGGCGCGAGGACGGTCACGCTCGCCCGGACCGTCGGGGTGGACATCTCCGTGCCGGCGTCGGTCAACCTCGGCTCGGGCATCGTGGGGAATTCCCTGACCGGGCAGCTCGGTCCCGTCGAGGTGCGCGACTCCCGCGGGCCGGTCAACCCGAACGTCTGGATCGCGACCGTCTCCGCCACGGTGTTCATCACCGGTGCGGGCGGCGCGCAGCGAACGATCGCCAATGGCCAGGTCTTCTACTCGTCCGGTCCGGCGGTCCGCAGTACCGGCGGCGGCATCCTGGTGCCGGGTCAGCTCACCGCCGCCCAGGCGGTGTCTCTGAGTGCGACCCGAGAAGCGTTCCGGAAGACCAGCGGCAATGGCAACAACACGGTCGTCTGGGTGCCGACGATTCGCGTCGCCATCCCGACCGGTGTCATCGGAGGGACCTACCGGGGCGTAATCACCCACTCTGTAGCCTGACGGGTGATTCGTCCCATTCATAGGACTTTGGTATGGTCTGCTGCCTACTGTCAGCGGCATGAGGAAGCCACTTCTTGCCCTGACCGCCGGTGCGGCCGCCGTGGTAGCACTGGCCTCGCCGGCCGCGGCGGCCCCGTCGGGTGACACCATCGTCACCTTCACCATCGCCACCGCCGACCTGAACATCACCGTTCCTGCCGCCATCAACCTCGGTTCCGCGTTTGCTGGCAACAGCATCACCGGTGAGCTCGGCACCGTGACGGTCTCCGACCAACGGGCGGCGCTCTCTGCCACGTGGACGGCCACCGTCACCAGTAGCTCGTTCACCACGGGCGGCGGTACCCCCGAGGAGACCATCCCGCCCAACAACGTGGAGTACTGGTCCGGTGCGGCCACTGCCACCAGCGGCACCGGCACGTTCGTTCCCGGACAACCCACTCAGGCCGACGCGGTGGTCCTGAACATCCCCCGAACTGCCTTCTCGAAGACGTCGGGTGCCGGCGTCAACTCGGCGAGCTGGGCACCGGACATCCGGATCACCATCCCGGCGACCGCCGTGGGCGGCACCTACTCGGGGGTGATCACCCATTCGGTGGCATGATCGGGCCTGCGCCCTCGCCCTGGCCGCGACCGTCCTGGTCGCGGCCGGGGCGCCGGCGATGGCCGCAGGAACGGTGCCGGCCGCCGCGTACCGGCCGCCGGCACTCGCCGAGCCCACAGTGCCCGAGGCCGACATGCCGGCGGCGGGATCGCGGCAGCCGTCGGTCACGCCGAGCCCCGATGCCCTGCCGGCCGGGGTGGGGATTCGGCTGCTCGACGCGCCGGCGAACCGGCGTGACGACACCCGGGCGTACAAGTACATCGTCGACCACGTCAAGCCCGCAACGACGATCAAGCGCCGGGTCGCGGTGCGGAACTCGTCGGAGCTCCACCGGAAGGTGACTCTCTACGCCGCCGCCGCCAGCGTCTCCGACAACGGATTCGAGTTCGCCCCGGAGCGGACCGAGAACGAGCTGAGCAGCTGGATCACCGTGTCGCCGGACGAGGAGGCGCTCGCACCCGACGAGGAGGTCGAGGGGCTGGTGACCATCAAGGTGCCGTCCGCCGCGGAGGCCGGCGAGCGGTACGCGGTCGTCTGGGCCGAGGTGCCCGGGACGGACGGGTCGAATGTCCGGAGTGTCGGCCGGGTCGGCATCCGGGTCTACCTGTCGGTGGGCCCCGGTGGTGAGCCCCCGTCGGGCTTCGACGTCGGCCCACTCACCGGTGGTCGGGATGCCGAGGGGACGCCGTTCGTCATCACCGAGGTGCGCAACACCGGTCGCCGTGCGCTCGACCTGGCCGGTGAGCTTCGGCTCAGCGACGGGCCTGGTGGCCTCGCCGCCGGTCCGGTGAAAGCCGAGGCGGGAACGCTGCCGCTGGACGGTCGGGCCACGGTCCGGGTGCTGCTCGACCGTCGGCTCCCGGACGGCCCCTGGGCAGCAACACTCGCGCTGGCCAGCGGCTGGACCAGGCGCACCGCCACCGGTGCCGTGACCTTCGGCCCGGTGCCCACTGCGGCGAGCAGCGAGGACCGGTCTCGCCAGTTGCTCACCGGCGGACTGGTCGCCTCGGGCCTGGTGCTGACGTTTCTGATGGTCTACGTGTACCGCCGACGGCTGCGGACTCAGGAGCCGGTACCAGCCGCCTGACGTCGGTCGGTCCGGTCCCCTGGAGCAGTAGAGGGGAACCGGACCGACCGAATGCTCGCCGGGTCAGACCAGCGCGGCCTCCGCAGCGGCCAGGAACGCGTCGTTCTCGGCCGGGGTGCCGATGGTGACCCGGACCCCGTCTCCGGCGAACGGCCGCACGATCACCCCGCGCGCCTCGCACGCCTTGCCGAACGCCACGGCCCGCTCGCCCAACGGCAGCCAGACGAAGTTGGCCTGGCTCGTCGGCACGTCCGGCACGAACTTGCGCAGCGCCTCGGTGACCCGGTCCCGCTCGGCGACGACCAGGGCGCAGCGACGCTCCATCTCCGCCACCTGGGTCAGCGCGGCGAGCGCCCCGGCCTGGGCTGCCGTGCTGCTGGAGAACGGGGTCGCCACCTTGCGGATGGCGGCCGCCACCACCGGCTGGGCAACCAGCCAGCCCATTCGCAGCCCGGCGAGCCCCCACGCCTTCGACAGCGTGCGCAACACCGCGACGTTCGGCCGTTCCAGGTAGTCGAGACCGTCCGGCACCTCCGCGTCGGTGACGAACTCCCGGTACGCCTCGTCGATGACCACCAGCACGTCGTCCGGCACCGCGTCGAGGAACCGGTCCAGCTCGGCCCGGCGCAGCGCCGTACCCGTGGGGTTGTTCGGGTTGCAGACGAAAATCACCCGGGTCCGGTCGGTCACCGCCGCGGCCATCGCCGCCAGGTCGTGCCCGTGCCCGGCGTCGTTGGGCACCCGCACGCTGGTCGCGCCGCTGGTCGCCACGATGATCGGGTACGCCTCGAAGGACCGCCACGAGTAGAGCACCTCGTCGCCGGGCAGGCAGGTGGCACGCACCAGGTGCTCGGCCAGCGCCACCGAACCGCAGCCGGTGGCGATCCGATCGGCGTCCACCCCGTACCGCTGGGCAAGCGCGTCCCGCAGCGCGACCACACCCATGTCCGGGTAGCGGTGCGAGGTGGTGATCGCCTCGGTGACCGCCTCCACCACGCCGGGCAGCGGCCCGTACGGCACCTCGTTGCTGGCCAGCTTGATGGCCTCCGGCAGGCCCAACTCCCGGGCCAGGTCGGCGGGGCTGCGCCCCGGCACGTAGCTGGGCAGCGCGTCCAGGTCGACGCGGGTCAGCCGCAGCGCCGGCTGGTGACGTCCGGAGTCGGTCATGGGGTGTCTCCCGGGGGCTGGTTACGGTCGTTCGAGGGGGCGGTATCGGTGTGTGGGGGGACTTCGACGACCACCGTCTGCGCGCGCTTGTCGTGCAGCGCCTGGCGCAGGGGGTGGTCGAAGAGGGGGGAGAGAGCGTCGACCAGTTGCAGCACCAGGCCGAGCCCGGCGCAGTACCAGAGCAGAGTCGGCAGGCCCAGAGTGCTCCACCGGCTCAGCGCCCGGCGGACGCCCAGCGGCTGGTCGGCGGCCATCGGCACCGCCCGGATCCGCATCACCCGCTTGCCGACGGTCTGCCCGCCGGAGGCCATTGTCGGCACCTCGTACGCCAGCCAGAGCGCGGTGGCGATCAGCAGGATCGCCACCAGCAGAGAATTGGCCTGCTCACTGGGGATCGGCAGGCCGTCGGCGGACGTGTCGCCGCGCGACGCGCGCCGGAAGACCTCCTGCCAGTACGGGGCCCACTCCTGCGCCCAGCGCCAGACGAACCAGCCGTTGACAACCACGTTCAGTGCGAAGACGAGGCCGAAGTCGATCAGCCGGGCGACCAACCTACGGCCGTAGCCGGCCAGCCTGAGGCCGTGCGGTCGCGGCTCGGGCGGTCGTCCGGGCCAGCCGGGATGACCGGCCGGAGGCGCCCAGCCGGGAGGGGCACCCGGTGGGGTCCAGCCAGGCGGACCGCCCTGCGGACCCCAGCCGGGAGGGCCCGCCTGCGGTACCCAGCCCGGGCCGTGGCCCGGTTGCGGGCCGTACCCCGGGGGTGGGCCCTGCTGCTGCGGTGACCAGCCCGGCGCTCCGGTCGCCGACTCAGGAGTCGTCGACGCCGCGGGCGCGGCCGGGGTGACCGGAGCGGGCGGCGGCTCGGGCGGCGGCGGGCCGTCCGGCGGGGTCGCGTCGACGGGAATGGGCGCACCGAGCCAGCCCTCGCCGTCCCAGTAACGCCGGGTCTCGGTATCGGCGGGGTCGACATACCAGCCAGGTTGAACGCTCACGAAGACACCTTAACGACGACCGTCGCGGCGAACTTGTCATGGAGGCACTGCTGCCACGGCTTGTCCCAGAGCTGCCAGAACCCGTCGAGGTAGCTGATCCCGGGGACCAGTGAAGCCGCCAGGTACTGCACGAGCCATCGCCGGCCAGCCATCCGCCGGTCCAGGGTGTGGGCCGGGTCGATCGGTACAACGCGCAGCTTCATCACCTTCTTGCCGAGCGTCTGACCGCCGCGCTTGAGGTACTCCACGTGGTAAAGCCAGTAGAACCCGAGCATCAGGACGAGGAGCCCAAGCTGGAGCAGCAGGATCGGCAGGAAGAAGCCGACGAAGAAGGTGCCCGGCTCGGGTTCCACGAAAGTCCCGTCGGGATTGGTCTGCGTCATCTCGGTGAACATTCGCCACCAGAGGATGAGGAAGAACGGACTGAACAACGCAAGCGACACCGCGCTCGCCAGTGCCGTGTCGATCAGCCAGGCCAGCAGCCGGTCGGTGAAGCTGGCCAGCGGCTGACCACTCGGGCTCAGCGGCGGGGGCAGCGGGCCGGGTGGGCCAGCATGCCATTGCGGCGGACCGTACCCGGGTGGGGCGTACTGCGGCGGCGTGGCGTACCCGTGGGGGTGTGGGCCGGGCTGCGGCGCGAAGCCGCCGGCGGTGGGTCGGGGCCCACCGGCCGGCGGCGTCGGGTACGACGGAGGTTGCGTCACGCTCGCAAGTGTTACAGGTTGCCGCGGGCTTCCTGCTCCCGCTCGATCGCCTGGAAGAGCGCCTTGAAGTTGCCCTTGCCGAAGCCCAGCGAGCCGTGCCGCTCGATCAGCTCGAAGAAGACAGTGGGACGGTCCTGCACCGGCTTGGTGAAGATCTGGAGCAGGTAGCCGTCCTCGTCCCGGTCGACCAGGATCTTGCGGGCCTTCAGCTCCTCGATCGGCACCCGCACCTTGCCGATCCGCTCGCGCAGCTCCGGGTCGTCGTAGTACGAGTCCGGCGTGTCCAGGAAGTCGACACCGGCCGCGCGCATCGCGTCGACGCTGGCCAGGATGTCGTTGGTGGCGACGGCGATGTGCTGCGCGCCCGGGCCCTGGTAGAACTCCAGGTACTCGTCGATCTGGGACTTCTTGCGGGCGATCGCCGGCTCGTTGAGCGGGAACTTCACCTTGCGGGTGCCGTTCGCCACGACCTTGCTCATCAGCGCCGAGTAGTCGGTGGCGATGTCGTCACCGACGAACTCCGCCATGTTCGAGAAGCCCATCACCCGCTTGTAGAACTCGACCCACTCGTCCATCCGGCCCAGCTCCACGTTGCCGACCACGTGGTCGACGGCCTGGAAGAAGCGCTTCGGCTGGATGCCGGCGTCGATCATCGGCTGCCGGTCCACGATCGGGCCCCGGGCCACGAAGCCGGGCAGGAACGGGCCGGTGTAGCGGGACCGGTCGACCAGCGTGTGCCGGGTGTCGCCGTACGCGGCGATGGCGGCCATCCGGACGGTGCCGTGCTCGTCGGTCACCTCGTGCGGCTCGACGACGCTGGCGGCACCCTGCGCGATGGCGTGCGCGTACGCGGCGTCCACGTTCGGGACCTCCAGCGCGATGTCGCTGATCCCGTCGCTGTGCCGGGCCACGTGCTCGGCGCCCTCGGCGTCCGGGCGCACCGCGCCGGTCAGCACGAACCGGGCCGAGCCGCTGGTCAGCACGTACTGGGCGTGGTCCCGGTAGCCCTGCTCGGGGCCGCGGTACGCCACGCAGGTCATGCCGAAGGCGGTGGAGTAGTAGTGGGCGGCCTGCTTGGCGTTGCCGACCAGGAAGTGCACGTGGTCGAGGCCCCGAACCGGGAACGGGTCGTGGCTGATGTCGTGGTCGACAGCGCCGACGAGCCGGTCGACGTCGACGTCCTCGGTCGACTGGGGTCGGTCGATCGCCTGGGTCATGGTGGGCTCCCTCGCGTACCGGCCGGCCTTGTGGGCCGCCGTGGTCGGTTCTTGTGGCGAGGATCGCTGTCCCGGCATCGAGTGGGCAACTGTTGCCAGAAACGCTGGTCAGGTTGCGCATTCGGTATGGTCTTCACTCATGAATGGTGAGCAGAATGTACAGCTCGACGCGCTCGACGTGCGCTTGATCGAACTGCTCGCCGAGGAGCCGCGGATCGGGGTGCTGGAGTGCTCCCGGCGGCTCGGCGTGGCCCGGGGCACCGTGCAGGCGAGGCTGGACAAGCTCATCGAGCGGGGGGTCATCAAAGGCTTCGGCCCCGAGATTGCGCCGGCCGCGATCGGGTTCGGGGTGACCAGCTTCGTCACCCTGGAGATCAGTCAGCGGCACGGCCACGACCCGGTCACCGCCCACCTCGCCGCCATCCCCGAGGTGCTGGAGGCACACACCATCACCGGCTCCAGCGACCTGCTCTGCCGGATCGTGGCCCGCTCCAACACCGACCTGCAACGGGTCATCGACCAGATCGTCTCGTCCGCCGGCATCACCCGCGCCTCGACGATCATCGCGCTGGCCGAGCAGATCCCCTACCGCACGCTGCCGTTGGTGCGTAGCGCTGTTCGGGCCGAGGGAAGGGTGCTGTAACACCTCCGAGCGCAGAAAGCGCGGCGACACGGCGGCGCGGGCGTACGGAAGATCCGTGATCGTGGCTACGGTGTGCGGGTGGCGAAGGGGAGCGTGCGCGGTGGGCTGCTGCTCGGCCTCGCCGTGGTCGTCGCGCTCGCCGCCACCGGCGTGTGGAACCCGTTCCCCGGCCTGTGGGACTGGGTGGACCGCAGCGAACCCATCTCCGAGCCCGACGTGGTCTGGCAGCAGCGGGTCGGCGGCACTCCGCGCAGCGTGACCATCGCCGGCGACGCCGTCGTGGTCGAGCAGCGCACCCGGGTCGAGGCTCGCAGCCTGGCCACCGGCGCCCAACTCTGGGAGCGCAAGGCGGACTGGGCGGCGGTCGCCGGCGGCGACCGCGACCCGGTCGTGGCCGTGGGCAAGCTCCTGGTCAAGGGGTACGAGCTGCTCGACCCGACGACCGGGGTGACCCGGCGGCGTGACGATGACGCGGTGGCCGTCTGGACGTACCGCAACCTGCTCCTCGACGCCAGGTGCACGGACGCCACAGACTGCACCCTGAGCGCCTGGGACCCGCGTGGCACCGCGCCGCTCTGGACGGCCTTCCTGCCCGGGGTGCACAGCGGCCTGCTCGCCGACAATCCGGGTCTGCGCGGCACCCGCCGGCTCACCGCCACCCGGATCGACGACGGCGTGGCTGGGGCGGAAGCCGCGCCACCGCTGCTCGGCTTCCCGGTCGACGGTCGGGTCCACGTGGTCGACACCGCCACCGGCCGGGTGTTGCAGAACGTCGAGCCCGGCCGGGAGGAGCGGCTCTCCGTGGTGGGCGGCCGGCTGCTGCGGATCGCCGCCCGCTCCCAGGACGGCACCTGTTACTTCGCCATCTCGGCCCGGGACTCGGCGACAGGGCAGGAGGCCTGGCAGCGGGCCGGCATCAACCTGCGCACCGCCGACACCGCCGGCTGCGTGCAACGCGAGGACCCGCAAGGTGCGCGGAACGTGCTGATCGGCGTCGCCCCGGACGGCCGCGAGGCGGTGATCGACGGGTACGACGGCCGGCTGCTCTGGGTCGGTGAGCCGGGCACGAAGTTGATCGCGGTGGACGACCGTTCGGCGGTGTTCCGGGCCGCCGACAAGCGCTCGGTCATCGCCCGTGAGCTGGGCACCGAGAAGGTGCTCTGGACGCGACAGGCCAGCGGCAAGGCCGGGGCCGCGCTCACCCCGTACGCGGTGGTGGTGGCCGACGAGAAGCCGTCCCGGCTGGCGGCACTGGACCCGCGCACCGGCCGGGAGTTGGCCGTCCTGCGCACCTCGGCGAACGTCCTCGCCGTCGGGTCACAGGGCATGATCATCGGCGAGGGGCGGGAGATCGGGTACGTCCGCTTCGGCGCGTCCGGAAGCTCGCCCACCCGACCGCCCGGCGACGGTGGGAATCCCGGTCCGGGCGGCCCTGGCCCCGGCGGGCCGAACAACGGCGACTGCGGGCCGAAGGGGGAACTCTGCCCCGACCCGGGCGGCGGCAAGGACGGTTGAGCGGGCGGTTCGCCCGATGATCCACCGGGCGTGCGGGGCCCGGCACGCCCGGTGGATGAGAGCGGCGTCCCAGGACCCGCCCGGCGGGTGGGAGTGATCGACCGGTCTGCCCTAGGCTTGCCGCTCATGAGCAGTGCCGCCGCATTCTCGTACGCCCCTCTGCTGCCGACCGGCCCGGACCAGACGGATTATCGCCTGGTCACCGACGAGGGCGTGGACGTCGTACACGGCCCGGGAGGCCGTCGGTTCCTCACCGTGGAGCCGGCCGCGCTCACCGCGCTGACCGCCGAGGCGATGCACGACATCGCGCACTTCCTGCGCCCCGCGCACCTGGCGCAGCTCCGGGCGATCATCGACGACCCGGCCGCCTCGCCGAACGACCGGTTCGTCGCGCTGGACCTGCTGCGCAACGCCAACATCGCCGCCGGCGGTGTCCTGCCCATGTGCCAGGACACCGGCACCGCCATCGTGATGGGCAAACGCGGTCGGCACGTGCTGACCGACGGTGCCGACGCGGAGGCCATCTCGCGGGGCGTCTACCAGGCGTACACCAAGCTCAATCTGCGCTACTCCCAGCTCGCCCCGCTGACCATGTGGGACGAGCGGAACACCGGCAGCAACCTGCCCGCCCAGGTGGACCTGTACGCCGAGGACCCGGACGGGCACCCCGACGCGTACAAGTTCCTGTTCATGGCCAAGGGCGGTGGCTCGGCCAACAAGTCGTACCTCTACCAGGAGACGAAGGCGCTGCTCAATCCAACGCGGATGATGCAGTTCCTGGAGGAGAAGCTGCGGCTGATCGGCACCGCCGCCTGCCCGCCGTACCACCTGGCCATCGTCATCGGCGGCACCTCCGCCGAGTACGCGCTGAAGACCGCGAAGTACGCCAGCGCCAAGTATCTTGACGCGCTGCCGACCGCGGGTTCGATGAGTGCGCACGGCTTCCGTGACCTGGAGCTGGAGGCGGAGGTGCTGGAGCTGACCCGCAACTTCGGCATCGGCGCGCAGTTCGGTGGGCGGTACTTCTGCCACGACGTACGGGTGGTCCGGTTGCCCCGGCACGGTGCGTCCTGCCCGGTGGCGATCGCTGTCTCCTGCTCGGCGGACCGTCAGGCCGTCGCCAAGATCACCCCGTCGGGCGTGTGGCTGGAGCGCCTCGAAACCGACCCGGCGCGGTTCCTGCCCGACGTGACCGACGATTCACTCGACGCCGAGCTGGTGGTCCGGGTCGACCTGAACCGGCCGATGGACGAGATCCGCGCCGAGCTGTCGAAGTACCCGGTGAAGACGCGCCTCTCGCTCTCCGGGCCGCTCGTGGTCGCCCGGGACATCGCCCACGCAAAGATCGCCGAGCGGTTGGACGCCGGGGAGCCGATGCCGCAGTACCTGCGTGACCACGCGGTCTACTACGCCGGCCCGGCGAAGACCCCCGAGGGGTACGCGTCCGGCTCGTTCGGCCCGACCACCGCCGGCCGGATGGACGCCTACGTGGAGAAGTTCCAGGCCGCCGGCGGCTCCCAGGTGATGCTGGCCAAGGGCAACCGGTCGGGTCAGGTGACCCGCTCCTGCCAGCAGCACGGCGGCTTCTACCTCGGCTCGATCGGCGGCCCAGCAGCCCGCCTCGCGCAGGACTGCATCAAGCACGTCGAGGTGCTCGAATACGCGGAGCTGGGCATGGAGGCGGTCTGGAAGATCGAGGTGGAGGACTTCCCCGCCTTCATCGTGGTCGACGACAAGGGCAACGACTTCTTCGCCGAGGTGACCAAGCCGGTGCTCACCGTCGGCCGCCGCTGACCCGACAGGTACGCCAACGGGCGCCGGGCGAACTCGCCCGGCGCCCGTTCTGTCGCCCGTGCTCTGCCGACATCGGTACGCCCGCCCCGCTGGGGTGGGACGGGCGCACCGCCCCCGTCGGATGCCGTCACCGACAACCCGGAATGAGTGTGCTGCGCACCGCTGTCGATCCGCTCTCAGATCACTATCGCCTGACCGAGGCGGTCTGTTACCACCGGACTACTCTGCTGGAAGTTGCACCACTGACGCGGGAGAGCAGATGCGGTTCGGGATCCTGGGGCCCCTGCGGGTGGGCGGTGGCGAGTCCACTGTCACCGCCGGGCGCGACCGGATCGTGCTCGCCATGCTCTTGTTGCGGGCCGGCCGGCTCGTGCCGGTCGACGAGCTGGTCGACGCGGTGTGGGAGGACCACCCGCCGGCCACCGCCCGGGCGCAGTTGCAGACCTGCGTGTCGCGGTTGCGCCGCCGCTTCACCGAACTCGAACTGGCGCCGGACCTCATCGTCACCGACCCGGCGGGGTACGGGGTGCGTACCGCACCGACCGACCTGGACGCCGAGGTCTTCACCCGGGGCGTGGAGGTGGCCCGAGCCGCCGCCACCGCCGGTCGCCTGGTCGACGCCCGTGTCGAATTCCGCGCCGCCCTGGCGTTGTGGCGCGGGCCTGCGCTGGGTGGAATCCCGAGCCGGAGCGTCCGCCGCCGTGCCCAGGCACTCGACGAGCAGCGCCTCACCGCCCTGGAGGAGTGCGTCGACGTCGAGCTGCGCCTTGGTCAGGCAGCCGAGCTCATCGAGGAGCTTGCGGAGAGCGTCGACCGGCATCCGTTGCGGGAGCGGCTGCGCGGCCAACTGATGCTGGCGCTGTCCGCGGTCGGGCGGCAGGCCGACGCGCTCGCGGTCTACCGGGAGGGCCGGCGGTTCTACGCCGACGAGTTGGGCATCGAGCCGGGCGTCGAGTTGCAGGAGCTGCACCAGCGGGTACTCGCCGGTGACCTGGCCCTGGCCGGTCGGGAGGCGCGGCCGACCGCTCCGGTCCGCTCGCTGCCCCGGGCGATCGGCGACTTCACCGGCCGGCAGCAGACGATGGCCCGCCTGGTCAAGGAGGTGGAGGCCGGGGCCCGGATCCAGCTCATCGACGGCATGGCGGGCAGCGGCAAGACCACCCTCGCGGTGCATCTCGCCACCGCTCTCGCAGACGACTACCCGGACGCCCAGCTCTACATCGACCTGCACGGGCACAGCGAGCGCACTCCGTTGACGCCGGCCGTGGCGGTGGCCACGCTGCTGCGGCAGCTCGGTGTGCCCGCCGAGAGGGTGCCGACGAGCCAGGACGACCGGTTGGCGCTCTGGCGTAGCGAGCTTGCCGGTCGGCGGGCCCTGCTGGTGCTCGACAACGCGGCGACCGCCGACCAGGTGACGCCGCTGCTGCCCAACGGCTCGCACTGCCTGATCCTGATCACCAGCCGCCGCCGGCTGGTCGGGGTGGATGAGGGGCGACCGTCGTCGCTTCCCGTGCTCGACAGTGACGAGGCGGTCGAGTTGCTCGGGCGGGTCGTCGGCGTGGACCGGGTGGCGGCGGAGCCGGAGGCGGCCACCAAGGTCGTCCAGCGCTGCGGACACCTGCCGCTGGCCATCCGGCTGGCCGGTGCCCGGTTGGCACACCGACCCCGTTGGCGCATCGCCGACCTGGCCGAGCGGCTGAGCACCCGGCCGGATCCATTGGCCGAGTTCGAAGCCGGCGAACGGTCCGTCGGCCGGGCCTTCGCCCTGTCGTACGCCCAGGTGTCGCCGGTGGCGCAGCGCGCGTTCCGGTTGCTGGGCCTGCACCCGGGAGTACGGTTCGACAAATCGGTCGCCGCCGTACTGGCCGAGCTGTCCCTACCCGAGGCCCAGGACCTGCTGGACGAGTTGGTCGACGCGCACCTCGTGGAGGAGGCCGAGCCGGGCCGGTACCGGTTGCACGACCTGGTTCGGGAGTACGCGCGGACGCTGGTGGCCGAGCCGGAGCGGACGGTCGAGCGACGGGGCGGCATCGAGCGTCTGCTCGATCACCACCTGCACGTCGCCACGGCGATCGCCCGCGAGAGGGAACTCTCCGCGCTCCGCTCCCTGATTGTGGTGGGGGAGCCGCTCCGTCCTGACCTGGTCATGCTCGTCGCCGAGCAGGGTCGAGCCTGGCTCGACGAGAACCTGGCCGCCTGGACAGCCCTGGTCCGATTGGCGGAGACCGAGGGTTTTCTCCGCTACTGCTGGCAGTTGGCGAGAGCCTGCTGGCACGCCCAGTTCGAGGGCGGTCGCCTGGATGAACTGATTGAGACACACAGCATCGGCCTGCGCGCCGCCGAGGAGTTGGGTGACGACAGGGCGGTGGGGATGATGCTCAACTACCTCGCCTCGGCCCATTACCGGCTGGGTGATTTCCCTACGGCGATCCGGGTGATGGAGAGGTCACTCGACATCTTCCGCCGCCTGGGTCTGCAATACGAATACCGCAACACCCTGGGCAACCTGGGCACCGCGTACGCGGCCAACTTCCAGTTCCGCCGGGCTCGCGAGTCCTACGACGCTGCTCGGGCGCTGGCGACGCGGATGGGCGACACGACGGCGCTGGCGAACGAACTCAACAACCTGACGATCACCCTACTGCTCTGGGGACGGCACGACGAGGCGCTGCACACCGCTCGGCGGCACCTGGGGATCGCCCGCGAAATCGGCGACACGCGGCGGCTCGGCAACGCCTTCGGGCACCTCGGGATGGTCCGGCATCGGATGGGCGACGTGGCGCCGGCCGCACGGTTGCTGCGGGTGGCGCTGCGCTTCAAGCGCCAGATGGGCGCCCGGTTCGGTGAGGGTGAGGTGCTCAACGAGATCGGGATGATGGAACGGGAGGCCGGCCGTCCGGAAGAGGCCGCTGATCTGCACCGTGCAGCGCTGGTCGCGATGACCGAGGCGGGGGATCGCATCGGCCAGTGCGGCTCGCGCAATCTGCTGGCCCGAGCCATCCTGGATCAGGGGGACGTGAGCAGCGCGCTCGACCTGCATCGTCGGGTACTCGTCGACGCCACCGGGCTGGGTTCCCTGCACGAGCAGGGTCGGGCGCTGGAGGGCATCGCCCGCTGTCTGCTGGCGACCGACCCGGCGGCGGCGCGGGCGCACCTGACCCGGGCGCTGGCGCTGTTCCGGCAGATCGAGTCGCCGGACCAGCACGAGGTGGAACGGCTGCTCACCGAGTTGGGCTGACGGATCATCTGCGAGTCGGCCACGGGCGCGGCAGGATGGTACGCGTGACGACTCCAGAGGCGACCGGTTACCGCATCGAACGCGACTCGATGGGCGAGGTGGAGGTGCCCGCCGAGGCGCTGTGGCGGGCGCAGACCCAGCGCGCGGTGCAGAATTTCCCGATTTCCGGCCGGGGCCTCGAACCGGCCCAGATCAAGGCCCTCGCCCAGATCAAGGGCGCGGCGGCCGAGGTCAACGGCGAGCTGGGCGTGATCGACGCCAACGTGGCCGCCGCAATCGCCGCCGCCGCCGCGCACGTGGCCGACGGTGGTTACGACGACCAGTTCCCGGTGGACGTGTTCCAGACCGGCTCCGGCACCTCGTCGAACATGAACACCAACGAGGTGATTGCGACCCTGGCCAGCCGGGAGCTGGGCTCCCCGGTGCATCCGAACGACCACGTCAACGCCTCCCAGTCGAGCAACGACGTCTTCCCGTCCTCGATCCACCTGGCGGCCACCCAGTTCATCGTCGAAGACCTGCTGCCGTCGCTGGCGCACCTGGCGTCGGCGTTGGAGGCCAAGGCCGCCGAGTTCGAGACGGTGGTCAAGGCCGGGCGTACCCACCTGATGGACGCCACCCCGGTCACCCTCGGCCAGGAGTTCGGCGGGTACGCCGCCCAGGTCCGCTACGGGATCGAACGGCTGGAGGGCGCTCTGCCCCGACTGGCCGAGCTGCCGTTGGGCGGCACCGCCGTCGGCACCGGGATCAACACCCCGCTCGGCTTCGCCGCCGCCGTGATCGACAAGCTGCGCGAGTCGACCGGGTTGCCGCTGAGCGAGGCGCGTAACCACTTCGAGGCGCAGGGCGCGCGGGACGCGTTGGTGGAGACCTCGGGGCAGCTACGGACCGTGGCGATCGGCCTCTACAAGATCGCCAACGACATCCGCTGGATGGGCTCCGGCCCCCGCGCCGGTCTGCGCGAACTGCGTATCCCGGACCTCCAGCCCGGCTCGTCGATCATGCCCGGCAAGGTCAACCCGGTGGTCGCCGAGGCGATGCGGCAGGTCTGCGCCCAGGTGATCGGCAACGACGCGACCGTCGGGTTCGCCGGCTCACAGGGCGACTTCGAGCTGAACGTGATGCTCCCGGTGATGGGCCGCAACCTGCTGGAGTCGATCCGGCTGCTCTCCGCTGTGAGCCGGCTCTTCGCCGACCGGCTGGTGGTCGGCCTGGTCGCGGACGCCGAGGTCTGTCTGGCGTACGCCGAGGGCTCACCGTCGATCGTCACCCCACTCAACCGCTACCTGGGGTACGACGAGGCCGCGTCGATCGCCAAGGAGGCGCTGGCCAAGCAGACCTCGATCCGCGAGGTGGTCATCTCCCGGGGCCACGTCGACTCCGGAAAGCTCACCGAGACCCAGTTGGACGAGACGTTGGACCTGCTCCGGATGACCCACCCCTGACCCGGCTCGCCTGCCCCGGTCAGGGTAGGTGCCGTGGTCTCGCCCAGCCGAGGAAGCGGGTGAAGAGCGCGGCGGGGTCGGGGCCGTCGTGCGGGTTGAGTCGGTACAGGTCGGCAGCGGCCTCGTGCAGGGCCATGCACAGGTAGATGTTCAACCCGATGCGGTCGTGCGCGTACTCCTGGCGCAGGGTGAGTCGGGCGACCGGGCACGGCCAGGGCGCGGCGCACACCCGGCAGAGCCAGAGCGGGCGCAGCGGCAGGTGCGGTCGGCGTGGTGTCGTCGCGCGGCCGTCCGGGGCGGTCCGGGACATGCGGCGGCCTTCCTTTCGACCTGAATCGTTTGTGGCATCACCACGCCCCCGGGGCTCGCCCCCGGGCCGGACTGCGCCAAGATCGTGCTCGACCCTGGATGTAGTGGCTTCCGCATGTCAGGACCCCACTCTTTCCAGGATCGAGCACGATCTTGCGTGGTCGGTCGGGGCTGCCAGTGGGGTCCGGTGGCCGAAGTGGTCGGTCGGTTGGTGGGCGTGGTCGGGTGCTGAGCGCGGCTGGAATGGTGGGCGTGGTCGGCCGGGTCGGCCGGGTCGGCATGGTCGGCCGGGGTGGCCGGGGTGGCCGGGGTGGCCCGGGTGACCTGGTCGGCCGGGGTGGCCGGGTGGCCGGTGTGGGCGTGGTCGGGGATGTCTTGGGCGGATGCTTTGGACCTGACTCGTTTGTGGCATCGCCTCCGCTTGTCCTGGTGGGTGCGCTCCGACCGTGGCTCGCTCTGGCCGTGGCTCCCCGCGGTGTGGCTCGGTCCGGGTGTGGCTCGGTCCGGCTGTGGCTCGCTGCGGGGTGGCTCGCTCGACCGTGGCTCGCTCGACCGTGGCTCGCTCGACCGTGGCTCGCTCGACCGTGACTCGCTCGACCGTGGCTCGCTCGGGCGTGGCTCGGTCCGGCTGTGGGTGTCCGGGAGGTGGGACCGCCCGGCACGGGGGAGCGGGCGGTCCCGTGCGGCGCCGGCAGATCCCGGGGGACGGGGAGCGGCGCCGCGCTTCACAGTCTGGTGATCAGGCGACTACGGTCGGAAGGGTTTGGCCGCGTCGTCATAGTCGCCCTGTTTTGGGTGGCACCGCCGCTGGCGGCCGGCTGGAGATGATCGTCGGCGGGGTGGAGGGCGGGCACGGCATGGCCGATGGACAGATGACGGCGGCGGCGTTCCTGATCGCGGAGCTGCGCCGTGCGCGGGTCCGGCGCGGTTGGAGTCAGGACGAGTTGGCCAAGGCGGTCAACTACTCGGCGTCGATGGTCAGCGCCGTCGAGCTGGGTCAGCAGCCGCCCACCGCGAAGTACCTGGAACTCGTCGACCGCGCCCTGGACACCGGCGGCCTCTTCGGCCGGATGTCCACCGAACTGGTCAGCCTGGACCGGGCGCAGCCCTGGCTACGCGGCTGGCAGGCGATCTTCGAGCAGGCGCGCGCGGTCCGCTGGTACGAGCCTCGGTACGTGCCGGGGCTCTTCCAGACGGAGGACTATGCGCGAGCCGTCTTCGAGGCGGGCGGCCTGCTCGCCCCCGAGGAGGTCGACCGGCGACTGACCGCCCGGATGGAGCGTCAGGACGTGCTGCACAGCGAGCGTGCGCCGCAGATCGTGGCGGTGCTGGACGAGGCGGTGCTGCGGCGACGGGTAGGTGGACGGAAGGTGATGCGCGACCAGACGCTGCACCTGGTCGGCATCGCCACCGCGCACCCTCGGGTCCGGCTGCACGTGGTGCCGCGATCCGCCGAGGAGTACCCGGGGCTCGGCGGGCAGTTCGCGCTCGCCGCCCTGCCCGACGGCACGGAACTGGCCTATCTGGAGTGCCAGGTTCGCGGCCAGGAGCTGGACCAGCCGCAGGATCTGTTGCGGTTGCAGCGGGTCTGGGAGGCTACCTTGGGCGAAGCCCTGCCCCCGCAGGCGTCGATCGAGTTGATGAACGAGGTGGCCGAGTCGTGGAGTTGACCGACGCTCGCTGGCGCAAGAGCAGTCGCAGCAACCAGGACAACTTTTGCGTCGAGGTCGCGACGAATCTCGGGGACGTGGTCGGCGTGCGAGACAGCAAGGACTCGGACGGGCCCGTGCTCGTTGTCGACGCGTACTCCTGGCGGCTCTTCGTGGGCGCGCCCCCGCGCTGACCCGACCGCCTCGCCCGCGACGGCGGTCTGGTTTTCCGCGCACCTGGCCCTGATAAACGGCTCGACGGGGTCCTAAACGGCACGGATGATCCGAGCCATGGGTGACGATGGCGCGGCGGTGCCGGCGGGGACCGAGCGGCTGCGGTTGCGGCGGCTGACCATGGCCGACGTGGACGCGCTGGTCGAGTTGGACAGAGACCCCGAGGTGATGCGTTTCCTCACCGGGGGCGTCGCGACCCCGCTGGCCACCGTGCGCAACGAGCAGTTGCCGAGGCTGCTGGCGCAGTACGACAGATATCCCGGGCTGGGTCGGTGGGCGGCGCACGACCGGGAGTCCGGCGAGTTCCTGGGTTGGTTCGCGTTGGACCCGTCGGCGGACGGCACCGAGGCCGAGTTGGGCTATCGGCTGCGCCGCTCGACGTGGGGGCGCGGGCTGGCCACCGAGGGGTCGCGGGCGTTGGTCCGGTACGCCTTCGACACCGTCGGGGTGCGTCGGGTCTGGGCCGAGACGATGACTGTCAACGAACGCTCCCGGCGGGTGATGGTGAAGGCCGGGCTGCACTACGTGCGGACCTTCCACCTTCAGTGGGACGACCCGATTCCGGGCACCGAGCAGGGCGAGGTGGAGTACGAGGTGCGGGCGGAGGAGTGGGCGACCGTCGGTCAGGAGCGGCCGGCGGCCCGGCGGGCGCGGTAGGCGGTCACCGCGGCGCGGTTGCCGCAGCCGGCCTCGCAGAACCGCCGGGACCTGTTGCGGGACAGGTCGACGACGACGTTGTCGCAGTCCGGGTATTCGCAGATCCGCAATCGGCTCAGCTCGCCGGTCCGGACCAGGTCGGCCATCGCCATGGCGGCTTCGACCGCGATCCGGGTGGCCAGCGGTGCGTCGCGGGGAACGGCGTGCAGGTGGTACGGCTCGTCGTCGTGCTCGATGAGCTGAGGCAGCGCCTTGTGTTCCAGCAGCAGGCCGTTGACCACCGCGACGATCTCGGGTGGTTCGGCGTACCAGATGCGGCGCAGTTGGGGCCGCAGCTCCCGTACGGCGCGCAACTCGGCCTCGGTGTGCTCGTGCCGGCCGCTGTAGGAGTGGCGGACGAAGAACGCGTCCAGCGCAGCAATATCGGGCAGCAACTCACCGTCCCGACCTGCGGTGTTGACCAGCGCCGCGGCTGCGATCAGCGAACACTCGGTGTCATGAGCGAATAGCAACTTGACTCCTGTCAGGGCTTCCGCCTAGCGTCATCAGTACGAGGATAGTTTGCTCATGACACGGTGCCCATCCCGAGGAGCGCGACATGCACTCACGATCTGCTGCCGGCATCGGGTTGGCGCTGCTCGCCGCAGTCACCTTCGCCACCTCCGGAACCTTCGCCCGTTCGCTCATTGAGGCCGGCTGGTCAGCCGAGTCGGCGGTGATCGCCCGCGTCGGCGTGGCCGCCCTGGTGCTGGCGATTCCCGCCCTGCTGTCGCTGCGGGGTAGATGGGACGTGCTGCGGAGCAACGCCACCGCCATCGGGCTGTTCGGGCTCCTCGGTGTGGGGCTGGCCCAGGTGTGCTTCTTCAACGCCGTGCGCTACCTACCGGTCGGTGTCGCGCTGCTGCTGGAATACCTGGGCATCATCCTCGTCGTGGCCTGGATGTGGCTGCGGCACGGGCAGCCGCCCCGCCGACTCACCGTCGCCGGGTCGGTGGCCGCGCTGGTCGGGCTGGCGTTCGTGCTCGACCTCGCAGGCACCGCCGACTTCCACCCCGTGGGCGTGCTCTGGGGGCTCGGAGCGGCGTTCGGCCTGGCCGGATACTTCGTGCTCGCCGGCCGGGTCGACCCCCGGCTGCCCTCGGTCGCCATGGCCAGCGGCGGAATGGCCGTCGGCGCCGCCATGCTGCTCCTCATCGGGTTGACCGGCCTGCTGCCGCTGCACGCCACCTTCGGCGAGGTCACCTTCGCCGGGCAGCCCACCAGCTGGTTGGTGCCCATCGCCGGGCTGTCGCTGGTGGCCGCCGTCATCGCGTACCTCGCCGGCATCGCCGGCACCCGGATCCTCGGGCCCCGCCTGTCGTCGTTCCTCGGGCTGACCGAGGTGCTCTTCGCGGTGCTGATCGCCTGGCTGTTCCTGAACGAGCTGCCCACCGGCTGGCAGTTGTTCGGCGGTGCGCTGATCGTCGCCGGCGTCGCCCTGGTACGCCTCGACGAGCTGCGCGGGTCGCCCGCGACGCCCGGGCAGCCCACGCCCGAGCCCGAGCTGGCGCTTGACGGTCGGTGAGGTTTGGCGGTCGGGTGCTCCTGATGATCGGGCGATTGCCGGCGGGCGGTGACCTCAGCGGTCGGTGGGTTCCGCGGGCGGTGAGAGGGTGGGCGTTGTGCTGACCACTGTGGTGTTCGACGCTGACGAGACGCTGTTGGACCTGCGTCCGGCCGTCACCGGCGGGCTGGTGGCCGTCCTCGACGAGATGCGGCGACGCACAACTGCGGCGGCCGGGGTGACGCTCGCCGAACTGGAGTCGGACTGGGGCGCGGTCTTCGGCGAGTTGAGCGCCGCCCCGGTGGCGGAGATCCGGCGCGCCGCACTGGCCCGGTCGCTGGCCCGCGCCGCGCTGGTCCACCACCTGGACGAGATCGCGGACCTCTTCTTCGCCCAGCGCTTCGCCCTCACCCGACCGTTTCCGGACGTGCCACCGGCGCTGGCCACGCTGCGCAGCCGGTACACGCTTGGTTTCGCCACAAACGGCAACAGCCGCGCCGAACGGTGCGGGCTCGCCGGCGAGTTCGCCTTCGAGCTGTACGCGCACGAGAACGGCCTGCCCAAGAAGCCGGCCCCGGAGTTTTATGCCGGGGTGGTCGCGGCGGCCGGCGTGCCGGCCGGGCAGATCGTGTACGTCGGCGACTCGTGGGAGCACGACGTGGTGGCGCCTCGGCGGGCCGGCCTGCGATCGGTGTGGCTGAACCGGCTCGGCCTGCCTCGCCCCCTTGGCTGCCCACCCGACGCCGAAGTTTCCAGCATGGCTGACCTGCCCGCCGCGCTGGCGAATCTCGGTGTCGACGCGGTAGGTGTGTAGGTCGAGGAGGACGGTGCGGGTGTCTCTGCGGCCTGTGCCTCCGCGGCGTGTGCCGGTGCGGCCTGTGCCTCCGCGGCGTGTGCCGGTGCGGCCTGTGCCGGTGCGGCGTGTGCCTGTGCGGCCTGTGCCTGTGCGGTCGGGGTGCGGCTCGAACTGGCGGGATTCACGGCCATAACGGGCGCTCAACTGGCGTAATCTGGATCGTTGTTGTGTGATGGCTGCCACGTCCCTCAACGAGAGGATCCGATGTGGTGAGCAAGCGCTTCACCGCCCGTACGGTCGCGACCGCGGCTGTGTTGGCACTTACGGCTACGGGGTTGGGTGTGCCGGCCAACGCCGCGCCGAGCAACTCCAGGACCTTCACCGTCGTCGCCGAGGATGGCGTCGCCACCGACACGGCCGTCGCCGCGATCCGGGCAGCTGGCGGCACTGTGGTGTCCCGGTCCGATGAGGTCGGCATGTTCCAGGTCAGCAGCGACCGGGCCGACTTCGCGGCCAGGGCGACCGCCGCGCCGACGCTGATCGGCGCCGCCGAGCAGAAGGCCATCGGCCGCAAGCCGAAGCTGGACCGGGTCGAGCAGGAGCACCTGCCGGCCGCTGCCGGTGCTCGTGCCGGTGCTGCCGGTGCTGCCAAGAAGGGCGCCAAGCTCGATCCGCTCGATGACAAGCTGTGGGGCCTGGAGATGATCCGGGCCGACAAGGCCCGCAAGATCGAGCCGGGCGACCGTCGGGTGACCGTCGGCGTACTGGACACCGGCGTCGACGCCAGCAACCCGGACATCGCTCCGAACTTCAACTGGTCGCTGTCGCGTAACTTCGCGCCCGACCTGACCGATGTGGACGGCCCCTGCGAGGTGCCGAGCTGCCTCGACCCGGTCGGCACCGACGACGGCGGGCACGGCACCCACGTGGCCGGCACCATCGGCGCCGCGGCCAACGGCTTCGGTCTCTCCGGCGTCGCCCCGAACGTCTCGTTGGTCGAGCTCAAGGGTGGCCAGGACTCCGGCTACTTCTTCCTCGACCCGGTCGTCAACGCCCTGGTCTACGCCGGCCGGTCCGGGATCGACGTGGTCAACATGTCGTTCTATGTCGACCCGTGGCTCTACAACTGCACCGCCAACCCGGCCGACTCGCCCGAGGACCAGGCCGAGCAGCGGGCCATCATCAAGGCGATGAAGCGGGCGCTGGTCTTCGCGCACAACAAGGGCGTCACCCTCGTCGGTGCGCTCGGCAACAACAACGAGGACCTGGGCGCGCCGCGCACCGACGTCACGAGCCCCGACTACGGCGCCGACCCGTATGACCGCCCGATCGACAACGAGAGCTGCTGGGACCTCCCCACCGAGGGCCCGCACGTGATCGGCGTGTCGTCGGTTGGCCCGTCCGGCAAGAAGTCGGACTTCTCCAACTACGGCACCGAGCAGATCTCGGTTGCCGCGCCCGGTGGATTCGCGCGGGACGGCTTCGGGACTCCGACGTACAACACCCCCGGTAACCGGATCCTCTCCAGCTACCCGCTCAAGGTGCTCCAGGAGGAGCCCATCTCCGTCACCATCCCGGACCCCAAGGTGGACGCGGACGGCAACATCGATCCGCGCGTCGCCACGAGCGTGTTCAAGCAGTGCAAGGCCAACGGCGAGTGCGGGTACTACACGTACCTGCAGGGCACCTCGATGGCCTCCCCGCACGCCGCCGGTGTCGCCGCGCTGATCGTCAGCCGGTACGGCAAGGCGCAGGGTCGGACTGGCTTCGGCATGTCGCCGGACCTGGTCGAGCAGCACCTCTACCGCACGGCCGCCGAGCACGCGTGCCCGGAGCCGCGCCTCCAGCAGTACCGCAACGAGGGCCGGGACGAGACCTACGACGCGTACTGCGCCGGTGGGGTCAACTTCAACGGCTTCTACGGCTACGGGGTCGTCGACGCCTACGCGGCGGTGAAGACCCCGCTCAAGCCGAGCGCCCGCCCGTAGCGCACATCGCACTGCGGTGGCCCAACCGCCGCCGTCCTCCGGGGCCCGGTCGACACCTCGTCGACCGGGCCCCGGCTCGTCCAGGCAGGTTGTCACCGGCCGCCGCCGGGCGCCAGTCATGATCGACTCGGTTTCCTGGAAGGCGCGGTGTTGGCGCCTGAAGGATGGCGCGGTTTCCAGGAACCCGAGTTGATCCTGGTCATCTGGACGATCCCTGTCGCCAGCCGCGGCTGACCAGCGCGTCGCGCACCTCTCGGAGCACCGACGGGAACTCGCCGTGCAGCCGGCGGCTGGTCACGTGCAGGACCAGCCAACCCGCGGCGACCAGTTGATTCAGCCGACGGCGGTCGCGGTGTAGCTGCTCCACGTCGGAGTGCCACTTCCCGTCGTACTCCACCGTTACCCGATATTGCGGCCAGGCCAGATCGGGGTGCAGAACAATGCCGCTGGGCAGGCGTACCGGATGTTGAACCGCTGGGCGCGGCAGCCCACTCAGCACCAACCGCACGCGTAGTTGTGACTCCGGCGGAGACTCGGCTCCGCCGTCGGCCAGGTCGAACACCCAGCGTGCTCGTCGCGCACCCGGCCGGTCAGCATTGCGAGCAGCCATGGCGGCCAGGGTCTCGCGACCGACCAGCCCCTGCCCGAGCAGCGAATCGACGATGGTGACCGCCCGCACCGGGTCGAGCCACACAGCCGTCTCCCAGGCGGCCCGCCCGGGATCGGATCGGGGAATTGGGAGGTCTTGTCCCCTGGGCCTGGGCGGGCTGGCCGCCGCCCACCCATCGCCTCGACCAGCCACCACCATGCTCCCTGCTCCGACGGACACCGCGGCCGGACGGGACAGGCGCCGTGCTGGGCGTTGTGACATTCCGCCGGTAGGTGGGCGGCCCACCCCCGTAGGTCGCGCTGGATCACGTGGACTTCCAACGCTCGGCGGTCGTCCCGCGTCCGGCATTCGTCCTGCGTCGGGCGGTCGTCCTGCGTCGGGCGGTCGTCCTGCGTCAGGCGGTCGTCCTGCGTCAGGCATTCGTCCTGCACCTGGGGGTCGGCCTGCGTCCGGCGGTCGTCCTGCACCTGGGGGTCGGCCTGCGTCTGGGGGTCGTCCTGCGTCTGGGGGTCGTCCTGCGTCCGGCGGTCGGATTGCGGCTGACCGATGTCCTGGCGTCGGCGGACGGCTCGCGTCCGGTGGCTGGCCTGATGGTCGTCGTGCGGATGGCGCGGCCAGCTCGACGGTCTCGCTCGCCGTGAGCGGGGTGATGGCGTTGACGTGCACGCGGAGGCCGCGCTGTGGGCCTATCCGCAGCGGTCGGGGCACGAGGACGTGCACATCGTCGGTAAAGCTCGCGGCGTGTTGGACGCCGTGCAGGTAGGCGGCCGACGGGCCGCCGACCACCACGCCGGGCGGTAGCCGCAGGAGGGCGGCGCGACACGCGAGGGCGTGATCACGGTCCAGCCGCGAGTCGGCGTAGATGTCGTGGCGCAACCGCACCCAGGCAGAGTTGCGCAGCTGATGTTCGGTGAGCAGGCCGTCCCGGACAGCGTCGGAGCCGCGGAAGATCTGCCAGGCCAGGGCATCGGGGCGATGCGGACGTGGGGGCATGCCGAGCAGCCTGCCGACCACGGACTGTCCACCGAAACCCCTGTGGACAACTCGGCCCGCGCATGCCGCCGGACCTGTGGACAACCACGAATCCGCCTGCCGATCGTGCTATGGCAGTGGTCAGAACGACCGACCAATCAGGCATCGGAGCCGTCGACGGGCGGTGATCCACTCGCGTTTCTGAAAGTCGGGCGATCACCGGCTTCGGGACACCGCGACTTCCATGAACCCGAGTCGATCAAGCCGCGGGGGCAGGGCGGGGTGGCGCGGCGGGGGGACGGTGAGGTGGGGTGCGGCGGTCGGGGTCAGCTGAGGGCGGTGGTGATGGCTCGGGCGGCGGCCAGCACCTCGGGGCCGATCGTGTCGACGTCCAGCGGGGCGAGCGCGACCACGCCGACGCTGGCCTCCAGGCCGGGTACGCCGAGCACCGGTGCGGCCACCCCGTACGCCCCGGCCTGCAACTCCCCGCTGCTACTCACCGGCTCGGCCACCCCGGCGCGACCGGCCAGGATCGCCCGGCCGGCCGCTCCCAGGTCCAGTGGATGCCGTGCCCCGGCCCGGTACGCGACGTGGAACGACGTCCAGCTCGGCTCGACCACGGCCAGGGCGACGCCCTCGCCACCTTCGACGACGGTCAGGTGCGCGGTCGCGCCGGCCTGCTCGGCGAGGCGGCGTAGCGCGGGCAGCGCACCCTCGGCGAGCAGCGGCTGGGCCCGTCGGGCCAGGTGCAGCAACCCGGCACCGAGGCGCAGCCGACCGTCTCCGTCGCGGCGCAGCATGCCGTGCCCGGTCAGCGCACTGACCAGTCGGTAAACGGCGGCCCGGCCGATGCCGAGTCGATTCGCGGCCTCGGTGACGGTGAGACCGCCAGAGGCGTCGGCGACCAGGTGCAGCAGCCGCAACCCCCGGTCGAGCGTCTGCGACGTCTCCCCGCCCCGCCCCGCAACCGCGTCGGCCCGCCCCGCGCCAGCATCGGCCCGCCCGAGGGTCGCGTCGGTCGAGCGGGAGGACTGTCCGGAGGCCGCGTCGGCTGAGCGGGCGGCCTGCCCGGAGGCCGCGTCGGCTGAGCCGGAGGCCCGCCCGAAGGGCACGTCGGCCCGACCTCCACCTGCGCCGGACGATCCGAAGGTTGCGTCCGTCGGCCCGGAAGCCCGCTCGAAGGCCGGGTCGGCGGGGGCGGTGGGGTTGGCTGGCGGGTCACCGGAGCCACCGGAGCGTGCGGTCGCATCCACGCCTGGCAGCGTACGACCCGGCACCGGCGGACCCGGACAGGCACGGACAGCTACCCTTGTACGGTGACGCTACGCCTGTATGACACCGCCACCCGATCGGTGCGGGACTTCGTCCCGCGGGAAGCCGGCAAGGTGGGGGTCTACCTGTGTGGTCTCACCCTCCAGGCGCCGCCGCACATCGGTCACCTTCGCTCCGGCGTCAACTATGACGTCCTGCGTCGTTGGCTGTTGGCCGCCGGCTACGAGGTCACCTTCGTTCGCAATCTGACCGACATCGACGACAAGATCCTGGTCAAGGCGGGCGAGCAGGGCCGACCGTTCTGGTCGATCGCGTACGCCAACGAGCTGCTGCTCGCCGAGTCGTACCGGTCGTTGAACGTGCTGGCGCCCACCTACGAGCCGCGCGCCACCGGGCACATCCCCGAGATGCATGAGCTGATCACGAAGTTGATCGCCGACGGGCACGCGTACCCGGCGAGTGACGGCTCCGGCGACGTCTACTTCGACGTGGCGTCCTGGCCGGCGTACGGGTCGCTGTCGGGTCAGTCTCCGGACGCCATGCAGTCGGCCGGGGACGCCCCGGATCGGGGCAAGCGGGATCCGCGCGACTTCGCGCTGTGGAAGGGCGCCAAACCGGACGAGCCGGCGGACGCCTACTGGCCCTCGCCGTGGGGGCTGGGCCGTCCCGGCTGGCACATCGAGTGCTCGGCGATGTGCTGGCGCTATCTCGGCCCGGAGTTCGACATTCACGGCGGTGGCCTGGATCTGACGTTCCCGCACCACGAGAACGAGATCGCCCAGTCCCAGGCGGCCGGGTTGCCGTTCGCCCGCTACTGGGTGCACCACGGGCTGCTCAGCATCGGCGGGGCCAAGATGGGCAAGTCCGCGGGCAACGCGCTGGGCCTGGCGTACGTGGACTCGCTCGGGGTGCGGCCGGTGGAGCTGCGCTACTACTACGCCGCCGCGCACTACCGTTCGGTGATCGACTACTCGGAGGATTCGCTGCGCGACGCGGCCACCGCGTACCGGCGGATCGAGGGTTTCGTGCAGCGGGCCGCCGAGCGGGTCGGTGCCGGGCAGCTCGGTGAGCTGCCCGCCGGCTTCGTCGCCGCGATGGACGACGACCTCAACACGTCCGCCGCGCTGGCCGTGCTACAACAGCACATTCGGGACGGCAACACCGCGCTGAGCGTCGGCGACGATGTGACCGTCCGCACCACGCTGGCCGTGGTGCGGGCAATGCTGGATATTCTCGGGATCGACCCCCTCGACCCGGCCTGGACCGGTGGCGGCCGATCGGACGATCTTCGTGCCGTGGTGGACTCCCTGATCGCGCTGGCCCTGGAGCAGCGTGCGCAGGCGCGGGGCCGCAAGGACTGGGCTGCCGCGGACGCCGTGCGCGACCAGCTCAAGCTGGCCGGCGTGGTGGTCGAGGACACCCCCCAGGGCCCCCGTTGGACTATTGGAGAGCAGGACTGATGGCCGGCAACTCGCAGCGCCGTGGCCGGCGACTGACGTCGAAGGCAGGCGCCCCCAAGGGCACCGGCGGCAAGAACAAGGACTCGTTGGCCGGGCGGGGTCGCACCCTGCCCGCGGACGAGCGGCCGTGGCACAAGGGCTACTCGGGCACCGAGAAGCTGCCCCAGCGCACCGCCTGGAAGCAGGACAAGGAGCGCCGCGCGGCGGCCGAGGAGGGGCGCGCCCCCAAGATCGGCCAGCCCGGCAGCAAGGACACCACCTGGGGTCGGGGTGGCGGTCGGGGCGTACCGGTCGGCCGGGGTGCTGCCACCGGCGGGCGGGGCGGCAAGCCCACCGGGCGGTCCGGCCCCCGGGTCACGCCGGGGCGCAAGTCCAACCCGTCCAAGGACACCCCGGAGCTGTTGGTCGGGCGTAACCCGGTGCTGGAGGCGCTGCGCGCCAACGTGCCGGCGACGGCGCTCTACACGGCCCAGGGCATCGACATGGACGACCGGATCAACGAGATCATCCGGACCGCCGCTGACCGGGGCATCGCCAACCTGGAGATCAGCCGCGCCGAGTTGGACCGGATGACCGGCGGGGTGCTGCACCAGGGCGTCGGCTTGCAGGTGCCGCCCTTCGCGTACCAGCCGTTCGAGGACATGGTCGCCGCTGCCCTGGAGCAGCAGGCCCCGCTGCTGGTCGCGCTGGACGGTGTCACCGACCCGCGCAACCTGGGCGCCGTGATCCGGTCGGCTGCCGCGTTCGGCGCGCAGGGTGTTTTCGTACCCGAGCGTCGTGCCGCCGGGATCACCGCGACCGCCTGGCGGACCAGTGCCGGCGCGGCCGCGCGGGTGCCGGTGGCGCAGGTGACCAACCTGACCCGGTCGCTGAAGGCGTGCCGCGACGCCGGCTTCATGGTCGTCGGCCTGGATGCCGACGGCGACACCGACCTCTACAACCTGGAGGCCGCGGTCGGTCCGCTGGTGGTGGTGGTCGGTTCCGAGGGGCGCGGTCTTTCCCGCCTGGTCGGGGAGACCTGCGACCTGACCGTCAGCATCCCGATGATCTCCGAGGTCGAGTCGCTCAACGCCAGCGTGGCGGCGGCGGTCGCCCTGGCCGAGGTCGCCCGCCGGCGCTCCGTCGAGCAGTAGCGCACGTCGAACGACGGCCCCCTCCCGCCGAGCGCGGGAGGGGGCCTTCGTGTCAGCTCTGACAGGTCAAGAGCCGCTTCGGGTACGGCGAAGGGGCGGCCCGCCGAAGCGGACCGCCCCTGTCGGTACGGCGTTACGTCAGATCCGGCCACCGGTGGCGGCGTGGAAGACGTGGCTGCGACCGGCGACCGGCTTGACGAACACGGTGTCACCCATGTTCGGCATGTTGCGCCGGTCGGTGCGGACGACGAAGCGCTCCGAGTTGCCACCCAGCGCGGCGTGGCCGTAGACGTTGGCGTCCGAGCCGAGGTCCTCGACCAGCTCGACCACGACCGGCATGCCGCCCTCGGTGGGGCTGACCAGCTCGCAGTCCTCCGGGCGGAAGCCCACGGTGACCTTGCCGTCGCCACCCTCGGCGCGGGCCGCCTCGACCTGCTCGCGGGTCAGCGGGATCTGCAGCTCGGCGAACTCGGCGCCCCGCTCGTTCAGAGGAACGGTCTTGATGTTCATGGCGGGCGAGCCCATGAAGCCGGCGACGAACACGTTGGCCGGGGTGTCGTAGAGCGCCCGCGGGGTGTCCACCTGCTGGAGGACACCGTCGAGCAGCACCGCGACCCGGTGACCCATGGTCATGGCCTCGACCTGGTCGTGCGTGACGTAGACCGTGGTGACGCCCAGCTTGGCCTGCAGGGACGCGATCTGGGTACGGGTCTGCACGCGGAGCTTGGCGTCGAGGTTCGACAGCGGCTCGTCCATGAGGAAGACCTGCGGCTCGCGGACGATCGCCCGGCCCATCGCGACACGCTGACGCTGACCACCGGAGAGCGCCTTCGGCTTACGGCTGAGGTACTCCTCCAGCTGGAGCAGCCCGGCCGCCTCCTTGACCCGCCGGTCGATCTCCGACTTGGAGGTCTTGCGCAGCTTGAGGGCGAACGCCATGTTCTCGTACACCGTCATGTGCGGGTAGAGGGCGTAGTTCTGGAAGACCATCGCGATGTCGCGGGCCTTCGGGGGAAGGTGGGTGACGTCACGCTGGTCGATGTAGATCGAACCGGCGTCCACGTCCTCCAGACCGGCGAGCATCCGCAGGCTGGTGGACTTACCGCAACCCGAGGGGCCGACCAGGACGAGGAACTCCCCGTCGCCGATCTCGAGGTCCAGCTCGTTGACGGCGGGACGCTCTTGGCCCGGGTAGACCCGGGACGCCTTGGAATAGGTGACCGTAGCCATGGTGAAGCGCTTCCTTTCACCGGCAGGAACGTGCCGGACGATCCGAGTGAAGGAGCAACCGGCACGTGTCCGTGCCGGTTCAGCGGACGGCGGCGCGGTCGCGGGGGCGCCCGGTCGTCGTCCGTGTCAGTGAACCGTAAACGCGTTTACCCGTGCTGCCAAGGTGGGGGGCCGCCCTGCCCACCAGGCGGGCTACGCATTCCGGTCACTCGGGCACGGGCAGACATCAATCGACGCCGTGGGAAACGAGTCTGCGTCGGGTTGTTGACGATTCCCGTTCTCGGGAGGCCACGCGATCGGGATTACCGGACGTCAGTCGCTATGCTGACCTCGACGCACGCGCCCCTGTAGCTCAGCTGGCCAGAGCACTCGCCTTGTAAGCGAGATGTCGCCGGTTCGATCCCGGCCGGGGGCTCCAATTACATCAGACCTTTCCGAACGGCACTGCTGTCCCTGTCGGTCCGGCCCGAGCGGCATCCGGGCGTCGACCAAGTTCGCTATCGTGCCTCCGTCCCGCCATCAGGCGGTGGTCCACGGGGGAGTCACAATGAAACAGAGCACCACTCTGCTCGTGCTGGGCTTGACCGGCGGCCTGTTCGTTGCTGCCGGCTGCACTCCGACGACTGAGCCCACGCGCGCCGACAAGCTGGTCCAGGCCACCGCCACGGCCACTGCCGTGCCGTCTCCGACGCCCAACGTCCGCAGCGAATTGGTCGTGGCATTGCAGCGGTCGCAGGGGGCTGCCCACCGGTACGCAGTGCGCGGCAACCTGCCCGAAGGGCAGAACGTCAACGGCACGGGTGCCTTCGATCCGAAGAAGCGCCGTTTCCAGACCACGATCTCGGTCACCGGAGGGAAGTATCCGTCGGCGGGGAGCCGGATCGTGATTGGCAACGACAGTTACGTGCGGCCGTCCGACGACAAGGACTGGGTGCACGTCGATCTGAAGCGAGTGAAGCGCGACGATCCCTTCCTGCGCTTCGACTGGGTCGACCCGACCGGCCTGAAGGCGTTCACCTCGTCGATCGCCTCGGTGGACCGCGTCGACCCGCATACCTACACCGGCCGTTTCGACCCCACCGGCAAGGACGCCACGTCGTTCCTCCCGGTGGGCGCACCGAGCATCGTCTCGATCGGCATAGGCCTGTCGCCGTTCACGATCACGACCGACGACCAGGGTTGGGTGACCTCGATCAAGGTGGAGCTGAGCCCCAGCGATGGCCGGAAGCTGACGCTGACCACCACCATGAAAGATCATGGGAAGTCCTTGAAGATCAACGCGCCGGCACGCGCTGGTGAGGCCGCCGACTTCTACTACCGCAAGTAACAGTTCAGCCGCACCGGGCCGGTGTCACTCCGGGCGCACGGTGTCCCACAGGTGTGGTTGGCAGTAGTGGTTGCGAGCACCAGCCGCCAGCACCGCCCGCAGCGGGACGAGGTGCGGGGTACCCGCGAATCATCGGGGATCGGAGACAATCGTGCGGACCCCGGTCGCCCCGGTCGGGCCCGCGAGGGGCACTGCCACCGCGGATGCCCCGAGTTGAGTGGCGCGCCCACCCGACCGGACGACGGAGCGCCCGGCGCTAACCTGGGGCCGGAGCAGCGCGGAGCGGGACGGGGGCAGATGAGTCGGGCGGTGGAGGAGTCGAACCGGGCGATGCTGCGCGCCCGGGACGCGATGGACCGGGCGTACGCCGAGCCTCTGGACATTCCCGCGTTGGCCCGGATCGCGCACGTCTCGCAGGCGCACTTCATCCGTACCTTCCGGGCAACCTTCGGTGAGACCCCGCACCGCTACCTGCAACGCCGCCGGGTGGAGCGGGCGATGTCGTTGCTGGTGGAGACCGAGCGGGACGTGACGGACATCTGCTACGCCGTCGGCTTCGGCAGCCTGGGCACGTTCAGTCGGACGTTCCGGCAGATCGTCGGGGAGTCCCCCTCGGATTTCCGGCGTCAACGCGTCGCGCCGGCCAACGTGCCGTCGTGCTTCACCAAAGCCTGGACCCGACCCAGCAGTTTTGGATAAGCCGCAGGTCACGGTCTACCTCTAGCGTCATGGGCATGACGATGAACGCGATCAGCCGCTCCCAGATCTACGTCCTCGACCAGGACGCCGCGCTTGACTTCTACGTCAACAAGCTCGGCATGGAGGTCAACACCGACCAGGACCTCGGCTTCATGCGGTGGCTCACTGTCAACCTGCCCGGCGACCCGGAGCGCGAGATCCTGTTGGAGAAGCCGGGCCCGCCCGCGCTGGACCCGGCCACCGCCGAGCAGGTCCGTGAGCTGCTCACCAAGGGCGCCCTCGGCGGGTACCTCTTCATGACCACTGACGACGCCCGCAAGACGCACGAGGATCTTGTGGCGAAGGGCGTCGAGATCACCGACGAGCCGACCGAGCGCCCGTACGGGATCGACTTCGGCATCCGGGACCCGTTCGGCAACCGGATCCGCATCGGCCAGATGTTCCCGCGGGCGTAGGGGGCGGGCGATGAGCCAGGCCGCGGCGTTTCCAGTGGTACGACCGACCGCCGTCGGTCGGGACCGCCTGCTGTTGATCGGCGGGGTGCTCGCCGGCCCGATCTTTGTCGGCTCGGCGATGGTGCAGGCGGCGACCCGCGACGGCTTCGACTTTCGTCGCCACCCGGTCAGCGTGTTGAGCACCGGAGAGCTGGGTTGGATTCAGATCGTCACGTTCCTGGTCACCGGGGTGCTCTGCGTGCTGGCCGCCCAAGCGTTGCGCCGCCGTACCGGCGAAGGCAGCGGATCGGTCTGGCTGCCCCGACTGCTCGCGCTGTACGGCCTGGGCCTGGTCGGGGCGGCGATCTTCAGCGCCGACCCGGCCGACGGGTTCCCGGTCGGTACGCCTCGGGGCGCCGGTGAGATCAGTTGGCACGGGGGCCTGCACTTCCTGGTGGCGGCGGTCGCCTTCGTGTCGCTGATCGTGGCGACTGTGGTGGCCGCCCGTCGGGCCGCCCGGCAGGGGGCGCGCGGTCGAGCCGCGTACAGCCTGGTGACCGGGATGTTCTTCGCGGCGGCCTGGGTGACGCTGATCGCCCGGCCGACTCCGGCGGTGATGGTGGCGTTCGGCCTGGCGGTGACGGCCGGCTGGCTGTGGGTGTCGGTCACCTTCGCGCGGGCGGCGTCCGGTCGGGTCGACTGAGCCGACGGCCGCAGGACCGGGAGGTGCGGGGTCGAACTCGTACCTCCCGGTGTGTTGAGGTGGGGGCCATGGTGACCCGGTTGCTCTACCTGACCCGACACGCCGAGCAGGATCTCTCCGAGCCGAGTGGGCCGGATGCCGGCGAACCGGATACCGGCCTGTCGGAGCGCGGCCGGCGGCAGGCCGCCCTGCTCGGCGAACGCCTGCGGGCCCGGCGGTTCGCCGCCGTCCACCACGGGCCGCTGCGCCGGGCCGCGCAGACCGCCGAGCTGGTCGCCAAGTCGCTGTCCGACGTTCCGGTGTACGAGACGGAGCTGGCCGGTGACCACCTCCCACAGGACACGGATCCGGCTGGCCTGCCGCCCGCGTACGCCGAATTCCTTACGCAGTTCTCGGCGGCCGAGCGGGTCGACGGGCCGCGAGTGACGGCGGACGCGGTGCGGCGCTTCGCCGGCCCGGTCGCCGAGGGGCCCGCCGGCGGGGAACCGGTGCGTGAACTGGTCGTGACGCACAGCTTCCTGATCGCCTGGCTGGTGCGGCACGCCCTCGACGCGCCGGAGCGGCGGTGGCTGGGTTTGAACTCACACAACGCGGGGCTGACCGTCATCCGGTACAGCGCGGCCGGCCCGCCCAGTCTGATCGCCGTCAACGACGTGGCCCACCTGCCGCCGGAGCTGCGGGGCACCGGCCTGCCCCCGGACTACCTGGTCTGAGTGTCGGTGGCCCGCAGCAGCAGCTCGACCAGCGCGCGGGTGGCTGGCAGCCGTTGCGCGTCGTCGCTGGGGCAGTCGTCGTACCCGATCTCGGTGGTGCCGACGGTCAGCCGGTAGCTGAACACGTCTGTGCAGTTGGTCGCGCCGGCCGTCTGGCGGGCCTCGGCGGACAGCCGGGAGTCGGCGGTCAGCCCGCGCAGCCGGCCGAGGTCGGCGGGGTTGAGTTGGCCGGTACGCCGACCGCCGGCACGGTCCACGGCCGTCCATCGGCCGTCCGGCTCGACGGTCACGGTGTCAGCGCGGCCGGCGAAGCCGCCGGAGCGAAACAGCATCACCCGCGTCGACGCGATATCGGTGGCCGGCGGCCCGGTCGGCAACGTGGAGGCGGGGGCCGCGGTTGGCGGCGGCGGGGCGTCGGTGGCCGACCCGGTCGGGGTGGGGCCGGCGCTGGTCGGCGTTTGGTCACGAGCGGCGCCGCTTCCGTCGGTGCTGGTGCAGCCGGCCAGGAGCGCGACCAGTAGGGCGAACGTGGCGCCGGCTGTCGAGGCGGGTCTCATGTCCGTCGGACGTGCCGGGGCGGGTGTTGGTTCCCTCGTCAAGCCCCTCATCCGAACGGTCAATGTCGATGTCTGACATCGGTTCAGGCCTTCTCTTTTCTTCAACACATAGCTATATGTACATGTGTGACTACCTCCGTCACATCCTTCTCCTCACAGGAGCGCACGTGAAAAGAGCTCTTGCCGCCGTCAGTGCAGTGCTGCTCACCAGCGGCCTGCTGACCGGCGTCGTCACCCCGGCGCATGCGGCCCCGCCCACCTCTCCCGCGCCGGACGCCTCCGCCGCGGCCCGAGCGGCAACCGTCCTACGAGCGAACCCCGGAGCCGTCCAGGGTTCGAGCGCCGAGTCCTACCAGGTGCACAGCACCAAGGTGGACGCCAACGGTGCCGCGCACACCCGCTACACCCGGACCTACCACGGCCTGCGGGTGTACGGCGGTGACTTCGTCATCCACACTGCGCCGAACGGCACGTACGCCGGCAGTTCGGTCGGTTTGGCCGCGCCGCTGACCCTCGCCACCTCGGCCGGGACCACCGCGGCGGCCGCGAAGAAGGCCGCCAGTGCCCGGTTCGCCGGTAAGGCCGAGGCGGTGGGCACACCGGAACTGTTCGTCGACGCAAGCTCCGGCACGGGCCGGCTGGCGTGGGAGACCGTGGTCAGCGGGTGGCAGCCCGACGGGCAGACCCCGTCCCGGCTGCACGTGATCACCGACGCCGCCACCGGCGCGACAGTCGGGTCGTACGACGAGATCGAGTCGGTGGTCGGCAGCGGCCAGGGCATCTACACCGGCACGGTCAGCATCGACACGACGCTCTCCGGCAGCACGTACCAGATGATCGATCCGTCGCACGGCAACGGCCGTACCTGCGACATGAACAACGGCACGTCGACCTGCACCACCTTCACCGACGCGGACAACGCGTGGGGCACCGGGGCAAACTCCAACCGGCAGTCCGCCGGCGTGGACGCGCACTTCGGCGCGGCGAAGACGTTCGACTACTTCAAGAACGTGCACGCCCGCAACGGCATCTTCGGCAACGGCGCCGGCGTGCCGAGCCGGGTGCACTACGGCAACAACTACGTCAACGCCTTCTGGGACGGCGCCCAGATGACCTACGGTGACGGCTCCAGCAACTCCCGCCCCCTCGTCTCGCTGGACGTGGCTGGGCACGAGATGAGCCACGGTGTCACCGAAGCGCTGGCCGGCCTGGTCTACTCCGGCGAATCCGGCGGCCTCAACGAGGCCACCAGTGACATCTTCGGCAACATGGTGGAGTTCTACGCCGCCGCGCCGAGCGACCCGGGCGACTACCAGGTCGGCGAGAAGATCAACATCAACAACAACGGCACGCCGCTGCGCTACATGTACAACCCGTCGCTGGACGGCTCGTCGGACAGCTGCTGGTCCACCAGCACCAAGAACAAGGACGTGCACTACTCCTCCGGCGTGGCCAACCACTTCTTCTTCAACCTGGCCGAGGGCACCGGCGCCACCTCGTACGGCACCTCCCCGGTCTGTGGTTCCGCCCCCGCGGTGACCGGCATCGGCCGGGCCAAGGCCGAGAAGATCTGGTTCCGGGCACTGGACGTCTACTTCACCTCCAACACGGCGTACGTCAGCACCAGCAACCCGGCGAACACCGCCCGCGCCTACAGTCTGCGGGCGGCCACCGACCTGCACGGAAGCTGCTCCACCGAGTACAAGGCCGTGCAGGCCGCCTGGACCGCGGTGAACGTCGCCGGCAACGACGCGCCTTGCTCGACCGGCAACGACTTCTCCGTGGCGCTCTCGCCGACCGCCGGCTCGGTGAACCCGGGCAGCTCCGCCGCCACCACAGTGTCGACCGCCACCACCAGTGGCTCGGCGCAGACAGTGACGTTCTCCGCGTCCGGCCTGCCCAGCGGGGCGAGCGCCGCGTTCAGCCCCGCCTCGGTGACCTCGGGCGGCTCGTCCACCCTCACCATCAGCACCTCGGCGAGCACCCCGGCCGGCACGTACTCGATCACCGTCAACGGTGCCGGCGCGGTCACCCGCAGCGCCACCTACCGGCTGACCGTGAACGGCGCCGGTGGCGGTTGCACCGCGCCGGGTCAGAAGCTGGCCAACCCGGGCTTCGAATCCGGCGCGACCGGCTGGACGGCAAGCTCCGGCGTCATCACCAACTCCAGCAGCCAGGCAGCCCGCACCGGGTCGTACAAGGCATGGCTGAACGGGTACGGCAGCACCCGCACCGAGACGCTCACCCAGTCGGTGAGCCTGCCGGCCGGCTGCGCGTCGTACGCCCTCAGCTTCTGGTTGCACATCGACTCCGCCGAGACCACCAGCAGCATCGCCTACGACAAGCTCAACGTGCAGGTGCTCAACTCGAGCGGAACCGTTCTGGCCACCCTGGCGACCTACTCGAACCTGAACAAGGCCACCGGCTACAGCCAGAAGTCCTTCTCCCTGGCCGCGTACGCCGGCCAGACCGTCAGCCTGAAGTTCACCGGCACCGAGGACTCCTCGCTCCAGACGTCCTTCGTGGTCGACGACACCGCGGTCACCGTCTCCTGACCTGACCACGAGCCCAGCGACCCGCACAGTGGTCGCTGGGCTCGCCGGTGCGGTGCCGGCAATCTTGGACAGTTTCCGTTCAGCGCTGACGGAAACAGTCCAAGATTGCTTCGGGCAGTCCGCGTGGTCTGACCAGTCGCCGCGCCGTTAGTGTCGCCGCACTGGTGCACGGCGTCGGCTCGCCAGATCGGCGTCGTCGAACGGGTGCGCGGGAAGGGGCGGACGTGTCGGACGCGGAGTTGACCGTCGAGGTGACCGGGCCGGTCGCCACCGTTGTCATCAGCAATCCGGCCCGGCGCAACGCGATGACAGCGGCCATGTGGCGTCAGCTCCCCGAACTGCTCGACCGGCTGGAGCCCGACCCCGACGTACGGGCGTTGGTGCTCACCGGCGCCGGCGACGCCTTCTGCGCGGGTGCCGACCTCGGTGACCTGGCCGAGCTGCTGGACGCCGGTGACGCCAGCATCGCGGTGACCGCCGAGGAGCGGCTGGCCCGGTTCGCCAAGCCGACGATCGCGGCCATCCGGGGCGCCTGCGTCGGCGGTGGGGCTCAACTTGCGGTCGCCTGCGACCTGCGGATCGCCGCAGACGACTCCCGTTTCGGCGTACCGCCGGCCCGGCTCGGGCTGGTCTATCCGGCACCGACGACGCGCCGGCTGGCCCGGCTGGTCGGCCCGTCCGCCGCCAAGCATCTGCTGTTCACCGCCGAACTGATCGACGCCGAGCGCGCCCTGCGGATCGGCCTGGTCGACGAGGTGCTGCCGGCCGACCGGCTCGCCGCCCGGGTGGACGAACTGACCGCGACGATCGCCCAGCGGTCGCCGCTGAGCATCGCCGCCGCGAAGGAGATCATCGAGGAGCGGGCCGAGCCCGCGCGGATCGCCTGGTGGCACCGGAAGGTGACGACGACCGGCGAGGCCCGCGAGGGGGTGGCGGCGATCGCCGAACGCCGGCAGCCCCGCTTCGCCTGGCGGCCACCGACCGACGCCTGAGCGCCTCGGCTGCTGCGGGTGTCATGACAACGCGGAGCCACCCGAGCCGATGTTGAAACCTGCCGGCCCCGAGGCGCCCGACAGCTGATCGCGTTTGTCGTACGACCATCGATGGGTATCCCGGGACCAACCAGGGGCGGGGGCCTTCATGGAGATGGTGACTTCATCGCAGAGCCGCAATCGTCGGCGACTGATGCTCGTGGTACCGCTGTCGATTCTGGCGGCTGCCATGATCGTCGGCGCGGTCGTGGTTGGTCGCGACACCGGCATCGTCGGCGGCGACCCGCCGGCCTGGGCGGCCGCTCTCGGCGGCGTCCTGCAACTCGGCGGGCTCGCCCTGACGATCGCAACCCTTGTCTGGCTGGTGCGCAGCGGCCGGTTCCGTGCCGACCGCGAGTCGTTGCTGCGGCGGCTGCACCCGTCGGACACCCGAAGCCTGCAGCAACAGGTCAGGCGGGGCGCGCCGCAGGACGATGCGGACTTCGGACTACTCCGAGCCGCCGCGCGGACGATGATCAACCAAAGTTGGTATTCAATGGTGCTTCTCGGCTTCGTGATCTCGAGCTTTGGTCAGGTGCTGCTGAAGTTCACACCGCTGTTCACCGGTCTTTTCGCCGTCATGGCGACGTTGGGCGTCGGTGCCGTCGCGTTCTCCTTCCGTGATGCCAGTCGGGCCAAGGCATTCCTCTGCGCCCACCCGGAACCGGAAGAGCAGGAGTCGCACGACTGACGCGTCTCACCGCAGCATTCGGCAGTCTCGGCCCGACCGGCGGCCGGCGAGCGTTTTGGCTGCCATCGTCGATGGGTAGTTTCCCCGCCACGCGGTGATCGGGGGACCACTATGGACGCGACAGCGACGGATCCGGACCGGGCCGGGCGGAAACAACGGCGACTCCGTCTGATTTTCGGGTTCGTGCTGCTGCCCGCCGTGGTCGGCGCGCTCGCGGTCGGTGTCGCGATGGGTGGCCAGAACACCGGCATTTTCGACGGTGATCCGCCGCGCTGGGCCAGTAATCTCGGACGCGTTCTGCTGATTCTCGGAGTCATCGTCGAGGTGGCCGCTGTCGTCTGGGTCGTACGCACCGGGCGCTACCGGGCGTCCCGACAGTCCCCGTTGCTGGCCTTGAACTGGTCGCGCCGTCGGCGGCTGGCGCGGCAGGTTCGACGCGGCACACCCGAGGCCGACGAAGACGCGGCCTTCCTGGTGGAGACCGCCCGACAGTTCGTCGAGCAGCGCTGGTTTGTGGTGCTGGTCGCGGGGTTGGCGATGACGAGCGTCGGTCAGGCATTCCTGGGGTTCGCGCCGTTCTTCGCGATGATCGGCGGGTTGCTGCTGGTGATCTGGGCGGTGCTGACCGTGTCGGTCCTGCGAAACGCCCGCCGGGGCGAGGCGTTCCTACGGGACCACCCGGATCTGAGCGGACAGTAGCCGCAAGCCGACCCCACTCATCGCGGGATTTCGATCCCGAGTGCCCGGTTCTCAGGCCGGTACGGCAGGCTGTCCGTTGTGCAGCGTGATCAGTTGCTTGCGGGCCGCTACCGGCTCCTGGAGCGCCTTGGCAGTGGCGGCATGTCGGCGGTGCATCGGGCGTACGACGAGGTGCTCGAACGGGACGTGGCGGTGAAGGTGTTGGTCGCCTCGGACACCAACGCCCGACAGCGGATCCGAGGCGAGGCCAAGGCCGCGGCCCGGCTGTCGCATCCCCACGTGACGGGCGTCTACGACTACGGCGAATCGGTGCTGGACGGTGCCCAGGTCCCGTTCGTGGTGATGGAGTTGCTCGGCGGTCACACACTCGAACACCGGTTGGTGGTCGGGCCGTTGCCGCCGCGCCCCGGTCTGCGGGTGTGCGCCGAGGTGGCCTCGGCCCTCACCGCCGCGCATGAGCAGGGGTTGGTGCACCGCGACATCAAGCCGGGCAACGTGATGCTCACGCCGACCGGTGCGAAGGTGCTCGACTTCGGCATCGCGGCAGCCGCCGGCGCGCCGGAGATCGACTTCGAGGGGCGGCTGCTGGGCACGCCGGCGTACCTGGCGCCGGAGCGGTTGCTGGCCGGCGAGGTGCTGCCGGCCAGCGACGTGTACGCCCTCGGCCTGCTGCTGTACCGGGTGCTCACCGGCCGGTTGCCGTGGCCCGCTGAGACACAGACCGGGATGCTCCGCGTGCACACGCTCGTCGAGCCGGACCCGCTGCCCCCGATCGACGGCGTACCGCCCGAGGTGCACCGGCTCTACCGCTGGTGCCTGGCCGGCGACCCCGCCGACCGGCCGTCGGCCGCCGACGCGGCCCGCATATTGCTCGCCGCCGCCAGCGGCGCCGCCCTTGAGGCGGCTGCCGCTGCCTCGGCGGCAAACGTCGCTGAGTCGACCGGCCCCGGGTCGACCGGCGCCACAACCACGGCCGCACCAACCGGGGCCGAGCCGACCGGCACCGGGCAGACAAGGGCTGGGCCGACCCGGGATTCGGCGGTGCGGATGAGGCGCGGGCCGTGGCGTCGGCGGCGAGCCATTCTGACGGTCGGCGGAGCCGTGATCGCCGCGGTGGCGCTCGCCGGGTCGCTCGGGGACTTCAGCAATCGTCGACAGGGACAGATCGAAGCGCCGACCGGCAGTGGCCCGGGCACCACCACGGTGGGGATGCCCCGCACCGAGGAGTCGACCGACGCTGCCGATGCCGGACCGACCGCGGTGCCGCCGACCAGGAACACCGCGCCCGCTACCCGGATCAGCCCTCCGGCCGCTCCGGGCGGGACACTGGTCCCGGGCCCGACGAGCCCCACTTCTGACCCAACCCCGACCGCGCCGACTCCCACCGCTGCCGCCGCTGTACCCGTCGACGCTCGTGGCGGGACGGTCACTGCTCGCTGCGTGGGAAGGTCGGTCGAGGTGCTCACTGTGGTGCTTGCGCCCGATTTCCGGGTCGAGGGGTACGACCCGGGTCCGGCGAAGCAGATCGTGGTCGAGTTGACCTCCGCGGAGCACCGCAGCGAGATCCGGGTGCAGTGCCCCAATGGGCAGATGCAGTCGAAGGTCAAGGAACGCGCCGTCTGATCGGGGGCCGGCGGGTGCCGCGCCCGGGACGTACCCGGGACGCGGCCCCCCGTTCCCGCCGGCCGGTCCGTCACCGCCCGGCCAGCGCCGCCCAGCCCGGGTTCACGGGCTCCCGACGCAGCGGCATGCCCGCCTCCGCTGGCGTCCGGTCCCCCTTGCGCTGGTTGCAGGCGTAGCAGGCGGCGGTGGTGTTCCGCCAGGTGTTCCGGCCGCCGCGCGAGCGGGGCAGGACGTGGTCAATGGTGGAGGCCGGGCCGCCGCAGTACGCGCAGCACCGGTCGTCGCGGCGCAGCACACCGGCGCGCGACCAGGCCGGCCCGGAGTTGAACCTCCACCGGGTGACCACGAAGCGGACCAGCCGCACCACCCGGGGCAGCGGGAAGACCCCGATCACCCGGTCCGGCTCGGCCTCGTGGATCTCGGCCACCCGGCGGCAGAGCATGCGGACAGCGTGTTGAACGGTGACCCGGTGCAGCGGGCCGAGGTCGGCGTTGATGACGAGGACGGCGTCCACCGGGATCTCCCTCCGTGCTGATGACGAACATGGCGACGACTTGCAAGGCGACGACGAACAGGGCGATGAGGGACGGACAGCAAGAAGCCGCCCGGTCCGGCTGTCGGACGGGGCGGCTCAGCGCGTACGGATACGCGTCAGTCGGGCCGGCCCGCCCAGGGACCTTCCGCTCGGTAACCGTCACCGGGCAGCGTCGACAGCACGGTGCTGACGTGCCATGTCGTCATGAGCTGCTCCCGCGGTGGTGGTTGACCTTGCGCGCTCACGGTAGGTCGACCCGGGAGACACGGGCAACGTATTTCGATCGGCCAGCCTCGTCGGGACGCCGCTGGCGACGGGTGCGGGGAGCTGCTTTGGCCGAGACCTGGGCGGTGGTCAGCGGCCGGTTCAGCCGCAGGGCCATCCGTGCGGTGAGTTCGCTGTCCAGCAGCGGCCGGTTGACCTCCCCGGCGACGGCGAGGGCGGGCCCGGAGACCGACCTCCAGATCGCGGCCAGCCCGGCGCCGAGGCCCACCAGGGCGACGGTGGCCCGGGTGGTCGGTGAGCCGGCGGCCGCGGCGGCACTCACCCCGACGACCGCGAAGAGCACCAACAGCAGGGGTACGAGCACCGGCCAGAAAATGCCTCGGGCCGCCTGCGCCACCAGTCGCCGGTCTCGGATGATCAGGTTCCTGGCGATCACCGCGTAGTCCTCCTCGTCGAGCAGGTCGCGCGGGTGCAGGCCGCCGGTGAGCACGTCGCGCCAGAGGTCACCCTGGCCGCGTAGCGCCCGGCTCAGGGTGGCGGGCGTCGGCTCGGTCGGGTCCCCGTGGCCGGCCCGGTCGACAGCGCTCGCCCAGGCGGCCAGCGAGCGGCGCACCACCGCGGCCGAGTACGGCGGCAGCACGCTGGCCAGCTCGTCCAACCACCTGCTGATCTGGACCTGCCGGCCGCCGAACTGCCGCAGCAACTGCGAGACGTCGCCGGCTCGGACGGTGTCGGCCACTGAACGGCCCAGTCGGTAGGCCAGCCCGACCCGATGGTTGGCGGCCATCGCCCAGCGCAGCACCTCCACGTTGAGGTCGTCGAGGGCGAGCAGCAGCGGCACCGGGTCGGCGGGGTCGGGCTGGCCCAGGTCGGGGAGCAGGGCTCGGGCGGCCGACGTGTCGGGCACCGGCCCGGTGTGCCGGGTGAGGTCGGCGATCTGGGCCAGGGCTACGTCCACCCCGTCGAGGTACATCCGCATCCGACGGTGGGCGGACATCTCGGTGAGGTTGGAGAGTTTGGCCGGCGGTACGGCTGGGCGGGCCTCGACGAAGGCGCGGGGCTCGGCGTGCTGCCCGTGGTGATAGGCGTCCGCCATCCACCAACCCAGCCGGAGCGCGGTGACGATGCAGGCGCGCTCGTCGCGCATCAGCGGGTACGCGTCGTCGCGGCCGATCTCGTCGATCGACGAACCGTTCTCCGCGCCGGCGCGGTGCAGTGGTGACATCTCCCGCTGCCCTCCCGCCCGGCCGATCGACGGTTGATCATTCGAGCGTACGGCAGCGTACGGTGGCTTATGTTGTGTTTTGTCGATTTGGCCCGGTGCGACCGGCCAACAGCCCACGCGGTCGGATCGAGCGCACCGGCTCGGCCGCGCCACCCTCCGCGCGCAGGATGTGGTTCGCGGCGATGATCCCGGTCGCCGCCGAGCGTTCCATCAACGCGCTCGGGAAGCCCGTGGCGATGCCGTCGCCGGCCAGGTAGAGGCCGTTCGCGTCGGTTCGTACCCCCGGCCGCCAGGCGTGGCTGCCCGGCGTGAACGCCGGCGCCTGCGCCTCCACCCGGGCCCGCAGCTCGCGGACCCGCAGGTCGCCAGCCTCCGGCCAGAGCGCGACCAGCTCGCGGCGCATCCGCTCGGCCAGCTCCTCGGCCGGCACGCCGGGCTCGCAGGCGTACGCGTGCAGCTCGACGACCGACCCTCCGGTCTGCTGCGCCCAGCGCCGCGGCTCGTTCTCCAGCCGGTGGTAGAGCGTCACCGAGTCCAGAGTGGGCTGGCGGGACACGCCGCTGAACACCGCCCGCTCGGCGGCCACGTCCCCGTCACACCAGTACCGCGCCACCGCGTACGGCGGGCCGGGGGTGCCGAAGGCCGGCATCCGTGCCGCCAGCTCGGGTGCCTGCTCGGCCAGGTCCGGGGAGGCCGCCACCAGCGCGGCGAGCGCCGGCGGGTCGACGGCGAGCACGACGTGACCCGCCGGATGGCTGCCGCCGTCGGTGGTCGTCACCCGCCAGCCCTCGGCGTCGCGGTGCACCCCGGTGGCGGCGCAGCCGGTGAGGACCCGGCCGCCGTGCTTCTCCACGTGCCGGGTCAGCGGCTCCCAGATCGCCGTGGCGTAGTCCTCGTCGGGGCAGTCGAAGGCCAGCCCCTCCGGGTTGCCGAGCAGATAGAAGTGGAACTGGGCGACCATCTCGGCGGCCGACATCTCCGCCTCGTGGTTGAAGAACGAGTGCGAGAAGACCTCGAACAGCATCGCCCGCGCCCGGTCCGGCAGTCGCAGCGACGCCAGCAACTCGTCGGCTGTGGTGTCGTCCAGGTCGGCGTAGGTGCGCACCGGGTCGTAGCTGAGCAGCGGCAGCGCCGCGTCCCGGTCCATCAGTCGCAGGTCGGCCAGGCGCAGGCTGGGGCTGCGCAGCAGCAGCGCCAGCAGGTTCGCCGGTGGCGCGGGTGGCAACCTGCCGAACTCCTCGGTCGGCCACTGCTCGCTGAGAATCGGGTAGCCCGGAATGGGCTTGAGGAAGCCCAGGTCACTGTCGATCCGGCGGAGAATGGACCGCCAGTTGTAGTACTGCCGGAAGAACGCGTGGAAGCCGTGCTCGTTCTGCTGGCTGCCGTCGGCGAGCGCCTCCGGCCAGGCGCCCAGTCGACCACCGAGGGTGGGTGCCGCCTCCAGCACCGTGACCGCCACACCCCGCTCGGCCAGCACCACCGCCGCCGACATCCCGGCGATGCCGCCACCCACCACCAGCGCCGTGGTCGGTCGCGGCACCCGGTCGGCGCCACCGCCGCCCGGGTCCACCTGGTGCTGCCGTACGCCGATCAGCCGACCTACCACTTGCGACAGCGCCATGGGCCCAGTCTGCCCCACTTTGGATCAGTCGGCTGGTAAGCAACGGCGGGGACGGTCGGAGGCCGGCCAGACGTACTCCAGATCCTCCGGCACGTCGTCGCCGAACAGCGGGCGGTAGTGCGTCGGGTCCTTGCGCAGCAGCGACGAGCGGTGACTCAGGTGCAGGTCGTCGCGGCCCAGCCACGGTGGCAGCTCACCGGCTCGGGCCAGCTCGTCCTGGGTTCGGATCACGCCGGCCCCGCAGGCGGCGGCGAGGTCGACCGTCATCGTGGTGGCGCAGGTGTCGGCCCGCCCCGGTTCGGTCCAGACCGCGCACATGTCCAGCCCGTAGCGGACGAGCGCCTCCTCGTACCCGGCCCACATCTTCACCGCCGGGTGGTTGCGCCAGCCGTACCCGGGTCGGGTGAGTCCACGCAGCACCTGGATGGCCTCCACCCGCTGCTTGCCGAGCCGCTTCTGGTCCAGCGTGCGGGCGCTGGCCAGAAAGCCCGGGTACGGGAGGAACGTCTGCATGGCGCTGCTCTACCCGTCGCCGGAGCGGACATACCTGGTCCCGGGATGATCCGGACGGGGTCGCCCACCGTGGCCGTGCTGATTACGATCCGGGCATGGCGGAGCCGTGGCGGGACCGGGCGCGACGGGCGGTCGAGTGGAACTGGCGGCTGCGGTCCGTCGGTGATCCGCGCCCGCACTACGTGATCTGTGGCAGGGACGCGCTCGCCTACTACGTGGCCCGGGCGATGCTCGAATCCGAGCTGCCGACGGGTGGGGCCCGGGTGACAGTCGTGGTGCCCGAGCGTTACCGCAGCAACGGGCCGGACGTGGCCGGGCTGCGCGGCGTCCGCGTGGTCCGTTCGGACCGGCTGGACGTGGCCACCTTCGAGGCCGCCGGTCTGGCCGGCGCGACGGGGCTGGCCCTGTTGCACCAGGACGACGTGGGCAACCTGCACGCCGCGCTCTGCGCCCAGGCTGTCGACCAGCGGGTCCGCCAGGTGCTGCGGATGTTCAACGGCACTCTCGCCGACGGCGTACGCAAGCTGCTCAAGGCCCCGGTCGAGGTGCTCTCCGACGCCGAGATGGCCGCGCCGGCCTTCGTGGCCGCCGCGCTCAACGAGGTCGACCCGAGTTCCTTCCAGCATCGGGACAAGACGCTGCGGGTGGCGCGGCGGGCCGACGTCCGACCGCAGGACGTGGTCTGCGCGTTGGCGCACCTCAGTGAGACGCAGGGGGTGGAGCTGCTGCCGGCCGAGCAGGCCGGCGCCGACCTGGTGCTCGCCGAGGCGACCGGTCAGCCAGCGGGCACCGAGGTCGCCGCCCGCCGATTGGTCAAGGCACGTCGGCGGCGTCGTCCGGTCGCGGTGGTGATGGGGGCGGTACGTGGCTTCGCCACCCGCAAGATCGGCATAGCGGTGATGGCGGTGCTCGCGCTGATCGCGGTGCTGGGAGCGCTGATCTCCCGGGCTGAGGACGTCTCTCCGCTGGAGGCGCTGTACCTGACGCTGGTCACCACCCTGAGCGGCGCCGACCCGGACACCACCAAGGCGGCGGACGCCCAGATCATGCAGGTGGTGCTCAACCTGGCCGGGTTGGCGCTGATCCCACTGATCACCGCCGTCGTGGTGGACGGCATCGTCAACGCCCGGCTGGCCCTGCACACCGGCCGCCTGCAACCCGCGCGGGTCGGGCACGTGGTGGTGATCGGCCTGGGCAACGTCGGCACCCGGGTGATGGCGCAGCTGCGCGAGTACGACGTCGAGGTGGTGGCGATCGACAAGGATCCGGAGCCGCGCGGCGCCGCACTGGCCCGCCAACTGGAGGTGCCGCTGATCGTCGGCGACGCCGCATTGCCGGAGACGCTGGTCGCCGCCTCGGTGGCCGACTGCCAGGCGCTGGTGGTGGCGTCCACCGACGACGTGGCCAACCTGGAGGCGGCGCTCGCTGCCCGCGACCTCCGCGCCGACCTGCGCGTGGTGCTTCGGCTCTTCGACGGTGACTTCGCCGAACGGGTGGAGGAGACCTTCGCGCTCGGCGTGTCCCGTTCGGTCTCCTACCTGGCCGCCCCGGCCTTCATCGGGGCGCTCACCGAACGCGCCGTGATCAGCACCATCCCGGTCGACCGGCACGCGTTGCCGGTCGCCGAGGTGCCGGTCGCCGCCGGCTCCGAGCTGGACGGTCGACCGCTGGGTGTGGTCAACCGGGACGGGCAGGTCCGGCTGATCGCCCGCACCCCGGCGGGCGGCGCCAAGACCATCTGGTGGAAGGACCTCGACCCTCGGCAGGTGATCTTCGCCGGTGACCGGCTGACCGTGGTCGCCCGGCGGCGCGGGTTGGACTGGCTGACGCGGCAGTGCGCCCCGCCCGCCTCGGCAAAGGTGACCATGCCGCAGGGGCACGTGGGTTCGGTGCCCCGGCCCGTGCCCACCCAGTCGGGCGCCGTTGCGGCCGAGCCCACCGCTGGCGAGGAGCCGTCTGTATCGACGGCGGTCCCCGGGTCGTTGCCGGCGTCGACCGACTGGGAGGTCGCCGCCTCGGCCCCCGACGCGACAGGGCAACCGGCAGGTCACCCCGCACCTTCCAGCGGTAGTGATCCTCGAACCCGAACGAGCGAAGAGCAGTGACCAGACGCTCCGCGCCGGACGTGTCTGTCTTTTGAGCGGTATTCCTCTGAGTCATAAATATGACTCAGAGGAATACCGCTCAATGCGAGCAGGCCCATCGCGCGGGCTTGTCCCCGATGTACGTGGTGTGGGACAACGAGCACCCGGAGCGTGAGTGGCCCTCCTAAACCGAAGGGTCGACGGTTCGGGCCGCAGGAACCGGCGCGCAGTGGGCGACAATCCATGGCATGCGTTTCCGCATCCTGGGGCCGACCCAGGTGGTGCTGGCCGACGGGCGAGAGGTCCCCGTGGGCGGTCCGCGGCTGCGCGCCCTGCTGGCGCTCCTCCTGCTCGACGCGGGCCGGGTGGTCTCCGCGGAGCGCCTGATCGACGGCCTGTACGGGGAGCATCCGCCCCGGGGCGCGGCGAACGCGCTCCAGTCCCAGGTGTCGCGGCTGCGCCAGGCCCTGCCCGCCGGGCACGACCCGGTCGAGTTTCACCCGGCCGGTTATCGCCTGGCGGTGGATCCCGACGACGTCGACGCGTACCGGTTTGAACGGCTCGCCGAGGCGGGGCGCCGCGCGCTCGTCGGCGGCGACTGGCACCGGGCGGCGGCGGTGTTGCGCGAGGCGCTGGAGCTGTGGCGTGGTCCCGCCCTGGCCGATGCCATCGGCGCAGCCGGCGCGCCCGCGCAGGCGGCCCGGCTGGAGGAGCTGCGGTTGGCCGCCATCGAGGATCGGGTCGAGGCGGACCTGGCGTTGGGCGTACACGGCACGCTGATCGCCGAGTTACGGGAGCTGGTCGTCGCGCATCCGTTGCGGGAGCGGGCGCGGGGCCAGCTCATGCGTGCCCTGGCGGCACTGGGTCGGCCGGCGGAGGCGCTGGCCGAGTTCGAGGACGCCCGGCACACGCTGGCCGAGCAGCTTGGCGTCGACCCATCGGCGGAGTTGGCCGCGGTCCACCTGGCGGTGCTGCGCGGTGAGGAACGCGGGTCGGCTGAACCGGTGCTGCCGAGTCAACTCACCACCTTCGTCGGGCGCGAGGAGGAGCTCAAGCGTGTCGGCGACCTGCTCGGCGATCGCCGGCTCGTCACCCTCACCGGCCCCGGGGGCGCGGGCAAGACGCGCCTGGCGATCGAGGCCGCGGGCCGGGTCGACGGGGAGGTCCGTTTCGTCGAGCTGGCCGGGCTGGCCGACGGGTCGGACGTTCCGCAGGCGGTGCTGAGCGCGCTCGGCCTGCGCGACGCGGGCCTGCGCGCCCCGGCCGAGTCGGGCTGGCAGACGACCGACCGGCTGGTCGAGGCGCTCGCCGAGCGGCAACTGCTGCTGGTGCTCGACAACTGCGAACACGTCCTCGTCGACGCGGCCCGGCTGGCCGCCCGGCTGCTGAGCGCATGCCCGGCGTTGCGCGTCCTGGCCACCAGTCGGGAGCCGCTCGGGCTGGCCGGTGAGGCGCTGTGCCCGCTGTCCGGGCTCACAGTGCCGCCGCTCGGCGCGTCCGTGCTGGACGCCGACGAGTACGCGGCGGTCGGCCTCTTCGCCCAGCGGGCCGCCGACGTCGCGCCCGACTTCACCGTCACGCCGGCCAACGTCGAGATGGTGCTGCGGATCTGCCGCAGCCTGGACGGCCTGCCGCTGGCGATCGAGTTGGCCGCCGCGCGGCTGCGTGCGCTGTCCGTGGCCGAGGTGGCCGCACGTCTCGACGACCGGTTCCGGCTGTTGTCGACGGGCAACCGGGCCGTGTCGCCGCGACACCGCACTCTGCGGGCCGTTGTCGAGTGGAGCTGGGATCTGCTCGACAACGCCGAACGGGAAGTGGCCCGACGGCTGACCGTCTTCGCCGGTGGGGCCACGCTGGAGGCGGCCGAGCGAATCTGCGGCCTGCCCACCGCCGAGTTCGTCGACGCGCTCACCGGTCTCGTCGACAAGTCCTTCGTGGAGATGACCGGCGGTCGGTACCGGATGCTCGAAACGGTGCGGGCCTTCTGCGCCGAGCGTCTCGCCGAGGCCGGCGAGGCCGACCAGCTCCGTCGCGCGCACACCGCGTACTTCCTGGAATTCGCCTGGACCGCCAGCGATCACCTTCGTTGCGCGGAGCAGCTGCACTGGCTGCGACGGCTCGACGCGGAGCGGGACAACCTGCACGCGGCGTTGCGCCGGGCCACCGCGGCCGGTGACGCGTCCGAGGCGGCCGGAATGGTCGCGGCCCTGTCGTTCTACTGGTGGCTGCGCGGCATGCGCGGGGAAGGGGCGCGGCTCGCCGCGGACGTCCTCGAACTGCTCGGCACCGAGGCGCCGCCGGGGTTGGGTGAGGAGTTCGCCCTCTGCGTCTACAACGCCTCGCTCGCCGGCTCCGGCCCTCTGCCGTCCCTCGGGACGCAGCGGTCCGTGATTCGCAGCCTCGACGGGCCGCCCCGACAGCCCTTCCTGCTGTACCTGTCGGGGATCTCGACGGGACCGCCGTCCGGCGGTGCCGAGGACGTCGACGAGCTGATGGGGGAGCTGCGACAGCTGGTCGGCCCGGACCCGTGGATCAACGCGCTCGGCGCGATGGGCACCGGCTCGGCGCTGATGTGGAGCGACCAGCGGGACCGGGCGAGGGCAGCGCTGGCCACCGCGCTCGACGGCTTCCGCGGCACCGGGGACCGGTGGGGCACCATGATCACGCTCGGTGCGCTCGGCGAACTGGCCGCCTGGCAGGGCGACCCGGCGACCGCGGGCACCCACATGGATGAGGCCATGGGACTGGTCGAGGCGCTCGGGTCGGCCGTCGACCAGGCCGACATGCTGCGTACCCGGGGCGAGATCAGGCTGCGCGCCGGTGACCTCGCGGGGGCGCACGACGACTTCGCCGGTGCGTTGCTCCTCGCGCAGCGCAGCGGCGCGCCCGAGTTCGTGGCCAGCGCCCGGCTCGGCCTCGCCCAGGTGGCCCGGGTGCGCGGGGACCTGGCCGCCGCGAGGCGGTTCTGCGAGGAGGCGTTGACCGGCGGGCTCACCGGCTGGTACGTCGGCGAGGCCGCCCGTGCGGAGATCATTCTCGTCCTGAAGGAGATCACCGAGGCGGAGAAGGCCGGTGCGCCGCCGTCAGCGGGCGGTGCGTGATCCGTCAGCGCCCCGCCGCACCGTGGGGGCATGACGACATTCGAGGTGGTCGCCGAGGGTCTGGGCAAGCGGTACGGCCCGACCCGCGCGCTCGACACGTTCGACCTGACCGTGCCGCCCGGCACGGTCCACGGACTGCTGGGACCCAACGGCGCGGGCAAGACGACGGCCGTACGGATCCTCACCACGCTGCTGCGTTTCGACACGGGAAGGGCCACAGTGGCCGGGTACGACGTGCTGCGCCGGCCGGACGAGGTGCGCGCCCGGATCGGGCTGACCGGGCAGTACGCCGCGGTCGACGAGATCCTCAGCGGCCGGCAGAACCTGGAGCTGTTCGGCCGGTTGTTCCGGCTCGGCCGACGGGAGGCCCGCCGACGCGCCGGTGAGCTGCTGGAACGGTTCGGGCTCGACGAGGCGGCGAGCAGGTCTGCCGGTGAGTACTCGGGTGGGATGCGTCGCCGGTTGGACCTCGCCGCCAGCCTGATCCGTACGCCGAGGGTGCTGTTCCTGGACGAGCCGACGACCGGCCTGGACCCGCGCAGCCGCAACCAGGTGTGGGATCTGGTCCGCGGTCTGGTCGCGGACGGGACGACGGTGCTGCTCACCACGCAGTACCTGGAGGAGGCCGATCAGCTCGCCGACCGGATTTCGGTGATCGACGCCGGTCGGGTGGTGGCCGAGGGCTCACCGGACCAGCTGAAGGCGATGACCGGCGGCGACCGGATCGAGGTGGTGGTCCGCGACGCGGCCGAGCTGAGCCAGGCGGCCCGTCTCGTCGCGCCGATCTGCGGTGCGGAGCCCGAACTCGATCCGGAGGTCCGACGGCTCAGCGTGCCGGTGCTCGATCGCGTCGCCGGCCTGGTCGACGTGGTTCGCGCGCTGGACGACGCCGGGATCGCGGTCGAGGACATCGGCCTGCGACGCGCGACGTTGGACGAGGCGTTTCTGCACCTGACCGGGCACCGGCCGGACGACACCCGCGAGCCCGTCGGGGCCGGACGAACTGTGGAGATGGCATGACCACTGCGATCGCCGACGGCTGGACGATGACCAGGCGGAACATGACCCACGTGGTCCGCGCGCCGGAGGAACTGATCCTCTACTTCTCGCTGCCGATCATGTTCGTGTTGGTCTTCGGGTACGTGTTCGGCAGCGGCATGCAGGTGGCGGGTGGCGGCAACTACCGCGAGTTCCTGCTGCCCGGGGTCTTCGTGATGACGATGCTGTACGGGCTGGGGGCCACCGCGACCGGCGTGGCGCTGGACCTCAGCCGGGGCGTGGTCGACCGGTTCCGGTCGATGCCGATGGCACGGTCCGCGCTGATGACCGGTCGCAGCGCCGCCGACCTGCTGCGCGCCCTGCTGGAGATGTCCACCCTCCTGGTGTGTGGCCTGCTCGTCGGGTGGCAGTGGCGACAGGGTGTCGGCAAGGCGATGCTCGCCGTCGGTCTCCTCCTACTGCTGCGAATCGCGATCACCTGGGTCGGGATCTACCTGGCGTTGCTGGTCCGCAACCCGGAAACGGTCGGTGTGATCGTCTTTCCGGCGGCGTTCCCGTTGAGCGCGATCTCCAACGTCTTCGTGTCGCCGGAGCTGATGCCTCCGGTCATCGGGACGATCTCGGAGTGGAACCCCTTGTCGGCCACAGTGGCGGCGATCCGCGAACTGTTCGGCAACCCGGGCCTGGGTGGAGACTCCTGGCCGGCGGAGCACGCGATGCTGTTGGCGGTGCTGTGGCCGGTGCTGCTGATCGCGACGTTCGCCCCGCTGGCCGTGCGCCGCTACCAGCGGCTGAGTCGTTGAACTCCTCCGGGCTGACGCTGAAAAGGTGAGCGGTGTGTACATTCCGTGATGTGGTCAGGGGTGCGATGAGCGAAGGTGATGTTCTCCGGCGTCTGCGCGAGTTGGAGCTTGCAGACGTGGGAGAGGCTCTGGACGATTCTGACCAGACGGAGAGGCTCCTGGCAGGGCTGCCGAGCGTCTATGCAGCAGCTCTTCGCATCGCGAACGGATTCACAGTGCACAGCGGCATGAACCGCGTCTTCGGGGTTCGGGAGGACCGGCATATGGATCTCCGGTCCTGGAACGAGGTGGAGGGATGGCGATTCGCCTGGGGCGAAAAGGCGGATCCCTCCTTCCTTATGTTTGGCGAGACCGCGTTCGGAGATCAGTATGCGCTGCGTTGGACCGGAAGCTCCTACGAGGATGTCGTCTACCTCCTCGACGTGAATCTTTTGAGCGTCCGTCCCATCTTCAATTCGTTTGCGTACTTCTTGGATCAGGAGATCGTGCAGAATGCGATAAGCCCTTCCCACCCGACGGCACTGGCTTGTGTCGAAAAATTCGGCCGCGTGCCTTTCAATGAGAATGTTGTCCTTACGCCTTCCCTTTTATTGGGTGGGTACGAGGACGTTTCGAATATGGTGAAGATCGACAGCTACGCCGCGATGATTTATGGGGGCGACATTTATACTGCGGTGGTGTCGGCGCCTGACGAGGCGGCTGTTGTGGGAGTGGAGCCCTGGGTTGATGACATCGGTCGGCCAAGGCTGCGCGTCGTGTTCGCGGACTGAGGCCGCTTCCCCTGCCAGAAGGGGTAACTCAAGGTCGTGAGGTGCGGGCGGCGTACCAGACAGCGCCGAGCGCCAGCACACCGAAGCCGGCGATCACGCTGCTCAGCGGCAGGTTGACCGCCAGCAGCAGACAACCGAAGAGCCCCAGACCGGCGAGCACCCGGACCGGCAACCGCCGGTCCGGGTCCCGGCCAAGGGTGAGTGCCGCAGCGTTGGTGATCGCGTAGTAGACGAGCACCGTGCAGCTGGAGAAGCCGATCGCGTCGCGTACGTCGCCGAGCAGCACCACCACGATCACCACGCCGGCGACCGCCAGTTCGGCGCGGCGCGGCACCTGGTGCACCGGGTGCACGGCGGCCAGCGCGCCGGGCAGGTCACGGCGGCGGGCCATGGCGAGGGTGGTCCGACCGACCCCGGCGACCAGTGACAGCAGCACCCCGACGACCGCGATGGTGGCACCGGCGCGGACCACCCACGCCAGGCCGGGCAGCCCGGCGGCGGTCACCACGTCGACCAGGGGCGCGGCGGAATCGGCCAGCCGGTCGGCGCCGAGCACGCCGAGGGTGACAACGGCCAGCACCAGGTAGATCACGAGCACCACCCCGAGCGCCAGCGGCACCGCGCGCGGGATGGTCCGCTGCGGGTCGCGGACCTCCTCGCCGAGCGTGGCGATCCGGGCGTACCCGGCGAAGGCGAAGAACAGCAACCCGGCGGCGGTGAGCACGCCCCGCGCCGAACCGCCGGGCTCGCCGAGCCGGTCCAGGTGCACCGGCCCACCGACCAGGCCGACGACGGCGACCAGTGCCAGCACCGCCAGCACCAGCGCGACCAACGCCCTGGTCACTGTGGCGGTCTTGCCGATGCCGCGCAGGTTCACGGCGGTCACCGCGAGCACCGCGCCGACGGCCACCAGCCGGGCCTGGCCCGGCCAGAGGTACGCCCCGACGGTCAACGCCATCGCCGCACAGCTCGCCGTCTTGCCGACCACGAAGCCCCAGCCGGCCAGGAACCCGGCGAACGGCCCGAGGCGCTCCCGGCCGTAGACGTAGGTGCCACCGGACTCCGGGTAACGGGCCGCGAGTCGCGCCGAGCTGGTCGCGTTGCAGAAGGCGACGAAGCCGGCCAACCCGAGCGCGGGCAGCAGGCCGCCACCACCGGCCGCCGCCACCGCCGGGCCGAAGACCACGAAGACGCCCGCGCCCAGCATCGAGCCCAACCCGATGACAACCGCATCGGGTACGCCCAGCCGCCGCGCCAGTTGATTCACGAACCAGAACCCTAGGGGTACGAGGTGAACGGCCGGTCCCATCCGCGTAACCGGCCCGGGAGCGGCACCCCGTCCCAGGGTGCCCGGTGCAGCAGCCGGTCCAGGAGCAGGCCCAGCAGCAGCCCGGCCACCGAGTCGGTCAGCCAGTGCCAGCCGAGATAGGTGGTGGTGGTGAGGACGACCAGCGGCGGCACGACGCGGATCACGGTGACGAGCCGGGCCGGCAGTTGGCGGCCGAAGCTGCGGGCCAGCGGGGCGAGCAGCATCGCGATGACCCCGTACCAGACGATCGCGTTGGCGACGTGCCCCGACGGGTAGGACTGGGCGAACCGCACCGGCAGGTCGTCGTGGAACAGCGGCAGGGTCTGCTCGGGCGTCAGGAACGGCTCCTTGACGCTGGCGCTCGGTGCCGCCCGCGCGGTCCAGATCTTGAGCGGGCCGATCGTCAGGTTGGTCAGCACGAACGCGACCACCGGAGGCAGGATCGGCCGCACCGACCGCAGCCGGACGGCCAGCAGCACGCCCAGCCCGGCGGCGATCAACGTCAGCGGAGTGCCCTGGCCGAGGAAGTTCAGCACCCGGGCCACCCAGTACGCGGCGGCCGGCCGGTGCCCGTCGGCCCAGTCGGCGACCGCCCGGTCCAATCCGAAGAGCTGGTCGGCGGCGAGCGCCACCGTCAACCCGACCAGACCGACCAGCAGGAGCACGTCGAACCACCAGCCGGCCGGGCGGACGGGCCGTAGCCGCAGGTCACGTCGTACCGCTGTGGGTTTGAGCACGCGACCACGCTACCGGCCCGGCGCGAGACCGGGGTGTGCGGCGCTGTGGGCCCAACCACGATCAGGGGCGGATGAGGGGGGCGACCAGTCATGCTTGTGCCCGTGCGGATCACGTCTGCCCTCGTGGACCCGGCGCTGCTCGACCTGCCCTGGTCGACACCGCTGGAGGAGTGGCCTGCCCAACACCTGGTGGCGCTGCCACAGGGCATCTCCCGGCACATCGTCCGTTTCGTCCGGTTGGGCGACTACGTGTACGCGTTCAAGGAGACCCGCGAGCGGATCGCCGAGCGGGAGTACGACCTGCTCCGGGCCCTGGAACGGATCGACTTTCCCTCGGTCGAGGCGGTGGCGGTCGTCGCCGACCGGCAGACCGAGGACGGGGAGCCGCTCGAATCGGTGCTGATCACCAGGCATCTGCAGTTCTCGCTGCCGTACCGGGCGCTCTTCTCGCACACCCTCCGGCCGGAGACGATGAGCCGGCTGCTCGACGCGCTCGCCGCCCTGATCGTGCGGATGCACCTGACCGGCTTCTTCTGGGGCGACTGCTCGCTGTCGAACACGCTGTTCCGGCGGGACGCGGGCGCCTTCGCCGCCTACCTTGTGGACGCGGAGACGGGTGCCCTGCACAACTCGCTCTCCAACGGTCAGCGCGGTGAGGACCTGGAGATCGCCCGGGTGAACATCTTCGGTGAGGCGCTGGACCTGCAGGCCGCCGGCCTGCTGCATGAGTCCATCGACCCCGAGGTGGTCTGCGAGGAGGTCGTGCAGCGCTACGAGCGGCTCTGGCACGAGATCACCTATGAGCAGGCGATCGAGCGGGAGGCCCGGCACGACATCGAGGGCCGGATCCGCCGCCTCAACGAGCTGGGCTTCGACGTCGCCGAGGTGGCCATGTCGTCCATCGACGACGGGCGGTTCCTGGTTCGGCCGAAGGTCGTCGACGCCGGCTACCACACCCGCCGGCTGCTGCGGCTGACCGGGCTGGACGCCGAGGAGAACCAGGCCCGCAAGCTGCTCAACGACCTGGACGCCTACCGCGCGGAGAGCGACCTGATCGACGAGCAGCAGGCCGCGCACCGCTGGCTCACCGAGGTCTTCGAGCCGGTGGTCCGGGCCGTCCCCGCGAACCTGCGCCGCAAGCTGGAGCCGCAGGAGCTGTTCGCCCAGATCATCGAGCACAAGTGGCTGCTCTCCGAGAAGGCCGGCCGGGACGTCGGCATGCGCCACGCGGTCCAGTCGTACCTGTCCGACGTGCTGGTGCACCGCCCCGACGAGCAGGCCGTCCTCGGCGTCGAGGTCCCCGCCATCGGCTGAGCTGGGCCTCCGCCTGCTCCGGCGGATGCGAGCGCCGGCGGGGACGGACGCCCCCGTCACTCCACCCAGGAGCCTCCGCGCAGCACCCGCACCACGTTGAGGTCGTCGTCGAGCACCACCAGGTCGGCGCGGAGACCCACCTGGAGGGCCCCGAGCCGGTCGCCGAGGCCGATGGCCCGCGCCGGGGTGGTGGCCACCATCCGAGCGGCGTCGGCGATCGGGATTCCGGCGTTCACGGCGTGCCGCAGCGCGGCGTCCATGGTCAGCGTGCTGCCGGCGATCGCGCCGTCGCGGGCGAGTCGAGCCACACCGTCGGCGACGGTGACGGCCTGGCCGCCCAACTCGTACTCGCCGTCGGGCATGCCGGCGGCGGCCATCGCGTCGGTGATCAGTGCGGCGCGGTCCGGGCCGGCGGTCGCGGTGACGAAGGTCAGCATGCCGTCGTGCAGGTGCACCCCGTCGGCGACCAGCTCGCAGATCACGGTGGGCGCGTCGAGCAGGGCCACCACCGGCCCCGGCTCACGGTGATGCACCGGCCGCATCCCGTTGAACAGGTGGGTGCCGACACTCGCGCCGGCGGCGACCGCGGCGCGGGTCTGCTCGTACGTGGCGTCGGTGTGGCCCACCGCCGTCACCACCCGCTGCGCGGTGAGCAGCTTGATCGCCTCCAGCGCACCGTCGCGCTCCGGGGCCAGGGTGACCATCCGGATCGCGCCCCGGCCCAGTTCGATCAGCTCGGTCAGCTCGTCGGTCGACGGGTCGCGCAGGTACTCCGGGTTCTGTGCGCCGCAGCGGGCGGCCGACAGGTACGGCCCCTCGAAGTGGATTCCCGCCAACACGCCCTCGTCGACCAACGGGGCGAACGCCTCGGTGGCCGTACGCATCAGCGGAAAGGGCGCGCTGACCAGGCTCGCCAGCAGCGTGGTGGTGCCGTGCGCGAGGTGGAAGTCGGCCGCCGCGCGGGCCTCGTCGGCGTCCCCGGTGGTGAAGGTGTGCCCGCCACCGCCGTGCGTGTGCATGTCCACGAATCCGGGCAGGATCCAGTGCCCGTCGCGCACCGACGGATACTCGGCCACCGCTGTGATCCGATCACCGTCCCACTCGACGCAGCCCTGTCGGACGACTCCGGTCGGGGTCACCACTCGGCCGTTCACCCGTACGGTCATCGCTTCTCCTGATGGTCACGGACACCGATGGCGTCCAGGGCGAGCAGGGCGGCACCGAGGCAACCAGCCTCGTCGCCGAGGGCTGCCGCGACCAGTTGCGGCTCCCGGTGGAAGGTCATTCGTTCGTGCAGCGCCGCCCGCAGCGGGGTCAGCAGCAGGTCTCCGGCCTGGGCCAGGCCGCCGCCGAGCACGATCGTCGCCACGTCGAACAGCGCCTGCCCGCTGGCGAGGCCGTCGGCGAGCGCCTCGACGGCCTCCTGCCAGACCTGTCCGGCGAGCTGCTCGCCGGCCGCGGCCCGCTCGGCCACCCCGGCCGCCGTCACCGGGGCGTCCGCGGTGTCGCCAGCGAGTTCGGCGTAGCGGCGGCCGATCGCGGCGGCCGACGCCATCGCCTCCAGGCAGCCGGGGCGGCCGCAGCCGCAGCGTGGACCGTCGGGCCGGACCAGGATGTGGCCGATCTCCCCGGCTGCGCCGTGGGCCCCCACCGCGGCCGTGCCGTCCACGACGTGCGCGGCGGCGATGCCGGTGCCGATCGCCACGAACAGCACGTGCCCCGCGCCGCGTCCGGCGCCGAGCCGGGCCTCGGCGAGACCACCGACACGCACGTCGTGGCCGAGCGCCGTCGGCAGGCCGAGCCGCTGCACCATCAGGTCCCGCAGGGGTACGTCCCGGAAGCCCACATTCGCCGACCAGACCGCGACGCCGCGTGCCTCGTCCACCACCCCGGGCACGGCGATGCCGACCGCGATCGGGGTGAACCCGTCGGCGCGGGCCTTGTCGGCCAGCCCGCCGGCCACCTCCAGGATGGTGCCGACCACGGCGGCCGGGCCGCGTGCGGCGTCGGTGGGGTGCCGTTCGGTGCGCACCACGACGCCGTCCGGTCGGACCAGGGCGCACTTCATGCCGGTGCCGCCGACGTCCAGCGCAACGACCACGCGGTCGCTCACGGCGCCAGCTCGGTTCGCGACTGCGGGGCTCGCAACCCCGGCTCACTCCTCGCGCTCACGCCAACACCACGGACCGGGTCAGGTGGCGGGGCGCGTCCGGGTCGAGGCCCCGGCTGGTGGCCAGCGCGACCGCGAAGCGTTGGGCCAGGATCAGGTCGGCCATCGGGTCGACCGGGGTACGGCCGGCGGACCAGCTGCCCAGCACGGTGCGCCAGCCATGCGTGCGGCTGTGCACGAAGGCCGCGCCGGTGGCCGCCACGTCCTCGGGCAGCCCGTCGGGCAGCTCACCGAACGCCCAGACCAGCCGGCCCGGCGCGGCGACCGAGATGGGCCCGTGCCGGTAGTCCATCGCCGGGTACGCCTCGGCCCAGAAGGTGGCCGCCTCGCGGCACTTCAGCGCCGCCTCCTGGGCCAGCCCGATCGTCCACCCCCGACCGAGGAAGGTGACCTGCTCGATGGTGGCCGGGTCGATCGGCAGCGGGGATCGCACCGCGACCTCGGCGTCGGCGGCGAGCGCGGTCACCGGGTCGCCGAGCTGGGCCCGGAGCAGGGCCAGCGCGCTGGTCGCGAAGCGGGTCTGCACCACCGACCGTTCGTCGGCGAAGGGCATGGCCACGGTGGCTGCGGCCAGCTCGACCGCCGGGGACGTGGGGTCACCGACGATGACTGTGGTGGGTGTCCGTCCGCGCAGCGCGGCGAGCAGTTCCAGCACCTCGGTGGTGGTGCCGGAGCGGGTGATCGCGATCAGCCGGTCGTAGCGGCGGCCGGCGGGGAACTCGGACGCCTGGAACGCGTCGGTCTCACCCTGGCCGGCCTGCTCGCGGCGGGCCGCGTACGCCATCGCCATGAACCACGACGTGCCGCAACCGACGACGGCGACCCGCTCCCCGGGGCGCGGCAGGTCACCGCGTACGACCTCGGCCAGCCGGGCCGCCTCCCGCCAGCAGTCGGGTTGGCTCGCGATCTCCGCGTCCACGTACGCCATGGGAAACTCCTCGCAGGGCCGATCGGTGCGCAATACGGCTCGTTAGACCCGCATTTCGCGCGTTATTCTGCGCGAACGCGGGTGACCATGGCAACCGGCCGGCCGATCGCGCAGGTCAGCCTTTTGCGCCAGCCTAGTTTCGCGCACTAGTGTGCACGCAATCAATCACCGTCCGTGCAGTTGCTGGGAGGGCCCCCGCGGTGGACCGGTACGCCAGATGGAACGCCCTGCTCGAAATGCTGACCGACAACGGCCGGGTCAGCGTCGAGGCGGCAGCCGAGCGGCTGGACGTCTCCCAGGCCACCATCCGGCGTGACTTCGACCAGCTCGCGCAGCAGCAAATGATCACGAGGACCCGGGGCGGCGCGGTCGCCAACGGCGTGTCGTACGACCTGCCTCTGCGCTACAAGACGGCCAAGCACTCGGCCGAGAAGCAGCGGATCGGGGCGGCTGCCGCCGCGCTCGTCACGCCGGGCACCGTGGTCGGCCTGAACGGCGGCACCACCAGCACCGAGGTGGCGAGGGCGCTCGCCGTGCGACCGGATCTGAACACCAGTGCCGAAGGTGCCCAGCTCACAGTGGTGACAAACGCGCTGAACATCGCCAACGAGCTGCTGGTTCGATCCCGGATGAAGGTCGTGGTGGCCGGCGGCGTGGTGCGCCCGAAGTCGTTCGAGCTGGTCGGCCCGCTGGGCGGGGCGCTGCTGCGCGAGGTCACCCTGGACGTCGCCCTGCTCGGCGTGGACGCGATCGACCCGCAGCTCGGCGCCGCCGCCCACCACGAGGGGGAGGCGGCGATGAACAACCTGATGGTGGCCCGCGCCAAGCGCGTGGTGATCATCGCGGACTCGTCCAAGCTGGGGGGTCACGCCTTCGCCCGGATCTGCCCGGTCGAGCGGGTGGAGACGCTGGTGACCGACTCCGGTGCCGCGCCGGAGGTGGTGGACGCGTTCCGCGCCGCCGGCGTGCAGGTGATCTGCGCCTGAAGGGTCACGCTCGGTCGATGAACTGGCCTGATCGGCGCGTCGATGCATACCGCGTATTGCGCGCTTCTGCATACCGCGTATGGTGTCGGCTGTCACGCCCACCCATCGGGGGAGGTGCAGCTTGCCAGCTGTCCTGGAGATCGAAGGTCTACGTAAGACGTACAAGAGTCGTCGACGCGGCACCCGCAACGCGCTCGACGGCTTCGACATGCGGGTCGACGCGGGGCAGGTGCATGGCTTCCTGGGTCCCAACGGGTCCGGCAAGACCACCACGCTGCGTACCCTGCTCGGCCTGATCCGACCCGACGGCGGCCGGATGGCGCTGCTCGGACACGAGGTCCCCGACGCGCTGCCCACGGTCGCCGGCCAGGTCGGCGCGATCGTGGAGAGCCCGCAGTTCTTTCCGCACTTCACGGCCCGGGACACGCTGTCCCTGCTCGCGGGGGCGGGCGAGGTGCCGGCCGTCCGGGTCGACGAGGTGCTGGAACTCGTCGGGCTACGCGACCGGTCCGGCGAGCGGGTCAAGACGTACTCGTTGGGCATGAAGCAGCGGCTCGCCGTGGCCTCGGCCCTGCTCAAGAACCCGAAGCTGCTCATCCTCGACGAGCCCGCCAACGGCCTCGACCCGGGCGGTATCCGGGAGATGCGCACGCTGATGCGGACGCTCGCCGAGTCCGGAATGACAGTGGTGCTGTCCAGCCACATCCTCGGTGAGATCCAGCTGATCTGCGACTCGGTAACCATCATCTCGCTGGGCCGGCGGGTTGCGTTCGGTCCGGTTGACGAGGTGCTCGCGCAGCACTCGTCCGGTGCGGTCCGGATCCGGCTGGAGGCGGTCAGCGACCTGCCGGTGGCCACCGAGGCGCTCACCCAGGCCGGGATCCGGGTCACCGGTCACCCGGACCACCTGATGCTGGCCGGCGTCGACAAGCCGGCCTCGGTGACCCGGCTGCTCGCCGAGAAGAACCTCTACGTCAGTGAGTTGGCGCCGATCGCCGTCGACCTGGAGAGCGTCTTCCTCGAACTGACCGCCACCGCGCCGGTACCCGGTCAGCACCGGCAGGTCGACGAGTCCATGAAGGTCGGTGGGACGGGTCAGCCCGGTCCCGCCGGAGGAGGGTGGGGCGCGTGAGCCTCTTTCGTACCGAGCTGCGCCGGCTCAGCAAGCGGCGTTTCACCCGCTACATGACACTGCTCGGCCTGCTGGTGCTGGCCGCGGTGGTGGTCGGGGTGTTCTTCACCAACCAGAAGATCGACGCCGGCCAGCTCGCCCAGGCGGAGCGTCAGGCCGACCAGCAGTACCAGGAGCAGATGCGCTGGAGCGAGCAGGAGCGGGCCGCGTGTGAGCAGGCCAAGACGGCCGGCACGGCGACCGACGGCCGCTACCCGGACGACTGCTCGGTGATCACCCCGCCGCCCCGCGAGGAGATCAAGGCCGAGTGGTTCCTGCCCTCGACTTTCGACTTCAAGGAGACGTTCGCCGAGACCCTGATTCCGTTCGCGGCGATCCTCGCCCTGGTCGGATTCGTCATCGGCGCGTCCTTCGTCGGTGCCGAGTGGAGCACCGGCGGCATGATGAACCTGCTGCTCTGGCGGCCGAAGCGGCTCACCGTACTGCTCACCAAGCTGGCCGCGCTGCTCACCGGCATCCTGGCGGTGACGCTTCCTGCCGCGGTGCTGTGGTTCGCCGGGTTCTGGGCGGTCGCCAACTTCCGGGGCAGCACCGAGAAGATGACCTCGGGCACCTGGCAGTCGTTCATGCTGACCGGTGTACGCGGCGTGGTGCTGGTGTTGGTGCTCACCACCATCGGCTTCGCCCTCGCCTCGCTCGGTCGGCACACCGCGATGGCCCTCGGTGGCGTGGTGGCGGTGATGGTGGTCGGCCAGTTCGGCCTCGGCATCCTGCTGTCCATGGCGAGCGTGCGGTTCGCCGAGGCCTGGCTGCTGCCCACGTACGTGCTGGCCTGGATGACGAAGACGGTCACGTTGCAGGACTGGAACTCCTGCAATGCGACCTACTACGGGGAGTGCAAGCCGGCCACGATGGACATCACCTGGCAGCAGTCCTCGATCCTGCTCTCGGTCGGGGTGGTGGTGATCCTCGGGGCGGCGCTCTGGGCGATGCGTCGCCGCGACATCTCCTGACCTGACCGAAGCGACGCGGCGCGGCCGGCCCGGCCGTCGGGGTTCCCGGCGGTACGGACCGGCCGCGCCGCCTGCTGCGTCCCTGGTCGCCGCTGACTAGGCTGAACGACATGTCCGCCGACACCACCCCGGCCGCCCCCGAGCCGTCCATCGACGCTCGCCCGGGTGAGGCCGTGGGTGCTGCCGGGCCGACCGTCCCGAATCCCCGACCGGCGCCTCCCATCGAGACCGCCGACGAGTCGGGTCCAGCCGACAACGAGCCGGCGCAGCCCACTGATCCCGCTGATCCCACGCCGGGGCTGACCGAGCGGGAGCGGGCCATCGTCGCCTTCGAGCAGCAGTGGTGGCGGCACGCCGGCGCCAAGGAGCAGGCCGTCCGGGACACCTTCGGGATCTCGTCGACCCGGTACTACCAGCTGCTCAACGCCCTGCTGGACAATCCGGCAGCCCTCGCCGCCGACCCCGTGCTGATCAGTCGACTCCGCCGGTTGCGCTCGTCCCGCGCCCGTAACCGCCGCCGCTGACCGAACACCGCCCCGGCGTCGTTGGCTCGCCGACCGCCCGCCCAGCCGCATGCCGGCTGGCCAGGCGGGTAGGCGGGAGGCGTTCCGGGGTCGCACGCGACCCTGGGCCCAGGAAGGGAGCGGGGTATGACGGCAACGAACCAGAGCGGCAGAGGTCAGCAGGCCCGCCAGGAGGCCTCGCGCGTCGGCCAGCAGGCCGCGCAGGCCGGGGGTCAGGTCGCCCACACCGCAGCTGAGCAGGGCGGGCAGGTGGCCGCAGAGGCGCGGCGGCAGGCCCAGCAGTTGACCGGCGAGGCGACTGGGCAGCTGCGGGACCAGGCGCAGACGCAGCAGCGGCGGGCCGCAGCGGGCCTGCGCGACCTGGGTCAGAACCTCAGTTCGATGGCCGAACGGGACGGCGATTCCGGGCTGGCCGGTCAAGTGGTACGCAAGGCAGCCGACGCCGCCCAGCAGGCAGCCGGTTGGCTCGACGAGCGCGAACCCGGCGAGGTGCTCGACGAGGTTCGCACGTACGCGCGGCAGCATCCGACGACGTTTCTCGCGGGCGCTGCGCTAGCCGGGCTGCTGGTCGGGCGGCTCACCCGTGGCCTGACCGCGCCGGCCTCGGGCAACGGTCAGGGTGGTAGTGCCTCCGGTGCTCCGTCACCCGCGCAGGGCGCACCGGCGGACGTCGGTCAGCAGCCGTACGTGGGGACGGCGCGGGCGCAGAACGTCACGCCCGCCGGTGAACAAGCGCGAGACCTGCCCGGCGGGGTGGCACCGTGAGCGCCCCGGAGAAGGAACGGACCCAGGCTTCGGTCGGCGAACTGCTGGGCGATGTGACCCGGGACGTCTCCACTCTGATGCGCAAGGAGGTCGAGCTGGCCAAGGCCGAGCTGCGCGAGGAGGTCAGCCAGGCAGGAAAGGCTGGCGGTATGTTCGGCGGTGCCGGGCTGGCCGGGTTCCTGGCGGTGCTCTTCCTGTCGTACGCCCTCTGGTGGGGGCTGTCCAACACGATGGACCAGGGGTGGGCGGCGCTGATCGTCGCGGTCATCTGGGCCGCCGTGGCCGGTGGTCTCTTCATCAACGCCCGGACCCAGCTGAAGCGGGCTCGTGCGGTTCTGCCCCGGTCGAAGCAGACTGCCCGGGAGCTGCCGGACGCCCTGCGGGGTCGGTGAACGAGTCGGGAGGGAAAAGGTCATGTCCAGTGATCCGGATCAAATCCGGCGGGAGATCGAGACCACCCGCAACGAGTTGAGCAGTGACGTCGACGCGCTGACCGACAGGGTCAACCCGCGTCGGATCGCCGGTGACCGCGTCGGGCAGGCGCGCGGGGCGTTCACCCGAGCGAAGGAGAAGATGATGGGCAGCTCGAGTCACATGGGGCAAGAGGCCACCCAGCGGATGTCGCACGCGGCCGGTTCGGTTCGTGACGAGACCCGTTCGCTCGGGCAGCAATCCCGCGAGCAGGCTCAGGGCAACCCGATGGCCGCCGGCCTGGTCGCCTTCGGAGTCGGCCTGCTGGCCGCCTCCCTGATCCCGCCGAGCGGACGTGAGCGGCAACTCGCCGGACGCGCGCGGAGCATGGTGAGTGAGCACTCTGGTGAGCTGCGCGAGCAGGCGAGCCAGGTCGGCCATCAGATGCAGGACAACCTGCGGGAGCCTGCGCAGCAGGCGGCGCAGTCGGTCCGCTCCAGCGCCCAGCAGGGCGTGTCCGCGGTACGCGACCAGGGCCGTTCGGCCGCCGGTCAGGTGCAGGGAGAGACGCATGCGGCCGTCGACGACCTTCGACAGCGCTGACCCGATCGGTGTGCCGGGGCCGGCGCCGGTGATGCGGGTACGCTCCGCGTCCGCGCCGGCCCCCGGTCGGCCGGTCAACGAGGACCTGGTCTTCCGGTTCGGCCCGCTGGTGGGTGTCCTGGACGGCGCGACGGTGCCGGACGGCTTCGACACCGGCTGCGTACACGGGCCCGAGTGGTACGTCCGGCACCTGGCGGCCCGGATCGGCGTCGCCGAGGCGGTACGCCCGGCCGCCCGGCTGACCAGCAACCTGGCCGCGGCCATCCTCGCCGTACGCGCCGACCACGGCGGGCAGTGCGACCTCGACCATCCGGGCACCCCGTCCAGCACTGTCTGCCTCCTGCGGGACTGCGGGGATCAGGTGGACTACCTGGTGCTCTGCGACAGCCCGCTGGTCCTCGACGCCGGCGGGCAGGTCAGCGTGGTCACCGACAACCGGCTGGACACGGCGATGGCGGAGCTGCGGGAGACCGTGGCCGTCGTGCCGGGCGGCGCTGCGGACCCGGTCACCCGGTTCCGGCACGCGGTGAGCGTCCAGCGGGAGCGGATGAACCGCACCCACGGCTACTGGGTGGCGGCCTCCGACCCGGACGCGGCCTTCCACGCGGTCACCGGGACCGCGCCCCGGCGCGGTCCGGGGGCGCTACGGCGGGCGGCACTGCTCAGTGACGGCGCGTCCAGCGCGGTGGAGCAGTTCGCGCTGACCGACTGGGCCGGTCTGCTGGACCTGCTGAGCGCCGACGGTCCGGGCGCGTTGATCGACCGGGTGCGGGACGCCGAGCGCGACCATCCCGATCGGCTGCGCCGACACAAGTCCACCGACGACGCTTCGGTGGTGTTCTGCGAGTTCGGGTAGGCGCTTTGGTCCACTGACACCCGGTCGGGTGACAACAGAGCGTGATGTGGAACACCCTGGCCGCCCGACCGGCCGGTACCGCTGTCCGGACCGCCAGTGGATGGCCAATGGGGTGGACTTCGGCCGATGAGCGCGGCAGACTGCGGCACGTGGCGGGTGCGGTCCGGCTGGAGCCGGTGGACGAACGGAACCTGGAGCCGTTGCTCTCCGTAGCGGCTGCGGAGGCGGAGCCGGGTGATGTGATGCCCCCGGTCGAGGCGCCCGCCGGCTGGTCGCTCGCCCGTCGCGAGGCGTTCCGCGAATTCCACCGGGCAAGCTTCGGCGGGCTGGACGGCCCGACCGGTTCGCAGATGTACGCCATCCTCGTCGGCGGCGAGGTGATGGGCATGGTCCGGATGACGCGCTGTGACGAGCCGCGCACGGTGGAGGCCGGGATGTGGCTCGGCCGGTCGGCGCGCGGGCAGGGAATCGGCGCGGCCGCCCTGCGGGAGCTGCTGAATGCCGCCGCTCGGGCGGGCATGCGGGCCGTGGTGGCCGAGACGACACCGGACAATATCGGCGCGGTCGCCGTGTTGCAGAAGTGTGGCGCGAAACTGCGCGAGGACGGCGGCAAGGTGCGCGCCGAAATCTGCCTCGATTCGACGCCGCCCGCTCTCTGAAGACTGTTTGGGCTTTTTTCCTCTCCTCGCAATCTCCCTGCTCATGACCGACTGAAAGTCCGGTCTGGGTATTCCGGTGCCGCATTTCCGGATCTCTTTTGGCGGCGTTCGACGAACATTGTCGTAGCGGTTTCGACATGACGTCGTCGGGTACTGCCGCCCGGGTCCGCAGAGGTGGACGCCTGATTGAAGGCACGGTTCGCGCTATTCCCCGGTACCCCTTCTTTGGTCCCGACCGGGCAGGCGTCCGGACCCTCCGGGAGCGAAGGAGACCTGATGAAGAACGGAACACGAATTGGTCTGGCGGTGAGCTTCGGCTACCTGCTGGGCCGTCGCCGCAAACTGCGTACCGCCCTCACCCTGGCCGCTGCGGTTGCCGCTGGCCGGGCCAGCCGGGACCCGGGCGGGCTGCTGAAGCGGGGCAGCGCGGCGCTTCAGTCGTCCCCCCAACTGAGCAACCTGAGCCGGCTCGGTGTGCCGTTGGTCAACGCCGGCCGGGCGGCCGCGACTGCGGCGGCCGGCAGCGGCGTCGACGCGCTCACGGGTCGCCTCCGCGGCTCCGCTGATGCCCTGCGTCGGCGCTCCGGCGACCAGCGCGGCGACGACAAGGGCCGCGACGCGGCGAACGACGGGAACGCGACGAACGATCAGGACGCGACGAACGACCAGGACGCGACGAACGATCAGGACAGCACGGCGGCCGGGCAGCGGCGGGGGAGGTGACCATGGCGGGGAACACCAACGCGGGCGGCCTAGGCGACAAGCTCCGTGGCCAGTTGGCCGACGAGGTGCGCAACCTCGCCGGAGCGATAGGCGATCGTGCGGTGAGCGTGGTGACCGAGCGGATCACCGGCGCGACCGGCCGCCTCAGCGAGTACGCGCGCCAGGGCGGCGGCCCCGGTCTGATCGCCGCCGCCACCGGCGCACAGAAGCTGGCTGAGGGCGGGTCACCGGTGAAAGCGATGCTGCACGCCGGGGTGGCCGGCGGTAAGGAGAAGGTGATGTCAGCTCTCGGCCGCACGGGCGGCGGTAAGGGCGGCGGCAAGAAGAAGAAGGTCACCAACATCGTCGAGACGATCGAGGTCGGTGTGCCGGTACGGGCCGCGTACAACCAGTGGACGCAGTTCGGCGACTTCCCGAGCTTCATGAAGAAGGTCGAGAACGTCGACACCGACTCGGACGAGAAGCTGACCTGGAAGGCGCAGGTCTTCTGGTCGCATCGGACGTGGGAGTCGACAATCGTCCGTCAGGTGCCGGACAAGCTCATCCACTGGCGGTCGAAGGGCGAGAAGGGCTCGGTCGACGGCACCGTCAGCTTCCACGAGGTCACCCCGGACCTGACCCGCATCCTGGTGGTGCTGGAGTACCACCCGCAGGGGCTCTTCGAGCACACCGGCAACCTGTGGCGCGCCCAGGGTCGGCGGGTGCGGCTGGAGTTGAAGCACTTCGTCCGGCATGTCATGACCGAGGTGGTGCTCGACCCGGACCAGGTCGAGGGCTGGCGCGGCGAGATCCGTGACTCCCAGGTGGTCAAGGACCACGAGACCGGCCTACGCGAGGAGCGGGAGCAACGCGAGCGGGGACAGGAGCAGCGAGGCGGGGCGCCGGCCGGCACCGAGGACGACGAGTTCGCCGAGGACGAGCAGGCCGAGGAGGAACCGCGCCGCCGGCCTGGCGGGCGACTGCGCCAGCGTCCGCGACGGCGACCGGTCGAGCCGGAGTACGAGGAGGAGTACGAGGCATCCGACGACGGCTACGACGAGGGGTACGCGGACGAACCCGACGAGGAGCCTCCGCCGCCGCCCCGACGTCGTGCGCCGGAGCGGGCCCGCCGGCCTCAGCCCCGGGAGGAGCCGCAACGACCTCGTCCGCCTGTCCGACGTGGACCCGAGCCGCCGCGCCGGCCCGTGGTGCGCCGCCGCCGCGAGGAGGACGAGTGACGCTGGCCGCTGGCGATGCCGCCGCCGGCGGAGCCCTGGAACGCGTGGGCTCCGCTGGCGGGCTCGCCGACGTGGTGGAGACGGTGCTCGACAAGGGTGTGGTGATCGACGCGCAGGTGACGGTCGGGGTCGTCGGCATCCCCCTGGTGGAGATCAACGCCCGGGTGGTGGTGGCGAGCATCGAGACGTACCTACGGTTCGCCGAGGCAGTTGACCGTCTGGACCTCGCCCCGGCCGAGGGCGAGGGGCTGGCCGGTCTCGTCGGTGGTGTGACCGGCGCGGTCCGGGACGTCACCGGGTCGGTCCGAGACGTCACCGGCGCGGTCGGCGACGCCACCGGCAACGTGCGGGACCTTGGGAGGAGCTGACATGGCAGGGGAGACGGGACTCTTCCTCTACGGGCTGGTGCCGGCGGACGTGGAGGCGACGCCCGACGCCGACGGGGTCGGCGAGCCGCCCGGCGAGGTGACCGTGGTCCGGCACGGCGACCTCGGGGCCCTGGTCAGCGAGGTGCCGTTGGACACGCCGCTGGGCCGGTCGGCCGACCTTCGGGCGTACCAGGAACTGCTCGACGGGACAGCGGTCGTTGCGCCGGTCCTGCCGGTGCGGTTCGGCACCGTGGTCACCGGCCCGGACGCGGTGCTCGACCTGCTGCGACCACACCACGACCGGTTCGCCGCCGCGCTCGCCGAGTTGGAGGGCACTGTGCAGTACGTCGTGCAGGGCCGTTTCGAGGAGCCGGCGTTGCTGCGCGTCATCCTCGACGAGAACCCGGCCGCCGCCCGGCTCGCCGAGCAGGTGCGTGGCCGGACCGAGGCGGCCAGCCGGGAGCCCCGGATCCGGCTCGGGGAGCTGATCAGCCAGGCGGTGGAGCTGCGCCGCGAGGCGGAGAACCGACGGCTGCTCGACACGACGGCCGAGTATGTCGTCTCTACGCGGCTGCGCCCGCCCAACCACGAGATGGACGCGGCCCACGTGGCACTTCTGGTGGACAGCAACAAGGAGGACGCCCTGGTCGACGTGCTGGAGGAGTACGCGCAGGATCGCCGGGGCCTGCTGCGGATGCGGCTGCTCGGGCCGCTCGCCCCGTACGACTTCGTCGACGCGCACCAGCTGGCGGGCTGACCGATGGACCTGCTCTGGGCGCTGCTGACCTTGCCGTACGCGCCGGTGCGCGGGCTGACCGCGGTGGTCGGGGTGGTGGCCCGGGAAGCGGAGGCGCGACAGCGGAACCCGGTGAACATCCGGCGCGAGCTGGAGGCGTTGGACGCGGCGGCGGCAGCCGGCGAGCTCAGTGCCGAGGAACGCGACCGGGCCGAGCAGCGGGTGCTGGACCGGCTCACCGGGGGTGCGGGCCAGGCCGGTGAGCGGCCACGTCCGCGCCGGCAGCGCCCGGCCCGCCAGGAAGGAGTGCGCCATGACCGACGGCGACCGCGCCCGGCGACGTGATCCGACCGTCGACGGTTACTCCGACGAGGAGTACGTCGAGCCGGTGTCGGCGGCCGAGGCTGCCCGGGCGGGGCTGCGGCAACTCGTCGAGCTGACCGGTCGCGAGCCTTCGGTGACCACGTCGCTGGAGGCCACCGAGGACGGCTGGCTGGTCGGGGTGGAGGTGGTGGAGGCACGCCGGATCCCCAACTCCATCGACCTGCTCGGCCTGTACGAGGTGGAGCTGGACGTCGAGGGGAACCTGCTCGGTTATCGGCGGCTGCGGCGCTACCAGCGCGGGAAGAGTGAGGTGGATTGAGATGACCGCTGCGCAGCCGCCGCCGGTGGTGCAGAACTCCGGCCAGGTCCTGCCCGCCGGCCATGAGCCGGCGAACCTGGGCGACATCCTGGAGCGGGTGCTCGACCGGGGCATCGTGATCGCCGGGGACATCCGGGTGAGCCTGCTCGATATCGAGCTGCTGACGTTGAAGCTGCGACTGGTCATCGCCTCGGTCGACACCGCACGTCAGATCGGCATCGACTGGTGGGAGCACGACCCGTGGCTCAGCTCGCGGGCCCGTCCGCCGGTGGAGTTGGAACCGCGTGACCCGGCGCAGGTTGAGGTGGAGCGACGGTCCCGGGCGCTACGTCGCGATGCCGAAGTGGAGGAGTGGGATGGGTTCGACGGCTGAGGTGACCATGCAACGTCCTGCCCCGGTCGCCGGGGCCTGGCTGCACGGCGTGGTTCGGAACATCGAGCCGGTGGCGTTGGCGATGATCGTCGGGATGGACGGTGGCCCGGTCCGCGCGGTGCCCGCCGCTGGGCTGATCGCCGTGGTCAGCGCCGCGCCGCTGAACGAGTACGGCGAGGAGTCGCTGCGCCGCAACCTGGAGGACCTGGTCTGGTTGGAGCGCGCGGCTCGGGCGCACCATGCCGTGGTCGAGACGTTGGCTCGCCGGGGGCCGGTGGTACCGGCCCGGCTCGCCACAGTGCACAGCGGCGACGACGGGGTGGCCGCCTCTCTCGCCGCCCGGCGCGCCGAACTGGTCGCCACCCTGGACCGGCTGACCGGGCGCGGCGAGTGGGGCGTGAAGGGTTACCTGGTGCCGGGTGCCGCCAGCGTGAACGCCGAGGCGGCGAGCGCCGGCGGGGTGGGGACGGCGTACCTCCGTCGCAGACGTGCCCAGTTGACCGCCCGGGAGGAACACCAGCAGGTCGCGAGCGCCGCCGCGGACGCGGTGCACGCCGCCCTCTGCGACGTTGCCGTGGCAGGCCGCCGGCACGCCCCACAGGACCGGAGGCTCTCGGGTGCGCCCACGCCGATGGTGCTCAACGGGGCGTACCTGGTCGATGTCACGGAGTTGTCCCGCTTTACCGACCTGCTCGGACAGCTGGGTGGCCGGCACCCGGGGGTTCGGCTGGAGTTGACCGGCCCGTGGCCGGCGTACTCCTTCGTGGCGGATCGGCCGGATCCCGACGGCGCCGTCGGGGAGTCGCGGTGACCGCAGTCCTCGCGCCGAACAGCGCTGACGATTCGCTGGCCTACCGGCCGGTTGCCCTCGTCGACCTGCTCGACCGGGTGCTCGCCACGGGGGTGGTGATCAGCGGTGACATCACGCTGTCCATCGCCGACGTCGACCTGGTCCGGATCTCGCTGCGCGCGTTGGTCGCCTCGGTCGGCGCGCTGGCCTCGCCGGAGAACACCGGATGACCGGGCGGGACGAGGCCGCGGAGCTGGCCGCTGCACTGGGCGCCCAGTCGTGGCTGCCACCCCGGGTCACCCCGCTGGACCGTCGGATCGCGGTGGACCGTGACTCGGTCGAGCGAGGCCTGGCCAGCCTGGTGCTCACCGTCGTCGAGCTGCTGCGGCAACTGATGGAACGGCAGGCCCTACGCCGGGTCGATCTTGGTGACCTCTCCGAGGAGCAGATCGAGCGCATCGGGGTGACGCTGATGGCGCTGGAGGAGCAGATGACGGGGCTGCGCGAGCACTTCGGCCTGGCTCCGGAGGACCTGAACGTGGACCTCGGCCCACTTGGCCCGCTGCTTCCTACCGACTGACCGTGCCCGCACCGGCCAGCCGGCGGCAACCCCTGCGATGGTCGCCGCCGACCGCCTGGGTCAGGCCGGCAGCCGAACGATGTCGTAGTCGGTGCTCGGCGTCGACTCCACGTCGAACCGGCCGTTGACCACGTACAACGCCGAGCCGAGCAGGTCGCCGGTGGCCGGCGAACGCAGCTGCGGGCCGGTGATCTCCCGCTGCACCACCCCGGCGGTGTAGCCGGCGTTCATCCGGACCACCGCGATGACGTTGGTCAGGTTCCGGATCACATAGAGAGTGCGACCGCGCAGCACCAGCCCGTCGGCCCGTTCCACCGAGTAGCCCCCGAGGTCGACGAGGCGACTGCCGCCGGTACGCGGGTCGACGCGTACGAGCTGACCGGTCAGCATCTGCGCGACCAGCAGATCGCCGTCCGGCAGTGCCACGATCCCGTTGTGGTAGACGTCCGGAGTGGCGGCCGGACCGCTGAGCTGCAGCACCCGGAAGGCGGTGGGGGCCGGAAGGCGACCACCCGGGCCCAGGGGCACCACGTACAGCACCTGCCGCGCGGAGTCGGTGAAGTAGACCGCTCGCTGGGTGATCACGAGGTCGTTGACGTAGCTGCCCGGGACATCGGTGAACTGGTAGTGGGCCAGCTTGGTGCCGGTCTCCGCGTCGTACACGCTCGCGCCCCCGCCGGAGAAGTCGGCGGTCCAGAGCCGGCCCTGCGGGTCGAGCTTGAGGCCCGCCTTGTCGGTGCCGGGTGTGCCGGGGATCAGCACCGAGCCGCGTCCGGTGCGTAAGTCACCCCGCCACACGGCACCGTCAAGAATGGATCCCACGAACACTGTGGTGCCACGACCGATCGTCAGTCCTTCCGGAGTGAACCCGTTCGGCAGCGCGATCCGGGCGGGGAACGGCTTCGCCGGATGAGCCGCCGCCGGTGCGCCGACCGAGACCACCGTCGCCGCCGCCACGAGGGGGACGATGAGAAGAGAGAGCAACTTGCGCAAGGAACACCACCTGACGTCGCAGTGGATAACTCCACTGAGGAATGTGACGCCTTAGGAACGCCCTGGGCGCGACGAAAGGTTGTCCTGTTCTGATCACTCCCGGCCGGCGGCGTACGCGGCCAGGCCGGCGACCTGGGCCGGGTCCAGCGACGGCCGTACCCGGGCCCGTGCGGTCGACACGTGCTCGGCGGTGACCGTGGCGGCGGCGAGCGACTCCCGCATCGCAGCCAGCGCAGCCTCGCGGATCAGCGCCGCGCAGTCCGCGGCGGAGAAGCCGGTCAGCTCGTCGCCGAGGGCCGGCAGGTCGACGTCCGGTGCCAGCGGCACCTGCCGGGACGCGGCCCGCAGGATCTCCGCGCGGGCGGGACCGTCCGGCGGCGGCACGTAGACCAGCCGCTCCAACCGGCCCGGCCGAAGCAGCGCCGGGTCGACCAGGTCCGGCCGGTTCGTCGCACCGACCACCACCACGTTGCGCAGCGTCTCCACCCCGTCCAGCTCGGTGAGCAGGGCGGCGACCACCCGGTCCGTGGTGCCCCCGTCGGTGACCTGGCCGCGGACCGGCGCCAGCGCGTCCACCTCGTCCAGGAAGATCAGCGTGGGGGCCGCCTCCCGGGCCCGACGGAACAGCTCGCGGACCGCGCGTTCGCTCTCACCGACCCACTTGGAGAGCAGTTCGGCCCCCTTGACCGACAGCACGTTGGCCCGCCCCGAGCCGGCCAGTGCGGTGACCAGGTAGGTCTTGCCGCAGCCCGGCGGCCCGTAGAGCAGCACGCCGCGCGGCGGCTGCACGCCGAGGCGGGCGAAGGTGTCCGGGTAGGTCAGCGGCCACAGCACCGACTCGGTCAGCGTCTGCTTGACCTCGTCCAGGCCGCCCACGTCGTCAAGGGTCACCGACGCCAGATCCAGGGTGGACGCCGCCATCGTGGTGGGTCGGACCACCTCCCGGGCGGCGGTGAAGTCGGCCATCGACACAGTCGGCGTCTCGGCGGCCTTCTGCCGCAGCGCCGCGCGTACCCCGGCCTCCCGGACCAGCGCGGCCAGGTCCGCCGCGACGAACCCGGGGGTACGCGCGGCCACCTCGTCCAGCCGGACGTCGTCGGCCAGCGGCACCTGCCGGGTCAGCACTGTGAGCTGTTCGCGGCGCAGCGCCTGATCCGGGAGCGGGACGCTGATCCGCAGCGACAGCAGGTCGGGGGCGCGCAGTGCCGGGTCGACCGCCTCCGGCCGGCCGGTGGTGCAGACCACGGCGACGCCGGCGCGGATGCTCTCCGCGAGGACCTGACGGAACACCGTCGCCACCGGAGGGGGATCGTCCGCGGGGGCGAGCGCCTCGACGTCGGTGACCAGCAGTACCGCCGGCCCTTCGGCCCGAGCCGCCGATGCCGCGACGCGCAACCGCTCGGCGGCGGCCTGACTGGCCAACGCGGCCACCTCCGGCGCCCAGAGCGGGTGGACGCGGGCACCGACCCGGGCGGCCACGGCCCGGACCAGCGCCGACTTCCCGGATCCCGCCGGACCGACGAGCAACACCCCCAACGAGATGGTGGTGCCGAGCCGGCCCAGCACCTCCCGGTGGTGGAAGCCGAGGTCCAGCAGCTCGGTCAGCTCCTCGGCCTGGGCCCGCAGCCCGGGCAGCTCGTCCACGTCGGGCGCGTCCTCAGCCGCAACGGCGTCGGCGCTCGTACCCGGTCGGGTCGACGCGGCACCGACCGGGGCGGGCCCGCCGTGGGTCGTCGCACCGTGCTCCCAGGCGACCGATGTGCCCATGGTGACCAGCGCGCCGGCCGCCGGCTCGACAGTGACCACGCTGAGCAGCGTGCTGGTCCAGGCGAAGCCGACGGTGTTGGCGAGGCTGCGTCGCGCCGCCTCGACCAGGCTGCGGACCGAGGCGTCCGGCAGCACGTCCTGCGGCAGCAGCGACACGTCGTCCCCGGCGGTGAGCACCTTGCCCAGCAGGGCGAGCCGGAGCATCTCCGGGCTGACCGCCGCGACGACCCCCACCGGCCCGGCCAGGACGACCCGGCTCGCCGAGACCAACGGCACCGGGCTCACCCGCACCTGACCGCCGTCGCGCAGACCCAGGTTGCCCAACGTCAGGTCGTCGGCGTACAGCAGGGCGCTGCTCGCGCCCGGCCCGGCCGCCACCGCGATCCCGGCCGTCTCCCGGCGGCCGACAAGGCGGACCGGGTCGCCGGGGCGCAGCCCCAGCGCTGTCAGTGCCTCCGGGTGCAGGCGCACGATGCCCCGTCGGGCGTCCAGCGCCGCCGGCCGCAGGCTCGCCGTCAAGGTCAGGTCGGGTTGCGCCACTGCCCGACCGTAGCCGCCGGCAGCCAGCCCCGCCGGTCAGCGCCGCGGATCCAGCTCGTCCAACAGCGTCGGGTCGCGTCGGATCAGCTCGGCCAACCGGGCCGCCGGGTCCGGGGCCAACCCGTCCGGACCGGGTGCCCAGGCGGGCACCGTCCGGCCGGAGAGCGGCCAGGCTGGCGGGGGTTCCACCGGCGTCGGCGGGGGAACCGGTCCGACCGTGACGGCAGGCCCGTTCCAGGAGACCCGCATCGGGTACGTCCGCCCGGCGTGTTCCACCTGCACGGTCACCGCCAGCCCGGGGTACGCCCCGACGACCTGGCGGATCGCCTCGGCCACCTCCTCGACCGGCCCCCATCCGGCCACCTCGCTCGGGGCCTCCACCCCCGCGTGGCGGCCCGACCGGGCGTTGCGGGTGTCACCGCCGAGGCCGGGCGGGCTCGACGGTGCTGTGGTGTCGTCACGGTCGGCGGCCCGACGGCGCGACGCCTCCTCACGTCGGGCCAGCCGGGCCAGCGTCTCGTCCAGGTCGCCCCTCACCAGATCACCTCTTCCCGCCATGGCCGGAGCTGGTCGGCTCAGGCCCTCCTGTCCCGGGTGGCGCGGTCCAGCGCGCGGTCCAGGACGACCAGTAGCGCGTCCCGCACCGAGAGCCGGTCGCGGGCATCGAACTGCACCAGGGGTACATGATCACCGATTGCCAGTGCCCAGCGGATCTCGCCGAGTTCCAGGGCCAGTCGCCCGTCGAAGGCGTTGACCCCGACGACGAACGGCAGCCCGGCCCGCTCGAAGAAGTCGATGGCCGGGAAGCAGTCGTCCAGCCGGGCGCTGTCCACCACCACCAGCGCGCCGAGCGCTCCCCGGGCCAGGTCGTCCCACATGAAGCCGAACCGGGTCTGCCCCGGCGTGCCGAACAGGTAGAGCTTCAGGCTGCGGTCGATCGTCACGCAACCGAAATCCATCGCCACAGTGGTGGTGGTCTTGGTGGACCGGGCACCCGGGTCGTCGACGCCGATCCCGGCGGTGGTCATCTCGGCCTCGGTGGTCAGGGGCGCGATCTCGGAGATCGCACCCACTGTGGTGGTCTTGCCCACCCCGAACCCACCGGCCACCAGGATCTTGACCGGGATCGGCGGTGCGGCCGGCTTACCGGTCGGAGAGATCGACCCCGCATCGGACGAGGGCCGGTACGGAGGCGGTGCGGTCGCGGGCGGGCTCGCCCGCCCGACTATCGGCCCGGTGCCCGGGGACATGCCGTAACGGGCGGCGGCGCTGTTCGCGGCGACCCCGCCGAGCGGGGCGACCGGCCATTCAGGAGATCGCACGGAGTCCATCAATCACTCGCAGGATGAGATCGGGGTCGACAGCGTCGTCGGTGTCGGTCACGTGCACGTCCAGGTGCCCGGCGGCGCGTAGGTCGCCGACCAGGACCCGCGTCACGCCGAAGTGCAGTCGGGCGCGTGCCGAGATCTCGGCCACCGAGATCGGCTCGGCGCAGAGCGCGATGATCGTCTGAAGTTCCGGTGCCAGCAGGGCGCCGGGTGGGCCGGCCCACCAGCCGCTGTCCACGCGGACGGTCACCTGGGTCTCCAGACCGATCGCCGGGTCGGCACCCGAAACCCGCCCGGAGGTGAGCACGAACGGACGGGGACCGGCCGGTTGGTCCCCTTCCGGATCCGGCTCGGACAGCGCCGGTGTCGCCGCCGCGCCCACCCCGGCCGGGGGTGACGTGCGCAGGTACGGGCGGATCCGAACCCTCGGGTCCGGATCCGGATCCTCGCCGGCGACGTCGGGGGTCACTGCTGAACGGCGTTCTTCAACTCGACGATCAGTCGCGGGGTCAGGGCGCCACCGGCCCGCCCGGCGAAGAGCGTCATCTCGTACGCGACGGTGCCCAGGTTCGCCGAACGGTCGGCGACCACCCCGAGCACGGAACCGCTGCTGATCGCGCTGATCAGCAGGTAGCCGTCGGCCATGTCGACGATCACCCGGTTCAGGCCGCCGAGGGCGTACCAACTGGCGGCCCCACCGGCGAGGCTGGTCATTCCGGACACGACGGCGGCCAACCGCTCCGCGTTGGACCGATCCTTGATCGCCGACATGGCCATCAGCAGACCGTCCGAGGAGACCGCGATCGCCTCCAGGACCCCGGCGGTGCTGGAGGTGAACGAGTCCAGCAGCCAGTTGAACGTACGGGCCTCCGGGCTGAGATCCCCATTGGCGCTGGGCTGACTCTGGTCGACATTGTCGTGCAGGAAGGGGCTGGTCACCGTGATGATCCTTCTTCGTTCCGGTGGTCGGGGCTGACTTCGCGGAGAGCGCGGGCGACGCCCGCCTCGAACTCGCTGATGAGGTCGCGGACCTCGGCCGGGTCACCGAGGTGGGTGCTGGGCGGTTGGCAGACCGGGATGGCGGTGAGGTTCGCTCCCGGCACCCGTCGGCTCAACCGGGGCCGCTCCGGTGCGGCATCGGTCGAGCCACCACCACGCGGCACCGTGGGGCCGGCGCCTCCCGGGGTGCTGGGCAGGTCGACGGTCGTGCCCAAGTCCACCACGGCCGCCCCGGCGCTGGCCGTCGGGTCGCTGGCCGTCCGCGCCGACGCGCCGTCGAGGCCCGGCGCCACGTGCAGCTCGGCGCGGCGTACACCGGCTTGGAAGGCCTCCACCAGCGCGCGGGCAGCGGCGGGGTCTGCGCCGGTGGCGTCCACCGGCCGGGTCGTCGGGGCGGTGGCGTGCAGCGTGGCCCCGGGAACCCGCTGCCGTACCCGTGGCCCGCCCGGCTTGCCCACCGGTTCGGGACTCTGGGGTTCGGGAACGGTCTCCTCCGGCTGGCCCCGACCGAACGCGTTCCAGGACGGGCCGGCGTCCAGGCTGAGGGTGGCCCGGCTCAGCAGGTCCGAGTCGAAGCGGGCCGGCACGGCGACGGCCACCGCGCTGGGCCGCGCTTCCCGCTCGGGGTTGGGCGTGGCCGTCGTACGCCGGTCCCGATCCGGCACCGCGGCGCGGGCAACGGTGGCCCCGGCGCGGTCGGCGCGGCGCAGCACCAGCGACGTCGACGGGATCTCCAGCTGTGCGGTCACCCCTCCGCCGCCGGTGGCGGCCAGGGCGACCTGCCAGCCGTGCCGACGGGCCAACCGGCCCACCACGAAGAGACCGAGCACCTCGGTCGGGGCCAGGTCGAGCCGTTCCCGGCGGGTGAGCCGGGCGTTCTCCTCAGCCAGGCGTTGCTCGCTCATGCCGATGCCGTGGTCCACCACGGTGATCCGCGCGCCGAGGCCGGACGTCTCGGCGGCCACCAGCACCCGGGTGTGCGGCGGGGAGAAGACTGTGGCGTTCTCCATCAGCTCGGCCAGCGCAAGGACGAGGTCACCGACCACCGCCGGCGCGGCCGAGACGCCCGCCGGCACCTGCACCTCCACCCGGGTGTAGTCCTCGATCTCACCGAGTGCCAACCGGACCACGTCGGCCAGCGGCACCGGCGCGGTGTGCGCGTCGGCCCCGGCCGAGCCGGAGAGCACCACGAGGCTGCCGGCGTTGCGCCGCAACCGGCTGGAGATGTGGTCGAGTCGGTACAGGTGCTCCAGGCGGCCCGGGTCGGCCTCCTGCTGCTCCAGCCGGTCGATCAACGCGATCTGCCGACCCACCAGGTTCTGGGTACGTCGTCCGACGTGGCCGAACATCTGCGCCACGTTGCGTCGGCCGGCGACCTGCCGCTCGACCAGTTGCGCCGCGGTGTTCTGCACCCGGTCGAAGGCCCGCGCCAGGTCGCCGATCTCGTCGTTGGCGCGGATGTCCACCGGCTCCAGCCGGACCGCTTGAGGTCTCTCCGCCTCGTCGTCGGTGACCCGGACCAGCTCCGCCTCCGCGACCCGGGCGACCCGGTCGGCCGAGCGGGTGAGTCGGGTCAGCGGTCGGGCCACCGTCCGCGCCACCGCCACGCTGAGCAGCACCACCAGCGTCAGGATCAACGCCGCCGCGGCGCCGACCAGGTACGCGGCGGTCAGCGCGCGCCGCTGCTCGGCCGTCACCTCGGCGAGCACGTCGGCGACAAGCTTCTTCTCGACGAACTGACCGAGCCGGATCATCGTGCGGACGGCCGGGAAGAGCGCCTCCAGCGGCACGTCGCGGACCGCGGCGGCCGGATCCCGGGCGCTCCTGACCAGGAAGTCGGGGCTGGTACGCGCGGCCACGGCGGCGTCGTTGAGCTGTGCCACAGTGAGCTGCTCGGGCGTGATCAGGCTGCGGAAGCGCGAGTTGTCGACCATGAGCGCGGCGATGCACGCCACGTACCCGGCGGTGGTGTCCGGGGTGCCGATCGCCTTGACCAGCAGGCTCAGGGTGGCGCAGGTGCCCAGGCCCTCGTCGGCGCGGAGCAGCCCGTCGAGGGCGAGCACCTGACGGCCCGGCAACGTGTCGGTGTCCACGCCGACCACCAGCCGCAGCGACTCGATGATCCCCTTGTTGACCGGGCCGAACGCGTCCATCACCTGACCCGGGTTGGCGGCCCGGGCCAGGACGGCAGTGCGCAGGTCGATGAGGCCGGACACGCCGTCGAGGGCGCTGTCGACCTGGTCGGTCAGCGCGTCGCTCCGCGCCGCCCGGAGGTCGGCCACCCGGTCGTCCACGTCGGCGGACTTACGGACCAGCTCACTGCGTTCGACCCGGCCGAGCAGGAAACCGACGGAGAGGATGCGTTCCTGCTGGAGGTCCTGGACCAGGCTGCCGACCCGGCTGGCGAGCCGGACCCGTTCGGCGGTGTCGCCGGCCCGCTGTGCCGCGGCGACCCGGTCGAGCATCACCGGCACGGCCAGGCCGACCATGCTGAGCAGCGGAATCACCACGAGCAGCGCGAGCTTGCCGCGGATCCGGAGCCTACCGAGCAGCATCGAACGCCCCCCACTGTGCGGTCTCCGGGTCACGGGCCGCGCCGACCGGTTGCAGCGCACGCGGCTCGTCAGCTGGCGGCTGCCACGGGTCGCGGTGTGGCGGGGTGTCGGGAGTCTCCGTGTGGGTCGCGGCCAGGGCGGCCCGACGCTGGGCCCGGCGAGCTGCGGCGACCAGCAACGCGGCGAGCCAGCTCAGCAACAGGACGGCGACGACACCCGCCCCGGCGGTCAGCCAGCGGTCCCGGTTGAGCCGGTCGATGCGCTCGGCCAGCACCGCGTCCAGTTCGGTGAGGATGACCGGCTGAAGTTGGCGGGCCGAGCGGTGCGAGTTGAGCGCTGCGGCACTCAACTGGCCCGGGTTGACCACGCCGGTTTCCTTGCCCGGCACGGAGTACGCGGCAAGCGCCTCCACCGAACGCTGGTAGGTGTCCAGCGGGGTCAGCACGTTGGCACCGAGGTCGGTGCTCTCCGAACCGTCCACGGCCGAGCGAAGGTTGTCGACGAGATCGGCGGCGGGGGCCAGGGCGGACACCCGCAGGCCGGTCAGTTCCAGCAGGCCGCGCGGTTGGTCGGCGGCCGGCCGGCGGGAGACCAGCGTGGCGAGGTCGGCCAGCCGGCCGGCGGCCACCACCGCCTCGGGCAGTTCCTGGCCGGCGCTGTCCTGGAGGAAGAAGGAGTCGGCCTCGGGGTCGCGGACCAGCCCGGAGCTCTCCCGGACCTTCCGGTGCAGGGCCAGCAGCAGGTCGGAGACCTCGCCGTAAGCGGTGTAGGCGGCCTCGGGGTCGGATGCGCTTCGCCCGCGCAGCGCCTCCAGCTTGGCCCGTACGCCGGCCCAGCGTTCCTGGCTGAGCAGCTCCCCGCCGATGCGGGCGTCCACCTCGGCGGCCTTCTCGACCGCCCCGTTCAACGCCTCCCGGGCGACGGGGCGACCGTTGACCGCGTTGGACTGGGCTTCCACGAGGGCGTCGGTGACCGCCGCCAGCGCGGTGAGGTACTGCACGCCGAGCCGTTCCCGGGCGGCGAGGTCCCGATCGTCGGTGACCTGCCGCCAGTTCGACGTGACGAGCAGGCCCAACGGTGCCAGCAGTGCTCCGATGAGCAGCAGGGGCAGTAGCCGGCCCAGCGTGGACGGCCGTCGACGGGCCCGCGGCGCGGGGACTGTCATGTGTGTCTCCTCCGGCGTGGGGCGCTGATCGGCGCGGCGTCGGGCTGGCCGACAAGTCCCGTGCACCGGACCGGAAAACTAATCGAACCCCCGCCTGGGCAGACCCAACTCGGTTAGTCAGGTTCGCGTCACTTCGAGCCATGTCACCATTTGTCCGCGTTACCGGCACGCTCTGTGTCAGCTGTGGGTGTGACATGGAGGGATCGAGGTGGATATCCGCGGAAGATCGGAATTCACGGGATCCGAACTCAACTCACTGTGCCGCGTCGATCGGTGCGCGCTCGCACCCCACTGCGCACCGATCGGGGCAACCGGACGGACGTACGGCGGATCTCAGCCAACGCTCAGGCTGCGGGCCGTACCGTGTGCCGCATGACATCGCCGTCGCCGGCCGCGTGGTTCCGGCGTGCCCTTCCCACCCGCCGCCGGGCGATCGCCGCCGCGGTGGTCGTCGTGCTGTTGGCCGCCGCCGTGACCTGGGCGGTGTGGCCACAGGGACCGGGCGTACGCACCGAGAGCGCGATGCTCACCGTCCGCTCCGGACCGTCCGGTGACCAACCGGTGAACCTGGACACCACCCTCTACCTGCCGGACGACGCCTCGTCCGGTCGGAAGGTGCCGGCGGTGCTGCTGGCGCACGGGTTCGGCGGCACGAAGGAGTCGGTGCGCTCCGACGCGGAGGAGTTCGCCGGGCGTGGCTACGCGGTGCTCACCTGGACCGCGCGGGGCTTCGGCCGCAGCGGCGGTGAGATCCACCTGGACAACCCGGACTACGAGGTACGCGACGCCGAGCGGCTGCTGGACTGGCTGGCCGCACGGCCGGAGGTGCGCACCGACGCCGCCGGCGACCCGAAGGTCGGTGTGGTCGGCGGCTCGTACGGCGGTGGGTTGGCGTTGCTGCTGGCCGCCCAGGACCGTCGGGTCGACGCGATCGTGCCCATGATCACGTGGAACGACCTGTCCCGCGCGTTCCTGCCGGAGAGCACCGGCGGGGCGCCCACCGAGGGTGTGTTCAAGAAGGGCTGGGCCGGCCTCTTCTTCGGCGGGGGCGGCAACGTGGGCTCCGGCCCGGCCGGGCTCTCCGGCGCGACGGCCGCCCAGCCGCAGGGCGCACCGGCGTCGGCCGGCCCGCCCAGCCCCGGGCC
>NZ_PYAK01000022.1 GCF_003264365.1 Micromonospora noduli
CCGCGGCGGCGGTCGCCGCGGCCGACCCGCCGCTGCTGGTCCGCGGCGACCTGGTGGACGACCTGCCGGCGCTGGCCGCGCGGGCGCCGGCCGACGCGACGCTGGTGGTCTTCCACACGTCAGTGCTCTATCAGGTGCCGCCCCCGCGCCGCGACGCGTTCGTCCGGTTGGTCCGCGAGTTGCCGGGGCACTGGGTGGCGAACGAGGGGCCGGAGGTGCTCCGGTACGACGGGCTGCCCGACCCACCGAGCGACGTGCTGCACAACGTCCTCGCCCTCGACGGAAAGCCGCTGGCCTGGGCCAGAGGCCACGGCCAGGCGCTGACCTGGTTCGGCTGACGTCACCAAGCCGCTCTTTCGACGCGGTCAGCTCAACGAGCCGGCTCGGGCATCCGGTGGCGCAGGGCCCGGATGAACCAGTCCACCGCTGGCACCGTCGCGTCGCCGGCGGACCAGCCGTTGAGCACCGCCAACAGGTCGAGGTAGCGGTCCCGGCGGGGGTCGTTGGCCGCCACCAGCCGTTCGAGCAACCGCCGACGCAGGTCGCCCTCGTCGGAGTGACCGTGCAGGCTCGCGTATCGGCTGGTGACGGCTGCGACCACCGGATCGGCGTCCGGGCTGCCCGGGTCGAGACCAGCGGCGAGGGCGGGGGCCACCGCGTCCCGGACCACCGCGACGGCGTCCGGGCGGGGCAGCCCCGGGACGTCGTGGTCGGCGGCGTGCTGTCGCGCCAGCCGCCGCATCCGGGCCCGGAACTCCGGCTCCCGGCACAGCTCGGCCAGCTCCAGCCACGCCTCGACCTGCTCGGTGCTGGGGTCGTCGGGAAGCTCAGGTGTCATCGAGACGATCACACCCGGGTATGCGGGCCGGTCGCCGAGGCCGGCGAAGACGCTGTCCAGGAAGTCGGCCACCAACTGCCCCCGTTCCCGGGTGGTGAGCCGGGCCAGCCGGTGCAGCTCGTCCACCTCGGCCGGGCCCGACCCACGCCTCGCCGCGGCGGTGAGCACCGCCTGGCGCAGCCGCAGCACCCGGATCTGCACGGCCAACGCCTCGGCGTGCGCGGCGGCGACCTCGGGCAGGGGTACCTCGTGATCGACCACCCGCCGGATGGTGGCCAGGTCCAGGCCCAGGTCACGCAGCGTCCGAACCAGCTCCAACCGGGCCACGGCCGCCGGGCCGTACCGCCGGTATCCGGCCGGGCTCCGGTCCGTCGGCGGTACGACCCCGCTGTCGGCGTAGTACCGGATGGTCTTGACGCTCAGGCCGGTCCGTCGGGCCAGGTCGCCGATCGTGTGAAACGTCTGCCCGCTCATGCCCCCACCCTCGCGTCTCCCCCCGGTGGAGACTCAAGCACCATCCGGACCGGCGAGGAACGCCGCGACCGTCGCGGTGAACGCCTCGGCGTCGTCCAGCCATGGGTAGTGCCCGCCGCCCGGCTGAACTACCAGCTCGGCGCGGGGGATCAGCTCGGCGAACCGGGTCACCAGGCCCGGCGGTGCGGCCAGGTCGACCGCGCCGGCGAGCAGCAGCACCGGGCCTCGATGTGCGGCGAGCGCCGCACGGGTGGCCGGCGGATCGAAGGCGCCTTCGGAGCTGAAGATCACTGCCAGCTCCTCGTTGCGCTGACCGGACTCCGCGGCCTGGTGGACCTGAGCGGCCGTGTCCCACCGGCCGTACAAGAACGGCGCGATCTCCTGCTTGGAGTCTGGCCCGGCCCGACCCGAGAGGATGGACTCCAACGCCGCCGCTGCCACCGGAAACCACGGCTCGCCGGCCCGGGCCTCGGTGACCTCCTGGCGCTGCGCGGCGGTCACCTCCAGCCCGACCGCTCGGATGCTCGGGTTGACCAGCGCGAGTCGGCCCACCCGATCGGGGTGCCGGGTCAGGTACTGCAGAGCCAGGTTGGCGCCGGCAGAGTGCCCGAGCAGATCCAGCCGGTCGAGGCCCAGATGCCCGCGCAGCGCCTCCACATCGTCGACCATGCGGTCGCAGCGGTACGTCGAGACGTCCGCCGGTGCCGCCGAACGACCGGTGCCTCGCGGATCGAGGATGACCAGCGTCCGGTGCGCGCCCAGACCGCCGAGGTCACCGAGGTACGCGGAGTCGCGCATCGGCCCGCCCGGCAGGCAGACCAGCGGGTCTCCGACTCCGACCGTCCGGTACGCGAGGGCGGTCCCGTCGATCGCGGTGAAGGTGGTGATCATCGGTCAGCGGACCCGCTCGTGGCGGAGCAGGACCACGCCGTTGCCGAAGACCCGGCTCTCCACCAGCCGCAGACCGGCCGGGGTCTCGGCGTCGGGGAAGAGTCGGCGGCCCCGACCGAGCAACACCGGGTGGATGTAGATCCGGTACTCGTCGATCAGGTCGTGCCGGGCGAACGTCGCGGCCAGGTCGGCCCCACCGAGCGCCAGGTCGCCGCCCGGTTCGGCGGTGAGCTTGCGGACCTGCTCGACGTCGACCTCGTGCACGACAGTGGCGTTCCAGTCGGCGTGGTCGAGGGTGCGCGAGTAGACGATCTTCGGCATGTCCCGCCAGATCCGGGCGAACTCGCGCTCCGGGCCGCTGGCGGTCGGGTCCTGATCGGCGGTCGGCCAGTAGGCGGCCATCAGCTCGTGGCTGACCCGGCCGCTGAGGAACCCGCCCATCGGGGCGATCACATCGTTGAAGTGCTGGTGCAATTCCTCGTCGACCTGGTGCCAGCCGATGTCGCCGCCCGGACCCTCGAAGAACCCGTCCAACGACAGACTCATCTGCACAACGATCTTTCGCATCGTTTCCCCTCCGTATGCGTCGACGGGTGTCAAACCCGATCGTCGTCGGACCGTACGACGAAACGACCGCTCGCCGCGACGACGCCGGGGCATGTCGCCGGATCCCAGGCGGCGGGAGGCCGACCACGAACCGTCCCTAGACTGCTGTGGGTGACCGGAGAGCGACGACCCCTGGCCGACCGGCCGCTCACCGAGCCGCACCCGTCCCGGCTGCCGTCCGAACACCCCGACCGAACCCGGATCCTCGCCGCGCACACCGCCGCGTTGGCCGCCGGTGAGGCCGGTTACCTCGACCCGGCGAGCGGGCTGTTCGTGCTCAGCGCCGGGTTCCTGGCCCGCCGCGGCACGTGCTGCGGGCGCGGCTGCCGGCACTGTCCGTACGTGGACGATCCACCCTCGGAACAGGCGTAGACGAGGACTTCCGCGCGACAGCGACACCCCGTACGGTGTCCGACGGACATGTGGCGGGCGCCTTCCGCCGTCGGTCGGCGAGAGGGTGGAGTGTGCGCGGGCGGATCGTGATCGCCGGGCTTGCCGGGCTGCTGGTGAGTGGCTGTGCCGACGAGGCGGAACCGGCGGCGGTGCCACCGCCGGTGCCGATCGCGGTGGACGTGGCGGCGGCCTCCTCGGGCGGTGCCTGCCGTCTGCTGGACTTCGCGGTGATCGAGCAGGTGGTGAAGGTCCGCTTCGACGTGGCGGCGGCCAGCGAACAGGGCGACACCCACACCTGTGTGGTCCGGGCCGCGGGTGCCACCCTGCCGGAGCTGACACTCAGCGTGACCGAGACCACTATCGACAAGGCCAGCTTCGGCGCGGACGTGGTGCCGGACAAGGCGGCGAAGGTCACCGGGCTGGGTCAGCAGGCGTACAAGCGGACCACCGCCGCGGCGAGCGGGCACGGGCCGGTCGCCGAGGTGGGCTGGCTGGCCGGCGACGGACGGCTGGCCACGGTGAGCTGGACCACGGCCCGTGGCAGTGAGCGCTCGGCGGTGGAGAAGCTGACCGGTGACCTGACGGCGTTGGCGAAAAAGGTGGACACCCGGGCGTTGTGACGCCCGGGTGCCCGATTGATCAGTTGGCGGCGACGAAGACCCGGGAGGCGACCTCGCGGGGCAGCCGCACCCGGTCACCGGAGCGGTCGATCGACACCCCGTCGCGCTCCTGGGCCACGGTCACCGTGGCACCCGGGTCGACACCAGCGGCGTGCAGTTGGCGCAGCACGTCGGCGTCCTTCTGCACGCTCTCGCAGATCCGGCGCACCACGACCGACCCGGAGAGGCCGGGGAAGGCCAGGTTGCGCTCGCCCTCGGCGGCCTCGGTGGTCTCCGCCGCCGGCGAACCCAGCTCCTGAAGCCCGGGGATCGGGTTGCCGTACGGGGAACGGGTCGGCCGGTTGAGCAGGTCGTAGACCCGCTTCTCCACCGCGTCGCTCATCACGTGCTCCCAACGGCAGGCCTCTTCGTGGGCCTCCTCGTAGGGCATGCCGATGACGTTGACCAGCAGCAGCTCGGCGAGGCGGTGCTTGCGCATCACGGACACGGCGCTGCCGCGACCCAGGGCGGTGAGCGTCAGGTGCCGGTCTCCCTCGACGGTGAGCAGGCCGTCGCGCTCCATCCGGGCGACGGTCTGGCTCACTGTGGGGCCACTCTGCTGCAGCCTCTCGGCGATCCGGGCACGCAGCGGTGGCACCCCCTCTTCTTCCAACTCGAGGATGGTGCGCAGGTACATTTCGGTCGTGTCGACCAGGTCGTGAGACTTCATGAGATCAGCGGCCCTCCGGTGCACGATGTTACCTCGGGGAACGGCTGGTGACCTTCGCCGAACCGCGTGCTGTCTACGCGGATGGTGTTGGATGGTCGCCATGTCCGGTACCCAGGAGCCGTTGGTCGAGGTCGACCGGCTCGTCGCCGAGCTCGACCAGGCCGATCCGCCCACCCTGCTCGACGTCCGTTGGCGGCTCATCGGCCCGCCCGGGCGCGACGACTACGTCGCCGGCCACCTGCCCGGGGCGGTCTTCGTCGACCTGGACACCGCGCTCTGCGGGGTGCCGGGCACCGGCGGTCGGCACCCGTTGCCCGACCCGGCCGCGTTGCAGGCCGCGCTACGGGCCGCCGGCGTCCGCGCCGGTCACCCCTTGGTGGTGTACGACGGCGGCGACGGCATGGCCGCCGCGCGGGCCTGGTGGACGCTGCGCTGGGCGGGTCACCGGCCGGTGCGCCTGCTGCACGGCGGCTACCCCGCCTGGGTCGCCGCCGGCCGGTCCGTCTCCACCGACGCGCCCGCCCCGACCCCCGGTGACGTCGTGGTGCGCCCCGGTGACCTCCCGGTGCTCGACGCCGGGCAGGCCGCCGCGCTGGCCGCCGCGGACGACGCCGTGCTGCTCGACGTACGGGCGGCGCCCCGCTACCGGGGCGAGGTCGAGCCGATCGACCCGGTGGCCGGGCACGTGCCGGGAGCGGCGAACCTGCCCGCCGGGGAGTACATCGGGCCGGACGGCCGTTTCCTGGCCGCCGACCTGCTGAGCGAGCGGTTCGCCGCCGCCGGGGTGACCGAGGGGCGGGCCGTCGGGGCGTACTGCGGCTCGGGGGTGACCGCCGCCCAGGCGGTGCTCGCGCTGCACCTGGCCGGCCGCACGGACGCCGCGCTCTACGTTGGATCGTGGAGCAACTGGGTGGCGGACCCGGCCCGACCGGTCGCCTCCGGGTCGACACCCGGCCGCTGACCAGCGCGTGCGGTGGGCCGGCGCCGATCCTCGTGCGACGATGGGCTCATGTCCGACGACACGGTTGTGGTGTGGGACGAGTCGCTGCTCGCCTACGACATGGGTGACCATCCACTCGACCCGGTCCGGGTGGAGCTGACCATCGCGCTCGCCCGCGAGCTGGGCATCCTGAGTCGGCCCGGGGTGCGCATGGTCAAGCCGGAGCCCGCCGACGATGCCCTGCTCACCAGGGTGCACGCGCCGGCCTACCTCGCCGCGGTGCGTAACGCGCCGCGCGACCCGCTCTTCGCCGGGTACGGGCTGGGCACCTCCGACAACCCGGTCTTCGAGGGTATGCACGAGTCCAGCGCGCTCATCGCCGGCGCGACGGTGGCCGCCGCCGAGGCGGTCTGGCGCGGCGACGCCCGGCGGGCGGTGAACGTGGCCGGTGGGCTGCACCACGCGATGTCCGCCCGAGCCTCCGGCTTCTGCGTCTACAACGACCCCGCGGTGGCCATCGCCCGCCTGCTCGACCTGGGCGCCGAGCGGGTCGCGTACGTGGACGTCGACGTGCATCACGGCGACGGAGTGCAGGACATCTTCTGGAACGACCCGCGTGTGCTGACGGTCAGCGTGCACGAGACCCCGCTGGCGCTCTTCCCGGGCACGGGTTTCCCGGACGAGACGGGTGGGCCGGGTGCGCAGGGCACCGCTGTCAACATGCCGTTGCCGCCCGGTGTCGACGACAGCGGCTGGCAGCGCGCGTTCCACGCGATAGTGCCGTCGGTGCTGCGCGCGTTCCGGCCGCAGGTGCTGGTCAGCCAGTGCGGCGCCGACGGGCACCGGTTGGATCCGCTCGCCGACCTGAACCTGACGGTGGACGGGCAGCGGGCCACCTACCTGGCGATGCGGGCGCTCGCCGACGAGCTGTGCGACGGCCGGTGGGTGGCCACCGGCGGCGGCGGGTACGCGCTCGTCGAGGTGGTGCCCCGGGCCTGGAGTCACCTGCTGGCCGTGGCCACCGGTGATCCGATCGATCCGGCCACGCTCACCCCACCCGCGTGGCGGGACCTGGTCGCCTCCCGAAATCTGGGCCGGGAGGTGCCGCTGCGGATGACCGACGACGCCGACCCGTCGTACGAGCCGTGGCAGCCGACCGGTGAGCCGAACGCGGTGGACCGGGCGATCGCGGCCACCCGCAAGACGGTCTTCCCGCTGCTCGGGCTCGACCCGCACGATCCACGGGACTGAGCCGGGCCGGGGGAGGGCGTTCCGGTGACGACCGTGAACCAGCCGGTCGACGTGCTGCTCAGCGATGGCAGCACCGTTCAGTTGCGACCGATCGACCCGGCCGACGCGCCGGGCATCGTGGCGATGCACAGCCGTTTCTCCGAGCGCACCCGCTACCTGCGGTACTTCTCGCCGTACCCGCGCATCCCGGAGCGGGATCTGATCCGTTTCGTCACAGTGGACCACCACGACCGGGAGGCGTTCGTGGTGCTGGCCGCCGACCAGATCGTCGCGGTCGGCCGGTACGAGCGGCTCGGCCCGCAGGCACCCGAGGCGGAGGTGGCCTTCGTGGTGGAGGACGCCTACCAGGGGCGTGGCATCGGCTCGGTGTTGATGGAGCACCTGGCCGACGCGGCCCGCCGCAACGACATCATGAGCTTCGTCGCGGAGGTGCTGCCGGCCAACGGGACGATGCTGCGGGTCTTCGCCGACTTCGGCTACCAGGTCCAGCGCGAGTACGCCGACGGCGTGGTCCACCTGAGCTTTCCCATCGCGCCCACCGAGGCCAGCCTGGAGGTGCAGCGCGGCCGGGAGCATCGCACCGAGGCCCGCTCAATTGCCCGGCTGCTCGCCCCACGCGGCATCGTCGTCTACGGCGCCAGCGCCACCGGCCAGGGCGTCGGCGCGGCGGTGCTCGGGCACCTGCGCGACGGCGGGTTCACCGGTGCGGTGGTGCCGGTGCATCCGAGCGCGTCGACAGTGGCGGGGCTGCCCGCGTACCCCTCGGCGGTTGAGGCCGGGACTCCGGTGGACCTGGCGGTGGTGGCGGTCCCACCCGAGGCGGCGACAGCGGTGGTCGCCGACGCCGCCGCCGCCGGGGTGCACGGCCTGGTGGTCATCTCGGCCGGCTTCGCCGAGGCCGGCGCCGAGGGCGCGGCCACCCAGCGGGCACTGGTCCGCGCGGCGCACGCCGCCGGCATGCGGGTCGTCGGCCCGAACTGCCTGGGCGTGGCCAACACCAACCCGACGGTACGCCTCAACGCCACCCTCGCCCCGGCCTTGCCGCCGGCCGGCCGGGTCGGCATCTTCAGTCAGTCGGGTGCGTTCGGGGTGGCGCTGCTCGCCGAGGCGGACCGGCGGGGCCTCGGGCTGTCCAGCTTCGTCTCGGCCGGCAACCGGGCCGACGTCTCGGGAAACGACCTCCTGCAGTACTGGCAGGACGACCCCGGCACCGACGTGATCATGCTCTACCTGGAGACCTTCGGGAACCCGCGCAAGTTCGCCCGGTTGGCCCGGCGGATCGGCCGCGCCAAACCGGTCGTCGCGCTCGCCTCGCCGGCCCGCCCGCCCGGGGTCGGTGACGCCGCCGGGCCGGACGAGGTGGCGGTGGCGGCGCTCTTCGCCCAGTCCGGGGTGATTCGGGTGGACACCGTGCCGGAGCTGCTCGACGTGGGTGTGCTGCTGGCCAACCAGCCGTTGCCGGCCGGCGGCCGGGTCGGTGTGGTCGGCAACTCCTCGGCCCTCACCGGGCTCGCCGCGACCGCCTGCGCCGGGCACGGCCTGAGCGTGGCCGACGGTTACCCCCGCGACGTCGGGCCGAGCGCCGGTGCCGCCGAGTTCGCCGCCGCGCTCGCCGAGACGGCCGCCGACGAACGGGTGGACGCCCTGGTGGTGGTCTTCGCCCCGCCACTACCCGGCCAGCTCACCGAGGTGGACGCCGACGTGACCGCCGCCCTGCCGGCCGCCCTCGCGCTGGGCAAGCCGACAGTGGCGACGTTCCTGGTCGGGCGGCTGCGCCCGGGGGTGCCGGCGTACGGCGGCGTGGAGGAGGCGGTCCGCGCTCTCGCCCGCGCGCACCGCTACGCCGAGTGGCTTCGCCGCCCGCCCGGGGTGGCACCGGAGCTGCCCGACCTCGATCGGGCTGCCGCGCAGGCCGCGCTCCGGGCCGACGCCACCGACCCGGGTGCGCTGCTGGCCGCGTACGGCATCGACGTGGTGGCCTCGGTGTCCGTCGACTCGGTCGACGCTGCTGTCGACGCGGCGGCGCGGCTGGGCTTCCCCGTTGCGCTCAAGGCGGCCGCCCCCGGGCTGCGGCACCGGCTCGACCTCGGCGCGGTCCGGCTGGACCTGCCCGACGAGCCGACCCTCCGCCGGGCGTACGCCGACCTGGCGGCGACCTTCGGCGCGGACGCGCTGGTCCAGCCGATGGTCCCGCCCGGCGTGGCCTGCGTGGTGGAGGTGGTGGAAGACCCCGCGTTCGGGCCGGTGGTCGGCTTCGGCCTGGGTGGGGTCGCCACCGAGCTGCTCGGCGATCGGGCCTGGCGGGCGGTGCCGCTGACCGACCGGGACGCGGCCGAGCTGGTCGACGAGCCTCGGGCGGCGCCGCTGCTGCGCGGGCACCGGGGGGCCGCGCCGGTCGACCGTGCGGCCCTGGCCGATCTGCTGCTGCGGGTGGGTCAGCTCGCCGACGAACAGCCCCGGGTGCGCTCGCTGACCCTCAACCCGGTGCTCGCCCGCCCGGATGGCATCTCGATCCTGCACGCGCAGGTAGGGGTGGGTGGCGTGGTCGCCCGCCCGGACACCGGCCCCCGCCGCCTGTGAGGGTGCCGGTCAGGCGCGGCTGGAGATCTGCTGGACGCCCCAGGTGTTGCCGTCCGGGTCGGCGAAGAAGACGAAGCCGACGTTGTCCAGCGGATCCGGCACCGGCCGGGGGTTCTGACCCACCACCTGGATCTCGCTGACCTCCACACCCCGCCCGACCAGCTCCTCGTGGGCCCGCTTCAGGTCGGGCACCACCAGTTGCAGGCCCTTGAGTGAGCCGGGCGCCATCTGCGGGACGACGCCCTTACCGATCACGATCGAGCAGCCCGAGCCGGGCGGCGTCAGCTGGACGATGCGCGCGTCGTCATTGATGACGGTGTCGTGGTCCACCGTGAAGCCGAGCTGGTCGGCGTAGAACTTCTTCGCCCGCTCCACATCGGAGACCGGCACGATCACCACTTCGAGTGTCCAGTTCATGGTTGCTCTCCTCGTATCGTCGTTGTGGATCGCAGCAGGTCGGCGAGCCGCGTGTAGCTCTGCCCGACCCCTCGGGTCATCGGGTAGCGCAGCACTGTGTCCCGCCCCTTCGCGGTGGCGTAGAGCAGCGTGGTGGTGACCGTCGTCCGACCGGCCAGTTCGGTGAACTCGTGGCTGACCAGCGTCTCGCCCGGATAGGACTGGTCGTCGAACAGCTCGGTGCAGGCCAGCCGGTGCGGTGGCTCGATCTGCCGGTAGACCCCAGCCTGGACCATCTGCGCACCCTCCGGGCCCTGCGACACGAACCGCCACCGTCCACCGATCCGCAGGTCGACGTCGCACTCCGTCAGCCTCCAGCCACGCGCGCCGTACCACCGGGTCAGCAGTTCGGGTCGGGTGAAGGCGGCGAACACCAGCTGTGCCGGTGCCTCGAACAGCCGACTCAACACGATCTCCCGATCACCCGGGGTGTGGACGACGAGCGGATCATCGAGGTTGGTCAACCGCCCGTTCCGTTCGGTCTGGCGGGTCGACGCTCGGTGCCGGTGCGGTCGACGGACTGGAGTTCGTCGAGCAGTGCGTCGAGGCGTTGGTAGCTTTCCGCCCAGTAGTCGCGGTAGTCGGCGAGCCAGGCTGTCGCCTCCCGCAGCGGTCGGGCCTCCAGGCGGCAGGGTCGGCGCTGGGCGTCCCGCCCCCGGCTGACGAGGCCAGCGCGTTCCAGCACCTTGAGGTGCTTGGAGATGGCCGGCTGGCTCATCGCGAAGGGTGCTGCCAGCTCTGTCACTGTCGCCTCCCCGGCCGCGAGCCGGGCGAGGATGGCCCGCCGGGTCGGGTCGGCCAGCGCCGCGAAGGTCGCGTCCAGCAGTTCGGTGCCCACCACGTATAACCTCCTGGTTTTATAACCACATGGTTTTTATCGTGGATGGGGTCGCCGGTCAAGCACTTCGACAGCACGGAAGGCCCCGGCGAACCGCCGGGGCCTTCCGTGGGAACCGGTGCGTCAGCAGGCGTACGCCTCCAGGCGCTGGGCCCGCTCCGGGGCGCGCAGCTTCAGCAGCGTCACCTTCTCGATCTGCCGGATCCGCTCCCGGGACAGGCCGAACTCCCGGCCGACCTCGTCCAGGGTGCGCTGGCGGCCGTCGTCCAGGCCGAACCGGAGGCGGATGACCGCCTGTTCCCGCTGGGACAGGGTGGAGAGCACGATGCTGACCTCGTTGCGCAGCTCGCCCTGGGCGGCGGCGTCGCCCGGCTCGGTGCGCGGGTCCACCGAGGCCACGAAGTCGCCGAGCGCGCTCTCACCGTCGTCGCCGACGGCCTGGTCCAGGCTGACCGGTTCCCGGTCGTAGGAGATCAGCTCGATGACCTGGATCTCGGGGATCTCCAGTGCGCGGGCCACCTCGGCGACCGTCGGCTCGCGGCCCAGCGTCACCGCCAGTTCGCGGCGGGCCCGAACCATCCGGTTGACCTGCTCGACCATGTGCACGGGGATGCGGATGGTGCGGGCCTGGTCGGCCATGGCGCGGGTGATGGCCTGTCGGATCCACCAGGTGGCGTACGTGGAGAACTTGTAGCCCTTGGCGTAGTCGAATTTCTCCACCGCCCGGATCAGACCGAGGTTGCCCTCCTGAATCAGGTCGAGAAACGCCATGCCACGGCCGGTGTAGCGCTTGGCGATGCTGACCACCAGCCGCAGGTTCGCCTCCAACAGGTGGTCCTTGGCCGCCCGACCCTCCGCGACGATCAGCTCCAGGTCGGCTCGCAGCTCCGCGGAGACCGGGGTGCAGGTGGCCAGCTTCTCGTCGGCGAACAGGCCGGCCTCGATGCGCCGGGCCAGGTCGACCTCCTGCGCGGCGGTCAGCAGCTTCGTCCGGCCGATTCCGTTGAGGTAGGCCCGGACCAGGTCGGTGGAGATGCCGCGCTCGTCGGTGGCGTCCAGCTCGACGAGGGCCTCGGGGGCTCCGTCAGTGTCGGTAGTGGTAGCCGGGCGCGTCCGGTGTTCCGTCATCTGAAGGACCATCTCTGTCTCTCCCCGTTTCCACGTCGTGCCGTGTTCCCGGCCCAGTGGCGCCGGTGTGAACAACAGCTTGGCGGGCGGGGCGTAAAACGGGAGTGAGGCGATCGGGCACCCGACAGGAATCGCGTCGGATCGCTGGTGCGGTGTGTCACCGGAGTGTGTGGTTGCCCGCCCCGGCTACGTTGCGGACGGCCGGCCATCTCTGGTCGGCCGGAAACGACAGTTGGAGGACGGTGTGGTCTTCAAGCGGCTCATGAAGGCGATGGGCGTCGGTGGTCCGTCGGTGGAGACGGTGCTGGCCAACGCGAACTGCCGCCCTGGCGGCCAGCTGGAGGGCCGGATCCAGGTGCTGGGCGGCGACCACCAGGTCGACATCGACCACGTCGCCCTCGGCCTGGTCACCCGGGTCGAGGTGGAGAGCGGCGACAACGACTACGACACCACTCAGGAGTTCCACCGCCAGCAGGTCACCGGCGCGTTCCGGCTGGAGCCGGGGCAGCGCTACGACCTTCCGTTCCGCTTCGACGTGCCGTGGGAGACACCGGTCACCGAGCTGTACGGGCAGCACCTGCACGGAATGACGATGGGCCTGCGTACCGAGCTGGAAGTAGCCCGCGCGGTCGACAAGGGTGACCTGGACGCCGTGTCGGTGCACCCGCTACCGGCGCAGGAGCGACTGCTGGACGCGCTGCTGCGGCTGGGCTTCCGGTTCGCGCGCGCCGATGTGGAACGTGGTCACATCTACGGCGTACGCCAGACGTTGCCGTTCTACCAGGAGATCGAGTTCAGCCCGGCACCGCAGTACGCCCGCTCGATCAACCAGTTGGAGGTCACCTTCATCGCCGACGCGCAGCAGATGCAGGTGGTGCTGGAGGTCGACAAGCGCGGTGGTGTCTTCACCGAGGGCCGGGACGCCTTCGGCCGGTTCACTGTCGATCACGCCACCGCCGACCGCACCGACTGGACCGCCGAACTCGACAACTGGCTCCGCCAGTCCCTGTCCCGCCGAGGCCTCTTCTCCTAACCCCCACTACCCCCACCCCACCCCGGTGATCAAGAGGTTTGCGTCATCTTGAGCCCGGATCCTGACGCAAACCTCTTGATCAGCGCTGCTGGTTAGAGGTCCAGGAGGAGGGTTTGGGGGCCGATGTTGGTGCTCTCCACCAGCATGTGGGTGCGGAAGCGACCGGTCTCCACCTTCGCTCCCCGTTCGCGTAGGGCGTCGACCACCGCTGTCACCAGTGGCTCGGCGACCTCGGCGGGGGCGGCGGCGGTCCAGCTCGGTCGGCGGCCCTTGCGGACATCGCCGTAGAGGGTGAACTGGCTGACCACCAGGATCGGCGCGCCGGTGTCGGCGGCGGACCGCTCACCGTCGAGGATGCGTACCTCGTGCACCTTGCGGGCCATCGTCTGAGCGGTCTCCGCGGTGTCGGAGTGGGTCACGCCGAGCAGCACCAGCAGGCCGTTCTCGATGGCGCCGACCACCTCGCCGTCCACCGTCACGCTGGCCCGCCCGACGGTCTGCACCACCGCTCGCATCAGGCGCTCACCGGCTCGATGAAGCCGCGCTCCACCAGGTGCGCCACGATCGGGCCGGCGGCCTCGGCCATCTCGTCGGGCTCGACGTCGTGCGCGGCGGCGAGCAGGGCGAGCTGGTCACGCAGCGGCAGCCGGCCGTCGGCGCCGCCGACCAGCGCCAGCACCAGCGGGTCGATCTCCTCGGTCCAGCGCAGGCCGTGCGGCATCGCGAGGACCTGCCGGTTAACCCCCCAGCCCTCGTCGCCCATGGTGGCCTCCTGTCGCAGCTGGAGGCCCTCGGCGGCCCGGTAGCGCTCGGCGAGCAACGCCTCGGTGTCGCGTACCCGGAGAAAGTCCTGGCGGTCGAACCAGGCGGCGACCTGGTCGCCCAGCGGTGGCTGCACCCGCTGGCGCAGATCCTCCACCCGGACCACCGGGTCGGCGTGCCCGCTCCGACGCAGTGACACGATGCCGAAGCCGATGCCCTCCACCTTGTGCGCGTCGAACCAGTCCAGCCAGGCGGCCATCCGCTGCGGGTCGGCGGTCTCGCCGACGTCGGTGAGCCACAGGTCGACGTACGCCATCGGGTCGGCCACCTCGCGCTGGATCACCCAGGCGTCCAGGTCGGTCCCGGCGAACCAGCCGGCCACCCGCTCGTCCCACTCCTCGCCGGCGACGTGCACCCAGTTCGCCAGGTACTGCATGGTGCCGCCCTCGGTGAGCAGGCCCGGGGCGGCGGCGGCCAGTTCGGCGCCGATCGCGTCACCGACCCGGCCGGAGTCGCGGTACACGTGCGTGGTCGTGCCCGGGCCGACCACGAACGGTGGGTTGCTCACCACCAGGTCGAACCGCCGACCGGCCACCGGGGCGACCAGGTCGCCGCGGAGCAGCTCCCAGTCCTGACCGTTGAGGGCGGCGGTGGTCGCGGCGAAGCGCAGTGCCCGCTCGGAGAGGTCGGTGGCGGTCACCGACCTGGCGTGGGTGCCCAGGTGCAGGGCCTGGATGCCGGAGCCGGTGCCCAGGTCCAGTGCGGTGTCGACCGGCCGGCGCATTGTCGCGCCGATCAGGGTGTGGGTCGCCCCGCCGACGCCGAGGACGTGCTCGGCGTGCAACGGGCGACCCGGGCGGGCACTGGCCGGCACGTCGGCGAGCACCCACCAGTCCTCGCCGTACGGCTCCAGGTCGATGCCGGCACGCAGGCCGTCGCCGTACCGCTCGACCAGCCCGCCGGCCAGGGCCTCGGCCAGGCTCAGTGGCGCCAGCGCGGCGGTCACCGCCGCCTCCGACTCGGTCTGGGCGCAGATGAACAGCCGGATCAGGGTGCCGAGCGGGTCGCCGTCCCCGGTGGCCAGCAGCGCGGCCCGGTAGTCGTTGCGGGCGACAGCCGCGGTCGCCTGGGCGCCCAGCCGCTCGGCGATGCCGTGACTGGTGAATCCGGTCCGGGTCAGTGCGGTGCGCAGCGCGTCGACGCCGGCGGGGGAGAGCAGCATGTCGTGTTCGTCCACCCCGACATCCTGCCTCCCGTTGGGTCCCGGGTCAGCGTCACCCGCCGGAAGGTGTCGGAGCGTCGGTGTCCGCCCGGTTCGGTACGCCAGGCAGGATGGTCCGCATGACGCTTGTCCTGCCCATCGACCCGGAGGCCAACCGGCTGCTGGAACGCAGCCCGCTGGCCCTGCTGGTCGGCATGGTTCTCGATCAACAGGTGCCGATGGAGAAGGCGTTCTCGTCGCCGTACGTGCTCCAGCAGCGGCTCGGCCATGAGCTGGACGCGGCGGAGCTGGCCGGGTACGACCCGGAGGCCCTGGTCGCGCTCTTCGCCCAGCCGCCCGCGCTGCACCGGTTCCCGAAGGCCATGGCGGCCCGGGTGCAGGAGGTCTGTCAGGTGCTGGTGGAGCGCTACGACGGTGACGCGGCGCTGCTCTGGGCGGAGGTTGCCGATGGGCCGGAGCTGCTGCGCCGGGTCGCCGCGCTGCCCGGCTTCGGCAAGCAGAAGGCGCAGATCTTCGTGGCCCTGCTCGGCAAGCGGTTCGGCGTGACCCCGCAGGACTGGCGGAAGGCAGCCGGAGACTACGGCGACCCGGGCGCGTACCGGTCGGTGGCCGACGTCACCGACGCCGATTCGCTGCGTCGGGTGCGGGAGTTCAAGCAGCAGATGAAGGCGGCGGCCAAGGCGAAGGCGAGCGGCGGCTGAGCCGTCCGCTCAGGCGGCGGTGGGATGCGCCAGCGAGGCCAGGGCGCGCCGGACGTCGGCCAGCGAGACGGTCGCCGAGTCGTCCAGGTCGGCCAGGCCGGCCTCGATCCACTGGCGCATCAGCGTGGTGACCCCGATGCCCCGGGCGTCGGCGGCGGCGCGAACCCGCTCGTAGGTGTCCAGTGGCAGCCGCACCGAGCGGCTCACCATCGGCACGTCGCTGTCGGGGGTCGGCAGCTCCGCCGCCGGGCTCTCGTCGATCAGCTCGGCGATTCGCTCGCCACCGTCGTGGAACTGCTTGGTCGCGTCGTTACGGTGCATCGTCACGGCCTCCTCATCTACCGAGATCTCCGCACGGCCTCGTCATAGCGCTTGGACTCGACGTCGCTCAACTCGCGGGCGGAGAGAATGTCCCAGTCGTTGTCGGTGCCATCGGCCTCGGCGAGCAGCACCGCCAGCCGGCGGCCCCGACGGGCGGCGGCGTAGACCACCATCACGTCGTCACCCAGATGACGGATGACCCGTCGGGCGCTGTGCAGCGCCTCCCAGACTTCCCCGGGTGTTACGTCGTAGACCCTCAGGTTGGCCAACGCCTCGTCGGTGAAGCTGAACCTGCTGCCCACATCGCGGAGCGTACCACGGGCGTAACACGCGGCGGGATGACTCGAAGTTCGCTGATCACGGCCCCGCGGTGACAGGATGAGGCGTAACCCCCTCGAGGAGGTCCATGGTGAAGCGTCAGGCGTACCAGCCGATTCTGATCACCGACGCCTCGCGCAGCCAGGGTGATCAGCTCAACAGCCGTCAGCGCCGCTATGTCCTGATGATGGGCATCCGGGTGGCCTGCATCATTGTCGGCGCGATCCTGGTCGGTGCGAACGCCCCACTGCTCTGGCTCTGGCTGTCGTTGTGCGCCCTCGGCATGGTGCTCATCCCCTGGCTGGCCGTGCTGCTGGCCAACGACCGGCCGCCGAAGGAAGAGCACCGGCTGGCCAACCGGTTCCACCGCCGGCACACGGACGACACCCCGCCGATGAGCCTCACCGCCGAGGAGCGCCCACACAAGGTCATCGACGTCGAACCCTGACCCGCGAACGGGCCAGGGTCCGATAGGTCACGACCGCGCCGTGCCCGGTGGCCGTGTGCCGGCCGCTACGCCTGTGGCCGAGCCCCGGCGGTGGAGACGGCGAGCGCACCCAGGTCGGTGGCGCGGCTCAGTGCCGCGGCCGGCGTGGCACCGGCGAGCCACGCGGTGAGCAGACCGGCCGCGAAGGCGTCGCCCGCGCCCGTGACGTCCACCACCGCCACCCGGCTGGCCGGAGCCACGCAGACCGGGGTGGTGCGGTCCACCCAGACCGCGCCGGCCGCGCCACGCTTCACCACCACCCGACGGGCCGTCGCCGACAGCGCCCGCCCCTGCGCCGCCGGGTCCAGCCCGCCGGCCAGCACCGTGGCCTCGTCCGCGTTGACCAGGAGCAGGTCGATGTCGCGTACCCAACTCAGGAACGCCGCCGCGCCGACCCGCCGCAACGGCGCCGCCGAGGCCGCGTCGACGCTGATGGTGAGCCCGCGCTCGCGGGCAGCGGCCAACGCCCGCAGCCCCGCGCCGCGCGACTCCGCGTCCAACAGGGTGTACGCGGACAGGTGCAGATGCCCAGCGCCGGGCGCCGCCGCGAGGGCCTGCTCCACGTGCGCGGCGCTCAGCCGCAGGTTCGCGCCCCGCTGGCTGACCATGGTGCGCTCGTCGTCGGCGGCCAACACGATGACAGTGCCGGTCGGGGCGCCCTCGACCCGCTCGATGGCGCAGTCGACGCCCGCCCGTTCCAGCTCGGCCACCCGGTCCCGCCCGGCGTCGTCGTCACCGACGGCACCGACGAGCGTGACGTCCACCCGCTGCGCGGCGACCCAGGCGGCGGTGTTGGCCGCCTGACCGCCGCCGCCGAGACTGATCGCGGCTCCGGTGTCCGAGCCGGCCGCGAGCGGCCCGGACAACACGGCGACCACATCGGTGATCACGTCCCCGACGACGACCACCCGGGCCGGTCGGGTCATGCCGGGACGGCGGTGCCGCGGGCCACCGAGGCGACCGCGATCCGCGCGGCCAGGTCGGCGTTGCGCAGGATGATCCGAACGTTCACCGCCAGGCTCGCGCCCTCGGTGGCCGAGTGGAAGTGCGCGAGCAGGTACGGGGTGACAGCCTTTCCGGTGATCCCGTCCCGCTCCAGCAGGGCCAGGCCCTCGGTGAGCGTCCGGTCGTGCAGCTCCGGGTCGAGCTGCTCGTCGACCGGCAGCGGGTTGGCGATGAGCAGCCCGCCGGTGTGCACGGCGTGCTCGTCGCGGGCGGCGAGCACGGCGGCGACCTGCTCCGGCGAGTCCACCGACCAGTCCAGGTCGAAGCCGGCGTCGGTGAGGTAGAAGCCGGGGAACCGGCGGGTGCGGTAACCGACCACAGCGACCCCGAGGGTCTCCAGGCGCTCCAGCGTCGCGCCCACGTCGAGGATCGACTTGACCCCGGCGCAGACCACAGCGATCGGGGTCTGCGCCAGGGTGACCAGGTCCGCCGACTCGTCGAAGGTGTGCGCGGCCTCCCGGTGCACCCCACCCAGCCCGCCGGTGGCGAACACGCCGATGCCGGCGGCGGCGGCCACCGCGCTGGTCGCGGCCACCGTGGTCGCGCCGTCAGCGCCGGTCGCGGCAGCCACCGCGAGGTCGCGGACGGAGAGCTTCGTCACCCCGTCGACGGTGGCCAGCCGGGTCAGCTGCGCGTCGTCCAGGCCGACCACCAGCTCGCCGGCGATCATGCCGATCGTCGCCGGAACGGCCCCGCCGTCCCGAACCGTTCGCTCGATCTCCCTGGCCACCCGCAGGTTCTCCGGTCGGGGCAGACCGTGCGAGACGATGGTGCTCTCCAGCGCGACGACGGGCCGGCCGTCGCGCAGGGCTTCGGCGACCTCGGTGCCGTAGCTGATGCGAAAGTCAGTCACACGGGCACCGTACGGGGTGGGGCCCCGACCGGCCTCAAGTGGACCCGGCCATGATGACCTGCCAAACTTGTCGGTTGGAGGTGCAGACGTGAGCACAGAGGTTCTCGAGCGTCCGGAGCTGAAGGACGCCGATACCGGTCCCGAGATGTTCCACTACGTCCGCAAGGAGAAGATCGCCGAGAGCGCCGTCATGGGCACTTTCGTCGTCGCTCTCTGCGGCGAGACCTTCCCGGTCACCAAGGCGGCCAAGCCGGGTTCGCCGGTCTGCCCCAAGTGCAAGGAGATCTACGACTCGTACCGTGAGTGAACCTCGGCCGGTGCTCCGGCCGGCGACGTAGCCTGCGGCGGTGACCACCTCCACCGCCCTGCTCCTCGCCGACCTGACCGGGGTGGCGGTGTTCGCCGCGTCCGGGGCCTCGGCGGCGGTGGCCAAGCGACTGGACCTGTTCGGTGTCGCTTTCGTCGGCTTCGTGGCCGCCCTCGGCGGTGGGATCTTCCGGGACCTCGTCATCGACGAGGTGCCGCCGCTGGCCTTCGCCGACTGGCGGTACGCGGCCACCGCCGCGATCACCGCGCTCGCCGTCTTCTGGCTGCACCCGCAACTGGTCCGACTGCGCACCACAGTGCTGGTGCTGGACGCGGCCGGTCTGGCGCTGTTCACCGTCACCGGCACGCTCAAGGCGCTCGACGCCCGGGTGCCGGCCGTCGGGGCCTGCCTGATCGGCATGCTCACCGCGATCGGCGGCGGGCTGGGCCGCGACCTGCTCACCGCCGAGATCCCCGTCGTGCTGCGCCGGGAGATCTACGCGCTGGCGGCACTGGCCGGTTCGGTCCTGGTGGTGCTGCTGTACGTCACCGGGCAGACCGGGCCCGCACCGCTCACCGCCGCCGCCGTCCTGGTCTTCGGGCTACGCCTGATCGCGCTGCGTCGACGCTGGTCGGCGCCGGTGGCCACGCTGCGCCCGCCGCGCGCCGACGGGGCGGATCCACGCACCGACCGGGAGTGGTGAGACGTCGGGCCGCTGTTCGAATGGGTGCGGGATTGTGACCAGCGTGGCGTCGCCTGGGCCCGACGGCCCGTGCTGGTTATGCTGAGTCGGCCTTCGCGGCAGCTTCTGCGCGGAGGCGTTTTCATGGGCGGCGGATCCTCGTGGCCCTCGCCCGGGGTCCGCCATCGTGCGGTCGGAGAGGAGCTTCGCGTGGCAGCCCGGACGCCGGTGCTCGAGACGTTCCCGGCGCTACGCGCCTGGCAGCGCAAGGCGCTGGTGGAGTACCTGCGTCGCCGTAGCGAGGACTTCACCGCGGTCGCCACGCCCGGCGCCGGCAAGACCACCTTCGCCCTGCGGATCGCGGCCGAGTTGCTCGGTGACGGCACCGTGGAGGCGGTCACCGTGGTCGCCCCGACCGAACACCTGAAGAACCAGTGGGCCGACGCGGCGGCCCGGGTGGGCATCCAACTCGACGCCGCCTTCCGCAACGCCGACCTGCACTCCTCGGCCGACTTCCACGGCGCGGTGGTCACCTACGCGCAGGTGGGGATGGCCCCGCAGGTGCACCGGCGACGCACCATGACCCGACGCACCCTGGTCATCCTCGACGAGATCCACCACGCCGGCGACTCCCGGTCCTGGGGCGACGGGGTGAAGAACGCCTTCGAACCCGCCGTACGCCGGCTGATGCTCACCGGTACACCGTTCCGCTCCGACGACAACCCGATCCCGTTCGTCAGCTACGAGCGGGGCGGAGACGGGCTGCTGCGCTCTCGCGCCGACTCGGTGTACGGCTACTCCGACGCGCTGCGCGACGGCGTGGTCCGGCCGGTGCTCTTCCTGGCGTACTCCGGGGAGACCCGCTGGCGTACCAACGCGGGGGAGGAGTTGGCGGCCCGGCTGGGCGAGCCGATGACCCAGGACCTGGTCGCCCAGGCGTGGCGTACCGCCCTGGACCCGGCCGGCGACTGGATGCCACAGGTGCTGCGGGCAGCCGACGCCCGACTCACCGTGCTGCGCAACGCGGGCATGGCCGACGCCGGTGGCCTGATCATCGCCACTGACCAGCAGACCGCCCGCTCGTACGCCAAGCTGATCGAGCAGGTGACCGGCGAGAAGGCCGCCGTGGTGCTCTCCGACGACCAGGGCGCGTCTGCCCGGATCGCGACGTTCGCGGCGTCCGACCAGCGGTGGCTGGTCGCGGTGCGGATGGTGTCCGAGGGGGTCGACATCCCGCGACTGGCGGTCGGGGTCTACGCCACCAGCGCCAGCACGCCGCTCTACTTCGCCCAGGCGATCGGCCGGTTCGTGCGGGCCCGCCGGCCCGGGGAGACCGCGTCGGTGTTCCTGCCCAGCGTGCCGCACCTGCTCGGGTTGGCCAGCGAGATGGAGACCGAGCGCGACCACGTACTCGGTAAACCCAAGGAAGCCGACGGTTTCGACGACGACCTGTTGGAACGCGCGCAGCGCGACGACCAGGCTAGCGGGGAGCTGGAGAAGCGGTTCGCGGCGCTCTCGGCCACCGCAGAGCTGGACCAGGTGATCTTCGACGGCGCGTCCTTCGGCACCGCTGCCCAGGCCGGCACCCCCGAGGAAGAGGAATACCTCGGCCTGCCCGGTCTGCTCACCGCCGACCAGGTTTCGCTGCTGCTGACCAAGCGGCAGGCCGCACAGCTCGCCGCCCAACGCCGCCGTACGGCCGACGGGGCCGCTCAGCCGGCCGCTGCGCCCACGGCAGCGCCACCCGCACCCATGAGCGCCGCCCAGCGTCGCGTGGCGCTCCGGCGCCAACTGAACGCTCTGGTGGCCGCCCGACACCACCGCACCGGTCAGCCGCACGGCAAGATTCATGCCGAGCTGCGTCGGCTGTGCGGCGGGCCGCCGAGCGCCCAGGCCACCATCGAGCAGCTTGAGGAACGCATCGCCACCGTGCAGACCCTCTAGACCTGCCCGGCCACGCCGTGTCGCGTGATCCACTCGGCTTCCTTGAAGACGCGGTGTTCGAGCGAGGTGGAAAGCGCGACTTCCATGAACCCGAGTGGATCAACGGGCGCCTTGGCGGTACTGCGGCTTGCCTGCCCGGAACGGTTATGGCTGCCCCTATGCGGGCGTCCCGAACTCAAGATCACGCACCATCCTGGTTGTAGTGGTGTCGGTGCGTCGGTGAGGCCACCACATCCTGGTTCGAGCGTGACCTTGAGGGTCGGTGACGCCCAGACCTCGCTCCCGACCTGTCGGGGGCGGTTTCCGTCGTCAAGATCCGCTCAGGATCAGGGATGTTGCTGTCTCCGGCGTGACGCAGGCAGCAACATCCGGGAAGTTGCTCGGATCTTGGCGCGGGGCGCGGGGCGCGGGGCGCGGGGCGCGGGCGCGGGGCGCGGGGCGTTCGGACAGAAAAAGCTGACCGGAGGCACCCTCGGGGTGCCTCCGGTCAGCTATGTCGGTTTGCGGATTTAGTTCGCCATCAGATCGGCGCCACGCCAGCTGAAATCGGGCTCCGTTGCGAACCGCTCGGTGATCTTCACGAGATCCTCCGCGTACTTGTTCGCGTGGTGCCCGCAGAACACCAGCTCGCTCCCACCCGCCAGAGTGATCCGGAGCTTCCCGGCAGCATTGCAGCGGTCGCACCGTTCATCGGCGGCTGGGGGCGCCACCGTCTCGGGCGGCGGCGTGAGGGTCGGGGTCATCGCCTTCCTCCTCTGGTCGTCACCGATGAACAATCTCTTCGGTCGTTGCTCACCTATCGTGCAACACCCTTACTAGGCACTGCCTTCCCTGTGTGCCCGCGGGGGACCGAGGTCACACCTGGAAGGGACAGTGTGCCGTGCACCCAGGGTGCCACGTCAACGATCACATTCGTGCATCCGGACGATCACCATCTGGTGTTGCACACCAGGTGGTCAAAACGACACGTTCGGTTGACGAAACCCGCTCAGTCCAGGTAATCCCGGAGGACCTGCGACCGGGACGGGTGACGCAGCTTGGACATCGTCTTGGACTCGATCTGCCGGATCCGCTCCCGGGTCACCCCGTAGACCTGGCCGATCTCGTCGAGCGTCCGAGGTTGGCCGTCGGTCAGGCCGAAGCGCAGGCGTACCACACCCGCCTCACGCTCGGAGAGAGTCTGCAGCACCTGCTGGAGCTGGTCCTGCAGGAGCGAGAACGAGACCGCGTCGACCGCGACCACGGCCTCGGAGTCCTCGATGAAGTCGCCGAGCTGGCTGTCGCCCTCGTCACCGATGGTCTGGTCCAGTGAGATGGGCTCCCGAGCGTACTGCTGGATCTCCAGCACCTTCTCGGGTGTGATGTCCATCTCCTTGGCCAGCTCCTCCGGAGTGGGCTCGCGGCCCAGGTCCTGGAGCAGCTCACGCTGTATGCGGCCGAGCTTGTTGATGACCTCGACCATGTGCACGGGGATGCGGATGGTGCGGGCCTGGTCGGCCATGGCACGGGTGATGGCCTGTCGGATCCACCAGGTGGCGTACGTGGAGAACTTGTAGCCCTTGGTGTAGTCGAACTTCTCCACGGCCCGGATCAGACCGAGGTTGCCCTCCTGGATCAGGTCGAGGAAGGCCATGCCACGGCCCGTGTAGCGCTTGGCCAGCGACACCACCAGTCGGAGGTTCGCCTCCAGGAGGTGGTTCTTGGCCCGCTCGCCGTCGCGGGAGATCCAGCCCAGGTCACGGACCATCTCCCGGACGAGCTTCTCCTCGCCCTCGTCGGCAGCCCGCAGCCGCTCGGCGGCGTAGAGCCCGGCCTCGATCCGCTTGGCCAGCTCCACCTCCTGCTCGGCGTTGAGCAGCGGAACCTTGCCGATCTGCTTCAGGTACGCCCGGACGGAGTCGGCGGAGGCGGTCAGCTCGGCGTCGCGTCGCGCCTGCTTGAGGGCCTCGGACTCCTCGTCGTCCCACTCGAAGTCGTTGTCGGTCGCCGAGGCGGCGGCGTCGGTCTCGGCGGCCTGGGCCAGCTCGGCCGGCTCCTCGACCACCACGTCCTCGATCGCGGCGGCCAGCTCCTCCGGGTCGATCTCGCCCTCAGCGCCCTCGCCCTTGGCCTTGCCGCCAGCCTTGGTCGGCTTGGCTCCGGCAGCCGCGGCCACCGTCGCCTTGGTGGCTCGGGTCGACCGGGTCGCCTTCGCCGGCGTCGCGGTGGCGGCCTCGGCGCCGGTCGCCTTGCGAGCGGCCACCTTGCGCGGGGCTGACGTCGCCGGGGCGTCGTCGCCGGCGGGCGCCTGCTTCGGGGCCGGCGCGGCGGCCTTCTTGGTGGTCTTGGCGGTGGTGGCCCGGGACGCCGGCGTGGTCGAGCGGGCCGCGGCGACGCGGCGACGGGTGCTCGCCGAGCCGTCCACCACGACGGTCACTCCCGCCTCGGAGAGCGCCCGCAGGATCTTCTTGGCCTGGGCCGGAGTCACCTCGGCGGACTCGACGGTGCGCGCGAGCTGAGCCGACGTGAGCTGACCACCGGCGCTCTGCGCGTGGGCGATCAGGGTGTCGGTGAGCGAGCGAACGTCGGCGCCGGGCTGGCGGGGTTCTGTCACGAATGACCTTCCGGAGGCGAAGAGCGGGCACGGCGGGTTCGTCCAGCGCAGCGAGGGTTACCGTGCCGGGCGATGTGGTTGAGGGACCCTCGTGTCACGGTCCGGCCGGTGGTCGGCGGTCCGTGCCGCGTGGGCAGGGGTGAATTGTAACGCCGTCTGCGGCGATCATCCTGCTCCGCACCGCGTACCGCCGGTGGGGACCGTCGGTGGGGTGGAGATATGGGCTTCGCGGTAATGATAGCCGCGCGGCCGGCGAAGGGCTTCTGTCGTCGGGCCCGGTGGCGCGCAGATCGTGTCCGAACTGCCGTTTGAGCAGGCAGTACGAGGTCAACGAGGCGGTTGCGAGGGTGCGCGGGTGGCTCACCGAGGTCGCTGTTGGTCCGGCCGGTGGCGTCCCCACCAGGTCGCGGTTGGGCAACGGTTGTGAGCCGAGCATGGACGGGGCGGTAAGCACTTAAGCGACATTACCAACCGAAAGGGGCATATTGGTGGAGGTCGGCTGCTCAAGCCGCGAGGGCGGTGCGGGTGCGCCCACCTCCCAGCGGATCCCAGGTGCCAAAGATCCTGGTCTGGTGCCGTCGTGCGGCGTCGGGAACGATGATCTTCGGAAGCCGGGTCGGTAGTTTCACCCACCCACATGCACCCGGAGTGCGGAAAGAGGCGAATCATGACCAACTCGGCCACGACACCGTCGGAGCTGCTGACCATCGCGGTGGAGGTGGCTCGGGACGCGGCGGACACCGCGTACCGGATGCGCGCCGAGGGGGTCGTCGTCGCCGCCACCAAGAGCACCGTCACCGACGTGGTCACCGCCGCCGACCGGGCGGTGGAGCGGCAGATCCTCGACGCGTTGGCCGCGCGGCGCCCGGACGACTCGGTGCTGGGCGAGGAGTACGGCGAGGGAGCTTCCGGCGCGACGCGCAGCGGTGTGCGCTGGATCGTCGACCCGATCGACGGCACTGTGAACTACCTGTACGGGCTGCCGCACTCCGCGGTCTCGCTGGCCGCCGAGGTGGACGGGGTGGTGGTTGCCGGCGTGGTGCGCAACGTGAGCACCGGCGAGGAATGGACCGCCACGGCCGGCGGTGGGGCCTGGCGCGACGGTGTCCGGCTGCGTTGCTCCGGCGAGGTCGATCTGGGGCAGGCGCTGGTCGGCACCGGCTTCGGCTACGACGCCGGCCGTCGGGCGCACCAGGCGCAGGTGGTGGCCGGGCTGATCGCACACGTACGGGACATCCGCCGGCTCGGCGCCGCGGCGCTGGACCTCTGCCTGGTCGCCGAGGGGCGGCTCGACGCGTACTTCGAGAAGGGCCTTGCGGCCTGGGACCTGGCGGCTGGCGGGCTGGTGGCCGCCGAGGCGGGGGTTCGGGTCGCCGGCCTGGCCGGTCGGCCGCCAGGGCCGGATCTGGTGGTCGCGGCCCCGCCCGCGCTCTTCGCGCCGCTGCATGACCGGTTGGCCGCGCTGGACGCCGCCGGCGGTCCCTGACCGGCGGACCAGCTCCGCCGGCTTTGAGCGGCCGGCTCCGGTCTTAGAAGCGGCCGGCTGTGGTCGGCGGGCCAGGTCGGTGCCGGCCGCCGACGCCGGCCGCCGACCTGGACAGCGGCGGACCGGTTACGCCGTCACTTGGCGGGTGGGGACGGGCAGGAGCCCTTGGGAGCCTCCGGCGGACCCGAGTCGCCGAGCGACTGGTTGACCTCGGTCGTGGTGGCGAGCTGCTGGAAGCGGTTGCCCAGCACCACGTCCACGGTGTCGTCGGTGCGTTTCGGGTCGTAGCCCGGCACGGCGTTGTTGAGGAAGTACGCCTGGAGCAGGTGCGCGGAACCGACGCCCTTCGGGCCGTACCGCAGCACCGCGACGCTGTCGACCTTCTTCTCGTTCCCGGTCTTCTTGACCTGGAACTGTCGATTGCTGAACTCGTCGGCGACGGTGTGGGCGAGACCGGGCTGATCCGTGGCGTTGAAAACGTTGATCTTGACGTCTTTGCGCTCGCGCAGGGTCAGATCCGCCAGCGGCCAGCCCTCGGGGCAGCCCGCCGCGGTGCCCACGTTGCCCTGGCTGTCGCGGACCACGGCCACGACGACGAAGACCAGGGCGATGATCGCCAGCAGGCCGACGACGACGAGTGCTCGCACGCGCGCAAAACTCATCAGGGCACTCCCCGGACCTCAGTGGGTGGTGGCGGCCGGGAACGATCGCTCAGGCCGCCGGCCGTCGAATACGCCGCTGAGGTTAACGGTTGTCCGGCCGTCGCGTGGAAACAGCCCGACATGCCGGCGCGCCGACCGCGAACCGGGTACTACTACCCCTATCTTCGTGTCGCCTGAATCACATTGGGAACAACTTCGCGTGCGGGGGCGTACATCTCAGCCGCAAGGGCGGTATACATGCCTCGCCCAAGGGGGGGTAAGGTTCCGCGCTCGCAGGGGAGTCGCCCCGGCGAGCTCGACCCGTTCGGTCCTCGGGTCGGGTGCCCGACACAAGTGGTGGCCGGCCAGCGGAACCGAAACAGCGTCGTCCGGCGTTACAACCGGAAGCGACAACATCGATATGGGAGAGTGAAACCGATGGCCACCGACTACGACGCCCCGCGTCGCGACGAGGTCGACCTCGGCGAGGACAGCCTGGAAGAGCTCAAGGCACGGCGCGTCGACTCACAGTCGGGCGCGGTGGACGTCGACGAGGCCGAGGTGGCCGAGAGCTTTGAGCTGCCCGGTGCCGATCTGGCCGACGAGGAGCTCACGGTCAAGGTGCTTCCGATGCAGCAGGACGAGTTCCGGTGCGCCCGCTGCTTCCTGGTCCACCACCGTAGCCAGCTGGCAGTCGAGCGTAACGGCGAGCTGATCTGCCGCGAGTGCGTCTGACAACCGCAACAACACCGGCGGCGGCCTCCTGAACGGGGTCGCCGCTGCCGGTGTAGGCATGCGGCAGCGGTGGGTACCTGCTTGACTCGTAGCGGGTAGCCACAGCACCGGGAGGTCCGATGAGCGATCGAGGCGGCACCACCGATGGCGGCACGGACGGCCTTGGTGCCACCCGTGGCGCGGATGACCTTGGTGCCACCCGTGCCACGGAAGACCTCGGTGCCACCCGTGGCGCGGAAGACCTCGGTGCCACCGTCGCGGCGTTGACCGCGGACGACATCGCGCCGGCCCGACGCCGCCAACTGCTGACCCGGATGGTCGGGCAGGCCCGTGCGCGGGGCATCTCCGACCTGTTCAAGCCGCGCGCCGCCGTGCGGTGGATGGTCGACACCGTCGCCGAGATCGCCCCGCACGTGCCGGTACGGGACCTGGACACGCTGCGCCAGCACTTCCCCGGCCTGGACGATGCCGCCCTGGCCGACCGGCTCATCCGCAACGCGTCGAGGACCACCGCCGCGATCGGCGCGGCCGGTGGGGGCGTCGCCGCCGTCGAGTGGGCGGTGGCCCCGACCCTGCTCTCCGCGCCGGTGCTGCTCGCCGCCGAGACCGTGGCCGTGGTGGCGGTGGAGCTGAAACTCGTCGGCGAGCTGCACGAGATCCACGGCGTGGCACTACCGGCCGCCGGAAGCCAACGGGCGGTCGCGCTGGTGCACTCCTGGGCCACTCAACGCGGCGTCAACCCGATGGTGCCCGGCGTGGGAGTGGGAGCGGTGCTCGGCACCGCCGCCCGCAAGGAGTTGCGGGACATGCTGCTGCGGCGTTTCGGTCGCAACCTCACCACGCTCGGGCCGTTCCTGACCGGCGCGGCGGTGGCCAGCTTCCTCAACCGCCGGGCCACCCAGCAGATGGCCGACCAACTCCAGGTCGACCTGCGTCGGCGGGGCATCGCCCGGCCCGCGCCACCGGCGGCCCTGCCGGGCCCGCCTACCGGCACCTGAGCGGCCTTCGGCGTCGGACCGGCACCTGAGCGGCCCTTCGGCGTCGGGTCAGCCCGGCTCGCCCGCCGTCGGGTGGGTAGCCGTCAGGGCGTCCCGCGCGGTCAGCACCGCCTCGGCCAGCTCGACCGGATGGCGGGTGCTCACCACCCAGAACGGGGTCGGATCCGCGGGATCGTCGAGGATCACCTGCACTGCGCCGCCGATCCACGGTCGCTGCACCACGAAGGCGAGCGGGTCCGCGCCGACGCCGAGCACCTCACGTCGGCCGGCCACGTCCAGCGGCACCACGTCGGCCACGAAACGGACCGGCAGGCGGGCATCGTCCACCCGCAGCTCGGCGTCGGCCACCCCGACCCGGATCCGGCCCAGCCACCACAGCCCCACGGCGGTGAGCGGCACCAGCACGGCGAACGGCAGCCAGGCGCGGACGCCGGAGGCGCCCATCCAGATCTCGACGGCCAGCAACGCGGCGGCCACCAGCCCGGCCAGCCACAGCCACCAGGGCAGATCCAGCCGCTCGGTGTACGCCGAGCGGGCGGCGACCGGCGGCTGATCGGCGGACGGGGAGGGCGACATGCTCACTCCTGCGAGGGTACGGCGCACGGCAGCTCGACGAACCGGCAGGATGGCAGGGTCACCCCGCGAACCGGACGGAAGAGGGGACCCGTGACCGACGTCGTACCCGTGCCCGTGCAGCTGCTCGACCCGGAGCTGCCGTTGCCCACGTACGCCCATCCCGGCGACGCCGGGGCCGACCTGGTGGCGGCCGCGGACGTGGAGCTGCCACCCGGCGGCCGTGCCCTGGTGCCCACCGGGGTGGCCATCGCGCTGCCGGAGGGGTACGTGGGCCTGGTCCATCCCCGGTCCGGTCTGGCGGCCAGGCTCGGCGTGACGGTGCTCAACGCGCCCGGTACGGTCGACGCCGGCTACCGGGGTGAGATCCTGGTCAACCTGATCAATCATGATCGGGATGTGCCGGCGAAGATCTCCCGCGGCGATCGGATTGCGCAGCTCGTGGTCCAGCAGGTCGCGCGGGCGCGGTTCGAGCCGGTGGTCGAGCTGCCCGCGTCCCGGCGCGGGACCGGTGGGCACGGGTCCACCGGTGGGCACGCCGGGCTGGTGCCGTCGCCGACGGGCCAGGACCGGGTCGAGCGGCGGCCGAGCGAGCCGGGCCGCGGGCAGACGGAAGAGGTGGCAGGGTGAGTGTGAACAGCGGAGGGCAGGCGCAGTGATCTTCTCCCGAAAGCGGGCCGATGCGGAGCGGCAGACCCGTGACGAGCGGGCCACCCAGGTCCCGGACCAGGGTGATGCGACGCCGACGCTGGAGCGCGGCCCGTACGACATCTCCGAGAGCTACGACGACGTGCAGCGACTCGACCTGGGCAGCCTGCACATCCCGGCGATCGCCGACGTCGAGGTGCGGGTGCAGGCCGACCCGCAGGGTGTGGTCCAGCAGGTGGTGCTGGTGCACGGCGACAACGCGCTCCAGTTGGGCGTCTTCGCCGCCCCCCGGTCCGAGGGGATCTGGGACGAGGTGCGCGAGGAGATCCGGCAGTCGCTGCTCCGCGACGGCGCGAGCGCGCAGGAGGTCGCCGGCGAGTACGGCCCGGAGCTGCACGCCCAGGTGAATACCCCGGACGGTCCGACGAACCTGCGGTTCGTGGGAATCGACGGGCCGCGCTGGATGGTCCGGGGCGTGTTCCAGGGTCCGGTGGCCACCGACCCGGCCATGGCCGGGCCGCTCGTCGAGTGCCTGGACGGCCTGGTGGTCGACCGTGGGCAGGAGGCGAAGCCGGTCCGCGAGCCACTGCCGCTGCGGCTGCCCCGGGAGATCGCCGACCAGGCCGAGGCCGAGGCGGGCGACGCCGCCGCCGCGCCGCGTCAGGTCTGACCGGCGCGCACCGGCCCGCCGGAACCGGCCCCGTCGGCGTACGCTGGCGGCACGGTTCCGGCGCCGCCGGGGCCAGCCGGGGACGGCGAGCGTGGAGAGGGTGACGCGGAGGTCATGATGACCGACGAGGGCCGGGTGTCGCTGCGGCGCATCCTGCAGAGGTTCACCGCCAGCGAGGCCGAGATCGACGCGCAGGAGCTGCGTCGGGAGAGCGCCGAGTGCGGCGGAATCCCCGCCCAGCAGTGCTCCCGGGGTCAGGTGGTCTCGGTCGCCGGTCGGCTGCGCACTGTGGTCTACACGCCGCGCACCAATCTGCCCACCCTTGAGGCCGACCTGTACGACGGCAGTGACGTGGTGACCCTGGTCTGGCTGGGTCGACGGCACATCGCCGGGATCGAGCCGGGCCGGCATCTGACCGCCCGTGGCCGGGTGGCGGTGCGGGACGACCGCAAGGTCATCTACAACCCCTACTACGAGCTGGACTCGCCCAAGTGACGGCACTGCGGACGGAAGGCCGGCGATGACGACGGGACAGGACCGGGCGGCACAGCCGGATACCGACCCTCAGGACGAGGAGCCGCTGCCGACGATCGCCGAGCAGATGGCCGACCAGCTCGGCGGCTGGCGGGGGCTGGTCGAGTCCAGCATCCCGGTCGTGGTGTTCGTCGTCGCCAACATCATCGGCGAGCTGCGGCCGGCGGTGATCGCGTCGATCGCGGTCGCCGTGCTGATCGCGGGGCTGCGGCTGGCCCAGCGTCGGCCGATCCGGCACGCCGTCAACGGGCTCTTCGGCGTCGGCGTCGGCGCGGCCATCGCGTGGCGCACCGGCGACGAGCGTGACTTCTACCTTCCCGGCATCCTCTACGGCATCGGCTACGGGGTCGCCCTGCTGATCTCGGCCGTGATCCGGCAGCCGCTGGTGGGCTGGATCTGGTCGGTGCTGGTGGCCAAGGGCCGTTCGGAGTGGCGGTCCGACCCGAAGCTGGTGCGCACCTTCACGCAGCTGACAGTGCTCTGGGGCGTGGTCTGGTTGGCCAAGGTGGGCGTGCAGGCCGGGCTCTACCTGGCCCACCAGGACACCGCCCTGGGTGTGGCCCGGTTGGCGCTGGGCTACCCGCCGTACGCGCTGCTGTTGCTGATCACGGTCTGGACGGTGCGCCGGGTCACCCGGGAGTCGTCGCCGGCCCCGCTGCCCAGCGCCTGAGCGAGGCCGGGCCACCCGGATCGCTCAGCGCGCCCCCGTCGGGGTCAGCGTGAGCTGCGGGTCCGTTCGACGCTGTCCGGCCCGAGGATCACCGCGCGGACCTCGTCCTCCACCTCGGCGGTGCAGACGAAGATCAGCTCGTCGCCGGCCTCGATCGGGTCGTCCGGGCTGGGCACCAGGACCCGCTTGCCGCGCAGGATCGCCACCAGGGCGGAGTCGCGGGGCAGCGGCACGGCGTGGATCGGCTGGCCGACGTAGGGCGCGGTCGGCGGCAGGGTGATCTCGACGAGGTTCGCCTCGCCCTGCCGGAAGGTCATCAGCCGGACCAGGTCGCCGACGGTGACCGCCTCCTCGACGAGCGCGGCCATCACCCGCGGCTTGCTCACCGCGACGTCCACGCCCCACTGGTCGGTGAACAGCCACTCGTTCTCGGCCCGGTTGACCCGGGCGACCACGCGGGGTACCGCGAACTCGGTCTTGGCCAACAGCGACAGCACCAGGTTGGTCTTGTCGTCGCCGGTCGCCGCGACCACCACGTCGCAGCCGGCGATGTTGGCCTCCTCCAGGCTGCTCAGCTCGCACGCGTCGGCCAGAACCCAGTCGGCGGCCGGCACCCGGTCCGGGCGCAGCATCTTGGGTTGGCGCTCGATCAGCATCACCTGGTGGCCGTTGTCGATCAACTCCTGGGCGATCGAGCGGCCCACGTTGCCCGCGCCCGCGATGGCGACCCGCATGGCTCAGTGCCCTCCTTCCGGCGGCGTCGCCGCCACCGACGTGACAGTCGCCACGATGTCATCGCTGACCAGCATGAACACCTGGTCGCCCTCCTGCATGACGGTGGACCCGGTGGGCAGCGTGCCGATGCCGAAGCGGATCAGGTAGGCCACCCGCGCCCCGGTCGCGTCCTCCAGCGTCCGCACCGGTCGGCCGATCCAGTCCTTGTGTACGGGCACCTCGACGATCGACACCGTGCTCGTGGGGTCGCGGAAGATCTCCACGTTGCCCTCCGGCACCAGGTGTCGCAGCATGCGGTCCGCCGTCCACCGCACCGTCGCCACGGTGGGGATGCCCAGCCGCTCGTAGACCTGTGCCCGGCGCTGGTCGTAGATGCGGGCGGCGACCCGGGAAACGCCGAACGTCTCGCGGGCCAGCCGGGCCGAGATGATGTTGGAGTTGTCGCCGCTCGACACCGCCGCGAAGGCGTCCGCGCGCTCGATGCCGGCCTGCCGGAGCACCTCGCCGTCGAAACCGGCCCCGGTCACCGTGATCCCGGCGAAGTCGGGGCCGAGCCGGCGGAAGGCGTCGGCGTCCTGGTCGATCACCGCCACCGAGTGCCCTCGGGACTCCAGGCTGTGGGCGAGGGTCGACCCGACCCGGCCACATCCCATGATCACGACGTGCACGCTGTCCCTCCCAAGGTGCGTACCACTCCCGCTGCCGGTGGCCTTCGAGTGCGAGCCTGCCACGTCCCGGTCGCGAGCGGGGACCGACCGTACCCCGCCGTCGCGAGCAGCGGTGATCGCCCACCCCCGCGCCCTCGCCGTGGTGGTCGTACTCTTGGCGTTCGTGGCCAGTCCCACCTCGCTGCTGAAGCGGCTTCTTCTCGGTCGACCGTTCCGGTCCGACCGGCTCCAGCACACCCTCCTGCCGAAGCGCATCGCGCTGCCCGTGTTCGCCTCCGACGCGCTGTCCAGCGTCGCGTACGCGCCCGACGAGATCCTGCTTACCCTCTCCATCGCCGGTGCGTCCGCGTACTTCTTCTCGCCGTGGATCGCGCTGGCCGTGGTCGTGGTCATGCTCACCGTGGTGGCGAGCTACCGGCAGAACGTGCACGCCTATCCGTCCGGTGGTGGTGACTACGAGGTGGCCACCGTCAACCTGGGGCCGAAGTTCGGCGTCGGGGTGGCCAGCGCGTTGCTGGTCGACTACGTGCTCACGGTGGCGGTGTCGGTCTCCTCCGGGGTGGCCAACCTGGGCTCCGTGGTGCCGTTCGTGGCCACCCACAAGGTTCTGATCGCGGTGAGCGCGGTGGTCCTGCTCACCGCGGTCAACCTGCGCGGCCTGCGCGAGTCGGGCACGGCGTTCGCCATCCCCACCTACGGCTTCGTGATCGTGATGCTCGGGATGCTGCTCACCGGGCTGTTCCGCGTCTTCGTGCTGGGCGACGAGCTGCGCGCGCCGAGCGCCGACCTGGTGATCCAGGCCGAGCACAGCGTGACCGGTTTCGCGCTCGTCTTCCTGCTGCTGCGGACGTTCAGCTCGGGCGCCGCCGCGCTCACCGGCGTGGAGGCGATCTCCAACGGGGTGCCGGCGTTCAAGGCGCCGAAGAGCCGCAACGCCGCCACCACCCTGCTGCTGCTCGGCACCATCTCGGTGAGCATGCTGGTCGGGATCATCTGGCTGGCCCGGCTGACCCACCTCCAGTTCGTCGAGGATCCGAATCTCCAGATCGTCTCCGGCCCCGAGGGGTACGTGCAGAAGACGGTCACCACCCAGCTCGGGGAGACGGTCTTCGGCTCCGGGTCGATCCTGCTCTACGTGCTGGCCGGGGTGACCGCACTGATCCTGTTCCTGGCCGCGAACACCGCCTTCAACGGTTTCCCGGTGCTCGGCTCGATCCTGGCCCAGGACCGCTACCTGCCCCGCCAGTTCCACACCCGGGGCGACCGGCTGGCCTTCTCCAACGGCATCACCTTCCTCGCCCTCTTCGCGATCGTGCTGATCGTCGGCTTCCAGGCCGAGGTGACGAAGCTGATCCAGCTCTACATCGTCGGGGTCTTCGTCTCGTTCACCGTCTCCCAGGTCGGCATGATCCGGCACTGGAACCGGCACCTGCGCACCGAGCGGGACCCGGAGGCCCGTCGCCGGATGCACCGCTCCCGGGCGATCAACACGTTCGGCGCGGGCCTGACCGGTGCGGTGCTGGTGATCGTCCTGATCACCAAGTTCCTGCTCGGCGCCTGGATCGCCATCGCCGCGATGGCGGTGATCTACGTGCTGATGCTGGCCATCCGCCGGCACTACGACCGGATCGCCGTCGAGCTGACCCCGCCGGACGAGGGCCGGGCCGTGCTGCCCGCCCGCAACCACGCGATCGTGCTGGTCAGCAAGCTGCACCAGCCGACGCTGCGGGCCATCGCCTACGCCCGCGCCACCCGACCGGACACGCTCACCGCGGTGACAGTCAACGTGGACGAGAAGGACACCCGGGACCTGCAGGCCGACTGGGAGCGCCGGGAGATGGCGATCCCGCTCACCGTGATCGACTCGCCGTACCGGGAGATCACCCGCCCGATCCTGGACTTCGTCGCCTCCACCCGCCGCAAGTCGCCCCGGGACGTGGTCACCGTGTTCATCCCGGAGTACGTGGTCGGCCGTTGGTGGGAGAACCTGCTGCACAACCAGAGCGCCCTGCGCCTCAAGGGCCGGCTGCTCTTCGAACCGGGGGTGATGGTGGTCAGCGTGCCGTGGCAGCTCGCGTCAACAGCGAGCAAGAACCTGGACCGGCTGGACGCCACCCTGTCCCGGACACCGGCGCGGGGGCCACGCAGCGCCGTGCCACCACTGGTCACCACGCCGCCGGTGGCCGCCACGCCGCCCGGCGAGAGCGGGCCCGAGAACAGCGGAACGATGGGGAACAGTCGTGACTGAGCAGGGCGGTCCGCGGACCGCGACATCCAGGGCGCCGTCGGCGTCGGCCTCGTCGGCGTTCGAGCGAGGGCTGGCCGAGACGGACCGGGTCGAGCTGACCGTCGACGCTGTCGCCCCCGGCGGGCACTGTGTCGCCCGGGTGGAGGGGCAGGTGGTCTTCGTCCGGCACGCGCTGCCGGGCGAACGGGTCATCGCCGAGGTCACCGAGGTGCACCGGGGGTTCGTCCGGGCCGACGCGGTGACAGTGCTGGAGCCCTCACCGGACCGGGTCGAGCCGCCCTGCCCGTACGCGAAGCCGGGTGCCTGCGGGGGCTGCGACCTCCAGCACGTCGCACCGGCCGCGCAGCTGGCCTGGAAGACCGCCGTGGTCCGCGAGCAGCTGGTCCGCCTCGGTGGGCTGACCGACGTCGAGCTGGACCGGCTCGGCGTCCGGGTCGAGGCGTTGCCCGGTGGGCTGCTCGGCTGGCGCTCCCGGGTCCGTTACGCGGTCGACGCCGCCGACCGGGCCGGCCTGCTCAAGCACCGCTCGCACGAGGTGGTGCCGATCGACCGCTGCCGGATCGCCCACCCGGCCATCCAGCAGCTGCCGGTGCTCACCCCCACCGGTGCGCGCTGGCCGGCCGCCGAGGCCGTGGAGACCGTCGCCAGCACCGGCGGGGACGTGACCGTCACGGAGATCCGCGATGGGGTGCCCACCCCGGTCAGTGGCCCGACCGAGGTCCGCGAGGTCGCCGCCGGACGGGACTGGACGCTGCCCGCGTCCGCGTTCTGGCAGGTGCACCCGGCCGCCGCAGACGCCCTCTCCACGGCGGTGCTGGAGCTGCTGGACCCGCAGCCGGGCGAGGTCGCCTGGGACCTCTACGGCGGCGCTGGGCTGTTCGCCGCCGGGCTGGCCGCACGGGTCGGCGCGACCGGCCGGGTGACGGTGGTCGAAGCGGCGGCGCAGGGTGTCGCCGCCGCCCGGGAGAACCTCGCCGACCTGCCCGGCGTCGAGGTGGTGTCGGCCCGGGTGGAGACCGCGCTGGCCCGCCGACGAATCACCGGCCCGGTCGACGTGGTGGTGCTCGACCCGCCGCGCTCCGGGGCCGGCGCCCCGGTGGTTCGCGCGCTGGCCGCCGCCGGCCCGCGGGCGGTCGCGTACGTGGCCTGTGACCCGGCCGCCTTCGCCCGGGACGTGCGTACCTTCGCCGAACTCGGTTGGCGGTTGGCGGCGCTCCGGGGCTTCGACCTCTTCCCGATGACGCAGCACGTCGAGCAGGTCGGGCTGCTGCTTCCCCCGGCCGCGCGGTAGAACACCCCGCGTCGGCGCCTGACCGGGTGCTCAGCTGCCCACTCCCCGCCCGGCCCAGCTGCGTGGGGCTCGGGCCGGGCTGCGGAGTACCGGGGGGCCGATAGACTCTCCGGTCATGAGCGTTGAAGAGGACACGGCCAACCACGGCCGGCTGCTGGGGACGGTTCGCGGTCCGCAGGACGTCAAGCGGATGTCCGGCGAGGAACTGGACGTCCTCGCCGCCGAGATCCGGGACTTCCTGATCACCAAGGTCTCCCGTACCGGCGGGCACGTCGGACCCAACCTCGGTGTGGTCGAGCTGACGCTCGCCATGCATCGCGTCTTCGACTCCCCCCGGGACCGGCTCCTGTTCGACACCGGCCACCAGGCGTACGTACACAAGATCCTTACCGGGCGTCAGGCCGGCTTCGACAAGCTCCGCCAGCGCGGTGGCCTCTCCGGCTACCCCAGCCAGGCGGAGAGCGAGCACGACCTCATCGAGAACTCGCACGCTTCCACCGCGCTGTCCTACGCCGATGGCCTCGCCAAGGCGTACGCCCTCCGGGGCGAGGCACGCAGCGTCGTGGCCGTGGTCGGTGACGGCGCGCTGACCGGCGGCATGTGCTGGGAGGCGCTGAACAACATCGCCACCGCCGGCAACTCCCTCGTGATCGTTGTCAACGACAACGGCCGGTCCTACTCGCCGACCATCGGCGGGCTGGCCGACCACCTCTCCTCGCTGCGGCTCAACCCCGGCTACGAGAAGGTCCTCGACACCGTCAAGGACGCCCTCGGCTCCACGCCGCTGGTCGGCAAGCCGATGTACGAGGTGCTGCACGCGGTCAAGAAGGGCATCAAGGACGCTGTCGCCCCGCAGGCCATGTTCGAGGACCTGGGCATCAAGTACGTGGGCCCGGTGGACGGGCACGACGTGGGCGCGGTCGAGGCGGCGCTGCGCGCGGCCAAGAACTTCGGCGGCCCGGTCATCGTGCACGCCGTCACCCGCAAGGGCTACGGCTACCGTCCCGCCGAGGAGGACGAGGCGGACTGCCTGCACGGCCCCGGCAGCGCCTTCGACGTGGAGACCGGTGCGCTGCTGGCCGCCCCGTCGGTGAAGTGGACGCACGTCTTCGCCGACGAGCTGCTGGCCATCGCCGACGAGCGCCCGGACGTGGTGGGCATCACCGCCGCCATGGCCGAGCCGACCGGCATCGCCAAGCTGGCCCGCAAGTACCCCGAGCGGGTGTACGACGTGGGCATCGCCGAGCAGCACGCGGCCACCTCGGCGGCCGGGTTGGCGCTCGGTGGCCTGCACCCGGTGGTCGCGGTCTACGCCACCTTCCTCAACCGCGCCTTCGACCAGGTCCTGCTGGACGTGGCGATGCACAAGCTGCCGGTGACCTTCGTGCTGGACCGGGCGGGCATCACCGGCCCGGACGGGCCCAGCCACTACGGCATCTGGGACATGTCGGTCTTCGGGGTGGTGCCGGGGCTGCGGATCGCCGCTCCCCGCGACGCCGCCACCCTGCGGGAGGAGCTGCGCGAGGCGATGGCCGTCGACAACGGCCCGACCGTGGTGCGGTTCCCGACCGGTGCGGTCGCAGCGGACCTGCCGGCGCTGCGCCGGGTCGGCACGGTCGACGTGCTGGCCGAGTCCGCCCGTACCGACGTGCTGCTCGTCGCCGTCGGCTCCTTCGGCCAGTTGGGCATGGAGGTGGCCGCCCGGGTCGCCGAGCAGGGCTACGGGGTCACCGTCGTCGACCCGCGCTGGGTGCGTCCGGTCCCGGCGGAGTTGGTCGACCTGGCCGCCCGCCACCGGCTCGTGGTCAGCGTCGAGGACGGCGTGCGGGTCGGCGGGGTGGGCGACGCGCTCGCCCAGGCGATGCGTGACGCCGACGTCCGGGTTCCGCTGAAGGACCTGGGTGTGCCGGCCGACTGGCACCCGCACGGCACCCGCGCGCAGATCCTCGCCGACCTGGGCCTGACCGCTCAGGACGTGGCCCGCAACGTCACCGGTTGGATCTCCGGCCTGGATGCCACCCCGGACCGCCTCACCCCGAGCGACGCGGCCGCACAGAACTGACGAGACGAACAACGGCGGGCGTCCCTCGGGACGCCCGCCGTCGTGTGTCCATCCCCAATCCCGTCGCCCTGCCCACGCCCTCGCGGGCGAGGGTGGGGCTAGCGGGGGGAGATTGAGCGGTAGTGGGTTTTGTCGGTGTTGGCGAGGCTGTAGGTCTGGGAGCGGGACGGGGTGGGGATGACCGCCAGGCCGGGGCGTTCGACCAGCAGGGGAGTGCCCGGCGGAACTGACAGGGAACTGTCCCGGGTGGCCCGCCAGCTCAGTACCACCAGCGGCTGACCGGGCACCGGCAGTTGGTACGCCTGCAACGGGGTGGCCCGGTCGGCGGGTGAGACGACGGGCGCGCTCCCGTCGGCCGGTCGATAGATCACCGCCGTCATCGCGCCGGCGTCGGTGTCCCAGCTGAGCTGCTGCAACTCGGCCGGCTCGCCGCCGCCGAGGGCGACTTCGCCCAGCGAGCGCACGGTGAGCTTCGCCATCGGCCAGGACGTCGGCACCGAGCGTGGGGCGTCCCGGTCCCCGATCCGGCGCGGGATGCTGCCGAAGGGGCCCCGATCGCCGGACAGCACGCAGGTGTCCAGGCCGGTGAGTGCCCGCCGGCCCGTGCCGGACTCGTCGCGGACCAACGGGTAGCGCGGGTCGACGGTGCCGGTGCCCAGGTCGAGCAACCGGTCGGCGGCCCGCCCGCGGGGGAGTGACTCAGTGGTTCGCAGGGTCGCGGTCACGCCGACGGCCGTGCAGGACGGCACATCGACCGGTGCGCTGAGACCGTCCGCGATGGTCAACGTCCGGTCCTTTGGCCCGAGGAGGCTCTGCACCCGGGCCGAAACCAGGTAACGCCGGCCACCGGCCGTCTGCACCGGCAGTACGTCGGAGTAGACGAGGTAACCCGGATCGGTGTACTCGGTGGCGCGGGTCACCGCGTACCGGTCGCCCTCGCGCGTCAGTTGCAGCAGCCAGGACGCGCTTTCGCCGGGCACGTCGGCGGCCACCAGCGCCACCGGGGCGCCGTCGACCCGACCGGAGAAGAGGATGCCGGACGAGGGCAGGTGCGCGCGGTCGTCGGCCGGCGACCGCCAGCCCCGGACCGCCGCGGTGACCGCCGCCGTCGCTGCGGCGTCCCCGGAGAGGTCGCCGCGGGGCGGCCACACGGCGAGGGTGCCGTCCAGGCTGTCGTACCCGACCCGGAGGTCCTGCGGCTTGCGCTCGGCTACCGGACCGCAGGCCGTGCCGGCCAGCAGCGCGCTCAGCAGGACGGGAAGCGCCCTGCCGTACCGACGGCCTGGAGTCACCTGGCCCGCCCCCGATCGCCTCGCCGTCGCTGTCGGAAAGCGCCATAGTACGAGATGTCCGATGCGGCACCTCAGTTGGCCGGCATCCGAACCACCACAATGGACACCACCGGGGGTTTAGGGCGTTTTGGTTGCTCCGGTAGACTCCGCCGACTGTGACGCCTGCCGAGTCCCGCGCCCTGCCCGCGCCGCACCCGGAGGCGGCAGCCGACTCCGCCGAGCTGGTGAACTACCGCACACCGGCCGGCCTCTTCGCCGGCCCGCCCGCGCTGGCCGCCCCCACCACAGCGCCGGCCGAGCCCGAAGCGCCGGCGGACCCCGAAACGCCGGCCGAGCCCGAAGCGCCGGCGGACCCCGAAACGCTGGCCGGGCCCGGAGCACCGGCCGAGTCCGAAACGCCGGCCGAGAGCGCGGTGCCGACGCGGGCTTGGTGGCGTCGGTGGACTCGGCGTCGGCAGCACCTGGCGGTGGGCGGGCTGTTCCTGCTCGCCGCACTCTGGGTGACCAGCCGGATCTGGTTGGACCCGTCCGGTCGGGTGGCCTCGCTCTACACCGGTGACCCGGCGCAGGTGCAGTTCTTCCTCGCCCACTCGGTACGCGTGGTGCTGCACGGCGAGTACCCGTTCTACACCGAGCAGTTCAACTACCCGGACGGCGTCAACCTGATGGCCAACACGGCCGTGCTGGCGCTGGGCATCCCGATGGTCCCGGTGACGCTGCTCTTCGGGCCGGCGGTCTCCTTCGTGGTGCTGGTCACGCTCGGTCTCGCCGGCACCGCCATGGCCTGGTACCTGATGCTCTCCCGCCACCTGGTGCGTACCCCGCTCGCGGCAGCGGTCGGCGGCTGGTTCTGCGGGTTCTCGCCCGCGATGCTCTCGCACGCCAGTTGGCACCCGAACATCATCAGCCAGTTCCTGCTGCCGTTCATCGTGTGGCGGGTGCTGGTCCTCACCCGCTCCGGAAAACCGGTTCGGGACGGGGCCCTGCTCGCCCTGCTGGTCACCGCGCAGGCGTTCATCAACGAGGAGATCCTGCTCTTCACGGCGCTGGCCTGCGGCGTCTTCCTGCTGGCGGTGCTGGCCCAGGAGCCGGCCCGGTGGCAGGCGGCGTGGCGACCCCTGGGCGTCGGCGTGGTGACCTGCGCGCTGCTGGCCGGGGCGCTGCTGGCGTACCCGCTCTACGTGCAGTTCGCCGGGCCGATGGCCTACCACGGGCTCAGCGACGCGGTGAAGGACTATGGCAACGACATCGCCGCCTTCTTCGCCCCGGGCTCGCCCACCCTCGGCGGCAACCAGCGGGCCAACATCAACCTGGCGCCGAACTACTCGGAGGAGAACGCCTTCTTCGGCTGGAGCCTGTCGATGCTGGCCATCGGCATCGTGGTCTGGCTGCGCCGGGAGTTGATCGTTCGGGCGCTCGCGGTGACCGGCGTGTTCTTCGCCGTGCTCTCCCTCGGCGAGCGGGTCTCCTGGTGGGACCGCGAGCTGATCACCGGGCCGTGGCAGTGGTTGGTCCACCTGCCGCTGCTGGACGCGGTGGTGCCGACCCGGTTCGGGCTCATCACCAGCGTGGTGATCGGCCTGCTGCTGGCGCTCGCCGTCGAGCGGGCCTGGGCGCTACGCCCGGCCGACCGCCGTACCGTCCACGTGCTCACCGCCGCGGGCCTGGCCTTCGCGCTGCTGCCGATCGCACCGATGCCGCTGCGGATGGTCTCCCGGCCGCCGGTGCCGGACTTCATCACTGCGGACCGGTGGCGGGCTTACGTCGGCCCGGACCAGACGCTGGTGCCGATCCCGGTGCCCAGCATGGGCAACACGCACGGCATGCGCTGGGCCGCGGCCACCAACCTCGACTTCAAGATCCCCGGCGGTTACTTCCTCGCGCCCCGCAACGGCAACACCGGTGACGCGGGCCGGTTCGGCGGTCGTCCCAGCGGGGTGGGTCAGATGCTGGAGGAGGTGGCGACCACCGGCCGTACGCCCAAGCTGGACGACCGGCAGCGTCGGCGCTTCGCCGACGAACTGCGGCACTGGCGGGCGGCGATCCTGGTGCTGCCCGTGCGGCAGCAGAACGCCGAGCCACTGCGACGTACGGTCGAGGAGCTGGTCGGCCCGGGCCGCCAGGAGTTGGATGTCTGGGTCTGGGACGTCCGGACGCTCACCGACCGTTCGGTCTGATGGCCACCGGGACGACGTCCCCGAACACCTCGTTGCCGGCGACGGGCGGCACGTCCCGTCCGGCCTGGCTGCGGGACGCGCTGGTGGTGGCCGGCTATCTGGGCCTCGCGGTGCTGGTGACCAGCGAGCAGTGGGGCCGCCCGTGGCAGCTGTTCCACCAGGCGGGTGACCAGATCCTCTTCGAGTGGATGCTGGCCCACGCGGCGCATGCCGTGGTGGAGGGGGAGAACCCGCTTTTCAGTACCGGGTTGAACGCGCCCGACGGGGTCAACCTGATGGCGAACACCTCGGTGCTCGGCCTGGGTGTCCCGCTCACCCCGGTCACCCTGCTCTTCGGCTCGCAGGTGGCGTTCTGCGTGGCGGTCGTCTGCTGCCTCGCCGGGACCGCCGTCGCCTGGTACGTGCTGCTGCGTCGCCGGCTGGTCGGCGCCCGGGCCCCGGCCGCGGTGGGTGGGCTGATCTGTGGCTTCGCCCCGGGCATGATCGCTCAGGCGGGCGCGCACCTGCACATCGCCGCCCAGTTCCTGGTGCCCGCGATCCTCGCCCTGGTGTTCCGCCCCGCCTCGGAGACGACGCGACACGGCGTGTGGCGGCCCGGCGTCGGCCTGGGGCTGCTGCTCGTCTGGCAGGTCTTCATCGGCGAGGAGGTGCTGGTCTTCCTGGTGCTCGCGGCCGGCGTCTTCGCGCTGGGTTACGCGCTCGCCGACCGGGTGGCCGCACGGCGGCTGGCGCCGGCCCTCTTCGGCCGACTCGCGGTGGCGGCCGGCGTGGCGGCGGTGCCGCTGGCGTACCCGCTGTGGTTCCAGTTCCACGGCCCGCAGCACTACTCCGGGATGGCGTTCGCCACGCAGGGCTTCCAACTGGACGTCGCCTCGTTCACCGCGTCGGCCCGGCAGACGGTGCTGGGTGACGACTGGCTGCCGGGGTTGCTCTCGCCGAATCCGACCGAGGAGAACTCGTTCTTCGGCCCGGGCCTGCTGGTGCTCGCCGTGGTGATCGTGATCTGGCAGTGGCGACGACCGCTGGTCCGGGCACTGGCCGCCTGCGGCGTGGTCTTCGCCCTGCTCTCGCTCGGCGACGAGCTGCGGGTGGACGGTGAGGCCACCGGCATTCCGGGGCCGTACCGGCTGGTCAGCGGGCTGCCGTTGCTCGATCTCGCGGTGCCGGCCCGGTTCGCGCTGGTCTGCGTACCGGTGCTGGGTGTGCTGGTGGCCCTGTCCCTGGACCGGGTCCGGGCCGCGCGCGGGCCGAACGTGGCGCCGGGCCTACCGGTGCGGCTGCTGTGGGCCGGCGCGGTCGCCGCCGCGTTGCTGCCCCTGATTCCGACGCCGATCCGCGTGGTGCCGGTCGCGCCGGTGCCGGCGTTTCTCGCCACCGGTGGCTGGCGTCCGCTGGTGCCGCCGGGCCGGACGGTGGTCGCGGTGCCCCCGGTCACCGGTGCCGGGCGCAGCCCGGTGATGCTCTGGTCCGCCCGTACCGCTCTGGGGTTCGCCGCGCCGGGCGGCTACTTCATCGGCCCCAGCGGCCCGGACGACCCGGCGGCCCGCTGGGGCGCGCCGGACCGGCCCACGTCGGTGCTGCTGCGGCAGGTGGCCGAGACCGGCGCGGTGCCGGTGCTCACCGACGCCGACCGCCGCCAGGCCGTCGAGGACCTGCGGCACTGGCGTGCCGCGGTGGTCGTACTCGGGCACCTGGAGCACGGTGACCCGGTCCGCCGAACGGTCGACGACCTGCTCGGCCCGGGCCGACCGGTCGACGGCGGATGGTTGTGGGACGTCCGGGACCGGGTCGGCTGACTAACCCACCAGGGCGCGCACGTCCCACACCCAGACGTCGTCGACCCGCTGCGGTGGCCCGAGCAGGGCGGTGACCAGCTCACGGAGCACCGCCTCGCGGGGGTGCGCCCCGAGCACCACCACCGACGCCCGCCAGAACCGCAGGTCCTCGACAATTTGGCGGCGGTTCTCGTCGGTCAGCGCCGGAACGGTGCCGCTGTCCATGGTGGAGTAGATGAGGGAGCTGGTCGGTCGGTTCGGCGCACCGAAGACCCCCTCACCCAGCTCGTTCGGGCCGATGAAGTAGCCGCCCGGAACGGGGAACTCCTGCCCGGTCAGCGCACTCCACCGCAGCGTCGGCAGACCGTGCACGTTGCTCGGGATCGGCACCGGCACCAGGGTTCGACCCGCCGGCACGTACGGCCGCCAGCCGCCCGCGGTGATGAAGTGCGGCGGTGGGTCGATCTGCTGGGCGGGCAGTGGGCGGGGGAAGAGCGGCAGCACGGCGAGGGCGACCGCCGCGTACCCCACCGGGCGCAGCCACCGACGGCGCGACGCGACCGGGCCGGTGGGCTTGGCGGGCTCGGGGGACACAGCCGGGGCCCCTTCGGCGGAGCGCTGGGCCGGCACCCGCGGCCGGTCGGCCGCCGGGCGCCCCTGGCGGTGCGCGGCGTCCCAGGTCAACGCGAGCAGTACGCCCACCGCGGCGGCGACCACCAGCGTCAACCGGGTCGGCATCATCATCTCGACCAGCGGCAGGTCGTCCGACACGTACGACCAAGGGCCGCGCACACCGGTCTCCACACCGTTGAAGCGCACCCACGGCCCGATCGCGGCCACGCTGAACACCACGATGAGCACCGCGGCGATCCGGGCGGCCAGCGAGCGGCGTACGAGCAGCACCAGAGCCACCACCGAGAGCAGCACCAGCGGCCAACCGAACCAGGTGTTCTGCTCGGTCAGACCGATCGTCTTCTCCACGGCCGGGTCACCGGCCCAGGTGTCCCGGGCGAAGGTGACGAAGGCGACCAGGTCCTCGCCCCAGTTGTGGAAGACGCCGCCCTGCAGGCCCCGGTAGGACTGCGGGCCGTTGAACTGGAACCAGATCGGGTACGCGGTGAGCACAAGGGCCAGCCCGCCGGCGACGCCGAGCCCGGCCAGGAACGTGCCGGCGGCGGCCCGGGTGGCCCGAGGCCGCTGCACGGCGTATGCCAGCACGATGACCAGGCAGGCCAGCGCGGTGAGCAGCAGCATCTCCTCGTTGATGAAGATCTGGTACGCCACCAGCGCACCGAGCACGAGCCCGTTGCGGCGCCACCGGCCCGGCTCACCCAGGGTCAGCACCCGCACCACGATCAGCGGGAGCAGGAAGTTGGAAACGAAGTTCGGTTGGCCGTTGGCGTGGTGGATGATTCCCGGCGCGAAGCCGAGGAACGCGCCGCCGACGAACGCCGCCGCACGGGAGCGCACCAGGTGGCGGGAGAGCATCCAGTAGCCGGTGCCGGCGGTAGCCGCCAGCGCCGCGCCCAGGTAGAGCGCGTACATCACCTGAGGGCCGAGCAGCATCGTCAGCGGAGCCAGCGGCAGGGTCACCCCGAGCAGCGAGGTGTTGGCCATCATGTTCACCCCGTCCGGGGCGTTCTGACGGGCCGTGAACAGCGGGTTCTCCAGGTGCCGCACCGAGTACTCGCCGTGCGCGAACAGCCACTCGAACCAACTGTGATCGGTGGGCAGGTGCGAGGAGACCCGGCCGTTGACGTCACCCCAGTAGTTGAGGCAGACGAACACGCCCAGCAGCACATAGGCTCCGAGGGCCAACAGGTCGGCTCGGGCCGGACGGCGTCGAGGCCGTCGTGTCGACTCGGCCTCGGCCGGGTCGACGTCGGTCACGGGATTCAGCGAAGGGTCTACCACCGGCACAGCCACGACGCGCCATCGTACAGGCGGGGTTCCGTCACTTTTGCCGGGCCGGTGCGCTGACGGTCGGTTTGCCGGGCGGGTCACCCGTCGGCCAGCCTTACCTGGTGACGGAAGGACGGTCCTTGTCGATCATCGAGCTGGGCGAGATCCGGGACGAGGCCGCCTCGGCACCTCCGGTTCGCCGCCCGCGCGCCGCTGGTCGCCCGCTGCGCAGCGCGACTGTGCTGTTGCTCAGCCTGGTGGTGCTGGCCGGTGCCGCGCCACCAACGCAGCGAACGGTGAGCGTGGTGCCGGCGTCGCGGACGGCCACCGCGTACCTGGCCGGAGACGGCGTCTTCGTTGTCGATCCGCCGACACCCGGCGGGGACCGGTACCTGACCGCGTACGCCCAGCCGGCACCGACCGGCGCTGGGGTGCGGCGGCGGTGGCAGGCGCCGCTGGCCCGCACCGGTAACTACCTCGACGTCCGGGTCGAACGGGGCCTGGTGCTGGCGTTGGCGGTCAACGCCCCCAACCGGCTGTTCCAGACCACCGCCTTCGACACCGCGACGGGCCGGCAACGCTGGCAGCATCCCGGTGCTCCCCAGCCGACGCCCGGCGGTGGCCTGCTGGTGACCAATGGCCGCGAGGACGGGTCGGGCGCGATGAGCGGGGTTGAGCCCGACACCGGCCTGGTGCTCTGGTCGGTGCCGCTTCCGCCGGCCGCCAGCCCCACCTACCACCTCACTCCCGAGGGGCAGGTCGACCGGTTTGTGCTCCTGCAACCGACCGGTGAGGTGCAGGTGTACGACGCCGGCACCGGCCAGCTGCTGCGCAGCATCGACACGCTGCCCGGTGACCGGTCGGCGTACCAACGGGTGCAGATCGTCGACGACCTGCTGCTGCTCGTCCCGCCGGGCAGCACCCGGCTGGTGAGCTTCGGGCTGTCCGAGTTGGAGCCACTGTGGACGGCGGAGGTGACGCTGGTGTCGCATGTGCTCGAATGCGGTGGTCTGCTCTGCGCGGTACCGCAGACCGGCGGCGTCCAGGTGCTCGACCCGGCCACCGGATCGGTGCGGTGGTCGGAACCGGGCCAGGACGTCCTGGCGGACGTCCGGTACGGTCGGCTACTGATGGCCAGGCCCGGCCAGGGGTACGCGGTGCGGGACGCGGCCACCGGGCAGGTACGGACCGAACTGGGCGCGTGGAGTCTGATGCCGGTGCTGCGGCCGGACGATCCGCTGGTCGGTGTGCGGCGGGGTGACGACGGTCGGATGGTCGTCGCCGAACTGGACCTGGTGGCCGGCCGAACGCGGATCGTCGACGTGCTGCCGGGCATCGCGGGCAGTTGCCAGGCGTCCCTGCCGGTCCTGCTCTGCCAGCGCCTCGACGGCACGACCGCTCTGTGGAGGTTGACGCGGTGACCGACTCGGTGATCGACCTCGGCGAGCTGCGGGACGACAGGAACCCGGAGTCGATGCCCCGCCCACCTCGCGCCCACGGCCGCCCGCTGCGTTGCGCGCTGGTCGTGGTGCTCGCGCTGGTCACGCTCGCCGCCTCCGCCGTCGCATCGCCCCGCCCGGCCCCCGTGACGCTGCCGGGCCGACCCGGGTCCGACGTCATGATCGATGGTGACCTCCTCCTGGTCATGGAGCCGGCCAGCACCGACATGCGGCAGGCGCGGCTGGCCGCGTACCGGCTGCCCGACGGCGAGCCCGTCTGGCAGGCGCCGCTGCCGGCGCAGGCCCGGTACTGGGGGATGATTCCGCTGGCCGGGATGCTGTTGGCCACCGGGTACGAGATCGGCCCGGAGGGTCGGGACACACTCACCGTCGCACTGGACCGGGCGACCGGGGCGTACCGGTGGCAGCAGCCGGGCACCGTCTCCAAGCTGACCGACGGCAACCTGCTGCTGCGCAGCGGCGGTGAGACCGTACCGTCCAGTCTGCGCGCTGTGGATCCGTGCTGCGGCACCGTACGCTGGCAGCTCTCCGGCCTGAGCCCCGACATGAGGGTGCGGGACACCGGGCTCGGGGTGGACCGGGTGGTGCTCAACCAGTTGGACGGGCCGGTAGAGGTACGCGACGCGATCACGGGCGCGGTGCTGGCCCGCGCCGACCTGCGCCCACCCGACGGCGGTCGGATCGGACTGGACCTGACCAAGGACCTGCTGCTGTCCATCGACAGAGGCTCGGGCACTGTCACCGCGTACGAGCTGGACCAGCTCAAGCCCCGCTGGACCCGCGCCAGGGTGCACATCGACTTCGCGCTGGACTGTGGCCCCGTCCTGTGTCTGCGCACCGGCAACAACGAACTGCAGGCGCTCGACCCGGCAACCGGCGAGGTGCGCTGGCGCAGCAGCCAGTGGGGGTGGGCCTGGCCAAGCGGCGACCGGCTGATGGCCAACCTCAGCGGCGTCGGTCCGTCGGAGCAGTACGTCGTGCTCGATGCGCTGACCGGCAAGCAACTGGCCGACCTGGGCCGGTGGGAGCTGTACCAACTCGGTGTCGGCGGCCGGCTGGTCGGCATACGCCGGCATCCCGACGGAGGGGTGCTCGTCGGCGAGCTGGACATCGCCGCCGGAAAGGTGCACATCGTGGACGTGCTGCCCGATGTCACCGGGGGGTGTCAGGCGGTCACCGGCTACCTGGTGTGCATTGCCACCACAACCGGCTCGTACCAGCTCTGGAAACTCAGGGACTGATCACCAGTTCGCCTGGGTGGGCGGCGGGGGCAGCGGCACCGACGCGGGTCGCAGCACGTACGCCACCCCGCCGCTGCCGCGCTGCCAGACCGCCTCGAACCCGTGTCGGGGCACTGTGCGACGGACCGCGTCGTCGTCCGGGGCGTACGGGTCGTTGAGCACGGGGTCGCCGTCGGCGGTGAAGCCGACCAGCACCATCAGGTGCCCTCCGGTGTCGTACCCGAGCCCCGGCACCTCGTCGGCCCGGAACGCGGCGGAGACGATCAGGGGGATGCCGGCGGCGACGAACGCCTCCGCCTCGACCAGCGACCGCAGTCGGGTGACGAACGCGTCCACCCCGTGCAGACCGGCGTACGCGGTGTTGAACGGCCAGTTGCCGGCCCCGGCGTACGCGTGGTCGTAGCAGTGCCGGGCGGCGTGCACCACCACCGGACGCGGACCGGACGGCTCCACCCAGGCGTAGCGGTCCGGCGTCGGCTCGGCGCCCCAGTAGGCGAGCACCATCGAGGTGCAGGTGGGGCTGCACCAGGAGTCGCCGCCACCACCCCACTGCGGGTACTGGCCGGCGTGCAGCCGCTGCGAGTAGCGGGGCACGTCCAGCACCCGACCCCAGGCAGCGGACGGGACGGGCTTCCCCGCGTACCAGTGGTCGGCCGTCGTGGGGCCGGTGGCGACCGCGCCGATGCTGCGCAGCACCGGGCCGGTCGGGCTGCCGGCGGGCCGGCACAAGGTCACCCGCGCCTGCCAACCGGTGACCGTCGCTCCGGTCACGATCAGGGTGTCGGTGTCGACCCGGGCGGCACTGTCGCGCTGTCCGGGCAGCGAGGTGCGCCGTACCGTGTGGTCGCCGGCGGCCCAGCGGGCCAGCCGGTACCAGTCGGTGCGGGGCGCGTCGTCGTGCCAACCGCGCAGGTCGACCTCGATCCAGCAGCCGTCCGGGGTGTCGGCCGTCCAGGACGGCACCACCTCGGCGACGGCGAAGCCGACAGGTACCGGCGGCGACGTCCAGGTGCCCCGTTCGGCGACGCCGTCGAGGGCGAGCCCTCGGCCGCTGGCGAGCAGGCCGTCGCCGCTGCCGCTGGTGGTGTCGGCCGGCAGGTGGAAACCCCGGTAGGCGATGTCGCGCCGGGTGGGTGGTGCCGCAGTGGTCATGCCAGTCCGTCCGTCGTTCGGTGCCGCCGGCCAGCATCGCGTACGCCGCGGTGGCCCGCAACGCCGGCCGGCGCGGACGGCGAGGGACGATGGTTGCCGGCCGGCACTAGGTTGTCGGTGGTCAGCAGCGAGGAGGCCGGGATGCGGGTACTGGTGGTCGAGGACGAGCGCAACCTCGCCGACGCGATCGCACGCGGGTTGCGCAAGCGGGGGATGGCTGTCGACGTGGCGTACGACGGCGACGCCGGCCACGAGGCGGCGTTCGTCACCCGGTACGACGTGGTGGTGCTCGACCGCGACCTGCCGGGTGTGCACGGTGACCAGATCTGCGCCGACCTGGCGGCCTCCGGCGCGTTGACCCGGGTGCTGATGCTCACCGCCAGCGGCACCGTCGCCGACCGGGTGGAGGGGTTGCAGCTCGGCGCGGACGACTACCTGCCCAAACCGTTCGCCTTCGACGAGTTGGTCGCCCGGGTGCAGGCGCTGGGCCGGCGGGCCACCCCGGCCGCGCCTCCGGTGCTCGAACTGGCCGACCTGGTGCTCGACCCGGCCCGCCGGGTGGCCACCCGTGCCGGGGTGCCGGTGGACCTCACGAACAAGGAGTTCGGGGTGCTCTGCGAGCTACTCAAGGCGCGTGGCGCGGTGGTCTCCAGTGAGGAGCTGCTGGAACGGGTCTGGGACGCGAACACCGACCCGTTCACCACCATCGTCCGGGTCACCGTGATGACGCTGCGCAAGAAGCTCGGTGACCCGCCGTTGATCGAGACGGTGGTCGGGGCGGGCTATCGCACCGCCGAGGTAGGCGCATGAGCCGCCGGTTGCGACCCACCCTGCGGCTGCGGCTGACAGTGCTCAACGGGGTGCTGCTGATCGGGGCCGGAGCGATCCTGGTGTTGCTGGCCTGGCTGCTGGTCCGCGACGCGTTGCGCCCCACCGACGAGTTGGTGCCCGGCACGATCGTGCTGCTCTCCGACGGCCGGCAGATGGACGCCGCCGAGTGGCAGCGACAGTTGGTCGACGCCGCCTCCGGGGAGCTGCTGGCCAAGGGCCTGGTCGCGCTGCTGGCGATCAGCGTGGTCGGGGTGGCCGGCGCGTACGCGGTGGCCGGTCGGGCGCTGCGCCCACTGCACCAGGTCACGGCGACCGCCCAGCGGCTCGGTGAGGCGACCCTGGACCAGCGGATCGGTTACTCGGGTGCCGACGACGAGGTGGCCGAGTTGGCCAAGACGTTCGACGCCATGCTGGACCGGATCGCGTCCGCGTTCGAGGCCCAGAAGCGTTTCGTGGCGAACGCCTCGCACGAGCTGCGTACCCCGCTCGCCGTGATGCGGACGGAGATCGACGTGACGCTCAGCGACGATGACGCGGACACCGCCGAGTACCGCCGGATGGCGACAGTGGTTCGCGACGCCTCTGAGCGGGCCAACGGCCTGGTGGACGCGCTGCTGGTGCTGGCCCGTAGCGAGGCGCAGGCCGGGCGGCAGCTGGGCCGGCGTACCGAGTGTGACCTCGCCGCGGGCACCGCCAACGCACTGTCGGCGATGCGCCGCGAGGTGGAACGGATCGGCCTGCGGGTGCAGACGTCCCTGGAGTCCGCGCCGGTCGTCGGTGACCCGGGGCTGCTCGACCGGCTGGCCGGAAACCTGATCGAGAACGCGGTTCGCTACAACCACCTGCACGGTCGGCTCTGGGTGCGTACCGGCACCGACGGTGACCGATCCTGGCTGGTGGTGGGGAACACCGGTTTCGAGGTGGACCAGGCCGACGTGCCAGGGCTGTTCGAGCCGTTCCGCCGTGGTGGCCGGGAACGCACCGGAGCCCGTGGCTCCGGCCTGGGGCTGTCCATCGTCCGGGCGGTCTGCACCGCGCACGGCGGCACCGTACGGGTGGTCGCGCAGCCCGGCGGTGGCCTGGAGGTGACGGTCACCCTGCCGTCGTCGGATGCTCCGGCCGTGCCCGGAACGGTTCCCGCCGCCGGCTGACCGGGGTTGCGCGCCCCGCTCGGCCAATGGCAAGATCGCCGGGTCAGCTCGGAGAGTGAAGGGGGGGTGCGTTGATGTCCATCAGTCAAGGCTCCGCACCCCGGGTCCTCGCAGGCTGACCCCCGGCGGCGGAGCGTCCCCATCCAAAGATGGAGAGACCACCCGTGTATCCACGGATCCGCAACATCAGTTTCGACTGCCACGACACGTACACCCTGGCCGGCTTCTGGTCGGCGGTGCTCGGCTACGCCCGGCTCCCGGAGGATGTTCCGGGTGACCCGGAAGCTGCCCTGCTGCCGCCGGACGGTGCCACGCCGAACATGTTCTTCCAAGCGGTGCCCGAGGACAAGGTGACGAAGAACCGGGTCCACATCTGCCTGGAACCGGTCGACCGGACCCGCGACGAGGAAGTCGACCGGGTACTCGGCCTCGGGGCCAGCATGGTCGTCGACCGGCGGCGCACCGACGGGACGGGCTGGGCGGTTCTCGCCGACCCGGAGGGGAACGAGTTCTGCGTGGTCCGCAGCGCCGGGGAGCGGATCGACACCACTGTGGAGGACCAAGCATGAGTTCGACGATCCACAACATCAGCATCGACTGTCACGCCACGTACGCCCTCGCCGGCTTCTGGGCGCAGGTCTTCGACTGCCCACGGCAGCCCGATGACTTCCCCGGCGACCCGGAGGCGATGCTCCTGCCGCCGGGTGGCCCGGAGGTGCTGTTCATCGCGGTGCCCGAGGGCAAGACGGTGAAGAACCGGCTGCACCTGGACCTGCAACCCGCCGACCGGACCCGGGCCGAGGAGGTCGAGCGACTGCTCGGCATCGGCGCGACGCTCCTCGCCGACCACGTCGGCCCGACCGGTGGTGGTTGGGTGGTGCTCGCCGACCCGGAGGGCAACGAGTTCTGCGTGCTCGGCAACGCCGCCGAGCGGGCGGCCGCGGCAGCGGCGCGGGCTGCGGCAGCGGTTTCCGAACCGGCCTGACCGTCGACGTACGGCGCGGGGCCCCGGCCACCCGAGGGTGGCCGGGGCCCCGGTCTCGTACGGATCAGGACTGCTGCTCGACCTGGCCCCGGATCGCGGTGAACTCGGCCTTCGCCTGGTCCGCGGACTTGAAGTACATCACCACCATGCCCAGGCTGCCCCGGTCGGTCCAGACGCAGATGCCCAGCGGCACGGTGTCGGCCTTGCCGTCGCCGCAGCGCGCCTCACCGCCCAGCGGGCCGGCGTCGACGGCCGTCATCTCGCCCACCGTCAGCTGCTTGGACAGGCCGTCCACGTAGGCGTCGAGCTCCTTCTTCGGGTCCGACAGCAGCCCGGACACGGCCGCGATCATGACGAGGTCCTGCTTGGTCGGGTCGCCGTAGAAGGCGGCGACAGTGCTCGTCTCGTTCCCCGCCGCCGTCTTCATCCCACTGACCGCCTGCTCGGCGGCAGTCAGGAGCTCCGGGTTGGTGAGCTTCGGCCGGCCGGCGAGGGTGGCCGGCGCGACCACCCGGGTCTTGCTGGCGTCCACGACGGCGCCCACGTCGTCCTTGACGACGAACCAGGTGATCGCCACGCCACCGAGGCAGAGCACCAGCACCGCGGCCAACACGATCAGCACGATCTTGCCGACGTTCGACTTCTTCGCCGGGGGAGGGCCGCCGGCCAGGTTCGGGTCACCGTACGGCTGACCCGGCTGCGCGGCCGGGAACCCCGGCTGCGCGGGCGGGAAACCAGGCTGCGCGGGCGGGAAGCCCGATTGCGCGGGTGGGAAACCACCGGGCTGCTGCGGCTGTCCCTGCTGCTGCGGCGGCGGCCAACCGCCAGGCTGCTGGCCCGGCTGCTGCGACGGGTCGGGGGAATCGTGCGGCGGGCCGTAGGGATTGGCCGGCGGCTGGGACATCAGTCAGCTCCAAGATGGGTGTGCAAAACGCGTGATCCTAACCCGGTGCGAAGCGCGCCGTTGCCCCGGCGGAAACCCGCAGCCGGCGATCGACTGATCACAAACGGTCGCGGTGGCCGGTCCGCCCATGAGGGACGGTCCGACCACCGCGACGGTGGTACAGGGATCGGTCAGGCTGGCAGGCTCGCCGCACCACGCGGCAGGAACCGCTGGCCGGTGACCCGCTCGGAGGTGCCGGTCCGGTCCAGGTACGGCGTGACGCCACCCAGGTGGAACGGCCAACCGGCACCCAGGATCATGCACAGGTCGATGTCCTGCGCCTCGGCGACCACACCCTCGTCCAGCATCAGCCGGATCTCCTGCGCGAGCGCGTCGAGGGCGTTCTGGCGTACCTGCTCGGCGGTCAACGGCTGGTCACCCACCACGAGCAGCTTGGCGACCTCCTCGTTGACCTGGTCGTCAACCACGATCGGCCGACCCGAGTCGGCGATCCGCTTGAGGTTCTCGCTGACCCCGAACCGGTCCGGGTACGCGGCGTGCAGGGTGCCGCCCACGTGGTACGCGACGGCCGGCCCGACCAACTGGAGCAGGGCGAGCGGACGCATCGGCAGGCCCAGTGGGTCCAGTGCGCTGTTCGCCACGTCCAGCGGGGTGCCGGCGTCGACGGCGGCGAAGACGGTGCCCAGGAAGCGGGTGAGCAGCCGGTTCACCACGAACGCCGGAGCGTCCTTGACCAGCACGCTCGACTTCTTGAGCTGCTTGCCCACCGCGAACGCTGTCGCCAGGGTGACGTCGTCGGTGCGTTCGCCCCGGACGATCTCCAGCAGCGGCAGCACCGCCACCGGGTTGAAGAAGTGGAAGCCGACCACCCGCTCGGGGTGCTCCAACTCGGCGGCCATCTCGGTGATCGACAGCGAGCTGGTGTTGGTGGCGAGCACCGCCTCCGGAGAGACGATCTTCTCCAACTCGGCCCAGACCTGCTTCTTGACGCCCAGGTCCTCGAAGACCGCCTCGATGACGAAGTCCGCGTCGGCGAAGGCGCTCTTGTCGACAGTCCCGCTGACCAGGCCGTACAGCTTGGCGGCGGTGCCCTTGTCCATCCGGCCCTTGGTGACCGCCTTCTCGATCTGGGTGTGCACGTAGCCGACGCCCTTGTCCACCCGGGACTGGTCGAGGTCGGTCATCACCACTGGCACCTGGAGGCGTCGGGCGAACAGCAGCGCCAGCTGGCTGGCCATCAGACCCGCGCCGACGATGCCGACCTTGGTGATCGTGCGAGCCAGGCCCTTGTCCGGTGCGCCGGCCGGGCGCTTGGCCCGCCGCTGCACCAGGTCGAACGCGTACAGGCCGCTGCGCAGCTCCTCGGAGAAGACCAGGTCCGCGAGGGCCTCGTCCTCGGCGGCGGTGCCGGCGGCGAAGTCACCGTCCTTCGCCGTCTCCAGCAGGTCGAGCGCCTTGTACGCGGCCGGGACCGCGCCGTGCAGCCGCTGGTTCAGCGTCTCCCGGGCGAAGTAGAGCACGCCCGCCCACATGTCCTTGTCGACCTCGGGTCGGGTCACTGTGACCTGGCCCCGGACCACGCCGGCAGCCCACTCCAGGGACCGCTCCAGGAAGTCCGCCGGCTCCAACAGGATGTCCGCGATGCCCAGCTCGGCCGCCTGCTTCGGCTTGAGCATCTTGTTCTGCATCAGCGGGTTCTGGATGATCACCTGGGTCGCGGCGGGGATGCCGATCAGGTTCGGCAGCAACTGGGTGCCGCCCCAGCCGGGTACCAGTCCGAGGGAGACCTCGGGCAGCGCGAGGGCCGCCGCGCCGCCGGAGAGCGTCCGGTAGTGGCAGTGCAGCGCCAGCTCCAGGCCACCGCCCATCGCCGCGCCGTTGACGAACGCGAAGGTGGGGACACTGCTGTCCTTGAGCCGGGCGAAGACCCGGTGGCCGAGCCGGCCGATCTCCAGCGCCTGCGCGCGGTCGGCGAGCTGCGGCAGGCCGACGATGTCCGCGCCCACGCAGAAGATGTACGGCTTGCCGGTGACCGCGATGAACGCCGGGTCGGCGGCGAGCGCGGCGGTGATCGCCTCGTCCAGGCTGGCCAGCCCACCCGGGCCGAAGGTGTTCGGCTTGGTGTGGTCGAAGCCGTTGTCCAGCGTGATCAGGGCGGCGGGCCGGTCCAGCCCCGGCACGTTCACCTGGCGCAGCAGCGCCCGGGTGACGACCTCGTTCGGTGCCTTCACTTGTCGCCCTCCCAGTGCGGGTTCTCCCAGATGACAGTGCCGCCCATGCCGATGCCGATGCACATCGCCGTGAGGCCGTACCGGACCTCGGGGTGCTCGGCGAACTGGCGGGCCAGCTGCGTCATCAGCCGCACACCGGAGGAGGCCAGCGGGTGACCGATGGCGATCGCACCGCCCCACGGGTTGACCCGCGCGTCGTCGTCGGCGATGCCGAAGTGGTCGAGGAAGGCGAGCACCTGCACGGCGAACGCCTCGTTCAGCTCGAACAGGCCGATGTCGTCGATGCTGAGCCCGGCGAGGCGCAGCGCCTTCTCCGTCGACGGGATCGGGCCGACGCCCATCACCTCCGGCTCGACTCCGACGAAGCCGAACGACACCAGCCGCATGGCGACCGGCAGGCCCAGCTCGCGGGCGGTGGCCTCGTCGGCCAGCAGACTCGCGGTGGCGCCGTCGTTCAGGCCGGCCGCGTTGCCTGCGGTGACCTTGCCGTGCGGGCGGAACGGGGTCTTCAGGGTGCCCAGCTTCTCCAACGAGGTGTCCCGCGGGGCCTCGTCCACAGTGGCCAGACCCCAACCGCCCTCGGCGTCGCGGATCGACATCGGCACCAGGTCGTCCTGGAGCTTGCCGTTGGCGTACGCCTTGGCGGTCTTCTGCTGCGAGGCCAGCGCGAACGCGTCGGTGCGCGCCTTGGTGATGTGCGGGACCAGGTCGTGCAGGTTCTCCGCGGTGGAGCCCATCACCAGCGCGGACGGGTCGACCAGCTTCTCCGCGATGATGCGCGGGTTGGGGTCGACGCCCTCACCCATCGGGTGGCGGCCCATGTGCTCGACGCCACCGGCGATGGCGATGTCGTACGCGCCCATGGCGATGCCGCTGGCCACTGTGGTGACAGCGGTCATCGCCCCCGCGCACATCCGGTCGATGGCGAAGCCGGGAACGGTCTTGGGTAGCCCGGCCAGCAGGGCGGCGGTGCGGCCGATGGTGAGGCCCTGGTCGCCGATCTGGGTGGTGGCCGCGATGGCGACCTCCTCGACCCGCTCCGGGGGCAGCTGCGGGTTGCGACGCAACAGTTCCCGGATGCAGCGGATCACCAGGTCGTCGGCGCGGGTGTTGGCGTACATGCCACCCGCCTTGCCGAACGGGGTACGGACGCCGTCGACGAAGACGACGTCGCGAACTTCACGGGGCACTTGAGCCTCCTATTCGACCGTGATTCGGCCTTCGCGCCGGGCGGCACGCCGGACCGAACAAGGGTCGCCGACACGGGCACGTTTCCCTCGAATGCTACTCGTCAGTAACCAACCCCGTCCCCACCCCCGCCTGTGGCCCACCCCACACCCGACTCCGGTCATGAAGTTGTTGCCGAGACACGCCGGCGCGTGTGGCAACAACTTCATGATCAACAGCGGGAGGGGTGGATCAGGAGAGGGTGGGGGTTTTCGGGGTCAGGGCTTCGGTCAGGTCGGGGGTGAGGAGGCCGATCTGCCACTCGCGGGCGTTGAGGCCGCGCAGGGTCTCCGCTACCGACTCCTCGGTGATCTCCTCCGGCGGGGTCCAGGCCAGCCGGCGGACCGAATCGGGAGTGATCAGGTTTTCCGGCGGAAGGTTGTGCTCGCCGGCGATGCGGATCACGACCTCCCGGCAGCGGGCCAGCCGACCGGCCGCCACCGGGTCCCGCTCGGCCCACCGGTGCGGCGGAGGCGGGCCCTCCACGACCGGCGAGACCGGCAGGGAATCCTCCGGCAGCTGCCGGGCGTCGTCGAGCGCGGCGAGCCAGGTGCGGGCCAGCCGACGGACCGACCGACCACCGAAGCCGGGCAGGGTCAGCAGGGTCTTCTCGTCCTTCGGGTCCAGCTCGGCCGCGGCGATGATCGCCGAGTCCGGCAACACCCGACCGGGAGCGGCGTCCCGCCGGGCCGCGATCTGGTCCCGGGCGTACCACATCGAGCGGACCCGGGCCTGGGCCCGCGCCCCCCGCAGCCGGTGGATGCCCGAGGTACGCCGCCACGGCTCCGCCCGGACCCGGGGCGGGCGTGCCCCGGTGCGGACCAGCGCGGCGAACTCCTCCGCGGCCCAGGCCGACTTGCCCTGCCGGGTCAACTCGGCGTCCAGCGCGTCGCGCAGGTCGGTGAGCAGCTCCACGTCGAGGGCGGCGTACGTCAACCACGACTCGGGCAGCGGTCGGCTCGACCAGTCGGCCGCCGAGTGGTGCTTCTCCAGGGTGAACCCGAGCAGCTGCTCGGTGAGCGCGGCAAGCCCGACGCGTTCGAAGCCGGCCAGCCGAGCCGCAAGCTCGGTGTCGAACAGACGGCGTGGACGCAACCCCACCTCGGCCAGGCAGGGCAGATCCTGGCTGGCCGCGTGGAGGACCCACTCGGCTTCACCGATCACCGCGTCCAGCGCGCTGAGGTCGGGCAGGGGTAGCGGGTCGATCAGCGCCGTGCCCGCACCGGCCCGGCGCAGTTGCACCAGGTACGCGCGCTGGCTGTAGCGGTAGCCGGAAGCCCGTTCGGCGTCCAGGGCGACCGGGCCGGTGCCCGCCGCGAAGCGGGCCACGACCTCGGCAAGCTCGGCCGGGGCGGCCACCGGATCGGGGGTGCCGTCACGCGGGGCGATCAGCGGAACGGGCCCACCGTCGGCCGGGTCGGCCCCCTCGCCCGCCGGCTGCGGCTGGGCCGACTGCGGGTGCTGGGGTGCGTTTCCCGGAAGTTCTTCGGTGGGCCGACGGCGCAGGGGTGGTTCGTCGGTCACCTGCCAACCCTAGTGCGCGCGGAGATCCGGCGGGTGCAGCCGGTCCGGCGTGTGTCGATCAGGTGTCCGCAAAGTGGCCTCCCGAGGGCCGAATGTCAGGCTGCGCCGGCCGGGCGGCGGTCGGAGAGGGCGGTGACGCCGGGTGGGGGCAGACCGGCGGTGGAGGCGAGCAACGCGCACCAGCCGAGCAGGTGTGGGGTCAGGTCGTCGTCGATCGGCGTCCAGGACGCGCGGATCTCGATGTCACCGATGGTGGGTGGCCCGGCGAGATCGCCGAACCGGGTCGACATGGTCTGCGTCACCGTTCCGCCGATCGCCCGGTGGCCGGCGTCCTGGGCGTCCAACGCGTCGGTCAGCCACGTCCAGCCGACCCCGGGCAGCAGCGGGTCGGCGGCCAGATCGACCTCCAGCTCGGCGGTCACGTAGGTGACCAGCCGCAGGGTGCCCTGCCACGCCTCGTGCCCGACCGGATTGTGCAGCAGGATCAGCCGGCCGGTCGCCACCTCGTCGTCGTCGCGCAGCACTGTCGCGGCGAGCGCGAACGCGTACGGGGCCAGCCGCTGCGGGGCGCCGACCTCCTCCAGGGTGATCTCCGGCCGCGGGGCGGCCGACCGCAGCCCGGCGACCGCGCGGGCGAACGTCTCCGGGAGCGCGATCGGGGGGGCCATGTCGGCAGCCTATGCCGACGCCCGCCCCCCGCTTCGACGGCGCGCCGACGCTCACCGAGGGGCCCTCGCTTCGACTCCCAGGTAAGGAACGGTGCCCTTCCTCTCACCCCCACCCGGTTGGGGGTGGCGGGCGTGGCACGATTGCGGCGATGACCACGGACACCACGGGCACTGTCGCCCGAGACGGAGATTCCCGCCCCGGCGGACCGGCCGACTCGCCCTTCATCAGGGCCTGCCGACGTCGGCCCGTCCCGCACACCCCGGTCTGGTTCATGCGCCAGGCCGGCCGCTCCCTTCCGGAGTACCGGGAGATCCGGGCGAGCGTGCCGATGCTGGAGTCCTGCCGGCGCCCGGAGCTGGTCACCGAGATCACCCTCCAGCCGGTGCGCCGACACGGCGTGGACGCGGCGATCCTGTTCAGCGACATCGTGGTGCCCGTCGCCGCGGCCGGGATCGACCTGGACATCGTGCCGGGCACCGGCCCGGTGGTGGCCGAGCCGATCCGCACCGCCGCCGACGTGGAACGGATCCGCCGGATCACCCGTGACGACGTCTCGTACGTGGATGAGGCCGTCCGGCAGTTGGTGGTCGAGCTGGGCGACACCCCGCTGATCGGTTTCGCCGGCGCGCCGTTCACGCTGGCCAGCTACCTGGTCGAGGGCGGGCCGTCGCGCACCCACGCGAAGACCAAGGCCCTGATGTACGGCGACCCTGAGCTGTGGCACGCGCTCTGTGCCCGCCTGGCCGAGGTGACGCTGGCCTTCCTGCGGGTGCAGATCGAGGCCGGCGTCTCCGCCGTGCAGCTGTTCGACTCGTGGGCCGGCGCGCTCTCCGAGGCCGACTACCGCCGTTTCGTGTTGCCGCACTCGACCACCGTGCTGAGCGGGCTGGTCAACTCCGAGGTGCCGCGGATCCACTTCGGGGTGGGCACCGCCGAACTGCTCGGCGCGATGGGTGAGGCCGGGGCCGACGTGGTCGGCGTCGACTGGCGTACACCGTTGGACGTGGCCACCGGTCGGATCGGCGCGGACAAGGCGGTGCAGGGCAACCTGGACCCGTGCGTGCTGCTCGCGCCGTGGCCCGTTGTCGAGGCCGAGGTGCGCCGCATCCTGGAGCAGGGCCGGGCGGCCCCCGGGCACGTGTTCAACCTCGGCCACGGGGTGCTGCCGGAGACCGACCCGGAGGTGCTGACCCGGGTGGTCGCGCTGGTGCACGAGCTGTCCAGCCGCCGAGCCGACCAGGGCTGACCGGGAATGCGGCAGCCCTGGCGGGTGGCGGTGGTCGGCGGCGGGATCGCCGGTCTGGCCGCCGCGGTCCGCTTGCGCGACAGCGCACCGGCCGGCACCGAGATCACTGTGTACGAGCAGTCCGGCGTGCTGGGCGGGAAGCTGCGCACCGGGGAGCTGGCTGGTCAGCCGGTGGAGTTCGGCGCGGAGTCGTTCCTGATGCGCGACCCGACCGGCGCCGAGAGCGCTGCGGTGGCGTTGGCCCGCAGGCTCGGGCTGGCCGAGAAGATCGTGCACCCCACGGTGGGGCAGGCCGCGCTGGTCATCGACGGGGGGCTGCGCCCCATCCCGGGCGGCACACTGGTGGGCGTACCCGGGGATCTGGATCGGGTGGCCGCGGTCGCCCGCCCGGCCGCGGACGCCGACACCGACGGCGGTCGGCCGCTGGTCGGGCCGGACGCGGACGTCTCGGTGGGCGCGCTGGTCCGGTCCCGCTTCGGCAACGAGGTGGTCGAGCGGCTGGTCGACCCGATGCTGGGCGGCGTGTACGCCGGCCGTGCCGACGATCTTTCCCTGGTCACGACGATGCCGGCCCTGGCCCGCACGGCCCGGGTGGAGCACACCCTGGTCGGCGCGGTCCGGGCCGCGCAGGCCGCCGCGCCGCGTGCGCCCGGCGCCCCGGTCTTCGGCACCCTCGCCGGTGGGCTGAGCACCCTGATCGAGGCGGCGGTGACGGCCAGTGGCGCGACGGTGCGGCGGGACGCCGCCGTGCGCGAGTTGACCCCGACCGGCACCGGCTGGCGGCTCACCGTCGGCCCGACGCGTGACCCCCAGCTGGTGGACGTGGACGCCGTGGTGCTGGCGGTGCCGGCGCGACCGGCGGCGCGGCTGCTCGCCGGCCCCGCGCCGGCGGTGGCGGCGGGCGTCGGCGCTCTGGACTACGCGAGCGTCGCGCTGGTCACCATGGCGTTGCCGCAGCCGCGACTGCCCGAGCTGTCCGGCTTCCTGGTGCCGAGCACCGAGGGCCTGCTGATCAAGGCAGCGACTTTCTTCACCACCAAGTGGGGGCACCTGCGCCGGCCCGACGGGTTGGCCCTGGTGCGCGCCTCGGTGGGCCGGTACGGCGAGGAGGCGCACCTTCAGCGCCCCGACGCGGACCTGGCGGCCACCGTGCACCGGGAGTTGTCGGCGGTGCTCGGCACCCCGCTGCCCGCACCGGTCGACGGGCACGTGCAGCGGTGGGGCGGTGCGCTGCCGCAGTACGCGCCGGGGCACGCCGACCGGCTTGCCGCCGCGCGGACGGCGCTGCGGGCCGCGCACCCCACACTTGTCCTCGCCGGCGCCGGCTACGACGGCGTCGGTATCCCGGTCTGCGTCCGCTCCGGCGAGACGGCGGCCGAAGAGATCATCACAGCACTGGGAGGATCGGCGAGATGACCGAGCAGACCAACGCGGCCCGGTTGCGGGAGCTGAACGACAGCATCCGCTACACCATGTGGTCGGTGTTCCGGGCCAGCTCCCCGCTGCCGTCGCTGCGGGACAACGTCACCGGCGAGGTGGTGTCCCTCTTCGACGAACTGGCTGGCAAGGACGTCGTGATCCGGGGCGTGTACGACGTCTCCGGCCTGCGCGCCGACGCGGACGTGATGATCTGGTGGCACTCCGCGTCCAGCGACGCGCTCCAGGACGCTTACCTGCGGTTCCGCCGCACCACGCTGGGCCGGGCGCTGACCCCGGTGTGGTCGCAGATGGCGCTGCACCGGCCGGCGGAGTTCAACAAGAGCCACATCCCGGCGTTCCTTGCCGGTGAGGAGGCTCGCCCCTACATCTGTGTGTACCCGTTCATCCGCTCCTATGAGTGGTACCTGCTGCCGGACGCCGAGCGGCGCGAGATGCTGGCCGAGCACGGCAAGATGGCCCGCGGCTACCCGGACGTGCGGGCCAACACGGTCGCCTCGTTCGCGCTCGGCGACTACGAGTGGATGCTCGCCTTCGAGGCCGACGAGCTGCACCGGATCGTCGACCTGATGCGGGACCTGCGCGCCTCCAGCGCCCGTCGGCACGTCCGCGAAGAGGTCCCGTTCTACACCGGCCGCCGCCGTTCGGTAGCCGAGATCGTCAACTGCCTGGTCTGACCCCCGCCGACCGGCGCCGCACCCCCGCCCGGGTGCGGCGCCGGACGGGGATCAACTGGTCGTCGTACAGGAGACCAGCGGAACCGGGTTGCTGCCGTTCCACGAGCCGAGGAATCCGAACGTGGTGCTCGCGCCGGCAGCGAGGGTGCCGTTGTTGTTGGTGTTACGTGCGGTGACCAGCGTGCCGTTGGTGCTGACCGTCGCGTTCCACGACGAGGTGACCTGCTGGCCGTTGCCGTAGTTCCAGCTCACCGACCAGCCCCGGGTCGGTGAACCGCCGGCGGTCACCTTCACGTCGGCCTGGAAGCCACCGGACCACTGACCGGTCACCTGGTACGTCGCCGTGCAGGCGCCGGCCGGCGGCGGGGTGGTCGGCGGGGGCGTGGTCGGCGGGGGTGTGGTGGGCGGCGGGGTCGTCGGCGGGGGCGTGGTGGGCGGCGGGGTGGTCGATCCGCCGCCGAAGTCGACGTCGCTGCACAGGTAGTACGACTGGTCCAGGTGGCTGGCCTGCCAGACGGTGTAGACGATGTGCCGTCCGGTGCGTCCCGGCGCGCTGACCGGGATCTGGATCGAGACACCACTGGGGTCCGGGCTCCACTGGGAGGCGGGCGTGTTGCCGATCTGGCCGGCCAACTCCAGGTTGCCCCAGCCGAGTGGTTGGCTGGCCGCGTTGAAGCCCTGCTTGGTCACGTACACCCGGATGTAGTCGGCGCCGTGACGGGCCTGGTCGACGAAGCGGAGCCGGAAGTTGTTCGACACCGCTGTGGTCTTCCAGGCGCCGATGGTGTCCAGCGCGTTGTAGCGCGGGCTCTGGGTGCGTCCGCCGCTGCACAGCTGGCCATCGGGGACGGCGGCCTGGTGGTTGCCCCCCACTCCCTCGCGGTACAGGCCGTTCCAGTTCCACATGGCGGCGGGGTCGGCCTGCCAGGCCTGCCAGCACATCGGGTCCTCGGTGGCCATCCGCGGGTTCTGGAAGTCGCTGCCCCAGCGTTGCCAGCAGCTGTAGTTACGTGAGGCCGGGTCGACGACCGAACCATGCGCCGAAGCGGGCATGGGCAGCAGGGTGGTCAGTGCGGTCGTCAACAGGAGCGTGATGGTCGCCGCGATGGCGAACACCCAGAGCACGCGTCGTGATCGGGTGAAAGACATGGAGCCCCCGGGGGGATGAGGTCGGACGTCGACACCCGGATCGTCGGGAGTTGCCCACTCCCGTGCCTGATCGCTGGCTCCCGCGATGGCCCTACCCGGCACCATGCCAGCTCGATCGTCACCCGTCAATGGCTTCGCGTCGCATCGGCGTGTGCGGGATGCCGTCCTCCACGTACTCGGGGCCGCTGACCGTGAAGCCGTGCCGGGCGTAGAACGCGACCAGGTGCGACTGGGCCTCCAGCACGCACGGCCGGTTGCCCACCACCTCCAGCGCCGCCGTCATCAGCTGGCCGGCATGTCCGCCGCCGCGCGCCGCCGGGGCCACCACGACCCGACCGATCCGGGCGACACCGTCCGGGTCAGCCAGAATCCGCAGGTACGCCAGCGGCGCGCCGCCGTCGGTGAGCCAGACGTGCCGGGTGCCCGGCTCGACGTCCCGCCCGTCCAGCTCCGGGTACGGGCAGTTCTGCTCCACCACGAACACGTCGATGCGCAGTTTGAGCAGGTCGTGGAGGGTGCGGGCGTTCAGGTCGGCGAAGGACGCCGTCCGTAGCTCGGTGGTCTGCTGGGGCATCCACCGATGGTAGGTCGGGCGGGTTCACCGGCGGTCCGCCCGGTCGGGTGCGAGGTAGGTGGCGGCCACGGCGGTGAGCAGCAGGACACCGCCGACGATTACCGGCAGGGGGAGCGGTTCGTGCAGCAGCGCCACCGCCAGTGCCGCGGCGGTGAGCGGTTCGAGCAGGGTGAGCACTGCCGCGACGCTGCCCGGGGTGGTGCGCAGCCCGGCGTAGAACAGTGCGTACGCGACCGCCGTGGTGACCACGCCGAGGTGCAGCAGCAGCGTCACGGTGTCGAGGCGTACCGGCACGCTGACCCCGGTGACCAGGGCGAACGGCGCCAGGGTCAGCGCGCCGACCACGGTGGAGATGGTGGTCAGCGTCATCGGCGCGGTGCGCTGCGACACCTGACGGCTGATCAGGGTGGTCACCGCGTACCCGAGGCCGGAGCCGGCCGCCGCGAGCAGGCCGAGCAGCGGGGCGGGCGCCGCCGCGCCGGGGTGCTCGGTGGCGGCGGTGATCAGGACGAGGCCGGCCACCGCCGCGACCAGCGTGCCGAGTCGCAGCGGGCCTGGGAGCCGGCGGGCGTGCGCCGACTCCCAGGCCGCGGCGAGCACCGGTGCCAGGCCCAGGCTGACGATGGTGGCCACGCTGACGCCGGCCCAGGCCACGGCGGCGAAGTAGAGCGCCTGGTAGAGGCCGAGGCCGACGCCGGTGAGCAGCAGCGGTACGGGTGCGGCGCGCACTGTGGTCACGATCGTGCGGAGCCGGCCGGCGGTGCACGCCAGCAGCACGAGCGCGGCGATGGCGAGGCGGTGGAAACCGATGCTCACCGGGCTGAGCCCGGTGCTCTCGCGCAGGAGTTGCACCGCCACGCCTGTGGTGCCCCACAGCACCCCGGTGACGGTGATCTGGATCAGGCCGCTGCGGGCGGCGTGGCCGGCGGCCGAGGCGGCCGGCAGCGCGGTGCGGGTCGTGGACACGGGAGCGCTCCGAAGGGTGAGCCGTTGACGGGGACGACGTCGACGGAGCGCGTACGACAGGGTGGCCGAGCGGGGTCAGGTCACCCGGTCGGCGAGAGGCGCGGCGCTCCGCTCAGGAGCGCGGCGGGGGCAGGACGCCCAGGAACGGCCGCATGGCGACGACCGTACCCCAGCGTGGTGATCCGGTTGGCCCGCGGCCGGGCGGGCGCGGTCAGGCCGGGCGGGCGCCGACGGCGTCGCGGATCTCGGCGCCCACCGCGCCCTCGACGGCGCGGGCGCAGTGTGCGCAGCAGAAGAAGCGGCCGTTGACCTCGACACCGTGCCCGACGATCTTGACCTGGCAGTGCTCGCAGATCGGTGCCATGCGCTGGATCGCGCACTCGAACGAGTCGAAGGTGTGCACGTCGCCGCTGACGGTGTGCACCTCGAACGCCATCCAGTAGTCGTTGCCGCAGACCTCGCAGGTTGCCACCGAAAACCTCCGTTAAATGGACAAGTACCTACAGAATCACCCAGGTGACCCTGGCGTGGGGGCGGAACGTCGACGCCTGGCCACGACCGCGGCGTGTCGGCGTCGGCGTGTTGCCCGTTATGCCGGGTGAACCGCCGCAACCCCCGGAGGATCACCGTGATCAAGCGCAACAAGCTCTTCGGCAACCAGACCCGGGTCACCTTCTGCCTTCCCCGCGATGCCCCGCCCGGCCCGGTGAGCGTCGTCGGCTCCTTCAACGGCTGGCAGCCGGGCCGGCACGAGTTGGTGGCCCGCCGCGACGGCACCAGGACTGTGACGGTGAAGCTGCCGCCGGGGGAGTACCGGTTCCGTTACCTCGGCACCGGCGGCGTCTGGTTGGACGACGAGTCGGCCGACCAGGTCGACGACCGGGGCAGCCTGCTCCGACTCTGAAAAGGAAAACTGTCGTCATCGATGGATTTATCGATCAGAGTCTTTACTGTTAACAATGTTTAAATTACGTTGAGGGCACCCACCGGACCCTGGAGAAGGAGCTGCCCCCATGCGTCGAAGAATCACCGTCCCGCTGGTGGCGGCGGGCGCCGTCGCCGCCACCCTCACCGTCGCCGCCCCCGCGCAGGCGCACGGCTACGTCTCCGCCCCACCGAGCCGACAGGCGCTCTGCGCGCAGGGCCGGGTGCCCGACTGCGGGCAGATCAAGTACGAGCCGCAGAGCGTCGAAGGGCCCAAGGGCCTACGCAGCTGCAACGCCGGAATCGCCCAGTTCGCCGTCCTCAACGACGACAGTCGGGGCTGGCCGGCCACCTCGGTGGGCAGCTCGCTGACCTTCACCTGGGTGAACACCGCCCGGCACGCCACCAGCAACTGGGAGTACTGGATCGGCAACACCCGGGTCGGCGTGGTCAACGGCAACGGCCAGCAGCCGGGCGCCACCGTGTCGCACAACGTCAATCTCGGCGGCTTCTCCGGCCGGCAGAAGATCCTCGCGGTGTGGAACATCTCCGACACGGCGAACGCCTTCTACTCCTGCATCGACGTGCAGATCGGCGGCGGAGGGTCGAACCCGACGCCCACCCCCACCACCTCACCCACCCCACGGCCCACCCCGACCACCACGCCGACCACTCCGCCCGCGCCGGGCGGCAGTTGGACGACGGGTCGGGCGTACCAGGTCGGCGACCAGGTCACCTACGGCGGAGCGACGTACCGCTGCCGGCAGGCGCACACCGCGATCCCGGGCTGGGAGCCGCCGAACGTACCGGCGCTCTGGCTCAAGGTCTGACCGCACACGGGTGCGGCCCCTGGTCGCACCCGTGTCGCCGCCCTCGCGTGAACGGAGCAACCGGCATGCCCCGCCATACCCCGCTGGCGTCCCTCGTTGCCGCTCTGCTGCTCACCGGAGCCTGCGCCGGATCTCCCACGTCGAGCCCGTCGGCCCTGCCTCAGCCGGCCCCCGCGTCCCCGGTCGGCTCGGCGGCGGCCGGGTCCGCAGGTGCCGGGTCCGCGGGCGTCGGGTCCGCGATCGAGGCGGACGCGATGAGCGGGATCGACGTGGTGTTTCTGAGCACCATGGTCGGGCACAGCGAACGCACCCTGCAGATCGTCCGGCTGGCCCGGGACCGGGTGCGCGACGACGCGCTGCGCACCCTGGCTGCCGCCGTCGAGGCGACCGAGGCCGACGAACTGGCCGCCATGCGCGGCTGGTTGCCCACGACCGGGCCAGGTGCCAGCGCGGCCGCACACCACCACGACGGGCACGGCGACGACGCCGCCCTCGACCGGCTGCGGACCGCGCCGGACGCGGACGTCGACCGAGTGCTGCGCGACGTGCTCGCCGACCACCAGCGATCGGCCGCCGACCTGGCCCGATCCCACGTCGGCGTCGGCCGCAACGAACGGGTCCGCGACCTGGCCCGGCGGATCGAGCAGTCCCGGACCGCCGAGGTCGACCTGCTCAGGGGTACGGGTACGCCCTGAGCACTGTCACGCCCTGGGTGTCCGGGTCAGCGGGGTTCCAGCTTGATGGAGACCGAGTTGACGCAGTGCCGGGTGTCCTTCGGGGTGAAGCCCTCGCCGTGGAAGACGTGCCCGAGGTGACTGTCGCAGCGGGCGCAGCGGATCTCCGTACGCGCCATGCCGAGGGTGCGGTCCTCGATCTCCTTGACCCGGCCCGGGATGGCGTCGTCGAAGCTCGGCCAGCCGCAGTGCGAGTCGAACTTCGTGTCGCTGGAGAACAGCTCCAGCCCGCAGGCGCGACAGTGGTAGACCCCCTGGGTCTTCGTGTCCACGTACTCGCCCGTCCACGGGCGTTCGGTGCCGGCCTCCCGCAGGACGTGGAACTCCTCGGGGGTCAGTCGGACCCGCCACTCTTCGTCGGTACGGGGCAGCTCGTTGTCGTCAAGACTCACCCCTCAACGGTACGTCGAACGTCGGGGGCGTGGCATAAGGTCGCGGGATGGGTGGCACCAAGGCTGCGGCCGCCGAGGTCGAGGTGGCCGGGCACACCGTCCGGCTGAGCAGTCCGGATCGGGTGATCTTCCCGCAGCGGGGGTTCACCAAGGCGGACGTCTTCCACTACTACCTCGCGGTCGGCGACGGGATCATGCGCGCTCTGCGGGACCGACCGACCACCCTGCAACGCTTCCCCGAGGGTGTCGAGGGCGAGGCGTTCTTCCAGAAGCGGGTGCCCACCCGGGGGGTGCCGCCCTGGGTGACGACCACGCAGATCACCTTCCCGAGCGGTCGGAACGCGTCGGAGCTCTGCCCGGCCGATCTGGCGCACGTGGCCTGGGCGGCGCAGATGGGCACCATCGTCTTCCACCCGTGGCCCGTGCGGGCCGCCGACGTCGACCGCCCCGACGAGCTGCGCATCGACCTGGACCCGCAGCCCGGCACCGACTTCGCCGACGCGGCGCGGGCCGCCGGCGAGGTCCGCGCGCTCCTCGACGAGCTGGGCGCGACCGGCTGGCCGAAAACCTCCGGCGGTCGGGGCGTGCACGTCTACCTGCGCATCCAACCCCGCTGGACGTTCACCGAGGTGCGCCGGGCCACCATCGCGCTGGCCCGGGAGGTGGAGCGCCGCAACCCCGACCTGGTCACCACCGCCTGGTGGAAGGAGGAGCGCGGCACCCGGGTCTTCGTCGACTTCAACCAGATGGCGCGCGACCGCACAATCGCCTGCGCCTACTCGCTGCGGGCCAACGCGCGTGCCACCGTCTCGACCCCGGTCAGCTGGGACGAGCTACCCGATGTCGACCCGGACGACTTCGACCTGCGCACCGTGCCGGCCCGGCTCGCCGAGCGAGGTGATCCGCACGCCGGCATCGACGACGCACCGTGGGACATCTCCCCGCTGCTGGAGTGGGCCGAGCGGGACGCCGCCGCCGGTCAGGGCGACCTGCCGTACCCGCCGGACCACCCGAAGATGCCCGGCGAGCCCAAGCGGGTGCAGCCGAGCCGCGCCAAGCGATCTCCCGACGAGGAGAACGCCTGAGCGCCGAGCTACCTGTGCTCGCCGAGCATCACAGGCACGACCCCGGGTCCACCGCCGTGCCGATGATCGCGAAGAGCATCCGGCGGAACACGTCGACCTCGGCCTGATTGAAGCCGGCCATCGCGTTCCGCTCCGCCTCCTCGCTGGCGTGGGCGACCCGCGCCCGTACCTTCTCGCCGGTGGTCGTGATCGCCGGAATGCGCAGCCGGCGGTCGCGGGGATCGGAGTGGCGTACGACGAGATTCTTCTGTTCGAGTCGATCGAGTTGGGTCATCAGCGTGGTCTTGTCGAGCCCGAGGGTCCTGGCCAGCTCGACCTGGGTCAGCCCGGGTGTCTTGTCGAGCGCGCTCAACACGATGTAGTCCCGCAGGTGCAAGCCGTGCCTCTCGGCCTGTTCACCGGTCACCACGTGCATCCGTTGGGCGGCGCGATGCAACAGCCAGGTGATCTCGGAGTCGAGCGACGGCGCCGGTCCAGCGGTCATCGCGCCGCACCTGACAGCAGCGGGATTCCCTCGTAGGCGCGCCGGTCGTGGGCCGGAACGACCTGCACCAGCTCGGTCAGCGCGGCCGATCGCAGGATGCCCTGTCGCACCTGTTCGGCGTCGCTGTCGGCGAGGGCCCGTAGCAGCCAGGGGCGTTCCACCCGCCGGTGAACTCCGTCCAGTTGCCAGGTCAGGTCCCCGATGAACGCGTAGCGCTGCCCGGACGGAAGGGTCACGAACGCGACCACGGACCCCGTCGTGTGGCCGCCGGCCAACGCCAGCACCAGGGAACCGTCGCCGTGGACGTCGAAGCTCGCGGAAAAGCCGAGGTACGCGGGGCCGTCGAAGGAGTATTCGCGGATCTCGTGGCCGGGCGAGACGGCGCGGAAGACCTTGCCGTCACCGTCGCTCGCGGCGTACTCAAGCTCGCCCCTGTTCATCCAGACCGGAAGGTCGAGCGAGTCCAGGCCGCCCGCGTGGTCCCAGTGCGAGTGCGTCAGGAACACCCCGCGGAGCCTGGTGCGGTCGTAACCGCTGTCATCGAGCTGCTCGTGCACGGTTCGGGTGCTCTGGAAGGGGGCGCGGGCGAAGCGCGGCTGCATGGCGACGTGCGCGGCGACGTCGGCCCCGAAGCCGGCATCGATGAGGAAGTCGCCCTTCGGGTGCCGCACGAGGATGGCGGTGGCGGCGAACTGCCGCTTGTCACGGAACGAGCCACCGCGAAGGGCAAATGCCGCTCGCGTCTCGTAGGTGCCCGTGGGGAGTTGATAGATCGCCATGTCGGGTGGCGGTGTCGCCTCGGGAAGGGCAGCCGTCCACGGCTCGGGGGCAGGAAGGGTCTTCACCGCCCGATCGTACGACGTCAGATCGTCCGGCGCCAGACGAACTCTTCCGGCCTGGAAGCGCGGAGCCGTAGCGTCGGACGCTGCGATTAGCCTGCCGTCATGGCGAGCACAGAGCTGGATGAGTTGATCGTCGCGGACGCCGAGGCCCTGCGGGCATGGTTGTCGGCCAACCACGCCACGTCGCCCGGCGTCTGGCTGGCCCTGACCAGGAAGGGTGGCACGGTCACGACGGTGACCTGGCAACAGGCGGTCGACGAGGCCCTGTGCGTCGGCTGGATCGACGGGCAGGCCCGTAAGCGGGATGAGGAGTCCTCCTGGATCCGATTCACTCCGCGTCGGTCCCGCAGTTCGTGGTCCCAACGCAACGTCGCCAACGTGGCCCGGCTTGAGGAGCAGGGGCGGATGCTGCCGGCGGGCCGCGCCGCGGTGGACGCCGCGAAGGCGGACGGGCGGTGGGCGGCCGCCTACGCCCCGCCGTCGGAGGCGGAGGTGCCGGCCGACCTGCTCGCCGCCATCGCCGCCGAGCCCGCCGCCCAGGCCATGCTGGACGTGCTCACCAAGGCCAACCGGTTCGCTCTCATCCATCGCCTCAATGCTGTCAAGCGGGCGGAGACCCGTGAGCGCAAGATCGGCGAATTCGTCGCCATGCTGGCCCGTCACGAGACGTTCTACCCCCAGAAGGCGAGGCCGGCGCCCGGGCCGACGTCGTCGTGAGCGGGAGCCAACGCTCCAGCGACCGATTGACTTTCGATAGGTAACGAGCGAAACTCGATGCATGGTTACGGAGCATCGAGCGGTAGCCGCTCTCAGAGTCGTACTCGGGGTCCTGTTTGTGGTCCTGATCGGGTTCCAGACGTTCTCACTGCCGGGGCAGTTCGCGCACATGGCACAGGAGTCGCCGGAGCACGCCTACCTCCGGTGGCCGTTGACCGCCGTGACGGTGTTCTGGGTGCTGTGCGTCCAAGTGGTGATCGTGTCCACGTGGCAGTTGCTCAACATGGTCAAGAACGACCGCATCTTCACCGAGGCCTCCCTGAAGTGGGTCGACCTGATCGTCTGGGCCATCGGCGCGGGGTGGCTGGTCCTCGTGGGTGTCTTCCTCTACGTCGGCTTCAACGCGGACGACCCGGGCGGTCCGATCCTGCTGTTCCTGTTGACCATGGGTGTCACGGTGCTGGGGCTCCTCATGGTGGTGATGCGGGCGCTGCTGCGGCAGGCCACCACCCTGCGGACCGACATGGAAGCGGTGATCTGATGCCCATCGTCGTCCGCATCGACGTGGAGTTGGCCAAGCGCAAGATGAGCGTCGGCGAGTTCGCCGAGCGCGTCGGGCTCACCCCCGCCAACGTGGCGGTGCTGAAGAACGGCCGCGCCAAGGCGGTCCGTTTCAGCACCCTCGAAGCGATGTGCCGAGTGCTCGACTGCCAACCCGGAGACCTGCTGGAGTGGGTCGAGGAGGAAACCCCATGAAGTACGCCCTGACCGTCGCCGCCGTTCTCGTGGTCGCCCTCGGCGTCGCCGGAATCGTGCACGGGGAGGCCGACGACTCGCCTGGCCTTCAACTCCTGGGCGTCGTGCTCGTACTCGGCGCTGTGGTGTTCGGCATCCGCAACCTTCGAGGCGGCAGTTAGCCGCCCCGGCGCGCTGGCCGGCCCGACCTGACCCCTCCCGTAATAACGATCATGTAACGGGCGCGAACCTTTCCCGGTAGGTGGCCTGTCTTGATGGTCGTCGGCCCGCCAGGGCCAGGGGAGGCGTCGGATGAAGCTGGTGTGGAGGCGGGCCCGCGAGGCGCGAGGGTTGCTGGTCGCGGCGGTGATCGCAGCCCTCGTCGCCGTCGCGTTGGTCACGGGGCTGTCCGACTACAACCGTCGGGCGGTGGACGCCGGGCAGCGGGCACTGGTCGCCGCCTCGCCCGCCGAGGAGCGCGGCCTTCTGGTCAGTGGCTCGGGTGGGCGGGACACGGCCGAGTTCGCAACCCGGGACAAGGCGGTCCGAGCCGAGTTCGCCACCGGGCTCGGCGGCGTCCCGGTGAGTGTCACCGCCGCCCGTTACGGCACCGGCCGGGAACTGACCGGCGACCTCGGGCAGATCCCGCGTACTGCCGACGAACCGGTCTTCGCGAACCTGGCCACGCTCGCCGACCTCGCCAGCCACGCCGAGCTGACCAGCGGAGCCTGGCCCAGCCCCGGAGCGAACCCCGTCCAGGTGAGCCTGCCCGAGCGGGTCGCCGGCGCCCTCGGCCTGACCGTCGGCGAGCGCGTCCCGGTGCGCGACCGGGCCACCGAACGACGCGGGGAGTTGGTGCTCGCCGGCACCTGGCGGCCCCGCGACCCGTCGGACGCGTACTGGCTGCTGGCCCCCGGGGTAGGGGCGGGCAGTGCCAGTTCCGGCACCTCCTACGGGCCGTTCACGCTCGACCCGGCCGACTTCGCGGCCACCTTCCCGGGCTCGGTGTCGGTGTCCTGGCTGGCCCAACCGGACCTCGGCGCCGTCGACACCGCCGACCTGCCCGCCGTTCGGAAAGCCCTCACCGAGGCGCTCTCGGCCGTGCCCGAGGCCGCCCAACTGGGCAGCTCCGGGCAGACGGTGACCAAGATGCCGCAGTTGCTGGACCGGATCGGTCGCGCCGACCTGGTGGGTCGCTCGTCGCTGGCCACCCCGCTCCTGCTCATTCTGGTGCTCGCCGGGTACGCGCTGGTGCTGGTCGCCGCACTGCTGCACGAGGACCGCCGCCCGCAGACCGCACTGCTGCGCGCCCGCGGCGCCGCCCGTCGGCAGTTGGCCGGCCTGGCCGCCCGTGAGGCGACACTGGTGGTCGCCCCGGCAGCCGTGCTCGGTCCGCTGATCGCCGGTGAGGCGTTGCGGTACATCCGACCCGGCGGGTCCGGTGACCTCTCCACCGCCGGCGGCAACACCACACTGGTCTGGGCGGCGGCAGCGGCCACCGCGGCCGGCTGCCTCGTCGCCATGGTCCTCCCGGCGCTGCGTGGCGCCGGGACGTACGTCGCCGACATGGCGGCCCGATCCCGGCCGAACCGGGCCGCGAGCGTCCAACGCGCCAGCGTCGACCTGGTGCTCGTGGCGCTCGCCGTGCTCGCCTGGGTGCAGCTGCGCCGGTACGCCTCCCCGCTGGCCGGTTCGGGTGGCCAACTTGGGCTCGACCCGCTGCTGGTCGCCGCCCCGACGCTCGGCGTGCTGGCCGGTGCCGTGCTGGCGTTGCGGGTGCTCCCGCCGCTCACCCGGTTCGCGGAGCGGTTCGTCGACCGACGCCCCTGGACCGCCACCATGTTCGGCATGTGGCAGGCCGGCCGGCGTCCCCACGCCGGCCCGGTGCTGCTGCTCGCCCTCGCCGTCGGCGGCAGCACCCTGGCCTGGTCGCTGATCAGCACCGGCGAGCGGTCCCAGGTCGAGCAGGCCGGCCACACGGTCGGCGCCGACCTCCGGGTGACCGAACGGACCGGGGGCGCCCCACCGACCCGGGCCGGTGAACTCGCCGCGCTGCCGAGCGTCGACCGGGTGCTGCCGGCGTGGCGGGACGAGATCCGGGTCGGGCGGGAGAACCTGCCGGCGACCGTGATCGGTGTCGACCCGGCCAGCGCCCCGGGCGTCGTCCGGCTCGCCGACCGCCTCGGCGACGGATCGGCGTCGGAGCAGTACCGGAGGATGGTCGGCGCGCGGGGAGAGCCCGCCGGCGTCGAACTGCCCGCCGGGGCGCGTGAGATCACCGGCACGATCCGTACCCCGGTGAGCAACGCCGCCCGGTCGCTGAAGGTCGCTGTGACGCTGCTGGTCACCACCCCCGACGGGCTCGCCCTGCGGCTGCCGGCGGCCGACGCCGACAGCGACGGCCGGGCCACCCCGTTCACCGCGCGACTGCCCGACCTGGGCGGGGCGCGGCTGCGGCTGGCCGGCTTCGAGGCCGACGGTGGGTTGGCCGCCGGCAACTCCTACGAGCTCCAGGTGGACGGGCTGACGGTGGTCAAGGCCGACGGCACGAAACAACCGGCCGAACTGGGCGGCGACTGGGCCGTGACCGCCCTCGGGCAGGAGCCCATGCCGGTACGGACCACCGGCGCCGGGTTCGCCGCGGCGCGCGCGGTCGACGTGATCCCCGGCGGGCAGTTCGCGTACCAGCCGCCCACCCGGTTCGCTGTCGTGCCGGGCGGAGACAACAAGCCCATACCGGTGTTGATGACCCCCGGGGTCCGCAACGCGCTGAGCCTGCGCGTCGGCGACACCGTCGACCTGACCCTCTCCGGGGCGACGCTGCCGGTGCACCTGGTCGGCGAGCTGGACGCCGTGCCGGCCACCACCGGCGAGGGCGTCCTGCTGGACCTGCCGGCGGCGGTCGACGCGATGATCCGGAGCAGCGGCGCGGTGCGACCCGTACCGGAATGGTGGGTCGGCGCCGCCGACGCGAACGCCGCCGCCCAGGCGGTCAGCGCACTCCCGGGCATCACAGTGCTCAACCGGGAGGCGGCCATCGAGGCGGCCGCCGACGACCCGTACTGGCGCGGCTCGCGTACCGGCATGCTCGCCGCCGCGCTCGGCGCGGTGCTGCTCGCCCTCGTCGGCCTGATGGTGGACGTGTGGGCCACCGCGCGGCGTCGGCTCGGCGAGTTCGCGGTCCTGCACACCCTCGGCGCCACGCCCCGGCTGATGGCTCGGGCGCTGCTCGCCGAGCAGACGTTCCTCGCCGGCATCGGCGTGGGCGTCGGGCTGTTACTCGGCACCGCGGTCGGCGCGACGATGGCCCCACTGGTCATCCTCACCCCGGCCGCCGGCCGGCCGACACCCCCGGCGGCGTTCGTGCTGCCCTGGGTGCCAATCGGCCTGACCGCGGTCGGTCTGCTGCTGGCGGCGCTCGCCTTCAGCGCGTTCATCGCCACCGGCATCCGTCAGCGGGTGGCGGCGGTGCAGCTGCGAATCGGGGGAGAACGATGAGCGTCGGGGCGGCCGTCCGGCGGGTCCGGGCGTACGGGGGGCAGTTCCTGCTGCTGGCGGTGCTGACCCTGGTGGTCACGCTGCTGATCAGCGGAGTGCCCCGGCTGGTCAACCGGCTCGCCGAACAGGGGCTGCGAGCGCAACTCAACAGCGAGCCGGCCGCCCGCCGGGACATCTCGTACTCCACCAGCATTGAGCCCGCGACGTCGCGGCGGACGGCGATGGGCGACGCCGCCGAACGGTTCGACGCCCTGGCCGCGGAGATGCCGCCGCCGGTGCGTTCGGCAGTGACCGAGCGGTGGTACAGCGTCCAGACCGCAGAGGCCCGCGTGGTCGGGCCGGACCTGGCGGCCCGCAACCTGCTGGTCGACATGAGCCTGCGGGCCATGCCCGACATTCAGGGAGCGAGCACCCTCGTCGAGGGGACGTGGCCGAGCGAGACGTACGTTCCCGACCGGCCGATCGAGGTGGCGCTCGACGTCGACGTGGCCCGCAAGCTCAACCTGCGCGCCGGCAGCCAACTGCGCATCGGCAGAACCGATGACAAGGGCAGACTCATCGACGGTGTCCCGCTGGTGGTGACCGGGCTGTTCCGCCCCGTCGACAGCGCCAACGGCATCTGGGACGGGCTGCCACAGCTGCTGCGGATCATCGAACCGCAGGGCGATGGCCAGCCGTTCGTCATCGTCGGCGTCGTCGCGCAGTCGCCCCTCAACAAGCGGGCCGCCGAGGGCTGGCCGATCCAGTCCAACTGGCGGTACCGACTGGGCGTCGACCGGATCGACGCACGCGAGCTGGACCAGATGATCGACGGCCTGCAGGTGATGCAGCGCAACCTGCCGATGGGGCTCACCCTGACCCAGGGTGTCGACGTTCCGTTGCGTGCGTTCGCCGCCCAGATCGACGCCGTCCGGACCCTGCTCGCGGTGATCGCGGCTGGTGTCCTGGCCACCCTGGCGGGGCTCATCGTGCTCGCGGCCAGCCTCGCCATCAGACGACGTCGCTCGGAGTTCGCGCTGCTGCGCGCCCGAGGGGGTGGGGCCACCGCCGGCGCCCGGCGCAGCCTCGCCGAGTCGGTGCTGGTGGTGCCGGTCGCCGCAGTGCTGGGCTGGTGGCTGGGCACCCTGTTCCCCGGTGCCCCGGATCCAACCACGCCTTATGTCATCGGCGTGACCGTGCTGGTCACGCTGGCACTGCCGTTGGCGACACTGGCCGTACCGGCCGGCGGAGCGGGGCGCCGGGACCTGATCCGGGTGCGCCCGTCGGCCCGTCGGCTCACCGTCGAGGTCTCCCTGCTGCTCCTGGCCGGGCTCGCCGCGGTGCTGCTGCGTCGGCGTGGCCTGACGCTCGGCGAGGTGGACCCGTTGCTCGTGTCGGTGCCGGTGCTCCTCGCGATCGCGGCGGCGGTGCTGGCGCTGCGCGCGTACCCCTGGCCGTTGTTGCTGGTCAGCCGGCTGGCCGCGCGGACCCGGGGCAGCGTGGCGTTCCTCGGCACGGCCCGCGCCGGGCGCGCGGCGGTCGCCGCCCCGCTGGTCGTGGTGGTACTGGCGATCGGCACCGCGGCGTTCTGCGCGGTCGTGGCCGCCGGCATCGACGCGAGCAGGGAACGGGCCGCCGCGCAGATCGTGCCCGCCGACGCGGTGATCCGCGGGGAGCGCTTCGCACCCGACACCATCGACGAGCTGGGCCGTCTGCCGGGGGTCCGGGCCGTCACCCGGGTGCTGTACGAGGACGATGAGCGGTTGGCGTCCGACGAGGTCGGCACCGACGCCTTCATCGGGCAGACGGACGTGCTGCTGGTCGACGGCTCGGGGTTGGACAAGGTGGCCCGCGACTCCCAGGTGGACCTGTCGGTTCCGGCCGCGCTGCGCACCGCCGCGCCCGGCCCGGGGCCGCTGCCGGCGATCGTCTCACCGGCGGTCGCCGCCGACCTCGCGAAGGCCAAGCTGGACGACTCCGCCTTCATCTCGGTGCAGGGCCAGCGGTACGAGTTCCGGGTGGCCGGCACCGCTGACGGTTTCCCGATGCTGGCGGCGAACGCCAGCCGGTTCGTGATCCTGCCCTGGCAGGCCCTGCCGACGCGTACCACCACACCCGTGCCGACCAGCCTGCTGATCGCCGGGGACCCGCTGGACGCCGAGGCGCTGCGCGTCGCCGGCGACCAGGGGCAGGAGCGCTACCAGCGGGACGGCACGGTCACCGGTCGGGAACGGATGATCGGAGTCACCGTCGACACCCGGGCGGAGGTCCGCCGGGATCTCGGCGAGGGCGGGGCGAACGGGGTGCTGGCCTTCGGGTTCGTGGCCGGCGCCGTCGGCGGCACCGTGCTCGGGCTGTTGGCCATCGCGTTCACCGTGTTGGCCGGCGCGCGCGCCCGGGGCCAGGTGCTGTCCCGGCTGCGCACCCTCGGCCTGTCCCGCCGGCAGTGGCGAGGGCTGCTGCTGGTCGAGTTGACCCCGCTGGTCGCGGTGTCGGTGCTGACCGGCGCGCTGGTCGGTGCGGTGCTGCCCCTGCTGCTCAACCCGGTGCTCGGCCTGTCCGCGTTCACCAGTGGTGTGCCGGTCCGGGTGGCTTTCGAGCCCAGCCTGGTCGCCGCGGTGCTCGCGCTCGGGGCGGTCGCCCTCGGCTTCGCGGTCGCCGTCGAGGCCCTGAACAACCGCCGGTTGCGCCTCGGAGAGGTGCTTCGGCTCGGAGAGGAGAGCTGAGATGACCGCTACCGCCCAGACTCCACTGGTGCCTGACCTGGCCGCCCTGCAACAGCGGGCAGCGCTTCGCGCTGCCGAGCGGGCCGGCGGGCAGGACCGCCTCCGCGGGCACATCGTCTGCGACGGCCTGGTGCGCATCTTCAAGACCGAGGGGGTGGAGGTGGTCGCCCTGCAGGGGCTCGACCTGGTCATCGACCGGGGTGAGCTGGTGGCGATCGTCGGTGCCTCCGGTTCGGGCAAGTCGACCCTGCTCAACATCCTCTCCGGTCTGGACACCCCGACCGCCGGTATCGCCCGGGTGGCCGACTACGACCTGCTCTCGCTCTCCGCCAAGCGACGGCTGAGCTACCGCCGGCAGCTGGTCGGGTTCGTCTGGCAGCAGACGGGCCGCAACCTGCTGCCGTACCTCAGCGCGCTGGAGAACGTCGAGCTGCCGATGCAGTTGGCCGGCAAGCGCAGCCGCAGGGCCCGCCGGGAGCGGGCCCGGGAACTGCTCGACCTCGTCGGTGTGGGCTACTGCGCCGACCGGCGGCCCGGGCAGCTCAGCGGTGGCGAACAGCAGCGGGTCGCGGTGGCGGTGGCGGTGGCCAACGACCCGGAGGTGCTCTTCGCCGACGAGCCCACCGGTGAGCTGGACGAGGCGACCGGCGCGGAGGTCTTCGCGGCGCTGCGCACCATCAACGCGGAACTGGGCGTGACCATCGTTGTCGTCACCCACGACCTCGCCGTGGCCACACAGGTCCGCCGGACCGTCGCGATCCGCGACGGCCGGACCGCCTCCGAGGTACGCCGGACCGCGCGGACCGACGCGGACGGCAACACCGAGCTGGTCAGCGAGGAGTACGCGGTGCTGGACCGCAACGGTCGGATGCAGCTGCCCGCTGCGTTCGTCGACGCGCTCTCGCTGAAGGAGCGGGTCCGGCTCGACCTGGAGCCGGATCATGTGCAGGTACGGCCCGGCAACCGGGCCTCGGACGAGCGGGGGGCGCGGGCATGAGCCGGCAGGACATGGTGGTGACCGGTGCGGCCGGTTTCGGCGGTGTGCCCTCGGCGCACCCCGACGAGGTGGTCCGGGTCAGTGGGGTCAGCCGGACCTTCGGCCGTGGTGAGCACGCCGTGCACGCCGTGCGGGACGTGTCGTTCACTGCCAACCGGGGCGAGTTGGTCGCCATCCGAGGTCGGTCCGGGGCTGGCAAGACGACGCTGCTGAACCTGATCGGTGGGCTGGACCGGCCGGACAGCGGTCAGGTGGTGGTGGCCGGGCACGAGGTCACCTCGGCCGGGGAGGCGGAGCTGCTGCGGCTGCGCCGGGGCACCGTCGGGTTCGTGTTCCAGACCTTCGGGCTGGTGCCGATCCTCTCCGCCGCCGAGAACGTTGGCGTGCCGTTGCGGCTGGCGCAGGTGCCGGCCGCGGAACGGGAGGAGCGCGTCGCGGTGCTGCTGGAACTGGTCGGCCTGGGTGGGCACGCCGCGCAGCGCCCGTACGAACTCTCCGGTGGCCAGCAGCAGAGGGTCGCGGTGGCCCGCGCGTTGGCCAATGAGCCGGACCTGCTCATCGCCGACGAGCCCACCGGTCAGCTCGACTCGGAGACCGGTCGGTCCATCATGGACCTGCTGCGCGCGGTGGTGCACGCCCGGGGCATGACGGCCCTGGTGGCCACTCACGACCCGGCCCTGATCGACCTCGCCGACCGGGTGCTCGTTCTGCGCGACGGCCGCCTGGTCGACGGCTGACCGCCATCGAACTGCTGCCCGACGCTGTCCCACGCCTGCCGCTTGCGGCGGTTGGGCGGCGGGTGGCTGGGCGGCGGGTGGCTGGGCGGCGGATGGTGGTCCGCGCTCGCTGTGGAGCTGATGTCGTCAACGAATCGCCGGACGGTGACTCGTCTACGACATCAGCTCCACAGCCTTGTACGGCGGTGGGGCGAGGGAGTTCCCCTACTGCGTCTGGTCGGGCCGGTCGTGTTTGGGCCGGTCGTTGCTGGGTTCGTCGGTGCGCTTCTGGCCGTCAGGAAGAGACCCGGCCAGCGGGATCAGCAAATAGCCCAGCAGGGCGAGGAGAAGACCGGCGCCCGGCCCGGTCGAAATCAACTCGTGTCTGGCGTAGGGGTCCTCGGCCTCGAAGTACCAGTACGTCCCGGTGAGGCTGCCGCAGGCGAGCACGTTGGAGATGAGCATTCCCAGGCTGGCCTGCCGCCCGACCCAGCGGGCCGGGCCGGTGTTGGCGAGCGACAGCGCCGCGAACACGGCGGCGGTCACCGCGAACGGGAGCGCCCAGCCGAGCACCTTCGAACCCGGAGTGGTTTCCGTCCGATCCAGGTAGACGCTGCGCCAGGCGGGCAGCCAGAACGCGACGACGACCAGGAGGACGCCGACCACCAACAGCGCCGAGCCAGTCCGCCGCCACGACGGGCGCGACGGTGCGGCGCCGGGCATCGTCGGCCTGCTCATGGCAGCGAACGTAACCCGGTCGGGGCGACTCGCACTGCCCCGCCGGGTGAACGCGACGCCGGGTCAGAGCGCGAGCTTCATGCCCTCGTGGCTGGCCACGAAGCCGAGGCCCAGGTAGAAGCGGTGCGCGTCCCCGCGGGTCTTGTCGGTGGTGAGCTGCACCAGCGCGCAGCCACGCTCGCGAGCCTGGTCGATCGCCCAGGTCATCAGGTCCCGGCCCAGCCCCTGGCCACGCCGGTCGGAGCGGACCCGGACCGACTCGATCAACGAGCGCTCGCTGCCGTGCCGGCCCAGGCCCGGGATGTAGGTGATCTGCAGGCAGCCGACCAGTTCGCCGGCCTGCTCGGCCACGATCAGCTGGTTGCGTGGGTCAGCGTCGATGGCCGCGAACGCCCTCTCGTACGCCTCGTCAACCTCGGTGAAGTCGCGGGCCTTGCCCAGGACGTCGTCGGCGAGCAGGGCGATGACGGCGGGCAGGTCCGCCCGGGCGGCCTCCCGGTAGATCACGTCGCTCATACCGGCGATCCTGGCACAGCGAAACCGAGGAATGGGTCTGTGCCGGTTGCGGGCAACGGGCAGCATGGGGCGGCATGGAGCTAGTGCTGCTGCCGTTCCGCTGGATATACCGGGCGTTGGTGTGGTTCGCGAACTCGCCCCGCACGCTGATCACCTCGTACCTGTTGATGATCGTGGTGGCCGGTTTCATCTACGGCGAGGTCGAGGAGCGCAGCCCGGCCGACGCCGTCTGGTGGGCTGTGGTGACCGCCTCGACCGTCGGGTACGGCGACATCTCGCCGACCACCTGGGCGGGCCGGACGCTGGCCGCGCTGCTCATCTCGACCATGGTGCTGCTGGTCATCCCGCTGATCACCGCGCACTTCGCGAGCCGGCTCATCGTCGACGACAACGCCTTCGAGCATGAGGAGCAGGAGCAGCTCAAGGCCGACGTGCGCCGAATGCGGGCGCTACTGGAGGAGTTGGCCACCCGGCAGGGGATCGATCTGCCCCCGCTGCCACCGGCTCCGCCCGTCAGCGGGCCGGGCAGCGCTTCCCCTCCGGTGGGACGGTCAGGTCGATCAGGTAGGCGTCGACCGCGTCGGTGATGCAGGAGGTCTGCGGGTAGGCGGTGTGCCCCTCGCCCTCCCAGGTCAGCACCCGACCGACACCCAGCATCGACGCGAGTCGTGGGGTCTGCTCGTACGGCGTCGCCGGGTCGCCTGTGGTGCCGACCACCACGATCGGCGGTGCGCCGTTCGCCTTCCCGGTCGGGTACGGGTCACGCCCGCCCGGCCATTCGACGCAGCTCAGCATGCCGACCGCCAACGCCGGCCCGAACAGCGGATATTTTCCGCGCCACTCGGACTGCAACCGGCGGATCTGCTCCCGGCTCGGCTTCTCCGTCTCGTCGGCGCAGTTGATGGCCAGGTTGGCGTCGAACAGGTTCGAGTAGTGCCCGTTGTCCTCCCGGCCGGCGTACGCGTCGGCGAGTCGGAACACGTCCTTCGGGTCGCCCTCGGCGAGTTTGTCGATCGCCTGGGCCAACTCCTGCCAGCCGGATTCGGTGTAGAGCGAGGAGATGACGGCGTAGAACACCCAGCCGGCGGTGGCCTCCCGCCCATCGGCGCCGCGTACCGGGGAGACCTTGGCCTTGTCGATGGCCGAGGTGACCGCGGCGCGGGCGTCCGGGGCGATCGGGCAGCGGCCAGCGTTCGCCGCGCACCAGCGGGTGAAGTTGGTGAAGGCCCGTTCGAAGCCGCGGGCCTGGCTCTCCGAGCCCTCGACCAGCCGCTGCTGCGGGTCGACCGCGCCGTCGAGCACCAGCGCCCGCACCCGCTGTGGGTAGAGCTGGGCGTACGTGGCACCGAGCAGGGTGCCGTACGAGTAGCCCAGGTAGGTGAGCTTGTCGTCGCCCACGGCGGCGCGTACCGCGTCCATGTCGCGGGCGGCCTGCTCGGTGCCGTACAGCGGCAACTGGTCGCCGTAGCGGTCGCCGCAACCGCGCCCGATCCGCTGGCTCAGGCCGACGAAGCCGTCGAATGCCGCCTGGCTCGCCGGGTCCGGGTCGAAACCGAAGCTGGCGTCCAGGTCGGCGTCGGAGATGCACTTCACCGGGCTGGACCGGGAGACCCCGCGCGGGTCGAAGCCGACAATGTCGAAGCGCTCGGTGATCGAGGCGGGCAGCCCGCCGAACTGGGGGCCGAAGGAGAGGTAGACGGCGGTGTCGACACCGGAACCGCCCGGACCGCCCGGGTTGATCACCAACGAGCCGACCCGGTCGCGCTGCTTGGTGGACCGGGCGCGCAGCAGGGCGATCTCGAAGGTCTGCCCGGCGCCCGGGCCGGCGGTCGCCCCGCCGCCGGTGCCCCAGTCACGGGGCACCGCGATCCGGGTGCACTCGTAGCGCATGTTCGGTGCGCTCCGCCCGACCAACTCGTCGGGCACCTCCGGGCAGGGCCGCCAGTTCGGTGCGCTGCCGGTCGGGGCGGCCGCGCCCTCCACCTCGGTGCGCGGCGCGAACGCCGGCAGCGTGCAACCGGCGGTGAGCAGCGCGGCGACGCCGAAGGCGGCCAGAGTGCGACGGACCCGGCGGCTGGTCGCCATCCGAGGCTGGTCGGCGGTGCGGGTCACGTGGTCCTCCGGAATCGGGTCGACGGCCAGGCTACGCCGAGCCGGTGGCGGCTCGGTCCACGGTGGCCGTCGGGTCGCCGCGCAGCACCTGATCCACGTCGAAGCGGATCGGCCGGTCGAGCTGGTCGTAGCGGCAGGATCGGGGGTCGCGGTCCGGGCGCCACCGAACGAACTGCGCGGTGTGCCGGAACCGTTCGCCCTCCATGGCGTCGTAGCCCACCTCGACCACCAACTCGGGGCGCACCGGCTCCCACTCCAGGTTCTTGGTGCCGGTCCACCGGCTGACCCCACCGGGAATGCGTTGGCCACGCTCGTGGTCGCCGTGCACCCACGGGTGCTCGCCGCCGGTGTCCCGATAGGGCGCCAGCTCGTCGAGCAACTCGGCGCGGCGGGCCATGCTGAACGACGCGCTCACCCCCACGTGGTGCAGGACCCCGGCGTCGTCGTACAGGCCGAGCAGCAGCGAGCCCACCACCGGGCCGGACTTGTGCCAGCGGAAGCCGGCCACCACCGCGTCCGCGGTGCGGGCGTGCTTGACCTTGAACATCAGTCGCTTGCCCGGCTCGTACGGCAGGTCGGCGGGCTTGACGATCAGACCGTCCAGCCCGGCGCCCTCGAAGACGTCGAACCAGCGCCGCGCGGTGTCCGGGTCGGTGGTGACCTGGGTGACGTGGACCGGCGGGCGCACCCCGGCCAGCGCCTCGACCAGCCGCTCCCGGCGGCGCGGGTAGGGCTGGTCGAGCAGGGCCTCGTCACCGATCGCCAGCAGGTCGAACGCGACGAAGTCGGCAGGGGTGGTCTCGGCCAGCATCTTCACCCGGGACGCGGCCGGGTGGACGCGCTGGGCCAGCAGCTCGAAATCCAGCCGGGGCTGGCCGCTCGGCCCGTCACGCCGAATCACGATCAACTCCCCGTCGACCGCGCACCGCTCCGGCAGCTGCCGGCGGGCCTGCTCGACCACCTCGGGGAAGTAGCGGGTCATCGACTTGCCGCCCCGGCTGGCCAACTCGACCTCGTCGCCGTCGCGGAACACGATGCACCGGAACCCGTCCCACTTGGGCTCGTAGGTCACCCCTGGCGTGGTGGGCAGCTTGGGAACGCTCTTGGCCAGCATCGGCTCGACCGGCGGGTTGATCGGCAGGTCCACGCCGACCAGTCAATCAGACGGTGCCGACAGTCGTGAGGCAGATCACCGTGGATGGCGGGGCGGCGTGTCCCCCTACGCGCCGCCCGTCCCCACCGGGCGAATCAAATAACCGCAGGTCAGAGCTACTTTCGCGAGGTGTCCGAGTGGGTCTGTGACTGCTGCGGGCGGTGGCGGGTGAGCATCGAGCTGATCCGGGGCCGCTACCGCTTCCGGCTGACCCGCCGCTACCCCGAGCGGTTCGGTGGCGGCCGGAACGTGCTCGGCGAGGTCGGCTCAGTGCCGGAGCTGGAGGAGCTGCTGCGGCGGCGTACCCCGCTCACCCTGGCCGACCTGCGCGAGGCCGCCTGATCCGCGCGGCGGCCGAGGACGGTGTGTGCGGCCGGGAACCACGGGTGCCAGACCCGGTCCGCTTCCACTGAGGAGGGACGGACGGGATCGAGCACCGGTGTCACAATTCTCCCGACGGCCTCGTCTGCACCCGTGGCGGTGCCGAGCGGCGCCGCCGGGGAGGGGACACCATGCGGTTCGAGGCCGACACCGAGATCGCCGCGGATGCCGAGCAGGTCTGGGCGGTGCTGGTCGACGTGCCCCGCTGGCCCGAGTGGACGGACTCGGTGACCCGGGCCGAGCGAGGGGAGCCGGGGCCGCTCGCCGTCGGCGCGACCGCCCGACTGACCCAGCCGAAGCTGCGGCCGGCGGTGTGGCGGGTCACCGAGCTGACCGAGCGGCGGGAGTTCGTCTGGGTCTCCGACGCGCCGGGTGTGCGGACCACGGCGGAGCACCGGCTGCTGCCGCTGCCCGACGGGCGTACCCGCGTCGAGTTGGCCTTCAGCCAGTCCGGCCCGCTGGCCGGCCTGATCGGCTGGCTGTACGGCGGGCTGTTCCGCCGCTACGTGCGAATGGAGGCCGACGGGCTCAGGCGTCGCTGCGAGCGGGGCTGACGGCCGGCTTCTCCAGCACGGCCAACGAGATGCCGTTCGGGTCCGGGCGGTGCGCCACGATCCGGTAGCCGTGCCGCTGGTACAGCCGCAGGTTGCGCGCGCTGTCCGCGCCGGTGAACAGGGTGAACCGGGCCGCCTGGCCGGCGCAGGCCCGCTCGATGGCGGTGAGCAGTTGCGCGCCGACACCCCGTCCCTGCTGGTCCGGGGCGACCGAGAGGCGGCCGACGTACGCGGTGTCCCCGTCCAGGTGGGCCCGCACCGAACCGACCAGACGGTGGCCCAACCTGGCGGCGAGCACGATGCTCGGGCCGGCCAGCACCGCCGCGACCTCGTCCAACGTCTCGGTCAGCGGAGGCAGGAAGGGATCGGTGTAGTGCTGCGCCTCGCTCAGGTACGCGGCCCGCTGCACGGTGAGTATCTCGCCGGCGTCCACGACACCGGCCGGGACGATGCTCGCCTCGGCGTTCATCGGGGCAGCACACCACAGCCGCCGTCGCCATCGACGGGCGGCCCGACCGCACCGGTCGTACCCTGACCCGTGTCCGGTCGAGGTCGAGGGGGCAACGGTGGCCGAGCTGACGTACCCGGAGGTGGGGTCGACCCGGCACGGGCCACTGCCCGGCGGGTACCACCACCTGCGCCACCGGTATCCGTTGCCGGGCGGCTGCTTCGAGACCGCCGCCGACGCGGTGCTGAGCTGGCGGCTGCACCGTGCCGCCGGCGTCCGGATTCGCACCGAAGCGCCGCGGGCCGTCGCCGGTGTGCTGGTGACCTCCGGCCTCGGGGTCGGTCCGGCCCGCCTCTGGGGGCCGTGCCAGGTGGTCTGGAGCGTGGACTCGCCCACGCTCGCCGGTTTCGGCTACGGCACCCTGCCCGGGCACCCGGAGCGAGGCGAGGAGGCGTTCGAGGTCGTCCGCGACGACACCGGCGCGGTCTGGTTCGAGGTCCGCGCGTTCAGCCTTCCGGACCGTTGGTTCACCCGCACCGGAGGGCCGGCGGTTCGGGCGGTGCAGCACGCGTACGCCTGGTGGCTCGGCCGTACCCTGCGTCGGCTCTGCGTCCGTCGCTGACCCCAGTGGCGCCGGCGAGACTCAGAACCGGGCGAACGAGCGGATCGGGGCGCGCGGGCCGTACTTCGGTGCCCGGATGCCGGCTGCCTCCAGCAGCAGACACACCCGGCCCCGGTGACCTCTGAACGGCTCCAGCAGGGCCATCATCCGGGCGTCGTCGCCCCTCGGTTCGCCGGCGAGCGCCCAGGCCACCGTGTTCGGGATGTGGTAGTCGCCGACGCTGACCGCGTCCGGGTCGCCGTACGCGATCCGGACCACCTCGGCGGCCGTCCACGGCCCGATGCCGGGGATCGCGGTCAGCCGGCGGGTGGCGTCGGTGGCGTCGGTGCTGCGCTCCAGGCGATCGGCGAGCGCGGCGGCGCGACGGAGCGTGTCGGCTCGGCGCTGCTCCACCCCGAAGGGGTGGAACACCCAGTACGGAGCCGCGGCCACGGAGGCTGCCTCGGGCGGCAGGAGCAGCGGCTGCAACGGGCCGGGAGCCGGCTCCCGGAAGTGCCGCACCATCGCCGCGTACGCCCGGTAGGCCTCCTTGCCGGTGACCTTCTGCTCGAAGACCGCGCGCAGCAGTCGGGGGAAGACCTCGCCGGTGGCGGGCATCCGGAGGCCCCGGTGCTCCCGGGCCAGCCGGGCGACCAGCGGGTGCGCCGCGGCCAGTTCGGTGAAGCCGGTCAGGTCGTCGCGTAGCCCGGCTATCGCGTCGGCGCGGGCGAGGACGTGCTCGGCGCCGGGCCCGTACCCCTCCGCGAGCAACTCGCCGCCAGCCGGTCGCAGCGCGAGCGTTGCCGGACCGTCCGGGGTGCGGGTGGCCCACCAGAAGGTGCCGGCCGCCACCCGGGCGCACGGGTCGTACGGGCTGAAGGTGAGCGCGCGGACCGACGCGGTCAGCCGGTAGCCGACCGGCGGGTGCAGCACCCTGGTAGCGGCGGGTCCGGTCTCGGTCACCCCGCTACTCTGCCAGGTCACGGTGGGGGCTGACGAGCGGGCCGTACCGGTCCCGCCTGCGGTTGAGGAGCTTCGCGAGGATACGTTCGGCCGACCGTCCCGGTGTCGTTGAACCACCCGAATGGCCAGGATTATCTTGGCAAACAGGTGCATACCGCCCTTATGTCACTTTAGGCGGTGGGCCAGGTATCGATCATGTGGTTGTTTGATGGCCTGCAGGTAAACGCACTGCCCCGGGCCACCTGCGGCGGCCAACAACTCCCACTCGTGGGAGAACGCGGTCCGGCCCGGAGACCGGTGTCCCGCCGACAGCCGCCACCAGGCGGCCGCGCGGCCGACGCTGGATCGCCACGCAGTGCCAACGGGGGATCTGTGGAAGGGCATGCAGTGATGGCTGCGCGAGTCTGTGTCGAATCATCGCGAGTGGGATCTCACCCCGCTACCCGTTCGCGGGGCTGACGGGTGCCCGCTGACAAGGCGGTCGTAGCGAGCGGACGGCCCAGCGCATGATCGCCCTGAAGGTCTATCGACTCCTGCCGTCGCCGGCACGGCGGCGGCTGCTGCGTCTGCTGCCCGCGCACCGGCGGATCGGCCTGGTTCAGACGCTCTCCCGCCCGCGCGGCGGCGACACAGTGCACCCCCTCGGCGCCCGGGTGGCGGTGACCGACGGTGGCGTTCGAACCCGGGCCGAGATCGTCGCCACGGCGACGCCGTTGGAACAGTGGCACCGCAACCTCACCGCCGTCACCACCGCGCTGCACGCCGCGGGCATCGAATACCACTGCATTCGTAACGACGACCACCTGCGCAGCACCGTCGCGGTCCTCGACGACCAGCGGCCGGCGGTACAACGCCTGATCCGCTCCGCGCCGGCGCTGTCCGGCGCGGACGTCCGGGTGGTGCAGGTCCGGCCCCGTCGGGACCAACCGGACGCCGCCCCGACCGAGGTGATCCAGGTCTGCTTCCCGGTCACCGATGCCCGCGCCGGTGTGGTCCTCGGCGCCCAGTTCGCGTGCGAGATCGAGTTCTGGAGCCGGCACGGGGACATGGTCCGCGCTCCCCGGCGCAACGGGGTCGTCGACGAGGCCCCTGCCCGGGCGCAGCCGGTCCGGGTGGCAGCGGCGCTGATGAGCCACTTCGTGCCCGAGGCCGACGACCACACCTACGGCACCCGCCGGGACCTGGCCGTCCGCGCGCCGGACCGGGTCGGCTTCCCGATCGACGCCGTCTACACCTGGGTGGACGGCTCCGACCCGCAGTGGCTGAAGCGGAAGTCGCTGGCGCTCGGCGCTCCGGACGGCCCGGTGCACGCGGTCGCCGCGAACTCGTCGCGCTACCACAACCGCGACGAGCTGCGGTACTCGTTGCGGTCGTTGCACAGCTTCGCGCCCTGGCTACGGCGGATCTTCCTGATCACCGACAGCCAACTGCCGAGCTGGCTCGACCCGAGCCATCCGATGATCACGGTCATCTCGCACGCCGAACTCTTCGCCGACCTCGGCGGCCGGTCGTCGTACAACTCGCACGCCATCGAGTCCCGCCTGCACCGCATCGACGGACTGGCCGAACACTTCCTCTACCTCAACGACGACGTGTTCCTCGGTCGCCCGCTGCTGCCGAACCACTTCTTCCACGCCAACGGGATCGCGAAGTTCTTCCCCTCGCCGGCCCAGTTCGGTCTTGGGGAGGCGAAGCCGGAGGACCCGCCGGTGAAGGCCGCCGGAAAGAACAACCGTCGGCACATCCAACGGCAGTTCGGCGTGACCATCACGCAGAAGATGAAGCACACCCCGTTCGCGCTGCGCCGCAGCATCATGCAGCAGATCGAGGGCATGCTGCCGGACGAGGTGACCGCCACCGCGCGGCACCGGTTCCGGCACCACGGCGACCTGTCCATCCCGTCGTCGCTGCACCAGTACTGGGCGTTCCTGACCGCGCAGGCCGTCCCCGGCGACATCGAGTACGAGTACGCCGACCTGGGTCACCCCTCGACCCCGGCCCGGCTGGCCGAGCTGCTGGCCCGCCGGCACCGTGACGTGTTCTGCCTCAACGACACCGACTCCGACCCTCGGTCGTTCGCCGAGCAGGAGCGGATGCTGGCCGACTTCCTGCCGCGCTACCTGCCCTTCCCCGCCCCGTTCGAGCTGCCGGACGACGTGGTGGCGGAGCGGCGGAAAGTGGGCGCGGGGGAGCTGTGGAGGCGCTCGTACCGTCCGGTGCCGGATGCCCGTCGGGGCACCCCGGTCGACGCGCCCACAATGCCCAACAACATGCTCAACACGGTCACCGACTTCAAGGCCGTCCTCGGCTTAAGAGAGCAACCGGGCCGGCGACGATCCGATCCGTCTGGGGAGCGCCATGACATCTGACCGCCGTCCGCGGTCCATGGCGGTCATGGCCCACCAGGACGACGATCTCTACTTCCTGAACCCGCTACTCGCCAGCCAGCTGCGACACAGCGCGACACACCTGACGGTCTGCCTGACCTCTGGCGAGGCGGATGGACGTAACGCCCCCGGTGGGTCGGCGGCACACGCCGCGCTGCCGGTGGACTTCGAGGGCTTCGCCGCCGCGCGGTTCAACGGGCTCCGCTCGGCGTACGGCGAGATGGTTCTCGGTGACCGGGACGCCAAGTGGCACCGTGCGGCGATCACCCTGGGCTCGACGGCCGAGGCGGACCTTTCGACGCTGGTCGACGCGCCGTGGATCCGGTTGATGTCGCTGAACCTCTGGTGTGCGCCGCCCCCCGGCTCGCCGGTCGGAGCTGGGTCGCTGCCACAGTTGTGGACCGGCGAAGCCACTGTCACGCCCACCATGGTCCCGCTGGGTTCGCCGGTCTCCGGTACCTTCGCCTACTCTCGGGAGGACCTGATCGAGGCGCTGCTGCACCTGCTGCGCGACGTCGAGCCGACGCTGTTGTGGACGATGGACCCGGATCCCGATCGTCAACTGCACGACAAGGCGAACCCACAGCACGCCGACACCGGTAATTACTCCGACCACCTCTCCCACACCATCACCGGGCTGTTCGCACACGAGGCGGCCCAACGATGGTTCGCTGAGGGCGGTGGCAGCGCCACGATCGTCGAGGCGTTCCGCGGCTACTACGTCCGACGGTGGCCGTCCAACCTCAGCCCTGAGGCGCGGGCACTCAAGCAGCGATACAAGGACACCTACGGGTGGGCCGACGGTCGCCCCGCCGACGGACCCGTCGGCCACGGTGACCGCAAGGTCGGCGGCGATGCGATCGGCACCGGGAACGCCTCCGGAACCACGTTGCGCTATCCCGGCTCGCGGACCTGGGCGGTACCGGGCCCGAACGGTGAGTTGTCGGCCTTCGCCGTGCGTGGCGGCCAGGTGGTTCACTGGCAGCAGGCCGGCTCGGGCGCGTTCACCCCGAGCCGGGTGGTTCCCGGCAGCAGGCTCCTGCCGTACGTCGCCGCGTTGGCCACCCCGAGCGGCGGCTGGCGGCTCTTCGCGGTGCGGCAAGAACTCACGGCAGTGCCCGATCGGCACGTCCGTGACATCTGGACAACCGTATTGCCCGGCGACGGCGACGCCAGCGTTCGCTGGGAGTCGCTCGGCAACCCCGCCGGGCGACATGCCCCGTCGGATCGACGGAACATCGGCATGCCGCACGCTGTCTCCCTGTCTGACGGGGGTGTCCTGTTGCTGGCCCGGAACGCCGGCAAGGGACTGAGCGCCCGGCTGTACGACGGGACGTCCTGGACGCAGTGGCAGGACCTCGGTGGCCGGGACATCCAGGACGGCCTGGCTGCTGTGACGTTGAACGACCACCACGTGGAGGTGCTGGCCGCCGGGCGCACTGGAATCGGACGTTGGCTGGTCTCCGTGCCGGACCTCAGCGCCGAGTACGCCCGGCTGGAGACCGAGGCGCCGGCAGGCCCGCCTGCCGTGACGCGGCTGCCCGACGGCGAGCGACTACTTCTGTTCCGGCGACGGGACTCGGCGTCCGTGCTGTCGTACCGTACGCGCGGCGGCGGCCGGGACTGGGACCTGTCGACGGCCGCTGACCTCGGTGGTCACGGCGGTCCCGGCCCGCTGACCGCTCGGTTCGTGTCCGAAGCGGGCGCGGTCCTGCTGGCGGTCCGAGACGACGCGTCCGGCTCCAGCGTCGCGTGGCTGGACCCGGCCGGGTCGACGCCCTGCCGCTGGCTCCGCGAGTCAACGCCGATTACTGGTGGCCACGCGGTGCAGGTCGACGCGTCCGGCTGCGCCGTCCTCCTGGCCGTGTCGACATCCGGCGCGCTCCTCGCCTCGCGACCGGACCAATTCGGATCGTCCTTGAACCCCGATGAAGGAAGTGCCGTGAACAACACGCCGGTGGTACCGCAGCGCGCGGGCGCGCCATCCCGGGCTGCCGACGCGGCCAGGTCCGCGCCGGTGGGGAGCGCCGGGCCAGACCTCCCCGCGCTTCGCGAGGTCCTGGTCGACGGTGGACGTCGTACCGCGCACGTGCGCGCCGACCTGACTCCGATCCTGGGGCGTCGGCTGAACGTCGACGCGGTGAGCGGCGCGCTGGACGAGCACGGGGTGGACTACTTCCTTGTCCGCGGCATGGACGACCGGACGCCGGTGATCGGCGTCAGTGAGGTTGACCGGCTTGCCGCGTTGAGCGCCCTGGAGAAGTTGGGCGGGGTCGAGACCTGCTACGTGAGCCAGGTTCTGCCCCGGCCGCCGATCGTCGGCGGCCTCACGGACGCGTCGGAGGCGCCGGCCTGGACCGAGCTGTACGCCGCTCAGGCGATCAAGCTGACCTGGTTCCGCGCCGACCCGACCCTCAAGCTGATCCTGGGCCCGGCGTACGGCTGCGAGATCGAGTTCTGGAAACCCGACCGGGCCGCCGGGCTGCTCCGTTCGCCCCGTCCCAACCGGATGATGCGGGCGGTGGCACTGGATGGCACGCCCGTGCAGGTGGACGAGCATCGGCTGACCCGCCTCGCCTCTCCGGCGAAATGGCACCCGCCCCGGCGTAGCCGCGCGGAGTTCGACCGCCTGCTCCCGGACGACATCGACTTTCCCATCGACGTGGTCTACACCTGGGTGGACGGCGCGGACCCCCAGTGGCAGCAACGTCGTGCGGGCGTCCGTGGTGAGTCGCTGCACGCCGAGGCGGCGAGTGAGTCGCGGTACATCAACCGCGACGAGTTGAAGTTCTCGTTGCGATCGCTACACCTGAACGCCCCGTGGGTCCGCAACATCTACATCGTGACCGACCACCAGCGTCCGGCCTGGCTGGACCTCAGCGCCGGCAACATCTTCCTTGTCAACCACGACGAGATCTTCGCGGCCCCGGACGCCCTGCCGACCTTCAACTCGTGCGCCATCGAGAGTCAGCTGCACCGCATCGATGGGCTCGCCGAGCACTTCTTGTACCTCAACGACGACATGTTCTTCGGTCGCCCCCTGGCACCGCAGACGTTCTTCCTGGCCAACGGCAACACCAAGTTCTTCCTGTCGCAGAACCGGATCCCGCTCGGCGAGAAAACCGAGCTGGACAGCCCGGTGGACGCAATGATCAAGAACAATCGGGCCCTGATCGAGAAGCGGTTCGGCCGTACCCTCACCCAGGGCTCCCAGCATGTGCCCTATCCGTTGCGGCGCAGCATCCTCGCGGAGATCGAGCGCGAGTTTCCGGTCGAGCACGAGGCCACCATGCGCAGTCGGTTCCGCAGTGCCGACGACCTGACCATCACGTACTCGCTGCACCACTACTACGCGTTCCTGACCGGCCGCGCGCTGCCCGGGCGCGTCAACTACGGCTACGTCCAACTCGCGGTACCCGACCTCGAAGCGCGGCTGCGGCGAGCGGAGGCACGGCGGGACTGGGACACCTTCTGCATCAACGACGCCTACTCGACGTTCGCCCAACTGCAACACCAGATGACCATCCTCGAGCCGTTCATGGAGGCGTACTTCCCGGTCCCGAGCCCCTACGAACTGAGGATCTCCGGGTGAAGTTCGCCTTCCTGATCCACAACATGTACGGCGTTGGTGGCACCAATCGGGCCGTGCTGAACCTGGCCACCGCCCTGATCGGCCGGGGGCACGGCGTGGAGATCGTCTCCGTGTTCCGCCGCACCGACGAGCCGATGTTCGCCATCGACGACCGGATCGCGCTCGTCCCGCTCCTCGACACCCGACCTGGGCGTCCCGACCGGGCCGATCCCCGGCTCCGGGAGCCGTCCCTGCTGGTGCCGAAGAGCGAGGAGTTCCACACCCAGTACAGCCGGTTGACCGACGAACGGATGATCGACTATCTGCGCTCGACCGGGGCCGACGTGATTGTGGGTACCCGGCCCGGCATCAACATGGTGGTGGCACGGCACGGCCCCGACCACGCGGTCCGCGTGGCGCAGGAGCACATGACGCAGGATCTGATCGACGACGTGCTGAAGGAGGAGATCCGGCTCTCGTACGACCGGATCGACCTGGCCTTCACAGTGACCGAGGCTGACGCCGCCGCCTTCCGATCGGGCAATCCGGTGCCACACACCCGCGTCGTGGCACTGCCGAACAGCGTTCCCCAGCCCACAGTGCCGCTGGCCGACGGGACCAACCGGATCGTGGTCAGTGCGGGGCGGCTCGACCCGATCAAGCGCTATGACCGGCTCATCGCCGCCTTCGCGCGGGCATCCGGCGATCATCCGAGCTGGAAACTGCGGATCTACGGAGATGGCCCGCAACGCCCCGCGCTGGTCGCACAGATCCGCGAGTTGGGGATGTCCGACCAGGTCCAACTGATGGGCCGGCGAGAGGACATGTCCACGGAGTGGGTCAAGGGCTCGATCGCGGCGGTCTCCTCGGAGCGAGAATCGTTCGGCATGACCATCGTGGAGGCGATGCGGCTCGGCCTGCCGGTCGTCAGCACCGACTGCCCGGTCGGACCCCGCGAGATCATCCAGCACGGGGTCGATGGTCTGCTGGTCCCGATGGACGACATCGACGCGTACGCCTCGGCGTTGCGGACGCTGATGCACGACGACGATCTCCGGGCCGGCCTGGCCCGGCAGGCGTTGGCGAACGCGGCGCGGTTCGACCCGGATACGCTCGCCGACTCCTTCGCCCGACAGTGTGACGCCGTGCTGGTCGAGCGAGGCCCGGCGCTCGGGCGGCCCGAGAGGGCCGCCCGAGCGGGCAAGGGGCCGCGCACCGGTCGTTCGGTGCTGGCTCGTAGCGGTGAACTGGTTCGGGAACCCGATCTGGTCCGCCTGTTGGGCGATCCGGTCCTTCGCGGGATCGCGGGCAGTGACCTGGCCCGCCGGGCGAGCCTGGGCGCACTGGTGCGCCTCTCCCGCATTCGGCAGGCCCGCGCCACTTCCGCCCGATTGCAGAAGGCGATCCGGCGGCGGGCCGCCGCACCAGCCGCCGGGCCGACAGTGGACTGTCAGGTGCTGCCGGACCACGGCCTCAGCCTGAGTATCGATGCACCGGACCTCGCTGCGGGCGCGCACCTGTTGCTGCGCGACCGGGACAACGGGCACAAGGTGCGGGTGCCACTGGAAGCGCAGGACGACGGGGGGCGCCAGGTGGCGGTGCTGCCCGCCGACGCGTTGCCGGAGGGCCGCTGGAACGCGTACCTGCAGCCGCTGACGGGGGCGCGCCTCCGACTGTGCCCGGCCCGGATCGACACGCGGGTACTCGCCGGCGGTCACCGACCGGCGGATGATCCGGCCGGTGTGCACGTGGTCCGTTCGCACCTGCCGTACCGCACGGCGGACGGCTTTCTGGCGGTGCGGAGCTGGGTCCGGGCAGAGCACGCCGAGGTGCGGCGGATCGCGCTCAGCGGTGAGCGGGTGTCGATTGAGGCCGTCTGGTGCGGATCCGGCATTCCCGAGCAGGCAGTGCTCCACCGACGGGGTCACCACGAGTGCGCGGTGTCCGTGCCGGTGGTACGGACCCGCAGCGGTCACCTGCGTATCGACGTGGCTGTAGACGAGTTGGCCGCACATCGACTGGGCCGATACGAGGACTGGGATCTGTGGCTGCGGCAGGTCGGCACGGACCGTGAGGTCCGGTTGGGTCTGCTCGTCGACGACATCGTCGACAAGAAACTCGTCTACAACTACCCGGAGATCTACCTGGTGGACGATCCGGGGCTGGATCTCGTGGAGGAGGACCCTGCACCACTGCTGCGGGTCCGCCCGTACTACACCCGCGACAGCGAACTGTCGATCGTCGTCGTCGATCGCCCATGAGCACGGACACAAGGAGAAACGAGCGGTGACCGAGTCGAAGCCCACGCCGGGGGAGCCAGCCCGGGCGCTGGCCGAACCCACCGGGTTCGTGGAGGTGTACCGCCGGGTGCTGAGCCCGCAGACCCGGCGTGCCATCGCGACGAAGGTGAGCCCCCGGGCCCGGCACCAGCTGAAGCAGTGGGTCGCCCGGGCCGCGCGCGACGGTCACCTCTCCGAGCGCCGGGGCGAACGGCTGGCCCGCCGCCAGCCGGAGTTGCTGGCCGGCGCGGACCGGGTGGTCGTCACCGCCGACCGGGGACCCCGGGTGGCCCGGATCGGGGCGGTCACCCCCCTGATGGCACGGCTGGACAATCTCACCGCGGTGACGGCGGCGCTCGACGAGGCCGGCGTACCCCACTTCCGGGTACGCGGCGAAATCCACCGCTCGTCGGTGGTCGCCGTCGACGCCGCGCACCGCGTGCGGGCGTACGCCGCACTCGCCGCCGCCTGCGGTCGGGTCCCCGGTTACGTCGGCGTGCCGGACGGTACCGGGCAGCCGGCCGCCGGCTTCGAACCGAAGTCCTGGGACCGGCTGGCCGACGCCCCGGTGGTGCGGCTGACCTGGTACTGGACCGACCCCCAGCGGCGGTTGGTGCTGGGGCAGGCGTACGGGTGCGACGTCGAGTTCTGGACCCGGGAGGGTGACACGCTTGTCGCGCCGCGACCCAACGCCGTCGCCGAACAGGTGACGGTGGCGGCGCCGCTGGTCCTCGTACCGGAGTCGCGGTTCACCGGCCTGGCGCCCGCCGCCGCGCCCGCGACCGCCTGGACCCGTCCGGAGTTCGCCGCACCGCGCCCGGACGATGTGCCGTTCCCGGTCGACGTGGTCTACACCTGGGTCGACGGCGCCGACCCGGTCTGGCTACGCCGACGGGCAGAGGTGGCCGGGGTGCCGTACCACGCGGAGGCGGCGAGCGCGGCCCGCTTCCTCAGCCGCGACGAGCTGCGCTACTCGCTCCGGTCGCTGCACATGTTCGCGCCCTGGGTGCGACATGTCTACGTGGTGACCGACGACCAGGTGCCCACCTGGCTTGACCCGTCCGCCACCGGGCTGCGGGTGGTCAGCCATCGGGAGATCTTCACCGACCCGACGGTGCTGCCGACGTACAACTCGCACGCGATCGAGAGTCAGCTGCACCACATCGACGGGCTCTCCGAGCACTTCCTGTACTTCAACGATGACGTCTTCCTCGGCACCGAGGTGCTGCCCCAGGACTTCTTCCTGGCCAACGGCATCTCCCGGTTCTTTCCCTCGCCGGCCCTGGTGCCGCCGGGCCCACCCGCCGCCGGGGACATCCCGTCGTCGGCGGCCGGGAAGAACAACCGGGCGTTGATCGCGGAGCGGTTCGGCACCGTGCTGACCCAGAAGATGAAGCACATGCCGCACGCGCTGCGGCGGAGCGTGCTCCAGGAGATCGAGCAGACGTTCCCGCAGCAGTACCGGCGGACCGCGGCGAGTCAGTTCCGCAGCATGGACGACCTGTCGGTCGCCTCGTCGCTGCACCACTACTACGCGTTCCACACCGGTCGCGCGGCACCGGGGAACCTGCGCTACACCATCGCCGAGCTGTCCCACCCGGACACACCCGCCCGGTTGGCGCACCTGCTCGCCCGTCGGGATCGGCAGGTGTTCTGCCTGAACGACGCGTTCTCCGTCGAGGAGGACCTCGACAAGCAGTTGGCGCTGCTCATTCCGTTCCTGGAAACGTACTTCCCGGTGCCGAGCCCGTGGGAACGGACCTGACCCACCCCGAACACGACGGTGGCCGGTCGCGCCCTCCCCGGCGACGACCGACCACCGTGCCCTCATGGGCGACCAGGCTCAGTACGAGTAGCCCGAGCCGCCAGCGTCGTTCGAGCCGCTGTCCGCCGGCGGTGCGACAGCCTTCGGCGTGCCCTTGGGCAGGCAGCTCAGGTTCTTCTTGCCGTCTGGCTGGACCACGAACCAGGTTCCACCGACAGCCTGGCCCTTCCACTGGCCGGGCTTCTTGTCACCGATGTAGCGGTAGACCGGCCAGCCGCCGACGGTGAGCTGACGGGTGCCGTCCTGCCGGGTCACGCTGCCGACCTTGTCGTCGGAGACGCCGGTGAGCTCCGGGTTGCCGTCGGTCAGTGCCGGGGGCCACACCTCGGCGCACTTGTCGACGCAGTTCGACGACGGCGGGTCGGCGGTGTCCTTGTCGAAGCGGTACAGGATCCAGCCGTCCTGGTCGGTGACCACCTTGCCCATCCGGGCGACACTCTTACCGACCAACTTGTCGGTCAGGTCGACGTCCGCGGGCGGGGCGTCGGCGGCGGGCGCCTCCGGGGAGGCCGAGGCCTCAGGTTCAACCGTCGCGGTGGGCTCGGCCGCGGCGACGGCGACCGGCTCGGCCGCGCTCGAGTTCGCCCCGTCGTAACCCGCGGGAGCGCAGGCCGTTAGTGCGACCATCGCGCTCGCGACGATGACGGTCCGCTTCATCTGTGCCACGTGCCCTCCTCATTCTTGACAGTTCACCCATAGGTACGGCGTGCGGGCTGTCAAGGTTGAAGTAGTAACAGTGGTCAATTTCACGTAAACCGATTGAACCGTTTTCCGCCTCCATGCGTACGCCCCCGCGAGGGGCCCCTTCGCGCAACGACAGATCGGCGCCGGTCATTGTGGCAATGACCGGCGCCGATGCGGTAACCGCGCTTACATGGGTACGGTGACCAGCGGACTCGCCACGCCGTTGGCATCCACCGACTGCACCTGGAGCTGCTTGATGTCCTTCGGCAGAGCCGACGTCGAGGCGCTGAGTTCGAGACCCTGCGGCCGGGTGTTGGTGCCATAACCGCCATCCGGCACCGACCAGGTCGAGATGACCTCGGTGGTGGCGTTCTTGCGCACCACCACCAGTCGGCAGATGCGTGGGCCGGGCAGCTTCCGCAGGCTGAAATTGATCCGGGTGCCGTAATCCTTCGTCACCAGGAACATGGTGGTCTGCACACCGGTGGTCGGGTCGGTCGCCTCGACCTGATCACCCTCCACCTCGGTGCCGCCCACACCCGGGCCGCTCGGCGCGGCCGTCGGCACGCTCGTCGGCGGGTCGTTGGGCGCGCTCGGCGTCGACTCGGCGAGCACCCCCGGCGGTTGATCGTTGCCGGTCACGCTGACGAAGCCGTACCCGCTCAGACCGCCGAAGACCACCACCGCGGCGGCCGTCGCGAGCATGTGACGAAACCGGGTACGCCGCCGGTCGGCCCGGACCGCGCCGAGCGTCCGGTCCAGCAGGGCCGGGTCGGTCGCCGTCTGTTCCAGCGCCATCATCGTCTCGCCGTCGATGTCGGAGAGCAGCCCGACGACCGGCACCATCGTCTCCAACTCGGCCGCGCACGCCCAGCAGGTGGCGAGATGCTCCTCGAACCGCTCAGTGTCCTGCTCGTCGAGCACACCGAGCGCGTACGCCGCGACGTCCATATGGTCCGGCCGGCTCATTCTGTCACCCCCCGCTCCTGCAGAGCCGTGCGCAGCGCGCGCAGCGCGTAATAGACCCTCGACTTGGCGGTGCCGAGCGGCAGGCCCAACTCCTCGGCGGCCTCCGGCACCGTCCGCCCCCGGAAGTACGTCGAGATCAGGATCTCCCGGTGCGACTGACTGAGCGTACGCAGCGCGTCCGCCACCGTCATGGTCCGCAGCACCCGGTCGGTGCTGTCCGCCTCGGCGAACGCGGTGAGGTCCCGGTCGTACGTCTCCGGCGGCCGGGCCTCCTGGCTGCGGTGCTCGTCGATGGCGATGCGGCGGGCCACAGTGACCAACCACGGCCGCAGCGAACCCTGCCCCTGGGTGCCCAGGCGGTGCGCGTTGCGCCAGGCCCGCAGCAGCGTCTCCTGGACGATGTCCTCCGCGCGCTGCCGGTCCCCCCCGGTGAGACGCATGACGAACATCAGCAACGGGCCGGCGTGCTCGGCATAGAGCTGACGGATCAACTGGTCGGAGTGGCTGGCCTCGGTCGTCGTCGCCTGATGGCGCCCGGGCGCCGGTCGCGGCGTCACCGGACCATTCTGGCGAGGCGTCGCCCGCGCGTCGACCCCCCGGGCAGACGAGGTTGACCGTGACGAGGGTCGCGCCGACAACCAGTCAGCGCGTACCGCGTCGCCATGCCAACCGGCCGCCACCGCGTGCATGCAGACCTCCGGGATGTTCCGTGACCAACACCGGCCCACGAGGTGGGCCGCCCGGTGGTACGCAGCGCCGGCCTCAGCGGATCAACAAACGACGAAAAAACTTCCCCGCCGCCGTCGAATGGACGGTCAGCGGCGCACCGAGAACAGCCCCGGCGGTGGCGGATCGGAGCCGGTGGCGTCGGCGTCCCGCACCACCTGCGCGCCACCGACGAAGCGGTCCAGGTCGTCGCCGGCCACCACCCGGCCGGGGAACCAGTCGCCGGCAGCGCGTCTGGTCAGCTCCGGCACCGGCGGTGTGGACCGCCCGGCGACCAGCACCAGATTCCCGTACCGGCGCCCACGCAGCACCGCCGCGTCCCCGATCAGGCAGGCCTGCGGCAGCACCGAACGGACCGTGGCGACCTGCCCTCGGGCGTGCCGCAGCGGCGGGCCGTCGGCGAGGTTCGCCAGGTACCAACCGGCGGGGCGGAGCACCCGGGCCACCTCGGCCGTGTACTCCACGGACGTGAGGTGGGCTGGCGTACGCGCACCGGCGAACACGTCGGCGACCACCACGTCGTAGCTGGCCTCCCGACTGGACGCCAGCACCGCCCGGGCGTCCTCCACCCGGACCCGCAACCGGGCATCGGACGGCCACGGCAACGCCCGACGGACCAGCTCCACCAGCGCACCGTCCACCTCGGACACCCGCTGGGTCGACCCGGGTCGGGTGGCGGAGACGTACCGGGGCAGGGTCAGCGCGCCGCCACCCAGATGCAGCACCCGCAGCGGCTCACCGGCCGGTGCGCTCAGATCCACGGCGGCGGCCAACCGCCGCACGTACTCGAACTCGAGGTGGGTGGGGTCGGTCAGGTCGACGTGCGACTGCGGCGCGCCGTCCAGCAGCAGCGTCCACGAGCCGGCCCGGTCCGGGGCCGGGACGAGCTCCGCCAGCCCGGTGTCCACCTGCTCGACCACCCGGTCACCCGTCCGTTTACGCCCCACCGGAACCAGTATCCGCGCTCATCGGGCGGCGCGGGCCGCGGCGGTCAGCGCGCGGTGCAGCAGCCGGGAATCGCCGAGCAGGGCCCGCAGTCGGCGCTCCAGGCCAGCGATCGGGATCAGGTTCTGCGGGGCCCGAGGATCCTTGTACGGGGTGGAGGCGAAGCGGGGCAGGGTCACCAGCGACAGGTCGGCCAGCTCGATCGCCGCCTCGACGGGCAGGTCGGCGGAGCACTCCACCCGAACGATGCCCGCCCACGGCGCGCCGATCGCCACCGGCAGCCGCAAATACCACGACCAACCACCCCAGGCGGTGCCGAGCCGGAACACCGGGGAGCGCTCACCCGAGGCCATACTCGTCACCACAGCGGTCAGCCGGGCATCCAGGTACTGACTGTGCTGCGTCTTGATGTAGCCCAGGGTGCGCGGCAACTGCCGACGACTGCGCAGCGGGCCGTCCACCACCAACAGGTCACCGTCGACCCGGGCGGCGTCGGACACCGCCACCTCCAACGCGGTCAGCGGGCCCTGCACGGCGGCCGGCAACTTCGCCAGCTCACCGGTGCCACCCACCCGGTGCACCGGGTAACGGATCGCGCCCGCCACCACATCCTGCGCCGACGGGCTCGCGGTGAACAGGCCCCGACCAACCCGGGTACCCGCCAACTGCGCCGCACCCCGCCCCAGGTCACACCGGACCACCCCGGCGGCGTACGAGGCGGCCAACCCGGGGAACGACAGGCCGTCGGTCTCCGCCGTCCAGATGCTCGCGTCGATGCGGCGAACCCCGTCGACCAGCAACACCACGTCGGGCGCCCGCACCCCGGGGCGTACCCCGATCGCCCGCCAGTCCACGGCGGGCAACTCCACATCCGCGTCGACCTGGGCGCTGCTCGGCGCGGCCGGCCCGGCGGCGGACGCCTCGAACGACGCCCCGTACGCCGGATCCCACGAATCCACGAAGAACGCGGCGTCGCTCACCGGCCCGTCCGCTCCACGCGCGCGGACCGGGCATCCTTGCGCACCTCGAAGCGGACCGGAATCCGCTCGGCCAGCGCGGGCACGTGGGTGACCACGCCGACCATCCGATCGCCCCGGGCCGCCAGGTTTTCCAGGGTCGCCGCCACCGTGTCCAGGGTGGCGGCGTCGAGCGTGCCGAAACCCTCGTCCAGGACGATCGACTCCAGGCTCGCCGCCGTGGTGGACATCCCGGCCAACTGCTCGGAGAGCGCCAACGCCAGCGCCAGCGACGCCTGGAACGTCTCACCGCCGGAGAGGGTGCGCACGCCGCGACGCAGCCCCGCGTCGTGGTGGTCGACCACCACGAACTCGCCCTTGTCGTGCACCAGCTCGTACTGCCCGGAGGACAACTCGCGCAGGATCCCCGACGCGCCGTCGACCAGCAGGTCCAACGCCTCGGCCAGCAACCACCGCTCGAAGTTGTTGGCCCGCAGGTGCCCGGCGAGCGCGCGCGCCACCTGCGCCTCCCGCTCGTGCCCCGCCCGCTGCTCGCGCAACGTCCCGGCCTGCTCGCGACGCTCGTGCAGCCGCCGCCGGTCGGCGTCGGCCCGCTCCACAGCCACTGTCGCCGCGTGCACCGGGTCGTCCCCGACCGGCACGTCGGCGGCCGCGAAGATGCCAGCGATGGCCCGCTGCACCCCGTCGGCCAGCGACTCGGCCTCCGCCACGGCGGCGGCCCGACCGGCCCGCTCGGCGCG
>NZ_PYAK01000023.1 GCF_003264365.1 Micromonospora noduli
GCCGCCCCGGCGTCGCCACCGGACGCGACCGGCGGGGCGGCGGGTCGGCGTCGGCGGCCGGGACGGCCGCCCGCGCTGGGCCGGGAGCAGGTCGAGGCGGCCCGGCGCATGCACGCGGCGGGCACCCACAGCGTGGACGCTATCGCCGCCACGCTGGGTGTCTCGCGGGCCACCGTCTACCGCCACCTGACCGCGTCATAACGAGACAGTTCCGAGACTGTTTCGAGACGGTTGTGATCCGGCGTTCAGGCCGCCAGGGTGGCGTAGCGGCCGTTTCGGTTTAGCAGGCTGGCGTGGGTGCCGGCCTCGACGATCCGACCGTGGTCGAGCACCGCGATCTGGTCGGCGTCGCGGACCGTGGAGAGCCGGTGCGCGATGGTGATCGTGGTGCGTCCCTGGGCGAGCACGTCGAAGGCCCGCTGCACGGCGCGTTCGGTCTCGGTGTCCAGCGCGCTGGTGGCCTCGTCGAGGACCAGGATGCGCGGGTCGCGCAGCAGGGTCCGGGCGATGGCGAGGCGCTGCTTCTCACCGCCGGAGAACCGGTGCCCGCGTGAGCCGACCACTGTGTCGTACCCGTCGGGCAGCCCGGCGATCAGGTCGTGGATCTGGGCGGCGCGGGCGGCGTCCTCGATCTCGGTGTCGGTGGCCTCCGGCCGGGCGTAACGCAGGTTCTCCCGGACGGTGGTGTGCAGCAGGTACGTCTCCTGACTGACCACGCCGACGATCGCGGCCAGGTCGGCCAGGCGCAGGTCGCGCAGGTCGACGCCGTCGACGGTGATCCGGCCGGCGCTCGGGTCGTGCAGTCGGCTGATCAGCCCGGCGAGGGTGCTCTTGCCGGAGCCGGTCTCGCCGACCAGCGCGAGGCTGGTGCCGGCGGGCACGTCGAGGGTGATCCCGGCGAGGGCGGCGGTGTCGCTGCCCGGGTAGCCGAAGGTGACGTCCTCCAGGCGCAGGTGGCCGCGCACCCGGGTGGGGTCGAGGCGGACCGGCTCGGTGGGGTCGGCCACGTCGACCGGAAGGTCCAGGTATTCGAAGATCCGGGCGAAGAGCGCCAACGACGCGGTGAGCGAGACACCCACGTTGAGCAGCCCCATCAGCGGTCGGAACAGACCGCCCTGCAGGGCCGTGAAGGCGACCAGGGTGCCGATGCTCAGCGTGCCGGCGGTACCGGGCAGCCCGGCGGCGAGGTAGATGACCGCCGGTACGGCGGCGAAGATGATGCTCATCGAGGCCATCCGCCAGCGGCCGGCCAGCTCACTGCGCAGTTCCAGGTCGACCAGGCGGGCCGAGGAGGCGGTGAAGCGGTCGATCAGCGCGGGGCCGGTGCCGAGGGTCTTGGCCAGCTGTACGCCACTGATCGAGAGCCCCTCCTCGACGGTGACGTTGAGGTCGGCGAGTTCGCGTTGCCGTTGAGCGGTGATCTCGCGGCGCATCCGGGCGACCCGACGGGTCAGCCAGATGGCCGGCGGCAGCACCACGAGCGAGACCAGGGAGAGCTGCCAGGAGAGCGCGACCATGGCGACAGTGGTGGCGACCACTGTGGTGAGGTTGGCGGCGACGGCGGTGGCGGTGGAGGTGACGACCGACTGCATGCCGCCGATGTCGTTGGTGATCCGGGACTGCACCTCGCCGGTGCGGGTGCGGGTGAAGAACCCGAGCGACTGGCGTTGGAGGTGGCTGAAGACGTCGGTGCGCAGCCGGTGCATGACCCGCTGGCCGACCTGGGTGGAGATCCAGGTCTGTACGACGCCGAGGGCGGAGGTCACCGCCGCGACGGCGACCATGCCGAGGACCAGCCAGACCAGCAGCGTCACGTCGCCCTGCGGCAGGGCCCGGTCGATCACGGCACGCAGCAGGAACGGGGTGGCCATCGCGATGATCGAGGAGATCACGATGATCGCGGTGACGGCGGCCAGCGCGGGCCGGTGGGGGGTGAACAGGCGGCCGATGCGGCGCAGCGACACCTGACGGGCCTGCGTCTTCTCTTCGGCGCTGACGGTGCGGTGGCCGCGGTCGCGGCCCTTCGGGGTGGGTTCCAAGGGGGCACTACCCTTCGTCGACAATATTGCTGAGGTTACCTCATCATGAGGGAGCAACCACATATCCTGCTACCGTATTCCGGTGACCGAGCACACCGTCGAGAGCGCCGACGACGAGAGCCTGGCGGAGACGTTCTGGGCCGTGGCGTCCCGTCTGCGCCGGCAGAGTCGCGACTCACTGGCGCCCTGGGACGTCACCCCCAGCCAGTCCCGGGCCCTCGGCGTGCTGGCCCGCCACGGCGAGGTACGCCCCGGCACCCTCGCCGAGCACCTGCGCATCGCGCCCCGCTCGGCGACCGAGGTCGTCGACGACCTCCAGACCCGGGGGCTGGTCGAACGCCGACCCGACCCGGCCGACCGTCGGGCGACCCTGGTCGCGCTCACCGAGGAGGGCGACCGGGTCAGCACCGCCATCCGGGCCGCGCGCCGGGCCGAGGCCGACCGCTTCTTCGGCCACCTCAACGACACCGACCGCGCCGAACTGGCCCGCATCCTGCGCACCCTGCGTGGCTGACGGGTTTGCTCCCCGCGCCCACGGGTAGCCAGCGCCCCCGGTCCGGTCGGCGGGACCGGCCGGCACCGGTCGGCGCGAGGTGACGGGAGGCCCGGCTGATGTGCGGGATCAGCGGGGAGGCGCGATTCGACGGCCGCTCGCCCGACGCGGCGGCGGTCACCCGGATGACCGAGGCGATGCGCTCACGCGGCCCGGACGACGAGGGCCTGTTCACCGACGGCTGGGTGACCCTCGGGCACCGTCGGCTGACCATCATCGACCTGTCCGACGCGGGCGGGCAGCCGATGGTCCGCGACGACCTGGGCCTGGCGCTGGTCTTCAACGGCTGCATCTACAACTACCCGGAGCTGCGCGAGGAGTTGCGTCGGGCCGGGTACGCCTTCCACTCCACCAGCGACACCGAGGTGATCCTGGTGGCGTACGCCCACTGGGGTGAACGGTTCGTCGACCACCTGGTCGGCATGTTCGCGATCGGGCTCGTCGACCGGGTGCGGCGGCGGCTGATTCTGGCCCGCGACCGGCTCGGCATCAAACCGCTCTACCTCGCCGAGACACCGGGACGGCTGCGGTTCGCCTCCACCCTGCCCGCGCTGCTGCGAGCCGGCGACGTCGACACCGGCATCGACCCGGTCGCGCTGCACCACTACCTGTCCTGGCACTCCATCGTGCCCGCGCCGCGGACGGTACTGCGCGGCGTGCGCAAGCTGCCGCCGGCCACCCTGCGGGTGATCGAGGCGGACGGGAGCAGCCGTGAGGAGATCTACTGGCGACCGGACTACGTGCGGGAGCCCGCCGACGCCGGGATGGACGCCGCCGACTGGCGGGCCTCGATCGGCGACGCGCTGCGCGCGGCGGTACGCCGACGGCTGGTCGCCGACGTGCCGGTGGGGGTGCTGCTCTCCGGCGGGCTGGACTCCAGCCTCATCGTGGCGCTGCTCGCCGAGGCCGGCCAGCAACACCTGCGTACGTTCAGCATCGGCTTCGACAGCCGCGACGGCGAGTCCGGCGACGAGTTTCACTACTCAGACCTGGTGGCCCGCGCGTACGACACCGACCACCATCGGATCCGGCTGGCCGACGACGACCTGGTGCCCGCCGTCCGACGGGCCGTGCTGGCGATGACCGAACCGATGGGCAGCCACGACGTGGTCGCCTTCCACCTGCTCTCCGAGCAGGTGGCGCAGCACGTGAAGGTGGCCCAGTCGGGGCAGGGCGCCGACGAGGTGTTCGCCGGCTACGGCTACCACCAGCCACTGGTCGAGGCGCCCCGGCACGGCGCCGCCGAGACGTTCGCCGCCGCGTTCTTCGACCGCGGCCACGACGAGCTGCGCCGCATCGTCGGCCCGGCGTACGCGCTGGAGCACGACGCCAGCCGGGACCTGCTCACCGGGCACCTCGCCGCGCCCGGGGCGCAGACCGCGCTGGACGCCGTGCTGCGCCTGGACACCCACCTGATGCTCCCCGACGACCCGGTCAAGCGGGTGGACAGCATGAGCATGGCGTGGGGTCTGGAGGTGCGTACGCCCTTCCTCGACCAGGACCTGGTCACCCTGGCCGCGCACTGCCCGCCGGAGCACAAGGTCGCCCAGGGCGGCAAGGGCGTGCTCAAGGAGGTCGCCCGGGAAGTTCTGCCCGCCGAGGTGATCGACCGGCCCAAGGGCTACTTCCCGGTGCCGGCGCTGCGCAACGTGGACGGCCCGGTGCGCGAGCTGGTGGCCGAGGCGTTGCAGGCGCCGGCCGCACGCGAGCGAGGTCTGTTCCGCCCGGAGTACGTGGCTCATCTGCTGGCCGAGCCGGACCGGGCGGAGGCCGCGGCCGGCAGCAACAAGCTGTGGCAGCTCGGCCTGCTGGAGCTGTGGCTACAAACCCACGACATCCGCTGAATCCCCGGTGCGTGCTGACGGGCGGTCAGTTGGCGGCGGTGCGGGTGATCAGGTCGTCGAGGACCGCGCGCAGGTCCCCGGCGCGGTCCAGCACCTGTCGCTGCCGCATCGCACCGGTGCCGTCGCGGCGCAGCCGGGCGAGCTGCGCCAGCACGTACCCGAGGTCGCCGTGGCGCAGCAGGGCCGGCGCGATCACCGCCATCAGCTCGTCGACGAGCGCCCAGGCGGGGCGGGTCCCGCCGGCACGCAGGTCGATCAGCTCGCCGTCGAGACCGTCGTGGGCGGCCCGCCAGTGCGCCGCGGCGACCAGGCAGTCCCGGACGTCCGGGGCGGTCACCCCGGCGCGTACGTCGTCGGCGAGGGTGGCCACGAGGGACCGGACCAGCGCGGCGACCAGCACCGCGTCGTCCACCTCGGTGCAGACGTCACCGACCCGCACCTCCACCGTGGGGTACATCGACGACGGCCTGGCGTACCAGTAGACCATCGCCGCGTCGAGCATGATGCCGGCGGCGATCAACTCGTCGACAGTGCGGTCGTAGTCGGCGACGGAGGCGAAGTACGGCGTCGGACCGATACTGGGCCAGCGTTCCAACTGCATCGAGCGCCAACTGGCGTGCCCGGTGTCGTACCCGTCGTGCAGCGGAGAGTTGGTGGTTATCGCCTGCACCACCGGCAGCCACACCCGCAGGTGGTTGCAGACCTGCACGGCCAGTTCCCGGTCGGGCAGCCCGACGTGCACGTGGCAGCCACACACCGCCGGGTCGTGCGCCACCGGCCCGTACCGGCGCGACATCGCGTGGTAGCGCGGTTCGTCGGGGACCGTCCGGTGCGGTTCGGCCACCGGGGTGGCGCCGACCGCCACCAACCGGGCCCCGGCCGCCGTGGCGGCCTCCGCGGCGGAGCGGCGCAGCGCCACCAGGTGCGCGCGCAGTTCGGTGAGGTCGGCGCAGACCGGGGTGACCATCTCCACCATGCTGTGCCGGAACTCCTGGCGGCTCTGGTCCCGGGCGGGGCCGCGCAGCGCGGCGAGCACCTGATCGGCGACCGGCAGGTTCCGGCCACTGTCCGGGTCGAGCAGCAGGTACTCCTCCTCCACGCCGAGCGTGAGGGTGGACAGGTCGGGCGCGGTGTCGACGACGGTCCGGCGGTACGCCATGGCCCCTCCCCATCCCCTGCTGCGGCGGTGCCTCGGGTTCCCGGCCTACCCCGATGACAAACACGCGCTGAGGGCCGCCGCGCGGGCGGTGAGGAAGGCCTGTTCGGCGGCGTTGTCCGTGAAGGCGACGGCCGTCCGGTACTTCGACGGCCTCCGCGTCCCGACCGAGCCGGGCCACCGCGATCGATCCGGCTCGCACCACGGCAGACCAGGCCAAGGCCCTAGCATGGCCCCCGTGATCGAGGATTTCGCGGATCGGCTCCTCTGTGACATGGCCAGCCTCGACCCCTGCACAGCGGTCGTCGAGGCTGGCGAGCAGGATGTCGACGGGCTTACCGACTACAGCCCGGAGGGCCACCAGGCCCGCGCCGACCTCGCAGTCCGCGCCCTGTGCGAGCTCGAGAGCTTGGGCGACGCACTGCCGGCCGCGGGCCCGCTGCACGCCCACCTCGCCGAACGGCTGCACACGCGTATCGCCTTCCACGACGCCGGGGAGGACCTGCGAGAACTGCACGCGGCCGCCACCGGTCCGCTCCAGCTCATCCGCCAGGCCGTCGAGGCCACCGTTCCCGGCCCCGGCGCCGAGGGCGCGGCCTTCGAGGAGGCCTGGGCTCGTGTCGGTGCGCGCATAGCCGCGATCCCCGCCGCCCTGGACGGGTATGCCCGCAGCCTCGCACTCGCCGCAGAGCGCGGCAATCTGCCGACGCGGCGTCAAGTGGAGCTCGTCACGCAGCGCTGCCGCAACTGGATCGACGACGATGTCGCCCTGGTGGACCGCTACGGCGAAGGGCGTCAGCGGGCGTCGTTGCAGGCCGCAGCGACGGACGCGCGAGAGGCGTACCAGAAACTGGCTGGGATGCTGACCGCGGACCTGGCCCCACAGGCCGTCGAGGAGGAGGCGTTCGGCCAGCAGCGGTACGCACTCTGGGTGCGTACCTTCCTCGCGGCGCAGCCTGATTTGCGTGAGCTGTACGACTGGGGCTGGAACGAGTTCAGAGCGACAGAGGCAGAACTGATCGCGGAAGCGAAGGCCCTGGGCGGGGGCGTGCCAGAGGTGCTTGCCCGGCTCGCCAGCCCCGACGCACCCGGCACCCTGCACAGCAGGGAGTCGTTCGCCGCGTGGCTGCAGGAGTTGTTGGAGGCTGCCGCCGAGCGGCTGGACGGCGTGCACTTCGACATCCCCGCCCCGCTGCGGTGCATCGAGTCACGGTTGACCACGTCGTCCGGCATTGCCTACACCGGGCCGTCGCGGGACCTGACGCGGCCGGGCCGGGTCTGGTGGTCCATCCCCGAGGACGCAGCGAGTTTCCCCACCTGGTACGCCTACAGCACCGCCTATCACGAGGGCATTCCCGGCCACCACCTCCACCTCGGCTCCGAGGTCTGCCGCGGAGGCCTCGGGCGGAGGCTCAACCTGCTCGGCGGCCTTTCCGGCAGCCAGGAGGGCTGGGCACTGTACGCCGAGCGGTTCATGGACGAGCTCGGGTTCTACGAACAGCCGGGTGCTCGACTGGGGTACCTGTACATGCAGCTGCTGCGCGCCGCGCGGGTCGTGCTCGACATCGGCCTGCACCTGCGACTGCCGATGCCATCTGGCGATGGAGCCGTGTGGACGGCGGACGCGGCGCTGAAGCTGTTGCAGGACCGCTGCCATCAAGGGCCGTACGCATCCGCCGAGCTCGCGCGTTACCTGGGCCGGCCAGGGCAGGCGCTGGCCTACAAGGTGGGTGAGCGCGTGTGGCTGGCAGGCCGTTCGTCCTTCCCCGGCGACCGGCGCGCATTCCATCGCCAGGCCCTGGAGCTGGGTTCACTGGGCTTGGATCAGTTGACAGCTTCCCTCGATTTCCGGCCTACCCCGGTGGTAGACGCGCGCTCAGGGCGGTCGCGCGTGCGGTGAGAAAGGCCCGTTCGGCCGCGTTGTGCGTCAGGGCGACGGCCGTCCGGTACGCCTCGACGGCCTCCCCGCGCCGGCCGAGCCGAGCCAGCAGGTCGGCGCGGACCACGTGGTAGACGTGGAAGCCGACCAGTTCGAGGCGGTCCACCTCGGTCAGCGCCGCCGCCGCACCGGACACCTCGGCGAGCGCGACGGCCCGGTTCAGCGCCACCACCGGGCTGGGGGCGACGACCGTCAGCTGGTCGTACAGCTGAAGGATCTGGGCCCAGTCGGTGTCGGGGGCGCGCCGCGCGGCGCTGTGCACGGCGGCGATCGCGGCCTGGATCTGGTACGGGCCCGGCCGGTCGCGGCGCAGGCAGCGACGCACCAGCGCCTGCCCCTCGGTGATCAACTCGGCGTCCCACCGGGCCCGGTCCTGGCTCGGCAGCGCCACCAGCTGACCCTCGGCGTTGGTCCGCGCTGCCCGGCGGGCTTCGGTCAGGAGCATCAGGGCGAGCAGACCGAGCGCCTCCGGCTCGTCCGGCATCAGCTCGACCAGCAGCCGGGTCAACCGGATCGCCTCGGCGCACAGCTCAGCGCGGACCAGGTGCGGGCCGGCGCTGGCCGTGTACCCCTCGTTGAAGATCAGGTAGAGCACCGCGAGAACCGCGTGCAGCCGGTCGGGCAGGTCGGCGTCGCGGGGCACGCGGTACGGGATCCCCGCGTTGCGGATCTTCGACTTGGCGCGGACCAGCCGCTGCGCCATGGTCGGCTCCGGCACCAGGAAGGCTCGGGCGATCTCGGCGGTGCTCAGTCCGCCGAGCAGCCGCAGGGTGAGGGCGACCCGGGTGTTCGGGGCGAGCGCCGGATGGCAGCAGGTGAAGATCAGCCGTAGCCGGTCGTCGTGCACCGGTCCCTCCTCGACGGGACTGTCGGCGGCGAACAACAGAGTCGCCTGGGCGTGCCGGTCGACCCGGGACGCGTCGCGGCGCAGCCGGTCGATCGCCCGGTGCCGGGCCGTGGTGATGATCCAGCCGGCCGGACTGGGCGGCAGACCGGTCGTCGGCCAGCGCGCCACCGCGACGACGAAAGCCTCCTGGACGGCCTCCTCGGCGAGGTCGATGTCGCCGAGGAGGCGAACCAGGACGGCGACCGCGCGGCCGTACTCGGCGCGGAACACCGCCTCCACGTCGGGCACTGTCAGTTGCCGGCCCCGCCCTGGAAGGGGCGCACCTCGATCGGCAGGGTGGTGGCCAACGCGTAACGGCGACCCCAGTGCAGGGCGGCGTCCAGGTCCGGCACGTCGATGATGGTGATGCCGCCGAGGTACTCCTTGCCCTCCACGAACGGTCCGTCGGTGATGAGCACCTCGCCGTCGCGGGGACGCAGCACGGTGGCGGTCTCCGGGCCGTGCAGGCCCTGCCCGAAGACCCACGACCCGGTGGACGCCAACTCGTCGCGCAGCTCGCCGAGCTGACGCATCACCCCGGCCAGGAACTCCGGCTCCGGCGGCAGCTCACCCTGCGGCTGGTGGATGCTGAGCAGGTAGCGCGTCATTGTTCCTCCTCACGGACGGCCGGCCCGTCGCCGACCTCTCATCCTCCACACGATCGGCCGCCGCCCAGATCGACAGGCCGGCGGAAAATACTCGGCGGCCGACCCGGCCCCGGTGTGTGCCGTGACCGGGGCCGGTAGTCATGGCTGCGGCCGTTGTGGGTAGACCGCGGTGTGGTCGACGGTATGCGCGTGATCGTGGTCGGCGCCGGCTTCTCCGGTCTCGCGGCCGCGTTGGCGCTGAGCCGCGCCGGTGCCCAGGTGCGGGTGCTGGAGGCCCGCGACCGGGTGGGCGGTCGGGTGTTGACCCGCTGGCTGCCCGAGCTCACGCAACTCGACCTGGGGGCGCAGTGGATCGGGCCGACCCAGGACCGGATGTACGCGTTGGTCGCCGAGCACGGGCTGGCCACCTTCGCCTCGGCATCGGTCGGCGCGACCACAGTGCTCTGGGCCGGTGAGCGCCGGGCCGAGCCGCCGGCGCAGGTGGGCCGGGTACTCGGTCTGCTCGACGAGTACGCGGCACGTCTGGACCCGGCCGCACCCTGGGCGACGCCGGAGGCCGCACTGTGGGACCGGACGACCCTCGGCGGTTGGCTCGCCGCCACGGCCGGGGACGACGACACCGCCGACTACCTGGGGCGGGTGCTCGCCGGCGGGCTGCTGGCCACCGGTGCGGACGAGCTGTCCCTGTTGCACCTGCTGTTCTACCTGCGCAGCGCCGGCGGGACCGGGCCGTTGCTGGGGATGGCTGGCGGCGCGCAGCAGGACCGGATCGTGGGCGGGCCGCCGGCGCTGGCCGAACGGATGGCCACCGCTCTGCCGCCGGGCGCGCTGACGTTGGCCGCGCCGGTGCGGGCCATCGAACAGACCGTCGACGGCGCGACGGCGTGGACCGACACCGGGCCCGTTGACGGCGACGCCGTGGTGGTCGCGCTGGCTCCGGCACTGGCCGGCCGGATCCGGTACGACCCGCCGCTGCCCCCGCTGCGTGACGGGCTCACCCAGCGCATGCCGATGGGTTCGGCGCTGAAGGTGCACGCCGTCTACCCGGAGCCGTTCTGGCGTGCCGACGGGCGCTCCGGGGTGGCCACCAGCAGCGCCGGTCCGCTCACCGAGACGGTCGACAACTCCACCCCGACCTCGCCGCTCGGGGTGCTGACCGGGTTCAGCTACTCCTCGGACGCCGCCACGCTGCGCGGCATGTCCCCCGGGCGGCGTCGGCGATGCCTGCTGGAAGCGTTCGCCAGCGTGGTCGGGCCACGAGCCGAGGACCCGGTGGATCTCGTCGAGTACGACTGGTCGGTCGACGAGTGGACCCGGGGCTGCTTCTCCGGTGCGCTCACCCCGGGCACGTGGCGGACGTACGGCCCGCACCTGCGGACGCCGGTGGGGCGGGTGTACTGGGCGGGCACCGAGACGGCGACCCGTTGGAGTGGTTACCTGGAGGGCGCGGTGCTCGCCGGTGAACGGGCGGCGGCCGAGGTGCTGGCCGGCTGAGCGGCACGACCGCGGCCGGCCCGGTCTCGGCGGGACCGGGCCGGCCACGGCCCTGGGTGCTACCCGGCCGACCCGGTCCCGGAGGATCGGGCCGGCGCGGGCGCCCCGGTCAGGGGTAGGTGGTCAGGTACACCTGCTGGTTGGCCGCGTTCGCGGTGCCACCGGCGTTGTTGATTACCCGGTTGATGGTGCCGACGCCTCCGAGCGAGACGGTCACCATGTTCGTGAAGCGCACGTTCGGGTTGTTGGGCACCTCGAAGGCCCGCTCCTCCACGACCGCGGGATTGACGTTGAAGTAGCTGTAGCTACCCAGCCCGAACGCCTGGTGGCTGGTCACCGAATCGGCCACCTTGTACGCGGCGTAGCCCCGGGTCGACCCGTTCATCCAGGCTGCCTGGTTGGGCGGGTCGTACGGCAGTTCGTTCTGGTAGAAGTACGTCCGGCCGCCGTTGCCGTTCCAGATGGTCTGGTACTTCTGGTAGTGCTCGACGAAGAGGCCGTACATGGTCACGTTGTCGCCGTTGACGGTGAGCCCGGTGTCGGCGGTGTTCAGCGTCCAGCCGGTCGGTACGCCGCTGGCGGCGTGGTCAGCCCGCCACAGCCACATGTGGTCGCCGATCACGTTGTCGCTGTTGACCGTCAGCGTGTTGGTGGCCTTGCCGACGTGCGGCCCCCCGATGCGGAAGAACACGTCGTGCAGCGAGGTCGGGTTCGTGGCGTGACTCGCGGACGAGCCGGACGGCCCGACCTCCATCAGCACCGGCGAGTTCGTCGTGCCGGCCTCGAACATGATGCCGGCCACCTTCACGCCGTCCACATCGGCCACCCGCATGCCCACCGCACCGTTGTCGGCCTGGATGGTGGCCAGGCCGAGACCGAGGACGACAGTGTCGGCCCGGTTGACCTGGATCGGCTCGGTGACGCGGTGCACGCCCGGGGTGAAGAGCAGGTGCCGCCCCTGGGCGAGGGCCGCGTTGATGGTGGCGGCGCTGGTGCCGGGCTGGACCACGTAGAACTGCGACAGCGAGATGGACGAGCCGGCCGGGGTCTTGTTGTACCAGCTGGTTCCGGTCGAGTTGGTGCGCAGCGCCGGCACGAAGACCCGGTACTCACCGGTGCCGTCGACGTACAGGAACGGCTTCTCCCGGACCTGTGGGGTCTGCGGGATGACGGTGTGCGACGGGTTGGGGAAGCTCGGCGCGGGAGCGCCGTTGACGCCCTGGAAGACCATGTTCCACACCGAGCCGGTCCAGCCGTTGCCGAACTCGCTGTTGCGGGAGTACCACTGCTGCTGCGAGCCGGAGACGACCAGGCCGTCGATGCGGGTGTCGGCCATCAGGCCACCGCTGGACCAGCCGTCGCCGCCGTTCCAGAGCTGGATCTGGTTCTGCGCGCCGCGCAGGTGCATCCGCCGGTACGGCGCCGCCTGGGACACCGCCCAGCGCTCCACGGTCTGCCCGGCGGGCAGGGTGACCGACAGGTTCTCGGCGGCCCGCCAGAAGTTCTGGGTGGCGTTGCCGCCGAACCAGAACGCCTCGGCACGCACGTGGCCGTTGAGGTTGACGTCGTCGGGGCTCATGCCGAGGCCGGCGACCTGGGTGAAGAAGCCGAGGTTGACGTCGGCGGTGTAGTTGCCGGGCTTGAACAGCACCGCGTAGCGCTGCGGGCCGAACTGGTTGGTCTCCTGCTGGGTGAAGAGGGTGTTCAGTCGACTCTGGATGGTTGACGTCGGCGTGCTGGGGTCGAAGACGAACGTGTTCGGCCCGAGGTTCGGATTGCGCGGGTCGGTCGTGTCGACCGGGGGCTCGCCGGTCCCGCCGCCGGTGGTGTTCACCGCCAGTTCCCAGAGCGAGTAGCCGTAGGCGGTGCCCCGCGCGGTGCCGTACATCCGCAGGTAGCGCCCGCTGCCGGTGACGGTGAGGGACTGCGTGCCGCCGGTGGCCGTGGTGGTGGAGTAGATCGTGGTCCAGGTGGACCCGTCGGCCGAGGTCTGGAGCTGGAAGGCCCGGGCGTACGCGGCCTCCCAGATGAGCACCACCCGGCAGATGGTGCGGGTGCTGCCGAGGTCGACGCGCAGCCACTGCGGGTCGCTGGCGGTGCTGGCCCAGCGGGTGCCCGTGTTGCCGTCGACCGCCGCGGATGCCGCGAGGCCGGCGTCCTGGCTGGACGAGGCGGTCGCCGAGCTGCCCTGCGCGACGTTGGTGCTGCCGCAGGTCGGCGTGGTGCCGCCGGTCTCGCCGTACACCTGGAACTCCCAGAGCGAGTAGCCGTAACCGGTGCCCCGGGCGGTGCCGTTCATCCGTACGTAGCGGCCGGCGCCGGTGACGGTGAGGTTCTGGGTGCCACCGGTGCCGGTGGTGGTCGAGTAGATCGTCGTCCAGGTGGCCCCGTCGTCGGAGGTCTGGAGCTGGAAGGCCCGGCCGTAGGCGCCCTCCCAGAGCAGGTTGACCTGGCTGATGGTGGCCCGGGCGCCCAGGTCGACCTGGAGCCACTGCGGGTCGCTGAACGCGCTGGCCCAGCGGGTGCCGGTGTTGCCGTCGACGGCCGCGGAGGCCGGGGTGCCGGCGTTCTCGCTGGACGAGGCGGTGGCGGGGCGGCCCTGGGACAGCAGGGTGGGCGCGGCCTGCGCGGGCGCGGTGGCACCGGTCGGGGTGAGCGCCGCGACCAGGGCCACGGTGAGCCCGACGAGCAGGTGCCGGACGGCGCGTCGAGGACGCGGGCGTACGGATGTTGCACGAGATGTCATGACATCGCCTGTCGATAGGGGTTACGGGGGGTGCCGCGCGGATGGGATCGGCTCGCCCCGTGGCGCCGTGGGTGGTGCCGCCGATGCGGCGTCGCGGGTCGGAGAGCGCTCTCGTAGGAGTGTTGCGGCGAGATTGCGACGGCGTCAAGACATCGATCTATAACTTCGTTATTTATCCCGAGGATTCTTTTTGGGTAATTTGCCGACGGCGCCGCAGTCGTCCCCGCTCAGCGGCGGACGCCACCCTCGGTGAGGAAGCGGGCGATCGGGAGGGTTGCCGCGCCCAGCGCCACCGCGTCCACCCCGAGCCGGCACAACTCGATCGACGCCTGCTCGTACGGCTGGCGTAGCGCCTGCCGGCCTGCCGCCTCCCGCACGGCCGGCAGCAGGTCGCCGAGGGCCATCGCCGCCCAGCCGCCGAGCACCACGCGCTCCGGGTTGAACAGGTTGATCAGGTTGGCCACCCCGGCGCCGAGGTAGCCGGCGGTGTCCTCCAGCACGCGTCGGGCGGTGGCCGAGGTCTCGGCGGCGGCGACCAACGCGGCGATCTGGGACTCCTCGTCCTCGCCCGGCACCGGTCGACCGCGGCGCGCCTCCCGGTAGCGGTCGATGATCGCCTCCGCCCCCACGTACGCCTCCAGGCACCCGCGCGCGCCGCACCGGCAGACCCGGCCGCCGTACACCAGCGTGGTGTGCCCCCACTCCCCCGCGCTGCTGGACGCGCCCCGGTAGGTGGCGCCGTTGGTCACCACCGACGCGCCCACCCCGGAGCCGACAAGCGCGAAGACGGCGTGCCGGGCGCCCCGGCCGGCGCCGAACCACATCTCGGCCTGGCCGAGGGTCTTCGCGCCGTTGTCGATGTGCAGCGGCAGGTCGGTGCCGGCGCCGATCAGACGCTCCAGCGGCACCCCGTCCCAGCCGAGAGCCTGGGCGTGCACGACGGCCTCGGTGCCCTGCTCGACCACGCCGGAGACGCCGATGCCGACGCCGAGCACATCGCCGGGGGCCACCCCGGCCTGGCCGGTGACCGCCTCGATGCCGGCCAGCACGTGCCCGGCCACCAGGTCGGGCTCGGTGCGGGCCGGGTCGAGCGGGTACTCGACGCTGGCCAGCAGGGTCATCGCGAAGTCGAACAGCTCCACCCGGACCCGGGTCTCGCCGACGTCCACGCCGATCAGGAAGGCGAAGCGGGGCGCGATCCGCAGCAGCATGCTGGGCCGGCCGCCGTCGGACTCGGCGGCGCCGGCCTCGACGACCAGCCCTTCGTCGATCATGTCGGCCACCACGTTGCTGACCGCAGGTTGGCTCAGCCCGGTGCTGCGCACCAGGTCCTGCCGGGTGAGCGGGCCGTCCAGGAAGAGCTTGGTCAGCAGGGCGGACCGGTTGCGCAACCGCACGCTGCGGTTGGTGGCTCGCGCCAGCTCCACTCGTCACCTCGTTCCCGTCGGCCGTTCGAGGCGACTGTAACCGCCTCGTGCTTGACGACCCACCAGCCAGCAACTTTAATGACGACATAATTTAAGCCGTGATGTAACTCCCGGGAAACGCCGACGGACCCCGACGGCGCACCCCCGAACCCTGTCCGCAGCCGGCCCCCGTCGCCCGACCCCTATCGGTGACGAAGGCCGGCGGACCCCCACCACGCACCGGAAGGGCTGACCCGTGTCGAGACGACACCTCGGGATATTCACCGCCGCCGTACTGGCGGCCGCCTCGCTGACCGCCTGCGGAGGCTCCGGCGACGACTCCGCCGCATCGCCCAAGACACTCACCTACTGGGCCAGCAACCAGGGCGCCAGCCTGGAGGCCGACAAGACCATCCTCCAGCCGGAGTTGGACAAGTTCGAGAAGCAGACCGGGATCAAGGTCACCGTCGAGGTGGTCCCCTGGTCGGATCTGCTCAACCGCCTGCTGGCCGCCGCCGCCTCCGGCAAGGGCCCGGACGTGGTCAACATCGGCAACACCTGGTCGGCGTCGTTGCAGGCCACCGGCGCGCTGGTCGAGTTCGACGACGCCGCCCTGCAGGCCGTCGGCGGCAAGGATCGGATCGTGCCCGCCGCGCTCGCCGCCGCCGGCGCCCCCGGCAAGCCGCCGGCCGCCGTGCCGCTCTACAGCATGGCGTACAGCCTGTACTACAACAAGAAGTCGTTCGCCGACGCCGGCATCACCGCGCCGCCGACCACCTGGGAGCAGCTCGCCGAGTACGGCAAGAAGCTGAGCACCGGCGGCAAGTGGGGCCTGGCGATCGAGGGTGCCAACCCGTCGGAGAACGCCCACCACGCCTTCACCTTCAGCCAGCAGTACGGCGGCGAGTGGTTCGACTCGGCCGGCAAGCCGACCTTCGACACCCCGCAGAACGTCTCGGCGATCAAGCGGTACATCGACTTCATGGCCGCCGACAAGATCACCAACCCGAGCAACGCCGAGTACGCGCAGAACCAGTCGGTCTCCGACTTCGCCAACGGCAAGGCCGCCATGCTGCTGTGGCAGTCCGCCGGGTCGAACCTGAAGACGCAGAACATGCCCGCCGACGCGTACGGGGTGGCCCCGGTGCCGTTCCTGGCCAGCCCGCCGGCCGGCGGCAAGAAGGTCAACAGCATGGTCGCCGGGATCAACATGGCGGTCTTCAAGCACACCAAGAACAAGGACGGCGCGCTGAGCTTCGTCAAGTTCATGACCAGCGACGAGGAGCAGACGATCCTCAACAAGACGTACGGCTCGCTGCCTGCGGTGAAGACCGCGGCCTCCGACCCGGCGTTCAGTGCCACGGAGCAGAAGACCATCCAGGAGACCCTGGTCACCACCGCGGCCCCGCTGCCGCAGGTGCCCGACGAGAGCACCTTCGAGACCCTGGTCGGCACCGCGATGAAGGAGTTGTTCGCCGACGCGGCCAGCGGCAAGCCGGTCACCGAGGCGTCGGTGAAGGCCAAGCTGACCGACGCGCAGCAGAAGATGCGCTGACCCAGGCGTCACCGGTGGCCGTGGTCGGGCGCTGAGCCCGGCCACGGCCACCGCCTCCGAGAGGACCCCGATGGCAACCAGCACCACCGCGCCGGACGCCGACCGGCGCGAACCCCGGGCCGGGTCGCCGACCCGGGGGCCGGCCCGCCGGCCCCGCGGCCCCCGCCGCTCGCTCCTGCCGTACCTGCTGCTCGCACCGGCCATCGTGCTGGAACTCGCCATCCACGTGATCCCCATGGTCGTCGGGGTCTGGATGAGCCTGCTGGAGCTGACCCAGTTCCACATCCGCGACTGGTCCACCGCGCCCTTCATCGGGCTGGAGAACTACCGGGCGACGCTCGACCTGAACAGCGCCGCCGGCAAGGAACTGCTGCACTCGTTCTGGATCACCCTGGCCTACAGCCTGCTCTCGGTCGGGTTCGCCTGGCTGCTCGGCATCTCGGCGGCGGTCGTCCTGCAACGGCCGTTCCGTGGACGGGCGATCCTGCGGGCGCTGTTCCTCACCCCGTACGCGCTGCCGGTCTACGCCGCCGTGATCACCTGGAGCTTCCTGCTGCAACGCGACACCGGCCTGGTCAACCACGTGCTCGTGGACCAGCTCGGGCTGATGAACGAACGGCCCTTCTGGCTGATCGGCGACAACAGCTTCTGGTCGCTGCTGGTCGTGTCGGTCTGGCGCAACTGGCCGTTCGCGTTCCTGTGCCTGATGGCCGGGTTGCAGAACGTGCCCGGCGAGCTGTACGAGGCCGCCGCCATCGACGGCGCCGGGTTCTGGCGCCGGCTGCGCTCGGTCACCCTGCCGATGCTGCGGCCGGTCAACCTGGTGCTGCTGCTGGTGCTGTTCCTGTGGACGTTCAACGACTTCAACACCCCGTTCGTGCTGTTCGGCGGCTCCGCGCCGGAGCAGGCCGACCTGATCTCCATCCACATCTACCGCAGCTCCTTCAAGACCTGGGACTTCGGCTCCGGGTCGGCGATGTCGGTGGCGCTGCTGCTGTTCCTGCTGGTCGTCTCGGCCGCGTACCTGCTGATCACCAACCGTCGGAGGGACGACCATGCGTGAGACCGCCGGTGAGCGCTGGGGCCGGCGCATCGTGCTGACCCTGCTCACCCTCTTCGTCGTCATCCCGCTCTACGTGATGGTCACCTCGGCGGCCAAGCCGTTGCAGGACGTGCAGAACGGCTTCACCTGGTGGCCCAGCCGACCCACCCTGCAACCGTTCATCGACATGTGGAGCACCGTGCCGCTGGCCCGGTACCTGGTGAACAGCCTGGTGGTGTCGAGCATCGCGGCGGTCTGCTCGGTGGCGGTGGCCATCTTCGCCGCGTTCGCGGTGAGCCGGTACCGGTTCCGCGGTCGCGGTGTCTTCTCGGTGACGGTGCTGTCCACGCAAATGTTCCCCGGCATCCTGTTCCTGCTGCCGCTGTTCCTCATCTACGTCAACCTGGGCAACGCCACCGGCATCGAGCTGTACGCCAGCCGTACCGGCCTGGTCATCACGTACCTGACCTTCTCGCTGCCGTTCTCGATCTGGATGCTGGTCGGCTACTTCGACTCGATCCCCCGGGGTCTGGACGAGGCGGCGCAGGTCGACGGCGCCGGTCCGCTGCGCACCCTGTTCCAGGTCATCCTGCCGGCCGCCGTGCCCGGCGTCGTCGCGGTCACCGTGTACGCGTTCATGACCGCGTGGGGTGAGGTGCTCTTCGCGTCGGTGATGACCGACGAGGGCAGCCGCACCCTGGCCGTCGGCCTGCAGGGTTACTCCACCCAGTTCAACGTCTACTGGAACCAGATCATGGCCGCCTCGCTGGTGGTCAGCATCCCGGTCGTCGTCGGGTTCCTGGCCCTGCAGCGCTACTTCGTCGCCGGCCTCACCGCCGGCGCGGTCAAGTGAGTCATCCAACCCCAGAGGAGAACCGACCCGTGCCCGACCTGTCCAAGCTGCCACCCGACTTCCTCTGGGGTGTCGCCACGGCGGCGTACCAGATCGAGGGGGCCGTCGACGTCGACGGCCGGGCGCCGTCCATCTGGGACACCTTCTCGGCGACCCCCGGCAACGTCGACAACGGCGACACCGGCGCGGTGGCGTGCGACCACTACCACCGGTGGCCGGAGGACCTGGCGCTGCTGCGCCGACTCGGCGTGGACGCGTACCGTTTCTCGGTGGCCTGGCCCCGGGTCATGCCCGACGGCGTCGGGCGGGTCAACGCCGCCGGGCTGGACTTCTACGACCGGCTCGTCGACACGTTGCTCGCCGACGGGATCCGGCCGTTCGTCACGCTCTACCACTGGGATCTGCCGCAGGTCCTTCAGGACCGGGGTGGTTGGCCGGAGCGCGCCACCGCCGAGGCGTTCGCCGACTACGCGGCGGTGGTCGCCGCCCGCCTCGGTGACCGGGTCGCCGACTGGTGCACCGTCAACGAGCCGCTCTGCGTGTGCTGGATCGGGCACCTGGAGGGCAACATGGCCCCCGGCGAGCGGGACCTCACCCGGGCGGTGCACGCCTCGCACCACGTGCTGCTCGGGCACGGGTTGGCCACCCAGGCGATCCGCGCCAACGCGACCCGCCCGCCCTCGGTGGGTCTGGTGGTCAACCTCAGCCCGATCGAGGCGGCGACCGACCGACCCGAGGACGTCGCGGCGGCCCGCCGGGCCGACGGGCACGTCAACCGGTGGTGGCTGGACCCCATCCACGGGCGCGGCTACCCGGCCGACATGATCGCCACCTACGGCGTCGAGCCGCCGGTACGCGACGGCGACCTGGCGGTGATCGCCACGCCGACGGACTTCCTCGGGGTGAACTACTACTTCCGCCAGCTGGTGGTCGACGACCCGACCGGTCCGGCCCCGTACGCCCGGCAGGTGCCGGTGCCCGGCTCGGTGGAGACCGCGATGGGCTGGGAGATGTACCCGGCGGGTCTGGAGCGGCTGCTCGTCGACGTGCACGAGGAGTACCGGCCGGGCCGGATCATCGTCACCGAGAGTGGCTCGGCGTGGTCGGACGAGGTCACCTTGGACGGCACGGTGGAGGACAAGGAACGCACCGACCACCTGGAGCAGCACCTGGCCGCGTGCGCGTCGGCGGTGGCCCGAGGGGTTCCCCTGGACGGCTACTTCGTCTGGTCGCTGCTGGACAACTTCGAGTGGGCGTACGGCTACGACAAGCGCTTCGGGCTGGTGCACGTCGACTACGCCACCCAGCGCCGGACGGTGAAGGCGAGCGGTCTGCGCTACGCCGAGTTGATCCGCGCCCACCAGCGGCTCGCCCGCACCACCGGCAGCGCGACGCCGGTGGCCTGAACGGGGGCGGTGCGAGCGGCCGCCCGGGGTTTCGACCCCGGGCGGCCGTTCCCGTCCGGATCGGAGGAAACCGCCACCGACCGCGTCGCCGAGTGGCTAGCCTGCGGCAATGTCCGCAGCACCCGACGAGGTCGAGCAGCCCGACCCCAAGGGGCGAGTCTCCGCCACCGACCGGATGACGGCCTTCAGCGACGGCGTCTTCGCCATCGTCATCACGCTGCTGGTCATCGAGCTACGGGTGCCCGAGTACCACGAGGGCGAACTCCTCACCGGCCTGCTCGGCGAGGGCGCCTCCTACCTGGCCTTCGTGGTGTCCTTCGTCTACATCGGGGTGCTCTGGCTCAACCACCACGCGCTGCTGCGGCTGATCCGAGGCACCACGCTCACGCTGAGCTGGATCAACCTCGGTGTGCTCTTCGGCGCGGTGATCATTCCCTTCCCCACCGCGGTGCTGGCGTCCGCGTTCACCCACGGCGACACCGACGACCAACGCGCGGCCGTCGCCCTGTACGCGCTGGCCGCGGCCCTGATGTCGGCCCCCTGGCTGGTGTTCTTCGGCTACCTGCACCGCCACCCGGCACTGCTGGAGCGTCGGGTCAGCCCCGAGTACGTGCGTACGCAGCGGCTGCGACCGGTCACCGGCCTGATCCTGTACGGGCTCAGCGGTCTGCTCGGCTGGTTCGTCAGCCCGCTGCTGGGCCTGATCGGCGTCATCGTCATGATCACCTATCACGCGGTCACCAGCGAGGGGCTGCCCCGCTGGCTGACCCGCCGCTGAGCGGGCGGAGTCGGAGCAGGTCGGCCGGGGTGTCCACGTCGGCCGGGGACCCGACGTCGTCACAGGGCACCTCGACCACCAGATCCGGCCGGTCGCGCAGCAGGTCGCGAGCGCCCCGGTCGCCGAGGGCATACCCGCTCAGGAGCGGCCAGGTTCGTCGAGCCAGCAGGATCGGGTGCCCGCGCCGGCCGGCGTAGGTGGCGACCGCGACGACCGCGCCGTCGGCGTACGCAGTGCGCACCCGGCGCACCGCGACCGGGCTGAGCAGCGGCTGGTCCACGAGGACCACGACGGCGGCCGGTACGTCGGCCGGCAGCGAGGCCAGGCCCCGCAGCAGCGACGAGCCCAACCCGTTGGACCAGCGGTCGTGCCGGACCGGCACGGCGCCGGGCAGGTCGGGCATCTCGTCGGCGCCCGCGCCGAGCACCACGTGCACGGGTGCGCAGCCGCCGTCGCCGAGCAGCCGGACCGCGCGCCGCACCAGCGGCTCGCCGTCCAGCTCCACCAGCGCCTTCGGTCGGCCGTAGCGCCGCCCGGCGCCGGCGGCGAGCAACAGTCCGGCGGTCACCGTCGTCACCTCCCGTACGAAGGGCTTTGCGTTATTCGCCCTGAGATATACCGACAAAGCTAGTCTGGGCCGGTGCAGGGCGGAGGAGAGAACGCGACGACGATCGACGAGCGCCACTCGTCCCGGGTGACGGTCGAGGTCAACGGCGCGTCCCGTGCGGTGACCCTGGACAACCGCACCACCCTGCTCGACACGCTGCGCGAGCATCTCGACCTGACCGGGGCGAAGAAGGGCTGCGACCACGGCCAGTGCGGCTCCTGCACGGTGCTGCTCGACGGCCGCCGGGTGAAGAGCTGCCTGGTCTTCGCGGTCACCGTGGACGGCCGGTCGGTGGTGACAGTCGAAGGACTGGCGGGTCCGGACGAGCTGTCTCCGTTGCAGGCCGCTTTCATCGCGCACGACGCGTTCCAGTGCGGCTACTGCACCCCCGGGCAGCTCTGCTCCGCCCGCGGCATGCTCGACGAGGTCTCCCGAGGTTGGCCCAGCGCTGTCACCGACGACCTGAACACGCCCGCCGAGCTGACCGACGCGGAGATTCGCGAGCGGATGGCCGGCAACCTGTGCCGCTGCGCCGCGTACCCGCACATCGTCGCGGCCGTGCGCGAGACGGCGGCGTCCTCGTGAAGGCGTTCCGCTACCACCGGCCCGCCGACGTGGCCGACGCGGTCGCCGTGCTGGCGGCCGAACCGCAGGCCGCCTACCTGGGCGGCGGAACCAACCTGGTGGACCTCATGAAGCTCGGGGTGCAACGCCCCGACGTGCTGGTGGACGTGACCCGGCTTCCACTCGACACCGTCGAGGGGCTGCCCGACGGTGGGCTGCGGATCGGCGCGACAGTCCGCAACAGCGACCTCGCTGCCCACCCGGTGGTACGCCGCGACTACCCGGTGCTGGCCCGCGCCCTGCTCGCCGCCGCCTCCGGACAGCTGCGCAACATGGCCACCACCGGCGGCAACCTGTTGCAGCGCACCCGCTGCGTCTACTTCCAGGACACCGGCAAGGCGTGCAACAAGCGAGAGCCGGGCAGCGGTTGCGCCGCTCTGCACGGCCAGAACCGCGACCTGGCCGTGCTGGACTGGTCCGAGCAGTGCGTGGCCACCCACCCGTCCGACCTGGCCGTCGCGCTGGCCGCCCTCGACACGGTGGTGGAGGTGCACGAGGCCGACGGCCCCCGTGACGTCCCGATCGCCGACTTCTACCGCTCCCCCGGCACCCAGCCGGAACGGGAGACCACAGTGACCCGGGGCGCGCTGATCACCGCCGTACGGCTGCCGCCCCTACCGGCCGCGCGCCGCTCGACGTACCTCAAGGTGCGCGACCGGGCCTCGTTCGCCTTCGCCGTCGGCTCGGTGGCCGCGGTGCTGGACCTCGACGGGGACGTGGTTCGCGACGTGCGGCTGGCGTACGGGGCGGTGGCGCACCGGCCGTGGCGGGCGTACCGGGCCGAGCAGGAGCTGCGCGGTCGTCAGTTCAGCCCGGAGCTGGCGGCACGGGCCGCCGACGCGGAGCTGGCCGAGGCGCGCCCGTTACGACACAACGGCTTCAAGCTGCCACTGACCCGGGCCATCACCGTGCGGGCGCTCAGCGAACTGGCGTCGTCGTGAGCACCGGGGCGGTCGGACGGGCGTACCCCCGGCTGGAGGGCCCGGCGAAGGTCACCGGCACGGCCCGGTACGCGGTGGAGTACCCGGTGGACGGGGTCACCTACGGCTGGGCGGTGCCGTCGGCGGTGGTGCGGGGCCGGATCACCCGGATCGACATGACGGAGGCGCTGGCCTCGCCCGGTGTGCTGGCCGTGGTGCACCACGGCAACGCGCCCCGGATGGCGCCCGGCCCGCAGCCGGAGCTGCGGCTGTTGCAGGAGCCGACTGTGCACTACCGGGGGCAGTACGTCGCCGTGGTGGTGGCCACCAGCCTGGAGGCGGCCCGCGAGGGCGCCCGGCTGGTCCGGATCGACTACGACACCGGCCCGCACAGCACCGTGCTCACCGACGACCATCCCGGCCTGTACAAGCCGGACCAGGTCAACCCCAGCTATCCGACGGACACCGCCGAGGGCGACTTCGACGCCGGGTACGCGGCCGCCCCGGTGCGGGTGGACGCCACGTACCGCACCCCGGCGTACCACAACAACCCGATGGAACCGCACGCCACGACGGCGCAGTGGCACGACGGACGGCTGCTGGTGCACGACTCCAACCAGGGCGCGTCGTCGGTGCGGGCCACCCTCGCAGAGCTGTTCGAGGTGTCTCCGGAGTCGGTGCGGGTCGTGACCGAGCACGTCGGCGGCGGTTTCGGCAGCAAGGGCTACGCCAAGGCCGCGGTGGTGCTGACCGCCCTGGCGGCCCGGCACGTGGACCGCCCGGTGAAGCTGGCGCTGACCCGCCAGCAACTGTTCGGGCCGGTCGGCTACCGCACCCCCACCATCCAGCGGGTCCGCCTCGCCGCCGACACCGACGGCCGGCTCACCGCCATCTGCCACGACGCGATCAGCCAGACCTCGACCATCCGCGAGTTCGCCGAGCAGACCGCCGTCTACACCCGCAGCATGTACGCGGCACCGCACCGCCGCACCACGCACCGGCTGGTCCGCCTCGACGTGCCCACGCCGTTCTGGATGCGCGCCCCCGGGGAGTGCCCCGGCGCGTACGCCCTGGAGTCGGCGGTGGACGAGCTGGCCATCGCCGTCGGCATGGACCCGGTGGAGTTGCGCATCCGCAACGACACGGCTGTCGACCCCGACCAGGGGCGCCCGTTCACCAGCCGCAACCTGGTGGCCTGCCTGCGCGAGGGCGCACAGCGGTTCGGCTGGGCGGACCGGGACCCGACGCCCCGCGCCCGGCGCGACGGGCGCTGGCTGGTCGGCACGGGGGTGGCCGGGTCGAGCTACCCGGCCCGCGCCCGGCCGTCGTCGGCCAGAGCCACCGCCCGCCCCGACGGAAGCTTCCTGGTCCAGATCAACGCCACCGACATCGGCACCGGCGCCCGGACGGCGATCTGGCAGGTGGCCGCCGACGCGCTCGGTGTGCCGCCGGAGCTGGTGGAGATCCACATCGGCGACACCATCCTGCCGACCGCGCCGGTGGCCGGGGGCTCGATGGGCACCGCCAGTTGGAGCTGGGCGGTGATACGCGCCGCGCAGGCGCTGCGCGAGAAACTGCGCGACGGCGGGCCGCCGACCGGCGAGGTGACCGCCGAGGCGGACACCACCGAGGAGGTGGGTGGGCAGCCGGCGCTGCCCCGGTACGCGTACGGGGCGCACTTCGTCGAGGTGCGGGTCGACGCGGACACCGGCGAGGTACGGCTGAATCGGATGCTCGGGGTGTTCGCGGCGGGGCGGGTGGTGAACCCGACGACGGCGCGCAGTCAGCTCATCGGCGGCATGACGATGGGGCTGTCGATGGCGCTGCACGAGGAGGGCGTGCTCGACGAGCGGTACGGCGACTGGGTCAACCACGACCTGGCCACCTACCACATCACCGGCTGCGCGGACGTGGAGTCCATCGAGGCGTACTGGTTGGACGAGCGGGACGACGAGCTGAACCCGGCCGGGGTGAAGGGCCTCGGCGAGATCGGCATCGTCGGCGCCGCGGCGGCGGTCGCCAACGCGGTGCACCACGCGACCGGCGTACGGATCCGGGAACTGCCGATCCGGCTGGACAAGCTTATCGGAGTATCAGACTTGCCTTAAATAAGCCGTCAGTGATACAACTGTCGTCGTGCACGCCTTCGACGTGCTGGGCGATCCGGTCCGGCGCCGCATCCTGGAACTGCTCGCCGGTGGCGAGCAGACCGCTGGCGCGGTCAGCGCGGTCATCCGCGAGGAGTTCGGCATCTCCCAGCCCGCCGTGTCCCAGCACCTCAAGGTGTTGCGCGACAACGGCTTCGCCACCGTGCGGCCAGAGGGCACCCGGCGGCTCTACGCGGTCGACCCACGCCCACTGCGCGAGGTCGACGGCTGGCTGGAGCACTTCCGCCGGTTCTGGACCCCACCCCTGGCGGCACTCGCCACCGAGCTGGCCCGGGGCCGACGCGAGCGTCGGCTGCGCGGGCCCGCCGACAAACCCGACGAGAGGAACACCTGATGTTCGACGCCACCGAGCAGATCAACGCCGTCCAGCGGAAGGTCGGCAGCCGCACCCTGGAAGCCGGTGAGGCGCGGGTCACCACGATCAGCCAGACCTACCAGGCGACGGCCGAGGATCTGTGGGACGCCTGCACCAGCGCCGAGCGCATCCCGCGCTGGTTCCTTCCGATCTCCGGTGACCTGCGGCTGGGTGGCACGTACCAGCTCCAGGGCAACGCCCACGGCAACGTCGAGAGCTGTGAGCCGCCGCACCGCTTCACCGCCACCTGGGAAATGGGCGGCGAGGTGAGCTGGATCGAGGTGCGGGTCACCCCCGTCGGCGACGAGCGGGCCCGCCTCGACCTGGACCACATCGCGCACGTCGACCAGGACCGGTGGGCCCAGTTCGGGCCGGGCGCGGTCGGCGTCGGCTGGGACCTCGGGCTGCTCGGCCTCGCCTCGCACCTGGCCGGCGACGGCAGCGGGATCACCCCCGAGCAGGGCGCCGAGTGGACCGCCTCCGCCGAGGGACGACGGGCCATGGAGCTGAGCAGCCAACTGTGGTGCGAAGCGAGCATCGCCGCTGGCACCGACGCCGACGAGGCGAAGGCCGCCGCCGAACGCACCACCGCCTTCTACACGGGCGACCCGGCAGCCTGAGCCCGGGACGAGGCGGCGGCGCGACGGTCTGGGCGGGGGTCGGAGTAACGTGCTGCGGCATGACCGGCACGCCGTACTCGCACTGCTCCTACTGCGGCGCCGCCTACCCGCCGGCCGCCGGATGGCCGCGAGTCTGCGCGGTCTGCGGCGAGACCGTCTGGCGCAACCCGCTGCCGGTGGCGGTCGCGGTGCTGCCGGTCCGCACCGCCGAGGGCCTGGGTGTGGTGGTGGTCCGCCGGGACATCGAGCCGGCCCGCGGCCTGCTCGCGCTGCCCGGCGGCTTCATCGAGTACGGCGAGGAGTGGTCCGACGCCCTCGTGCGGGAGCTGCGGGAGGAGACCGGCCTGATCGCGGCGGCCGAGGACGCCCGCCTGTTCGCGGTGCACGGCGCACCGGCGGGCGGCACGATGATGGTCTTCGGAGTGCTGCCCGAGCGGGCGGCCCAGGACCTGCCACCGTCGGCGCCGACCGAGGAGGCGACCGAGTGGCTGGTGCTCACCGACCCGGTCGAGCTGGCGTTCTCCACCCACACCCGGGTACTCGCCGACTTCCTCACCCCCAACCACCCCGCCTGATCCCTGCACCCCACCCCGCGATCTTGCACTTACTGTGCCGACACAAGGCGGCGTACCACCCATATCGACAACCGAAACTGCAAGATCGGCGCGGCGGACGCGGGGACTTCAGTGCGGTGCGTCCTCGGTGATCGGCAGCAGGACCCGGAAGGTGGTACGCCCCGGCTCGGTCTCCACCCGGATGTCGCCGTGGTGTTTGTGCACCACGATCCGGTACGAGATGTCCAGCCCCAGGCCGGTGCCCGCGCCGACCGGCTTGGTGGTGAAGAACGGCTCGAAGATGCGCGGACGCACCTCCGGCGGGATGCCCGGCCCGGTGTCGGTGATCTCCACCGCCAGTTGGTCGCCGACCCGTCCGGTACGGACGGTCAACACACCCTTCTCCCCCATCGCGCCCAGCGCGTTGTCAATCAGGTTGGTCCACACCTGGTTCAGCTCGGCCGCGTACGCCGGGACCGGTGGGAGGCCCCGGTCGTACTCGCGGGCCAGCTTGACCTCGGCGGGGATCTTGCCCTTGAACATCACCAGCGTGGCGTCGAGCAGGTCGTGCACGTCCACCACCCGGTGCGGCGCGCGGTCCAGCTGCGAGTACTGCTTGGCGGCGTCCACGAGCCCCGAGATCCGGGTGACCGCGTCGCCGATCTCGCGCATCAGCAGCTCGGTGTCGACCGTGTAGGTGAGCCAACGCACCGCCGCCTCCAGGTCCGCGGCGCCGACCGCGGCCTTGACCTGCGCCAGCCAGGCCGCGTCGAGCCCACCGCCGACCAGGATCGGCGCCAGGTCCCAGGCCCCGCCGACGCCATGGTCCTCCAGCCAGTCGGTGAGAGTGTCCTCGGCGTCGGCGGTGGCCATCGGGGTCAGCTTCGGCGCGGTGGCCACCCGGGCGACCGCCTCCTCCTGCAAGGCGACCAGGCCGTGCAGGGCGCTTCCGTCGAGCCGCCCGTCGGCGATCATGGCGAGCTTGTGCCGCATCCCGGCGACCCGGTCCCGCAGAACCGACGTGGCCCGCACCGCCGCCGCGGCCGGATTGTTCAGCTCGTGGGTCAACCCCGCCGAGAGCGAACCGAGGGCCAGCAACCGCTCCCGCTCACCGACGATGGCCTGACTGTCCCGCATCCCGAAGAACAGCCCCTCCAACAGGTGCATGGGCATCGGGAACCACGACCGCAGGGCGTACGCGAAGTCCTCCGCCGGCAGCACGAAGAACTCCGCGTCGGTCACCGCCCGCAGGCTGTTGCGGTAGATCTGGTCGACCTGGTCACCCAGGTACGCCTGAGTGGCCCCGCCGTACACCCCGCGCTGGTCGGTCCGGCTGACCTCGACGTCGTCGCCGCGCACCAGGCGACTCAACGCCACCGCCCCCCGCACCAGCACGAAGAAGCAGGTCGCGGGCTCACCCTCGCCGTACACGAGGGTGCCGCCGGCGCGCTGCTCGACCCGGCCGTGCTCGGCCAGCCAGTCGAGCTGCCCGTCGTCGAGCGCCTCGAACAGGAACAGGGTGCGCAACTGCGCCGGTGTCAGCCGGTCAGACTCGGTGGTCACAGGGACTCCTTCGCTCGCGACTGCGGGGCTCGCAAACCCGGCTCACTCCTCGCGCTCACCGGGACTCCTTCGCTCGCGACTGGGCTCGCAGAATTGGCTCACTGGGCCTCCAGGTAGCGGTGCACCAGCGACACCGCCATCGCACCCTCGCCGACGGCCGAGGCGACCCGCTTGACCGACTCGGCCCGCACGTCGCCGGCGGCGAACACGCCCGGCACGCTGGTCTCCAGGTGGTACGGGTCGCGCGACAGCGACCAGCCGGCCGGCCGCCGCCCCCCGGCAAGCAGATCCGGACCGGTCACGATGAAACCACGGTCGTCGCGGACCAGCACCCCGTCCAGCCAGTCGGTGCGGGGCTCCGCGCCGATGAAGATGAACAGCCAGGAGGTGTCGACCGAGCGGGCCTCCCCGGTGCGGGTGTCGCAGAGGGTGAGCCGTTCCAGGTGGTCCTCCCCCGCCCCGCCGACCACGGCGGTGTGCGGGTGCACGGTGATCCGGTCGATCCGTTCCAGCTGGTCGATCAGGTAACGCGACATCGAGTTGGTCAGGTCCGCACCACGGATGAGCAGGTGCACCCTCGACGCGTACCGGGAGAAGTGGACCGCCGCCTGGCCGGCGGAGTTCGCCCCGCCGACGATGTAGACGTCCTGCTCGACGCAGCTCGGCGCCTCGGTGGCGGCGGCGCCGTAGAACACCCCCCGCCCGGTGAAGTCGGCCAGCCCCGGGGCGTCGAGCACCCGGTACGAGACGCCGGTGGCCAGCACCACTGTGTGCGCGGCGATCTCGGTGCCGTCGCCGAAGCGCAGCAGCCGGGCACCGCCGGCCTCGCTGAGACCGACCACCTCCCGGGCGCTGAGCAGCTCGGCGCCGAACTTGACCGCCTGCCGCCGAGCCCGATCGGTCAACTGCGCGCCGGAGACACCGTCCGGGAAGCCCAGGTAGTTCTCGATGCGGCTGCTCTGCCCGGCCTGACCGCCGGTCGCCCGTCGCTCAACGAGCACGGTGCGCAGCCCCTCCGACGCGCCGTACACCGCCGAACCGAGACCGGCGGGGCCGCCGCCGATCACCACCAGGTCGTAGAAGTCACACGCCGGCACCACCGTCAACCCGGCCAGCGCGGCCAACTCGGCCTCGCTCGGGGCGACCAACGCCTTGCCCTCCGGCGTCACCACCAGCGGTACGTCCGCCTCGGTGGCCCCGGCCGCGTCGAGCAACCGGACGCCCTCCGGATCGTCGGACAACAGCCACCGGTACGGCACCAGGTTGCGGGCCAGGAAGTCGCGGACCTTGAACGACGGGGCCGACCAGCGGTGCCCGACGACCCGGATCTCCGCGCTGGCCGCGTCCGGGGTGACCGCCCACGCCTCCAGCAGCCCGTCGACCACCGGGTACAGCTTCTCCTCCGGCGGGTGCCAGGGCTTGAGCAGGTAGTGGTCCAGGTCGACCACGTTGATGGCCTCGATCGCGGCGTCGGTGTCCGCGTACGCGGTGAGCAGCACCCGGCGGGCCGCCGGGAAGATGTCCATGGCCGCTTCCAGGAACTCGACGCCGGTCATCTCCGGCATCCGGTGGTCGGCCAGCAGCAGCGCCACCTGTTCGCCGCGCAGTTTGACCTCGCGCAGCGCGTCCAGCGCCTCCGGGCCGGAGGACGCCCGCAACACCCGGTAGCGGTCGCCGTAGCGGCGCCGGATGTCCCGGGCCACCGCCCGGGACACCACGGGGTCGTCGTCGACGGTCAGGATCACCGGGTTCGCCATGGCGCCATGAAATCACCTGTCGAGGGTCGACCGCACCATCGCCAAGGCCCGGCCCACGGTTGACCGCCTCGCAGACGGGTAAGCCGGGAAGCCGCGCGGGTGGCCGGACATCGACGACCCGCCCGGTTGCCGCGCGAACCTCGGGGGGCCCATGGCGGACGCGACACCGACCGGACCGACGACGTCGGGCGGGATCGTGGAGCTGCGGGTGCACGGTGTCTCCGGCGCGGGCGCGGACCAGGTGTTGGACCGGCCGTACGTGCACCAGGTCGCCGGAGACCGCAGCGGAGGTTTCTACCGACCCCGACCCGGCTATCCCGACTCCACCGGAACGGACGGGGTGACGCTGGAGGCGTACCGCTGGAGTGACCTGCCCTCCGGCACTGCCGTGCGGACGCTGTCGCTGGTCTTCCTGCTGCCGTTCATGCTCTGCAACGTGGCGCTCTGGATGCGTCCGGCGAACACCGTCTCGCAGCGCGGCTTCATGGCGTTGTGCCGGGTGCTCGCCCTCACGCTCACCGTGCTCTACGTGCTCTCCATCGTCGGGGTGGCGCTGGACCTGGTCGCGTGGCGCTGCATGGACACCCCGTCCTGCCTGTCCGGCCGGAGCTGGCTGTCCTGGCTCGGCGGGCGCCCGACCGGGCTGCGCCTGGGTGTGCTGGCGCTCGTGCCGGTCGCCGCCATCGGGCTCGTCTGGTGGTTGGGCGCTCGCCCGGGCCATTCGTTCGACGCGTTCCGGACGCCTTCGACGCTGACGTCGAAACACCAGTTGAGCGCCGTCGGCCAGTGGGACGGCGAGCCGCTGGTGGGCCGGTTGCGCTCGGTCCATGTCGCGGCGGCGTTCGCCACGCTGAGCGGCAGCCTGCTGGCCGCGCGAGCCAGCCAGCACCGCTCGTGGGTGATGGTGATCCTGTTGACGGCCACCGGGGCGGCGCTGCTGGCCTGCCTGGTCATGGTCACCGTGGTGCCGAGCATCGACCGCACCGACCGGTCGCCCCGGGTGGACGCCGTCTTCCGCGGGCTGCGCACCATCACCTGCGGCCTGACGATGCTGGTGATCGTGCACGTCGTCATCAGCCCGGCGCCGTGGCCGCAAGGCGGTGCGCTGCCCGGTTACGGCGCAATCGTGGCCTGGCTGTTCGTCAGTCAGACGGTCCTGGTGGTAGCGCTCGCCGTGCTGGTGATCTGGCGGCGGGGCGGCGGGCAGAGCCGGTCACCGATACGCGCGTTGGGAGCGCCGGTCTTCATGACGATCTCGGCCGGGCTCGCCGTGGCGTTCTCAGCCGAGCTGGTCTACCGGGTGGCGGACCTGCTCGATCGCGAAGGGACGACCGCGGACGGCCTGGAGACCAGCCCTCCCCTGGCGTACAAATGGGCGATCTTCGGGTTTTTCCTGGCCGTGGTGACCGCACTGCTGGTGGCCGGCCTGGTCACCAGGATGACCCGGCGCGGGCGGCGGCGGGCCGCGCGGGCGATCGTGGCCGCCGACTTCCCGGACGCGCCGCCGCGGGCGGCGGCCCGGCTGCGGCGGGTCGAGCAGGCGGTGGCCCGGGCCCGCTTCACCGAACGGTTGGAACCGCTCTCCGTGGTGTACGCCGGCCTGGCGGCGCTCGGCCTGGCCACCAGCGTGCTCGGCCTGCTCCAGCTCCCACCCGGCGACGTGGCGCAGCGCTACATCGGCGTGCCGGAGGGCATGGTCAACTTCCTGATCGGTTCGGGTAGCTACGTGATCGCCGCGATCCTGCTCGGCCTGGTGGTGGGCGGCATCTTCGCGTACCGGACGGCACAGTTCCGTCGGTACGTGGGGGTGCTCTGGGATCTGGGCACCTTCTGGCCCCGGGCGGCGCACCCGTTCGCGCCGCCCTGCTACGCCGAGCGGGCCGTGCCGGAGTTGGCCAAGCGCATCACCTACCTGGTCGAACAGGGGCAGGGTGTGCTGCTGGCCGGACACAGCCACGGCTCGGTGCTGCTCGCCGCCACGGTCCTGCAACTGCCCACCCGGATCACCGAGCGGGTCGCCCTGCTGACCTACGGGTCACCGCTGGGCCGGCTGTACTCCCGGCTCTTCCCGGCCTACGCCGACGAGCCGGCGCTGCGGGAGATCGGCGAACGGATCGGCTGGCGCTGGATCAACCTGTGGCGCGACACCGACCCGATCGGCGGCTGGATCTTCGCCTCCCACCGTCCCGGGGAGGCCGAGACGCTGACCGGTCCGCCGGCGACCGTGGACCGGCGGTTGACCGACCCGCAGGACGTGGTGCCGGCGCCCAGCGACAGCGTTCCACCACCGATCCTCGGACACTGGCCGTGTGAGTCGCAGGAGGCGTTCGGGGACGCCGTACGGGACCTGACCGCGCGACTGCTCGCCGAACGCCGGACGACCGGCTGAGGCAGCGGCCGGATATCGTCGCGGGGTGAGCCCCTCCAAGCAGCCCGAACGCCGGTTGATCGCCTCGAACAAGAAGGCCCGGCACGAGTACACAGTGCTGCGCACGTACGAGGCGGGCATCGTGCTGGTCGGCACCGAGGTGAAGTCGCTGCGCGAGGGGCGGGCCTCGCTGGTGGACGCGTTCGCGCACGAGCGCGACGGTGAGATCGTGTTGTACGGCCTGCACATCGCCGAGTACGCCTACGGCACGTGGACCAACCACGCCCCGCGCCGCAACCGCAAGCTGCTGCTGCACCGCGCCGAAATCGACCGGATCCTGGACAAGGTCCGCGAGGGTGGGGTGACCATGGTCCCGCTGTCGATGTACTTCGAGAACGGCTACGCCAAGGTCGAGTTGGCTCTCGCCAAGGGCAAGCGCTCCTACGACAAGCGGCAGACGCTGGCCGAGCGCGACGCCAACCGGGAGATCGCCCGCGAGCTGGGCCGGCATCTCAAGGGCCACCCCCGCCGGCCCTGACCTCCTTCGGATCGCGGTTCTTTCACGCGGCACGCCCTGCGGGTCGTTGACGTCCCTGCGATGACGTGGTCTGCTCAGTCGACGCCGTTATTGAAAACGGTAATCATTAGCTGAAGCGGAGGAGAACCATGTCACTCACCGTCCCGCCCGCCCTGCTCGACGCCGCCGAACGCGGCCCCATCGACGACGAGGCGTTCATCGCCTGCGTCCGCGACTCGCTGCCGTACGCCTGGGCCACCGTCAGCCGGGTGGTCGCGGAACTGGAGGCCGGCGACGCCGACCTGGCCGACAACGTCGTCCCGCCGCCCACCGACGCCGACCGGGGTCAACTGCTCCGCGCGCTGGCGAGCGACGCGATCCGCGCCGGCCTGGAGCGACACTTCGGCGTACGCCTGGCCTTCCAGAACTGCCACCGCGTCGCCGCGTTCCGCCCATCGGCCGTCGACAGCGAGCGCTACCGCCGCTTCGTGTCGACCCGTGGCCAACTGCTCAACCAGTCCCCCGAACTGCGCAACTGCTGACCGTCGCGGCGGGCGGGCTCACGCGAGCCCGCCCGCCGCACACCCCGCGCCCACACCACGCCCACCCCACGCCCACCCCGCGCCCACACCCCACGGCCACGGCCACGGCGACGGCGACGGCGACGGCGACGGCGACGGCGACGGCGACGGCGACGGCGACGGCGACGGCCCAAGATCTAGGCAACTTCCCGGATGTTGCTGCCTTCGGCGCGGGAGAGGCAGCAACATCCCTGATATTGCGCGGATCTTGAGGACGGACACCGGGCCCGACCGACCGGGTGCGGGTTTTGGGGCGCCCCGCGCCCCGCGCCCCGCGCCCCGCGCCCCGCGCCCCGCGCCCCGCGCCCCGCGCCCAAGATCGTGCTCGAACCAGGATGCAGTGGCTTCATCGGTACGCGACACCACTACTTCCTGGTTCGAGCGCGATCTTGCGGGAGCGCCCAAGGAGGGCCGCAGGCGTCCGGACGCCGAGCAGAAGGGCGCGAATGCTGGCCTTGCGGCCCTCAGTGAACGCGGTTGCTGCCAATGTCGGGCTTTCCCCCTGGCAGGTGCGGGTTTAGGGTGAGCGGGTGACGACGTACCGGATCGGGGAGGCGGCCGACCTGCTCGGCGTCAGCGCCGACACCATTCGCCGCTGGGTGGACGCCGGGCGCCTGCCGGCCGGGCGCGACGAGCACGGCCACCGGGTCGTCGACGGCGTCGACCTGGCGTCGTTCGCTCGCGCTCAGGCCACCGACCCGGATGCGGGCGCCGAGTTCTCCTCGGCCCGCAACCGGTTGCGCGGCATCGTCGTCGACGTCCGTAAGGACACGGTGATGGCCCAGGTCGACATCCAGGCAGGCCCGTTCCGGGTCGTTTCGCTGATGAGCCGGGAGGCCGTCGACGAGCTGGACCTGCGGGTCGGTTCGGTGGCCGTTGCGGTGATCAAGTCGACCACGGTCGTGGTGGAGCGGGCCGCACCCGCCCCGGCGCGCGGACGGTCGGCCAGATGAACGCGGGGACTGCCGGGCGGATGAACGCGCGGACGGCCGGGCGGATGAACGCGCGGACGGCGGGGCGGATAGACGCACGGACGGCCGGGCGGATAGACGCGCGGGGCAGGCGTACGGCGGTGGCCGTGCTGGTGGCAGCCGGCCTGGCGGTCACCGGCCTGGCGGTGACCGGCTGCAGCGCGGGCGACGGCCGGGCAACCGGCAGCGGTGGGGACGGGCGGGTGACCGGCCCGGTGACCGTGTTCGCGGCCGCCTCGCTGACCGAGTCGTTCACCCGGATCGGGAAGGACTTCGAGGCCGCCAACCCGGGCAGCCGCGTGACCCTCAACGTCGCCGGCAGTTCCGCCCTGGCCAACCAGATCACCCAGGGCGCGCCGGCGGACGTGTTCGCCTCGGCCGCCCCGGCGAACATGGCCACGGTTGTCGAGGCCGGCGACGCCGACGGCACGCCGAGCGTCTTCGCCCGCAACCAGCTGGTGATCGCGGTGCCCGGGGGCAACCCGAAGGCGGTGGTCGGCCTGGCCGACCTGACCAACCCGGGTGTGAAGGTGGCGCTCTGCGCCAGTCAGGTTCCCTGCGGCGCTGCGGCCCGCACCGCCCTGGACGCGGCCGGCGTCGCGCTGACGCCGGTCACCCTGGAACGGGACGTCAAGGGTGCGCTCGCCAAGGTGAAGCTCGGCGAGGTCGACGCGGCACTGGTCTACCGAACGGACACGCGGGTGGCGAGCGCCGACGTGACCGGTGTGGAGTTTCCCGAGTCGGCGCGGGCGGTCAACGACTACCCGATCGTCGCGTTGAAGAACGCGCCGAATCCGGACGGCGCACGGGCCTTCGTCGCGTACGTCCGCTCGGCGCCGGCGCAGGCGGTCCTCGCCGAGGCGGGGTTCCAGGCTCCGTGAGGCAGGTCCACGACCACAACACACCCCACCGTCGGCCGCCCACGTCTCGACGGCGGGGGCGGGTGCCGGCGGCGCTGCTGATCCCCGCCGGGCTGGGGTTGCTGTTTCTCGTCCTGCCGTTGGCGGGGCTGCTGATCCGGGCACCGTGGACGACCCTGCCGGAGCGGCTCACCGAGCCGGGAGCGTTGACCGCACTGCGGCTGTCGGTGCAGACCGCCACCCTGGCCACCGCGCTCTGCCTGCTGCTCGGGGTGCCGCTCGCCTGGGTGCTGGCCCGGGTCGAGTTTCCCGGCCGTCGGCTGGTACGCGCGCTGGTCACCGTGCCGCTGGTGCTGCCGCCGGTGGTCGGTGGGGTGGCGCTGTTGCTGGTCTTCGGCCGGCGCGGCCTGCTCGGCGGCTGGCTCGACAGCACGTTCGGCGTCACCCTGCCCTTCACCACCACGGGTGTCGTGCTGGCCGAGGCGTTCGTCGCCATGCCGTTCCTGGTGATCGCCGTGGAGGGTGCGTTACGCGCCGCCGACCACCGCTTCGAGGAGGCCGCGGCGACGTTGGGCGCCAGTCGGTGGACCACCTTCACCCACGTCACGCTGCCGCTGGTGGCGCCCGGTCTGGCCGCCGGGGCGGTGCTCTGCTGGGCGCGGGCGCTCGGCGAGTTCGGTGCCACCATCACCTTCGCCGGCAACTACCCCGGCCGGACGCAGACCATGCCGCTCGCGGTCTACCTGGCGTTGGAGACGGACCTGGAGTCGGCGATCGTGCTCAGCCTGGTGCTGCTCGTCGTGTCGGTAGGCATCCTGGTGGCGTTGCGGGACCGCTGGATGACCACCGCATGAGCGACCGGCTTCTCGACGCGCGGCTCGTCGTCGACCGGGGCGTCTTTCGGCTCGACGTGCCGCTGCGGGTCGCGCCGGGCGAGGTGGTGGCGCTGCTCGGCCCGAACGGCGCCGGCAAGACCACCGCGCTGCGGGCGCTGGCCGGGCTGCATCCCCTCACCGACGGGCACGTCACCCTCGACGACGTCGACCTGGACCGCCCGGCGACCGGTGGCTGGGTGCCCACCGAACGCCGGTCGATCGGCGTGGTCTTCCAGGACTACCTGCTCTTTCCGCACCTCAGCGCATTGGACAACGTGGCCTTCGGGCCGCGCCGGCACGGCGTCGAGCGGCGGGCCGCCCGCGCCACGGCCCTGGAGTGGCTGGGTCGGGTGGGGCTTGACGCGCAGGCGCAGCGCCGGCCGCGGCAGCTCTCCGGCGGTCAGGCGCAGCGGGTGGCGCTGGCCCGCGCGTTGGCCGTGGCGCCGTCGCTGCTGCTGTTGGACGAGCCACTCGCCGCACTGGACGCCCGCACCCGGCTGGACACCCGCGCGGAGCTGCACCGGCACCTGTCGGCGCACGCGGGCGCGACGGTGCTGGTCACCCACGATCCGCTGGACGCGCTGGCGTTGGCCGACCGGCTGGTCATCGTCGAGGGTGGCCGGGTGGTGCAGGAGGGCGACGGGCCGAGCGTCACCGCCCGCCCGCGCACCGACTATGTCGCTCGGCTGGTCGGGCTGAACCTGTACCGGGGTCGCGCCGACGGGCACGGGGTGCGGGTTTCGCCGGAGCTGACCCTCACGGTCGCCGACCGGTTGGACGGCGAAGCGTTCGTGGCGTTCCGTCCGGCCGCGGTGGCTCTACACCCGGCCCGGCCGGAGGGCAGCCCACGGAACACCTGGGCCGGCACCGTGGCCGGCGTCCAGCGCCACGGTGACAACGTGCGGGTGCAACTGGACGGACCGATCGGGGTGGCAGCCGACGTCACGCCGGCCGCCGCCGCCCAGCTGCGGCTGATTCCCGGCCAGCGGGTCTGGGTGGCGGTCAAGGCGACCGAGACCCACGCGTACCCGGCCACCGGCTGACCCGACGCCGGCCACATCGTCACCGGGGGTGGACCGGGCCGGCGCGTCCCTCGCCGCCGCCCGCGGCAAGCAGACCGCCGCGAGTCAGCCGGCGAGCAGGTCGGCGTGTGCGGCGCGCAGCCGGGCCAGCGTCGGGTCGCTGCCCGGGACGACCCGGCTGTCCAGCTCGGCCCACGCCTCGGCCAGCGCCGCGCGGACCGCGCCAAGCTCGGCGGCGTGTCGTTGTGTGCTGCGTCGGTGCTGCTCTTCGAGGCGGCGGGCCCAGCCGGCGGTGACCGTCGCGAGCCGGTCGGCGTCGGCGCGGGCCTGGGCGCCGCTGCGGGCGGCTGCGGCGGGGACGATCGCGGCGACCGGGCGGGGATCGCCGTCGCGGGTGACGACGGTGACCGCGTCGGTCAGCTCGCCCAGCGCGACGAGCTGACTGAACCGGGTGCGCGCCTCACGCAGCGGCACGGAACGCGGCGGGTCGGAACGAGGGGTGAGCGCGGGGACGGCCATGGATGCATGGTGCCGCTCGGGTATGACAACTATTCGCTGTCGTCAGTGGACGGTGCGTGGCGGGCGGACCACTCGTCGGCCAGCACCGACCAGACCTCAAGGTCGATCCGACCGTGCGGACCCGGGCTGACCTGGCGCAGCGTGCCGTCGAGGCGCAGGCCGAGCCGGTCGGCGAGGGCCTTGCTGCGGGTGTTGTCGGCGTTGGTACGCCACTCCACCCGCTGGATGCCGCGCTCGCGCACCGCCCAGTCGACGATCCGGCGCACCGCCGGGGCGACCATGCCCCTGCCCTGCGCTGCCGGCTCCACCCAGCAACCGACCTCGCAGACGCCCCGGGTCACGTCGAACGACACGAACATGACCCCACCCACTAGTGTGCCCCGCCACCACAGCCCCCAGATGCCACCGCTGTCGCTGGCCCAGAAGTCGGCGTACCGCTGCAACACCGCACGGGCCGACGGCAGATCGGTGGCGACGAAGGACGGCGACACCCAGGGCTGGATGTGCTCACGGGCCCGATCGAGGTGGGCGAGGAACTCCTCGGCCCGCCACGGGTTCAACGGGCGCAGCTCGACGTCCTCGGTCAGCGGCAGGGCGAACACCGGGCCTCCCCGAAGGTCCGTTGGCAACGACGGGTAGCAGACTCGCACAGGGCCGCAGGTCGGTCACGGCCCGGGGCCGCTCACTCCGGCAGATGGGTACGCAGCGCGGCGAACTGGGCCACGGTCAGGTAGGAGGGGTTGGCGGCCTGCGGCTGACGGAACACCTCCAGGGCGGCGAGCCGGTCATCGGCGCGCAGCAGCAGCCGGGATACCCGGTCCCGTTCGGCGAGGATGGGCAGATCCAGCGGCACCGACCACGGCTGCCCCGGTGCGCCTGGCTCGGCCGCCCCGGTGACCCGCCCGACGCCCCATACTCCGTACGGCAGTCGGCCCCGGCTGCCGCTGGCCCAGAAGACCACCGGCTGCCCGGCGCGCATCAACCGCGCCCGGTAGCCGGGACGCACACACCAGCTCGTCACCAGTGGCTCGCGGGCGAACCGGGCGGCGAGGTCGACCAGGTCAGCGTTGCCCTTGATCAGCCAGGCGCCCAGGTCGTCGAGGCGTACCCGTGGCTCGGTCATCGTGTACATCTTGCCCGGCCGACGGCAGCGCCAATCAGATGATCATGTGGGTCCAGTAGCTAAGCCAGAGCACGAACAGCACGCCCTGCACCACGGCGAGCGTCGCGGTCAGCCACACGTCGACGCTGGCGTGGCGGGCCCAGCGAGCCAGCACCAGCGCCACCGGAAAGGCGGCGAGCAGATAGCGCAGCAGGCTCTTGTACACCGGCGGACCCATCGACAGCGGCACCAGCACCATGAGGATGCCGTACACCAGGTAGGCCAGCTCCCGGCGGCGGAACCCGGCGACCAGCACGGCCAGGACGGCCACGGCGAACCACGCCCGAGCGGCGTCGCGCGGCTCCCCGGTCAACCCGTTCAGCAGCACCGGAACGGGGTTCTGCACCTTGATGCCCCATCCGGTCTCCTGGGCGTGCTGGTAGGCGAACCAGTCCCCACCCCGCCACCGGCAGTACGCCATGAAGGTGAACCATCCGGCGGGTAGCAGCACCAACGGCCAGCCGATCCGGAGGTAGCCGAGCAGGGCGCGCGGCCCGAGCCGCCAGTCGTGCTGCCGGAGCAGCACCAGGGCCAGCGGCAGCGCCACGAGCAGGCCGACGGAGCGGCTCATCGCCAGGAAGTAGCCGATCACGCCGACCAGCAGCCACCGGCGTCGCTCGGCGTAGTAGAAGGCAGCCAACGCGAGGCAGACGAAGAGCGACTCGGTCAGTGCGGCCTGGAACAGGAACGCGGTCGGCAGCAGCACCAGGTACCGGGTGAACCGGCGGGCCGTGTCCGCGTCGCCGAGCAGCAGCTCCGCCAGCCGGTAGCCGTACCAGAGCGCCAGCAGGAACGCGACGTTGCTGATCACCAGCAGGGCCAGGGCGTTGTCGCCGCCGAGCACCGCGCCGAGGGGCCGGGCCAGGAACGGGTACAACAGCGGGAATCCGAAGTCTCGCCACGGCCCGGTCAGCGGCAGCTCGCTCAGCCGCAGGTAGAGCAGCGAGTCCCAGGCGAACCAGAAGGAGATCCACCGGTGCCCGGAGATCTCCCGCTGTTGCGCCCACATCAACGTCTCGTCGGCCGGCGGCGCACCGGGGATGTCGTCCCAGGCGTGCAGGGCCAGGAGCCCGAGCACTGTGAGCAGCAGCTTCGCGCCGAGGAACAGGCCGATGACGTACGGCCAGGGCGCCGGCACCCGGCGGGCCAGGCGTGCTCCGCCGCGGCCGGCCGCGACCGCCCGGGCGGCCAGCGTCGCCGCGCGGCTGCGCCACCGGTCCATCCGCCCCGCCTCCCCAATCCCCCGGTCCGCCGGCCGCGCGGGGAAGTCGCTCTTCTCGTGGTACGCCGCAGCGCGCCCCGCCGAAGCGAGGACCAGCTATCACCAAGTGTGACATTCTGCCCATAGCGGGTAGACGCCGCGCCTCAATCATGGCGGTGAGCAGGGAGCGCGTCAGCATGAGCGAGCAGAACGGCACGGTGGTCATCGGTGCGGGGCCGGCCGGGCTCACCGCGGCGTACGAGTTGCTCCGGCACGGCCGGTCGGTTCAGGTGTTCGAGGCCGACGAGGTGGTCGGCGGAATCAGTCGGACAGTGGAGCGCGACGGGTGGCGGTTCGACATCGGCGGGCACCGGTTCTTCACCAAGGTGCCCCGGGTGGAGGCGTTCTGGCACGAGATCCTGCCGGACGAGGACTTCCTGACCCGGCCCCGGATGAGCCGCATCTTCTACCGGGGCGCCCTGTTCAACTACCCACTCAGCGCCATGAACGCGCTGCGCAACCTGGGTCTGCCCGAGGCCGTCCGCTGCCTCGGCTCGTACGCCCGCGCCCGGCTGCGGCCGCCAAAGGACCAGTCACACTTCGAGGGCTGGGTGTCGGCCCGGTTCGGCTGGCGGCTGTACTCGATCTTCTTCAAGACGTACACCGAGAAGGTCTGGGGCATGCCGGCGGACCGGCTGCAGGCCGACTGGGCGGCGCAGCGGATCAAGAACCTGTCGCTGGCCACGGCGATCCGCAACGCGCTGCTGCCCCGACGTCGACGCACCGACGTGACCAGCCTGATCGAGGAGTTCCAGTACCCGAAGTACGGGCCCGGGATGATGTGGGAGCGCTGCGCCGAGCAGGTTCGCGAGCGGGGCGGGCAACTGTCCACCGGCAGTTGGGTCACCGCCGTGCACCGCGACCCGGCCCGTGGGCGGGCGATCAGCGTGACGGTCAACGGCGCGGGCGGGCAGCGTACCGAAGCTGCCGACCACGTGATCTCGTCCATGCCGATCTCGGAGCTGGTGACCGCGCTCCACCCGCCGGCGCCGCCGGAGGTGCTGGCCTGCGCGGCCGACCTGCGCTACCGCGACTTCTTGACTGTCGCCCTGGTCGTGCCGGCGGAGTTCTCGTTCCCGGACAACTGGATCTACGTGCACGACCCGGGGGTACGGGTGGGCCGGATCCAAAACTTCGGCTCCTGGTCGCCGTACCTCGTCAAGGACGGCCGCACCTGCCTGGGCCTGGAGTACTTCGTGTTCGAGGACGACGAAATGTGGCGTACCCCGGATGCCGACCTCGTGGCCCTCGCCACCGCAGAGCTGGAGCGGTTGGGGTTGGTGCGACCCGGCGTGGTGGAGGCCGGCTACGTCGTGCGCATGCCCAAGGCCTACCCGGTGTACGACGAGCGCTACCAGCACAACGTGGACGTGATCCGAGCCTGGCTGGCCGAGGCGGTGCCCAACGTGCACCCGGTGGGCCGCAACGGCATGCACCGCTACAACAACCAGGACCACTCGATGCTGACAGCGATGCTCACCGCCGAGAACATCGCCACAGGGAGTACGCACGACGTCTGGTCGGTCAACGTGGAGCAGGACTACCACGAGGAATCCTCCGGCTGCGACAGTCGGCGGGGCACCGGCCGGGACGCTCCGGTGGTGCCCAGCCGGATCATCGCGGCCCCGATCACCGTGCCGGAGGGGTCGGACGACCGAGCCCCTGTCGCAGCTCCCCCGTCTCACGCGTGAAGCGGAGCACGCTCTCGCGGCACGAGCAGGTGCTCAACGTGGCAGGTGCGTGCAGTGGGCCACTGTGGCGTCGTCCGGGCTGTGCGCATCCGCGCCACCGGTGGTCTGCGCCTCGGCCTGCCGGACGCAGGCGATGACGCCGGCCGGCCCGCCGGCCCGAAGCAGGTCCAGCACGCCCGGCCAGTCGGTCCGACCGTACGGGTTGACGATGCGGCTGGCACCGTTGCTGAGCAACGCCACACCGTTCAGGTCGGCGAGGGACCGGCTGCCGATCACCGCTTCCCGCGCCGCGCGCGGGTCGTCCTTGGCGATCCAGTAACCGCCCGGCTGGTTCCGGCGGGCACGCAGCGCGGTGGCGCAGGAGGCTCGCAACCGGTCGTACTCTGGCGATTTGCGGGCAATGCCGGCCAGCGGCGCCGAGCAGTCCCGCCGGGCAGTGGTCTCGCGCTCATCGGTGATCACCAGTGGGCCGCCGTCGACCTGGTCGATGACCAGGAAGGAGTCCGCGAGCAGGAGCCAGTCCAGGCGGTCCTGGTGGGCGCGGACCATCGCGACGGTGGCCTGCGGGCTGCTGGGGTCCGCGATGTCGCAGGTGTCGCCGTGCTCGGCGGCGATCTCCCCGATGGCGGTGGCGAGGATCGCGGCGAGCTCTCGTCCGTCGCCGCGCGACAGGTGGCCGAGCAGCGCGCCGCCGAGGCGGTGCGTGTACCAGGCGACGCCGTGGGAGCAGAGTGACTCGGCTCCCGGAATGCCGGCACCGTCGAGCAGGACGACAGCGCCGGGGACCGCACCGACGAAGTCCTCGTTCGACCGATCGGCCCTGCCGGAACTCGTCGCCAGGCTGACGTCCACTCGTGGGCTCCTGTCTGGACTCGTGTCGCCGCTGTGTGGGTACGGCTGGTCGAGCGGGTCAGGTTGGTGGAGAGCGGCATACCTCAGGGGTATATCTATGACTCAGAGGTATACCGCTCGACGAGACACATCCGGTCGGTGAGCCGCTGGCCAGCGGATCACGTTCGGCGTCGGCGGGTGATGCCGTCCAGGATGGTGGTCAGGTTGTGGTTGAAGGTGTCCTCGGCGTTGAGGTGGGCGCCGTCGATGACGAGCCGGGCCACTGTGGGGTACCTGCCGGTTTTCAACATGCGCGTGAGGTAGGGGCCGAGGCTGGCCTGGAAGGCAGCTTCATCGGTGCCGGTGGAACGTGCGGTGCGTCGTTCGGTGACCTCTCTGCGGACCGATCCGATGACGAAGGCGTTGAGGGCGCCCACGACTCGCTGGAGATCGTCGATGTCACGCACGCCGGGGGCCGCACTGAGCGCCGCTGCGGTCGCCTCGCCCACGGCGAGCGCGTGTGGTCCCAGGTGTGGCCGTCCGCCGAGCACGTCGGAGAACCACTCATGGTCAAGGGCTGCATCGCGGGTCGCGTGGGCGATGGCCAGCACCGTGTCGCGCCACCCGGAGCGCTGGCCCACCTCGGCGATCCGGGCATAGACGACGTCGACCATGAGATCGAGTAGCTCCGACTTGTTGATCACGTAGTCGTAGAGCCGCATCGGACCGACACCGAGCTCTTTGGCGATCTTGCGCAGTGACAGCCCGTCGAGGCCGTGCGCGTCGGCAAGCCGGATCGCCGTGGCGGCGATCTTCTCGCGGCTCAACGGCACCGGCACCGCCCGCGGCTGAGGTTCGGGCCGCTCCCAAACGGGCAGCGGCTCGCTACCGTACGGTGTATCCACCAATACAGTGTACGGTAGCGCCGTGAGAACGCGAATTGCGATCGCCGGTGGCGGTCTCGGCGGGTTGACGCTGGCACGGATCCTGCACCAACACGGCATCGACGCGGTGGTGTACGACCGGGAGGCAAGCCGGTCCGCCCGGCCCCAGGGCGGGGCCCTCGATCTACACCCGGAATCCGGGCAACTGGCCCTGGCCGAGGCGGGTCTCGCCGGCCGATTCCAGTCGGAGGCGCGGCCCGAGGGCGAGGAACATCGCATCCTCGACCCGACCGGACGCACTCTGGTGCACCACGAGCCGCAACCCGGCTCATTCTCCGGACGACCCGAGATCGACCGGAGCGCACTGCGTGACCTCCTGCTCGACTCCCTCCCCGGCGACACGGTTGCCTGGCGGCGCCGGGTCGTCGCGGCGACCCACCGACCCGAGGAGGGCTGGGAACTGACGTTCCACGACGGCCAAACAGCCAGCTGCGACATCCTCGTCGGCGCGGACGGCGCGCGCTCAGTCGTCCGGTCACTGCTGACTGACGTCGAACTGTCCTACGTGGCAACGCTCGTGGAGCTGAGCGTCGAAGACGTCGACCAGCGTCATCCCGATCTCGCCGAGCTGGTCGGCCCCGGAAACCTGTGGTGTGTCGGGGTGAACCAGATCCTGGCAGCGCAACGTCTCGGCGACGGCAGCCTCCGGGTCGGGATCTCGCTGCGCGCGGAGGACCGGCCCCTGGATTCCTACCGCAGTAAACGCGCCCTGCTGGACCTGTTCGCTGGCTGGAACCCCCGCCTCACCGCGCTCATCGAGGCAGCCGAGAGCGCGCCGACGCCACGCCTGATCGAGGCGATGCCCATCGGTACGCGCTGGACCAGCCGGCCGGGTGTCACCCTCATCGGCGACGCCGCGCACCTCATGCCACCGGTCGGCGAGGGCGCGAACCAGGCCATGCTCGACGCCGCAGAACTCGCCAGCCAGCTTGCTGCCAACCCGGGCGGCCCGAATTCGGCGATTCGGACGTACGAAGAGTCGATGTTCAGCAGGATTCACCCGATCGCCAACATGTCCGCACGAGTCCAGGCGATGATGCTCTCCCCTACCGCGGCGGAAGACATCGTCCGCTTCTTCACCCGACCCGCGGAGCCCGCACGCACAGACTGAGATCTGGCGCTGTCGACACGGCTGGCGATAGTCGTTTCATGACGAGGGATGTGCGCCCTGAGTCCGGCCCGCACCGTCGGCCTTGGAGCTGCATCTCGACCTCGACTACGTCGTGTGCCGGATCGATCCGCGGCCGATGCGGGGAGTTCACTTCTGGGTCGTGCCGGCCACGTAGATCTTCCATGTTTGGGACATCGTCGGCAGCTTGCACTCCATCTGTCTGCCGTTCGAGTTGAAAGGCCTGCGCCAGGAGGCCGGTCCACGCCCGGGGGAGCCCTGCTGGCACCTGGAAGGGCGCGACCTGAACCTGAGGTTCCAGGCGGCGCGCCGGAAGGCCGCGAGATTGTGGCTGCTCAAAGATCGAGGATGGCGCCGTTCGTAGCGAAGGCGTTCACCGTAATGAGAAGTCGTTCCAGGAACTCGCGAAGGTCCGCGCCTGCGACAGAGACGCCGTTTTCGGTTCCGGCGTAGACACCGCCGACATAACTGGCGCCGCGCAGCCGGAAGACCCGACCATCGGCCGTCGCTTCGGCGTACAGGTCACCACCGCCGTTGCTGCCGAAAACGACTACGTCGATGCCATCGGCGCCCGGCTCGCCGATCCGATCCGCCCGATCCTGCACGTCAAGTAGCGCCAGTAGTTCCTTGGATGAATGGATGAAGTATCCGTTGCAGATGTCCGGCAGTGTTACCGGACCGACCTGTTGGTGTAGCGCGACAAGGTCAACCGGCATCCACGGCAGGCGCTGCCGCAGCAGATCAACCTCGGCCCTGGGCGCCGGCGGGCCCACCTGATGATGGTCCGCCTCGAACGGAAAGTCCGACACGACATCACGAAGAGCCCGGTCGACTGCGGCTTGCAACTGCGTGGCCCACGCATCCATCCAGCGCTCCGTCAGCGTCAACGCCCTACCTCACGTCCGTCGTCCCGGCGATACGATTCTGCGGTGTCTGGACGTCAGCTAAAGCGTGGCACGGCTGTCGACACCACCTGTGGACAGGACAGCTGTCGCTGAAAGCATTCCAGGAGGATCCGCTCGCCCCGGAGGCGTTCGGGCCGGCATACTCGGCCGGTGTTCGACTTCGGCATCGACGGATATCAACCGCGTTGGTTGAACGGGGAAGACAGCGTCGCGAGGCATCACGGAGGACGCCTGGCCAGGCTTGTCGGTCGAACGCTGAGAAGTCCGTGGGTCGTGTGGGAAGCCGAACACGACGAGTGGTTTGCCGACTGCCCGGTGGTGCTCGATTTCGCCGGGGAGCGTCTGGAAGTCAATCACCAGAAGTTCGATGACCTGTCGATCACTTGGAACTCGGTGGACGTGACCCGGCCGCCGGTGTGGTCAACATCGGACGACTTCCGGCTGGTCTGGCGCGATGATGCTCCCGCCGTGTTGGCTGCCCTGCGCGGGCAGCGGTTGGAGGCGGTCGAGCTTCTCGAATGGGCCGGCGGAGACCTGGCGGACGGTTCCGTCGCTGTTGGCCTGCGCTTTTCGGACGGCTGGCTGGCTCTGTACAACCCCTTGGACGAGAACGGGATCGCGTTCGGCCAGTTGGAGCCGGAGTATCGCCGACACCGACTGGGATAGGCCTTCTCCCTGCCTGGACAAGCCCGGCGCGTGCAACCGGTCAGGGCTTACGGCCCACCGCGCCGTAGATGGAGGCGTCGGCCAGGGACGGGCGCTGCTCCGGTGGCACCTGCGGCCGCCACTCGGTGACCGGGGCGATGCCCGGTTCGGCCAGCTCCAGACCGGTGAAGAAGCGGGCGAACTCAGCACGGTCGCGGGGTACGGCGTCCTGCTTCATCCGGCCGGCGGCGAACTCGGCTTCCATCCGCCTGACGATCTCGGCGGGGATGTGGTCGGTGGTGAAGTGGGTCAGCGCCAGCCAGCTGCCCGACGGCAGAGCGTCGAGCAGGCGGGCGACCTGCTCGTGTGGGCGGTCGTCGTCGGTGAGGAAGTGCGTCACGGCGATGAGCACCAGGGCCACCGGTCGGGACAGGTCCACTGTGGCGTGCAGCTGCGGGTCGGCGAGGATCTTCTCCGGGTCGCGTAGGTCGGCGTCCAGGTAGGCGGTGGCGCCGGCCGGGTGGCTGGTCAGCAGCGCCCGGGCGTGGACCAGCACCATCGGGTCATTGTCGACGTAGACCACCCGGGAGTCGGGGGCGACGGACTGGGCCACCTCGTGGGTGTTGTCGGCGCTCGGGATGCCGGTGCCGATGTCGAGGAACTGCCGGACGCCGACCTCCTCGGCGAGGAACCGGACCGCCCGGCCGAGGAAGGCCCGGTTTTCCCGGGCGAGCGTGCGCACCCCCGGATAGACGGCCGCGATCTGGTCGCCGGACTCCCGGTCGACGGCGAAGTTGTCCTTGCCGCCGAGCCAGTAGTTGTAGCGGCGAGCCGGATGCACAGTCGTGGTGTCGATCCGGTCGGCACCCCGATCCTCGGGCAATTCCGACGTGGACGGCACCGTCACGAGACCTCCCCAGGTCGACGGGACACACTGCATCCGTAGAGTCACCGCACGTATCCAGAGGCCATCTTAAGCCGTACCCATGGGCCTGTGGGGCCCGCCGACGCGCGGACGCCGCCGGGGCGGGAAACCGCTTACCAGAGGGCTATTGACGGTCGTCACTGGCTGTCAGTACCGTGATGCGGGCAGCGAGAAAGCGCTTTCCGACCCCTCACCGTCCGACAGGGAGCGCCCCCATGCCCCGACACCTCCGTGCGTTCTGCCTGATCCTGCTCTCCATCGCCACAGTGGTGAGCACCACCACCGCCCTGCCCGCCGAGGCCGCCCCGCGCTTCCGGGTGTTGGTCTTCTCCAAGATCACCAACTTCTACCACGACTCGATTCCGGCCGGCATCGCCGCGATCCAGCAGCTCGGCGCCGCCCACAACTTCGAGGTCGTCGCCACCACCGACGCGGCGGCCTTCACCGACGCCAACCTCGCCACCTTCGACGCTCTCGTGTTCAACAACACCAACAGCCTCCCGACCTCGGGTGACCTGCTCAACGCCAGCCAGCGGGCGGCGTTGCAGACGTTCATCCGCAACGGCGGCGGTTGGGCCGGCCTGCACGCCGCCTCGGCCAGCGAACGCGACTGGCCGTGGTACGAGGGCCTGGTCGGCACGATCTTCGACTACCACCCCGACTTCTCGTCCACCGGCGGCACCTTCCCCGGCCGGGTCAAGGTGCTCGACCGGGCGCACCCCTCCACGCGCAACCTGCCGGAGCTGTGGGAGCAGAGCGAGGAGTGGTACAACTGGCGGACCAACCCGACCGGCAACGTACACACCCTCGCCCAGATCAAGGTGCGTGACGGGATCAACGGCCTGGACGAGGGCGTCGACCACGCGTACTCCTGGTGTCAGCGCTACGACGGCGGCCGGTCCTGGTTCACCGCCGGCGGACACGCCAGCTCCCAGTTCAGCACCCCGACCTTCCTGGAGCACCTGCGCTACGGCATCGAGTGGGCGGCCGGTGCGGTCGCCGGTGACTGCTCGGCCACCAAGACCAGCAACTTCGAACGGGTGGGGCTGGTCACCGAGAACCTGGCCGACCCCTTCGAGTTGGCCGTCGGCCCGGACCGGAAGGTCTACTACATCCAGCGCACCGGTGCGCTGAAGGTGGTCAACTCCGACACCCTCCAGGTCACGACGCTGCTGGACTTCGCGTACACCTCGGCCATGACCGACCAGTCCGACGGGCTGCTCGGAATGACCCTGGACCGCAACTTCGCCAGCAACGGCTGGATCTACCTGCTCTGGTCGGACAAGACCCTCAAACAGCTCAACCTGTCCCGGTTCACTGTCGCCAACAACAGCGTCGCGCTCTCCTCGGAGAAACGTCTGCTGACCATCCCCACCTATCGCGGTGAGGGCCGGGCCAACTCGCACATGGGCGGGTCGCTCGCCATGGACGCCACCGGACGGCTCTACGCGGCGATCGGTGACAACACCGACCCGTTCGCCTCCAGCGGCTACACCCCGGTCGACGAACGCGCCGGCCGCGCCGCCTGGGACGCCCAGGGCACCGCCGGCAACACCAACGACCTACGCGGCAAGATCCTGCGGATCACCCCACAATCCGACGGTACGTACACGGTGCCCAGCGGCAACCTCTTCCCGGCCGGCACCGCGAGGACCCGGCCGGAGATCTACGCGATGGGCATGCGCAACCCGTTCCGGATCACCATCGAACCGCAGACCAACGCGGTGCTGGTGGCCGACTACGGGCCCGACGCCCGCGCAGCCGATCCCAACCGTGGTCCGGAGGGGACTGTCGAGTTCAACCGGATCACCAGCGCCGGCAACTTCGGATGGCCGTACTGCGTGGGCAACAACATCCCGTTCAACGACTACAACTTCGCCAACAACACCTCGGGGGCGAAGTTCAACTGCGCCGCACCGGTGAACAACTCCCCCAACAACACCGGCCTGACCACCCTGCCGGCGGCGAAGTCCGCGCTGGTCTGGTACGCGTACTCCGCCTCCACCCAGTTCCCGGAGCTGGGCACCGGCGGTGGCGGGCCGATGAGCGGCCCGGTCTACGACTACGACCCGGCCAACACCCGCACCACGAAGTTCCCCGAGTACTTCGAGGGCAAGTGGATCACCTATGAGCTGACCCGCAGGTGGTTCAAGACGCTGTCGATCCACAAGACGGCGCAGACCTTCAGCAACGCGCGGTTCGGCCCGACGGCAGTGGGTGACCTCCAGTCGATCAACGGGATCTTCGGCAACATGAGCTGGATCCAGCCCTTCGAGGCGGAGTTCGGCCCGGACGGTTCGCTCTACGTCATCGACTTCGGCGAGGGCACCGGCAGCGGTCGCGGCGGCAGCAACGCCGGCGCGGGCATCTACCGGATCGACTACGTCGCCAACGGGCGGCCACCGACCGCGAAGGTCGCCGCCACCCCGGACAGCGGACGTACGCCACTCGCGGTGACGTTCTCCTCGGCCGGGTCGTCCGCCGGTGACGGGTCGGCGCTCAGCTACGCCTGGGACTTCACCAACGACGGCAGCACCGACTCCACCGCCGCCAACCCGAGCTTCACCTACCCGACGGCCGGGAAGCACACCGCCCGGCTGACCGTCCGCAACAGCGGCAACGGGTTGACCGCCACCGCGGTCACCGACGTGGTGGTCGGCAACACCCGACCGACGGTGACCATCACCGTGCCCGACGGCGGATTCTTCGACTTCGGCGACAAGATCCCGTACACGGTGACGGTCACCGACCCGGAGGAGAGCACCATCGACTGCGCCAAGGTGACAGTGCAGACCCAGCTCGGGCACGACTCACACGCCCACCCGCTGGACGTCTACACCGGCTGCTCGGGCCTGCTCGCCACCGAGGCGGACGCCGGTGACGGCCACGGGCCGGGGCAGAACCTCTACACCCTGATCACCGCGCAGTACACCGACGGCGGCGCGGCCGGCGGCGTACCGGCGCTGACCGGCTCGACCCGCGTGCAGTTGCAGCCCAAGAGCAAGGAGGCCGAGCACTTCAGCGCCCAGTCCGGCGTCACTGTCAACGACCGGGCCACCGCCCGCGCCGGCAAGCGGCTCGGCGAGGTCGACCACAACGACTGGGTGGCGTTCGGGCCGGCGGACCTGCGCAACGTCGGCTCGGTGACGCTCGGGGTGACCAACGGCGGGCTCGGCGGCACCATCGAACTGCGCACCGGCTCGCCCACCGGCACGTTGATCGGCACGGCCACCATCGGCTCCACCGGCGGGTGGGACAACCTGGTCTCCCCCACCGTCACGCTGACCAACAAGCCCACCGGCACGACCACCCTGTACGCGAAGTTCGTCAACGCCGCCCAGGTCAACGGCACCCCGGACCTGCTCGCCCTGGACTGGCTGCGGTTCAACGGCGCCGGGGTCAAACAGGAGCCGGGCGGGACGCTGTCCCTGGCCGCCAACCCGACCGGCGGCGCCGCACCGCTGACCACCACGCTCACCGCCACGGCAACCGCGCCGTCCGGGCAGAGCATCACCGACTACGCGTGGGACTTCGGCGACAACAGCGCCATCACGCACGGGGCGACACTACGGTCGACGACCCACGGCTACCCCCGCAAGGGGACCTTCACCGCCCGGGTGACGGTCACCTACACCAGCGGGGAGACCCGCTCGCTCAACCTGACCATCACGGTCACCTGATCGTCTGGCGATGGCGGGCGGGGGTCCACCCTGCCCGCCGCCGCTCGACACCGCTGGGTTGAGCACTAGACGGTGGTGCGCCCAGACGAGCTAGTCCACGGGCCCGGCGAGCCGAGGCGTCGGCGCGTCAGATGCTCCCAGGCCGCGCCGGTGACGCTGATCGGGGAGCCGGCAACGTAGATCTTGGACAGTTGCCGTTCCCGCGCAACGGAAACTGTCCAAGATCTGGGTTGCGGCGGTAAAGCTGTTCAGGTCGAAACTTGCTGACCCAGCCCCAAGTCCTCGCGCGGACGTGCCCGCCTCAACTCGATCAATATCGCCGCGAGGCGTCCCACCGTTCGACGAGGCTCGGCCCTGAGGTGCCGACACGCGAGGTCCTCCGGCTGGATGGATCGGCGGTACCGATTCTGGACTAGCGGGTCCATTATCTGCGAGTCACAGTCCGATACGGCGGCGAGCACTGGCCCGACCGTTTCGGAAGCGACGGGGGAAGACAATGGATTTGCAGCTTGCCGGTAAGCGCGCTCTGGTGACGGGTGCGAGCAGCGGCCTCGGCGCGGAGATCGCGGCGGTCCTGGCCGCCGAAGGCGTTGCCGTGGTCGTTCACGGCCGGGACCAGACCCGAACGGAGCAGACCGCCCAGAAGGTACGCGGTCAGGCCGTGGTCGCAGACCTCACCACTGATGTCGGCGCCGAGGCCGTGGCTACCCAGGCCGGTGAGGTGGACATCCTGGTCAACAACGCCGGCGCCTACGATCCCGAATCAGGGTGGTCCGACCTGAACGCCGACGCGTGGGCCGACATGTACAACCTCAACGTGCTCAGCTCGGTCCGCCTGATCCGACATCTAGCCCCCGCGATGCGGGCCAAGGAATGGGGCCGTGTCATCCAGATCGGCAGCGGTAGGCGCACCTGCTCAGGGTCGGTATGCCCCCTCGATGGTGGTGCTCTCTTGCGGACGGAGCGCGGTCAGGAGGCTGTCGAGTTGACCCCAAGCCCGCGCGCTGGCGATGGGGTCGATGTAATCTCGGGACTCGATGATGAGCCCATTGCGGATACGCATCACGAAGACGCATGGCACCGTAAACGCCTCACCTGTCTCGACCACCCGCCCCTGATAGGCAAACTCGGCGACAATCACCTCCGGGTCCCCAGTCTCATGAATCGTCACGTCGACTGGCTTACGGCTCAGCGTCCGGGCGACCGGAGGCTGCGCGGTGAAGTGCTCGTGCAGTTCGTTACGGCTACGCAGCGGCGGCGGGTTGAGCGGGTGGAACGGATGCGTGACATGGGTTTGTTCGGCGTACAGGTCGGCCAAGTCTTCGTACGGACCGTCGCAAACACCGTTCACCAGCCGGAGGAAAGTTTCGCGTGGGCTGCTCATGCCGGGCTTCCTTCGCAATCGGTAGGTGTCACCTAAGCCACGCCGAGGACTACCTCAGGGGTGGCCGGTACCCCATCGACGGCACCCTACTGACCTCAACGTCGGTTTGACTGGCCCGAAGCGCTCTCGTCGTCTGCATCCAGAGCATCGTCGTCATCGACAGAGGCGCGTGTCGTACCTGTGTGTGAGGCTTCGGGGCATGGCGACTTTCGTTCTGATCCACGGCGGTGGGGGCAGCGCCTGGGACTGGCACCTCCTTGTCCCCGAGCTGACCAGCCGCGGCCACGACGTGGTGGTACCAGAACTGCCGATCGAGAAAAGATCCGCGGGGTTCGCCGAGTTCTGCCAGACGGTCGTCGAGGCGATCGGTGACCGGAGAGACCTCGTGGTCGTCGGGCACTCGTACGGTGCGTTCACCGCGCCGCTCATTGCCGACAAGCTGCCGGTGCGGCTGCTCGTCCTGCTGACACCGATGATCCCCAAGCCCGGTGAGAGGCCCGGTGACTGGTGGGCCAACACCGGTTACCGCAGCGCCGAGGGGCTCAGTGAGGAGCAGCAGTTCTACAACGGTGTCCCGACCGAGGTCGTCGCGGAGGCAGCGGCACACACCCGGGACCAGGTCAGTGCGGAAGGGGACGAGCCGTGGCCCCTGGAGGCCTGGCCGGACGTGCCGACGACGGTGCTCCTCGCACGCGAGGACCGGTTCTTCCCGGCGGACTTCCAGCGCCGGATTGCCGCCGACCGGCTCGGCGTCGTCCCGGACGAAATTGACGGCGGCCACGCGGTGGCGCTCAGCCACCCGAAGCAACTCGCCGACCACCTCACCGCGTACCCGCTTTCCTGAAGGCGGGACCACGGCCGTCATGATCCGAACCTCCGGCTACGGGCACGATTGCTTGATCCAGGCGAGATGCCAGGCTGAGTAGATGACCTACCCGCTCGCGCGCCGCGTCTACGACACCTGCCATCTCACCGGACGTTTCCGTCTACGGTCAGGGCAGATCAGCGAGGAATACTTCGACAAGTACCTGTTCGAAGGGCAGCCGGATCTGTTGCGCGAGGTCGCCGAAGCGATGGTGGCCAAGCTGCCGGAGTGCGATGTGCTGGCGGGGATGGAGATGGGCGGTATCCCTCTCGCCACTGTGATGTCACAGCTGACGGGGCTGCCCACAGTCTTCGTGCGGAAGCACGCCAAGGAGTACGGCACCAACAAGGCTGCCGAGGGCGGTCCGGTGAACGGGCGGCGTGTCGTGCTGATCGAGGACGTCGTCACCACGGGAGGCGCACTACTGGCATCGTGCGCGCAGCTACGGTCCATCGGCGCGCAGGTGGAGACAGTGGTCTGCGCCATCGACCGAGAGCAGGGCGGTCGTGAGAATCTCGCGGCCGAGGCACTACAGCTTCGCGCCGCCCTCACCCGCAGCGACCTCGAAGCTTCCTTGATCACTTGACAGCTTCGGCGCCGCTCGACCAGCGGCATGAGAGCTGTTCTCGTGAAGTCGTCGCTATGAGAAGGTCGGTTGATGTTACGTGGACGACTACTGACCGAGAGCCTGCGCGTTGGCGTCGACGTGCGCGTACCTTCGCTACGCGTCGTCCGAGTCGGCAGGCACGACGTATCAATTTCAACGTCGGCTGACCAGCCGAGTGTCTGGACTTTTCTGGACTTCGAGGCGCCCGACGAGGTAGCAGCGGCGCTGGCTGAATCCTTGGTCAGCGATCAAGGTTGGTACGCGGACTTCGAGGTAGGGGATGATCACGTCGTCGTTTTCCCCGGTCGGGTCTTCCGCTATACCAAAGGTGATCGCGCGGGAAGAGACGCCGCCGTGGAGTACGGCCGGACGGTCGGCGTACCCGGTCATCAACTCGACTGGGGCGAATAGGAGCGTTACTCAAGTCGGGTCAGAAGGTATCAGGCTGGGCGACGAGAGCGGGCACGGCGATAAAGCCTGCGTCGTCCGCGGCCGTGCCGGCCGTTGGCGTACGTCACCGCCTGGTCGGTGGTGCCGGGCGTGGGGCGGTGCACGTCGGCGCCGCCCCACGCTCGGTTGAACGGTTACTGCCAGGAACTCTGTTGGGTGTAGACGAGGTTGCCGGGGACCACAGTGCCGTTGGTGCTGTACTCGGTGTACGCCCAGAAGTCACCCTCGGCCAGCGGCTTGTTCGGCTTCAGCGTGAAGTTGAAGCCCTGACCGCGCTCCGAGGTGGAGGGCAGCGTGAGGGTGGCACCGGAATACGTGGCGTTACGGCCGATGATGGCGTGGCCCAGCTCGAAGTCGACGACGGGACCACCGGGGTACTGTGCGAACACGTACGCGGTGTAGCGCCCCGGCTCGGGCAGGAACTTGTACGCCTGCTCGGCACTGGTCCAGAACCTGTCACTGCTGTAGATGAGCTTGTCGCCCTTGTACAGGTAGAGATCAAGGTTCGTGTTCGGGTCGGCGGTGTTGGCCTCGACGACGATGCCGGCGGTGTTCGCCGGCACCGTGAAGTCGACCTTCTTCACTCCGGTGGCGCTCGGGTCGAACACGCCCCCGTAGACGCCGGCCGGCATCGAGTACGACGTGCGCCGCATCGGGGTGTAGCCGGTGCTGCGACCGACGAGCGGGCCGGTGAAGCCCGGCTGGACCATGCCGAAGGCGCCGTTGGCCATCCGGGCGAACTCCTCGCCGTCGTCCGCGTACGGCCGGGCCGAGATGCCCCACGGACGGGCGGCGACCGGGATCCGGGCGCTGTGGGCCTTACCCTGCCAGGTGATTGACCCGGTCACGTACCGGTCCCAGGGCGCGCTGCCCCGACGCAGCGTGATGGTGACAGTCGCCGACTTGCCGGGCGCCAGGGTCACCGACGCCGGCGACACGGTGGCCTTCATGCCGGGCAGACCGGACACCGACGAACGGTAGGTCTCCCGCGCCTTGCCCACATTGGTCAGGGTGCGGGTGAGGGTCACCGGGCGGGTCCCGTCGTACTCGCGCAACGAGATGGCCGGCAGGTTGAGTTCCTTGCCGTCGGGCGCGGCCGTCTCGCTGAACTTGGTCAGCTCCGCCGCCGTGGGCTCGATGACCAGTCCCGGGTCGGTGGCCCGGGGCAGATTGATGAAGCCGCTGCCCTGGTCCAGGGGGTTGCTGGTGCCAACGGTGTCGGTGGCGGTGGTCCGCAACGCCGAGGCGACTCTGCCCGGCGACCAGTCCGGATGCGTGGCGCGCAGGACTGCTGCCGCGCCGGCAACGTACGGCGAGGCCATCGAGGTGCCGGAGTATGCGTCGTACTGTCGCCCGAAGTTGCCCGCCGGTGAGACCGCGGCGATGATGTCCGACCCCGGGGCGACCAGGTCCGGCTTGAAGACGCCGTAGGTCACCTTGTCCGGGCCGGTGGAGGAGAAGTCCGCCACGCTCGGTATGCCCGGGACGCTGGAGCCGTCACCGCCGGTGCGCAACGACACGGTCGCGTCGGTGGGGTGGCGCATCAGGTAGTTGAACAGCGTGCCGGCCTGCTTCTCGGTCGGCAGGTAGACCACCGGGAAGTTGAAGATGGAGTTGATCCGGTAGTTGCCGACCGGGTCGAACACCACCATCGCCGCCCCGCCCTTGGCCTTGATCTCGGCGGCGGAGCCGAACATGTCGGACAGCGCGCAGGCGACCACCTTGCCCTTGATCTTGGCAGGGTCGAGGCTGCCGGGTTCGCAGTAGACCGCGCCCAGATCCGGGGAGCCGGCCTGTTCACCGAAGACCAGCGGCCGTGCGTCACCGCCGGGCAGGGCGTCCAGCGAGCCGCCGACCAGCTTCGTGCCGTCGCCCAACTTCGCGGTGGCCTCGTCGAGCTTGGTCACCGCCGCGCCGACAGTGGTCACCCAGGGTGCCGCGTTGCTGATGGCCCCGCTCACGATGCCGGTGTTTCCCGCCGAGGCCGCCACGAAGATCCCGGCCAGGGTGGCGTTGAGGAAGGCGATGCCGATGGGGGTGTTGGCCTCCCAGTCGCCGAGCTGCGAGCCGATCGAGAAGTTCAGCACCTGCACGCCGTCGGCGACGGCCGCGTCGATGCCGGCGATGATGTCGGCGTCGTAGCCCATGCCGCCCCAGAGCACCTTGTAGACGGCGATCTGGGCGTCCGGTGCCACCCCGGAGACGGGACCGAAGCGGCGACCGTCGATCGTGACGTTCGAGATCGGCAGGCCGGCCGCCGTGGAGGCGGTGTGGGTGCCGTGCCCGGCCGCGTCGCGGGGGGACAGGAACTCGCCCTCGGGCACCGAACCACCGCCGGCGAGCCACGAGTCGGCGAAGTAGCGGGCACCGACGATTTTGCCGTTGCAGTGCTCGGCCACGAAGGCGACGCCGGTCTGGCAAGTGCCGTGCCAGGTCGCGGGGGCGGGCATCTTCTTGGCGAACGACGCGCTCTCCGGCCAGATGCCGGTGTCCAGGACGCCGATCACCATGCCCGCGCCCGTGCCGGGGCCGGGCTTGGCCGGCCGGCCGGAGCGGTCCGTCGGCGCCGACTGGTCCGCGCCACCGGGGGTGGCGGGCGTCGGGTTGGCCTCGGTCGGCGTGGTCGCGGCGGGCGGCGCCGAGGGGGTGCCGAGGGCCCGCGAGGCGGTCACGGCGCGGACGCGCTTGTCCGCCCGCAACGTGCTCACCTGCTGGGCGGTCAACTTCGCCGAGAACCCGTTGAAGGCGGCGGTGTAGACGGCGTTGACAGTGACCCCGGCCGCGGCGGCGACGGCCCCCCGCTGCGTGTCGAGGTGCCGGCGGTACGCCTGCGACGGCGTCGACGTCACGTCCAGCCGGTTACCCGCCGCCGGGCGGGTCCGCGCCAGACCGGACACCCCACCGGTGTACGTGGTCAACGGGTCCTCGGCCAACTCGACGACGTACATGCCGGAGCCGGTCTCGTCGACGGCTGCCTTCGGGGTGGCCGCACGGTTGCCGCCGGGTCGGCGGTCGGCCCCGTCGGTCAGGGTGACCTTCCGGTCGGACCCGGCGGTGAAGTAGCCGGTGCCACTGCCGTTGCCCGACGACCCGGCGGGTGCCGCCGACGCCGTTCCCGCTACACCGGTGGTACCGGTGATCAGGGCGACGACCAGCGTAGGTATCGCCAGTCTTCGCAGCCTGTTTCCGCTCGTGCCTGTAGCCACGAGGCTCCTTTCGGTTGCTCCCTTGTGGAGCGTTTCTCATTGATCGCGACCCGCACTGGGAGCGCTCCCCCACCCAAGTCCACGACGGTTAATCGAAGATTTGCGCGGTGTTACGGATCACTGGTGCGTATAAGATCACAACGCCTCGGCGATGCGGCCCAGCCCCACGAGTCGGCTCCGCCACCGCTGAGCGCATCGGTCAGCCGCAGGCCGCGTGATCATCTAGTATCAGCGGCCACCTGGCGTACGACATGGGGGTTCGGTGGCATGTGGTCATTCATCAAGCGGTCAAAGGCCCCGGTACTGGACCCGACCTATGGTGACCCGCACCGGAAGGCCCTGATCCGGGCGTTGGAGAAGCGCAGGTGGAAGTTCGCCCGGGAACTGCTCACCATGGCCGCCGATCCGGACGAGATGGCCTTCCTCATGGAGGCGGTCGGCGGGGTCGACGGGATCCAGGACTGGATCGGCGACTGGATCGACGCCGAGCCCGAGTCGACGCTGCCCGTGCTGGTCGCCGGTTGTCACGCGGTGCACTGGGCGTGGGAGGCACGTGGCGGCAAGCGGGCCAAGTACACCGCCGCTGCCCAGTTCAAGGCGTTCCACGAGCGGTTGCAGTACGCCGAAGCGTTGTTGGAGAAGGTGCTCGCCCAGGAACCCGACAACGTCACCGCACGAGCCTGGCTGGTCACCAGCGCCCGGGGCCTGGGCATCGGAGCGGCGGAGGCTCAACAGCGCTTCGAGGCGGTGACGCGACTCCACCCGGGGCACGTGGTCGCGCACGAGCAGCGGTTGCAGTATCTGTGTAAGAAGTGGTCCGGCAGCCACGAGGAGATGTTCGACTTCGCACGGAGCGCCGCCGCGGCGGCCGGGCCCAACAGCCTCCTGCACGAACTGGTGGCCGTTGCCCACTTCGAGAGGTGGGAGGCCACCGACGTAGAAGAGGGCAACGCGTACTTCAACTCGGACGAGGTCCGCGCCGAGCTTCTCACCGCCGCCGAAAACTCGATCTTCCACCCGGATTACATTCCCGCCGGTCCCGGCTGGGCGCCACGGCTGGCGATCTTCGCGCTGACCTTCGAACTGGCCGAGGAGTTCGACGCGGCCGCGCACGTGTTCGCGTTGCTCGACGGGATGGTCACCGAGTGGCCGTGGTCGGTCCTCGGCGACCCGGTCGAGAAGTTCACCGTCTCCCGGGACTGGGTGGCCACCAACCGGAGCGCCTAGACGAGTAAGCCTCACTCTGGGGCTTACGGCTGTCCTGATCGCCTACGACCTCCAGCATGCGCGTTGGCTGGCCCCGGCATGTCGATGTGCTGTTGAGCCCCATACCTCAGAGTCATATTCATACCTCTGAGGTATACCGCTCAATACCGCATCCGCCCCGACGGACGCGACCGACGGTCATCGCCGCCCGCGCGTCAGCCAGGTCAGGACTTACTCGTCCAGGTCGCGTCGCCGAGGCGCCGCCAGAGCACAGTGCACGCCGCGGCCAGGGCCAGCCCGAGCAGCGGGGCGACACCCACTCCGGCGAGCGTGCAGGCCACCGCGAGCAGCGCCGGCGGCATCCAGCACCAGGCGGGCACGGTACGCGGGACACGACCGCGCCGACGGGCCGCCGCTTCCACGGCCATCGGCACCACCAGCACCGGCAACGCGGCGGCCAGCAGGGTCAGCCAGGGCAGCACCAGCCGGTCGAACCGCGCCACCGCCAGCATCCCGCCGAGCACCGCGACGAGCAGCATCGCCGCCCGCGCCGGCAGGCGGGGAGCCAGGCCACGCAGCGCCAGGGAACCGGAGTACGTGGTGGTCAGCGCCGCCGCGAACACCGCCACCGCGACGAACAGATTCGCGTACGCGGCCAGCCCCGAGCCGGCGGCGAGCAGCGCGACGACGTCGGCCGAGCCGGTCCGCAACCACAGGCCGGCCCCGGCGAGCACCCCGAGCAGTGCCGGCCCGATCAGCAGCCCCACGCACCAGGCCAGGTCCCGCCTTCGGGAAAGGCCCACGCTGAAGTCCGGTGCGCGCAGCGCGAACACGGCCGCGTACCCGATCAGCGCGGCGGCGTCGGCGAGCCCGCCGCCGGCGAGGCGGACCGGCGCACCGGGTGGTGGAAGCGCCGTCAGGCACCAGCCGACCAGCACCACCGCGCTGAGCGTGGTGACCACCGCGACCCGGTTGCCGAGCCGGGCCGGCGCCCAGGACACGGCGAGGACCGCCACCTCCAGCAGCACCGGCCCGGCCCAGCCCGGCAGGTGGGTCAGCGCGGCCAGCGAGGCGCCGCCGAGCCCGACGTTGAACCCGTTCCAACCGACCATCGACACGGCCAGCACCGCCGCCAGCAGCAGCCGCGAGGTGTCCCCCAGGTACGCGGGCAGCACCGCGGTCAACGTCCCGCCGTCGCCGAGCGGTCGGCGCAGCCCGATCCGGCCCTGCCCCCAGAGCAGGGCCGCCATCAGCACCCCGCCGACCAGCAGCCCGGCCACCGGCACCGCGCCGCCGTGTCGGGCGGCCATCGCCGCGCCGAGCACCAGCGTGGCGGGTGCGGTGCCGATCCCCAACCAGGCGCCGACCGCCGCCGGCCACCGCCGTTCGGGGACGTCAGGCAACGTGGCGCAGGTAGCCGGCGATCGCCGCGTCGAGCACCTCCGCGCCCGGACGCGCCCACACCTCGGCGGAGAAGACCTCCACCTCGATCGGCCCGACGTAGCCGGCCGCGTCCACCGCCTCGCGCAGCCGACGCAGCTCGATGCAGCCGTCACCGGGCAACGCCCGGCCGAGCAGCACCCCCTCCGGCAGCGGGGTCACCCAGTCGCAGACCTGGAACGCGGCGATCCGGGCGGCGGCCCGCGCGATCTGCGCGTACACCGTGTCGTCCCACCAGACGTGGTAGGCGTCCACGACCACGCCGACCACCGCCGGGTCGAACCGCTCGGCGATGTCCAGCGCCTGGCCGAGGGTGGCGATCACGCACCGGTCGGCGGCGAACATCGGGTGCAGCGGCTCGATGGCCAGCCGTACCCCGGCGGCCTCGGCGTGCGGGGCCAGCTCGCCGATGGCGTCGGCGACCCGACGTCGCGCGCCGTCGACGTCCCGGCTGCCGGCCGGCAGCCCACCGGAGACCAGCACCAGCTCCGGGGCGCCGAGGGCGGCGGCCTCCTCGATGGCCCGCAGGTTCTCGGCGCGCCAGCCGTCGGCGGAGAAGAACCCGCCCCGGCACAGCGACGTGACGGCGAGGCCGGCGTCGCGAACCAGTTTCGCCGAGCGGGCCAACCCGTACTCGGCCACCGGCTCCCGCCACAGGCCGATGCCCGGCACACCGGCCGCCACGCAACCGGCCACCACCTCGGGCAGCGGCCAGCGCTGGGCGGTCGCCTGGTTGAACGAGAACCGCGCGAGGCTCACTGCTCCACCCCCGCGACGGTGAAGAAGGCCCGGGCGCGGGCTGCGGCCAGGTCGGCGTCGGGCAGCAGCCCGGCCGCATCGGCCAGGGTGAGCAGCGTGGCCAGGTGCGCCGGAGACCGGCCGGACTGCGCGCCGGCGACCATCGTGAAATGGTCCTGGTGCCCGGCCAACCAGGCCAGGAACACGATCCCCGTCTTGTAGTGCCAGGTCGGCACCGCGAACAGGTGCCGGGCCAGCGGCACTGTGGGCCCGAAGATCTCGTCGTACGCCGTCAGGTCCCCCCGGTCCAGGGCGGCCAGCGCGGCGGCGGCGGCCGGCGCGATGGCCGCGAACACCCCGAGCAGCGCGTCGGAGTGACCCACCTCGTCACCGCGGATCAGCTCTGGGTAGTGGAAGTCGTCACCGGTGTAGAGGCGTACCCCGGCCGGCAGGCGGCGACGCAACGCGACCTCCCGGTCGGCGTCCAACAGCGACACCTTGATGCCGTCCACTTTGGACAGGTGCGCCTTGATCAGCTCGATCACCGTGTCGGCGGCCAGGTCCAGGTCCACAGCACCCCAGTAGCCGGTCAACGCCGGGTCGAACATCGGACCCAACCAGTGCAGCACCACCGGTTCGTCGGCGGCGCTCAGCAGCTCGTCGTACACCCGCAGGTAGTCCTCAGGGCCGCGCGCGGCGGCGGCCAGGTGCCGGCTGCACATCAGCACCGGCCGGGCACCGGCGGCGCGGACGTCGTCGAGCTGCTCGGCGTACGCGGCGGTGACCGCCGCCAGGGTGGCCGGGCCGACCGGCAGCTGGTCGGTGCCGACCCCGGCGACGATCCGCCCGTCGACCGCGCGGGCCTCGGCGGCGCTGCGCCGGATCAGCTCACGGGTGGCCGGATAGTCGAGCCCCATCCCCCGCTGGGCGGTGTCCATCGCCTCGGCGACCCCCAGCCCGTACGACCAGAGATGCCGCCGGAAGGCGAGGGTGGTATCCCAGTCCACTGCGGCCGGGGCACCCGGCACGTTCTCCGCGCCCGGGTCGGCGACCACGTGCGCGGCGGCGTACGCGATCCGGCTGGTCGCCGGCGCGTCCGGTCGGGCGAAGCCGCCACCCCCGGTGAGCCGATGCCGTCGCCCGCCCGGCAGCACCACCTCGGCGGTCATGAGCGCAGCTCCGGCACCTCGATGCGACCGCCCTCGCGGGCCGAGCGCAGCCCCAGTTCGGCGAGCTGCACGCCGCGCGCGCCGGCCAGGAAGTCCCACCGGAACGGCTCACCGGCCACCACGTGCCGCAGGTACGCCTCCCACTGCACCTTGAAGCCGTTGTCGAACTCCTCGTTGTCGGGCACCTCGGCCCACTGGGCGCGGAAGTCCTCGGTGGCCGGCAGGTCCGGGTTCCACACCGGCTTCGGGGTGACCGCCCGGTGCTGCACCCGGCAGTTGCGCAGACCGGCGATCGCGCTGCCCTCCGTGCCGTCGACCTGGAACTCCACCAGCTCGTCGCGGTACACCCGCACGGCCCAGGAGGAGTTGATCTGCGCGATCACCCCGCTGTCGAGTTCGAAGGTGGCGTACGCGGCGTCGTCGGCGGTGGCGGCATACGGGTGACCGGCCTCGTCGACCCGTTCGGGCACGTGGGTGGCTGTCACACAGGAGACGGCAGTGACCCGGCCGAACAGCTCCTCCAGCACGTAGTGCCAGTGCGGGAACATGTCGACCACGATGCCGCCGCCGTCCTCGGTGCGGTAGTTCCACGACGGCCGCTGAGCGGGCTGCCAGTCGCCCTCGAAGACCCAGTACCCGAACTCGCCGCGCACCGAGAGGATCCGGCCGAAGAAGCCACCGTCGATGAGGCGCTTGAGCTTGCGCAGACCGGGCAGGAAGAGCTTGTCCTGCACGACACCGGTGCGTACGCCGGCCGCGTCCGCCGCCCGGGCCAGGTCGAGGGCCGCCGCGGTGTCCTCGGCCAGCGGCTTCTCCGTGTAGATGTGCTTGCCGGCCTCGATGGCCTGCCGGATCGCCTTCTCCCGTTGCTGGGTGACCTGCGCGTCGAAGTAGATCTCGACGTCGTCGCGGGCCAGCGCCGAGGTCAGGTCGGTGGTCCAGTCGGTCAGCCCGTGCCGCTCGGCGAGCTCCCGGAGCTTCGTCTCGTTACGCCCGACCAGGACCGGTTCCGGCCAGATGGTCGTGCCGTCGGCAAGCGCCACACCACCGGATTCGCGGATGGCCAGCAGCGACCGGACGAGATGCTGCCGGTAGCCCATCCGTCCGGTCACGCCGTTGACGATGATGCCGATCGACCTGCGGGTCATGGTGTTCCTTCCGTCGTGCTGGTCGTGCCGATCCGCGCTCAGTGGTTGGCGGCCGCGCTGCCGAGCAACCCACGCAGGTCGGTGGCGAGCCGGTCGAAGCGGGGATCCGACATCACCTGCGCGTAGTCGCGGTGCGCCGGTAGCTCGACCGAAAAGGTGCGGATGATCCGGCCGGGCCGGGGACTCATCACCACGACCCGGGTGCCGAGGAAGACCGCCTCGGCGATGGAGTGGGTGACCAGCACCACAGTGGTCCCGGTCTCCCGCCAGATCCGGTGCAGTTCGGCGTTCATCTGCTCCCGGGTCAGCGCGTCCAGGGCGCCGAACGGTTCGTCCATGAGCAGCACCGGCGGGGAGTGCAGCAGCGCGCGGCAGAGCGCCACCCGCTGCTGCATGCCGCCGGACAGCTCGTGTGGCAAAGCCTTCTCGAAGCCGGTCAGGCCGGTCATCTCGATCAGCTCGTCGGCGCGGCGGGCCGCCTGCGCCCGGTCCATGCCGCGCATCTCGGCCTGGAGCAGGATGTTGGCTCGGGCACCGCGCCACTCCAGCAACGCGGCCTTCTGAAAGACGAAGCCGATCTCCTTCTGCGGGCCGCGCACCGGGCGCTCCAGCAGCGACACGTCACCGCTGGTCGGCTTGACCAACCCCGCGACGATCTTCAGAAGGGTGGACTTGCCGCAGCCGGACGGGCCGACGATCGTGACGAACTCGCCCGGCTCGATGTCCAGCGACACGTCGTCCAACGCGGTGGTCTGCGACCGTCGGGTGGTGAACCGGACGGTCAGCCCGGACATCCCGATGGCGGTGCCGGTGGCTGCCGGCGCGGCGGTCACCGGGTCACCCCTGCGCCGCGTACGAGGAGTCCCAGTACGCGCTGGGCGCTCCCGGGTTTTTCAGCTCGGCGTAGCGGGACATCAGGTCGATGGTCTCGGTCCACTGGGCCTCGGTGTTCACCCCGGGCGGGCCGTCCGCGCCGATCAGCGGCATGTTGAGCGTGAGCTGCTTGGTGAGCACCTCGGGCGCCGGCTCGTTCTCGGCCAGAGCCGTCATCGCGCTCACCGCACCGGCCGGGTCCCGGGCGGCGTCGGCCCAGGACTTCTGGGTGGCCCGAACGAACTTGCGGACCAGCTCTGGGTCCTTCTGCAGGGTCTGGGTGTTGGCGATCAGGCCGGTGCCGAGCAGGTTCATCCCGTAGTCGGCGAAGAGCAGCACGTCGACCTTCTTGCCGGTCTTGCTCTCGATGGTGGGCGCCTGGTCGTGGAAGAAGCCCATGATGGCGTCGACCTTGCCCTCGGCCAGGGCGGCGATCTTGCCGGCGGCGTCGACGTTGACCACCTTGACGTCGTCCTTCTTGAGGCCGTTCTTCTCCAGCCAGGCCGGGAAGGTCGCGTAGAGGGCGTCGCCGGGGGTGCCGCCGACGGTCTTGCCCTTGAGGTCGGCCGGTGTCTTGATGTTCTCCTCGGTGAAGAACTCCACCGAGGAGGGTCCCTTCTCCAGGTACGCGCCGAGGCTGCGCACCGGCATGCCGCTGGCGACCGACTTCAGCAGCACCGGGCTGTCCGCCCAGCCGAAGTCGGTCTGCTTCTGGGCGACCTGCTTGACGGTGTTGCCCGAGCCGTTGCCGGGCAGGATCTTCAGGTCGATGCCCTCGGCGGAGTAGTAACCCTTCTGCAGGCCGTAGTAGAAGGGCGCGTGCTCGCCGTAGGGCACCCAGTTGAGGGTGAGGGTGACCTGCTTGCTGCCGTCGGCGTTGGTGCTGCCGGCGGGATCGTCCCCACCGCAGCCGGTGGCGGCGAGGAGCAGGGCGGCGGTGGCCAGGATGGTGGTGGCGGTGCGTTTCATCGGTGCCTCCGTGATGGGGTCGGTCAGGAGGTGGTGAGGGACACGCCGGCCCGGCGGCTGGCGTGCCACGGAATGAGCAGTGCCTCGGCGATCTCGACCAGGACGAACAGGACGATGCCGATGGCCGACATCAGGATCAGGTCGGCGAACAGCAGCGCGGAGTCGAGGTTGCCGTTGGCCAGCAACAGGACGTAGCCGAGCCCTTCGCTGGCGCCGACGAACTCACCGACCACGGCACCGACCACGGCGAGGGTGACGGCCACCTTCAGGCCGGCCATCAGGTGCGGCAACGCGTTCGGGAAGCGGATCTTGCGGAAGGTGCGCCACGGCCCGGCGCCCATCGTGGCGGCGAGGTCGAGCAGCTCCGGGTCGGTGGAGCGCAGCCCGGCCACGCCGGAGATGACCACCGGGAAGAACGCGATGAGCACCGCCAGGATGATCTTCGGGGTGAGGCCGAGGCCGAACCAGACCACCAGCAGCGGCGCGATGGCGATCTTCGGAATGACCTGTGCGAACAGGACGATCGGGTAGAGCGCCTTGTCCAGGGTGCGGGAGTATGCGATGGCGACCGCGGTGACCAGACCCAACGCGGCGGCCAGCACGAAGCCGAGCACCGTCTCGTAGAGGGTGACCAGTGTGTGCCGGGCCAGCTCGGACCACTGCGTGGTCATCGTCTCCCACACCTGGCCGGGGGTGGGCACCAGGTAGTTCGGGACGTACTCGCGGGCTGCGACGAACCACCAGGCGGCGAAGAAGACCGCGAGCACCAGCGCCGGACGCCAGAGCGAGTCGGCGAAGGTCAGCGCCCGGCGACCGAGCGTGGGACGTGGTGGACGGCCGCCACCGGGCGGCTGTTTCGCCACAGTGGACGAAGCCGTGCCGTCGAGGCCGTCCGCCGCATCGACACTGCCAGGCCCGGCAGCGGCTGCTCTCGCACCGCTGGCCTGGTCGGCGGCGGCCTGCCGGCCCGCCGTGTCCAAAGAGTTCTCGGTCACGCGGAACCTCCTCGGGGCCCGGTACGGCACCCATGGACCGGGCCGTCGGCGGATCAGGCAAACGCTTTCCTGGAGCGTAGGCGGCACCCTCACGCCGGGCAAGGCCTTTCCTCGATCTGTTTCCGCCGATGCCTCGCAGCAGCCCGGCACCTGTCCCGAAGGGACGGTCAGCCGGCCGCCGGGTAGGTGTCGAGGAGGCCGCACATACCCAACCGGCCCCGCTCGACCGGCTCGTTCACCGCGTACACCCCGGCGTCGCCCAGGTGGCCGGGATCCCCCCACTCCAGGGCGTCGAGCTGCGCGGCGGTGTCGGCGGCGGCGCGGCCCGCGCCGGCCTCCCACCGCTGCCGCCACCGCGTCAGCAGCGGCTGGCGCAGGGCGACCGCGGCGGCGTGGAACGCGGCCAGCGCCGCCGGACCGCCGGACCGCAGGGCCTGGAAGCCGGTCACCGCCAGATCCCGACGGCGGTACGCGGCGTGCACGTCCGCACCCGGCGCTCCCCCGTCGGGCAACGCCGCCGCCGCGTCGTACGCGGCCGGGTCGGCCAGCACCTCGGGTGGGAAGGTCAGCACCGCGTCGCCGGCCTCGGGCAGGCCGCTGTTCTGCATCAGCACCACGATGCTCAGCCCGCCGGTGTTGACCAGGCGGTGCACGGTGCCCGGCTCGAACCAGACCACCACCCCCGGGCGCAGCGGCGTCTCCCGGTAGCCAGCCGTGGTCAGGGTCTGCACCGCGCCCTCGCCGTCGGTCACCACGTACCCCTCGGTGCAGCACAGGTGCACGTGCGGGGTGCCCCCGACCAGGCCGTCCGGGGCCACTGTGTCGTAGACGCGCAGCCGGGACACCCCGACCCCACCGGGCAGCGGTGCCGGCCGATCACGCATCGAAGTACTCGTCGGTGTCGTCGGCGGCCGGCAAAGACACCAGCAGCACGGTGAGATCGCCGATGGCCCGGTGCCGGCAGCCCGGCTTGATCAGGAACGCGGACATCGGCCGGGCCGGGTGACGGACACCGTCCAGCTCGATCTCGCCCTCACCGGCGAGCACGACGTAGTACTCGGTGGCGATCCGGTGGTGGTGGGTCACCGCGTCCTGCACCTGGAGCAGATGCACGCTGGCCTGGCCCTCGCTCTCGGCGATGAAACCCCGGCGGGTGGTCCCACACGAGCAGTGCCGGACGGGAAGGTCGTCAAGTTGAAGTACCGCGAAGCGATCGGACACGGCCGGGCCTCCCTGCGGGAAAGGGCTTTCTCTGCGGTACGGTGACGCTAGCCGGCACGACGAAACGCCGTCAACAGATCGAGGGGGCGGGCCATGGCGACCCTGTCCGATGTGGCCCGCCGAGCGGGCGTCTCGCCCGCCACCGCCTCCCGCGTCATCAACGGCAGCAGCAAGCCGGTCACCGACGAGCTGCGCGAACGGGTGCTCGCCGCCGTCGCCGAGTTGCAGTACGTGCCGAACGCGCACGCCCAACTGCTGGCCCGCTCGCACCGCAGCGCGGTCGGCGTGATCGTGCACGACGTCTCCGACCCGTACTTCGCCGAGATCACCCGGGGGCTGCAACGGGTCGCCACCGACCAGGGCCGACTGCTGATGATCTGCAACAGCTACCGGGACCCGGACCGCGAGTTGGAGTACGTGGAGCTGCTGCGCGGCCACCAGGTGGCCGCGCTGATCCTGGCCGGCTCGGGCTACCACGACGAGGCGTTCACCCGGCAACTCAACGAGAAGCTCGCCGCGTACGAGGCCACCGGCGGGCGGGTGGCGGTGATCGGGCGGCACGAGCACTCCGGCGACGCGGTGATGCCGGACAACCGGACCGGCGGCTACCTCGCCGGGCGGGAGCTCTGCGGTCTGGGGCACCGGGCGATCGGCGTGGTCGCCGGCCCGCGCATCCTGACCACCACCACCGACCGGCTCGCCGGGCTCCGGCAGGCCCTCACCGAGCAGGGCCGCGAGCTGCCCGAACGGCGCATCCGGTACGCGGAGTTCGACCGCGACGGCGGGGCCGAGGCCACCGCCCGACTGCTCGACGCCGACCCGGAGCTGACCGCGATCGTGGCGCTCAACGACTCGATGGCCATCGGCGCGCTCGCCACCCTGCGCGCGCGTGGGTTGGCCGTGCCGCAGCAGATCTCGGTGCTGGGTTTCGACGACATGCCGATCGCCCGGGACGTGACCCCGGCGTTGACCACCGTGCGGCTGCCCCTGGTCGACATGGGTGTGCGGGCGATGTCCCTGGTGCTCGGCGTCGGGGCCCCGACGCCCCGGGTCGAGGTGCTCCCCGCCGAGCTGGTCCGCCGCGACACCGCCGGTCCCGTCCCACTGTCCACCCGCGCCACAGCGGGTTCCGCGCCACGCGCACGGCGAGGTGACAGCACGTCGTGACCGGTGTCAGCCCGACCCAGCGGCCCCTCACGCGCGCCGATGTGGCGTACCTGGTCGGTGCGTCGTTCGGGCCACACACCCGGGTCCGGGACGCCGGTCCACTGGCCGGTGGAGGGTACGCGACGGTCTGGTGGGTGCTGCTCGACGACGACCGTCGGGTGGTGCTGAAGCTGGCGCCGCCGGCCGGAACGCCGCTGCTGCGCTACGAGCGCGGGCTCTGCGCTGCCGAGGAGCGGTACTTTCGGCTCGTCGCGCAGCGGGCGCCGCAGGTGCCCGTCCCCCCGGTGCTCTGGCGCGGCGCCGACCCGGCGTACGGCGAGTGGTTGGTCACCACGCTGCTGCCCGGCCGGTCGTTGGCCGACCTGGCCGAGGCCGGTGTCGTGGTCGAGGACGGCCCGGCGCGCCACGACCTCGGGGTGGCTCTCGCCGCGTTGCACCGGGTGACCGGTGAGAGGTTCGGGTACGACGACGAACGGGCCGGCGGGCCGACCTGGCGGGCAGCGTTCACGGCGATGCTCGACGCGCTCCTGGCCGACGCGGTCGACTGGGACGTCCGGCTGCCGGTGACCCCGGACCGCCTGCACGCACTGGTGGGGCGGCACGGCGACGTGCTCGACGAGGTGCGCCGGCCGGCGCTGCTGCACTTCGACTGCTGGGACGGCAACGTGCTGGCGGCGCCCGACGGGGACGGCCGGTTGCGGCTGCGCGGCCTGGTGGACGGCGAGCGGTTCCTCTACGGCGACCCACTGCTGGACCTGGTTTCACCGCTGCTCTTCCGACGCGTCGAGGACGAGCCGGAGCACCCTCTGCTGCGCGGTTACCAGGCCAGCGCAGTCGAACCGTTGGTGCTGGACGCTTCGGCACGCCGCCGGCTCGGTCTCTACCGGTTGCACCTGTACCTGCTGATGACTGTGGAGATGCCCAGCCGCGGGATGACAGCGCGCAGCCATCCCGGGCGGTCGGCCCGGCTGGCGGCCCTGCTCGACGAGGAACTGGCTGCGCTCGCCTCGGGCTGACCGCCCGGCGCGGGTGGCATCCGGCGCGTGGTCGGACGCCACCCGCCCGCGGTCAGGGTAGGTCGATCGGGCGCAGCACCCGGTCCACGGCGTGCGCGATCTGCCGGTTGCCCTTGTTGACGTCGTAGGAGACGACCCGCGCGTCACGGTCGTCGGTGTCGGCGTCGACCAGCCGCACCTGGCGGAAGAAGTACAGGTAGGTGCGCACGTCGACCTCGACGGTCGAGCCGAGCGCGGTGGTCAGGTCCGTGCCGTCGGCCCGGACCGCCGTCTTGCGGTCGATGGTGGCCCCCGGGACCACGTGGTAGAGCAGCACCGACTCGACGGTGTCGATGCCCAGCCCGGCAACGGCGGTGAAGGCGGCGCTCTCACTCGGCAGCTTCCGGGCCTGCGTGATCTCGCGGACCAACTGCTGGAAGGCGGCGTCGGTGGGGATGAACGCGGTCAGCGCCACGGTGCCGTCGGTGAGCACCTTGACCGGAGAGTTCGGCTTGGCCTCCAGCACGGCCAGCACGGCCGCCGTCAGCACGTCGAAATCACGCGAGTTGCGATCGAAGCCGCTGCTGTCCCGGGTGAGCACCTGGGCGAGTGACGTTGTGCCGAGCGGCTTGGGCTTGCTGGTGGCCTGAGCGGCCGGTACGGCGACCGCGGTGGTGGCCAGCGCGGTGGCCACGGCACCCACCGCCATCCGGGCGGCGATTCGTGCGATCTTCATCAGCGGGCCTTTCGTCGAAGCGACCGGATCCGTGACGTCTCGTCACGATCCATGCTTCGCACCGGGTGGGCCGCGCAGATGCACCAGCGGATAACGGATTGTCCGATGCTCCTGCCCCGGCCTAACCTCCCCGGGTGCTGATTCGGGAGTTCGTCGACCGGGACTGGCCGCAGGTGTGGCCGATCATCGAGGAGGTGATCCGGGCACAGGAGACGTTCCCCTACGACCCGGCGATGACCGTCGAGCAGTCGTACGGCATGTGGGTCGAGGCGGCGCCGGCGCGGACCGTCGTGGCGGTCGACGGCGAGCGGGTGCTCGGCACCGCCAAGATGGGCGCCAACCGGCCCGGGCCGGGCGCGCACGTGTCCACCGCCAGCTTCATGGTCGCCGCCGACGCGCGGGGGCGGGGCGTGGGCACCGCGCTGTGCCGTGACGCCCTGACCTGGGCCCGCCGGCAGGGGTACGCCGGCATGCAGTTCAACGCCGTGGCGGAGAGCAACAGTTCGGCGATACGGCTGTACCTGCGGGAGGGCTTCGAGGTGGTCGGCACCGTGCCGGGCGCGTTCCGTCACCCCATCCTCGGCCGGGTCGGCCTGCACGTGATGTACCAGGAGTTCTGACCGCGCCCGCTCCGCTCGCTCAGGAGGCCACAGTGGTGGTCGGCGCCTTTGGAGCTGATGTCACAAACGAATCGGCCGCTGGCCGGGCCGTCGGGTCTTCCCCACCGCCGGGAGCGGCCCCACCGCCTGAATCGTTTACGACATCAGCTCCATAGCGTCTCCACCAACGGTGCCGCCGTCTCCACCAACGGTGCCGCCATCTCAACCAACGGTGCCGCCATCTCCACCAACGGTGCCGCCATCTCAACCAGCGGTGCCGCCGGCCGGGGCCGGGTGCAGTCCGGGCTGCCCGACGGCCGGCTCCGCTCCGGCACGGCGGATCGGGGTGAAGAGGCCGCCGACCGCGACCAGCAGGCACCCGGCGCCGGCCGCGAGCGTGACCGCCGGAGCACCGTAGCGGCCGGCGGCCCAGGTCAGCACCACAGCGCCGGCCGGACCGAGGGCGTAGTGCGTGCTCCAGAACGCCGACGTGACCCGGCCCAGCAGGTGATCGGGGGTGATCTCCTGGCGCAGGGACATCGAACAGATCCCGCCGACGCTGAGACAGCACAGGTACACCGCCGTCAGTGTGGTGACCGCCGGCACTGTGGTGGCGAGGCCGACCCCCGCCACGGCGAAACCGCAGATCGCGTGCGCGCCGATCCAGGTGGGGCCGAAGCCGCGACGGCGGCGCAGCGGCGCCACCAGCAGCGCGCCGGCGACAGTGCCCAGCGCCGCCAAGCCGAGCACCGTGCCGACAGTGCCCTCCGAGCCGCCGAGGTCGTGCGTGACGTGGTAGATCAGCACGTCGACGAAGCCGTAGGTGAGGAAGATGAAGACCGACAACAGGACGGTCAGCGCGCGCAGCACGGGCTGTCGCCACAGGAACCGCGCCCCGGCCAGGAACTCAGCCAGCGGACGTTGCCGGGCCACCCCCTCGTCCACCCGGACGGGGCGCAGTCGGATCAGCCACAGGCCGGCCGCCGAGAGCGCGAAGCTCGCCGCGTTGACGGCGATGGCGGTGGCCGGGCCGAAGCGGGCCGCCACCACACCGGCGAGCAGCGGCCCGAGCACGGCCGCCGCCGCGTACGTCGCCTGCAACCGGCCGTTGGCCTCGGTGATCCGGTCGGAGTCGACGAGGTTGCGGACCGCGGTCACCGCAGCGACCTGGAACAGCATGCCGGCCGCCTCGCAGATCGGCAGCACGACGAAGAGCAGCCAGACCTGCGGGCCGGCGAGCCACGCCAGTGGCACCAGGGCGTAGAGCACCAGCCGGGTCAGGTCCGCCACGATCATCAAGGTGCGGCGGTCGTACCGGTCGACCAGCACCCCACCGAAGATCCCGGCGACGACGGACGCCGCGCCCGCGACGGCGGTGAGCAGGCCCATCTGCGCCACCGACCCGGTCGCCTGGAGCACCAGCAGCGGCACCGCCAGGTAGGCGAACGAGTCGCCGGCCGCCGAGAGCGACTGGGCGACCCAGTACGTGCCGAAGGTCCGGTCCCGCCAGAGCGGAGCCCGACCAGCGGCGGCGGATCGGCTCATCGCGCCAAGGGTAGTGAACGCGCCCCTCCGACGCTGGCCGTGGCGGGCGTCACATCGCTGCCATGTCACGAACCGACGAGCGGCACGCATCTCGTGGTCGTCAGTCCGATCAGAGAGGCGGAACAATGAGCACAGCGCATCGACAGGTCCCGGCGGGCACACACCGCGTACTGATCCTCGGCGCGGGCTACGCGGGCATGGCCGCGGCGACCCAACTGGCGGCCCGGACCAGGCGGGCCGACGTGCAGGTGACAGTGGTCAACGCGCAGGAGCGGTTCACCGAGCGTCTCCGGCTGCACATGACGGCGACCGGTCAGCGGCTCGCCGACCTGGACATCAGCGAGCTGCTGGCGGGAACGGGTGCGCAGTTCGTGCGCGGCTGGGTGACGGCGGTGGACGCCCACGCGAAGACCGTCCGCGTCGACGACAGCCGGGTGCTGCGCTACGACACCCTGGTCTACGCGTTGGGCAGCGTGACGGACACGGCGGCGGTCCCGGGCGTCGAGGAGCACGCGTACAGCCTGGACGGTCCGAGTGGCGCGACCACGCTGGCGGACCGGCTGGCACGGCTCGGCGCCGGCACTGTCGTCGTGGTCGGCAGCGGGTTGACCGGGATCGAGGCGGCCGCGGAGATCGCGGAACGGCACCCGGAGGTCGGTGTCACGCTGGTGGGCCAGCAGGACCCGGGAGCGAGCATGAACCCGAAGGCCCGGGCGTACCTGCGGGGCGCGCTGACCCGCCTCGGCGTCCAGATGGTCACCGGAGCGGCGGTCACCAGGGTCCGGCCCGACGCTGTCGAACTGGCCGGTGCGGAGACCGTGGCGGCCGACATCGTCCTCTGGACGGGTGGTACCCGGGTGGCGCCGCTGGCCGCCGCCGCCGGGTTGACCGTCGACGAACGCGGTCGCGTCGTCACCGACTCCGCGTTGCGGTCGGTGTCGCACCCCGAGGTGTACGCGATCGGCGATGCGGCAGCGATCCGGCAGGGTTACGGGGTGCTGCACGGCACCTGCCAGAGCGGGATGCCGACCGGCGTGCACGCGGCGGTGTCGATCGCCCGCGCGCTGCGGGGCAGGCAACCCAGGCCGTTCCGGTTCGGTTATTACCACACGCCGGTGAGCCTGGGTCGGAACGACGCGGTCGTGCAGTTCACCCGCCCGGACGACAGCCCTCGCCGCGGGTGTCTGACCGGGCGGATGGCGGTCTGGTACAAGGAGACCGTGAGCGCTTCGCCCTGGCCGACCTACCGTCGCATGTCGCGGTTGCCCTCCTCCGGTGCGTTCTGGCCGCGTGGTGGCCGTTTCACCCGCCTGCGGGACGCGCGGTGACGCACCCGCCGGACGCTGACGAGCAGGTGTTCCACAGTCATCGCAACCTGCTGTTCTCGGTGGCCTATCGGATCCTCGGCAGCGCGGCCGATGCCGAGGACGCGGTGCAGGACGCCTGGATCAGCTGGTCCTCGGCGGACCGCTCCCAGGTCGCCGACCCGAAGGCGTACCTCGCCCGCATCGTGTCGAACCTCGCGTTGCAGCGTCTGCGCTCGGCCCGGCACCACCGCGAGACCTATCCGGGGCCGTGGTTGCCCGAACCCGTCCTGACCGAAGGGGACGCCGCCGACACCGTCACCGACGCCGAGTCGGTGTCGATGGCGATGCTGGTGGTGCTGGAGACGCTCAGCCCGCTCGAACGCGCCGTGTTCGTCCTGCGGGAGGTCTTCGACTTCAGCCACGCGGAGATCGCGGCGGCGGTGGAGCGCTCCGAGGCGGCGGTCCGCCAGATCGCCCACCGGGCTCGCGAGCACGTTCGGGGCCAGCGGCAACGTTTCACGGCGGACCGGTCGCAGCAGCGCGGGGTCACCGAGCGATTCCTCGCCGCCGCGACCGGTGGCGACATCAACACCCTGCTGGAGCTGCTGTCGCCGGACGTCACGTTGTGGACCGACGGTGGCGGTAAGGTCCGCCAGGCCCTGCGTCCCATCAGGGGCGCGGGAACGGTCGCCGCGTGGTTCGCGGCCATCGGCACCGTCACCTACCAGGGCGTCGCGCCGCACGACATGCGCGCCGCTCTGGTCGAGATCAACGGGGGCCCGGGTCTGGTGTTCAGCGGTGCGGGTCGGGTGGTCGCCACCGTCTCCTTCGACATCGACGCCGGCGGTCGCATCACCGCCATCCACAACGTCGCCAACCCCGACAAGCTTCGCGCCGTCGCCGACGGCACCACCCACCACCTCGCGACGCGGTGAGCCGGCCGGCTCACCGTCAGCCGGTGCTGGTGAGGTCGGTGGTCGCCGCGAGTTCCGTGACCACGTCCAGGAAGCGGTGCAGCGCGGGCGCGGTGTTGCCCGCCAACCACACCATCTCGGTGTACGCGTAGGCGCCGGTCAGCGGAACGAACACCACGCCGGTGCGGCGAAGACTCGCCGCCGAGCAGGCGAGCCGGGTGACGCCGAGCCCGGCGGCGACCAGGCCGAGGAGGCTCTGCACGCCGGCCTCCTCCTGAACGACGGTCGGTACGAAGCCCGCTTCCCGGAACTGGTCCTCGTAGGCGCGGTGCCAGGGTTCCCAGGAGCTGCGCGGGGTCATGACCCACGGTTCGTCCGCCAGGTCGGCGAGGGTCAACTCGTCGCGCCCGGCGAGCGGGTGGCCCTCGGGCAGCACCGCGCAGACCGGTTCGGTCGTCAGTCTCCTGGACTCCAGGCCGGGCACGAGCGGGGTCCGGGTGAAGGCGACGTCGAACCGCCCGTCGAGGACGCCCTGCACCAGCGTCGCGATGCTGGTGGACTCGGTGGCCAGGTGCAGGTCGGGGAGGTGCTGGCGGGCTGCCCGGACCACCGGGGGCAGCAGATGGTTGGCGACGGTGGTCAGGAAGGCGAGCCGGAGGGTGCCGACGTCACCCCGCAGGGCCCGTTCCACTACGGCGACGGCCTGCTCGGCGCGGTCGGTGACGGCGCGCGCCTCGGGCACGAACAGGGCACCGATGTCGGTGAGGGTGGTGCCGCGGCTGTCACGGTCGAACAGTTTCGCCCCGAGGGCGCGTTCCAGGGCGGTGATCTGCTGCGACAGCGACTGCTGGGCGATCATCAGGCGGGCGGCGGCACGGGTGAAGCTCAGCTCCTCCGCGAGGACCAGGAAGTACCGCAGTTGTCGCAGCTCAGGCGTGGCCACAGGAACAGACTGTAGCCACGCCAGGAAGAGCGTGTTGGCCGTCCGCACAGACCTCCGCGCACGATCGGTGTGAAGGGCGGCGCCGGCACACCGTACGCCGGTACGGCGAGCCGGCACGGCCACGTGAGGACACCCACCGAAGGAAGACGTTCATGTCGGAAACACGCGTCAGCACGCCGTTCAACGCCCAATCCACCGCCGCCGACGTCGTGGCCGGTGTCGACCTGACCGGGCGTCGCGCGATCGTCACCGGTGCCTCGTCGGGCATCGGAGTGGAGACCGCCCGGGCGCTCGCCATGGCGGGCGCCGAGGTGACGCTTGCGGTACGGGACGTGCGGGCCGGAGAACGGACCGCGCGGGAGATCGGCGCCGGGACCGGGAACCGGCTGCTCCGGGTCGCGCCGTTGGACCTGTCCGACCAGCGGTCGGTCGCCGCGTTCGTGGCCGCCTGGGACGGGCCCCTGCACATCCTGGTCAACAACGCCGGAGTGTCGGCGACCCCCGAGATGCGCACGGCGGAGGGTTGGGAGTTGCAGTTGGCCACCAACCACCTCGGCCACTTCGCACTCGCCAACGGGCTGCACCGGGCGCTCGCCGAGGCCGGTGGGGCCCGCGTCGTTTCGCTGAGTTCCATCGCCCACGTTTCGGCCCCGATGGTCTTCGAGGACGTCAACTTCCGGGCACGCCCCTATGACCGTCTGCTTGCCTACGGCGAGTCGAAGACCGCCACCGCGCTGTTCGCCGTCGAGGCGAACCGGCGTTGGGCCGGCGACGGCATCACTGTCAACGTGGCCAACCCGGGCGCGGTCGTCACCAACCTGGGACGGCACCTCACCGAGGAGGACTACGCGCAGCTTCCGGCGTTCGACTTCAAGACCCCGCAGCAGGGGGCCGCGACCTCCGTGCTGCTCGCCGCGGGGCCGCAGCTGGAGGGCATCGGCGGCCGGTACTTCGAGGACTGCCAGCAGGCGGTGCGTCACGACCCGGCGGACCCGCTGCGCGGCGTCGCCGACCACGCGATCGACCCCACGGCGGCGGCGCGACTGTGGCAGCTGTCGCTGGACCTGTTCGCCGGCGCAGAGCGTGCCTGAACGCCCGGAAACGGCCGTGGGATCCCCCACGGCCGTTTCCGAAAGGCGCGGAACGCTCAGCCCTTGCGCAGCGGAGCGAGCGCCGCGCTCCAGGCGACCACCTGGTCGAGCGTGGCGGTCAGCGAGTCCTGGTGGAACTGGTTGGGCTTGAAGACGCTGAAGTTCTCGAAGTCGGTGAAGAGCGACAGCGCGACCTGCGAGCGCACGTCGGCCATCTGGAGCTCACCGGAGATCAGACGCAGGTGCTCCACGGCGCGCGTCCCGCCGACCGAGCCGTAGCTGACGAAGCCGACGGCCTTGTTGTTCCACTCGGCGTAGAGGAAGTCGATCGCGTTCTTCAGAGCGCCCGAGGTCGAGTGGTTGTACTCGGGGGTGACGATGATGAACCCGTCGAACGACGCGATCGTCTCGGCCCACCGCTTGGTGTGCGGCTGGGTGTACTGGCCCATCGAGGGCGGGTACGCCTCGTCGAGGTGCGGCAGCTGGTAGTCGAGCAGGTCGATCAGCTCGTACTCCGCGTCGGAGCGCTGCTTGGCGATGTCGAGCACCCAGCGGGCGACGGCCTCGCCGTTACGCCCCGGGCGGGTGCTTCCGAGGATGATCCCGATCCTGGTCATGTGTGGCGCCTTTCAGAGGTCCTTGCCTGACGACGGGGAACGCTAACCGACGCTTGATCGGTCAAGCAAATATCTGGCCTATGGGCGTGGTCACACGGAGGGTGAGCATTTGCTCAGTCAAACAAGTATGATAGGAGGATGCCCAATCCCTCCGCAGCGAGTCCGCAGCCCCTCACTCCAGACGAGGAATCCCTGGTCCGCGCCCTGGGACAGGTGATGCACGTCCTGCCCCGCGCGATCGACGCGGACATGGTCGGTGACCGTCAGCTACCGCTCACCGAGTACACCGCGCTGATGAACCTCTCCGAGACACCGGACCGGCGGATGCGCATGAACGAGCTCGCCGCGCTCTGCCACCTCTCCCTCAGCGGCATGACCCGCACGATCATCCGGCTGGAGACGCAGGGCCTGGTCCGACGGGAACGGTGCGAGGAGGACGCGCGCGGCTGGAACGCCGTCCTCACCGACGCGGGCTACGCCCGCCTGCAGGAATCCTGGCCCAGTCACCTGGCCGCCGTACGCCGCCGGTTCCTCCAGCACTTCGAGGGCTTCGACCTCGCCCAGCTGGCCCGCGCGTTCCAGCAGGCCGGCACGGCCGACCCGACCGACTGAGCCGACGCCGGCCCGGTCGGTCGCCCTCCCATCCGGCCTCAGCCGAGCAGCCGGCCTTCGACCACCAGCGCCCACGCCAGCAACCCGAAGGCACCGGTCGACGCGACGGCGCGGACCACGTTGCCGCGTACCCAGGTGACCTCGAAGCGCGCTCGCAACGCCGCGAGGTCGGTGGCGTCGTCGACGTCGCCGGCGCGGGCCAGCACGTTGTTGAGCGGCACGTTGACCACGGCGGTGACGCCGAGCACCACCAGGTACAACACCAGCCCGGCGACGATCCACGGCAGCACCGCCCGACGCTCGGCCCCCAGGTGCAGCGCCGCCGCCACCAGCGTGAACAGCAGCGCGCCGCCGAAGCACACCGCGAACCAACCGTTGAGGATCGACTCGTTGATCCGCCGCATGGCGAGCACCAACGTCCGGTCGTCGGTGCGGGCCAGACCCGGCATGACCGCGTACGCGAAGGCGGCGAACAGCCCGGCGGTCAGGCCGGTGGTCACTGTGGCGGCGAACAGGCTCGCGGTACTCAGAACTCCCATCCGCCTATTGCACCCGTTGGCGTGCCCGCTGACCAAACGCGATAGCGGTCACCGGGCCGGAGCGTGGGCGGCGAGCGGGTTGGTGAGGGTGCCGACGAACTGGAGCGCCGCCGACGGGTCGGCCAGGTCGATCATCTGCTGGTTGTTGCGCAGTTGCAGCCGGTTGAGGCAGGACAGCGTGAACTCCGGGGCGAACAGGTCGTAGTGGCGGACCCGCTCGGCCAGGTGCGGCACCCGGTCGAAGTAGTCGGCGGCGCAGACCGCGACAGTGCGCCAGAAGTCGTCCTCGGCGAGCACGCCGGCCTCGACCAGGACCGCGTTGAGGTGCCGCAGGAAGCAGTCCACCACGTCGGTGAAAATGGTCAGCAGCTTGGTGTCGTCGGGCACCTCGACGCGGATCCGCTCCACCGCCGCCGGCAGCTCGACAGTGTCGCTCATCACCGCGATCTCTTCGGCGATGTCCTTGAAGATCACCCGCTGGACGGTGTCCTGCTCGTCGAGGACCAGGATGACGTTCTCGCCGTGCGGCATGAAGGCCAGGTCGTGGGCGTAGAAGCTGTGCAGCAGCGGGGTCAGGTAGGCGTCCAGGTAGCGACGCAGCCACACCTCGGGCGCCAGGCCGGACCGGGCGATCAGCGCCGCCGCCAGTGAATCGCCCTCGTCGTCGACGTGCAGCAGCGCGGCCATGGTGGACAGTCGCTCCCCCGACGCGAGGTCGGGCACCGGGCTCTCCCGCCACAGGGCGGCCAACATCTTGCGGTACGGGGAGGTGCGCTCGGTCGCCGCCTCGTACCGCCGGTGCCGGTAACCCACAGCGGCCCGCTCCCGGATGACGGTCAGACCGGTGCCGGTCAGCACCTCGTCGGTGGCGATCAGGTCGGCCAGCCAGTCGTTGATCGCCGGGGTGGCCTCCATGTAGGCGGCCGACAGCCCTCGCATGAAGCCCATGTTCAGCACCGACAGCGCGGTCTTGACGTAGTGCCGGCCCGGCTCGCTGACGTTGAAGAAGGTGCGGATGGACTGCTGGGCGAGGTACACGTCCGGCCCGGGGCCGAGGTGCACCAGCCGCCGCTCGGCCAGCTCCCCGGCGAAGGTGACCGCCAGCTTGTTCCACCACTGCCACGGGTGTGCCGGGATCAGGTGGTAGTCGGCGAGGTCCAGCCCGAGATCGGCCATCGTGGCCGCGAACCGGGCCCGCGTCTCGGCGTCCAACTCGCTCTCGATGAGCGTGTCGTAGTCGAGGTCGGCGGCGCTGCTGAACGTCGAGTGGTCCCGGTGTGCGGCCAGCCACTCCAGCCGCACCGGCGCTGCGGCCTCCGGGGCGTACCGGTGGTACTCGTCGACGCCGAACCCGAGCCGGCCGTTGTTCGCCACGAAGCAGGGGTGGCCCTCGGTCATCGAGGTCTCGATGGTCTGGAAATCCGCCTCGGCCAGCTCGGCGGCGCTCGGCGCCGCCTGGGTCAGCTTGTACGCCGTACCGGCCAGCGTCGAGGTGATCTCCTCCAGATAGACCGGGAGCACCCGCGCGGAGAGCCCGAGGGTGTCGCGCAGTTCGACGATGAGGTCCACCGCGTCCGGGGCCAGGGCGCTGCCGTCGCGGTGTCGGGTGATGCTGTCCGCGTCGATCTGCCAGTGCGCCAGGGCGAGCACCCGCGCCGCGAACCGGTAGGTGACAGTGCCGTCGTCGCTGCGGACCTCGTACCACTGCCGGTCGTCGGGGCCGGCCACGGCCTCCGGGGTGAGCAGCCGCTCGTGGGTGAACTCGGCGAGGGCCTTGCGGACCAGCAGCCGGTTGGCCCGGGCCCAGCGCTGCGGGGTGAGGTGCCCGACCGGGTCGCCGGGGGCGTTGTGCACCGTGGCGACGGGCGGGTGGGTGGGTACGGCGGTGGTGGTCACGCCGGGGCTCCTTCGGTTCGGGTGACAGCGGCGCGGTCGGCGGCGCTGCGGTCGGCGGCAGCCTGGAACTGGGCTCGGGTGCAGACGCCGAGCAGCGCGTCCTTCTCGGGCTTGGCGATCGGGCCGACGACGGTGAAGCCGACGGCGGCGTTCAGCGCGTGCACTGCGGTGTTGCGCACGTCCGGTTCGACCACCACCCGACGGGTCGTCGGGTCGTCGAAGAGCCACGCCATGACGGTGCCGATCACCGCCCGGGTGAAGCCGTGCACTGGCGCGTCGACCGGCGCGCAGAGGAAGTGCATGCCCACGTCACCGGGCTGGTGGTCGTACAGGCCGACCAGCTCGACGTGGGCCGGGTCGTAGCGCTCCGCCAGGAAGGCGGGACTCCCCCGCCACAGGCCGAGGTACGCGTCGTGGTGCGGGTGCTCGGCGATGCGCCGGTACTCCTCGGTGACCTGGGCCAGGTCGGCGTCCTGCATCATCCAGAACGCCGCCTTCGGGTGGGTCACCCAGGCGTGCAGCAGCGCCGCGTCGGCGTCCGGATCGAGCGGCCGCAGCGCGAACTCACCGAGCCCCTCGTCGACCCGGGTGAAGACGCTCGTCACGACGACACCCCGAACTCCTGGAAGGTGATGCTCTTCTCGATCGGGTAGTGCTCCCGGCCGAGCAGCTCGCGGATGATCCAGGAGTTGCGGTAGGCGCCCATGCCGAGGTCCGGTGAGGTGATGCTGTGCGTGTGGGTGCCCGCGTTCTGCAGGAAGATGCCCCGCCCACTGTGGTCGATGCTGTAGTTGCGGGCCACGTCGAAGCGGCCGTGCGCGTCCCAGCGGATCCGGTCTGACACCGGCGTGAGGAACTCCGGCACCCGGTAGTGGTAGCCGGTGGCCAGCACCAGCCCCTCGGTACGCAGCACGAAGTCGCGCTCCTGCTCCACCTGGCGCAACCCCAGCGTGTACTGCCCGTCCTGGTGCTCGGCGCTGACCAGCTCGGTGTTGGTGAGCAGGCGGGTGTTCACCGGCCCGTCCACGCTGTGCGCGTAGAGCAGGTCGAAGATGTCGTTGATCAGGTCGGCGTTGATCCCCTTGAACAGGCCCTTCTGCTCGGACTCCAGCCGGTAGCGGGTCGCCTCGGGCAGCGCGTGGAAGTAGTCCACGTAGTCCGGTGAGGTCATCTCCAGCGTCAGCTTGGTGTATTCGAGGGGGAAGAACCGCGGCGACCGGGTCACCCAGTTGAGCTGGTAGCCGTACCGGTCGATGTCGCCGAGCAGGTCGTGGTAGATCTCGGCGGCGCTCTGCCCGCTGCCCACCACCGTGATGCTGCGCTTGGTGCGCAGCGCCGTGCGGTGCTCCAGGTAGTGGGAGTTGTGCACGGCGTCGCCGGGCAACCCGGCCACGGCCGGGGGCAGGTGCGGCGGGGTACCGGTGCCGAGCACCAGGTGCCGGGCCCGGTACTGCACGGTCTCCCCCGTGCCGGTGCTGGCCCGCACCACGTACCGCTCGTCGGCGCTGTCGTACTCCACAGTGGTCACGCTCTGACCGAAGCGCAGGTTCGGCAGTTTCGCCGCCGCCCACCGGCAGTACGCGTCGTACTCACTGCGCAGCGGGTAAAAGCTCTCCCGGATGTAGAACGGGTAGAGCCGGCCGATCTCCTTGAGGTAGTTGAGGAAGGAGTACGGCGACGTCGGGTCGGCGAGGCTGACCAGGTCGGCGATGAACGGGGTCTGCAACCGGGCTGACTCCAGCAGCATGCCGGGGTGCCAGGCGAGGCTCGGCCGGGCCTCCAGGAACACCCCGTCGAGCTCGTCGATCGGCGCGGTGAGGCAGGCCAGGCCCAGGTTGTACGGGCCCAACCCGATGGCGATGAAGTCGTGGGTGGACATCGGGGTCTCCAGGCGCGGGTTCGTGGTCACCGGCGTCAGCCGACGGGGCAGGTTCATCGGCGTCAGCCGACGGGGCAGGTCAGGTCGGCGTCGACGTGGTCGTGCACGTACTGGCCGGCGTGGGTGGCGATCAGGTCGAGCACGTACCCGACGTCGTCGACTGTGGTTTCCGGGTTGAGCAGTGTGAACTTCAGGAAGTGCCGGCCGTCCACCCGGGTCCCGGCGACCACTGCGAGACCGGACGCCGCGAGGGCCTCCCGGGCGTGCAGGTTGGCGGCGTCGGCCAACTCCCGGCCGGGGCCGGTGGGCAGGTAGCGGAACACCACGGTGCTCAGCTCCGAGCGCGTCACCACCTCGAAGCGCGGGTCCTCGCTGACCAGTTGCCAGGCGTCGGCGGCGCGGTCGACGACCTCGTCGAAGAGCCCGCCGAGCGCGTCCGGGCCCATCACCCGCAGGGTGAGCCAGAGCTTCAGCGCGTCGAAACGGCGGGTGGTCTGCAAGCTCTTGTCGACCTGGTTGGGGATGCGCTGCTCCACCATCCGGGCCGGGTTGAGGTAGTCGGCGTGGTAGGTGACGTGCCGCAGCGTCCGCCGGTCGCGGACCAGCAGCGCGCTGGAGCTGACCGGCTGGAAGAACGACTTGTGGAAGTCCACGGTCACCGAGTCGGCCCGCTCGATGCCGTCGAGCAGGTGCCGGCGCGTCGGCGAGACGAGCAGACCGCAGCCGTACGCGGCGTCCACGTGCAGCCACACGCCGGCTGCCGCGCAGATCCCGGCCAGGTCCGTGAGCGGGTCGATAGAGCCGAAGTCGGTGGTACCGGCGGTGCCGACGACGGCCATCACCACCAGCCCGGCCTGCCGGCACCGGGCGATCTCCTCGCGGACGGCGGCCGGCCGGATCCGTCGCCGGGCGTCAGTGGGTACCGCGATCACCGCGTCCGGGGCGAGGCCGAGCAGTTTGGCCGACTTCTGCACGCTGAAGTGACCGGCGGCGGAGGTGAGCACGCGCAGCCGGGGCAGCAGTTCGGCGCGCGCCGCCGGGCCGATGGCGTCGGCGCACGCCTCCTCCCGGGCCAGCAGCAGCGCCTGGAGATTGGACTGGCTGCCGCCGCTGGTGAAGATGCCGTCGGCGCGGTGACCGAGGCCGATCCGCTCGGCCGTCCAGTCGACCAGCCGGCGCTCGATGAGGGTGGCCCCGGCGCTCTGGTCCCAGGTGTCCAGCGAGGAGTTCACGGCGGTGAGCACCGCCTCACCGAGCAGTGCTGGGATGGCCACCGGGCAGTTGAGGTGGGCCAGGTAGCGGGGGTGGTGGAACCAGACGGCGTCGCGCAGGTAGACGTTCTCCAGCTCGTCGAGGGCGGCGCCGGCGTCGCCCAGCGGACGGTCCAGGTCCACCCGGTCGACCAGGGGGGCCAGCTCGGCCGGCGTGATCCCGGTGCCGGGACGGTCCACGGCGGCCACTCGGCGGGCTACCCGGTCGACGCCGTCGGCGATCGTCCGGCGGTACTGCTCGACCGAGCCACCGTGCAGCAGCTGGGCCCGCGCGGCGGTTGACGCCGGTGGCGGTGTGGTGGTCTCGACGGGGTACGTCGGCACGGTCACGGAATGTCCTTCCACGTTCTCGACGAGGGGCAGCCGGAACCCTCCCCGGCGCGGCGGTGCGCCTCGGGGCAGTGCTGCCGATCGGTTGGGGTCGTCAGTCAGGCGGTGACGCCGGCCAGCGCCTCGGCACGCAGGTCCTCTTCGGACAGTCCGCGTCGCCAGTAGCCGGCGAAGGTCACCCTCCGGCGGTCGAAGCCGCGCTCGTCGACGAGGTGCCGGCGCAGCGCCCGCACCACGCCGGACTCACCGGCGATCCAGGCGTACGGGGTGCCGCCGGTGGGGAGCCGGGCGGCGCGCACGGAGCTGACCAGCAGGTCACTCCCGGGCGGTGTGCTGCCCCGCACGATCCACCTGATCTCGACGTCGGCAGCGGTGGGCAGGTCGGTGATGTCCGCGGCGTCGGGCACCTCGATCCAGGCGCGCACCCGGGTGCCGGCGGGCAGCCAGGCCAGGATGCCCTCGACGGCCGGCAGCGCGGTCTCGTCGGCGGCGAGCAGCACGAGGTCCGTGCCGTCCGGCGGGCGGAAGCAGACGCTGCGGTTGTCGGGCACCGCCGGGCCGAGCAGCAGCACCCGGTCGCCGGGGCCGGCCAGGGCCGCCCAGCGGGAGGCGGGGCCGGTGTCGCCGTGGCTGACGAAGTCGATGTCGACAGCGGTCTCGGCCGGGCGGTGCTCCCGGATGGTGTACGAGCGCAGCACCGCGCGGACGTCCGCCGGCAGTGCCCGCCAGCCGCCGAACCAGTCCTCGCCCTGCTCGACCGGGACCACCGGGGCGTGCTGCCCGGGGTGCGGCAGGAACAGCGAGACGCTCTGGTCCCGGCCGCCGCCGGCGAAGTCGGCCAGCTCCGCGCCACCGAAGGTGACCCGGATCAGCGAGGCGCCGACCCGACGGGCCCGGACGACGTGCGCGGCGTAGAAGCGGTACTGCGAGGCGATCGGTGCGGTGGCGCTCGTACTCATGGCGTCAGCTGACCTTCTTCGCGTTCCGGATGGCGGTGGCGAGGTTCTCCAGCAGCGGCGCTGAGCCGGCGTACGAGAAACGGGGTACCGCGTCCCACGGGCTCACCTGGTTGGCAGTGACCGCCGGCAGTTGCTGCCAGGTCGGCTTGGCGGTGAGGTCCTTGGCCTGCAAGGCGGTGCTGCGGTTGTCCAGCAGGATCAGGTCGGCCGGGAACTTGCCTGCGCTCTCCCAGCTCAGCGCCTCGAAGTAGTCGCCGGCTTCGAGCTTGGTGGGGACCACGATGTCGACGCCCAACTCGGCGAAGTACATCAGGTCGGTGCTGACCTTCGGGTTGGAGACGTAGAAGAGGTCGGGGCTGCCGGAGCAGGCCATCACCTTGATCCCGGGGTTGGCCTTGACTGCCTGCCGGACCGCCTCGGCGGCGGCGTCGAAGCGGGCCTTTCCGTCGGTGACCTTCTTCGCGGACAGGTCCGCGCCGAGCGACTCGGCCAGCGCCGCGTACCGCTCGATGGGCTTGGTCATCGGCACCCGGGCGGTGGTGATCGCCACACTGGGCGCCAGCGGGAGGATCTTGGCCTTGCTCTCGTCCGGCACGTACCAGAGCGCGTCCGGGTCGTACATGTGGGTGACCAGCAGTTCGGGGCGTAGCGCCGCGTACTTCTCCAGGCTGAACTCGCCCCACACGTTGCCGAGGATCTCGACGCCCTCGACGTTCAGGTCGCCGGCCTGCGGCTCGGCCGTGCCGTCGGCACGCCTGGTCTCACCGAACACGCCCACGAGCTGTTTGTCGAGACCGAAATCGATCAGGGCCGCCGCGACACCGGTGAAGGCCACCACGCGGGTCGGACGCGCCGGGGCCTCAACCTTCGTGCCGCGGTCGTCGGTGAACGACCAGGGGCCACTTCCGTTTCCGGCGGCGGGTTTCGCGGCGTCGTCCTTGCCACAGGCGGCGAGCAGGGTGGCCAGCGTGGCAGCGCCACCGGCGGCCAGCAGGCCACGGCGGGAGAGGCGGCGGGCGGACAGGGCATCGGGCATGGTGTTGTCTTTCGATCAAGGGTTGGCCGGACTCGACCAGGGCAGCGGGGTTAGGTTAGCCTAACCTCGGTCATTGTCAACAGCGGTTCGCCGTGTCGCCACCACCCCGGAGCCCACACTGGACGCCACACCCACCGTCACCCGACCGGCACCGCCCGTGCCGGCCAGGGAAACGGCCGCACCCCCGAGCCGGCGTGGCCGTCGGGCGGCCCGCGCCGCCGGCCTGGTCACCGCCGTGGCACTGCTCGCGGTGATCGTGGTGCTCAGCATCGCGGTCGGCGCGAAGGCCATGCCGCTCGCCGACGTCTGGTCCGGGTTGCTGCACCGCGACGCCACCGAGTACGCCGTGGTGCATCGGATGCGCCTGCCCCGCACCCTGCTCGGGCTGCTCGCCGGCACCGCCCTCGGTGTGGCGGGCGCGGTCATGCAGGCCCTCACCCGCAACCCACTCGCCGACCCCGGGCTACTCGGCATCAACGCCGGCGCGTCCGCGGCCGTCGCCACCGCCGCCGCGTTCCTGGGCGTCACCGCCGTCGGCGGGTACGTCTGGTTCGCGCTGCTCGGCGCGGCGGCGGTGACCGCGCTCGTCTACACCGTCGGCGGCGGACGCGGCGCCACCCCGGCCCGACTCGCGCTGGCCGGGGCGGCGCTCAACGCCACCCTCTACTCCTACGTGAGCGCGGTGATGCTGCTGGACACCGCGTCGCTGGAGCGGCTGCGTTTCTGGACGGTCGGCTCACTGGCCAGCGCGGACTCCACGACCGTCACCCGGGTGCTGCCGTTCATCCTCATCGGGCTGCTGGTCGCGCTCGGCGCCGCCCGTCCGCTGAACGCGCTGGCGCTCGGCGATGACGCGGCGCGAGCCCTCGGCGCGCGACCCGCGCTGATCCGCGCCGCCGTGATCGTCGCCGTCACCCTGCTCTGCGGCGCGGCGACCGCCGCGTGCGGACCGATCGTCTTCGTCGGGCTGCTGGTGCCGCACCTGGTCCGCGCCCTGACCGGCCCGGACCTGCGCTGGCTGCTGCCGTACTGCGCGGTGCTCGCACCGGCGTTGCTGCTCGGCGCCGACGTGCTCGGCCGGGTGCTGGGCCGCCCCGGAGAACTCCAGGTCGGCATGGTGACCGCCGTGCTGGGCGGCCCGCTCTTCCTGTGGCTGGTCACCCGCCGACCGGTGGCGCAACCGTGACAGTTCTGCGTACTTCATGGGGGTTGTCGCTGCGGTTCCGGCCCCGCGCGTTGGGCGTCGGGGCCGGCGCGGCGGTGCTCGCCGCCGGGTTCGGTCTGGTGGCCCTGGGCAGTGGTGACTACCCGATGGGGCCGGCGGACGTGCTACGCACGCTGACCGGCGGTGGCACCGTGGCGGAGCAGTTCATCGTGCTCGAGCTGCGCCTGCCCCGGCTGGTCACCGCCCTGTTGGTCGGTGCGGCCCTGGCCCTCGCCGGCACGGTGTTCCAGTCGCTGGTCCGCAACCCGTTGGGCAGCCCGGACATCCTGGGCTTCACCCAGGGCGCGTCGACCGGGGCGCTGGTGGTGGTCGTCCTCGGTGGCAGCAGCCTGGCGTTGGCCGGCGCGGCGGTCGTCGGTGGCCTCGGCACCGGCCTGGTGATCTACGCGCTCGCCTGGCGGCGCGGAGTGCACGGCTACCGGCTCATCCTGGTCGGCATCGGGGTGGCCGCGATCCTGACCGGCGTCAACGGCTACCTGCTGACCCGGGCGCCCCTGATGGAAGCCGCCCGCGCGGTCCTCTGGCTCACCGGCAGCCTGGACGGGCGAGGCTGGGCCAACGCCGGGCCGCTGCTCGCCATGCTGGTCGTGTTGGCGCCGCTGGTGCTCGTCGGCTGCGCCCCGGCGCTGCGGATGATGGAGCTGGGCGACGACGCGGCCAGCGCCCTGGGCGTGCCGGTGCGCCGGCTGCGCCTTCTGCTGCTCGCTGCCGCCGTGCTGCTGGTCTCGTTCGCGGCGGCCGCAGCCGGGCCGGTGTCCTTCGTGGCGCTCGTCGCCCCGCACGTGGCGAAACGACTGACCCGGGCCCCGGGCCCGAACCTGCTGCCGTCGATGGCCGTCGGCGCGGCGCTGCTGGTCGGGGCCGACCTGGTGGCGCAGCGCGCGTTCGCCGGGCACCAACTCCCGGTCGGCGTGGTGACCGGCGTGATCGGCGGCGGCTACCTGGTCTGGCTGCTGGCGATGGAACGTCGGGCGGGCCGGCTGTGAACACCAGTGACGCCCTCGAAGGAGCACCCATGCGACCCGGCGAATCCCGACTCGGCGGCACCGCGCTGACCCTCGCCTACGACCAGCGCACCATCGCCGAGAACCTGACCGTGGCGGTGCCCGACAGGTCCTTCACGGTGATCATCGGCCCGAACGCGTGCGGCAAGTCGACGCTGCTGCGCGCCCTGTCCCGGATGCTTCGCCCCAGCGCCGGTGCGGTGCTGCTGGACGGACGGGACATTCACGATCTGCCGGCCCGCACTGTGGCCCGTACGCTCGGCCTGCTGCCGCAGTCGTCGATCGCACCGGACGGCATCAGCGTCGCCGAGCTGGTCGCCCGGGGTCGCTACCCCCACCAGGGGCTGCTGCGGCAGTGGTCCCGCGAGGACGAACGGGTGGTCGAGGAGTCGATGGCCGCGACCGGGGTCGACGACCTCGCCGACCGGGCGGTGGACGAGTTGTCCGGCGGGCAGCGGCAGCGGGTCTGGATCGCCATGGCGCTGGCCCAGCAGACGCCCCTGCTGCTGCTCGACGAGCCGACCACGTACCTCGACATCGCCCACCAGATCGAGATCCTGGACCTCTGCGCCCGGCTGCACGAGGAGCAGGGCCGCACCCTTGTCGCCGTTCTGCACGACCTGAACCACGCGGCCCGCTACGCCACCCACCTGATCGCCATGCGCGACGGGCGCGTGGTGGCCGCCGGGGAGCCGGCGTCGGTGGTCACCGCCGACCTGGTGGGGGAGGTGTTCGGGCTGCCCTGCCGGGTGATCGACGACCCGGAGACGGGCACCCCGCTGGTCGTCCCCGCGGCCCGACGCCGTGCCACCACAGTGGCCCCGGAGCCGGCGTGAGCGAGCACAGCGGCCGGCGCTTCCGCGACCCGTGGGGGGTGCCGCACCTGCGGGCCGACGACCCGCTCGCGCTGGCGGCAGCGCAGGGCCGGGTGACCGCGTACGACCGGGCCTGGCAGATCGAGGTCGAACGGCACCGCGCCCAGGGCACCAGCGCGGCGTTCCTCGGCCCCGACGCGCTCGGCTGGGACCGGTTCGTCCGGCAGGTCCGGCTCGACGACACCGCACGCCGCTGCCACGCGGCACTGGACCCGGCGACCTCCGAGTGGGTGGGCGCCTACGTGCACGGCGTCAACGCCGCTCTCGCCGCCGGGGCGGCCCGGTCACCGGAGTTCGCCGCCACCGGGCTGCGCCCGGGTCGGTGGGAGCCGTGGACGCCGCTCGCGGTCTGGCTGGGCCACCACATTCTGTTCGCCGGGTTCCCCGGCAAGCTCTGGCGCGAGCACGTGGCGCAGCGGCTCGGGCCGGACGCGGTCGACCTGTTCGCCACCGACGGTCCGGCAGTGGCCGGCAGCAACGGGTGGCTGCTCGCCGCCGAGCGCACCGGCACCGGGGCCGCGCTGCTCGCCGGCGATCCGCACCGGTTCATCGAGGATCCCGGCGTCTACCAGCAGATCCGGCTGGCCTGCCCGGAGTACGACGTGGTCGGGTTGGCGGTGCCGGGTGTGCCGGGCATCGCGCACTTCGGGCACGCCGGTCCGGTGGCCTGGGCGATCACCAACGCGATGGCCGACTACCAGGACGTGTACGCGGAGCGGCTGCGCCGCGACGGCCCCCGGGTGCAGGCGCTCGGCCCGGACGGCTGGCGACCGGCGCACCGCCACGTCGAGACGATCGAGGTGGCCGGGGCCGAGCCGGTCGAGGTCGAGGTGGTGGAGACCGATCGTGGTCCGGTGATCGCCGGTGGGCCGGACGACGAGAATGCCGTCAGCCTGCGCTACCCGCCCCGGGTCCGGGGCGACCTCGGTTTCGCGACGCTGCCGGAGCTGCTGCGCGCCCGCACCGTTGCCGACGTGGACCACGCGCTGCGGCACTGGGTGGAGCCGGTCAACGTGGTGCAGGCGGCGGACACCGCCGGAGGGCTGTTGCACCGGGTCGCCGGTGCGGTGCCGGTGCGGCACCCGGGAAACGGCCGGCGGGTGGTCCCCGGATGGGACGCCGCGTACGCCTGGCAGGGCTGGCACGCGCCGATGCCCCGCGCCGAGGTGGTCGGTCGGTCGGTGATGGCCAACGAGCGCGGGCTGGCGGCGCCACTCGGGGTGGAGTTCGCCGCAGGGCACCGGGCGCATCGCATCGCCGAGCTGCTCGACGCCCGTTCGGCCTGGACGGCCGACGAGATGGCCTCGGTGCACACCGACACGTACCTGGGCGCCGCCGGGCCGCTGCTGGAGGTCCTCGCCGAGTCGACGGACCTCGGTCCGGCCGCCGCCGCGCTGCGTGAACGACTGCTGCGCTGGGATCGTCGGATGGCCGCCGACAGCACTGACGCGGCGGCCCACGCCCTCCTGCGGGCGGCTGTCGTACGCCGGATCGCCGCCCACCCGGCGTTGGCCGAGCTGGCCGAGCTGCCCGCGTACCCCGAGGTGTTCGCGCCCTGGCTGGCGCTGACGCCGCGCGTCGGTCACGCGCTGGAGCACCTGCTCGGTGCGACCCCGCTGCCCGGTGTGGACATCCCCGCGCTGGTACGCGCGGCGGCCGAGGAGGTCGGCGACGCGGCGGCCGGGCAGGTGCCCTGGGGGGACCTGCACCGGCTGGCGCCGTGGCGGGCCCTGCCCGGCCCGGACACCGGGCCCGGCCCCCGGCTCGACGGTGACCACGACTGTGTGTTGGCCACCTCCAGCGTGCCCGGGGTCACCCACTGGTGCTTCCGGGGGCCGGCGGCGCGCTTCGTCTGGGACCTGGCCCGCCGCTCGGACAGCCGCTGGGTGGTCCCCCTGGGCGCCTGCGGGGTGCCCGGCGACCCGCACCACGACGACCAGAGCGCCGCCTGGCTGGCCGGCGACCTGCTGCCGGTCATCACGGACTGGGATCAGCTCGCCGAGGAACTGCACTGACGGCACCGGCCGCCGCTCGGGTGTGTCGCGCACCCCGAGCGGCGGCCGGCCGCAGTGCTGTCAGCGCAGGCCGAACGCCCGGCTGATGCTCTGGCTCACTGTGTTGCCGGCGGTGTCGCGTGCCGTGGTGCGCAGGCTCACGAAGCCGGCCTTCGCCGGTGCGGCCAGCGAGGTACGCCAGCCGTCGCCGTGCCGGGTCAGCCGCTGCTTCTGCCAGGTCGCCCCGTCGTCGTAGGACACCTCGACGGTCACCGCCCCGATCGTGCCGGTGACATCGGGCAGGTGGGAGGCGACAACGGTCAGCGGTGCCCGCCGCGACGCCGTGCCGGCGGAGTCGATGTCCACCTGGTAGTCAAGCTGGATCATCGGCAGGACCTCGGCCGACTCCTCCCCGGTGACCGCCGAGTGGAAGCCCCACTCGGTGCGGGTCTGCCGGGAGTACGGGTTGGTCCAGGCGGCCCGGTCGTTCTCCACCACCAGCCGGTACGGCAGTCGCTGGGACGCCAGCCCGGAGACCTGGAGGTACTCGGCGTTACCCCAGTTCAGCTCCTTGTCACCCTGGTAGAGGGTGGTCCGGTTGACCATGTCGTAGTTCGCGTACGCCTCACCGATGTGACCGCCCCCGTCGCCCCACCCGGGCGCGGGCAGGTAGACGGTGTCCAGGTACCGGACCGGCACGTAGCTGCCGCCCATCCGGGGTCGCTGGATCGGCCCGAACCAGGTGACGGCGCTCGGCTTGCCGGCCGGGTACGTGGTCACCGCCATCAGGTGTTGACCAGTCTCGCCGGCGATGAACGCGTCGTCGATCCACCGCTGGTCGGCGCTCACCCAGTCGGTGCGTCGGCCCTGCGCCGGGGCCGGCTCCTGGTTGCTCGACGCCCAGCCGCGCCAGACGTCGGTGCGGAACTCCAGCGCCTTGCCCTGCCGGTAGTTGCGGAACTCCACGTCGACCCGGGCCAACTGCCGCTTCGTGGGCCGGTAGGTGGGGTCGGCCGGCACCGTGCCGGTCCAGTGGTGCGCCACGTCGTACAGGTAGCTGGTCTCCGGGTGCGACTCGACGGTGAGCCGCACCGCGCCCCGCTCCAGCGCTGCGATGAGCTGCCCGCCCTCGTCGGCGCCGAGGGTCGCCACTGTCACCGGGGCCGGGCTCTCCGGGCTCCACGCCGCCTCGTCCCACGGCTGGAGCCGGCCGACGCCGTCGTTCACGACGAGCAGCAGCTTCGCCCCGGCCGCCGCGGCGGCCTGCGCCTGGGTGGCGATGTCCACACTGTCACTGCGGCGCACCACCACGGCCCGGTCCCGGACCGGACGCTTGGCCAGCCCCGCCGCCGACGCGTCGGCGACGTAGACCGCGTCCAACTGGCTACGACCGGCCGGCAGCGCCGGGGTCGCCCGCTTCACCAACAGATCGTCGTACGAGCGACCGCCCGCCGAAACGGTCAGGGCCGGCTGCTCCAGCCGCCACCGGGCACCGAACTCGAACTCGCCGTCGGTCACCGGACGGCTCGTCGGCAACGCCCACATGCTGTCGTACGAGTCGTCGGGCAGCACCTGACTCTCGGTGAGACCGTTCTTCGTGGACCGGTGGATGTCCATCCGCAGCGCGCTCGCGGTGGCCTCCTGCGGCACCCGGGCCTGCACCTGTCGGGCGGCGCGCGCGTCCAGGGTGACGGTGCGGTCGCGGTCCAGGTTCACGTCGGTGAAGCTGAGCATCGCCATGCCCTTGGAGTGCGGCCCGTGCGCGCCGCGCACGTCCGCGGAGATCCAGCCGTTCCAGCTTCCCACCGGCAGCCGCAGCGTGGCGGTGCCGCTCTCGGGCAGGTCCACGGCGGTGAAGAGGGTGTCGGCGGTGAGGATGACCTTGCCGACGAGCGGCTTGCCGTCGCGGTCCTTGGCGACCAGCGTCAGGTTCTGCCGCTGGCCCTCCTTGCCGGCGCCGATCAGGGTGCGCCCGCGCACCGCACCGGTGTCGTCGGTGGCGACGATCATGCCGCTGACCTGCTTCTCCACCGGCAGCTTGTCGTACGCGGCGGTCACCGTCACGGTGGCGGTGCCGCCTGCGGGCACTGTGACCCGGTCGGCGGAGAGCGCGAACAGTCCGGCCGGCGCGGTGGCCGCGTCGAGGGCCAGCCTCAGGTCGACCGGCGCGCTGCCGAGGTTGGTGTAGGTGACCGTACGGTCAACTGTCGTGCCCGGCTGCTGCGGCCACGCCTGGTAGCCGGAGTAGGCGCTCGGGGTGGCGAAGACGGTGGCGTGCGCGGCGGCGACCGCGTCGACCCGGCCGGCACCCGCCTGGTACGGGGTGTACTCGGGGGTGGCCTTGACCGTGCTGACCAGCGCTTCCTTGATCCGCTGACCGGTCCAGTCCGGGTGCGCGGCGGCGACCAGCGCGGCCGTGCCGGCCACGTGCGGGGTGGCCATCGACGTGCCGCTCATCAGCGTGTAGTCGCCGGAGCCCCGCACGAGGTGCGAGCGGGCCGCCAGGATGTCCACGCCGGGGGCGGTGATCTCGGGCTTGAGCCCGCCGTCGCCGGCGCGTGGCCCCTGGCTGGAGAAGTCGGCGAGGTGGTCGGTGTTGTCGACGGCGCCGACGGTGAGCGCGGAGTTGGCGGCGCCCGGGCTGCCGATGCTGGCCGGGCCGCTGTTGCCGGCGGCGATCACGAAGAGGGCACCGGTCTCGGCGCTGAGTCGCTCAACCGCCTGGCTCATCGGGTCGCTGCCGTCGGTGGCCTCACCGCCCAGGCTCATGCTGACCACCCGGGCCTTCTGCTCGCGGGCCGCCCACTCCATGCCGGCGATGATCCATGAGTTCTGTCCGCTGCCCTCACTGTTGAGCACCTTGCCGATGTGCAGGCGGGCACCCGGGGCGACACCCCGCTCGGCGCCACCGGACGCGGCGCCGGTCCCGGCGATCGTCGAGGCGACGTGCGTGCCGTGGCCCTTGTAGTCGAGGATGTCGGGCTCCTCGGGCACGAAGCTGCTGGACTCGGCGATCTGGCCGACGAGGTCCGGGTGTTCGGCGTCGGCACCCGAGTCGAGCACCGCGACGTCGACACCGGCGGCGGTGTTGCCCTCGGCCCACAGCTTCGGCGCGCCGATCTGCGCGGTGGACTCGGCCAGGTCCGCGTGCACCCGACCGTCCAACCAGACCTTGGCGATGCCGTTGGCCAGGGTCGGGGCGTCACCCGTACGCCGGGTCGAACCGGCGGTCAGCGCGGTCCAGAACCGGTCGGCGGTGGCGCGCTGGCGGGTCAGCGCCGCGCCCTGCACGCTGTCCAACGGTCGGACCAGTTCGGCGCCGTCGACGGTGGGGCGGGTGCGGTTGCGGGCCGCCGCGTCGGTCATCGTGACGATCAGCGGAAGCGCGTCGGTGTGCGCGTCGTCGTAGCCGTCGGCGATGAGGTCGGTGACGTTGAACAGTTGCCGGTCCAGCACACCACTGGTCACGTAGGACAGCGCGGCGTCCGGGTAGACGTAGGTGTCGCCGTCGCGCACTGTGCGGTGGAAGCTCGGGGTGCTGCCGTCCGGCCGGCGCACTGTCGACACCGTGCTGCCGTCCGCCGCGGTGGTGACGGTGACCGTGTCACCGGTGATCAGGGTGACGGTGGACGCGCGTCCGGCGGCGGCCGGGGGTTGACCCGCGGGGCGGTCGGGGTTGTTCGGCGGGGCGGCGGCCGCTCCCGCGCCGGGTGGGGTGAACCCGGCCGCCAGGGTGAGGGCGGCGCCGAGGGCGATCAGCCCGGATCGGCGGCGCCGGTGAGACAGAGCCACGATGACCTCTTTGTGTCGAGAAGTGGTACGCACCACAGCATCGACGCAGAGCCCACCCCAACCGCGCACCGCGCCCCGACGCACTTACGCCATGGCGCAACCCCGCCACCCTCCCCCGCTCTCCCCCCGACCGCGCACTCACCCCGACCGCGCGTCCCGCCTCGATCCCCGTCGATCTTGCACTTGCTGTCGCGACCAAAGGCGCGAATCGGGGCGCATCGACAACCGCAAGTGCAGGATCGGCGAGAGGGGCGGACGGGGAGGGCGGGAGGGTTAGGGGGTGGGGCGGGTCAGGGTGGCGAGGGCGTCCAGTTGGGTGGGGTCGGAGAGGGCGGAGCCGACGGCCACCACGCGTACGCCTGCTTGCAGGAACGCGCCGGCGTTGCTCGCGTCGAGGCCGCCGGTGGCGACGAAGCGCAACTGCGGCAGCGGGCCGGCGACGGCCTTGAACCAGGCCGGGCCGAGGGAGACAGCGGGGAACGCCTTGAGCCAGGTGAGGCCGTGCCGCAGTGCCTGCTGGGCCTCGGTCGGGGTGGCCACACCGGGCAGGTGCGGCAGGCCACGCGCGGCGGCGGCGTCGGCGACCGCGAGGTCCAGGCCGGGCGCGACGGTGAACCGGGCGCCGGCGTCGGCCGCCGCGGCGACCTGTTCGACGTCGAGCACGGTGCCGGCGCCGACGATCCGGTCGCGCTCGGCGCCCGCCTCGACGGCGGCCCGCAGCGCCGGCACCGCGTCGGCGGTGGCCACCGGAACCTCCACCACGTCGATGCCGAGATCCCAGGCACGCTCGGCGAGCCGAACGGTCTCGGCGACCGGCAGGCCGCGCAGGATCGCCATCACCCGGGCGCCGCCGAAGATGTGGTCGAAGTCCGGTGTGGTCATGGTGCACTCCATCCGAGGTCGCGGTGGGACTGTTGCTGCTGGTCGGGTCGCAACCCGCCGGCCCGACTCAGGTCGTCGCCCCCGGGTCGGTCAGGTCGAGCGGCGACCAGGCGTCGTCGGGGGCGTCGATGAGTTTCTCGAACCAGGCCCACGGCGGGACCGGGGCGTTGTCGCCGCTGCTGGTCAACGCCTGCGCCGCGACGAGGTGACCGAGGCGCAACCGCCGCACCGGGTCGAGGCCGCGTAGCAACCCGGCCAGGTAGCCGGCGGCGAAGGCGTCTCCGGCGCCGACCGGCTCCACCACCGTCACCCGGGGCGCGGGCACGAAGACCGGTTCGGCGTCGAGGACCAGTGCGGTGGCGCCCACCGAGCCATCCTTGACCACCACCGTCTCCGGATCGGGCAACAGCTCGCGTACGGCCGTCGGGTCGGTGGTGCCCCAGAGGGTTTCCGCCTCGTCCTGCCCGACGAAGACGAGGTCGCAGCGGTTGGCGAGGTCGCGCAGCACCGGCGCAGCCTGCTCGGCGGACCACAGCCGGGCCCGGTGGTTGACGTCGAAACTGACCAACGCCTGCGCCAGCGGTCGGTCGGTCACCGCGTGCTCGACCAGCGCCCGGCAGGACGCGGACAGCGCCGGGGTGATCCCGGACAGGTGCAACACCCGGGCACCGGCCAGCGCCGGGTCGGCCAGCGTGGCGGGGTCCATCCGGGCGGCCGCCGATCCGGCCCGGTAGTAGTGCACGGCGGTCCCCTCCGGGCCCGGATCCTTGACGTACAGGCCGGTGGGGGCGGCCGGGTCCACGCACACCTGGTCGACGCGGACGCCGGCGGCGGCGACGTGCCGGACGACGGCCCGGCCGAAGGGGTCGTCGCCGACCCGGCTCACCCAGGTCGTCAGGTGTCCCAGGCGGGCCAGGTAACCGGCCACGTTGGACTCCGCCCCACCGACCGACACGGCGACCCGCTCGGCGCGCTCCAACGGCTCACCCGGGGCGGGGCAGAGCACCACCATCGTCTCCCCCACCGCGGCCACCTCGATCGACGGAAGGCCGGCCGGGACACTCGCCTGGTCAGGTCGGGGGGCGGTCGGCATCTGGCACACGTCCTCGCGGCGGGGGTGCTGGGCGTCGCCGAGCCTAGGTGTCCCGCGCGGGACGGGCAACCTGTCGCGCGTCACACCTCGACGCTCAGGGCAACGTCAACCCGTACGCGGCCAGCACCTCCGCGATCGGCTGGTAGTAGGTGGTGCCGCCGGCGGTGCAGTTGCCGGTGCCGCCGGAGAGGATGCCGAGGATGGTGCCGGTGGCGGCCACGTAGAGCGGTCCGCCGCTGTCCCCCGGCTCGGCGCAGATGTTGGTGCGGATCAGGCCGTAGATCACGCCGGTGGCGTAGTTGACGGTCTGGTTGAGACCGGTGACGGTGCCGCAGCGCACGCCGGTGGTGCTGCCGCTGCGGCACACCGACTGGCCGATGTACGCGTTGCCGGGGCCGTTGATGGTGAGCAGGCCGGGGTGGGTGTAGACCGCGCTCGGGTGGGCGATCCGACCGGTGTAGCGGATCAGCCCGTAGTCGTTGGTGGGGTAGCTGGTGGCGGTGCGGGTGCCGAGCACTGTGGTCCGGGCGCTGTCGGTGTACCAGGTGGCAGCGGCGGTGGTGCAGTGCCCGGCGGTGATCACGTAGTAGGTGCTGCCGCTGCGCGCGTTCGCGCCGAGCGAGCAGCGCGCGCCACCGCCGCCGTAGATGCCCTGCCCGCCGGCGATCAGGGGGCGCAGCGTTCCGGGTTCGCGGCGCAGCAGCGCGCCGGCCCGGTCGGTCACCGTCCGTAGTGCGGCCAGTTCGCTGGGGACCACTGTGTCGTCGACGGTGAGGGTCATCCGGCCGGTGGCGGGGTCGAGACCCCAGGCGGTGCCCGCGGTACGTACCCCGGTCAGCGTGGCCGCCGCGTCGGCGGCGGGGACGGTGGCCCGGTCGGGGACGGCGGCCTGCGCCGCACCGGGAGCGACGAGCAGCAGGGTGGTCAGGACGAGGGCGGCCAGCGGGGAGCGGCGCATCCGAACCTCCGAAGAGATCGAGATTAATGGATGCGATAAAGCATCACCCGGCGTCCCGAGCCGTGGCAACCTCCGGCCGCCCCCTTCCCCGACCGGCGGGAATCGCCGATCCGGGGACGGCCCACGTCGGGGCCGCCGATAATTCCTCGGGAGACGCGGCGGGAGGCCAGGCATGACCACCAAAGGGAATGCGGCGCTGGTACGCCGGCTGGACCAGTCGACCCGGGCGACACTGCTGGAGTTGCTCTTCGACGTGGTCTTCGTGGCCGCCCTCGCACTGACATCGAAACTGCTGTCCGAAGAGCTCTCCTGGTCCGGCGGCGCCAAGCTGCTGCTGATGCTGACCGCCGTCTGGTGGACGTGGTCGGTCACCACGACCACGACCGAGTTCTACGATCCGCAGCAACGCCCGATTCAGGCCATCCTGATGATCACCATGGTCGGGTCGGTGGGGATGGCGGCATCGCTGCCGATGGTCAGCATCGGGCACCTGATGGTCTTCGTGATCTCGTACGTCGGCACGCACGTGAGTCGCTGCATCATCCTGGTCACCGCCCTGCACCTGCAGGGGCACCGGACAATCAGGGAGCGGGCCACCCGGTTTCTCTTCTGGTTCACGGTGTCCGGCGTCTTCTGGGTCACCGGCGCGTTGTCAGAGACTCCGAACTGGGGGCTCTGGACGATCGCCATAACGATCGACCTGGTCGCCGCGGCGGCCCGCTACCCCACGCCCCGGCTGGGCCGGATACCGCTCCCCCAGTACGGACGGACCACCGAGCACCTGGGCGAGCGGTACCAACAGTTCATCATCCTGGCCCTCGGCGACATCATCCTGTTGCCGACCCTGCAGGTCAGCCGGGGCCACCTCGACCACCTCCGGCTCGCCTCCCTGCTCTGCGCCTTTGCCACCATGCTGCTGCTCTGGCAGATCTACGTCTTCCGCGCCGGCGAGTTGTTGGTGGCGGCCGGGTCCAAGGGGAGCCGGGCAACGCGGCTGGCCCCGTTCACCCATCTGGTCATGCTGGCCGGCGTGGCCAGCACCGCCGCCGCCTTCGACCTGATCGTCACCAGGCCGACCGGAACGACGCCGGTGCCGTGGCTCGTGTTGATCATCACTGGCCCGACGCTGTTCGTGCTCGGCCGCGTCCTCTTCACCATGGCGGTGTCGTGGGTCGTGCCGTGGCGGCGAATTGCCTGGCAGCTCTTGCCGCTGCTGGTGCTGCCGTGGGCCGGCGGTTGGCCGCCGGTGCTGGTAGCCACGATCGTGGCGCTCGGGTTGGCCGGTCATATCCTGTTTCCCGGAGCGGCCCGGGAGACCACGCCGGGCCTGCGGCTGCGGCAACCCGACGACTGACCCGCGCTCGCCGTGGCAACCTCCGGCCGCCGCGCTTCCCCGACCAGCGGGAATCGCCGATCCGGGGACGGGCCGCGCCGGCACCGCCGATAATCCTCGGAGACACGGCGGGAGGTCGCGCATGACCACCGGAGGCACCGCGGCACTGGTACGCCGGCCGGACGGTTCGACGCGGGCCACACTGCTGGAGTTGCTCTTCGACGTGGTCTTCGTGGCCTCGCTCGCGCTGACCTCGACCCTGCTCGCGGAAGTCCACAACTGGTCCGGCGCCGCGATGGTCCTGCTGATGCTGACGGCGATCTGGTGGACCTGGTCGGTCACCTCCACCACCACCGAGTTCTACGACCCGCAGCAGCGCCCCATCCAGACCATCCTGATGGTCGCCATGGTCGGTTCGGTGGGGATGGCGGCGTCGTTGCCGATGGTCTCCGACGGGCACGCGATGGTTTTCGCGATCTCCTACGTCGGCACGCACGTGATCCGCGGCATCATCCTGGTCACGACGTTGTACCGGAAGCGACATCGGGCGGCCATGGTCCGGGCCACCCGGTTCTTCTTCTGGTTCGTGGTGTCCGGCGTCTTCTGGATCACCGGCGCGGTGTCCGGCACTGTGAACTGGGCCCTCTGGACCATCGCCATCACGATCGACCTGCTTTCCGCCGCGGCCCGCTACCCCACGCCCTGGCTGGGCCGGGTGCCCTTCGACCAGTACGAGCGGACCACCGCGCATCTGGGCGAGCGGTATCAGCAGTTCGTCATCCTGGCCCTCGGCGACATCATCCTGGTGCCTACGCTGCAGGTCAGCCGGGGCCCGCTGGCCGGGCTCCGGGTCGCCGCGCTGTTCTGCGCGTTCGCCATCATGCTGCTGCTCTGGCAGGTCTACGTCTTTCGGGCCGGCGAGCTGCTGGAGGCTGGGGCCGGGCCGAAGTCGGGCCGGCCGGCGCGGGTGGCTCCGTACACCCACCTGGTGATGCTGGTCGGGGTGGTCGCCACGGCGGCCTCGTTCGACAGGGTCGTCAGCCGGCCGACCGGCACCACGCCGGTGGGGTGGCTGTTACTGATCCTGGGCGGGCCCACGCTGTTCGTGATCGGCCGCGCCCTGTTCACCCTGCTGGTGTCCATGCTCGTGCCGTGGCGGCGAATGCTCTGCCTCCCCCTGCCGCTGCTCACGCTGCCGTGGGCCGGCCGCTGGCCGCCGCTGCTGGTCACCACGGTCGTGGCGCTCACGCTGGCGGCGCACATCCTGGTTCCCGGAGCGGCCCGGGAGACCACGCCGGGCCTGCGACTGCGGCAACCCGACGACTGACCCGCCACGCTCAGGCGAAGTGTCGAGCGGCCCACTCGGCGAGGTCCCGGGCGCACGCGTCCACCGACTCCTGCCAGGTCCGGGCCGCACCCTCCCCCGCCTCGTCGCTGACCTGCTTGACCAGCCGGCACGGCACGCCGGCCTGCGCCGCGGCCCAGGCCACCGCGTACCCCTCCATGTCGACCAGGTCGGCGCGCTGCGCCAACCGGTCCCGCTCCGCGTCGTCGGCCACGAAGGTGTCACCGGTGGCCAGCACCGCGCCCTCGGCGGCCAGCGACAGCGGCGCCCCGTAGGTCTCGCCGGTGAGCGTGCGCAGCAGCTCGGTGTCCAGGTCGTGCTGGAGCACGGTGGCGACCTCGTGAATGCCGGCCCACCCGGGACGCAACGCGCCCGCCGTACCCAGGTTGAGCAGCAGGGCGGGGCGCGGCCCGGCGGCCAGCACCGCCGCCACCGCGCTGGCGGCGTTCACCTTGCCCATACCGGTGAGCAGGACCGGCAGCTCAGGCGGCAGGTAGCGGGCCTCCTCCCCCACGGCAAGAACCACCAACGGACGATCGGCGCGGACCGTACCTCGAAGATTCACCGGAGCATCGTACGAGCCGTCCGGTGGACCGTTGACGTCAGTCGTCGGTGAAGCGGTACAGCACGAAGTCCTTGTCCGCGCCACAGGCGATCACGTGGGTGTTCCACGAGCAGGACGAGCTGCGCACGTCCTTCAGCTCACCCAACTCGTCGACCTCCCCGGACTCGGCCCACACCCCGGCCAGCACCCGGTTGTCCGCGACCACGCTGGGCGCCTTGGCGAAGACCAGCAGGTTGCCCGCATCGAGGCGGACCGCCACTCCGCCCCGGTCCCTCAGCACCGGCTTGCCGGCGGCGTCGAAGACGGTGACGGTCGGCTCCGGGAACTCCCGCTGGGCGAGCACCTGCTCACCCAACGGAACCAGACCGGTCACGCCCGGCGCCGACCAGCTGATCATGCGCTCACCCTCGGTGGCCGCCACCACCTCGGTGCGCGCGACGTCATTGTTCGGCACCTGCAACAGGCAGGCCCGCCGCTCACCGCAGGCGATGAGCTCCTTCGGGCGGTACTCGTCGTTCCCGGACCGGTGCAGCACCACCGGCTCGGCGTCGGAACCCAGGTCGTACGCGAGCAGCTGGTAGCCACCCTCGTTGGCGGCCACGTACAGGCGGTCCTCGTGGGCGACCACCAGGTCGTCGAGGTCGGCGACGCTGCCCCACTGGCGCAGCACCGCGCCGGATGCCATGTCGATCAGCCGCACCGAGCGGTCCGCACCCACCTGGACGAGTCGCCGCCCCTTGCTCGTCCACGGGTTGCGGGGCGTGCCGTCGAGGAAGGCGGGCCCGCCCGCCGCCGCGTCGGTGCCGACCGGCCGGACCACGGTACGGCCACCGGGGTACTGGCCGCGGGGGTTGGGCTGCCTCCACTTCGCCGATCCGTCGGTCAGGCGCAGGCCGACCAGTTCGTCAGCGGCCCTGTCCACCAGCACCGCCGTGTCGTCGGCGAAGTAGACGTCGTCGTCACCACGCAGAACGCGCTGCCAGCGCTGCTCGCCCTTACGGCCGTCGAGGACGGCCAGCGGTCGGGGGGTGCTGTCGCCCGGTGCGTCGGCGAGGACCGCGACCCCACCGGGGATGGCGATGATCGCCTTCCAGTCGTCGGCCCGCACGTCTGTCGGCTTGCGCCACAGCGTGTCGCCGGTGCTGGCGTTGACTGCCACCACCTCGACCCGGTCGTCCGGCAGCGGGAACGCGAGGTAGGCCCGGTCGTCGAGCACCGCCGTCCACATGTCGACCGGCCGTTCGGCACCGGCCGACGGCCGGGACAGCTCGCGCAGCGAGTCGAACTTCAGATCCGGGTAGCGGTCCCGGGTCAGGTAGAGCGTCGCCGCGGTGGCCACCCCGACCAGGGCCAGCACCGCGCCGAGCACCACCCAGCGCGCCCGCCGCCAGCGGGTCGCGCCGCCCGGCGGGGTCGGGGTGCCGCCGGCCAGGCCCG
>NZ_PYAK01000024.1 GCF_003264365.1 Micromonospora noduli
GCCCGCAGCCGCTCCTCGGCGGCGTCCACCCCGGCCCGGGCCTGCCGAGCGGTCTCGCGGCCGGCCCGGACCGCGGTTGCCGCCTCCTCCAGCGCACGCCGCAACCGGGCGTGCTCGGCCAACTCCCGGCGCAGCACGGCCGGCTCGGCCGCGCCGGAGAGCTGCCCGTCCAGCTCGGCCAGCCGGGCCTCCATCTGCTCCTGCCGGGCTCGCGCCTGCACCAGCAGCCGCTCCAGCTCCCGCGCTGCCGTGTCCCGCTCCTGAACGGTTGCCTGCGCGGCCTTGGTCGCGGCCCGCGCGGCCTTGCCCGCCGCCGTCGCGGCGGCCACCGCCGAATCGGCCGGCACCGCCGGCACCTCGGCCACCGGCTGCTCGCACACCGGGCACGCCGCACCGGCATGCAGGTGCACGCGCAGACTCACCGCCAGGTCGGTGGCCTTCGCCTCCTCGTGCGCCCGGAAGGCCGCCTCCAGCTCGGCGTCGGCCCGCTCGGCGACCACCCGTGCGGCGGCCAGCGCCGCCACCGCGGCGGCATGCTCGTCATTCGCCGCGCGCACCGTCGCCCGGACCGTGTCGGCCTCGCCGGACAGCCGATCCCGATCGTCGTACGCCCGCAGTTGCAGTCGCAGCGCGCTCTCGTCACCGGCGGCGGCCAGCTCACCGCGCAGCTTGTCCTCCCGCTCCTCGGCCAGCGACACCGCGGTCGCCGCCGCCTCGGCGTCGGCCCGCGCCGCGGCGACCGCGTGAGCGACAGCGGTCACCCCAGCCGGCGCGCGCACCCCGGTCAGCACGGTCAGATCGTCGTCCAGCGCGGTCAGCGCCGCCGCGGCCTCCCGTGCGGTGACCCGGGCCGCCGCCAGCTCCGGCACCGCCTCGGCCACCGCGGCCGCCAGCTCGGCCATCCGCTCCACCCGGGCGTCGGCCTCGGCCAACGCCTCGTCGTCCACGCCGGTCAACCCGGCGAGCACCTGGTCGACCGCCTCCAGCCGGGCCTCGGCCTGCGCGGCGCGCGCCGTCGCCTTCTTCTGCACGTCCTCATAGACGCCGAGGCCCAGCAGGTTGACCAGGATCTGTTGCCGCGTCGCCGGCTTGGCGTGCAGGAAGTCGGCGAACTGCCCCTGTGGCAGCACCACACAGCTGGTGAACTGCTCGTACGGTAGCCCGACCGCCTCCAGCACCGCCTGCTCCATCTCGGCGGGGGTGCCGGCCACCACCTCGCCGAGGTCGTCCGGGCTCAGACCGGTGTCCAGTTTGGTCACGTCGAAGCCGGCCGGCATCAGCTGCAACCCGGCGTTCGCGGTCTTCACGTTGCCCCGGCCGTCCCGGCGGACAACCCGGGTCGCCACGTACCGGGCGCCGCCGGACTCGAAGACCAACCGCACCCGCGCCTCGGTCGCCGACGGCGCGAGCGCGTTCGCCAACCCTCGGGCACCACCCCAGCGGGGCACCATGCCGTAAAGGGCGAAGCAAATCGCGTCCAGCACTGTCGACTTGCCCGAACCGGTCGGGCCGATCAGCGCGAAGAAGTCGGCGTCGGTGAAGTCGACTGTGGTCTCGTCCCGGAAGACCGTGAACCCGGCCATGTCCAACCGCATCGGACGCATCAGTGCTCGACCTCCTCGAAAAGCTCGTCGAAGAGCTCCCGGACACCCTCGTCGGCGTGACCCCGGCTGTCCAGGTAGTCGGCGAACAACTCCCGGGGCGAACGCCCCGACCGCTGGGCGATGCGCGCGCCGCTGCCGGGCGCGGCCAACAGCTCCGGGTCGATCCGGATCTCCAGGGCCCGGGGGAGCAGCTCCTGAACCTCCTCGCGCAGGCCGGCCCGGGGTTGCTCCCGCACGTAGACCCGCAGCCACGCGTCCGGTGCCTCGATCTCGGCGAGCTGGGCCAGGGTGCCCCGCACCGTGCGCAGCGCGCTCGCCGCCGTCACCGGCACCTCCCGCACCCGGGCGGCGGTGCTGGCCGTCACCTCGACCATCGTCACCGAGGGGATGTTCTCCTGCTCACCGAAGTCCACAGCGAGTGGACTGCCGCTGTACCGCACCGGGCAGGGGCCCGCGACCCGCTGCGCCCGGTGCAGGTGACCCAGCGCCACGTAGTGCGCGGTGGCCGGGAAGACGGTGGCCGGAACGGCGTAGCCCAACACGGTGTGCGCGTCGCGCTCGCCACCACCGGTGGCCGCGCCGGTCACCGTCAGATGCGCGGTGACCAGGTGCACCCGGTCCGGTTCGGTGAAACCCTCGGTCAGTCGCCCCAGCACCCGGCCCAGGTGGTCGGCGTACGTCTGGTTGGTCTCCGCGGCGGTCAGCTCGTACATCTCCAACGCGCGCACCGCGTACCGCTGGGACAGGAACGGCAACGCGGCCAGCCGCCACCGCTCGCCACCGGCGGTGGTGCCGTCGATGACGTGCTCGTCCGGATTTTCCCGCACCCCGCCGCGCAGCGTGATGCCGGCGGCATCGGCCCACGGGCGCAGCGCGTCCAGCGCCGGGCCGTTGTCGTGGTTGCCGCCGATCGCCACCACGTCCGCGCCGGTCCGCCGCAGCGCCGTCAACGCCCTGGTGACCAGGCGGGTCGCCTCCGAGCTGGGCGCGGCGGTGTCGTAGAGGTCACCGGCGACGATCACCAGATCCGGCTGCTCGGCACGGGCGATCTCGATCACCCCCGCCAGCACGGCCTTGTGCTCGTCGGCCCGGGACTGCCCCTTGAGCACCTTTCCCACGTGCCAGTCGGAGGTGTGCAGGATCTTCATGGCTGTGCCGGCCCCTAGCTAGAACGGGATGTCGTCGTCGGTGCCGCCGCCGGAGCCCACCACGGCGAACGGGTCGGCGGACTGGGTGATCGAGCGCAGCGTCTCCGATGGTGCCCGGCCCGCCTCGGAGACCCGGGTGGCCCAGGCCGGGAACGGGAACTCCAGGCAGAGCGGCACCGGGATGTCCGGCTGGTTGACGAACATCGTGCCCGGCTTGGCCAGCAACGCCCGCTGGCGCTGCGCGGGCGGCAGGAAACCGTACTCCGGGCGGGACGCCTCGGCCGGGTCGAGCCGGCCGACCACCCGGATCGCCGAGTTGGTGACGATCCGCCGCTCCACCTCGCTCGCCGTCTGCTGCGCGCCGATCAGGATCACCCCGAGCGAACGGCCCCGCTCGGCGATGTCGAGCAGGACCTCCTTGATGGGCGAGGAGCCCTCCCGGGGGGCGTACTTGTTGAGCTCGTCGAGGACGACGAAGAGCAGCGGCTTGGCGGTGCCGGACTTCTCCTTGCGCTCGAACTCGCTCTTGAGCGTCACACCGACCACGAACCGCTGCGCGCGGTCGGGAAGGTTGTGCAGGTCGACCACGGTGACCTGCGCCGACTCGCTCGTGTTGATCGAGTGGGGGCGACGGGTGGCGAGGTCGCCACGGATCAGCCGGGCCAGGTCCTTCTTACTGCCGATCAACCGCCGGGCGAACGCGTTGACGGTGCCCAACCCCACCGCGCTGCCCGCCCAGTCGGAGCGGGTCTCGTCGTCGTTGAGCTGATCGACGATGTGGTCGACCAGGTCGCCGTAGGAGCCGAGCCGGACCCCGTCGATGCTCACCCCGCCGTCGGCGGGCTGGGCGTAGCGGGCCAGGTGCGCGGCCACCGAGTGGACCACCATCGTGTACTGCTGGCGCTCGTCGTCGGCGTCGGCGAAGACGTACGGCAGCAGACGGTCGGTGCAGAACTCGCTCAGCGTCCAGTAGAACGCATCCACCCCGGTGAGCCGGCTGCTCACATCCGGCGTGCCGGCCGAGTCGCCGACCCGGGGTGGGGCGTACACCCGCACGTCGGGGAAGGCGCCGGCGCTCAACCCGAGCTTCGCGTACGCCGCGCGGGTGGGATCGTCGAGGCGGGTGTTGGGGTGGTCCAGGAAGAGCAGGTCCTCACCCTTGACGTTGAAGATCAGCGCCTTGGCGTTGACCGCGTCGCCGCCCAGCACCCCGGAGCGGAAGACCGAGTAGAGCAGGAAGGTGGCGAAGCTGGTCTTGGTGGCCACCCCGGAGATGCCGGAGATGGAGACGTGCGCACCCCGACTGCCGTCGAGGAAGTCGGCGTTGAGGTAGACCGGGACCCCGTCCCGACCCATCCCCATCGGGATGCGCCGCTCCATCCGGTCGAAGTGCAGCGCGCGGGCCCGGGCGTCGCCCTCGGCCCGGAACACCACCGCGCCCGGGGTCGGCGGCACGTACAGCTCGGGATCGACCCGGGTGGTGGTGACCTCGGCCGCCTCCTGCACCTGCGCGGGCAGCGTGCCGTCGGCGATGGCGAACACGTCGGAGTCGAACTGGGCGCCCTCGTGCCGAGCGCGGACCTGGGTCACCACCCCGGCGATCGTCACCGGCTCCCGGTCCGGCAGCTCCCGTCGCGTGACCACCACGTCGTCGAGCTGGAGGTAACTGCCGGGCGCCACGGCCGTCCAGAACTGCAACGGGGTAGCGTCGGCGGTGCCCAGCACCCGCCCGACCGCCTCGCCAGGGCTGTCGAGGTCGGCGTCGGTCATCGGGCGACTCGGGTCGGTCGGGCATCACGGTCGGCGCGCATGCCCTGCATCCTGCCCGAGGAGTACGACAGGTCGCCACGCGACGCGTCGGACGACACCATGCGCCGTCACACTCATGACGCTGGGTGCTCGACCGAGCGCATGAGGTGGGCGGGAGTCGTGTAGGCGTGTCACCGCGCGAGGTCCGGACTCAACCCCCGAGGCGCCGGTCGCGTTACCTAGGCATGGAGCACGTATGAGTGACGACTTCGGCGCTTTCGTCGCGACGAGCGGCCCGCGACTGCTCCGCTTCGCCGTACTGATCACCGGGCAGCGGGCGGACGCCGAGGACCTGCTGCAGGAGGTGCTGGAGCAGGCGTATCCGCGCTGGCACGTGGTCCGGCAACGGCAACCGGAGGCCTATCTGCGTCGTGCCATGACGAACCGGTTGGTCAGCCGGTGGCGCTCGCCGTGGAACCGACGTCGGGTCGCCGGCCTCCCGGACGCGGTGCCGCAGCAGGATGAGACGACCCGGGTCGACGACCGGGAGCTGCTGCTGGCGGCACTGCGGGAGCTTCCACCGCGGATGCGGGCGGTGGTGGTGGTCCGGTACTGGCTCGGCTTCTCGGAGGCGGAGGCTGCTGCCGAACTGGAATGTTCTGTGGGCTCGGTGAAGAGCCAGGCTTCCCGTGGCCTGCACCGCCTGCGGGCCCGACTGGAGGCGGCCGGTGTTCCCCCACTCGACCTCGACCTCGCGGAGGAGAACCATGCGTGACAACGAGGTGGCCGCCCTGCTCGACCACGCCGTCGCGACCGTGGAGCTGCCACCCGGTCTCGCCCAACGGGTCGTCACGAGAAGTCGGGCGCGTCGCCGTCGGCGTCTGCTGCTGTCAGGTGGCACGGTGGCCGTGGTGGTCGCCGCCGGGGCACTGCTGCTCCCGCAACTGGGGCCGGCCGGTCGCGGCGGCGGTAGCGAGGGTGGGGGCACCGGGCCGATCGCCGCTGCCGAGGTTCCGGCCGGGATCGTCGGTCCCGACGGTCGACCGGTGACGCAGGCGCAGGTCGTGGCGGTCGGCCGGGTCGGTACGGAGACGCTGGTGCTGATCCGGCGTGAACCACGAGCCGAGGAGCGGGCCGCCGGGGGACAGGCGGTCGAGGTCCTGACCGCCCCGGACGTGGGCGAACCGCGCCGGTTGCTCGACCACCTCTCGTACGACCTGGCCTGCGTCGACGGTGACGTGGTCTGCGCGGCTGTCCGATCCGCCGGCAGTGGGCTGGGCGTTGCCGTGGCCCGTCGCTCCGGGGGCCGGCTCTACGTCCTGGCCCAGGCTCCTCAGGGGCGTACCGTCGAGGTCGTCGCCAACGGCGTGCCGCATCCGCTCGGCGCGGCGCCGCGGGGCGCGGTGGTCGAGGTGGTCGCCGCCGAGCCGTACGAAGAGGTGCAGGTCTGGGCGAGTACCGAGGACGGCCGGCGATACCAGATCCCGTGGGCCCCCGGGGCGGTGCTCATCGACTGAGGTCTCACGGACGGGCGTGGCGGAGCAGGAGGACGCCGTCCTCGGCGGCGAGCACGTGGCGCAGTGGCAGGTGCCGGGGTGGTGCCGCGTCGCCGGCGGTGATCCGGCCGGGGCCGGGCCCGGCCAGCAGCGGCGAGACGGTGAGGCACAGCTCGTCCACCAGGTCGGCGGCGGTGAGTGCGCCGAACAGGTGTGGGCCGCCCTCGCAGAGCAGTTGGGTGAGCCCGCGGCGGTGCAGTTCGGCGAGACCGGCCGCCAGGTCGACCCGCTCGGCGCCGCAGCGCAGCACGTCGGCGACGTCGGTCAGCCCGGGCGGCGGATCGGCGTCGGCGTGGGTGAGCACCACCGGGCGGGTCGGCGCGTCGGCGAAGGCGGCCTGCGCCGGATCCAGGTCGAGCGAACCGGAGACGACCACCAGCGTCGGGTACTCGGCCAGCCCGTTGGCACGGCGCCAGGCACGGCGGCGCTCGTTGAGCCGGACCGCCCGGTACCCCTCGTGGCGAAGTGTGCCGGCGGCCACGACCAGTGCGTCGCAGACCATCCGCAGCAGGCCGAACACCCGCTTGTCCGGCTCGCCGGAGAGCCCGGCGGAGTAGCCGTCCACGGTGACCGCGCCGTCCAGGCTGGCCACGAAGTTCATCCGCAGTCGGGGCTTGTCGGCGCGGCCGTAGAGGGCGGTCAGCGCGGCGTCGTCGAGCGGCTGCGTCGACGGCTCGGGCCAGAGCCGTCGGATCGGAATTCCGACGGTCATTCGCCGGCCGGACCGGTGACCGGAGGGGTGGGTTCGGCGGTACGGTGCTGGCAGTCGCACCAGTTCCGGCCCGGGCAGTCGTCGTGTCGCCGGGCCCGGCACGCTCGGCAGATCATGCTCGCAGCCTAAGCCGCGGGAGGACAGGACAGCATGTCGCGTCAGATCTTCCAGCTGAAGATGTCCCTCACCGGGACCCGCCCACCGGTGTGGCGCCGGGTGCTCGTGCCGGCCGGTTACACGCTGGACCGGCTGCACCGGGTGGTGCAGCACGCGATGGGTTGGCGGGACTGCCACCTGCACTCGTTCGAGATCGACGCGGTGCAGTACGGCGAGCCGGACCCGGACGGGGAGTTGGCGTTGCACGACGAGCTGGACGTGCGGCTCGACGCGGTGCTCGGCAAGGGCAGCCGGTTCTCCTACACGTACGACTTCGGCGACTGGTGGGAGCACGACCTGGTCGTGGAGGACGCGTTGACCGCCGACCCCGACGAGCGGTATCCGGTCTGCCTGGCCGGCGAACGGGCCTGCCCGCCGGAGGGTGTCGGCGGGCCGTTGGGCTACCAGGCGCTCCTGGAAGCCCTGGAAGCCCTGGACGACCAGAGCGCCACGGCCGACCCCGTCAGTTCCCGCCACGCGATGCTGCGCGACTGGGCGGGTTCGACCTTCGACCCGTCCCGGTTCGACCCCACCCGCGCAACCACCCTCCTCCGCTACTTCTGCTGACCCGCCCGCCCCTCGGGCCCCTCGCCTTGTTGATCAAGAAGTTTGCGTCAGCAGGGCTCCGTTTCCTGAGCGAAACCTCTTGATCACCGGGGTGGGGCGGGGGGTGTGGTTGGGGTTGGTGCGGTGTGAGTGGTCAGCGGTAACGATCTGGGAACGCTCCCAACGTCCTATTGACACTCCCGTTACCCGCCGGCAATCTCATGGGAGCGCTCCCGGAGGTGGTGTGTGTCACTCACGGACCCCGGCCCGGCGCGATGGGCACCCCCCACCACACACATCAGCCTCACCACCGGAAAGAGGGGTCAGCGAATGAGTGTCACCACGCGGCGTACCCGCCTGGCGGCCGCTGCCCTGGCCGCGATCACCGCGGTCAGCGGTCTCGCAGCCTGCGGCAACGACGACGACAAGCCAGCGGCCGGCGAGAAGCCCGCCAAGCTGGTCGTCGACACCTTCGGCGAGATGGGCTACGACGAGCTCGTCAAGCAGTACGAGAAGGACACCGGCATCAAGGTCGAGCTGCGCAAGACCGCACAGCTCGGCGAGTACCGGCCGAAGCTGGTCCGCTACCTGGCCACCGGCAAGGGCGCGGCGGACGTCACCGCCCTGGAAGAGGGCATCCTCAACGAGTTCAAGCCCAACGCGCGCAACTGGGCCGACCTCAGCCCGCTGGTCGCCGACCACTCGAAGGAATACCTGCCCTGGAAGTGGGAGCTGGGCAAGGCGCCGGACGGTCGGCTGATCGGTCTGCCGACCGACGTCGGCAGCCTCGCCGTCTGCTACCGCAAGGACCTGTTCCAGGCGGCCGGTCTGCCCGCCGAGCGCGACCAGGTGTCGGCGCTCTGGCCGGACTGGAAGGGCTTCCACGACGCCGGTCTGAAGTACAAGCAGGGCAGCGGCGGCAAGGCGTTCATCGACTCGATCACCGCCGTCTCCAACGGTGTGCTCTTCCAGGGCAACGGTGACCTGTTCTACGACAAGGAAGACAACATCATCGCGGACACCAGCCCCGCGGTGAAGAACGCCTGGGACACCGCCACCTCGATGGCGGACATCTCCGCCAAGGCGTCCACCTGGTCGCCGGAGTGGTCGGGTGGCTTCAAGCAGGGCACCTTCGCGGCCACCTTCTGCCCGTCCTGGATGCTCGGCATCGTGTCGGACAACTCCGGTCCGGCCAACAAGGGCAAGTGGGACGTCGCGTCCGTGCCGGGCGGCGGCGGTAACTGGGGCGGCTCGTGGCTCGCGGTTCCGGCGCAGAGCAAGTACCCGAAGGAGGCGGCGAAGCTCGCCGAGTACCTGACCAACGCCAAGAGCCAGGTGGAGGCCTTCAAGCTCAAGGGCCCGCTGCCCACCAACCTGGAGGCGCTGAAGAACGAGGCCTTCCTCGGCTACACCAACGAGTACTTCAGCAACGCGCCGACCGGCAAGATCTTCGGGGAGAGCGTCGCCAAGATCCAGCCGATCCACCTGGGTCCGAAGCACCAGGCGGTGAAGGAGAACGCGCTCGAGCCGGCCCTGCGGGCGTTCGAGAACGGGCAGGCCGACAAGGCCAAGGCCTGGGAGCAGTTCACGAAGGACGCAAAGACTCAGGGTGCCTTCTGAGTGATTCCCTGCCGGTGGCGTTCGGGGTTTCCCGGACGCCACCGGCCGGTCCCCTCCGCGTAGCGCCCTGCGCGAGGGCCCCCGGGCCTCGCCGGAAAAGGAAATTCGCATGAGCCTGTCGGCCACGACGGCACGGCCGTCGCCAGCAGCACCGCCTTCTCCCGACGTCGATCGCCGACGTCGACGGGGAAGGTTATTCAACCGCCTCGATGTCAAGTACTCGCCGTACCTCTACATCGCCCCGTTCTTCCTGATCTTCGGCGTATTCGGGCTGTACCCGATGCTGCGTACCGCCTGGATGTCGCTGCACGACTGGGACATGATCGGCGAGCACACGTTCATCGGCTTCGACAACTACACCCGGCTGGTGTCCGACGAGTACTTCTGGAACGCGCTGGTCAACACGTTCGGCATCTTCGCCCTGTCGACCATCCCGCAGTTGTTGCTCGCCCTCTTCCTGGCGAACCTGCTGAACCGGAGCCTCCTGCGCGCCAAGACCTTCTTCCGGATGGCCATCTTCATGCCGAACGTGGTGTCGGTGGCCGCGGTCGCGATCGTCTTCGGGATGTTGTTCCAGCGCGAGTTCGGCCTGTTCAACTGGCTGCTCAGCTTCGTCGGTGTCGACCCGGTCGACTGGGACGGGCACCGGTGGAGTTCCTGGACGGCCATCTCCTCCATGGTCAACTGGCGGTGGACCGGGTACAACACCCTGATCCTGCTCGCCGGCATGCAGGCGATCCCGAAGGACCTCTACGAGGCCGCGGAGATCGACGGTGCCAGTCCGTGGCGACAGTTCTGGCAGATCACCCTGCCCATGCTCAAGCCCACCTTCATCTTCGTGGTCATCCTGTCCACGATCGGCGGCATGCAGCTCTTCACCGAGCCCCTGCTCTTCGGCAACGGCAACATCATCGGCGGCAACCAGCGGGAGTTCCAGACGCTGGCCATGTACATGTACGAGATGGGCATCGTGAACCTGAACACCGCCGGCTACGGAGCCGCGGTCGCCTGGGCGATCTTCATGATCATCATCGTGGTGTCGCTGTTCAACTTCCTACTCGTCCGCCGCTCGGCGAAGTGAGGAGAGATCGATGATCTCGGCTTCCCAGCGCCTGTGGCGCACCAGCCCGCTGACCTACCTGGCGCTCGTCCTGGCGGCACTGCTGTCGATCTACCCGTTCTACTACATGCTGGTGATCGGCAGTCGCAGCCTGGACAACATCAACGACGTGCCGCCGCCGCTGACCCCCGGTGGCGCGTTCGGTGACAACTTCGGGCGGGTGCTCGACAACGACGCCGCCAACTTCCTCACCGGCATGATGAACTCGATCATCGTCTCCTCGGTGGTCACCCTGTCGGTGGTGCTCACCGGTTCGCTGGCCGGGTTCGCCTTCGCCAAGCTGAAGTTCCGCGGCAGCAACGCCCTCCTGCTGGCGATCATCGTCACCATGATGATCCCGACCCAGATGGGGCTCATCCCGCTCTGGGGCATGATGCAGGACCTGGGGTGGTACGACACCCTCTACGCGGTCACCGTGCCGTTCCTGGTCACCGCCTTCGGCGTGTTCATGATGCGGCAGTACGCCAGCCAGGCGATCTCCGACGAGCTGATCGAGGCCGGCCGCGTCGACGGCGCGAGCACGTTCCGGATCTACTGGAGCATCGTGCTGCCCGCGCTGCGTCCCGCCGCCGGTGTCCTCGGTCTGCTGACCTTCATGGAGACCTGGAACTCGTTCCTGTGGCCGTACGCCATCCTCACCCCGGAGAACCCGACCCTGCAGGTCTCGCTCTCCTTCCTCTCGTACGCCTACTACACCGACTACTCCCAGGTGTTCGCCGCCACGGCGATCGGCACCATCCCCCTGGTAATCGTCTTTCTCGTGTTCGGCCGCCAGATCATCGGCGGGATCATGGAAGGTGCCGTCAAGTCGTGAGCAACCCCGCCAGCCCACCCGCCGTCGATGTCCTCGACGAGCGCCCCGGGCTGACCTTTCCACCCGGATTCCTCTGGGGGGCCGCGACGGCGGCGTACCAGATCGAGGGAGCGGCGGCCGTGGACGGCCGTGCCCCGTCGATCTGGGACACCTTCAGCCACACCGAGGGTCGGGTCGTCGCCGGACACACCGGGGACGTGGCGTGCGACCACTACCACCGCCTCGGCGACGACGTCGCGCTGATGGCCGAGCTGGGCCTGAAGTCGTACCGTTTCTCGGTCTCCTGGTCCCGGGTGCAGCCCACCGGCGCCGGCGCGGCCAACCCGGGCGGCCTGGACTTCTACCGGCGGCTGGTGGACGAGCTGCTGGCCAACGGCATCGAGCCGTGGCTCACCCTCTACCACTGGGACCTGCCGCAGCCGTTGGAAGACGCCGGCGGCTGGCCGGCCCGGGACACCGCGGCCCGCTTCGCCGACTACACCACCCTGGTGGCCGACGCGCTCGGTGACCGGGTGCGCTACTGGACCACGCTGAACGAGCCGTGGTGCTCCGCGTTCCTCGGCTACGGCTCCGGCGTGCACGCCCCCGGCCGCACCAACGGAGCGGACGCGGTGCGAGCCGGACACCACCTGATGCTCGGTCACGGCCTGGCCGTGCAGGCACTGCGGGCCGCCCGGCCGGCCGCCGAGGTGGGCGTGACAGTCAACCTCTACCCGGTCGACCCGGCCAGTGACAGTCCCGCCGACCGGGACGCCGCCCGGCGGATCGACGGGTTGGCCAACCGGTTCTTCCTCGACCCGCTGCTGCGCGGGTCGTACCCGGAGGACCTGGTGGCCGACCTCAGCACGGTGACCGACTTCGAGCACGTGCGCGACGGCGACCTGGCGACCATCTCCACGCCGCTGGACCTGGTCGGGGTCAACTACTACAGCCGGCACGTGGTCGCCGCGCCGGTCGAGGGCGTGGAGGCCGACCCGGCCCCCTCGTGCTGGCCGGGCAGCGAGGACGTCCGGTTCGTCACCCGTGGCGTTCCGGTCACCGACATGGGCTGGGAGATCGACGCCCCGGGTCTGACCGAGACGCTGCGCCGGGTGAACGGCTACACCGATCTGCCCCTGTACGTCACCGAAAACGGCTCGGCGTTCGTCGACTCGGTGGTCGACGGGCAGGTCGACGACGTCGATCGGCTGGCCTACTTCGATGCCCACCTGCGCGCCGCCCACGAGGCGATCGACGCCGGAGTGCCTCTGCGGGGATACTTTGCCTGGTCGTTGATGGATAATTTCGAGTGGGCCTGGGGTTACACCAAGCGGTTCGGCATGATCCACGTCGACTATGACAGCCAGGTCCGCACCCCCAAGTCCAGCGCCAAGTGGTACGCCTCGGTGATCCGGCGCAACGGTCTGGCCGCACAATAGGCTCGGGCCAGCCATCAGGACGGCCCCGGCGTCCACCTCCCGCAGGTGGCGCCGGGTCCGCCCGCCGTCGGAGGAGCAGACGATGACAACGCAGCGCACCCGGTCGCTCGGGCGCCCGACCCTCGACGCGGTCGCGGCGCGTGCCGGCGTCGGTCGGGGCACGGTCTCCCGCGTGGTCAACGGCTCGCCCCAGGTCAGCCCGGAGGCCCGGGCCGCGGTCCAACAGGCCATCGCAGAGCTGGGGTACGTGCCGAACCGGGCCGCCCGTGCGCTCGTCACCCAGCGGACCGACTCCGTCGCGCTTGTGGTGTCCGAATCCGGCGAGCGGGTCTTCACCGAGCCGTTCTTCGCCAGCATCGTGCGGGGGATCAGCTCCGGGTTGCTGGAGACGCCGATGCAGCTCTGGCTGGCCATGGCACAGTCGCCGGTGGAGCGGGAACGGGTCGAGCACCACCTCACCAACCAGCACGTCGACGGCGTACTGCTGCTGTCGTTGCACGACTCCGACCCGCTGCCGACGCTGCTGGAGGAACGTGGCCTGCCCGCCGTGCTCGGCGGTCGGCCCGCCCGCATGCTGCAACCCGGCGCCCAACCGGCCTGGTTTGTCGACGTGGACAACGTTGGCGGGGCCCGGCAGGCCGTGGAGTACCTGGCGAGGCAGGGGCGGCGACGCGTCGCCACCATCGCCGGTCCGCAGGACATGGGTGCCGGCCTGGCCCGGTTGGCCGGCTACACCGACGCGGTAAAGGCCACCGGCGCCAGCGTCAACCCCGACCTGATCGCGTACGGCGACTTCAGCGAAGGCAGCGGCGCGGCGGGAATGCGCCGGCTGCTGGAGGTCTGCCCGGACCTGGACGCGGTCTTCGTCGCGTCCGACCTGATGGCGTTCGGCGCACTGCGTACCCTGCGCGAGGCCGGCCGGCGCGTTCCGCAGGACGTCGCGGTGATCGGCTTCGACGATGCGACCATCGCCCGACAGGCCGAACCGCCGTTGACCACTGTCTTCCAGCCGGTGGAGGAGATGGGCCGGCAGATGGCCCGCCTGCTGGTGGCCCGGATCCGTGGCGAGGAGCTACCCGCCTCCCACATCCTCCTGGACACCCAACTGGTCCACCGAGCCTCCGCCTAACCCACCCGTCCCCCCCACCCCCCAGGAACCCACACGCCGCGCCCCCGCACGGCGCGTCGATCATGGACTTGGCCTGGACATTTCTGGCATCCCGACTCGCCAACCTCATGATCAAGAAGGCCGGCGGGGCAAGATCGTGCTCGATCCTGGATTGAGTGGCCTCCCGGCGACCGCACACCACTACATCCAGGATCGAGCACGATCTTGGGGTGTAGTGGCGTGCGGGACCTGCGGGGCGCGGGCATGCGGGGCGGCGCCGGCGTGCGCGGTGGGCGGGTGGGCGGTGGGCCCGGGTTAGGGGGCCCAGCGGCGGAGTTCGCGCTTGGCCAGGGAGTTGCGGTGCACCTCGTCGGGACCGTCGGCGAGGCGCAGGGTGCGGGTTTGCGCCCAGAGGGCGGCCAGTGGTGTGTCCTGGCTGACACCGGCGCCGCCGTAGGCCTGGATGGCCTTGTCGATCACCCACTCCGCCATCGCCGGCGTGCCGATCTTGATGGCCTGGATCTCGGTGTGCGCGCCCTTGTTGCCGACGGTGTCCATCAGCCAGGCCGTCTTGAGCACCAGCAGCCGGGCCTGCTCGATGCGGACCCGGGACTCGGCGATCCACTCCCGGACCACGCCCTGCTCGGCCAGCGGTCGGCCGAACGCGATCCGTTCGTTCGCGCGGCGGCAGAGCAGCTCCAATGCCCGCTCAGCCATTCCGATTAATCGCATGCAGTGGTGGATCCGGCCGGGCCCCAGCCGGGCCTGGGCGATGGCGAAGCCGGTGCCCTCGGCGCCGATCAGGTTCTCCGCGGGCACCCGGACGTCGGTGAAGTCGATCTCGGCGTGCCCGCCGTGGGAACCGTCGGTGTAACCGAAGACGGTCATGCCCCGGCGCACTGTCACCCCGGGGGTGTCCCGGGGGACCAGCACCATGCTCTGCTGGCGGTGGCGGTCGGCGGTGGGGTCGGTCTTGCCCATCACGATGAAGATCTCGCAGCGCGGGTCCATCGCGCCGGACGACCACCACTTGCGCCCGTTGATCACGTACTCGTCGCCGTCGCGGGTGATCCGGGTGGCGATGTTGGTGGCGTCGGAGGATGCCACGTCCGGCTCGGTCATGCAGAACGCCGAGCGGATCTCACCCTCCAGCAGCGGCGTCAGCCAGCGCTTCTGCTGCGCTTCCGAGCCGAACTCGGCCAGCAGTTCCATGTTGCCGGTGTCCGGTGCCGCGCAGTTGACCGCCTCCGGCGCGAGGTGCGGGCTGCGTCCGGTCAGCTCGGCCAGGGGGGCGTACTGGAGGTTGGTCAGGCCGGCGCCGTAGCGCGGGTCGGGCAGGAAGAGGTTCCACAGGCCGCGCTTGCGGGCCTCCGCCTTCAGTTCGCCCAACACCGGGGTACGCGACCACGGGTCCCCGGCGGCCACCTGCTCGGCGTGCACGGCCTCGGCCGGGTAGACGTGCTCCGTCAGGAACCGGGTCAGCTCGTCGCGCAGCTCCTCGGTCCGGCTGTCGTATGAGAAGTCCATCAGCGCTCCCTGGCAGCGGTCAGCCCGTGCGCGACCAGCGGTGCCACCATCTCGCCGATCCGGTCGAAGCCCTCGCCGAGCGTCTGCCCGAGCGTGTGGCGGTAGTGGATGCCCTCGCAGATCACCGCGAGCTTGAAACAGCCCAGCGCCACGTGCCAGTGCAGCGGCCCGACGTCGACATCGCTGCGTCCGGCGTACCTGTCGATCAGCTCGCTGCCGGTGGGAAAGCCGGCGCGCGGGCCGAGCCCGTCGGCGACGGGGTTGCCCGCGGCGGTGTCGCTGCCGCCGAGCACGTCCCAGTACGTCAGCAGCAGCCCCAGGTCGGCGAGGGGGTCGCCGAGGGTGGCCATCTCCCAGTCGAGCACCGCGTGCACGGCGACCGGATCGGCCGAGGCGAGGAGGTTGTCCAGCCGGAAGTCGCCGTGCACGATCCGGCCGGCGTTCGCACCCTCCGGGGCGGTCGCCGCGAGCAGGTCACGCAACTCGTCGATGCCGGGCAGCGGCCGGCTGCGGGAGCGGTCGAGCTGCCCGGCCCAGCGGCGGACCTGCCGGGCGAGGTAGCCCTCGGGGCGGCCGAAGTCAGCCAACCCGACGCTGGACGGCTCGACGCTGTGCAGCGCGGCGAGCGTGTCCATCATGGCCATGGCGAGGGCACGGCGGCGCTCGTCGCCCAGCGGGTCGGTCTGCGCGCGGGTGCGGAACACCTCGCCGGGCATCCGCTCCATGAGGTAGAACGGCGCCCCGATCACCTCCGGGTCGGTGCAGAGCAGCAGCGCGCCCGGGACCGGCACATCGGTCGGTGCCAGCGCCGAGATGACCCGGAACTCGCGCGCCATGTCGTGCGCGGTCGCCAGCACGTGGCCCAGCGGGGGGCGGCGCAGCACCACCTCGCGGTCGCCGAGACGCAGCAGGTAGGTGAGGTTGGACTTGCCGCCCGCGATCAGCGTGGCACGCAGCGGCCCGACGGCCAGCTCGGGTCGGTGCGTTGCCAGATAGTCGGCGAGGCGGTCCAGGGCCAGCCCTGCCGGGGAGACGGGAACGGCCTCCGGCCGGGACGCGTCGACGGCCGGATCGCTCATCCGACTAGTTGATGGCAGCCCGCTCACGTTGTCAAGGTCAGAGTTTCCGCTCGGGACATGCCCCTGCAACAGGGACGAAATGGTCAACTACCAGGCTGGGGTCAGCCTGCCGGCCGCTCTCTCGCCGGCCCGCCGAGCGGAGGGACAGACATGTTGCTGCGAGTTCGGGTCACCCTGCCGGACCGTCCGGGCACCCTCGGTCAGGTCGCCCGCACCTTGGGCGTCTCCGGGGCGGACATCGTCCAGGTGGTGGTCCTCGAACGGCTCGGCGGGCGCGCGGTGGACGACTTCACTGTCGTCTGGCCGGGCGCGGCGCGGGTGGAACGACTGCTGGCCGGCCTCGCGGCGATACCGGGGGTGCGGGTGGACGGTGTGTGGCGGGCGATCGGCGCGCCCACCACCACCGGGCAGGACGCGGAGCTGTTGGCCCAGGTCGCGGCCAACCCGGCCGACGGGTTGGCCACCCTGGTCGACGCGGTGCCGGGGCTGCTGGCCGCCGACTGGGCCGTGGCCGCCGTGGTGCCGGTCGACTGGGCCTCGCGGAGCGGGGGCGGCGGGGCGACAGTGGGGTACGCGAGCTGGCGTGCTCCCGTACCCCCGCGGTTGCCGGAGGTGACCCCGCTGCGCGGTCGGTCGATGACCACGCCCGACGGCACCCACCACGCGATCGCGCCGTTCGGCCGGGCGGGCCTGGTGCTGGTGGTGGCCCGTGAGCGCAGCGAGACCCTCTCCGCCGCGGCGTTCCACAGCACCGAGGTGGATCGGCTCACCCAGCTCGTCCGCGCCTGCGCGGTGATCCTCGGTGACCGACTCGACCTGGTGGGCGCGCCCCCGGTCAGCGCCAATCCCTGAGGCGCCACCCGTCGACCGGGCGGTCCGCAGGGCTCGGACTTGTTGATCTAGTCTCTTCGGGATGGACATCTCCACTGATGGATATCGCGCGGAGACCCCCGAGGGCGGCGGTCGCGTCCCCTCCGGTGCGCCGCGGGCCTACGAGGCGGATGCCAAGCTGCCGCCCCCGCCGGTGCCCGGACGGCGGCCGGGGATCCAGATGGCACCCACCTACGCGGACTTCGGCACCGAGCCGCCCCGTCTCGGCAACGTCGAGATCACCGGCGTGCACCGGTCCTCGGCGGCGGACGACCACCTGGCGATCAACGCCGGCGGGTCGGTCGAGTTCGAGTTCGACGTGCCCGACCCGGCCGTGGTGCGGGAGGCGTGCGTCACCCTGGTGGCGCTCGTGTCGATGCTGGCCGGAGGCCCCGGGTACGCCCCGCTCACCGTTCACCTCAACGGCCGGCCGCTGGCCGATGAGCTCCGCATCCCGAACGGTGGTGGGCTTCCGCAACGGCTGGTCTTCGCGGTCCCGGCCGAGGAGTTGGTGCCCGGCCGGAACACGATGCGGATCGCGAGCGGTGTCGACGCCCGCAGCATGCTGTGGCTCTACCGAGTCACGGTCGACCCGATGAACGCGCACGACCAGGCGGGCCTGGCCCTCGTCCGGCAGGCGGTCGCCAAGCCGGTGCTGCGGTACGCGAGCGACGCCGGCGAGGTCACCATCTTCGTCGATCGGGGCGAGCAGTCCGTCCTCGACCAGGTGGCGTGGGCCGACACGTCCGGCACCGAGTACGCGATCACGTTCGAGAAGCGACAGCGGGCCTTATACGGCTGGCGGCGGCAGCCGGGTGGAGAGCCGACGGAGTTCCGCGGCCGGCTGACCGAGCGCGGCACCGTCGCCAAGGAGGCGTGGCGCTTCGACACTGAGGAGGGCTGGGCCGGTGGCTGGCACCGCTCGGGTGACCTGCTCCTCGCGGTGGAGGTGCGCGGCTGCCCGGTCACCAGGTTGGCCTGGCGGGACCTGCGCGGCAACAACGGCACGATCGCCTTCGGCGGCGGTGGATTCCTGGGCACCTACCAGCGGGTCGGGGAGGGCCCCATCGGCTACCGCGGCCGTTTCGTGTAGCGGCGGATCCGGTGACCCGCCGCGCGGGGTCGACTTCCTGAGCGCAACCCGTCACCGCCGGGCAATCGGGCGGCAACAGCGGGGGACGAGGCTGGCACCCGGGGAAGGGAGCCAACCATGACGTTGTGGCGGATCCGGGCGACGGTGGACGACCGGCCGGGTTACCTGTCGGTGCTCACGGCCAGCCTCGCGCTGCGCGGGGTCAACATCCTCACCGTGCAGGTGCAGCCCACCGAGCAGGGCGCGGTGGACGACTTCCTGGTCGACGCGCCGGACGCGCTCGACGAGGCCGAGCTGATCGCCGCCGTCGAGCGTGGTCGGGGCCGGGACTGCTGGGTGGCGCGCAGCGAGGCGCGTGGTCTGGCCGACCAGCCCACCCGGGTGCTCGGGCTGGCCAACCGGCTGGTGCGTGACCCGGACGCGACGGGTGAGGCGTTGCGGACCCTGCTTGCTGCCGACGTCGTCAGCTGGCGACCAGCGTCGGTCGGCGGCGAACGGGGGATCACCGGGGCCGACATGCTGTTGGCCGACCCGGCGGGCGGTTCGTTCGTGCTGCGCCGGGTCGCGCCCGACTTCACCCCGGCGGAGTACGCGCGGGCGCAGGCCCTGGTCGAGCTGGCCGCCACCGTGGCGCGCCGGGCTGCCGAACAGGTCACAGTGGTGCTGCCCGACGGCGCGGAGGTGGCCGTCCGGCCGGCCAGCGCCCAAGATCTGTCCGGCGTGGTGGAGCTGCACGAGGCGTGCTCACCGCGTAGCCGGCAGCGGCGTTACCTGGGCGGGGCGGCGCTGCCGCAGCCGGCCCGCCTGCGTCGACTGCTGGAGCCGAGCCGAGGGCTGACGTTGATCGCCAGCACCACCGGCTCCGACGGCACGGCCGAGTCGGTGGTCGCCATGGCGAACCTGCTCGGCGAGGGCGACGAGGCCGAGGTGGCGCTGCTGGTGCAGGACGACTGGCAGCGGCGTGGGCTCGGCTCGGCGTTGCTGCGCCGGGTGGTCCAGCACGCCGACCGGTCCGGGTACGCGGCGCTGGTGCTGCACGTGCAGGCCACCAACGACCCGATGCTGCGTACGCTGCACCGGCTGGGCCGGCCCGCTGCTGTCGAGCGCGACGGCGGGCTGCTCACCCTCACCGTCCCGCTCGCCGTCGCCGCCAGGGCGGACCGGAAGGGCGCGTTCGCCTAGGGCCTGCTCAGGGTCGGGACGGCTCGCGGCGGCCCGAGACGCAGAACCGGTTGCCCTCCGGGTCGGCGAGCACCACGTACGGCGGCTCGGTCGGGTGTGGATCGGTGGGATAGTGCCGCCAGTTGACGATCCGCGCGCCGAGGGCGAGCAGTCGGTCGAGTTCCTCGTCGAGGGGTCGGTCGCCGGCGTCCAGGTCCAGGTGGAGTCGGGGGAACTCCCGCACGGGGCTCTCGCTGAGGTCCATCGCGAGGGCCACTCCCGACACCCCCGGCGGCGGCTCCAGCACGATCCACTCGTCGCCGGTGAATCGGGGCTCGCGGCGACGGTAGCCGAGGGCCGCGGCCCAGAACGTTGCGGCCCGCTCGGCGTCGGACACGCCCAGGGAGAGCTGCGCGATCAATGCCATCTCCCGACGGTACGTGCCGACGAGGGCCCCTTGTGCCCGGCGAGCGTCCACAAGGGGGCCTCTCCGGTTCCGGTGCTCAGGTGGTGGGGTAGCTGTTGTAGTCGGGGAAGTTGCCGTAGAGCCGGCTGTCTCCGCCGACGGTGACGGCCTGCACCAGCAGGTCGCCGCCGACGAACGCCCCCTTCCAGGAGGCGCCCCGGCCGCCGAACGGTTCGTCCCGGTCACCGCGTGAGCGCGGTTTGTTGATGCCCACCTTGAACGCCTGCAGGTCCACGGCGAGCTTGCCGGCCTCGTCGGTGTCGTCGCAGGCCAGCGAGGCCACCAGCGCGCCGTTGGAGGCGTTCATCGCGGCCAGCAGCTCGTCGGTGGTGTCCACCACGACGATAGTGTCGACCGGCCCGAAGGGCTCGGCGTGCATCAGCCGGGACCGTCCGGGCGGGGCGAGCAGCACCGACGGCGCCACGTACGCCGAGGTGTCCTGCCCGGGTAGGAACGGCGCGCCGGTGAGCTTGCCCCGGTGCAGTGGGATCGCGCCGCCGCGGACCGCCTCGTCGACAGTGCGGCGTAGCTCGTCGGCCTTGGCGGCGCTGATCAGCGGCCCGAAGTCCAGCTCGGGCAGCGGGTCACCGGCGGCCCAGTCGTCGCCGACGGCGAGCGGGTGACCGAAGCGGACCGAGCGGACGACCGGCAGGTACATGTCGAGGAACTCGTCGACCAGATCGCGCTGCACAACGAACCGGGGGTACGCGGTGCAGCGCTGCTTGCCGTACTCGAAGCCCTTCCTGAGGTGCGTGGCGAGCAGGTCCCACTGGGAGAAGTTCCAGATGCCCCAGGCGTTGAGACCCTCCTGCTCGATGAAGTGCCGCTTGTCGCTGTCGAGCAGCGCGGCGGCCACCTTGCCGCCGTTGGACCGGCCGCCGACGAACGCCACCGCGCCGATCTCGGGTGCCCGGACCAGCACCTCGGACAGCTCCCCGCCGCTGCCGGAGACGAGCGTGGCGGGCAGCCCGGCCCGGCGCATCAGCGCGTGCGCGACGGTCAGGCACACCGCGCCGCCCTGGGACGGGGTCTTGGCGATAACCGCGTTACCGGCCAGGAGCTGCACCAGTTCGGCGTGCACCAGCACGCTCATCGGGTAGTTCCACGACGCGATGTTGCTGACCGGGCCGGGCAGCGGTTCGCGGCCGTCGGCGAGCATCCGGTCGATCTCGCCCGCGTACCAGCGGACGCCGTCGAGGGCCCGGTCCACGTCGGCGCAGGCCAGCCGCCACGGCTTGCCGATCTCCCACACCAGCAGCAGGGCGAGCAGGTCGCGGTGGGCGGTGAGCGAGTCCACGGCCCCGGCGACCCGGGCCTTGCGGTCGGCCAGCGGGGTCTGGGCCCAGGCCCGGTGCGCGTCGGCGGCGTGGGCGACCGCGGCGCGCGCGGTGGTCGCATCGACCCGGGGCAGGTTGATGAGGACTGTGTTGTCCACCGGGGTGCGGACCGGGGTGGGCTGGCCGACCGCCCGCCATTCGCCCTCGACCAGGTTGTGCAGTGTGGTGACGCCGTCGACCTCGGCGCCGAACGCCTCCGGGGTGACGGCCACCGCGCGGGCCAGGATGTCGGTCCAGGCGGTGTCGTCGGCGAGTCGTAGTGCCATCGCTTCTCCTCAGGGTTGACCAGGGAGCGGCGGCGTCGACGGCACCGCTGGTGAGCGGTACTGTCTCGCGCTTGGTAGTGGGTCAGCAACAGTACGTTTATCTGGCTGGCCGCCGGCCGACCGAAGCCGCTTGATGGTCAACTCCGAGAGGGGTGTCGTGGCCAGCGAGGATGGCAATCAACCAATTGATGACAATGAATAGTGTGAGGTTGTTGACTGGGTTACCCGTGAGTACGGAACGCGGCGCGCGGGGCATGCGAAACGCCGACGACCGGCAGCCGAAGCGATGTCCGGAGCCGGTCGTGGGCGTTCCTGCGTCAGCTGGTGAAGGTGATCCGGTCGCGCCGGCGACGCATCATCAGCAGGGTGCCGCCGCCGATCAGGGCGACACCGCCGAGTGCCATGCTGGTGACGGCCGCGCCGGTGAGCGGGAGGCTGGCACCGTTGTCGCCGCCGCCCGCGCCGCTTTCCGGGGTCGAGGTTGATCCGCCGGGTGCTGCCGACTCCGACGGCGAGACCGAGCCCGTCGGCGCCGGCGTGGTCGGCGTCGGCAGGCCGGTGGTCGGCGCCGGCGAGCCGGTGGTCGGCGTCGGCGTCGGGGACTCCGTGGTCGGCGTGGTCGGCGTCGGGGTCGGCGACTCGGTGGTGCCGGTGCCGGCGCACGTGTGGCTGAGGTTGAACTTGTCGCCCTCGCCGCTGACCAGGGCGCTGCCGCCGGTCAACGTCCATCCCGTCGGGGTGAAGAGGTAGGCGTGCTTCACCTGCTTGTCGCCGCCGCCGTTGGCGGACAGGAAGTCGGTGTACGGATCCGCGGGGTCCGGCACGGTCACCGTAACCGGGACGCCCGCATTGTCCTTGAAGGTCAGGGTCAGGCTCTGGAAGTCACCGGCTCCCTTGGTGGGCAGCACGAAGTGCCAGCCGTCCTGATTGGTGGGGCGCGTGCCGAACTTGGGGTCCTGGCACTCCTGCTGGAAGGTCCCGGCCGTCGCGCCGGCGTGGGCGGGGTTGAGGGGGACGATGCTCGATGCCCAGGCCGGGGAGGCGATGGCGAGAACGGCCGTGGCGGCGGCCGTGCAGACGGCCGCGCGCGTCAGGCGCCGACGCAGTGGCATGAGAATTCCTCCGGAATGGTCGAGGGGGCCGCCCATGGTCCCACGGGTGGGGTCTGCCCACGGCATCGGCCAACCGGCCTGAGCTGGGACGACGTCTCGGGCGGAAGTGCCTGCCGGGTCGACCTTCCGTGCTGCCGTGCGCGTGTCGTCGTAACACCCACGAGAGCGGTGGCGCTGGCGGCGCAGCGCGGGCTTCCCAATCGACGACGTGCACATTACATTGTCGGTTATCCATGGGAGCGCTTCCATGACCCGTGGTCACACCGCCACCCCGCTGTCGCCGGTGGCCGTGCCGCCCGTACGCCGTCCCGCGTCGGTGCGACCGCCGGCGGCGCCTCCGACAGGAGTCCGCCATGCGCCACCTGACCCGGCCGTTCAGCGGCCAGCCCGGCCGGTCGCCGGCCGCCGACCAGCCCTGGCCGCGGCGGCTGCTGGCCCTCGGCGTCGCGCTGCTCACCGGCGCGTCCCTCGCGGTGACCGCGCCACCGTCCGGGCCCGCCTCCGCCGCGCCGGCGGCGACCTACAACTACGCCGAGGCGTTGCAGAAGTCGCTGCTCTTCTACGAGGCGCAGCAGTCCGGTCGGCTGCCCGACTGGAACCGGGTCTCCTGGCGCGGAGACAGCGCGCTCACCGACGGCGCGAGCGCGGGGGTGGACCTCACCGGCGGCTGGTACGACGCCGGCGACCACGTCAAGTTCGGTTTCCCGATGGCGTTCAGCGCCACCATGCTCGCCTGGGGAGCTGTCGAGTACCGCAGCGGCTACACCTCCTCCGGGCAACTGCCGCACCTGCTCAACAACCTGCGCTTCGTCAACGACTACTTCATCAAGGCGCACCCGTCGGCCAACGTCCTCTACGGACAGGTCGGCAAGGGCGACGACGACCACAAGTGGTGGGGCCCGGCCGAGGTGATGCCGATGGCGCGGCCCGCGTACAAGATCGATGCCAGCTGTGGCGGCGCGGACCTGGCGGGGGAGACGGCGGCCGCGATGGCCGCCTCCTCGATGGTGTTCCGGCCCACCGACGCCGCCTACGCGGACAAGCTGCTGGGCCACGCCCGGCAGCTCTACACCTTCGCCGACACGGTGCGGAAGGCGTACCACGAGTGCATCACCGACGCCACGAGCTTCTACCGCTCGTGGAGCGGCTGGCAGGACGAGCTGGTCTGGGCCGCGATCTGGCTGCACCGGGCCACCGGCGAGGCCAGCTACCTGACCAAGGCCGAGAGTGAGTACGACAAGCTCGGCACCGAGAACCAGTCCACCACCCGCTCCTACAAGTGGACCATCGCCTGGGACAACAAGCAGTTCGGCGCGTACGTGCTGCTGGCCAACCTGACCGGCAAGCAGAAGTACGTCGACGACGCCAACCGGTGGCTGGACTACTGGACCGTCGGGGTGAACGGGCAGCGGGTGCCGTACTCGCCGGGCGGGATGGCAGTGCTCGACTCCTGGGGCGCGCTGCGCTACGCCGCGAACACCTCCTTCGCCGCGCTGGTCTACAGCGACAAGACCACCGACACCACCCGCAAGGCCCGCTACCACGACTTCGCCGTCCGGCAGATCAACTACGCGCTCGGCGACAACCCCCGTAACTCCAGCTACGTCATCGGGTTCGGTGCCAACGCGCCGAAGAACCCGCACCACCGCACCGCACACGGCTCCTGGTGGGACAGCCAGACCGTGCCTGTCGAGACCCGGCACACCCTCTACGGCGCGCTGGTCGGCGGCCCGTCCTCGGCCAACGACGCGTACAGCGACAGCCGCTCGGACTACGTGATGAACGAGGTGGCCACCGACTACAACGCCGGCTTCACGTCCGCGCTGGTCCGGCTGACCTCCGAGTACGGCGGCACGCCGCTGGCGAACTTCCCGGTCGCCGAGACGCCGGACATCGACGAGTTGACAGTGGAGACCACCGTGACGCAGGCCGAACCTCGGGCCACCGGTCTCAAGGTGATGGTCTACAACAAGTCCGCGTTCCCGGCCCGCGCGCTGACCGACGGCCGGTTCCGCTACTACTTCCGGCCCGACGGCACCGGCCCCGTGCAGGTCACCGCCGGCTACACCCAGGGCTGCCCGTCCCCGACCACCGCCAAGCAGTTCAGCGGCGACATCTGGTACGTCGAGGTGGACTGCGCCGGGCACACCATCGCCCCGGCGGGTCAGTCGCAGCACCGGATGGAGGTCCAGTTCAAGATCGGCGTGCCGGAGGGCGGCACCTGGGACCCGACAAACGACCCGTCGTACCAGGCCACCGCAGGGCCCAACCGGAAGGTGCCGCTCTACTCCGGCGCGACCCGCGTCTGGGGTGAGGAGCCGGGCCCGGTGGTACCGGACACCACCAAACCGACCGTCCCGGGTACTCCCGTGGCGTCCAACCTCGGCCCCCGCACGGTCACCCTGACCTGGGCGCCGTCCACCGACAGCGGCGGCAGCGGCCTCGCCGGGTACGACGTCCGCGAGTTCATGGTCGGTAACGACGTGGTGGCGACCCGACGGGTCACCGAGAACTCGATCACCATCACCACGCTGCTGCCGGAGCGGACGTTCGAGTACACCATCGTGGCGCGCGACGGCGCGGGCAACGAGTCGGCCGCCTCGCCGAAGCTCAGCGTGACCACGCCACCGGCCGGCACCGCCGACACCACAGCGCCGAGCACCCCCGGCACGCCGGTCGCCTCGGCCGTCACCCCCACCGGGCTCACACTGGCCTGGACCCCGTCGACCGACAACGTGGGCGTCACCGGTTACCGGGTCTACCGCGAGGCCGGCGCCACCGACGTGCTGGTCGGCTCGCCGACCGGCACCACCCAGGCGGTGTCCGGGTTGACCGCCTCGACGGCGTACCAGTTCTACGTGGTGGCCGTGGACGCCGCGGGCAACACCTCCGCGGCGTCCACGCCGGTCGCGGTGACCACCGCGGCCCCGCCGGTCGGCGGCACCTGCACTGTGGGGTACGCCACCACCGACTGGGGCGGCGGCTTCACCGCCAACGTGTCGATCACCAACACCGGCACCACCGCGATCAACGGCTGGACCCTGCGGTTCAGCTTCCCCGGCGGGCAGAGCGTCAGTCAGGGCTGGTCGGCGGCGATCAGCCAGAGCGGCGCGGCGGTCACCGCCACGAACCTGTCCTACAACGGCACGATCGCGGCGGGCGCGTCGGTGAGCTTCGGCTTCAACGGCACGTACAGCGGCGCCAACCCGAAACCGACCGCCATCACCGTCAACAACACCCCCTGCACCATCGCCTGACCGGCACCGCGACGAGATCTTGGACAGTTACCGTTCCGCGCGAACGGTAACTGTCCAAGATCTGCGGCGCCCGGCCCTCCCGGGCGGACCCGGGTGGGATAGATCAGCGGGATTCCGGGCAAGCCACGGTGGTGCGAGAGTTGCTGACCGTCGGACACGGCGCGGCCGATCGGGGCCGGCTGGGAGAGTTGCTGACCGGGGCCGGGATCGCCCAGGTGGTGGACGTGCGGCGATACCCGGCCAGCCGCACCAACCCGGACGTCCGCCGCGAGGAACTCGAACAGTGGCTGCCCGAGTGCGGCATCGACTACCGCTGGGAGCCGCGGCTCGGTGGACGACGACACGTCCCGGCCGGGGAGCCGGAGCCGGACACCTGGTGGACGGTCGCGGCGTTCCGGGCGTACGCCGCCCACACGCGGACGGCCGAGTTCGACGACGCGCTCGCCGAGGTGCTCGCCGAGGCGGATCGTCGGACCACCGCGATCATGTGCAGCGAGAGCGTGTGGTGGCGCTGCCACCGGCGATTGATCGCCGACGTCGCGACGCTGGGCAACGGAGTCCCCGTGGCGCATCTGATGCCGGACGGCCGCCTCAGCCCGCACCCGCCGGCCGAGGGCGCCCGCCGACTGCCCGACGGCCACCTGCTGTGGGACGACGCCTGAGTCACTCCACCAGGTCGTCGGCGAGCAGGTCCATCAAGAGGCCGTCGTGCCAGCGGCCGTCCGCGCCGCGCTCGTAGCGGCGCAGCACCCCCACCGGGCGAAAACCGACCTTCGCGTACGCCCGGATGGCGGCACTGTTCGCCGCGGCCGGGTCGATGGTGAAGCGGTGGTGGCCGTACTGGTCGATCAGGTGTCGGGCCAGGGTGCGAATGGCGTCACCGCCGAGGCCGGCGCCGCGCTCCGCCGGGTCGAGGAAGACGTCCAGGCTGGCGTGCCGGTAGTCCGGGTCCGCCTCGGCGTACCACTGGATCGCACCGATCACCCGACCGTCGTGCTCGATCGCGTACACGTGCAGGTCGTCGTCGGCGAGGTCGGCGTGTACGGAGTCGGCCAGGTCGTCGCCGCCCCGCCACCACCGGCGTACCTCCGGGTCGGCCCGGATCGCGGCGAGGGCCGGCACGTCCGCGACCGTCGCCGGTCGTAGTGTCACCGCCCGCCCTCGCAGCACCGGCTCAGCCCCGGATCTCGCCGTGCTCGACGCAGACCGCCGACCAGCCCACCGGCAGCACCTGCACCTTCATCCGGCGACGGCAGTGGGGGCAGAACCGGGGCGGCTCCAACTGGCGGGCCGACGCGCAGGCCGGGTGCGCGGTGGCCGTCGCCGACTCACCGCACCGGTCGCACCACAGCTCCGTCGTCGTCATGGTCGTCACAGCGTGGCGGAAAGCGCCTTGACCGGCATCTTCAACTCGTCCAGCAGCTCCAGGTCGGCCGTCGCCGGTCGACCCAGAGTGGTCAGATAGTTGCCGACGATCACCGCGTTGATGCCGCCGAGCAGACCATCACGGGTGCCGAGGTCGCCGAGGGTGATCTCGCGACCACCGGCGTACCGCAGGATGGTGCGCGGCATGGCCAGCCGGAACGCGGCGATGGCCCGCAGCGCGTCCTTGCCCTCCACCACCGGGCGGTCACCCAGCGGGGTGCCGGGGCGCGGGTTGAGGAAGTTGAGCGGCACCTCGTGCGGGTTCAGCTCGGCGAGCTGTGCGGCGAACTCGGCCCGCTGCTCGACGGTCTCACCGAGGCCGAGGATGCCACCGCAGCACACCTCCATGCCGGAGTCGCGCACCATCCGCAGCGTCTCCCAGCGCTCCTCCCACGAGTGCGTGGTGACCACGTTGGGGAAGTACGACCGGCAGGTCTCCAGATTGTGGTTGTAACGGTGCACGCCCATGTCGACCAGGTCGTCGACCTGCTCCTTGCTGAGCATGCCCAGCGACGCGGCGACCTGGATGTCGACCTCCGCCTTGATGGCGGCGACGCCCTCGCGCATCTGCTTCATCAGCCGGGCGTCCGGACCGCGGACCGCGGCGACGATGCAGAACTCGGTGGCCCCGGTCGCGGCGGTCTGCTTCGCCGCCTCGACCAGCGACGGGATGTCCAGCCAGACCGAACGCACCGGCGAGGTGAACAGGCCCGACTGCGAGCAGAAGTGGCAGTCTTCCGGGCAGCCGCCGGTCTTGAGCGAGACGATTCCCTCGACCTCGACCTCCGGGCCGCACCAACGCATCCGCACGTCGTGAGCGAGCTGGAGGGCGGCGGGCAGGTGCTCGTCGGGCAGGTTCAGCACGGCGAGGACGCCGGCCTGATCGAGGCCGACACCGTCACCCAGGACCTGGGTCCGGGCCTGGTCGAGGATCTCTGGCATGGCTCGTACCCTACAAGGCCGCCCGATCAGCCGGAATGCCCTGGCAGCTCGTGGACAGCTCGCACCGAGTGGAATCGTCGGGCCGGTGGCGGCGGGTGGTAATTTCGCCCGGCGGGTGTCGGGCTGACCGGCACGCACAGCGGGGGAGGGTGACGGTGGCGGACTGGCTGGCGGCGCTCGACCGCCGCGCGGAGCTGCGGGCGAAGGCCGGGCTCACCAGGCGACTGCATCCGCGTCCGGCCGACGACCAGATGACCGATCTGGCCGGCAACGACTACCTCGGCCTGGCCGCCCACCCGGACGTCATCGCGGCGGCCACGGCGGCCCTGTCGGCGTACGGGCTGGGGGCGACCGGGTCGCGCCTGGTCCGGGGCTCCACCGACGCGCACCGGGCGCTGGAGGAGGACCTGGCCCGCTGGCTGGGCACCGATGGTGCCCTGGTCTTCTCCTCCGGTTACCTGGCCAACCTCGGCGCGCTGCGGGCGCTCGTCCAACCTCGGACGCTGCTCGTCTCCGACGCGCACAACCACGCGTCGCTGATCGACGGCTGCCGCATCTCCGGCGCGGAGACGGTGGTCACCCCGCACGCCGACGTCGACGCGGTAGCCGCCGCGCTCGCGGCCGCTCCCGGCCGCCCGGCAGTGGTGGTGACCGAGTCGGTCTTCTCGGTCGACGGTGATCTCGCCCCGCTGGCTCGGCTGCACGCAGTGGCCCGCCGTCACGGCGCGCTGCTGCTGGTCGACGACGCGCACGCGCTGGGCCTGACCGGCCCGGCCGGCGCGGGCGCGGTGGCGGCCACCGGGCTGGCCGGCGAGCCGGACGTGGTGGTGACCGCCACCCTGTCCAAGGCGCTCGGTGGCGCGGGCGGCGTTGTCGCCGGCCCGGCCGAGTTCGTCAGGCATCTGGTCGAGACCGGGCGCACGTTCATCTTCGACACGGCACTGCCGCCGGCGGTCGCCGCGGGTGTGCACGCCGCGCTGCGGCTCGCCCAGGCCGGCGACGACCTGCGCGCCGAACTCTCCGACCGGGTGGGACTGGCGGTCGGTCGACTGCGGGCGGCCGGGCTGACCGTCTCCGCCCCGGACGCGGCGGTGATCTCGGTGACCGCCCCGGGGCCGGAGGCGGCGACCGCCTGGGCCGCGGACTGCCGGGACCGGGGCGTCGCGGTGGGCTGTTTCCGGCCACCATCCACCCCGGACAGCCGCTCCCGCCTGCGCCTCACAGTGAGCGCGGGGGTGCCCCGGGCGGCGTTCGAGCGGGCGCTGGACGTCATCGTGGACACCGCGCCGTGAGCGCGAGGAGCGAGCCGGGTTTGCGAGCCGCGCAGTCGCGAACCGAGGGGGCGTCGTGAGCGCGAGGAGTGAGCCGGGTTTGCGAGCCCCGCAGTCGCGAACCGAGGGGGCGCCGTGAGCGCGAGGAGTGAGCCGGGGTTGCGAGCCCCGCAGTCGCGAACCGAGGTGGCGCCGTGACCGGGTGGGCGGGGTCGGTGCTGGTCACCGGGACGGACACCGAGGTCGGCAAGACGGTGGTGACCGCGGCGATCGCGGCCGCCGCGCAGGCCGCCGGGCTGCGGGTGGCGGTGATCAAACCGGGTCAGACCGGTACGGCCGGCGGTGAGCCCGGCGACGTGGACGCGGTGAACAGGCTGGCTGCGCCGCTGACCGGCCGGACCCTGGCCAGCTACCCGGATCCGCTCGCCCCGTTGGCCGCCGCGCGGGTCGCGGACCTGCCTCCGCTGGAGTTGTACGCGGCGGTGGACGCCGTCCGTGCGGAGGCCGACAAGCACGACCTCGTGCTGATCGAGGGCGCGGGTGGGTTGCTGGTTCCGATGGGGCTGCGGCCGTCGGGGGAGCCGTGGACGATGGCCGACCTGGCGGTGTCGCTCGGTGCGCCCGCGGTGGTGGTCGCCCGCGCCGGGTTGGGCACGCTCAACCACACCGCGCTGACCCTGGAGGCGCTGGACCGTAGGGCGGTGCCGGCCGGTGTGGTGATCGGCGCCTGGCCGGCCCGGCCGGAGCTGGTGCACTGGACGAACCTCACCGACCTGGTGCCGAACCTGCTCGGCGCTCTGCCCGACGGCGCGGGCGCGATGGACCCGGGCGTGTTCCGGCGGTCCGCGCCGGGTTGGCTCACCCCGGCCCTGCACGGCGTGCTGGACGACTGGCGGGTCTGGGCCGAGGAGAGCGGCTGAACACCTGACTTTCGTCGGTGTCCGCGCAGGTCGGGCGTGGGTAGCCTGACCGCCGTGCGGATCCTCGACTTCCCGCCGCCGGCTTGGCTGCACCGGCGGCGTCGCCTGCTGCTGGACGTGCTGCTCTGGGCGGTGGTGGTCGCCCCGGTCGGCTACGCCGAGGCCAGCCCGCCCTATACGCGGTACACGTTGCCGCTGCTGGTCGGCAAGCTGCTGGTGCTGAGTGTGGCGGTGGTGGCGAGTCGACGTCAGCCGTTGGTCGCCCTGGTGCTGGCGGTGCTCGGGTCGTTGGTCGATGGCAACTTCGTGTTCGCCATTCCGGTCTTCAGTTATCTCGCCGGGCGGCGCAGCGCCACAGTGGGTCCAGCGATCATGGTCTTCGTGCTGATCACGGCCGGTGGCACGGCGCTCAACCTGGGGCTGCTCGGCGCCGGCGCGGCCACCTGGTTCCTGCTCGCCTCGGTGCTGCTCTTCGCCGCCGTGTTCCCCTGGTTGGTCGGCCGGTACCGCCGCCAGCAGCAGGAGTTGACCGACGCCGGTCGCCGGCACGTCGACGCGCTGACCCGCGAGCAGCGAGGTGCCGCCGAGCGGATCCGGCTGCGTGAGCGGGCCCGGATCGCCGGGGAGATGCACGACTCGCTCGGTCACGACCTCAGCCTGATCGCGTTGCGCGCCGCCGCCCTGGAGGTCGCCGCGGACCTGGACGACCGGCACCGGGCCGCGGCGGGGGAGTTGCGGGCCAGCGTCTCCGCCGCCACCGAGCGACTGCACGAGATCATCGGGGTGCTCCGCGAGGAGGCTGGCGCGTCGCTGCGTCCGAGCGGGGAGACCGTGGCCGACCTGGTCGACGGCGCCCGGGAGGCCGGCATGGCGGTACGGCTGGACACCGCCCCGGTGGTCGCGGACCTACCGGCGATGACCGGGCACGCGGCGCACCGGATCGTGCGGGAGGCGCTGACCAACGCGGCCCGGTACGCGCCGGGCGCCCCGGTCGACGTGCGCCTCACCCGCGACGGTGACCGGGTCGAGGTGACAGTCGTCAACGACGCTCCGCCGGCCGGGCCGCTGCCCGCCCCGCCGTCGCAGGGCAGTGGGCTGCTCGCCCTCGCCGAGCGGGTCCGCCTCGCCGGCGGGACGCTCGACGCCGGCCACCGGGCCGACGGCGGGTTCGCGGTATGGGCGGTGTTGCCGGCCACCGCGGCGCCGCCCGAGCCGATCGGGTCGGCGGCCGAGGTCGGGCCGACGTCCTGGTCCGACGAGCGACAGGGTCCGGCGGAGCGGCCGGTGGACGCCGAGCGGCGGCTGCACGACGCCCGGCGGCGCGTTCGGCGCAGCCTGCTGGTGGCGCTCGTCGCCCCGGTCGGTTTCGCCCTGGTGCTCTCGTTCGTCTACTACCCGGTGGCGACCGCCGGGACGGTGCTGGACCGGGCCACCTTCGACCAGATGCGCGTCGGCGCGGCCCGGTCGGAGCTGGTCGGGCTGCCCCGGCGGCAGTTGGAACGCCCGACACCTGTCGACCGGGTCGGCTGCGAGTACTACACCGACGGCAACTTTCCCCTCGCCGCGCCGACCTGGCGGCTCTGTTTCACCGACGGCCGGCTGGTCAGCAAGGAGTGGATCGCGTAGTGGACACCGACACGACGGGGGCACCGCCGATCCGGGTGGTGCTGGCCGACGACGAGGCGATGATCCGGGCCGGTGTCCGGGCCATCCTCGCCAGCGATCCCGGCATCGAGGTGGTCGCCGAGGCCGGCGACGGGCACGCGGCGGTGGAGCTGGTCCGTGCCCACCGACCCCGGGTCGCGCTGCTGGACATCCGGATGCCGCGGCTGGACGGGTTGGCCGCCGCCGCCGAGATCCGCCGGGTCGTGCCGGACACCGCGACGATCATGCTGACCACCTTCGGCGAGGACGACCACGTGGCCCGGGCGCTCGGGCACGGTGCCAGCGGATTCCTGCTCAAGGCCGGCGACCCGCGTGAACTGATCGCCGGTGTGCACGCCGTCGCCGACGGTGGGGCGTACCTGTCGCCGAGGGTGGCCCGCCGGGTGATCGAGCTGGGGGCCGACCGGCTGGCCCGCCGACCCGCCGCCCGGGAGCGTGCGGCCGGGCTGACCGAGCGGGAACGGGAGGTGCTTGCCCTGGTCGGGGCGGGCCTCTCCAACGCCGAGATCGCCCGCCGGCTGCACCTCGTGGAGGGCACCGTGAAGAGCTACCTGACCAGCATCTTCACCCGGCTGGACGTACGCAACCGGGTGCAGGCGGCGATCCTGGCGTACGAGGCGGGGTTGGTCGACGGCTGAGCGGGGGCCGGGGAGCCCTCGCTCAGCCGACATCGTCACGCGTCGCGGCGGCGCAGTGCGGCCCGGCCCAAGAGCAGCGCGGCGCCGGCCCACCCGGCGAGCAGGAGCAGCCCGACCAGGGGCGGGTACGGCTCGGTGTCGCCGGCCAGGAAGTGCCCGCCGGCCACGCCGGGGAACACGTCGGCGATCCGGTTCAGCACGTCGATGTCCGGCTCCTGAAGCGACAGCGGCACGATCATCAGGGTGGCGAGGAGGACGGTGAGCGTGAGCACCGCACTGCGCAACGCGGCACCGAGGCCCAGGGCGAGCACACCGATCAGCGCCAGGTAGGTCGCCACCGCCACGATGTCGCCGACCGTGTCGGCGGCCGGGGCGCTGCCCCACTCGCCGAGCACCGGTCGGGCGACCAGGGCGCCGACGCCGCCGAGCAGCAGCCCGAGCGCGAAGGTGACCGCCCCGGCGACCGCGGCCTTGGCCAGCAGTACCCGACCACGGGACGGGGTGCACTGCAACGTCGTGCGGATGGTGCCACTGGTGAACTCGGCGGTGATCGCGAGCAGGCCCAGCGCCAGCACCACGTACTGGGTCAGCTCGACCGAGTCGATGAGCACGCTGCCGACGGTGACGATCCCCCGGTCGTCGGTCGGGTCGTCGTTGGTGTTGTCGTTCGCCGCGTAGATGGCCAGCTGGCCGGCGCTGGCGGCCATCACCAGCAGCCCGGCCAGCGCCGTCCACCAGGTGCTCCGCACCGAGGAGAGCTTGGTCCACTCGGCGGCCACGGCGCCGTGACGGGTGCTGGTGCTCATCGCGCGCCACCTCCGGTCGGGCCACCGGCGTACTCGACGCTGTCGGCGGTCAGCTCCATGAACGCCTGCTCCAGCGACGCGGCGTGCGCGCTCAGCTCGTGCAGTCGTACCCCCAGTTCGTGAGCCAGGTCGCCGACCTGGTCGGCGGTGGCGCCGGTGACGGTCAGCTCGTTCCGGTCGGCCGCCTCGACGCTCGCCCCGGCGGCCGTGAGGCGCGCGGCGAGCGCGGCCAGCCCGTCCGGGTGCGGGCTGCGGACCCGGACCGCGACAGTGCTGCGGGCGATCACCTCGCCGATCGGCTCGTCGGCGAGCAGTCGCCCTCGGCCGATCACCACGAGCTGGTCGGCGGTGAGCTGCATCTCGCTCATCAGGTGGCTGGAGACGAAGATCGTCCGTCCCTCGTCGGCCAGCGAGCGCATCAGCTGCCGCACCCAGCGCACCCCGTCCGGGTCGAGTCCGTTCACCGGCTCGTCGAACATCAGCACCGGCGGGTCGCCGAGCAGCGCGCCGGCGATGCCGAGCCGTTGGCCCATGCCGAGCGAGAGCGTCCGTCCCGGCTTAGCGGCGGCCCGTCCGTCCAGCCCGACGGTGTCCAACACCTCGTCGACCCGGCGGGTCGGGATGCCGTTGCTGTGCGCCATGGCCCGCAGGTGCGCCCGGCCGGACCGGGCCGGGTGGATGGCTCGGGCGTCGAGCAGCGCGCCCACCTCGTGCAGCGGTCGGCGCAACTCCCGGTACGCGCGCCCGCCCACCAGGGCCTGCCCGGCGGTGGGACGGTCCAGCCCGAGGATCATCCGCATGGTGGTGGACTTGCCGGCGCCGTTCGGGCCGAGGAAGCCGGTGACCCGGCCGGGCGCGATGTCGACTGTCAACGCGTCGACAGCGACGGTCGACCCGAACCGTTTCGTCAACCCACGTAATGTGATCATGCGCTGACGCTAGGCGAGCGGCCTGCCATGCCGCCGCGCCCGAACGGCACCACCCACCCCTGACTTTCGTCAGGCCGGTGGCGGGCTGATCACCGTACGTACTGCTCCAGCAGCGCCGGGGTGAGCCCCGCCCGGTGGATCGCCTTCAACGCCGCGAGCAGGTCGTCCATCAGCGCCGGTCGGAAGTGCATCAGCAGCACGTCGCCGGGTTGGACCACCTTCTCCGGGGTCTGGTAGCGCACCTTTCCCTCGTGGACGGTCTCGGTCCAGTGGAAGACCGCCTTCGCGCCGCAGTCATGCGCGGCCTTCAGCGTGGTGCTGTCATGCTCACCGAACGGTGGCCGGAACAGGGTGGGCCGCTTGCCGAACAGCTCCTCCAACGTGTCGGCGGCACCGCAGATCTCCTGCTTCTGGTAGTCGTACGACCGGCCGGCCAGCGAGTTGTGCGTGACGGTGTGGTTCTCCACTACCCCGCCCACCGCCTCGATCTGCCGGAAGTAGTCGGTGTGCTCCGCCGCCGCCGGCGAGTTGAGGAACATCGTCACCGGGATGCGCGCCTCCCAGATGAAGTCGATCACTCCAGGCGGGCGGGCCAGCCCACCGTCGTCGATGGTGATGAAGGCGACCCTCTGGTCGGTCGGCAGGCGGTGCCAGAACGCCGCCGAACCGGTCGTGGGCAGCGCCACCGGTTGCGGCTGCGGCGCCTCGGGAAACGTCGGCACCTGGGACACGTACCAGGCCAGGCTCTTGAACGCGGGTTTCGCGGTCGGGGACGGTGCGGCCGAGGGGGTCGGCGCCGGTGCGGACGGAGTCGGCTGGGCCGCGGTGATCTGCCGAGCATGCGCCGGGTGGCTGGGACCGACTGTGCAGGCAGTCAACGCCAGCAGGGCCAGAAGCGTTACGACGGCAGGGATCCGACGGGTGGTGATGGCTGACACGCCCGGAAACATACCGAGCGGATGTCAGGATCCGGTCAGCCCGGTGACCCCGGGGGAGCGGCGGACCACGAACGCGTCCGGCATCCGGAAGGTGAGATTGTCCGGGCACCAGGGCGGACGGAGCACTGTCACCCCGTCCAGCAGCGGTGCGGCCTCGGCCACCACGACGGCCGCCTCCATCCGGGCCAGCACGTCCCCGACGCAGCGGTGCGCGCCCGCCCCGAACGCCAGGTGTCGGCGTGATCCACGCTGGCCCGGACGGAACTCGTCGGGCGACTCGACGACCGCCGGGTCCCGACCGGCGCGGCCCAGCCACAGCACGAGGCTGCTGCCCGCCGGCACCTGCGTGCCGCCCAGCGTGCTCTCCGTTGTCGCCACCCGCCGCCAGGTGACGATCGGTGGTTCCAGCCGCAACCCCTCCTCCACCACGTCGGCCACCGCGACCTCGCCGGTGCGCAGGCCGGCCCGGACCACGGGCTCGTTGGCCAGCCGGTGCAGTAGCAGGGTGAGGAACTGCGAGGTGGTCTCCTGCCCGGCGACCAACAGGAAGAAGAGCGCGCCGACCACCACGTCCGGCGGGTGCCCGGCCGCGCGCAGTTCGGCGGCCAGACCGCCACCGACGGCCGCGAAGTCACGCAGGACCCGGTGGAACCGACCCACCTCGGCGGCGAGCGCCACCTGCCGGTCGGCGTCCAGTGGTGCCCAGAACAACTCCAGCGCGGCGCGGGCGAACTCCTTGACCGCGCCGACCGGGGCGTCCGGCAACTCGACCAGCCGGGCCAGCACCAGCAGCGGCAGGTCGGCGGCGAGGTCCGCGTACAGGTCGACCGGTTCGCCGGCGTCGAGCGCGGCGCCGATCCGAGCGACCCGGTCCCGGACCAGCGCGGTGAGCCACTGCCGCTGCGCGGCCACCCGGGCGGGGTGCAACGCCTCCGCGACGATCGCCCGGATCTGCGGATGGCTGACGCCCGAGTTGTTCGCCAGGGTCGGCGGCAGCCGGAACCGGTGCCCGGCGAGCACCCGCAGCGCGGTCACCGGCATCGGTGTCACCGCGTCCAGCGCGTTGTCCGGCCGGTAGGTGACCGGGTCGGCGAGGACCTGGCGGACCAACGCGTGCCGGGTCACGACCAGGTGGGTGCCGCCGACGTGGTCCGGCACCCGGGCCACGTCCGGCCATGCGGGGTCGGCCACCTGCGCCCAGCTGCGGAACAGCACCCGGACACGCTAGCCGGAGGCCCCCGGCAGCCCGGCCCGCAGCCGCCAGACGGTGGTGCGCTTCACCCGCACACTCTCCAGCGCCTCCGGCACCGGCACGTCGTACCCGGCCACCTCGTCGAAGCGGTCCCGGGGCAGGAACGCCCGGCCGGGGTCACCGACCAGCGCCGGCGCGCCGGCCCGGGCGGCGCGCAGCAGGAACCGCAGCACCCGGCGGGCCATCGCCTCGCTGTAGAAGACGTCTCCGGCGAGCACCACCTCGGCGTCCCCGGCATCGCCGTCGAGGATGTCGCCGAACTCGGCGTCGACGCGTACCCCGTTGGCCTCGGCGTTGAGGGCGACCGCCGCCACCGCCAGCTCGTCCACCTCGACGGCCCGCACGGACGCCGCGCCGGCGCGGGCGGCGGCGATGGCCACCAGACCGGAGCCGGAGGCGAGGTCGAGCACCCGCCGGCCGGCGACCAGCTCCGGGTGGTCGGTGACGTGGCGGGCGAGGGCCTGCCCGCCGGCCCAGGCGAACGCCCAGAACGGCGGCGGCCGGTCGCTGGAGAACTCGCCCTCGGTCAGCTCCCACAGGCCGATCGGCTCGTCCGCCTGGTGCAGCCGCACCTCGGGAACGAAGGGGACCGGGGCCAGCCGCGCGTGCAGCCGGACGAACGTGCTGGAGAGCTCGGACACGGGGTGATTCTCCCAGCGGCCCGGCTCCCGGCGTGTCGCGGGGGAGTGGTGACCGGTTCACCACGGTCGGTGAAAACCCACCCCGTCCTTGCCGTCCGGTGCGAACACACCCGTCTGGTCGGCGCGGTGACCCGCTTCTAGCGTTGCGGGGTGGAGGCAACCGAACGGAGGACGGCGGTGGTGACGGTGTGGCGGTATGCGCTGAGGGCAGGGGTGGTGCTGGCCTGTCTGAGCGGGGTGGAGCTGGCGGTGGCCGCCCCGGCACAGGCGGCCTTCACCACCGAGATGAGCGGCCTGCCGGGACGGTTCACGGCCGGTGATCAGGTGCGGACGATCTCCGCTGTGGTCTCGCAGACGGATCGGCGCGCCAGGTGCGCGAAGGTGCGCTGGTCGATGGTGCTCAGCGTGCAGGGCGGCCTCCGGCTCGACCAGGTGAAGATGGACCGGGTGGAGGAGACCGGCGACTTTCCGCTGGAGATCCGTACCGAGGGTGACGTGGCCCGGTTGACCGACCGGCAGCTCGACCCGGGCACGCTCTGCCCGGGCCGCACGGTAACGGCCCGCTACCGGGTGGCCTTCGCCGAGGACGTCACCCAGGGACGGGTCACCCTCGCGGCCGAGGCGTACGACGCCAACCTGCGCCTGCTGGCCCGGCAGACCGCCACCCGCTCGGTGGTCGGGGTGGGCGGCGCTCCGACCAGTACGCCGAAGCCGACGGCGACCCCGCCGGAGCCCACCGAATCCGCGAGCGCGCCGGCCGAGGGCGAGAGTACGGCGACGGAGGAGCCGGTCGCGGAGTACCCGGCCGAGGCCGTGCCACCGGCGGCCAACCGTCCGGTCTCGCAGTCCGGCGCGTTCGGTGTGGTGCAGGTCGCCTTCCTGCTCGGCGGGTTGCTGCTCTTCCTCGGGGTGGGGCTGCTGCTGAGGCTGCGGCACCTGACCCGGGCCGCGGCCGGGGACGCCGACGGGGGCGAGGGTCCCCCGGTGGACCGGCGATGGGAGCGCCCGGAGGTCGCCGACCCCTGGCGCCGGGCGCACCGCTGATCGAGGGCAGTGGGGCCGGCGGATGTCCGCCGGCCCCACTGTGTCACTTCGAGAACGCCTGGAACTCGGCGATCCTGACCTGGCTGCGGGCCGGGCTGGCGGTCGCGCAGTCCGTCGTCGTGGCCGGGTCGTCGTCCTGCTCGCCCGCGTAGTGCGGGCCGCCGGTGCACTGGCTCGCCAGCACCTCGAGGCGCAGGTGGGTGGCGAGGGTGGTGGGTACCGCGAACGTCCGGAGGTTGATGTCGCGGCTGTACGCCCGGTACGCCCCGCCGGGGAACGCGTCCCCCGCGCTGGTGTAGATGCGCTGCCAACGCGTCGGATCCGCGCAGTCGGTGGTCGTCGCGTTGCAGGCGGACACCGCGAACGAGCGCAGGGCGGTGAGCGCGTTCTGGGCGCCGGTGTCGGCGTCACCGGTGATCGCCGGGCGCAGCATCGCGCTGACGTTCACCCGCTTGACCGTCTGCGGGGCGTCGCCCGGCAGCGCCACGGTGAGCTGCCGGCCGGCGACCCCGTCCAGGGAGGCCCAGTTCGTCGCCTCGGTGTCGTCGACGACCCGGTCCAGGTTGACCCCGTCGCCGGTGACTGTGGCGCCGGACGCGGTGGAGGCGAGGTTGCGGCTCATCCGCAGGTCGATGTACCCGTCTTGACCGGCCTTGGCGACCACGCTGAGCCGCTGGTGCCCGAACCCGGGGGCCACGGCGAGCAGGTCGTACGTGCCGGCCACCATCTCCACGGTGTCCGGGATCGGCGTCGCCGGGTCGGTGTCGGCCACCGGCACGGCCCGCGCCTCGTACGCCCCCACGTAGACCCGGATCGGCGCTTCGGCGCTGTCCCCGCGCGGGCGCAGGGTGAGTGTCGCGTTGCCACCGCGCGGTGAGGCGAAACTCGGCGTCGGGTCGGTGTCGCCGGCACCGTTGGTGGCGGCGTCCCGGCCCATCCCGGAGCGCGCGAACTCGGCCCAGATCAGGTCCTGGTTCGCGCCGCCGAAGCGGAGCAGGTCGGCGGTGAGCATGTTGTCGCGCATGTCGAGCATGCTGACCTGGCTGGCGGCCTGGAGCAGGAACGAGTCGAAGACCAGCTGTGACCAGCGCCGGTTGCCCGGGCACTGATCTGCCGCGACCTTGCCCAGCGCGCAGTCGAGCTGCCGTTGCGGGGTGCCGAGGCCGTACCGCTTCACCAGGGCGGAGCGGACCCGGAAGTTGGTGGCGCCCCAGATCTCCCCGTCGGCGTGCACGGCCGGGCCGGCGGTGTTGTAGCCGATGTCGGAGTAGTTGAGCGGGCTGCGGCTCAGGTCGTAGTTGCGGATGCCGCTGACCAGGTTGCCCGTGACGTAGCCGCCGGTGATGAAGGGCGTCTCGCCGGGCGCGCGCAGCCCGTGCTGGAAGAGGTACTCGGCGGCGAACAGGTCACCCCAGGACTCACCCATCGACCCGCCCTGGTGGCCGCTGATCCCGCTGTCCGGCCCGGCGATCATCCGGTTGGTGATCGCGTGGGTGTACTCGTGACCGATCACCGTCATGTCGTAGTCGCCGTCCACGCACGGCGGGTACGGCCCGCCGGCATGTGGCTGCCAGAGATACATGTTGGTGGTCGGCGGCAGCCCGTCGCGCGGGGTGCCCTGGTTGGCGTTGTTCCGGTTGCCGCTCAGCGCGCCCTGCTGGGCGCGGCCCTGCTCGGCGTCACCGCCCAGGCCGGACGGGGTGAGGTTGACCGCCTGGAGGTTCCACGCCGACTCGGTGAAGCCCAACTGGTACGACCAGTCGTGCATCCGGTTGTGCATGGCGAAGAGGTTGGCGATCGACGCGTCCGCGTCGTTGCGCTGTGCGGAGGTGAACACCGCCGGGTTGCAACGGGCCTGGTGCCACTGGTCGGTGAAGGGGTACTCGTAGCGGCGTTCCGGGCTGGTGGGGGCCGGCACGACCGGAGTGTTCGCACCCCAGGACAACACGGTGTTCGCCGAGTTGCCGCGCGAGGTGAAGGTCGGCGTGCCGGTGGCCGCGTCGACGTCCCACGGTTGGCCGGTGGCCGGGTCGCGGAAGGCGGCCTGGCAGCCGGGGGCCGGGTCACCGCACCAGCGCACCCGGGGATCCTGCCCGGGGCCGAGGTCGCGGGGCGGGGTGGCCGGGAAGACCGCCCAGCTCGGGTTGTCGGAGTCGAAGTCGACGAGGTCCTCGCGGACCAGCACCTGCCCGGTGCTGCCGTCCACGTAGCTGGTGAACGCGGCCGGGTGCTCGGTGTCCGCGCCGATCATGGTCACCTCGTAGGCGGCCCGCGGCCCGTCCAGCGGGGTGGGCACGGCCACCGACCGGATGGTGTGGCTGGCCACCGCGTCGGCGGTCAGCTTGGCGTCGGCGAGCGCGGCGGCGTACGCCTGCTCGGGGGTTCGGGTGGCCGGCGCTGGCGTGCCGGTGTTGCGGGCCAGCGAGGAGCTGACCGAGAGCACCGCGCCGTCGGCGACCGCGAGGGTGACGAGGCCGTCCGGCCCGGCGGGCAGGTCACCGAAGCGTTGCCGGAGGGTGACCACGGTGCCGCTGCCGATCGGTCGGACCAGCACGCGTTCCATGCTGGCCACCGTTGCGGCGTCCATGCCGAACAGGTCGTGGTTGGCGGCCAGGTAGGCGCGGGCGGCGGCCTCCGGGTCGGCGGGCAGCCCGGTGGCCAGCGGGGTGCGGCCGGGGCCGAGCGCCTGCGGGGTGCCGAGCCGGTTCCACCGGACGTCGGGGTCGACGGCGCGGGCCAGGCCGCGTTGGCGGGCGTCGGGTGCCGCCGTACCGGTCCGGTTGTCGGCGTCGGCGGGCGCGTGTCCCTCGGCGAACGGCCCGGACCGGCGCTCGGCGGACGCCGCGCCGCCGGTGGGGGCCGCGGTGCTCACGCCGGTGGGGAGCAGCGCGGCGACAGTGGCCGTCGTCGCCAGGATGGCGATGAGCCGGCGTCGACGCCGGCTCATCGGGGGTGACCACTCCGGTTGTGGCACGGGACCTCCTCGTGGGAGCGGGGATGGCCGGCGAGTCGCCGACCACAGATGCGCGGTGACGCATGCGCATCTGTGGATATCAGTCTCCCGAGGTCGCGGCAAGGTCCCGAGCCGCTGTCGCACGAACAGATCGAGATTTGGTCAGGCGCTCGGCGCCCAGTCGGGGTCGCGGCCGAACGCGGCCAGCAGGTGGTCCTGCTCGTCGGCGTCGTCGGGCACCTGTACGCCGGTGTGGACCAGGTTGTTGCGCCGGTAGGCGTCGATCTGGCCGGCGAACCACTGGGCGGCGGCGTGCACCGCGTCCGGGTCGAGCCGTGGCTGCGCGCCGATCGCCACCGCCACGTCCCAGCCGTGCACGAGGTGTTCGGCGAGGAGTTGCTGGAGGTACTCCATGGCCGGGGTGTCGCCGCTGGAGAGGTGCACTGTGCGATCGATAGTGCCGGGGTGGGTGGCGGCGACCTCGGCCTGCGCGGCGGCCTCCCGAGCCGTCGCGATCGGGTCGGGGCCGAGTTGGTCACCGTCGAGCCGGTCGCCGACCTCCTCGATGGTCCGGCCGGCGAGCAGCGGAACGCTCCACCGGTCCTCGGTCACCACGTGGTTGACGAGCGTGCGGACGTCCCAGTCCGAGCAGGGTGTCGGGTCGGACCACTGGCCGGGCTCGATCTGATCCACCCGGTCGATGAATTCGGCCAGGCTCCGGCGGTACGCCTCCAGGAGATCCATGCTGCCGATTGTTCCGGTCGACGGGGCGGACTGAGCCCGTTTTGCCCGGCCTGGTGTGGGGGATCGGTGCTGGCTGCTCAGCTCAGTCCAGGTCGGCCGGGTCCAGGCCGAGCTCTCGCGAGGTGACCAGCCGGACCCACTCGCCGAACTGGCGGCGGGAGATCACCCGGTCGTGCACGGCGAGTTGGACGGCGAGGCCGTCCATCACCGCGCTGATCCGCCAGGCGGCCCCGTCGGGGTCGGCGCACTGGAAGGTGCCGTCGGCCACCCCGGCGGTGATCACGGCGGCCAGGTCCTGCCGCCAGCGCAGGTCGAGTCGCCGGGAGACCTTCTCCAACTCGGGGGTACGCAGCGACTCGGACCAGCCGTCGATCCACATCGACCAGGAGGTCGCCCGCCCGGCCGGGGTGTAGAGCTTGAGGATCCGGCGGAGCTTGGTCAGCGGTGCGGCCGACGAGCGGGTCACCGCGTCGAGCCGGGCCAGATCCTGCTCGACCGCGTACGCGAAGGCCTGCGCGAGCAGCCGCTCCTTGGTGGCAAAGTGGTAGAAAACCAACGCCTGACTCACGCCCGCGGCATTCGCCACGTCCGCCGTCCGGGTGTTGGCCAGACCGCGCTCCACGATCACGTCGCAGGCGGTGCGCAGCAGGGCATCCAGGCGGATCTCGGCCGCACGTCTCGTCACGACCGTTACCGTAGCCCATCCGACTGAACACGAACAGTTACCACCGCGCGCCGATCCACGCGGTGACAGTCGGAAGCCGGACACTTCTTTCGGGTGTCGTCGGTCGTTCCACAGGGAGTGTTCGTCGAGGTCCGCTGCCCGGTGTCGAGTTCCGCAGACGTCAATGGTCGGGCATGCGCCGCGATGATGACGATCATTGCCGAGGAATGTCGGAGTGTGACGGTCCGTGCTGGATCCAGAAACCGGATCAGCCCCCTAGGAAGCCTGCCGGGGGTGACTCCGCCCCAGCCCCGGCCACCCGGGACGCGCCGAGGCGACCCCGAGTTGGCAGTCAAACACCCACTCGGCTAAAGTTCTCATCCGTCACCCGGGAACGTCCGGGGGCGTGCGGACGTAGCGCAGCTGGTAGCGCATCACCTTGCCAAGGTGAGGGTCGCGGGTTCGAATCCCGTCGTCCGCTCGGAGCTGCCGCCACGTATGACGGGGGCAACCTCGGTGGGGTGGCCGAGAGGCGAGGCAACGGCCTGCAAAGCCGTGTACGCGGGTTCAAATCCCGTCCCCACCTCGGCAACAAGCACGGGCGATTGGCGCAGTGGGAGCGCGCTTCCTTGACACGGAAGAGGTCACTGGTTCAAACCCAGTATCGCCCACCAGAGGAGAACGGCTCGTTACCGGAAGACCCGGTGACGAGCCGTTTCGCTTGTGGTGCCACGTCATCAGTCGACGGTGAGCCGGTAGCCGATGCCCCGCACGGTGTGCACGCGCAGGGCATCGTCGACGGCGTGCAGTTTGCGACGTAACCGCTTCACGGCCGAGTGCAGGACCGACGTGTCGCCGAGGAACGCGCAGCCCCAGACCGATTCGAACAGCCTCTGGTACGTCCAGACTCCGACCGGTGCGGTGGCGAGTTGGGTGAGCAGGTTCCGCTCGAGCCGGGTCAGGGCCAGTGGTTCTCCGCGCCACGTCACCCGATGGTCGAGCGGGTCGATGGTGAGGTCACCGAGGCTGATCCGGCCGGCCAGGCCGACGGCTGGAGCGGCTGCGGCAGCGGCCGGAGCGGGGGCGGACGCGGTGGTGGGGGTGGGGGTGGGGAGCCGCGCCGGCCCGCTGATGACCGGCCCGCCGATCATCGCCTGCAACTCCGCGAGGTCGGTGCAGATCACCAGGGTGCCGAGTCCGTCCAGGCGCCGCACCATCCGCTCGCGCACCGACACGTCGGCGGTCACGCAGAACACGAGGGACACATCGTCGATCACTGTCGTACCTCCCCAGGCGCCAGTAAAAGACAACGCTGTCTGAACCCCGTAGTCAATGGTTTCCGGCGGGCGGCCACCCCGTGATCCACTCGGGCTCGCCGGGTCGGGCGATCGCTCTCAGAAGGTCAACAGGCGGAACTCGCCCACCGGCCGGAAGCCGAGGCCGCGGTAGACCGACTCGCCGACGGCCGACGAGGTCAGGGCGGCGGTGCGGGCGCCCCGCTCGCCAGCCAGCTCGATGGCAGCCCTGGTCATGGCCGCGCCGATGCCCCTGCGGCGCTGCTCCGGCTGGGTGCCGACGAAGTAGAGGGTGACCAGACCGTGGCTGATCCAGGCGACGGCCGTCGCGACGATCCGGCCGTCATCGAGGCGGCCGGCCAGCCGGAGCACGGTGCCGTCGCCGGTGAACGCCTTCTCCCGTTCGATCGTCGCCGCCACACCGTCCGTCGGGATTCCAGACACCCGGGCATAGGCCGGGACGAACGTGGCGAGGTCGGTGGTCTCGGCGATCTGCACGCCGGCGGGAGTCGGCACCTCGGCCACCGCTCCGATCCCCACCGTCATGATCGGCATGCGGGCGACCTCCACCGTGCCGAGGGAGATCAGGCCGTCCGCGGTGCCGGCGTCGCTGTCCGGGCCGACCCACCAGATCCGGGGTACGCCGTGCAGGCGCTTCCGGGCCTCGGTGAGCGCGTCCTGTGGTGTGCGCCCGACCACCCGCAGCACACCGTTGAGGGGTGCGTGCGGCACGTCACTGCGGTAGGTCGGGAGGTCCGGCCCCCCGGCGGCACCGATGTTCCAGCCGAGCAGGTACGCCCGGTGCGCGGCCAGCACCGTGTCGAGAGGCTCCATGATCTGGATCGTAACGCGGGGTCCGCCCGCCTCTCGGCCAGCGGAAACGGCTCGGATCGGTGCCTGTGACCGGCGGTACTTTGTCGATCGTTCCAGATAGCGGGTAGCGTTCAGCCATGGCCCGCACCCGTGAGTTCGACCTCGACGCCGCGGTCGACGCTGCCATGGACGTGTTCCGGAGCAAGGGCTACGAGGGGACCTCCATGCGGGACCTCTCCGAGGCGACCGGCCTGGGCAGCGGCTCGATCTACGCGGCGTTCGGCAGCAAGGACGGCCTCTACCTGGCGGTGCTCGACCTGTACCGGCAGCGCTACGCCACACCGATGGTCGATCTGCTGCGCTCGGGCAACGACGCGCGGGCGGTCATCCGTGAGGTGTTCATCGGCACGGTGGACGACATCACCGGCGACGGCCGGCACCTCTCCTGCCTCATCGTCGGGGCGTCGATGGAACGGGCGCACCAGGATGTGCGGGTCGCCGAGCGGCTTCGCTCGACCACCCAGTCTCTGGAGTTGGCGCTGTACGACCTGCTCGCCGAGGCGCAGTTGCGGGGTCAGATCACCACCGACCGCAGCGCCACCGACCTGGCCGGCTTCCTGGTCACCAGCCTTCAGGGTCTGCGGGTGATGGGTGCCATCAACCCGGACCGGGCGGCGCTGACGCGGTACGCCGAGGTCGCGCTCACCTGCCTGAACTGACCGCCGGACACGGCGGGCGGCCGGTTACCCGAATGAGGAGTCGAGCATGAGAGCGGTCGGACTGCTGCGCTACGGCGGGCCCGAGGTGCTGCGGGTGGTCGAGATTCCGACGCCGCACGCCGGCCCGGGCGAGGTCCGCATCCGGGTGCGCGCCGCGGCGGTCAACCCCGCGGACACGCTGATCCGCGCCGGTATGACGCCGGTGCGACTGCGCGGCAGCGACCCGCTGCTGCCCGGCCAGGACATCGCCGGCACGATCGACGAGGTGGGCTCCGGCACCAGTGGCGTACTCGCCCCGGGTGACCCGGTGATGGCCATGATCAACCCGACCCGGGCGGCCGGCGGCGGGTACGCCGAATGGGTAGTGCTCCCGGAGGCCTGGGTGGTGCCCGCTCCGGCGGGCGTGTCACTCGCCGAGGCGGCCACTCTGCCGTTGAACGGGTTGACCGCCCTGCACGCCCTGGACCAGTTGCGGCTGTCGCCCGGCAGTACCCTCGCGGTGACCGGCGCGGCCGGTGCCGTCGGCGGGTACGCGGTACAGCTCGCCAAGGCCGCCGGTCACCGGGTGTTTGCCGACGCGGCGCCGGGTGACGCCGACCTGGTCGCCGCGCTCGGCGCCGACGTGACGGTGACCCGAGGTCCGGGTGTCGCCGACCGCTTCCGGGAGCATGCCCCGGACGGGGTGGACGCCGCCGTCGACACCGCGTTGCTCGGTGGCGCGTTGCTGCCCGCGGTGCGCGAGGGTGGTGCCGTGGCGCTGCTGCGCGGCGGGCCCGATCCGGTGCTGCGCGCGCAGGCCGACCAGCGGAGGATCGACATGGTGTCCGCGTACGTGCACGAGTACGACGGGCGCCGCGACAAGCTCGACCTGCTTCGGCGGCTCGCCGAGGAGGGTGCGCTGACGTTGCGGGTCGCCGGCCGGTTCCCGCCGCAGGAGGCGGCCCGCGCGCATGAGCTCCTGGAAGCGGGAGGGGTACGCGGCCGGTTGATCATCGAGTTCTGATTCCGCCGCCGGCACCAACGGAGCATGGCGGTCCACTCACCGGCGGCAGTGCCTACCCGTCGTCTGCTGGGTCGCGGTGCGACGGGCCGGCCGCCTTCGACGAGACGGCCGGCCGGCCCGGAATCACGGTGGTCTGGCGGCTCCGCCAGCGGTGGAGCCGGCCCGGGTCACAGCGGCGGCGCGATGTCCCGCCGCTCCTCGACCTGGCGGTACTCCACCGGCTGCTCGGTGGTGGTGACGACCTGGCGGCGGCGACCCCAGATCAGCGTGGTCATGATCAGGCCGAGCACGCCGGCGCCCATCAGGATCCAGCCGACCACGTCGAGGTTGATGCCGCCGACGCTCGCGTCCAGTGCGAAGGTGAGGATCGCGCCGAGCGCGATCAGGAAGATGCTGGTGCCGATACCCACGACAGCCTCCTTAAGGGGGTGTGGTGCGCTGTCGAGCCCTTCAGTACCCCGGCCGGGACCAGCGCAACCGCGACCGGTCAGGGTGCCGTGCCAAGCGATCTTGGCATCGGGTAGAGTTCACCTGTCGCCGGCGCTTGCCGGGGACGTGCGGACGTAGCGCAGCTGGTAGCGCATCACCTTGCCAAGGTGAGGGTCGCGGGTTCGAATCCCGTCGTCCGCTCGCGATGTGCCCCACGGGGCCACCACGGGCGATTGGCGCAGTGGGAGCGCGCTTCCTTGACACGGAAGAGGTCACTGGTTCAAACCCAGTATCGCCCACCATCTACAAGCGGATCAGATGACCCGTTACCGGATATCCGGTAACGGGTCTCGCCGTTTCCGCTTCCCGCACGGGGAGACCATCGGTCACTCGCCGGCGCGGAGCACCTCGCTCAGCCGGTCGCGTCGCCGCAGCGCCGACTCGACAGGTACGACAGCGGCGGCCGTCGCCAGCAGCGCCACGCTCACCAGGCCCAGCAGCCACCACGGCAGGACCGCCGCCGGGTCGGCGGCCTGGCCGGTGAGCAGCCGCAGGTCGAGCGGGCCGAGCGTCAGACGTGCGAGCAGGGCCCCGAGTAGCGGGCCGTACACCGCGGTGACCACTACCGGCGGCAGCAGCTCTCCGGCGGCGACCCAGCGGGCGTCGCGTGGCCGCAGGCCGAGGGTCCGCAGCCGGGTCAGGGTCTGCCACCGCTGCGACGCACCGGCGGCCGCGGCGAGCGCGAGGCCGAGCAACCCCAGCGCCAGCAGCACCCCGGCGGCCGTCCACGCCAGCCGTACCAGCCCTGCCGTGAGCGGCGCCACCCGCTGCGCCCGCAGGACGTCCGCACGCAGCACGACGTCGGAGGCGACTCCGGTGTTCGACACGGCTCGCTCCGCGCCGGGGCCGGTCACCCAGACGGTGTTCGGAACGGCGGGCAGCCCGGCGTCGGCGAGGGCCGCGGCGTCCACGATGACGACGTTGTTGACGCCGCCGACGGAGGGAGCGGTACCGACGGCGGCGAGTCGGATCGCCGGGGCGTCTTCCCGAGGTAGCTGCAGTCGCGTGCCGGTGCGCAGATCGCCGTCACTCGAGCGGACCAGCGCTGGGACCTCCCCGGGGCCAGGACCCGGTGCCGTGAGCCGGGCCAGCGCCGGCGCGTCGGGCAGCGGAGTGGTGGCCAGCAGGCGCCGGAACGCTGCGGTGTCCACGATGACCAGGCGTGGGGTGAGCAGCGTCGACTCGGTGAAGACGCGTGCGGAGTCGGTCACCTGCGCGACGACAACCTGCTCCACCCCTGGTGCGGCGGCGATGCGCTCGGCGAGTGCGGGCGTGGCGGCCTCGGCGTCGGCGCCGACGTCGAGGCGGGCGTCGGCACCGACGGTGCTCCACGCGCCGTCGGTCACACCCCGGGTGGCGGTGGCGCCGAGGATGAGCGCGAACGACGCGAGCGCCGTGGTGCTGACCAGAACCAGCAGCGGCAGCGCACGCCCGGCCGTTGTGGCCGCCTGGGCGGCACTGAACACGGCCAGCGGGCGGCGTGAGCGCAGGGCCTGTCGGAGCGCGAACCGCGCCCCGAGGGGCAGGAGCCGGAGCAGGACGAGCGCGCCGACGAGCGCGCCCAGAGCGAGGGCGCTGACCGGCAGGATGAGGTCGCCGGTCAGCTCACCGGTGGCGCTGTCGGAGGCGACGGGCAGGAGCCCGCGCTGGTGCAGTGTGACGAAGGCGGCGACCGCGGCGATCAGGACGGCGGCCTCCACTGCGGCGCGGCGCAACTGGCCGGTGGCCCGGATCCAGCGCCGAGCGGCCGGGTTGGCGGGTTGGCGCCGGTCCCGGCTGGCGCGGGCGGCGGCGAGGGTGCCGAACGCCGGCCCGGCGAGAGCGCCGGCCAGGACCACGGGAACGGCCCAGGTCCAGGAGACGCCCGGAGCGGCGGCGCGCGCGAGCGCGAGCCCGACGGCGGCGGCCGACAGGGACACCACTGTGGACTCGATGATCAGTTCCGCACCGAGGTCGGGTAGCGCCGCCCCACGCTGCCGGGCGGCGCTCAGCACCGGGGTACGGCGGCGGACCAGCAGGTCGGCGGCGAGCAGCAGGACCAGCACCGTGGCGGTCAGTACCCCGGCGAGCAGGACGGCGGCCTGTGTGGAAGCGGCGTTGTTCCGTGCACGGGCGTCGCGCAACGCGATGTCGAGCTGCGATTCCCACTTCAGGGATTGCTCGCGGTCGCCTGACGAGCCGGAGGTCGCCTTGAGCTTGACCACCTGGCTGGCGAGCGCCGCGGTGCCGTCCCAGGTGAGCGCGTCGGGAACGGGTGCGAAGTGGACAGCGCGCCGTAGTTGATCCTCGTCGACGGCGAGCCGGGCGTCCGGTAACGACTCGCGCGACAGCAGGCCGGCGAACCGGGTGGTCCCCACGCCGTCGGCGCCGGGCACGGGGCGCAGGAGCGCCGGGGCGAGCCGCCAGGCTGGGTCGGCGCTGTCCGTGGGTCGGTAGATCCCGCTGACCCGGACGTCCTTGTCGCGCCCCTGGCCGTCCCGGACCGGGATTCGATCGCCGGGGCCGAGGTCGAGTGCGGCGGCGTCCACCTCGGAGAGGCCGACCTGCACCGGCCAGGGCGGCCCGTCGTAGGGGGTCTCGACGTACTCGTCGGAGACGGCGGGGCCGGGCGGGCTTCCGGCGACCCAGGTCACGTCCGGGCCGCCGAGGTCACCGGCCAGGTAGGTGAACTGGAAGGTACGCGGCACGCTGCCGTCGGTGATGGTGAGGATCGGGCCATTGACAGCGGCGAGGGGCGGGAGTAGCGCGGCGTCCAGATCGGGCCCGAGCGCCGATGTCGCCCGGGCCCGGAAGTTGTCGAGGTCCTCGGCGAGGCTGGGCATCCGGACTCTCCCGCCGGTCGGCCCGTCGTCGCGTTCCCAGTTGGCGCGTACGAGGACGTTCGAGTCGTTGCCGGCTCGGCGGACCGTGTCCTGGACGGCCTTGTCGGCGGCGGCGCGGAGCAGCACCGGCGCGGCCCCGGCGAGCAGCGCGACGGCCGCGATGACGGTCGCGGTGAGCAGCAGCGGCCCGGCGTCGGCACGGCCACGGCCGCGGACGCTGGGCCAGTGCAGCGCCGGCCACCGGCGGGTCAGCCACCGGTTCACGGGGCCACCCGCAGGTGTGCGGCGTCGGCCCGGCGGACCTGGACGGTGACCACTACGGCGACCGCCAGCATGCATCCGGCCAGCAGTACGGCGAGAAGTGCGGCCTCGGCCGGCCACGGCCAGTGTGCCTCGGTGGCCGGGGCGGGCGCGGCACCGGTTTCGGAGCGCACGAGCAGGGGAGCGGCGACGCGGGTGACGAGCGCGCCGACGACGGCGCCCGCCGCGAGCAGGGGCAGAAGAACGGCGGCGTGCTGGCCGAGCAGCACGGCCCGGATGCCGCGCCGGGACATCCCCAGGCCGCGCAGCCGCGTCACCTCGACGGCGCGGACCTGGAGGTCACAAGTGACGTGCAGGACGACGCCGGCGAGCAGCAGCAGGGCCGCGGCCGGGACGATGAGGCGCAGCGCGGCCGGCAGCCCGGCGCGCAGCGGGCCGCTGGTGAGGCGGGCGGTCTCCGCCTCGCGGGTCGCGACGGTGCCCAGGTGCAGGGCGGTGGCCCGCTCGCCGGCGCCGGGGCCGGCTGGGTGGCCGACCCACCAGGCGTCGACCGGGAATGTCAGGTCGCCGGTGACGGCACGTGCGCGGGACAGCGTGTCCAGGTCGGCCAGGACGGCGACGGCGCCGGGGGCGGACGGTACGGCCGGCACGACCTCGGTGACGACGACCGGGACGGGCGTGATGCCGACAGTGACGCTGAGCCGGCTGCCGCTCTCGGCGCCGACCTCGCCGGCGAAGCGGGCGGAGACGGCCACGGGCACCGGGCCGGGGTCCGGGAAGGCGGTGGCGACGAGGGTCCGGGCGGCGTCCTCGGCGCCGCCGAGGTCGACGGTCGCGGCCATCCGCAGCGTGGTTCCCGTCGGGGTGGCGGACACCGTGACGGTCGGGTCGCTCAACCTGCTCGGGACGGGCGGCGCGGACGTGGCGGTCCAATTCGATCCGTCAGTGGGTGTTTCCGCCGACCCGGCGGGCGGCACGGTGAGTGTCACGGCTACGGCGACGCGTCCGCCGACGGAGTCGGCGGTGACCGGCAGGGCGACCGCGACGAGGCGCAGCCCGTCAGCCGTCGCGCAGGCGGGCAGCCGAAACTGCTGGCCGTCGAGCGGTACGGCGGGACCGGTGCAGGACGTGCGGAGGCCGGTCGCATCCTGCAGCATCAGCCGGGGCGTCACGGCGAGCAGGGTGTCGCCGGCGGTGGTCCCGGTCAGGACGAGCGGGGCGCCAGCCGGAACGGCGAGGCCGGTGACCCGGGTGCGTGGCGCCAGCGTGGCACCAACGTCCGCCCATCCGCTGTCGTTGTCCAGCCGCCCGCGCAGCAGCGCGTCCGCGCGGGTGGTGTCGACGGCGACCAGGCGCGGCGCGTCGCCGGCGCCGCCGAGCCATTGACCGACGGCGGTGCCACGGTTGAGGGCCGGACTCACGGCCCCCGCGGTGGCCGCGCTGACGATGGCACCGTCGCCGGCCACCGGCGCGGTGCTGAGGGTGAGTGCCAGGTCGGTGCCGACGGAGAGCGCGGCCTGGTCGCGCTGCGACTGGTGCCACGTGTCGTCGAAGGCGAGGCCGAAGGTTCCGGCCGCGCAGGCCAGCCCGACGAGCAGCCCGGCGGCGACCGCCTGTGGCCGGCGGGCGGCCTCGGAGACCGCCAGCGGAAGCGCCAGCCCGTGGGCGCGGTACGCCAGCCGGTCGGCGCCGCGAAGGGCGGGCAGTACCACCCGGAGAGCCAGGGCGGCGCCTGCGGTGAGCAGTAGCGCCGGCGCGAGCACCCGGACCGCGTCGGCGCGTGGGCTGGCGGCGGTGGGCTGGGCGTACAGCTGCCACCATCCGGCGGCGGCGAACACCGCGAGCATCAGGTCGCCGCCGGATCGGGCCAGCAGCTCGCGGCGGGTGCGCTGGTCGCCGGCTGCCGGGACGGGCCGGATCGCCAGGACGATGAGGACAGCGGCGAGCACCAGCGCGCCGCCGACGACCGCGAGGACCTGGGCAGCGGCGATGGCCGGCCGGACGGTCAGGCCGGCGCCGTCCAGCGGTGGCAGGTGGGTCAGGCCGGCGTGCAGGGCAGACGAGGCCGGTATCGCGAGCGCGGCGGCGACGGCGGCGACGAGCCCGGCCTCGAGTGTCGCGGTGGCGGCGAGTTGGCCACGGCTGGTGCCCAGGGCGGACCGCACGGCGGTCTCGTCGGCGCGGATGCCAGTGGTCAGCCGGCCGGCGAGGACGAGTGCCGTCGCGGCCAGGACACCGCCGAGGACGGCGACGGCGAGCACGACGGCGGCGGTGACGTGCCGTTGGTCGTCGGCGGCCCGCAGGGTCAGCGGCAGTTCGGAGGCGACACGTGCGAGCCGGACGCGGTCACCGAGGGTGCCCGCCAGCCGGCCGTCGGCGCCGTCGACGGCTGCGGCCACGGTCTCCAGGTCGTGGCGTTTGCTCTGGGACAGGTCAGGATGGGCGGTGACCTCCAGCCGGTCGACTGTGGCACCGGTGGTGACCAGGTCGGCGAGGTCGACGAGGAACGGGCCGTAGGCGTTGACCGGCTGCTGGAAGCGGCCGTCCCGGTAGCCGGTGGCGGAGCCGGCCGCGGCCAGCGGGTCGCGGTCCCAGCCACGCCCCGGCAGCGGGCGTACCACACCGACGACGACCACGTCGATGGCCGGGACGGGCGCGTGGGCCAGCTCGGCGCCGAGGCGTACGCGGTGACCGGGGGTGAGGCCGAGCAGTTGTGCGGTGGACTCCAGCAACACCGCGTCGCCAGGGTGCTGTGGCCAGCGCCCGGTGATCAGCTCGCTTCGGGTCGGCAGGTCGTCCAGCCCCGACAGGTACGCCTGAGCTCCGACGGTGGTGCCCTCGGCGAGTGCGGGCGGCAGCGCCCGCAGCACCGTCGACGCCCGCGCGGTTGTCGTCACCGGGAACGGTGCGAGCGTGGAGGCCACCACGGTGCGGGTGTCGGCGGCGACGGACGGCGTGTCCGGGCCCTCGACGGTACCGGTGTAGACGGTCACGTCGACGGCGGCGGGGGCGGCGCGGGCCATGGCGACCTCCAGCGCCCGCTCGGCGGTGCGGGTGGTCAGCAGGGTGCAGGTACCCAGCACTGACGCGCCGATCGTGACGACCCCGAGCAGGGCTGCCAGCAACGGCCACTGCGCGCGGGCGCGCCGGCTGACCAGCCTCATCGTCGCGTCACCCGGCGTCCGGCACGGGAGCGTACGGCTGCCCGACCGCCTGTTCGTCGAGCTGTCCGTCGTGGATGCGGATCACCCGGTCGGCCAGGGCCATCATCACCGCGTCGTGCGTCGACACCAGTACGGTGACGCCTTCGGATTCCACTATCCCGCGCAGCAGGGCCATCACCGACAGGCCGGTCTCGGCGTCCAGTTGCCCGGTGGGCTCGTCGGCGAGCAGAAGCTGGGGCGAGGCGGCCAGCGCGCGGGCGATCGCCACCCGCTGCTGCTGGCCGCCGGACAGCTCGGCCGGCCGTTGCCGGGCGTGGTCGGCCAGGCCGATCAGCTCCAGCAGCAACTCGACCCGCCGCTCGCGCTCGGCTGGGGCGACGCGGGCCATCCGCAGAGGTGCCGCGACGTTCTCCGCGGCCGACAGCACCGGGATCAACCCGAAGCTCTGGAAGACGTACGACACCTTCTCGCGCCGCAGCCGGGACAGGCCATCCTCGTCGAGCGCGGTGACGTCGGTGCCGTCGACGTGCACGGTGCCGGCGTCCGGGCGGTCCAGGCCGCCGATGACGTTGAGCAGGGTGGTCTTGCCCGAGCCGGACCGGCCGACGAGCGCCACCATCGAACCGGCGGCCACGTCGAACGACACGCCGTTCAGGGCGTGTACGACGGTCGGCCCGGTGCGGAAGCGCCGGTGTACGCCGCGCACGCTCAGCAGCGGCTGACTGCTCACTCGCCGCTTCCCGAGTCGGGGCGGATCGTGATGTGGTCGGGTTCCAGGGCCAGCCGGACCCGTCGGGTCAGCGCCAGCGCCTGGCGGAACTCGCGGGGCACCTGGACCCGCCCGGCCCGGTCCATCACGGCGTACTCCTCGGCGATCATGTGCGTGTCGCCTTCCGCGTCGGTGGTGGTGCGGCGCAGCACCTCGCTGCTGGTGCGCCCGTCCCGGATCGCGACGGTCCGTTCGACCTGGCCGCTGACCTCCGGATCGTGGGTCACCACGACGACTGTGACGCCGTAGCGCCGGTTGACGTCGCGCAGCACGCCGAAGACCTCCGCGGACGTGGCGGCGTCCAGCTCGCCGGTCGGCTCGTCGGCGAGCAGGACCCGCGGCTGGTTGGCCAGCGCCACAGCGATGGCGACCCGCATCTGCTGCCCTCCGGAGAGTTGCCCGGGTTGGCGATCGGCGCAGTCGGCGACACCGAGGCTGTCCAGCAGCTCGGCCGCGCGCTCCCGGCGCTCCTTCTTCGCGGTACGGGCCGCCGTCATCGGCAGGTCCACCATCTCCCGTGCGGTCAGGTAGGGGATCAGGTTGCTCGCCGTCTGCTGCCGTACGAACCCGACGGTGTGCCGCCGGTAGTCCACCCGGTCCGCGCGGGACATCGCCAGCAGGTTCCACCGGTCGACCCGGACCCGCCCGGCGGTGGGGGCGTCGATGCCGGCCAGGATGGAGAGCAGTGTCGACTTGCCCGATCCGGAGGCACCGACGACGGCGACCAGCTCACCGCTCTCCACGGCCAGGTCCAGCCCCTGCAGTGCCTGTACCTCGATCGAACCGGTCTGGTAGATCCGCACCAGGTTTTCGCAGACTATGAGCGCGTCCCGGCCGAACTCGGGTGCCCGCGCCGATGGCTGCGGCAGGGACAGCGGTGTGCTGGACACGCCTTCTCCGTCCGGGTTGTGCGCCTCGATTGCCCGTGCTGACGCAGATTGAAGCAGTTTCGCAATCGGCGGCTCCGTTGACCATGCCCTGGGCGGCTTTCCTGCATGGTGGACGAGGGGCCGATGTGAACGACCCGACCGGTGTCTCCCGAGCACCGGACCCGGGTTCTGCCGCGGGCAGATCCGCTGCCGGTGAACAGGGGTGCCCTTCGCCGGCCGGGGCCGGCACTGTGAAGCGCATGAGACTGCTGGTGCTGGGCGGTACGGGCTTCGTGGGCGGGGCCACTGTCACCGAGGCCGTGCGCCGCGGCTGGTCGGTGACGGTGTTCAACCGAGGGCTGCACGGCACGGTGCCGTCCGGCGTACACCGGTTGCGGGGTGACCGCACCGCGCCGGACGGCCTGGCCGCGCTGGCCGGCGGCGAGTGGGACGTCGCGGTGGACACCTGGGACGGTGCGCCCCGGGCCGCCGGCGACGCTGCCCGCGCCCTGGTCGACGCGGTCGGCCACTACGTGTACGTGTCCAGCGGCTCGGTCTACGCCGACCATGCGGCGGCGGGGTTGCATGAGGACTCCCCGGTGGTGGCCGCCGACCCGGGCTCCGTCGACGGCGACTACCCGCAGCTCAAGGCCGGTGCCGAGCGCGCCGTGCGGGAGGTGTTCGGTCAGCGTGCGCTGGTCGCGCGGGCCGGCCTGATCCTGGGCCCGGGCGAGGACATCGGTCGGCTGCCCTGGTGGCTACGGCGCGTCGAGCGGGGCGGGGACGTGCTCGCCCCCGCGCCGGCCGACCTGCCGGTGCAGTACGTCGACGTCCGCGACCTGGCGGGGTGGATGCTGGAGGCGGGCACCCGGCGGGTGCGCGGCACGTTCAACGCGGTCGGTCGTCCGGCGCAGACCACGATGGGCGAGCTGCTCGACGCGTGCGTGGCCGCCACCGGCGCCGACGCCCGGCTGCGGTGGACCGATCCGGCGTCGATCCTCGCCGCCGGGGTGCAGCCGTGGAGCGACCTGCCGATCTGGCTGCCGCGCGGGCATCCGTACCGGGGGTTGCTGGAGCAGGACGTGACCCGGGCGCTGGCTGCCGGGTTGACCTGCCGGCCGGTGGCCGAGACCGTCGGCGACACCTGGCGCTGGCTGCGCGAGGTCGGTGCGGTTCCGCCGCGTGCCGGGCGACCGCAGCGCAGCTCGATCGGGCTGGACCCGACCGTGGAGGCCGCCGTGCTCGCCGCTTGACCGTGTCCCGGCGGGTCAGGCGGACACCACCGGCAGGTCCAGCACCTCGTCGACGCTGCGTCGGGGGGTCGGCCGACCCGGCTGGCCGTACCCGATCCGCAGTGCCATCTGCGGTGTGCCGAACCGGCCCAGGGACACCCGCAGTTGTTCCCGCGCCGTGGGCACCTCGATGGGCTGGGAGAGCATCGACACGCTGAGTCCGACATCCGTGGCGGTGAGTAGCAGGCGTTGCAGGGCCTGCCCGGCGATCACCTGGTCCACGGCGGTGTTGCCCATCGAGCCCAGCACACCCACCAGGGGTTCCGGTTCGAAGTCCCGTCCGGGGGCGCGGTCGCGCCCACCGTAGCCGCGCGTCGGGAGGACGTCCTGCGGCTCGCCCTGCGGACCTCCGGCCGAGCCGGGCACGCCGTCCGGGGTCGACTCCCGACGCAGCCATCCTTCCCGTTCGGCCCGGTACGCGGGGTCGCGTTCCAGCACCCGGTGCGCGCTGCGCGCGATCTCCCCGAACGCGGAGACCGCGCTCACCCCGATCAGCAGCTCCAACCAGCACTGCTCGGCACGGGCCGCCTCGCCGAGGCGCCACCGGGCGTCGGCCGGCACCGGGTCCGGCCAGAACGGCAGGCGGTTGCTGAACCGGCGGGGGATGGCCGCGTACAGGCTCTGCTCGGCGGGGGTGGGCCGGCGCGGAAGGTCCGGTACCAGCCGAGCCAGCAGGTCCGGCTCGGCTCGGTCGGGGCGTAGCCGCACCTGGGCCGGGCTGCCGGCCACGGCCAGGGCGATCCGCAGGTTGAACAACGCCGCGCCGCAGGCGATCCGGAGACCCCACCCGCTCGGGTCGGTCACCGGCAGCCGGCGGGTGGGGTCGGCCAGCACCTCGATGCCGCCGTCGCGCAGCCGTAGCCGCCACGGTTGGGTGTTGTGCAACGACGGTGCCCGGACCGCGTCCACGGCGGCGGTCCGTAGCTGGGCTGCGGTGTAGCCGATGTCCATGGCGGTGCTCCTCTCCCACTGGGCCGGCGGCGGGTGGTGCCGCGGTGCCGGCGTACCTTCACGGTCCATCGTTCGGTGGTCGCCGAGCAGGGCCGGACGTCCCGACCAGTCGGGTCCGAGCGCCCGCTCGCCGCGTGCCGATCGGGACTTTCGGCCCGTGCGGTGGGCAGTGGGCAGCGGGTAGAAACGAGGAATGATCCGTGTGTTCCTCCTCGACGACCATGAGGTCGTCCGCCGTGGCCTGGCCGACCTGTTGCAGAGCAGCGGCGACATCGAGGTGGTCGGCGAGTCCGGCTCGGCGCAGGAGGCGGCCCGCCGCATCCCGGCGTTGCGGCCCGACGTGGCGATCCTCGACGCACGGCTGCCCGACGGCAACGGCATCGACGTGTGCCGTGACGTCCGCGCCGTCGACTCGTCCATCAAGGGACTGATCCTCACCTCCTACGAGGACGACGAGGCGCTGTTCGCGGCGATCATGGCGGGTGCCGCCGGGTACGTGCTCAAGCAGATCCGTGGCACCGACCTGGTCGACGCGGTGCGCCGCGTCGCGGCCGGGCAGTCGCTGCTGGACCCGGCGATCACCACCCGGGTGCTGGAGCGCATCCGCAACGGCGTCGAGCAGCCGCGCGAGCTGAGGTCGCTCACCGAGCAGGAGCGGCGGATCCTGGAGTACGTGGCCGAGGGGCTGACCAACCGGGAGATCGCCGGGCGGATGTTCCTGGCGGAGAAGACGGTCAAGAACTACGTCTCCAGCGTGCTGGCCAAGCTGGGCCTGGAGCGCCGCACGCAGGCCGCCGTTCTGGCCACGCGTCTGCTCGGCAAAACGCCCTGACCCAGGGGCGCGGGGGTCAGTCGCGCAGCGGCACGGCCCAGCGCACCTCGGTGCCGTGCGGCTCGGCCGGGGCGATCGTGAAGGTGCCGTCGAGGCGGCTGGCGCGTTCGCGAAGGTTGACCAGGCCGCCCCGGGCGGCGGCCGGGTCGCAGCCCACCCCGTTGTCGGTGACCATCACGGTGACCTGGCCGGCGTCGACGCGTACGACGACGTCGACGCGGGTGGACTGCGCGTGGCGGACCACGTTCGACAGCGCCTCGCGCAGCACGGCGGTGAGGTCCGGGCGGATGGCGTCCGGCACGGCGCTGTCCACCGGCCCGGTCAGCTCCAGGTGCGGCTTGAAGCCCAGCGCTTCGGCGGCCGCCTCGATCTCCGCACGGATCTCGGTGCGCAGCTCCGAGGTCATCGGCGTACGCAGCTCGAAGATCGTCCGGCGGATGTCCCGGATGGTGGCGTCCAGGTCGTCGACGGCCGCGTTGATCCGCTTGGCCACCTCGGGGCGGGCCATCGGCGCGGCGCTCTGGAGTTGCAGGCCGGTGGCGAAGAGCCGTTGGATCACCACGTCGTGCAGGTCGCGGGCGATCCGCTCGCGATCCTCAAGGACCACCAGCAGTTCCCGTTCCTCCTGGCCGCGCGCCCGTTCCATCGCCAGCGCGGCCTGCCCGGCGAAGCTGCCCAGCAGCGTCAGATCCTCCTCGCTGGCGCCACCGCCGCGCTCCGGCCGGTGCGCCACGATCAGCACACCGTGCAGGGTCTCGGCGGTGGCGAGTGGTGAGATCATCGCGGGGCCGGTGTGCAGCAGCGCCGGCCACGGCGCTGCGTGCGCCAGGTCGTCCACCTGGTCGTGCCGGCCCTCGGCGACCGCCGCGCCGAAGCTGGTGTCGACGGCGGGCAGGACCGCTCCGACGAGAGCGAGGGCCTGCTCGTCGGTGCCGTCGACCACCTCCACGGAGAACTGCTCGGTGTCGTTGTCGTAGAGCAGCACCAGTGCCAGCTCGGCCTCGGCGACCTCGCGGGCTCGGCGGGCGACCAACGCCAACGCGTCGATACGACGTACCTCGCCGAGCAGCACCGTGGTGATCTCGGCGGTGGCGGCGAGCCAGCGTTCCCGCCGGTGCGCCAGGGCGTACAGGCGGGCGTTCTCGATGGCCACGCCGGCGGCGGCGGCGAGCGCGACGACGATCTCCTCGTCGTCCTCGGTGAACTGCGCACCGCCCTTCTTCTCCGCCAGGTAGAGGTTGCCGAAGATCTGGTCCCGGATGAGGACCGGCACGCCCAGGAAGCTGTGCATGGGCGGGTGGTTGGCCGGGAACCCGTAGGAGCGGGGGTGCTGGGTGATGTCGGGCATCCGCAGTGGCCGGGGATCGTCGATGAGCAGGCCGAGCACGCCCCGCCCGTGCGGCAGGTCGCCGATCCGCTCATGCTGCTCGGGCGTGATCCCGTGGACGATGAAGTCGTGCAGCAGCCGGTCCGGGCCGACCACGCCGAGCGCGCCGTACCGGGCGCCGACCAACTCGCAGGCCGCCTGCACGATGCGTTGCAGAGTGGTGCGCAGATCCAGGTTGGTGCCGATGCCGACCACCGCGTCGAGCAGGGCCCGCAGACGCTCCCGGCTGGTCACCACCTCACCGACGCGGACCAGCATCTCCTGCAACAACTCGTCGAGACGGACCCGCGACAGCGGGCTCAGCCCGAGCGACGGTGCCGGGGACGATTCCGGACGGGGCGGCGGCACACTGCTGGTCACCGGGGGATGGTAGCGCCGGTGCCGCTCGTCGCCAGACCCGTCAGCCGACGGCCGAGGTGTCGACCACCTGCGCGGTGGTCAACCGCGGCGTGTGCGGCGGGCCGGCGTGTGCCGGGTCCGCGATGCCCAACCGCAGCACGAGGTACGGGAAGCCGATCCCGGAGAGCAGCTGCCGCAGGGTCTGCCGGGTGCCCGGCACCTCCACCACCGCGCTGAGCGGCACCACTGACACGCCGAGTCGGGTGGCGGTCAGCCAACCGGCGGATAGCGCCTCGCCGGCACGCAACCAGCTGTCCCGTTCGTCCTCGTCGCCGTGCAGCATCGCGTACACCGCCATCCGGTCGTGGCCCGGGCCTATCGGCAGGCTGCCGGGACGGCCGAAGTCCCGGCCCGGCACTGTGGTCTGCGCGGGCTGCTCGGGCAGCACCTCCGCCGGCAGGCCGGTGCCCGAGCCGGCCCGGCTGGTCCAGTACGCCAGCTCGGTGCGCAGCTCCGGGTCCTCGGCCTCGACCGTGTCGGCGTGCGCGGCGGTGGCGGCCAGCTCCAGCACCTGGTCACGGTCGAGGATCTGCAGCCGGCAGCCCTCCGCGTTGACCGCCCGGGTGATCTCCTCGATCGCTGAGGGCGGAACCGGCTCGTCGCTGACCGGCCGCCGGTCGGTGTGTCGCACCTGCATGCACTGCACCATGCGCATGGCGTCCGGGTCGGCCCCGGTGTGGCTGAGGTCGGTCAGCCGGGCCAGCAGCTCGCTGTCGCCCGGGTCGGGCAGCCGCTCCACCACGGCACGCCACCCCTCGGCGGCCAGCGCCAGTCGGGCGTGGTGCAGGGCGGTGCCGCAGCTGACCGCGAGCAGTCGCCCGTCGGGGTCGCTGGCCGCGAGCTGTCGGTCGGCGACCGAGCGCAGCTCCAACGCGTCGGGCAGCACCCGCCAGCGCCACGGCTGGGTGTTGTGCACCGAGGGGGCGTGGCCGGCGGTGGCGGCGGCCTCCGCCAGCGCGGTGGTCAGTCGACTTTCCTGACTCATGGTCACGACCTTTCCGTCTCTGCTCATCGTGCCGTACGCCGCGTCGCCGCGTCGGGGGTTGCCGCCTCATCCTGGGTCATCTAGTGGTGCGCGCGCAGGGGCCGCAGGTCCCGACCCCGCCGGGCCGTTACGCCCGCCGTACCAGGTCCGGTACCGCCACGGCCTCCGTCGACCGGGCGAAACGCCCAGTGTCCGGCCGTTGGCCGCCCACCGGCTGCGACGATGCGCAGGTGAGGGCCGAGCCGAGCGAGTGCGTACCGGAGCAGCCGGTCCGCGGAGGCGTGCGGCGGTGGTGGGCGTGGGCGCCGCTGTTCGGGCTCGGCTTCGGGGTGCTGGCCGGCGTGGCGCTGCGGATCGCGGACCGACCGAATGCGGCCAACCTGATCTGGGCATCCGTCACGGTGGCCGCGCTGCTGCCGGCGGCGTGGTCGATGCTGCGCTCGTTGTGGCGCCGGCACTTCGGAGTGGACGTGATCGCCGTGCTGGCGCTGGCCGGTGCGCTCGGCGTCGGGGAGTACCTGGCCGGGGCGGTCATTGCCGTGATGCTGGCGACCGGGCGGTCGTTGGAGTCGTACGCGCAGCGCCGGGCGACCCGCGACCTGCGGGCATTGCTGGCGCGCGCTCCGCGTACCGCCCGTCGGCGTGGGCCTGGCGGCGCGATCGAGGTGGTGCCGTTGGACCGGGTGGCGGTGGCGGACCGGTTGCTGGTCGGGCCGGGGGACGTGGTGCCGGTCGACGGGACGGTCGACGAGGCGGCCACGCTGGACGAGTCGGTGGTGACCGGGGAGTCGCGGCTGGTCCAGCGGGCCGCCGGGGAGGCGGTGGCCAGTGGTGTGGTCAACGCCGGCGCGGGGTTCGGCATGCGGGCGACGAAGAACGCGGCGCAGAGCACGTACGCCGGGATCGTCCGGCTGGCCCAGGAGGCGACCGCCCGCAAGGCCCCGATGGTGCGGCTGGCCGACCGGTACGCCGCCGCGTTCGTGCCGTTCACGCTGGTCCTGGCCGGGCTGGGCTGGTTGCTCTCCGGCGACGTGGTCCGGGCGGTGGCGGTGCTGGTGGTGGCCACCCCCTGCCCGCTGCTGCTGGCCACCCCGATCGCGATCGTGTCCGGCCTGTCCCGGGTGGCCCGGCGCGGGGTCCTGGTCCGCGACGGTGGAGCGCTGGAACTGCTCGGCCGGGCTCGGACACTGCTGGTGGACAAGACCGGCACGCTGACCGCCGGCCGCCCGCGCGCCGCCGAAACGGTCGTCGCCCCGGGTGGTGATCGTGACGAGGTGTTGCGCCTCGCGGCCTCGGTGGAGCAGTTGTCTCCGCACGTGCTGGCCGCCGCGCTGGTCCGGCAGGCTCGCGATCGAGGGCTGACACTGACCGAGCCGACCGGCGTCACCGAGGAGCCGGGACGGGGGGTCAGCGGCCGGGTCGACGGCCGAGTGGTCCGGGTCGGTCAGGTCACCGGGAAGCTGCCCGAGTGGGCAGATCGGGCGCGGGCCCGCACCGAGCTGGCCGGTTGGTCCGCGGTGTGGGTCAGCGACGAGGGTGGACCGCTCGGCGCGATCCTGCTGGAGGATCCGGTGCGCCCCGACGCTCGCCGGACTGTACGCCGGCTGCGTGCGGCGGGGCTGCGGCGGATCGTGCTGGTCACGGGCGACCAACCGACCACCGCCGCGCAGGTCGCGGCGATGGTCGGGGTGGACGACGTGCTTGCCCGCTGCACGCCGCAGGAGAAGGTGGCCCGGGTCCGGGCGGAGGCCGACCAGGCGGTCACGGTGATGGTCGGCGACGGGGTCAACGACGCTCCCGCGCTGGCTGAGGCGCACGTGGGCGTCGCGATGGGTGCGACCGGCGCGAGCGCCTCAGCGGACGTGGCGGACGCGGTGCTCACCGTGGACCGGCTGGACCGGCTCGCCGACGCGGTGGAGATCGCCCGGTACGCCCGGCAGATCGCCGTGCAGAGCGCCACCGTCGGGATGGGGTTGGCTGTGCTGGCGATGCTCGTGGCGGCGGTCGGACGGCTGCCCCCGGTCGCTGGCGCGTTCCTGCAGGAGGGCATCGACGTGCTGGTGATCCTCAACGCGCTGCGGGCACTGAGGGGTGGGCTGCGCCGGCGCGACGTCCCGCCGCGTACCCGGGAGTTGCTCGCCCACTACGCGGGGGAACACCAGGTGGTACGCGACGTGCTGGCCGGGTTGCGGGACACGGCCGACCTGGTCGCCACCGACCCGGCGTCGCCGAGGTGCCTGCCGGCGGTACGCGAGACGCACCGGCGGTTGACCGAACGCGTGCTGCCGCACGAGGCTGCCGAGGAGCGACAGCTCTACCCCGCGCTGGCCTCCCCGCTGGGCAGCGGGGAGGCGACGTCGACGATGAGCCGGGCACATGTGGAGATCCGCCGCCAGGTGGACCTGCTCGGCGCCCAACTCGCCCAGACCGCCGACGGTCGGCTGCGCCCCGACCAGGTTCCCGACCTGCTGGCCACCCTCTACGGGTTGGACGCGGTGCTGCGCCTGCACCTGGCTCAGGAAGAGGAGGAGTTCTTCTCCCTCGACCCGTCCGATCCGACGACCGCGCGGCGGTGACCCCGGGCCGGGCCGCCGTGCCCGCGGGTGCGGCCCCGCCCGACTGATGTCAGCGTTCGCGGACCACGGCGACCGGGCAGGCGGCGTGTTGGATGAGCTGTTGGCTGACCGAGCCGAGCAGCATGCCGGCCAGCCCGCCCCGGCCCCGGCTGCCGACCACTACCAGCCGCGCGTCCCGACTCGCCTCGATCAGCATCGCCGACGGGCTTGTCGACTCCAGGTCGACGGTCACCGCCAACTGGGGGAATGTTCGCCGCCACGGCTCCAGCGCCTGCTCCACGGCGGCCCGCTCGTCGGGCACCCCGGCCGCCCCGCCGGGGCCCGGTGTCCAGGCGTGCAGGACGCGCAGCGGCAGCTGCCGCTGCGCCGCCCGTTCGGCCGCGTAGCCGAGCGCCACCAGCGACGGTTCCGAGCCGTCCACCCCGACAGCCACCGGGCGGCCCGACGTGTCGGTCGCGGCGCTGCCGCCCCCGTCCCGGACCACCACGACCGGGCAGTGGGCGTGCGCGGCGACCGAGACCGCCGTCGACCCGGCCAGCAGGCCGCCGAAGCCGCCGTGACCCCGGCTGCCCAGCACCAGCATCCCGGCCTCCGCGGAGCGTTCCTGCAACACCAGCGCGGGCGGCCCGTCGTACACCTCGCCGGTGATCCGCAGCCCGGGGTTTGCCGCGGTGGCGTCCGCCGCGGCCCTGCGGACCAGGTCCTCGACCTGACGGCGGGCGGTGTCGTCCGGCCACACGCCGGGCGCGACGCCCGGGCCGACCCAACTGGCCACTGTCAGCCATTCGAAGACGTACGCCAGCCGCACCGGCTGGCCGCTGTGCCGCGCCTCCTCCACGGCCCAGTCCAGGGCCACCGAGGCGTCGGTGGAGCCGTCGTAGCCGACCAGGATCTCCGCGTCGCGCACGTCGTCCTCCTTCAGGGGGTGGTCGGGTCGGTTTCGCGGACCCAGCGCCATTCGGCGACCTGGGGGTCGTCCTCGCCGTACTGGCGGGTGTAGTCGCGGGCCGCCTGTCGGGCGTCGACCATCCGTTGGCGCAGGTGCGCGGCGCTGGCGGCCAGCCCGGGCACCCGGTCGATGACGTCGATGACCAGGTGGAAGCGGTCCAGGTCGTTGAGCATCACCATGTCGAACGGAGTGGTGGTGGTGCCCTCCTCCTTGTACCCGCGCACGTGCAGGTTCTCGTGGTTGGTGCGGCGGTAGGTGAGTCGGTGGATCAGCCACGGATATCCGTGGTACGCGAAGATGATCGGCCGGTCCTCGGTGAAGATGGTGTCGAACTCGTTGTCGGTCAGGCCGTGTGGGTGCTCGGTGTCCGGCTGGAGTCGCATCAGGTCGACCACGTTGACCAGGCGCACCTTCAACGTCGGCAGGTTCTGGCGCAGCAGCTCGACGGCGGCCAATGTCTCCAGGGTGGGCACGTCTCCGCAGCAGGCGAGCACCACGTCCGGTTCGGTACCGCCGTCGTTGCTGGCCCATTCCCAGATGCCCAGGCCACGCCGGGTGTGCTGGATCGCCTCGGTCATCGTCAACCAGTTCGGGGCGGCCTGCTTACCGGCCACCACCACGTTGATGTAGTGCCGGCTGCGCAGGCAGTGGTCCATCGTGGCGAGCAGCGTGTTGGCGTCCGGCGGCAGATAGACCCGCACCACCTCGGCCTTCTTGTTGACGACGTGGTCGATGAAGCCCGGGTCCTGGTGGGAGAAGCCGTTGTGGTCCTGCCGCCAGACGTGGCTGGAGAGCAGGTAGTTCAGCGAGGCGATCGGCTGCCGCCAGGGGATGGCCCGGGTCACCTTCAGCCACTTGGCGTGCTGGTTGAGCATCGAGTCGACGATGTGGATGAACGCCTCGTAGCTGGTGAACACGCCGTGCCGGCCGGTCAGCAGGTAGCCCTCCAGCCAGCCCTGGCACAGGTGCTCGGAGAGCACCTCCATGACCCGCCCGTCGGGGGAGAGGTGGTCGTCGCCGGGCACTGTGGCGGCCACCCAGGCCCGGTCGGTCACCTCGAACGCCGCGCCCAGCCGGTTGGACGCGACCTCGTCCGGGCCGAACAGCCGGAACGTCTCCGGGTTGGCGCTGATGACGTCGCGGATCCACGGGCCGAGCACCCCGGTCGCGCCGGCGACCGGCGTACCCGGTTCGGGAACCTCCACGCCGTAGTCGCGGAAGTCCGGCAGGGTCAGGTCACGCAGCACCACGCCGCCGTTGGTGACCGGGTTGGCGCTCATCCGCCGGTCACCGCGCGGCGGCAGCGTCAGCAGCTCCTCCACCGGGGCGCCGGTCGCGTCGAACAGCTCCTCCGGCCGGTAGCTGCGCAGCCAGTGCTCCAGCTCGGCCCGGTGTGCCGGGTTGTCGCGTACGCCCGACAGTGGCACCTGGTGGGCGCGGTAGGTGCCCTCCACCTGGGTGCCGTCGACCTCACGCGGGCCGGTCCAGCCCTTCGGCGTCCGCAGAATGATCATCGGCCAGCGGGGGCGTTCGACGGCGCCTCCGGAGCGGGCCCGCCGCTGAATCTCGGCGATCTCGTTCAGCACACGGTCCAATGTCGCGGCGAGGGTCCGGTGCACCCGGTCGGGCTCGTCACCGGCCACCACGTACGGCTGGTAGCCCGATCCGCGCATGAGGTCGAGCAGATCGGCCTCGGGGATCCGGGACAGCACGGTCGGGTTGGCGATCTTGTAGCCGTTGAGGTGCAGGATGGGCAGCACCGCGCCGTCGCGCGCCGGGTTGAGGAACACGTCGGAGAGCCAACTGCCGGCCAGCGGCCCGGTCTCCGCCTCGCCGTCGCCGATCACGCAGGCCACCAGCAGGTCCGGGTGGTCGAACGCGGCGCCGTAGGCGTGGCTCAACGCGTACCCGAGCTCGCCGCCCTCGTGGATCGAACCCGGCACGTCCGCCGCGACATGGCTGGGGATGCCGCCCGGGAAGGAGAACTGGCGGAAGAGCCGGGACATCCCGGCCTCGTCGCGGGCCACGTCGTGGTAGCGCTCCGACCAGGTGCCCTCCAGCCAGGTGTTGGCCACGATGGCCGGGCCGCCGTGACCGGGGCCGGTGACCAGCATGGCGTTGAGGTCGCGCGCCACGATCACCCGGTTGAGGTGGGCGTAGATCAGGTTGAGGCCGGGGCTGGTGCCCCAGTGCCCGAGCAGCCGCGGTTTGATGTCGTCGGGGGTCAGCGGCTCGCGCAGCAGCGGATTGTCCAGCAGGTAGATCTGCCCGACGGTGAGGTAGTTCGCGGCGCGCCAGTAGGCGTCCAGCCGGCGCAACTCGTCGTCGGTGAGGGCGCGGTGCACGTCGAGAGCGGTCTCCATCATGCTGCCTCTCGCGGGTAGGAGTGGGGCGTCCGGCGTCCAGCCTGGTCACTGCGGACGCCCCGGGTCAGGGCCGTTGGTCCCCCGTCGGGCGGGCACCAGGCCCGGTCAGCGGCGCCTCGGCCAGGCCGCGGACGACGACCACCGGGGCCGGGGAGTGGTAGAGCAGGGACTGGGCGACCGCGCCCAGCATGGCCCGGCCCGGTTCGTCGCCGCGGGCGGCGACCAGCGCCACCTGCGCGTTGCGGGAGGTGTCGATCAGCACCTCGGCGGGGTCGCCGCGTACCACGCGACACTCGGTCGGCACTGTGTTGTCCCGGCCGGTGTGCCGGGCCATTGCCTCGGTGAGCTGCTCGGCGACCGCGTCGGTGTCCTCGTCGTACTCCACCACCCGCAGGGCGAGCAGTCGGGCGTCGCGGCGGCCCGCGCACTCCACGGCCCACTGCAGGGCGAGGTGCGAGCTGGGCGAGCCGTCCACGCCCACCAGCACCGGGCCCTGCGGTGGCGGCTCACGCCGGACCACCAACAGGGGGCAGCCGGCCCGGGCGGCCAACTGCACGGCTGTCGTCTCGGCCGGAACGCACTGACCGCTGCCCGCCATGCCGCTGTCGCCGACGGCCAGCAGGAAGGCGACCTCCGAGCGGCGGATGAGGGTGGGCAGCATGGAGCTCTCGACGATCTCCCCGCGTACGGTCAGCCCCGGCTCGGTCTGATGCGCGAGCTGGGCGGCGCGGGTGATCAGTTTTTCGGCCTGGTCGCGGGGTGCGGCAACGGTGTCCGCGGCGAAGGCCGCGCTCCAGTCGAAGGTGTGCAGCAGGTGCAGTGGCCGGCCGTGGTCGGCGGCCTCCTGCGCGGCCTGTTCGACGACCGGAAGGTCGAGTTCCGACCCGAGGCCGACCAGCACCGCTGCGTCGGCGGGTGCGGCCATCCGATATCACCTCCCGGGCGTCGCGCCCGGCACGACCAAGCTGTCCCTGACCGAGGGTAGTCGGATGAGCACGATGGCGGGTCCGATCCGCTGCGACCGCCGCTCGTCAACCAGGGTTGACATCAGAGGGGCTGTCAACGTATGTTGACGGCATGAGTCAGGCGACAGAACTCGCGGCGGCAGCCGGCAGCACCGACCCCCGGGTCGGGCTGCGCGCCGTCCGCGCGCTACGCCGGCTCCTCGAGCGGCTCGAGGTGGTCCAGGTGGACAACGCCCGACGACAGGGCTGGTCCTGGCAGGAGATCGCCGACGCGCTCGAGGTCAGCCGGCAGGCAGTGCACAAGAAGCACGCCGGGCGACCGGCGGTCAACTCATCCTGGGAGGCGTGATGTTCGAACGATTCACCGACCGGGCGCGCGACGTGGTGCGACGGGCGCTGGAGGAGGCGCGGGTCGAGGGCCAGCGCCCCGTCGGCACCGAGCACCTGCTGCTCGCCCTGCTCGCCGACGAGGCCGGGCTGGCCAGCCGGGTGCTCGCCGACGCCGGGGTACGCGCCGACGACCTGCGCGAACGCGTCCGCCGGCACACCGCCAGCGGCGGCGCGGGCCTCGGTGACGCGGACGCGGCGGCGCTGCGGGAGATCGGCATCGACCTGGCCGCGATCGTTGCCCGCATCGAGCAGTCCTTCGGCCCGGACGCGCTACGGGAGGCGGTGCCGGCGCCGCGCCGCCGCTGGGGGCGTAAGCGGTACCTCGGTGGCCCGTTCTCGCCCCGCTCGAAGAAGGTGCTGGAGCTGTCCCTGCGGGAGGCCCTGCGCCTGCGCCACCGCCACATCGGCACCGAGCACATCCTGCTCGGGGTGCTCCGGGAGGGCAACGGGCTGGGAGCTCTGGTGCTCACCGAGTCCGGGGTCGACCTCGACGATCTGCGCCGGCGGGTGGAGCTCGCACTGCGGGCGGCGGCCTGACGGTTGGGGCCGGGTTGAAACCTGTCTGTGGCACTTCCGACGCGCGCCGGTCGCCGGGTCGCTGAAGCCGTCCGGGTGCTGCACACTGGCGCCGTGGATGCTGGACAGGACAGGCGGCCCTCGGGCGGCGACGGCGGGTTGCGCTCCGCGGTGGTGGTCAACCCGGTCAAGGTCGACGATCTCGACGAGTTGCGTCGTACCGTCGACGACGCCCTGACCGCGGCCGGCTGGCCCGCGCCGCAGTGGTACGAGACGACCGTCGACGACCCCGGTCGCGGCCAGACCGAGCAGGCCGTCAAGGCCGGCGTCGACCTGGTCTTCGCCTGCGGGGGCGACGGCACCGTGATGTCCTGCGTCAGCGGGTTGGTCGGCACCGATGTCGCCCTCGCCGTGCTGCCGCAGGGCACCGGCAACCTGCTCGCCGCCAACCTGGGGCTCTCCACCGACCTGGCCGCCGGGTTGCAGGTCGCCGTCGAACGCGGCCGACGGCTGCTCGACGTCGGCGCTGTCGAGGACAAGTACTTCACAGTGATGGCCGGCATGGGCTTCGACGCCCAGATGCTCGAAGCCACCAACGAGACCACCAAGGCCCGCATCGGCTGGCCGGCGTACGTGATGGGTGCCGCCCGCCACCTACGGGACCGGCCGATGCGGGTGCAGATCCGTATCGACGACCGGCCGCCGGTGCGTCGCCGGGCCCGCTCGGTCCTGATCGCCAACGTCGGCCGCCTGCAGGGCGGCGTGACCCTGCTGACCGAGGCCGAGCCGGACGACGGCTGGCTCGACGTCGCCGTGCTCACCCCGCGCAACCTGCGGCACTGGCTCGCGCTCGGCTGGGCGGTGATCCGCCGCAGCGGCCAGGTGCCGCAGCTGGAAATTTTCCGGGGCCGGCGGGTGGTGGTCACCAGCAACCGGGCGCAACCTCGGGAGTTGGACGGCGACCTGATCTCCCCGGGCCGCCAGCTGCGCGCGGAGGTCCGGCCGCAGGCGCTCTGGCTCTGCGTCCCCCAGCCCGAGGACGCTCCCGACCTGGCCGTCGACGCGCAAGGTGCCGGGGAGCGGGGCGAGCAGCTGATCGAGGAAGCACGCAGTGAGTAGCACCCGCATCGTGCCGGAGACCCGGCTGATGGCCGATGAGGAGCTGTCCGCCGACGACGCCTGGCACACGCTGCGCGGGCAGGGTGGCTGGCACCTGCTGCGGGACGCGTTCATCCGGTTCCGCTACGGCGACGGGTTCAGCCACTCCCGGGCCTTCGCGCTGCAACTCTGCCTCGCCGTGGTGCCCTTCCTGATCGCCCTCACCGGCCTGATCAGCGAGCTGGGCGTCGAGGAGGGCGGCCAGGTGGTCGCCGACACCGTCCTGGCGCTCACCCCCGGCCAGAGCTCGCAGATGGTCTCCGAGCTGCTGGGCGAGGGCGAACGCGTCGAGGACGCCGGGGAGCTGGCGCTCACCCTCGGTCTGCTCACCGGTCTGTTCGCGCTCACCACCACGATGGCCCAGATCGAGCGGGGCGCCAACCGCATCTACGGCGTCGAGCGGGACCGCCCGGCCCTGCGCAAGTACCTGCGGGCCGCCGTGCTGGCCGTCACCGCCGGCCTGCCCGCGCTCGCCGGCTTCCTGATCCTGGTGGGCGGCGGCGCGATGGGCGACTCGGTCCGCGAACACTATGAGTGGGGCGAACTCGCCAACGGGATCTGGGACGTGATCCGGTTCCCGCTGAGTCTCGCGCTGACCGTCGTCGCCGTGGCCGTGTTGTTCCGACACGCGCCGCGCCGCAACCAGCCCGGCCTGTCCTGGCTGCTGTTCGGCGCCGGCATCGCCACGGCGTTGTGGTGGCTGGCCAGCCTGCTGCTCGCCGCGTACGTGCGGTTCAGTGACGGTTTCGGGCAGACCTACGGCGCCCTGACCGGCATGATGGCGCTGCTGCTCTGGGCCAACCTGACCGGGATGGCGCTCTTCGGCGGGCTGTCCTTCGCCGCCCAGCTGGAGGCGCTGCGCATCGGTGTGCAGGAGCCCGCCCAACCGGACCTGTGGGAGCCCGACCCGGACCGCGCCGAGCTCTACGACACCGGTGACATGTCAGCGCTCTGACGGCACCGGCGTGTACGACGGACGCGGATCGGGTAAAGCGCCTCGCCAGACAGATAAGGGAGGTGCGGGGTGACCGCGGTCAAAGAGGTGGCTCGCCGTCCGATCGGTCATTTCGCCGAACGGAGCATTGCCGGTCTGGTGGCCGTCACCGGTGCCGGGGTGGCCTTCGGGCTGCTGTTGTTGCTCGTCCGGGTGCAGTGGAGCCCGTTGCAGGATGTCGACCACGGGCTCGCCGAGTGGTTCAACGGGCTCGTCGCCCCGCACCACGCGCTGGTCACAGTGCTCCAGGCGGTGACGGACCTGGGCGGCCGACCGATCCTCATCTGGCTGGTCACCATCGCCGTGGTCGGGCTGCTGATCCGGCGGCAGCCTCGACTCGCCGTCTACCTGATCATCACGGGGGTCGGTGGCCTGATCCTCGACCCGTCACTGAAGACGCTTGTCGGCCGGCTCCGCCCGGTCGTGGACGTGCCGATCGCCAGCGCGCCCGGCAACAGCTTCCCGAGCGGGCACGCGCTCGGCTCGTTCGTCGCGTACGGAGCGCTGCTGCTGGTGTTCCTGCCGGCGATGGCGCCCCGCTGGCGTAAGCCGGCCATCGTCGGCGTCGGTGTGCTGGTGGCACTGGTCGGGCTGACCCGGATCGCGCTGGGCGTGCACTTCGTCTCCGACGTGCTGGCCGCCTGGCTGCTCGGGGCCGCCTGGCTGGGCGTCACCGCGTACGCCTTCCGACTGTGGCGGCAGGAGCGTGGCCGGCCGGTGCCGCCGTTGACCGAGGGCCTGGAGCCGGAGGCGGGGCACGACATCGCCCCCGCCCCGGCCGAGGAACACGTGCTGGCCCATCCCCGCTCGGCGGTGGCCGAGCTGCTGGTTGGCTGGGTGATCGTGTTCGGCGCGCTGTACGGCTTCGGCACGTACGTCAGCTACCACGCCAAGGGCACCTTCTTCGACACCCTCGACACCAAGGTGCCGCAGTGGTTCGCCGAGCGGCACACCGAGGTGCTGACCGACGTCAGCTGGTGGTGGAGCAAGTTCGGTGACACCCATGCCATCCTGCTGATCTCGCTGGTGTTCTGCCCGCTGGTGCTGGCCGTGTGGCGGCGCTGGCGCCCGGTGCTCTTCGTGGCGCTGGCGATGGTGGGGGAGTTGACCCTCTTCCTCGCGTCGGCCCGCGCGGTCGACCGGCCGCGTCCGCCGGTGGAGAACCTGGACGGGCAGATGCCCACCTCGTCGTTCCCGTCCGGGCACATCGCGGCCACGATCTGCGTCTGGCTGGCGATCACCCTCGTCGTCTTCCCGCGTACCGACCGGTGGTGGCGTTGGATCTTCGTGGCGCTGGCCGTGCTCATGCCGGTCGGGGTGGCCACCTCCCGGATGTACCGGGGGATGCACCACCCGACCGACTTCATGGGCGCGATCCTGCTCTCCGCGCTCTGGATCGGCTTGCTCTACCTGGTGATTCGACCGAACGAGGACCTGAAGGAAGGCAACCGACCGGCCATCGAGTCGGAGGACGTGGGCAGCCTCGACGACGAGCTGGCGCGGGCCGGCCGAGCTGACTAGGCGCCGCCGTCGTGCTGCGGGTGATGACCTGGAACATCCGTACCGGCGGCCGGGATCGCGGCGGCCTCGACCGGCTGGATCAGGTGGTCCGGGTCGTCGGCGAGCAGGCACCGGACGTGCTGGCCCTGCAGGAGTTGCGCGGCTTCGACCGGGACGGGCTGATGGCCGGCATGGCGGGCCGGGTGGGGATGGTTCCCCACCTGGCCCGGTCCTGCTTCGGGCAGCCGGTGGCGGTGCTGGTCCGGCCGCCGTACCGGATCATTGACGCGGGGTCGGTGCGCCGCCCGTTCCACCACGCCGCCGCCCGCGTCGTGGTGGCCACGTCCGCCGGCCCGTTCACAGTGCTCGGCACCCACCTCTACCCGTACTCCGGGGGCCGTCGGCGGATGGAGGTCGACTGGTTGGTCGCCGCGATGCGCCGCGACCAGGGGCAGCTGACACTGGTCACCGGTGATCTCAACTCGCTCGACCCGAGCGTCGACCACACGGCCCGGCTGGCCGGCATGCCCACCCTCTACCGGCGGCGGCACCTACGTCGCTCCGGCGGCGCCGTGGACACCCGCGCGATCGCCCGGCTGCTCGCGGCCGGTCTGGTCGACCTCTGGCCGTCGGGCAACGTCGACGCGCCGGAGGCCGCCGGCCACACCGTGCCCACCCGGCTCGGCGGGGCCGAGTTCGCCGGGATGCGGTTGGACTACCTGCTCGGCAGCCCGGCGGTGGCGCAACGCGTGCACGACTGTCGGGTGATCCGCGACGGCGCGGCGGCCACCGCCTCCGACCACTATCCGCTGCTCGCCACGCTGGAGTTGTCTCCCGGCTGACGCGTGCGGGGGCTCAGAGCACCAGATTCAGCAGGACGGTCAGCACCACCGACGCCACGATCGAGAAGAGAATCATCAGGAGGCAGCCGAGGCCCCCGCCGAGCGGGCGGATCTCCGTGTTGCCGAAGCGCATGATGTTCACCTGTCCGTGAGTGCGGGTTGAGGGGCGAGCAGGTGCCGGATCGCGTCCGCGACGGCAGTTGGGGCGGTGGTGACCACGTTGTGCGCGGCACCGGGAACGACCACCAGGGCCGCCTCCGGCACCAGCCGGGTCGCCTCGTCCCGCCACCGTTGCGGCACGACCGGGTCGCGGTCGCCGGTCACGACGGCTGTCGGCGCGCTGACCCGGACGAGGTCCGCCTCGATGGCATTCCGCACCGAGTGCGACAGCGTGGCAAGGACCCGCCAGGGCCGGGCGTTCCAGACGTCCCGTACCAGGATCGGGGCCTGTAGCGGCGCCTCACGCAGGCTGTCCACGAGCCAACGACCGAACTGACCCTGTCGGGACCGGGCCGCCGGGTCACTTGTCGGTCCGGCCAACACCAGCGCGCGTACCGCGTCGGGGTGGGTCGCGGCGACTGAGGCGGCCACCTCCGCGCCGAACGAGTGCCCCAGCAGGCAGACCGGCGGCAGTTGGTACGCGGCCAGCCAGGCGGCCAGGTGGTCGGCGTGCCGGCGGACGTCGTACGCGCCCCGGGGGTGTTCGGTGAGCCCGAAGCCGGGCAGGTCCGGCACATACACCTGATGGGTGGTGGCGAGCGCGACGGCCAGCGGGGTGAGATACCGGTGCGAGACCGCCAGGCCGTGGACCAGCACCACGGGTGGCGCCCCGGTCCCCGGGTCTGCGCTGCGGCGGGTGTGGGTGCGCAGCCCGTCGACGACCCGCCATTCGCTGGTCAGCCCGCCGGCTGGCCGGGGCGCGGCCATGGCGAGCCGCAGCTCGGCCGGCCCGAACCGGCCGACCGCGCTGCGGAGGGGCGACCCGGGCGGCCGGGGTGCCGCGCCTCGGTTCACAGCTCGCGCAACCGGGGCAGCAGTTGCTCCTGCGCCCAGTCCAGGAACATCGGCTGGCTCTCCCCACCCACCTGGATGATCGCCACGTGGGTGAAGCCGGCGTCGACGAACTTGCGGAACGCCTCGACGTGCGCGTCCACGTCCGGACCGCAGGAGATGCCCTCGGCGACGTCCTCCTCGCGGACGAACTGGGTGGCGGCGGCGAAGGACTCCGGGCCGGGCAGGTCGGCGTTGACCTTCCACCCCATTCCGAACCAGCGGAACTGGTCGTGCACGATCTTGCGGCACTCCGCCTCGTCGGGGCCGTAGCAGATGGCCACCTGGCCGTAGCGGGGTTGGCCGGCGCCTCCGGCGTCGTCGTACATCTCGATGATGTGCCGGTCGGGTTCGGTGGAGATGAGACCGTTGCCGTACTCGGCGGCCAGCGTCGCGGACTGTCGACCGGACGCGGCGACGGCCATCGGCACCGGCTGGTCCGGGCGGTCCCAGACGTAGGCGTCGGGCACGTCGAAGTGGTTGCCGGAGAAGGTCAGCGTCTCCCCGTTGAGCAACGGCCGGATGATCTGCAACGCCTCCTCGAACATCTCGTGCCGCTGCTGGACGTGCGGCCAGCCGCCGACCACGTGCTCGTTCAGGTTCTCCCCGGCGCCCAGGCCCAGGGTGAACCGACCGTCGGAGAGCGCGCCGATGGTGCTGGCTTTCTGCGCGACCACGGCCGGGTGGTAGCGGCGGATCGGGCAGGTCACGAACGACATCAGCTGCGCGCGGGAGGTGGCGTGGGCGACCGCGCCGAGCACCGACCAGGCGTACGGGGAGTGGCCCTGGGAGTCCAGCCAGGGGTAGTAGTGGTCGGACATCACCAGTTGGTCGAAACCAGCCGCCTCGGCCCGTACCGCATGGTCCACTAGCTGCTTGGGCCCGGCCTGCTCGCTCATCAGGGTGTAGCCGACGCTGACCATCCTGGTATCCCCTCTCGCTGACGGATCGTTCCCGGGATACCCCGGTGCACGGCGGTCAACCCTCCCGTCCGGTTCGGCTGCCGCAGTGCTTGACGGATCCCGGCCGCCTGCCTACCGTCGGTCTTAACCGGTTAAGAGCCGGGTGTGGCGCACATCCTGTGGTGGGGATGACCGCCCCGTGACGGCCCGCGTCCGCGTGGGCCGTTGCGGCTGTCCGGGCTGCGGGCCCGTCAACTGAACCGGTTGCGAGGATCAATCCATCGTCCTACGCTGATGCCTGCGCCGGGAGCCGGGCGCGGCTGCCGGGCTGCAGCCGCCTTCCCCTGTCACGTCCCACCCCTGTCGGGCACCGGGGGTCCTCCCTGAGGAAGGCCATGAAGACTCGACTCTCCGCCGCCGGCGCGACAGTGCTCGCGTTGCTCGTCACCGTGCTGGCGTTCGGCCAGCCGGCACACGCAGCGGCCGGTTTCTCCGTCGCTGGCGGCAAGTTGTACGACGCCAACGGCGCCGAATTCATCATGCGCGGCGTCAACCACGCGCACACCTGGTACCCGCAGCAGACCAGCTCGTTCGTCGACGTCAAGGCGCTCGGCGCGAACACCGTGCGGGTGGTGCTCTCCAGCGGCGACCGGTGGACCCGCAACACCAACGCCGACGTCGCCAACGTCATCTCGCTCTGCAAGGCCAACCGGCTGATCTGCGTGCTGGAGGTGCACGACACCACCGGGTACGGCGAGCAGAGCGGCGCGATCACCCTCGACCGCGCCGTCGACTACTGGCTCAGCCTCGCCGACGTCCTCGCCGGCCAGGAGAGGTACGTCATCGTCAACATCGGCAACGAGCCGTACGGCAACCAGAACTACGCCTCGTGGGCCACCGACAACGCCAATGCGATCAAGCGCCTGCGGGCCGGCGGGTTGACCCACACGATCATGGTGGACGCGCCGAACTGGGGGCAGGACTGGTCGTTCACCATGCGCGACAACGCCGCGTCGGTCTTCGCCGCCGACCCGGCCCGCAACACAGTGTTCTCCATCCACATGTACGGGGTGTTCGACACCGCCGCGGAGATCAGCGACTACCTGGGTCGGTTCCGCACCGCCGGGCTGCCCATCGTGGTCGGTGAGTTCGGCTTCAACCACTCCGACGGGAACCCGGACGAGGACGCCATCCTCGCGTACAGCCAGGCCAACGGGATCGGCTGGCTGGGCTGGTCGTGGAGCGGCAACGGCGGCGGCGTCGAGTATCTCGACCTGGCCACCAACTTCAACCCGGCGAGCCTGACCGACTGGGGTCAGCGCCTCTTCAACGGCGTCAACGGCATCCGGCAGACCGCCCGCGAGGCCAGCGTCTTCGGCGGCACCCCTCCACCGACGACGCCTCCGCCGACCACCCCACCTCCGACGACGCCTCCGCCGACCACGCCGCCACCGACGACGCCCCCGCCGAACGGTGGCTGCACGGCGACGTACACGGTGACCAACCAGTGGCAGGGCGGTTTCCAGGGTGAGGTACGGGTGACCGCCGGCACGAGGGCGATCACCGGCTGGACCGCCGGGTGGACCTTCGCCAACGGCCAGCGCGTCACCCAGTCGTGGAATGTGGCCCTCACCAGCAGCGGAACCACGGTGAGCGCCCGCAACACGGACTACAACGGACGGCTGGCCGCCGGGGCCAGTGCCAGCTTCGGCTTCCTCGGCAGTTGGACCGGCACCAACAGCCTGCCGGTCGTGAGCTGCACGGCGAGCTGACCGTCGGACCGGTGGCCGGGTCCGCGCCGGACCCGGCCACCGGAAACCGTCCTGGTCAGTGCTCCCCGGCCAGGTTCACGATGACCACCCCGGCAATGATCAGTGCGATGCCGGTGAGCTTGGCGAACCCCACCGACTCACCCAGGAACACCGCCCCGATCGCCACGATGGCCGCGGTGCCCAGACCCGACCAGAGGGCGTACGCCACCCCCACGGGGATCTCCTTGACGGCCTGGGCCAGCAGGAGGAACGCCAGCGCGTAGCCGCCGAGGCACGCCACCGTCGGCCAGAGCCGACTGAACCCGGCGGTGCTCTTGATCAGGCTGGTCGCCACCACCTCGGCGAGGATGGCGATCCCCAGCAGCACGTACGCCATTCGTCCCCTTGGTCCTTCGTGGTCGATGAGCCTGTCGCCACCCAGGCTAGTGCCGGCGATGTCCCCGCCCGGCCGGCCTGTCGACGTCGCGCCGATCCGTGGGCGTCCGGCCAATCCGCGGGCATGCGGCGATCCGTTGGCATCCGGCCGACCCGTCGCGTGGCGTCCGTGCGGCCCGGAGAGTGACGTCCGTGCGGCCTCGGCATCTGTCACAGAACGCCTTTGGAGCTGATGTCACAAACGAATCGGTTGTGACGACGAAGCAGACTTCGCCAACGATCAGACCCCATTGACGAGTCAGACTTCGTCATCGGATTGGCCCGGCGCCCTTCGCCCTTCGCCTGGCGCCCTTCGCCTGGCGCCCTTCGCCTGGCGCCCGGCCCGGTGGATGAATCGTTTACGGCATCAGCTCCAAAGCCGACCCGGCACCCCATCCCACCCGCGCCGCCGCTGTTGCGGGCCGCGCCGCTGTTGCGGGCCGCGCCGCTGTTGCGGGCCGCGCCGCTGTTGCGGGCCGCGCCGCTGTTCCTCGCGCTGTCGCCCCCGGCAGTGGCGTGGGAGAGGCTCGCAGGGTAGATCTTGGACACTTTCCGTTCGGCGCTGACGGAAACTGTCCAAGATTGCCAGCTGTGGCGGGGGAAGCTGCCTGGGTCGCGCCGCGGGGGACCAGTTGATCTCTGCCTTCACGGGAGATCAACAGTCTCGGCGGCCAGCCGGGCAGCTCGCATGGTCAGGTAGAGCTGTTCTGGACGGCTGCTCGTCCGGGCGGCGGCGAGCCGGTAGTCGGCGACCGCCTGGGCCCGGTCGCCGGCCATCTCGTGCAGGTGGGCGCGGGCGGCGGCCAGCCGGTGGTGTCCGGCCAACTGCGGGTCGTGGGTCAACGCGTCGAGAGCCGCCAGGCCGGCGGCCGGTCCGTGCACCATGGCCGTCGCCACGGCCCGGTTGAGGGCCACCACCGGGCTGCCGGCCAAGCGTTCCAGCACCTCGTAGAGCGCCAGGATCTGCGGCCAGTCGGTCTGCTCGGTGCTCGACGCCTCGTCGTGCAGGGCGGCGATGGCGGCCTGCACCTGGTACGGACCGACCGGCCCGCGCGGCAGGGCCCGGGTGACCAGTGCGACGCCCTCAGCGATCGCCGTCGCGTCCCAGCGGCTGCGGTCCTGATCGGCGAGTGAGATCAGCTCGCCGGAGGGCCCGGTCCGCGCCGGCCCGCGTGCCTCGGTGAGCAGCATCAACGCCAGCAGCCCGGCCGATTCGCTGTCGTTCGGCAGCAGCGTGTGCAGCGCGCGGGTCAGCCGGATCGCCTCCGTTGCGAGGTCGACGCGGCGCAGGTCCGGGCCGGTGGTGCTGGTGTGCCCCTCGGTGAAGATCAGGTACAGCACCTGTCGTACGGCGACCAACCGGTCCGCCCGCTCCGCCGGCTCGGGCATCCGGAACGGCAGCCCGGATGCCCGGATGCGGTGCTTGGCCCGGCTGATCCGCTGCGCCATCGTCGCCTCGGGCACCAGGAACGCGCGGGCGATCTCGGCGGTGCTCAACCCACCGACGGCGCGCAGGGTCAACGCCACCGCCGACGTCGGCGCGAGCGCCGGGTGGCAGCAGAGGAAGAGCAGGACAAGCGTGTCGTCCCGCTCGGCGGTCAACTGCTCGTCCGGGGCTGGCGCGTACCGCTGGTCGTCCGGATCCCGGCGGGCGACCAGGTCCTCCCGGCGGCGTCGGGCCTGCTCACCGCGGACCAGCTCGATCATCCGCCGGTAACCGACCTGGATCAGCCAGCCACGGGGGTTCGCCGGTAGCCCCTCGGTCGGCCACTGGGTGGCGGCGCCCAGCAGCGCCTCCTGCACCGCGTCCTCCGCCGTGGCGAAGTCACCGAAGCGGCGGCTGAGCACGCCGAGGACCTGCGGCGCCAACTCGCGCAGCAGGTCCTCGATGCGGGGATCGGTGTTCAGCCCTCACAACTCCTGTGCCGGGGCGGACATCACCGGGTGCACCTCGATCGGCATGTTCAGCGGCCGGCCGCCGGGGCCGGGCGCCGTGGAGATGTGCGAGGCCAGCTCCACGGCCCGCTGCGGGCTCTCGCAGTCGACGATCCAGTAGCCGGCCAGGAACTCCTTCGTCTCGGCGAACGGCCCCTCGGTGACCACCGGCGTCCCGCCGTCACCAGCGCGGACGATCCGGGCCTGCTGCGGGCCGCCGAGGCCCTGCGCGTCGACCCACTCACCGGCGGCGGTCAGCTTGGCGTTGACCTCGCCCATGAAGGCAATGTGCGCCCGGACCTCGTCCTGGGTCCAGGTGTCGATACTCGGGAAGTCGGTCCCGGCGGCGCTGAACTGCATCAGCAGCATGTACTTCATGGTTGGCTCCTCACGCCTGTGCACCCTCGTCGGTGCTCTCACAGTGAGGTAGAAGCGAGCCCCGCCGTTCTCGACACCCCGGCCGAAGATTTTCCAGAATCTTTTCAGTCGACGGCGTCGACCTCCAGCACCAGGCTCTGCTCCGGGTGCAGGGCGGGCAGCTGCACACCCACCCGGGCCAGCGCCGCCCCGCTGAGGGTGAGACCAGCCGCCAGCCAGGTGGGCGCGGACAGGTCGATGGTCGCCGGGGCCGGTACGCCCGACACCTGTCGCACCCGGTACCGCCGGCGCGGGTCGAGGCCGGGCAGGCGCACCGCGCCGGGCACCTGCGTCACCGAGGTGGTCAGCCGCGCCACCGCGTACACCGCTCGGGTGTTGTCGTGATCGACCACGCCGTGCGCCCAGACGGCCGGGTCCGGGTGATCGACCCGGACCACCCGACCAGCGTGCAGCAGCGGGCGCAGCCGCTTGTGCAGCGCCACCCAGGCGGCCAGCTCGGTCTGCTCGGCAGCGCTGATCGAGGCGATGTCCCACTCGATGCCGTGGTGGCCGAAGAGCGCCGTCGCCGCCCGGAAACCCAGGTCGTGTACGCGGTTGGTGGTGTGCGAGCGTTCCGGGCCGACGTGAGTGCCGATCAGCTCCGGTGGCAGCAGCAGCCCCGTCCAGCGTTGGATGCTGAGCCGCTCCAGGGCGTCGTTGCAGTCGCTGGCCCAGACTCGGTCGGTACGCGCCAGGATGGCCAGGTCCACCCGGGCCCCGCCGGACGAGCAGCTCTCGATCTCCACACCCGGGTGCCGATCGCGCAACTCGTCGAACAGCCGGTAGACCGCCAGGGTCTGCCCGTGCACCCCGGGGCGGCCGTGGTGCCCGGCCTCGGTGAGGTCCCGGTTCTGGTCCCACTTGAGGTACCGGATGCCGGGGTGGTCGGTGAGCAGCGTGTCGAGACGTTCCAGAACATAGTCGTACGCCTCGGGGCGGCCCAGGTCGAGCACCTGCTGATGACGCCAGGCCGGCGGCAGCCGCCCCGGCACGGCGAGCACCCAGTCGGGGTGCGCGCGGAACACGTCCGAGTCGGGGTTGACCATCTCCGGCTCGACCCAGAGGCCGAACTGGAGGCCCTGGCCGGTGACGTGCTCGATCAGCGGTTGCAGACCGTCCGGCCAGACGCCCTCGTCGACGTACCAGTCGCCGAGCCCGGCGGTGTCGTCGCGCCGGCCGCGGAACCAGCCGTCGTCGAGCACGAACCGCTCCACGCCGATCTGCGCGGCCCGATCGGCGAGCGCCCGCAGCCGGTCCAGGTCGTGGTCGAAGTAGACCGCCTCCCAGACGTTGAGGGTCACCGGGCGGGGGGAGCGCGGGTGCCCGGGGCGGGCCCGCAGGTGGGTGTGCAGCACGTCGCTGAGCCCGTCCAGCCCGGCGTCGGACCAGACCGCGTAGAGCAGGGGAGTCTCGTACGACTCGCCGGGGCCGAGCCGGACCTCGCCGGGGGCCAGCAGCTCGCCGCCACCGAGGGTGGACTCGCCGGTGGGTCGACGTTCGGCGAACGTGACGTGGTCGCCGCTCCACGCGGTGTGCACCGCCCAGACCTCGCCGTGGCCGAAACCGAACCCGGTGGTGCCGGCCACCAGCAGCAGCGTGGCGTCGTGCCCGGTACGGCCGTGCCGGCCCTCGCGGACCCAGGCGCCGTGCTGCCACGGGTGCCGCTGCGGGGATCGTTCCCGACACCACCGGCCGGTCAGGTCGAGCAGCTCGGTGGCGACCGCCGGCACCGGCAGCACCGGCGTCAGCTCCCGCAGCTCGTACGCGCTGTCGCCGTCGTTGCGCAGCCGATGCCGAACGGTCAGCAGGCCGTACGGGTCGAGCGTGATCTCGATGGTCACTGTCAGCCCGGCGGCCGGGTCCGACGCCCGCACTGTCACCCGCGCCGGTCCGTCGGCGGGCTGGTCGACGTCGAGACCGTCCAGCCGGAAGGAGGTGGACCAGTCGGCCCCGTCACGGTGCCCGGCCAGGCCCGGCCGTCCACTCCAGCCGGCGCTCGCCTCCGGCAGCACCGACAGCACTGCCGGCTCGTCGAAGCTGCTCGGCACCACCGGCGGCACTGTCGCGTCGGTGAGCTGGCGCAGGTCGTCGTCGTCGAGGTCGCCGACGTCGCCGCCCCAGTGCACGACCCGGGGCAGCCCCGGGCCGCGCGCGTCGAGCACCAGGCTGGTCCGCGCGCGGCGCAGGTGCAGGATCGTCATCCTTTGGAGGCTCCCAAGGTCAGGCCCCGAACGAAGTGCCGCTGGAGCATAAAGAAGATCACCAGGGTGGGGATCGCGACGAGCACGCTGCCCGCCGAGACCAGGTTGTTGTCGGTGAAGAACTCACCGCGCAGGTTGTTGAGCGAGCTGGTCACCGGGAACTTGTCGCCGGTACGCATCAGGACGGTGGCCCAGAAGAACTCGTTGTAGATCCAGGTCACCTCCAGCGTCGCCAGCGCGGCCAGGGCCGGCCGGCACAGCGGCATGGTGACCTGCCAGTACTGTCGCCAGATGCTCGCCCCGTCGACCATCGCCGCCTCGTACAGGTCACGGGGCAGCGCCTTCATGTAGTTGCTGAGCACGAAGACACAGAAACCACACTGGAAGGCCACGTTGATCAGGATCAGGCCCCAGTAGCTGTCGTAGAGCAGCTCCGAGTCACTCATGAACTCCGGGAGCGGCACCTCGGTGAACAGCCGGAACAGCGGGATGAGCAGCGCCTGCTGGGGCAGCAGGTTGGCGGCGGTGAAGATCCCGAGCAGGACGAGGTTGAGCTTCCAGCTGAACCGGGCGATGACGAACGCCACGCAGGAGGCGAGGAAGAGGGTCAGCAGCACCGCCGGCACTGTGATGTACACCGAGTTGAGGAAGTGCTGCCCGAACTCCGCCGTCCGCCAGGCGGTGACGTAGTTGTCGAAGGTCCAGCCGCCGAAGGAGACGTAGCCGTTCGCGGCGGTGTAGTCGTACGAGCGCAGCGAGGTCAGCACCGCCCAGGCGATCGGGAAGAGCCAGGCCAGCGAGACGACGATGAGGAAGCCGTGCAGCAGGATCCGTAACGGGGTCAGCTTGCGGCGGCGCGGCGGCACGTCGGCCCCGCCCTCGGTACGCCGGGTGACGGTCGCGGTGCTCATTCCCGGTTCTCCCTCATCACGGTCGCCAGGTAGATGGTGATGAAGACCAGCGAGACGACCAGCATGATCGTTGCCAGTGCCGAGCCGAAGCCGATCCGGCTCGCCTCACCCACCACGTTCTGGGTGACCAGCGCGGAGATCAACTCCAGCCCGTTGCGGCCCTTGTTGACCACCCAGACCAGGTCGAACGCGCGCAGCGACTCGATCACGGTCACCACCAGCACGATGATGTTGATGGGTCGCATGACCGGGAACACGACCCGGAAGAACGCCCGGCTCTCCGAAGCGCCGTCGACCGCCGCGGCCTCGCGCAGCGACGGATCGACGCCCTTCAGGCCGGCCAGGTAGAGCAGCATGATGTACCCGACGTGCCGCCACCCGGAGGCGACCATCACCGCCCAGATGTTGACGTTCGAGTCGCCGTACCAGTCGATGCTGCTGCCGAAGACGGCGTTGATCAGCCCCTGGTCCCGGGAGTAGAGCAGCTGCCAGACGAAGCCGATCAGCGCCAGCGAGAGCACCACCGGCAGGTAGAGCGCGGTCTGGTAGAAGCGGCTGCCCCGCAACTCCTTGTCCAACAGCACGGCCAGGAACATGCCGAACGGCGTGGCGACCACGAACAGCGCCGCCAGCCAGAGCAGGTTGTGTTGGACCGCCGGCACGAACGGCGGGTAGATGTTCACCACGTCGCTGTAGTTGCGGGCGCCGACGAACTCGATCTCGTTGAGGGGGCCGATGCCGTCCCAGTTGGTGCCGGAGAGCAGCACTGTGGCCGCCGCCGGCAACCAGACGAACCCGGTGACGAGCAGCAGCGGGACGAGCACCATCAGCGTGATGACCACGCGGTCGGTGCGGGACAGGAGCCGTAGCCGCCGGCGACGACCACCAGTGGAGGTGGTCGTTGCCGGCGGCGGCACGGCGCGATCCGCTTGGATCAGGGGCAGGTCGGACACGATGTCCTCCCCCTTCCGCCGTCAGTCAGTGAAGATCGACTTTTTCTGGTTCTCGATGGACGAGGTCAGGCCGCCGATGTCCTTGGGGTTCTTGATGAACTGCTGGAGCGCCGGGATGATCACCGTCGAGGCGAAGTCCGGCCGGGTGTCCCGGTCGAGGAACTGGGCGATCTCGGTGGCCGACCCGACCAGCTCGGCGGCCTTCTTCTGCAGTGCGGTGTAGCCGCCGACGTCCGCGCCACTGTTGGCGACGAGGACGGCCGGGTCGTTCTTGAGGTTGATGTCCGCGGCGGCCTTGCCACCGAAGTACTCCAGCAGCTTGCGCGCGTTGTCCTCGTTCTTGGGCTTGCGGGCCATCATGTAGCCGTCGATCGGGGCGTCGAGCGCCTTCGCGCCGATGGCCGGGTCGATCTCGGGGAAGGTGAAGAAGTCGAGGTCGTCCTGCTCCTCGTTGCTGAACTGCTGACCGACGAAGAGGCCGAGCAGGTACATGCCGCTCTTCTTCTGCTGCAACGACTGCGCGGCCTCCTGCCAGGTGCGGCCGAGGCTGTCCGGCTGGTGCAGGGGGAGCAGGCCGGCCCAGGTGTCGAAGACCTTCTTGACCTTGTCGGAGGTCCAGGCCTCCTTGCCGGCCATCAGGTCGACGTGGAACTGGTAGCCGTTGATGCGCAGGTTGAGGATGTCGAAGGTGCCCATCGCCGGCCAGCCGTCCTTGTCGGCGAATGCGATGGGGATGAGGCCGTCCCTCTTCATCTGCGCGCCGAGTGCGGTGAACTGGTCCATGGTGGTGGGCACCTGGTAGCCGTGCTGCTGCCACACCGACTTGCGGTAGAAGACCGCCCACGGGTAGTACGTCGCGGGTACGAAGTACTGTTTGCCGTCGTCGCCGGTGGATGCCTTCTTGAAGGCGTCGGAGTAGCCGGAGAGCTTGCTCCACACGTCGCTGATGTCGCTGGCCAGGCCCTTCTGCGCGAAGAAGCGCATCCGGTAGCCGGCGAACCAGGTGAACACGTCGTCGGGCTTGCCCTGTAGGTAATTGTTGATGTTCTCCTGGAACGTGTTGTGGTCGACGGTATTGACCGCGACCTGCACGCCGGACGAGGTCTTGAAGCCGTCGGTGACCTTGACCAGGACGTCCTTCGGCTTCGGGTCGGACTGGTTCGAGCCGAGCGACACGTCCTTGCTGGACCCGCCGGAGCCGGAGTCGTCGCCGCAGCCGGCGAGCAGGCCGGTGCCGAGCAGCGCGCCCGTGCCGGCCGCGCCAGCCAGCAACGATCGTCGGTTGATGCCGGCGACTGAGGGCGGTACGAGCCGAGCCAGGTACTCGGCTTGGGATTGGGGACGGGACATCTGTGCCTCCTGCGGATGAGAAGGAGCTACGCCCAAGGGCCTCAGGGTGGTGAAGGCAGGTCCAGCGCCGTGATCACACATTGAGATCCACCGAGAATCCACATTGGCGAACACGAACGGCCATTGGGGCCTCAAGCTACCCTGCGGTCGGGCGCTGTCAAGAGGGCAGTTCGCCTCTGATAACCCAGTCGTGACACGGCCGTTACGTGGTAAACGTTGGAAAGAAGCTCGATGTTGGAACCTGTTGACTTCAGTGGTCCGACGGGGGCACCCTCAGCTGTCATGCGGCGATGGCAGGGTGACGGCATCTATTTCGGCGGCGACTACAACCCCGAGCAGTGGCCCGAGGAAACCTGGTCCGAGGACGTCGACCTGATGCGCCAGGCCGGGGTCAACCTGGTCTCCGTCGGCATCTTCTCCTGGGCGCTGCTGGAGCCCACCCCGGGGCGGTTCGAGTTCGGCTGGCTGGACCGGGTGCTGGACCTGCTGCACGACGGTGGCATCCAGGTCGACCTGGCCACCGCCACGGCCAGCCCGCCGCCGTGGTTGGCCCGCGAGCACCCGGAGACGCTGCCCCGCCGGGCCGACGGCGCGATCCTCTGGCCCGGGGGACGGCAGGCGTACTGCCCCAGCTCACCCGTGTTCCGCGAGCGGTCGCTGGAGCTGGTGCGCGCGGTCGCCGGGCGGTACGCCGAGCATCCCGCCGTGGTCATGTGGCACGTCTCCAACGAGCTGGGCTGCCACAATGTGCACTGTTACTGCGATGTCAGCGCTGAGGCGTTCCGCTGCTGGCTGCGCGAGCGCTACGGCGACCTGGACCGGCTCAACGACGCCTGGGGCACAGCGTTCTGGAGCCAGCGCTACGGCGACTGGGCCGAGATCAACCCGCCGCGCGCCGCGCTGACCTTCGCCAACCCGACGCAGCAGCTGGACTTCCTGCGGTTCTCCTCCGACGAGCAGCGCGCCCAACTGCGCGCCGAGCGCGAGGTGTTGCAGACGCTGGTCCGGCAGCCGATCACCACCAACTTCATGATCGGCTTTGGCATCAAGCACATGGACTACCACTCCTGGGCGTCCGACGTGGACCTCGTCTCCAACGACCACTACCTGACCGCCGCCGACCCGCAGGCGCACCTCGGGCTGGCGTTCGCCGCCGACCACACCCGGGGCGTCGCCGGCGGCGACCCGTGGTTGCTGATGGAGCACTCCACCAGCGCGGTCAACTGGCAGCCGCGCAACGTGGCCAAGCTGCCCGGGCAACTGCGCCGCAACAGCCTCGCGCACGTCGCCCGCGGCGCCGACGGGGTGCTCTTCTTCCAGTGGCGTGCCTCCCGGGCCGGCGCGGAGAAGTTCCACTCCGCGCTGGTGCCGCACGCCGGGCCGGACACGAAGGTGTTCCGCGAGGTCTGCCAGCTCGGCGCGGACCTCAAGGCGCTGGCCGAGGTTCGCGGCAGTCGGGTGGACGCCGACGTGGCGATCCTTTTCGACTGGGAGGCGTGGTGGGGTGTCGAGTTGGATTCACACCCCAGCGTCGACGTCACCTACACCGACCGGCTCAAGGCCCTGTACGACTCGCTCTGGCGGGCCGGCGTAACAGCCGACATCGTCCACCCGTCGACCGACCTCAGCGGTTACCGGCTGGTCCTGGTGCCGACCCTCTACCTGGTCCGGGACGCCGACGTCGACGCGCTGCACCGGTACGTCGCGGCCGGTGGCACGGCGGCGGTCACCTACTTCAGCGGCATCGTCGACGCCAACGACCACATCCGGCTGGGCGGCTACCCCGGCGCGTTCCGGGAGTTGCTCGGCGTCCGGACCGAGGAGTTCTTCCCGCTGCGCGAGGGCGAGCAGGTTCAATTGGACGACGGCAGCACCGCGGACGTGTGGACCGAGTGGGTGCACCCCGACGGCGCCGAGGTGCTCGCCTCGTACACCGATGGGCCCTTGCCGGGCGTGCCGGCGCTGACCCGGCACCCGGTGGGCGACGGCGCCGCCTGGTATGTCGGCACCCGGCTGGACGAGCAGGCCACCGATCGACTGGTGGCCCGGCTGCTCGCCGAGGCCGGCGTCCGCCCGACGGTGTCGGCGCCGTCCGGGGTGGAGGTGGTCCGCCGCCGCGACGGCGACCGGACCTGGCTGTTCGCGATCAACCACACCGACACCGAGGTACGCCTGCCGGCGCACGGCGTCGAGCTGTTGACCGGAGGACAATGCGCCGGTGAGCTGGCACTGCCGGCCGGTGAGGTGGCGGTGGTCCGTGAGGATCGGACCTGATTCTGACGACGGTCACGGCGCGAAGGAGGTTCCCCACATGCTCGCCCAGCAGCGGCAGACCGCCATCCTCGATCTGATTCGCCAACGTGGCGGGGTGCGGGTGAGTCACCTGGTCAGTCGGTTCGGCGTGTCCGACATGACGATCCGGCGCGACCTGGAGGTGTTGGCCGAACGCGGCCTGGTCGACAAGGTGCACGGCGGCGCGACCCTCGCCGGGCCCGGCTCGGCCGAGGAACCCGGCTTCGCCGCGAAGTCGATCCGCCAGCAGGCGGAAAAGCGGGCCATCGCCGAGCGGGCGGCGACGATGGTGGAGCCAGGGATGGCCATCGCGCTCTCCGCCGGCACCACCACCGCCGCGCTGGCCACGCTGCTCTCCGACGTACGCGGGCTGACCGTGGTGACCAACTCGATCCCGGTGGCCGACGCGCTCTACCAGAACCCGCGGGCCGACCAGACCGTCGTGTTGACCGGTGGCATCCGCACCCCGTCGGACGCGTTGACCGGGCCGGTGGCCGAGGCGGCGATCAGCGCGCTCAACGTCGACCTGCTGTTCCTCGGTGTGCACGGCCTCAGCCCACGGACCGGGTTCACCACGCCAAACCTGCTGGAGGCCGGCGTCAACCGTTGCCTCATCGGTGCGGCTCGCAGGCTCGTGGTGCTCGCCGACCACACCAAGTGGGAGACGATAGGCATCGCCACCATCGCCCCGCTGGAGGCCGCCGACGTGCTGATCACCGACCGTGGGCTACCGCCGGAGGCCCGCACCACGATCGGCGAACAGGTCGGCGAACTGGTGATCGTGGAGCCTGATTAATGGCGCTGACCATGCGCCTCGAGTGAGAGGAGCACGGTATGCACGCGGTCAAGATGCGCTGGGCGGCGATCGTCGTCGTGGGCCTGGCCCTCGTCGGGATGCTGAGTTGGGTGGCTGGCTCGTGGCCCGCCGACCAGGCCCGGGCGACAGTCGATCACTGCTATGTGACCCACGATCGGCTGGAGGCCATGCACAGCCGGTGCGTCGGCAACTGGACCCGCGGCGGACGCGGGCGGCAGGGGCCCATCCACGGCCTCGACGTCCAGAAGTCCTGGAAGGTCATCGACGACGAGCCCAACAGTGCGTACGAGTGGGAGGTGGCCGTCCCGGCCTCGGCTCGACAGCCCCGCGTACTCGCCGACACCCGGCAGGCATGGACGTTGTCGCCGCGTGCTCTGCCCTGGGGTCTGGGTCCCGCCGGGCTCGTGGCGCTGCTGGCCGCGTTCGCCTGGCTGATCACCGCGACGGTCAGGGCACCGAGGCCGCCGCATGGCGTTCCGGCCGAGCCGAGCGTCGCGCCCGCCTGACAGCACGCATGCCGCACGGGCTGCCTGACCTGGGCGCTAGTGGTCGTTCAGCATGAACAGGAGCGTGTGATGCTCCAGATCCAGGAACACCACCCGCCAAACTGCCGACGGCAGTGTTTCGTTGTACATCTCGCTGTGCAGCCAGCGGGGTTTGGCCGGGAGTAACGGCACGAGGTCCGGCCGCACGTCCGTCGGCGTGTGCGAGTGGAGCAGCTCGGCCGGGTCGATGGATGCGAACGGAACGAACTCGAACTGCTCGGCCAACCTGTGCGCGTCCTCCGGACGCAGCACGATGACGCCCTGGTACTCCCAGTCCGTCGGGCCCGGCGCCCGCGAGCACGGATTGCCCAACGCGCGCGCCTGCCAGTGAATCTCCGAATACTCACCGACATACGGAAGGTCCTCCGGCGGATCCCAGCGACTGACCCGTACCTTCGCCTCGTCAGCCTGCCGTTGCTCCTGGCATCCACGCGTTTCGTCCACGGCAGCCGTGTCGCATCCAGCCACCAGCAGCAGCCCCACCGCCGCAGCGAGCATGGCTGGACGTGCCCGTCTCCCCGTCGTCATGCGCGCAGATCGTAGATCGGTCTATGGATCGTCGGGGGTGCCACCTCCTGGCGTGCGGCAGTGCGGAAGTTCGCTCTGGGCTGCGTTCGGCGGCCCGCATCGCCGTCGACGCTCTGACCGGTCGCCGGGCTGCTGGACTGTGCAGCGGAAGGTCGAACGCCTGATTCGTTTGCGACATCAGCTCCAAAGGCTCGTCGACGGACATCCGCCCCTTCGCTGACGCCGAACGGGAGGCGGGCCTCGGGCGGCCGAGTCGGTGATCGCGGATGTGAGGGGGCGGCGGGCGGCGCCGACGCCGGCGCTTCACAGCCACCTCACAGGGGTGCTGGATAGGGTGCCGTTCGAGTCAACGTCCGACTCCAGCCTGGAGCGGTCGGCGTCGCACAGGAGTTCCGATGGTCTTCAAGAAGATGTTGAGCGCGTTCGGTGTGGGCGGTCCCAGCGTGGACACCGTGCTGACCAACCCCAACACCCGGCCCGGCCTGACCCTCGACGGGCAGGTCAACCTCGTCGGTGGCGACGCTGAGGCAGCCATCGAGCAGGTGGTGATCGGCCTGGTCACGCGGGTCGAGGTCGAGGGACACGACACCGAGTACGCGGGCACGATGGAGTTCCACCGCATGGCGGTCAGCGGGTCACTCGTACTCGCCCCGAAGCAGCAGCTCTCGATCCCGTTCCAGCTGCCGGTGCCGTGGGAGACCCCGATCACCGACGTGTACGGCCAGCGCCTGCACGGCATGACGATGGGTCTGCGCACCGAGTTGGCGATCGCCCGCGCGGTCGACAAGAGCGACCTGGACCAGGTGGCGGTGCACCCGCTGCCGGTGCACGAGCGGATCCTGGAGGCGTTCCAGCGGCTCGGCTTCCGGTTCAAGCACGCCGACCTGGAGCGTGGTCACATCCGGGGCGTGCAGCAGACGCTGCCGTTCTACCAGGAGATCGAGTTCTTCGCCTCCCCGCAGTACGCGAGCACCATCCGGGAGGTCGAGCTGACCTTCGTGACCAGCCAGCGTGGTGTGGAGGTCATCCTGGAGTGCGACAAGCGCGGCGGGTTCCTCAGCGCCGGGCACGACGCGTTCGGCCGCTACCAGGTGTCGCACACCGACGTTGACCGGGTGGACTGGGCGCAGGTCGTCGACGGTTGGCTGCGCGAGACCACGTCCCGCTACGGCAGCCTGCGCTCCCAGTACGGCCCGAGCCACGGCCACGGTCACAGCCGCGGGCACGGCATGGGCGGCATGGTGGCCGGCGCCGCGCTGGGCGTCGCCGGCGGCATGGTCGCCGGCGAGATGATCGAGGACGCGTTCGAGGGCGACTTCGGCGACTTCGGTGGCGACGAGTAGCCCGTTACAAACAGACACCACAGTGGCCTCCGGGAGGATCTCCCGGAGGCCACTGTGCACTGTGAACCGGTCAGTGCCGGGCCTTGCGCTCCTCGCCGCTGCGCCAGTTGCTGCCGGCCTTCGAGAGGCCACGGCTACCGAGGTAGCCAAGCGTCAGCAGGGTGATCAGGAACCAGGCGTTGTCGGCCCGGAAGATGTCCACCCCAGCGGAGTTCTGACCGACGACCTGCGACGCGCCCAGTACGGCGGCCACCGCGATCAGGTAGATCCAGAACTCGGTGGTCTTGAACGCCTGCTTGGTCTCCGTACCGGGTGCCTGCATGTCGTTGCGGCGCCCGTCATGCATGACCGGCATCTGCTGGGTCTGCATGTCCCGCATCTGAGCGGGATTCTGCGGGTCGTTCATGGGCCGGTTCGTCGGCCGGGTGGAAGCAGCCTGCGTGCTCATCTGGTCCTCCTCAGGATGCGATGAGTCGTACCTGCATTCCCCCGCCCCGCTACCGCGTTTCGGCCACGGCACGGTTCGCTTTCGTGGCGGGGACAACCCCCGACTACCCGAGGCCCCGGAGCAGGTAACACCGATCGCCGGCCGGAAATCCGGCCGGCGATCGGGTGGTCGACAGGGTCAGCGCAGGCCGTTGCGGATCGCCACGCTCACCAGAAGGCCCGGGTCGTCGGTGATGATCCCGTCGACGCCCAGATCAATGACCCGCTGCATGACCGTCGCGTCATCCACGGTGTACGGGATCACCTTCAGGTCGTACCGCGTCTGCAGGGTCCGAACGTCCGGTCCGTGGAAGTATGCCGGGTTCTCCCGCAGGTACCAGTCGGTCGAGGCGACGGTGCCCTGCTTCGGGTCGTGCACCTGCCAGTTGGCGGAGACCGTGCCAGCGCCCGCGGCCCGGGTGAGCTTGCCCAGGTCCTGGTACTTCCACCAGTCCAGTCCACCGGTCCACGGGCTCTTCACCGACGGGTCGCCGTAGACCGCCTCCAGCGAGCACTCGTCGGCGAGGGTCGCGCACTCGGCCGGGCCGTACTGCCAGACCAGGCCTACTGTGCCGATCCGCCGGTCGAGCTGCCGGGCGTACGTGATGGTGCGCCAGTCGAACGACTGGATGGTGGCCCGGCTGGTGAAGCCGGCCTGCTGGATCGCGTCGACGAGCTTGCGGGTGAAGCTGCGGTACGGCTCGGTGTCGTTAACCACCGGACTGATCTTCGTTTCGATGTTCATTCCGATGTCGGTGCGGCCACTCGCCTTCACCAGGGCGAAGACCTCGTCCAGGGTCGGGATCCGGGCACCGGGCGCGGGCACCTGGGCGGGCAGCTCGGGCAGCGTCCTCGTGCCGCAGTCCACGGTCTTGAGCTGCGCCAGGGTCAACTCGTGCACCGGCTTGCCCACGTACGGGAACTTGCGGTCTCCCGGGCGCACCGGGGCGGTGTCGACGCAGTGTGACCCGTTGACGGTGCGATCGTGCAGTACCACCAGCTTGCCGTCGGCCGTCACGTTGGTGTCCAGCTCAAGGGTGGAGATGGCTCGGTTGGACAGCGCGTTCGCGAACGCCGGCAGGGTGTTCTCCGGCCGGGTGGCCCGACCGCCGCGGTGCGCCTGGATGTCGAACGGCGCGGTGTACGCCTTCGGCAGCCGGTAACCACGCTGCGCCAGCACGCCGCGCAACCGGTCCGGGTAGTCGGTGATGAGGCCGTCAACCCCGTCGTCGATCAGCTTGGTCATGGTCGGCACGTCGTCGACCGTCCACGGGATCACCTTGATCCCATAGCGGTGCGCCTGGGCGACCATCTCCTTCGTGACGTACGGCTTGTAGCCCGGGTCGGTGACAGTGCCGTTCTGGGGGGACCCGTGCACCGGCGAGAAGGCGCTGGCGCCGAAGCTGCGGATCGCCTTGATCGGGTCGCCGCCGAAGTCGTCGATGTCCAGCCCGCCCAGCCACGGTGACGCACCCGGCTGGCCGGTCTGAAGGAAGTCGTAGTTGGTCAGGGCGACCAGCGGCAGCTTCGGCTCGACCTGACGCATGCGCATCAGCGCGCCCCAGTCGAAGCTCTGGACGGTGACCTGCTTGAGCAGCCCGGCGGCGCGGATCTCGGCCGCGGTGACCCGGACGAACTGCTCGCGGGGGGCGGTCTCGGTCGGCGCGCCAGCCTCGACCTTGGTCTCGACGTTGAGCTTCACGTCCTTCGCCCGGTAGCGGTTGACCAGCGCGAAGACCTCACGCAGCAGCGGCATCCGGGCACCCGGGACGGCGAGCTGGCCGGGCTTGTCCGACAGCGTCTTGGAACCGCAGTCGAGCGAGCGCACCTGGGCCAGGCTGAGCGTGTTGATGTACTTCCCGACGTACGGGAACTCCGGGTCGCCGGGCGTCACCGGGGTGGTGTCGACGCACTTGGTGCCGGTGACCTTGCGGTCGTGGGTGACGACGGCCTGGCCGTCCTCGGTGATCTGCACGTCCAGTTCGAGGGTGCTCACTCCCAGCTGGAGGGCGTTGCCGAAGGAGGCGAGGGTGTTCTCCACCCGCAACCCGAGGCCACCCCGGTGGGCCTGCACGTCGAATGTCCGGTCCGGTCGTGGCTTCGCCTGAGCGGGCACCGCGAGCCCGGTCGTCACCGTCGCGGCCACCAGGGCCGCGACGGCGGTACGGCGTACTGTGCGCACGCTGTCATCCCCTCCTGCCGGCGGGCATCTCCCACCGGTAGCGGGACAGCATGGACATCTCGGGCTGCGGGCAGGCGGCCAGCGGGCGGCGTGACGGTGAACCGCCGTGGACGACCTCCCGGTCACGCTGGGTTTGGTCGGCCGGTGACCGGGCACGCAGTCAGTTCCACAGCTTCTGCGAGGTGATGGACGTGCGTGAGGACGACATGCGGCAGGACGCCGCCCGCGAGGCCGAGGATCGGATCGCCGGTGGCGTGTACGGCAAGGGCGCCCTCGACGAGGTGACGGTGCCCCGCACCGATGTGGAGAGTCAGATCCAGCGCGATGACCCGTTCGATCCGGCGAAGGAACGGATCGACCCACAGGTGCTGCGCGACGGTGGTCCCGTTGGAGGGCAGGGCGCGGTGACCACCACCGGTGGCACCGCCGGGCCGGCGAGCGTACGCCGGGTGGCCCGACAGCCGGAGCGACACCGGGGCACTGTCGCGCCGACCACCACCGGTGATGCCACCACTGGCGGCCTGAGCACCCCGATGGGCGGTGGCACCAGCGACCAGTCCACGTCGGCGACCGGCCCAGCAAAGTCCATCAGGGACAAATCCAACGACTAACCCCACCCACCCGCCCCCTTGGCGGCGTGATCATGAGGTTGACGTGGCTGACGGAGACCAGTCCACGTCAACCTCATGATCGACTCAGCGGGAGGGGGTCGGGCGGAGGACGCCCAGGCGTTGGGTGGCGCGGGTCAGGGCTACGTACAGGTCGCTGCGCCCGCGTGGGGACTCGGCCACCATCCGGTCCGGGTCGACCACCAGCACGGAGTCGAACTCCAACCCCTTGGCCTGCGCGACTGTCAACACCACCACCCGGCTCTCCAGTTCCGGATGCTCGCCGACGGCGGCCTCCGGCAGCGCGGCGGTCACCGCCGCACCCAACTCGCCCACCCGGCCGGCCGGCACGAGCACACCGAGCCGCCCCTCGGTCAGCCCGGCCGCCTCCCGGGTGGCCTCGGCGATCAACTCCGCAGCCAACCGACCGTCGGGCACGGTCCGGTCCCACGGCGGTACGCCGCTCTCCCGCACCGAGCGCGGCGGCCGCAGTGCCGGGTCGATCTCGGCCAGCACCTCGGCGGCGACCGCCATGATCTCGGCGGGAGTGCGGTAGCTGACCGTCAGCTCGGTTAGCCGCCACCGCTGCTCGACGTACGGGGCGAGGGCGTCCGCCCAGGACGGCGTGCCGCTCAGCGCGCCGGTCTGCGCCACATCCCCGACGATCGTCATCGACCGGCTCGGGCAGCGGCGCATCAGCAGTCGCCAGGCCATCGGCGAGAGTTCCTGCGCCTCGTCCACGATCACGTGGCCGAACGCCCAGGTGCGGTCGGCGGCGGCCCGCTGCGCGGTGGTCAGCCGGTCGGCCTCCTCCTGCCGCTCCAACAGCCGATCGGCGTCGATCAGGTCGGTCACGCCGAGGATCTCACCGCCCTCGGCCTCGTCCTCGACGTCGATCGAGCGGGAACCCCGGGCGATCTCCAGCACGCCCTCGGCGTACTCCCGTTCCATCATCCGGATGCGGTCCCGCCGGGCGGCTGCGGCGCGTTCGTCCTCACCGAGCAGCTCGGCGGCCTCGTCCAGCAGCGGGACGTCGGCCGGCGTCCAGCCACCGCGCTCGCGCCGCAGCAGCGCCCGCTCGTCCTCGCTGAGCATCGGCGCGGCGGCGGCGATCCGGTCCCGGTCGGCGTACAGGTCGGCGAGCAGCCGCTGTGGGGTGAGCACCGGCCACAGCCGGTCCAGGGCGGCCTGGATTTCCGTCTCCTCGCGCAGCTCGCGGCGGATCTCGGCCCGGTCCGCCTCGTCGAGGAGGTTGTCCCCGCCGAGCGGGTCCGCGCCGATCCGTTCGGCCACCTGGTCGGCGAGCGCGTGCACGATCTCGACGTCGAACAGCGCGCGGGACAGGTTGTGCGGTCGGTCGGCGCGGCGGACCCGGTCCCGGGCCGCGCGCACGATCTCCGGGTCGAGGGTCAGCGTCTCCCGCTCGACCTCGATCTCCAGCGGCTCGTCGGGCACCCACTGCCGGTCCCGTACGGCCAGCGCCAACACCTCGGCCAGCACCGCCCGGCCCTTGAGCGCCGCGGTGTCGGCCGCCTCGGTCCGTTGGGCGCTCACCCCGGGAAAAAGATCACCCTGGGTACGCAGCAGCACGCCGGTCTCGGCCAGCGTCGGCAGCACCTGGGAGATGTAGCGCAGGAAGGTCGCGTTCGGGCCGACCAGCAGCACGCCACGGCTGGAGAGTTCCCGGCGGTGCGTGTAGAGCAGGTACGCCGCCCGGTGCAGCGCGACAGCGGTCTTGCCGGTGCCCGGACCGCCCTGGACCACCATCACGCCCGGGAGTTCCGCGCGGATGACCTCGTCCTGCTCGGCCTGGATGGTCTCGACGATGTCGCGCATCCGGCCGGTACGGCCCGCGTTGAGCGCGGCGAGCAGCGACGCCTCACCGGTCAGCTCCTCGTGGGCACCGGGGGAGGCGGTGTCGATGTCGAGCACCTCATCGTTGAGCCCGGTCACCTTGCGCTGCCGGGTGCGCAGGTGCCGGCGACGGCGTACGCCCTGCGGGTTCGCGGCGGTGGCGAGGTAGAACGGGCGGGCGGCGGGTGCCCGCCAGTCCATCAGCAGCGGGTCGTAGTCACCACTGGTGTCGAAGATGCCGATCCGGCCGATGTAGCGGCGGGAGTCGTCGTCACCGTCGAGACGGCCGAAGCAGAGCCCGTTCTCCACGGCGGAGAACTGTTCGACCTGATCGGCGTACATCGCTACCGAGCTGTCGCGCTGCGAGCGGTCCTGGAGGGTGCCGCCGGTGTTGTGCAGCTCGGCGGTGAGCCGGTGGGCGGCCTGCTCACGCAGTTGGTCCAACCGGTTGTAGAGCATCGAGACGTACTCCTGCTCGCGACCGATCTCGTCGTCGAGCGGCAATTCGCCGGAACCGCCGGAGTGCCTTGACAAGCCGTCTCCCTAAAGATTAGAATCCTTTGCAGGAACGGCTTTTAGCCGTTCTTTTTTGTGCCTTGGAACTGTTGAAGATAGCGCGTTCCGCCGGTTCTCACCAAGCCGGGCGGTCCGGCGCGCCGGTGATCGCGAGGTGGCGACGGATGATCCTGCGGACCGGGCAACGGGTGGTCTTCATCGGGGACAGCATCACCGATTGTGGTCGACGCGACGTCGCCGCGCCCTACGGCAGCGGATATGTGAGTCTCGTGCGCGCCCTGGTCGACGCCCGGCACCCGGAGTTGGAGCTGGAGTGGGTCAACCGGGGTGTGGGCGGCGACACGGTGCGCGACCTGGCCGCCCGCTGGGACGACGACGCCATCGGCGAGCGCCCCGACTGGCTCGCGGTGCTGATCGGCATCAACGACATCTGGCGGCACTACGGTGACCGGCCGGATGAGGCCGTCGGCATCGAGGAGTACGAGCGCACTCTGCGTGACCTGCTCCGTCGGGCGGTCGACGCCACCGGCTGCCGACTGATCCTCGGCGACCCGTTCTTCATCGAGGCCGACCGGAGCGTCCCGCAACGCGCCGACACCGACCGGTACGCGGCGGTCGTGGCGGGGCTGGCCACCGAGTTCGACGCGGTGCACGTGCCCAACCAGGCGGCGTTCGACCGGGTGCTGGCGGTGAGTCCGGCGACGCGTTGGGCCGACGACCGCGTCCACCCGTACCTGCCCGGCCACGCGGTCCTCGCCGACGCGTACCTCAGCGCCCTCGGCGTCTCCTCGGCCTGACCCACAGCGAAGCGCCGGGCCGACCGTCAGGTCGACCCGGCGCGAACACCGCGGAGATCAGCCGCGCGCGGCCTGGTAGAGCCGCTCCGGCGTCACCGCTCCGGCCAGCACCCGGCCGTCGTCGGTGAGCAGGACGCTGAACAGTTTGCTGGTGAGGAGCCGACCGCTGCCCCAGTCCCCACTGACCGCCGGCAGCCCGCCGAGCAGCTTCGACATGTCCAGATCCGGTCCGGCGCCGGCCGGGGGAGCGGCCGGCTTAGCGGCGGGCTTCCGGCCGACATCGGCCTCGTCGAGGCGGCCAACCAGCACTGTCGTCCAGCCGTCGCCCACCGCGCGGACCTGCGGGTCACCCGTCGGCTCGACATGACCGGGCCTGCCCGTCGGGCGCTCGGCCTTCTCCTCGTTGACCGTCACGCCGGGCGGCGGGTTGAAGCGGAACTGGTCAGCGTCGGGGCGGCGGTAGTCGACCTGGGTGAACGCCACCTCGAACGCCGGCCGGTCGCTGCCCTTCGCGAGCACCTCGAAGCGCAGCGGCACGTGCTGCTCGGCGTCGATGGCGATCCGCAACTGGTGCACCAGGGAGGCCTGGTCGCGTGGCTGGAGCACCAACTCGTACGCGTCCCGGCCGGCGACGGTGGCCGACCGGCCCACGCTGACCTCGGTGCTCGGGTCGATCGCGTCCAACGCCAGGTCGGCGGCCTGCTGCGGGGTGGCCGGGAGGCTCGCCGCCGGCTCGGGGGCGGGCTTCCGGGCCCCGGCGTCGCCGCCCAGCGTGCGGTGGGTGGCGGTGTTGCTGCGGCTCTGCCACGTCCACAGGTCCCGGCCGTTGCGGATGATGTCCTGCTCGCCCAGCGTGTCCATCAGCGCGACCCGCTGCTGGTCCGGCCCGGAGTACCAGACCCGCAGGGTGTGGGTGCCGGTCAGCAGGGTGGTCAGCTCGTTGCCGGGAACCAGCCCGACGAGGGGCGGCAGGCCGAGGTCGGCGCGTTGCACGACGGTCCCGGACAACCCCTCCAGCCGGGATGTCTGCAGATCGACCAGGAGCTGAGCGGCGGTTCGGGGCGGCAGGCTCGGCTCGGCCTCGGCAGCGAACGTGCCGATCGCCGCGCCACCGCCGATGACGGCGACGGCCGCGGTGGCCGGAACCAGCCAACGAAGGACGGGACGGCTTCTCAGGACGGACATGGTGGCACCTCCTGCGGCCATCTTGCCCCCTCCGTGCTGTGAACGCGCTGAGGACAGCGAACCGCGCCGATTGACCCGGGTGGCACCCTTGAGCTGTGCGAGTGCTGGTGGTGGAGGACGAGGCCCGGTTGGCGGCTGCCCTGCAACGCGGTCTCCAGGCGGAGGGGTTCGCGGTGGACGTGGCCGCAACCGGCCCGGCGGGCCTGGACGCGGCCCGGCACGGCGGGTACGACGCCATGATCCTCGACGTGATGCTGCCCGGCCTCTCCGGGTACGAGCTGGTCCGGCGGCTGCGCGCGGAGCAGCACTGGCTGCCGGTGCTGATGCTCTCCGCCAAGGACGGCGAGTACGACCAGGCCGACGGCCTCGACTGCGGCGCCGACGACTACCTGACCAAACCCTTCTCGTACGTGGTGCTGCTGGCCCGGCTGCGGGCCCTGCTGCGTCGAGGCGCGCCGGAGCGCCCGACCGTGCTGGCGGTAGGTGACCTGCGGCTGGACCCGGCCCGCCGGCGGGTGACCCGGGCGGACGCCGAGGTGGCGCTGACCGCACGGGAGTTCGCGCTGCTGGACTACCTGATGCGCCGGCCGGGCCAGGTGATCTCCAAGGTCGAGTTGTTGGACCACGTCTGGGACGCCAGTCTGGAGACCGCGCCGAACGCCGTCGAGGTGTACGTCGGCTACCTGCGCCGCAAGCTCGGCCGGGACCGGCTGGAGACGGTCCGGGGCGCCGGCTACCGGCTGGCGACGTGACCGCCGACGGCCCGGCACCCACCCGTCGGGCCAGGCTCGGCCGGATGCCGGCCCTCGGGCTGCGCGGGCGGCTCATGGCGATCGGTGTGGTCGGTCTCACCATCGGGCTGGCCCTGGGCGGGGTGGTGCTGCTCGGCGCGCTCAGCTTCGTGCTCCAACGCACTGTCGACACCGAGGCGTTCCGCACCGCCGACGCGGTCGCCCTGCTCGCCGCCGAGGACGCGCTGCCCGACCCGCTGCCGGTGGCCGGGGGGCAGGTCCGCGTGCAGGTCGTCGACGGGCAGGGACGGATCCGCGCGGCCTCGATCGACGCCGACCGTCTGGTGCCGATGGTTCGCCCGGAGCGACTGAACCGCGACGGTCGGCAGCGGCTGGAGGTGCCGGCCGAGCGGGTCGGGCTCGTCGGCCCGGTCCGGGTGGTCGCCGTACCCGCCGGCACCGCGGCCGACCCGCTCACCGTGCTGGTCGCCCGCTCGATGGCCGACGTGCGGCACAGCACCCATGTGGTCCGGACCATCCTGCTGGTGGCGTTCCCGCTGCTGGTGGCCGTGCTGGCCGGGGTGGCGTGGCGGGTGGTGGGGGCGACGCTGCGGCCGGTCGAGGCCTTACGTCGAGGTGCCGAGGAGATCACCGGGAGGGCCGGTGCCGGCCGGCTGCCGGTGCCGGCGTCGGCCGACGAGATCCACCGTCTGGCGGTCACCCTCAACGGCATGCTGGGCCGGCTGGAGTCCGCCCGCGTCCGACAGCGGGCCTTCGTCTCCGACGCCGCACACGAGCTGCGCAGCCCGTTGACCAACATCCGGACCGAGCTGGAGGTTGCCCAGCGCCTCGCCGACCGGACGGACTGGACGGCGGTGACCGCCAACCTGCTCGCCGACACCGACCGGTTGAGCCGCCTGGTCGACGATCTCCTGCTGCTGGCCCGCCTGGACGAGGCTCCGCCGGCCCGGGGGACCGGCCCGGTGGAGCTGGGCGCGTTGCTGATCGAGGTCGCCGCCCGCTATCCGTCACCGCCGGTGCGGGTGACGCCGCCGGCCGGCCCGCTCTGGACGATCGGCACCGTCGAGGAGTTGCGTCGCGTGCTGGCCAACCTGGTCGACAACGCGGTACGCCACGCGCAGGGTGATGTCGTGCTCGCGGCCGAAGCGACGTCGTCGACGACCGGGCCTGGCGTCGGGGCGTACCACCTGGTGACGGTGACCGACGACGGCCCGGGGATCGCGTCGGTGGACCGGGAGCGGGTCTTCGACCGGTTCACCCGGCTGGATGACGGACGGGCCCGCGACGACGGGGGCGCCGGCCTGGGGCTGGCCATTGTCCGGGAGTTGGTCCGACGCGCGGGCGGCAGCATCACCCTGACCGACCTGCCGGAGCAGCGAGGACTACGGGTGTGCCTGCTCCTGCCTGCGTTGCCGGCCGAGGACGGCCAAAGGTAGACGGCCCGTGTCGGCGACCCCCGCGGGTCAGCGGCGGCTGGTGCAGACCTGCTTGGAACGGGCCACGGTGTCGGTGGACCAGGCGACGGCGACGGTGAAGCAGAAGTCGTTGGTGCGGTTGAGCGCGTAGATGACGAAGCTGGTGGTGCCGGCGGGCAGCGTCGCGAAGATGTTGTGGGTCTGGCCGGTGCGGCCGCCCGCGATGACCACCGGGCCCTCTCCGCCGGCCGGATAGGTCCAGTTCAACGCGATGCTGTCCCGGTTGTCGCGCAGGGTCACCGCGCTGGGTGGGGTGCCGGGCGGCGCCGCGGCGGCAGCCGACGTGGGTGCCGTGCCGCCAGGGGCGGGCGCGGTGCTGGCCGGCGCGCCGGCGGTGGGCGAGGCGGTGGCCGGCGGCGGGTTCGGTTCGTCGTCGCCCTCGACCCGGGCC
>NZ_PYAK01000025.1 GCF_003264365.1 Micromonospora noduli
GCCGCCCGCCGCCGGCCGCCCGCCGCCGGCCGCCGGCCGCCGGCAAGATCCGCACAACATCAGGGATGTAGTGGCCTCGTTGGCGGCGGAGGCCACTACATCCCTGATGTTGCTGTCACCACCCAGCGCCCACGCGCCGCCCTCGCCGATCTTGCGGTTTCTGTCGTTGATTCGTCCCGTTATGCCGGTGATGCGACGACAGGAAGCGCAAGATCGCCAGGCCAGGCCAGGCCGGGCCAGGCCAGGCCAGGCCGGGCCGGGCCGGGCCGGGGTGGGCCGGGGTAGGCCGGGCTGGGGTGGCTCGGTCAGCTGCGGCGGAAGGCGTAGCGGCGGGCCTGGCCGGCTTGCTGGCTGCGGCCGCCGCCGGAGCGGTTGCCGCCACCCTGCGGCGGGCCGGCCGTCGGTGCCTTCGGTCGACCGGTCGGCTTCGGCAGATCTCGCATCGTCGGCGCGTCGACGACCAGCGGCACGTCGACGACCGTCGGAACATCGACCGCTGTCGGCACGTCGACCGGCGGCGCCACCTCGTCCAGGACGGCCGCTGGCAGCGCCGGCTCGGCCAGCACCGCCAACAGCGCAGGCTCGGCCAGTGCCGTCGGAAGCGCCGGCTCGGCGAGCACCGCCAGCAGCGCCGGCTCGGCCAGCGTTCCCGGTTCCACAAGCACCGCCGGCAGGGCCGGGTCGAGGGCGGGGAAAGCGGTTGGGAGCGGGCCGTGGCCGGCCGCCGGGTCGACGCCGAGCGGCATCGCTCTCGGGGTACGGGTCTTCTTCGGGTTACGCCTGGCAGGCATCCGGGCCTCCTTCAATGCCGACCGGCGCGGCCGGTCCCGCGCTGCGGCGGTCGGTCGGATCGGCTGGTGACCGTCGTTGCGCGACGGTCGAGTGGGGAAGGGACTGCTCACCGGGGCCAGGCAGGGCCATCGCCGCCGAACGGCGGGGAGGGAATGCGGGACGCCCGGGAGCGCACGGACCGCGACGCGGGACGGCGGGCCGGCTCGGAAGTGGGGCGTCAGTTACGCATGTTCGTACCGTAGCCACCGCCGGACCGACGCGCATCCGTTTTTACTGGCACGATCGGCACATGCTGATCGCGTTCTCGATCACCCCGCTCGGCGGTGACGACTCCGTGGGTGACCTGGTCGCCGAGGCGGTGCGGGTGGTCCGTGCGTCCGGCCTGCCCAACCGGACCGATGCCATGTTCACCACCGTCGAGGGCGAGTGGGACGAGGTGATGGCGGTGGTGAAGCGGGCGGTCGACGTGGTCGCCGCGCGGGCGCCCCGGGTGAGTGTGGTGCTCAAGGCCGACGTCCGGCCCGGGGTCACCGACGCGCTGACCGGGAAGATCGCCCGTATCGAAGCCCGTCTCGCCGAAGGCTGACGCGCGCGGCGCGGGATGACGACAACTTTCCCTGCGCGGGGCATACCGACCACCGAAATGAGGCCGAGCCGCCAGCGGCAACGTCCACATTACGTGCAGTAACGGGACGTCCATCACTGGTCCGTATCGGCTCACATCACGGTAAGTTTCCAAACGCTGATAGTGGTGTGACGAGAGGTGGCGGCACGAATGGCTGATCAGGCGAGGGCACAAATCGGTGTGACCGGGCTGGCGGTGATGGGTCGCAACGTGGCCCGCAACCTGGCCCGCAACGGCTTCACGGTGGCAGTGCACAACCGCTCGCCGGAGCGCACCCGCAGCCTGGTCGCCGAGCACGGCGACGAGGGCACGTTTCTGCCGGGCGAGACGATGGCCGATTTCGTGGCGTCACTGGAACGACCCCGCGCGGTCATCGTCATGGTGAAGGCCGGCGCGCCCACCGACGCGGTGATCGACGAGTTGGTGCCGCTGCTCGACGAGGGCGACATCATCGTCGACTGTGGCAACGCCCACTTCGCCGACACCCGTCGCCGCGAGGAGGCGCTGCGGGCGCAGGGGCTGCACTTCAGCGGCACCGGCGTCTCCGGCGGCGAGGAGGGCGCGCTGCGCGGGCCGAGCATCATGCCGGGCGGCTCCGTCGAGTCGTACGCGAAGCTCGGGCCGATGTTCGAGAAGATCGCCGCCCAGGTGGACGGCGTGCCGTGCTGCATGCACGTCGGGCCGGACGGCGCCGGGCACTTCGTCAAGATGGTGCACAACGGCATCGAGTACGCCGACATGCAGCTCATCGCCGAGGCGTACGACCTGCTCCGGGCCGGCCTGGACGCGACGCCGGCCGAGATCGCGGAGATTTTCCGGGAGTGGAACAACGGCGAGCTGGAGTCGTTCCTCATCGAGATCACCGCCGACGTGCTCGCGCACACCGACGCGGCGACCGGCCGGTCGTTCGTGGACATCGTGCAGGACCGGGCGGAGCAGAAGGGCACCGGCCGGTGGACCGTGCAGAGCGCCCTGGACCTGGGCATCCCGATCACCGGGATCGCCGAGGCGACCTTCGCCCGTTCGCTCTCCGGGCACGTCGACCAGCGCGAGGCGGCCCGCCGGGCGTTCCCCGACGCGGGTGAGAAGTGGCAGGTGACCGACCGGGAGACCTTCGTCGAGGACGTTCGCCGGGCGCTGCTCGCCTCCAAGATCGTCGCGTACGCGCAGGGCTTCGACCACATCCGCGCGGGCAGCCAGGAATACAACTGGGACATCGACCTGGGCGGCACCGCAACGATCTGGCGGGGCGGCTGCATCATCCGGGCCCGCTTCCTCAACCGGATCCGTGAGGCGTACGACGAGCAGCCGGACCTACCGACGCTGCTGGTGGCGCCGTACTTCGCCGAGGCGGTCAGCGCTGGCGTGCCGAGCTGGCGGCGGGTGGTGGCCGACGCGACCCGGGCGGGTGTGCCGACGCCCGCGTTCTCGTCGTCGCTGGCGTACTTCGACGCGTTGCGCGCGGAGCGGCTGCCCGCCGCGCTGATCCAGGGTCTGCGGGACAACTTCGGCGCGCACACCTACCAGCGGGTGGACCGCGAGGGCTCGTTCCACACCACCTGGGCCGCCGACCGCACCGAGTCGCCGGCGTAGCCGGGGTGGCGCCCTGCGCGCCGCCGTGATCGTGCTCGATCCCTGATGTAGTGGTCTCCCCCGGTGGGGAGGCCACTACATCCATGTTCGGGCGAGATCATGGGGGTAGGCCGCGCGGGTGACGGTCAGGCGACCGTGGCGTGCATCTCCCAGACCAGGATCTCGGCCGGTTCGTCGGTGGTCACCCGCCGGCCACCGGTCATGGTGAGCCGGGCGGCGTCACCACTGCCGAGCGGACCGCTGCCCTCCAGGGTCACAGTGCCGTCGGGCACGTAGAGGTGCACGTAGGGCGCGTCCGGGATGGTGACCTCGTCGCCGGGGGCGAGGCGGGCGGCGTGCAGGGTCGCGTACCGGTTGCGGATCCGGATCGCGGACGCGCCGTCGTAGCGGTCCATCCCGGAGGCGATCGGCACGAGGCCCCCGCGGAGCAGTTCGTCCTCGATCTCGAGTTGCTCGTAGCCGGGGTCGACGCCCTGCTCGTCGGGGAGCACCCACATCTGCACGAAGTGCACCGGGTCGGTGTGCGGCTCCTGGTTGTTGAGCCGCCAGGCGTCGTTCTTCTCCGAGTGCAGGATCCCGGTGCCGGCGCTCATCCGCTGGGCCAGACCCGGGTAGATCACCCCGGAGTGCCCGGTGGAGTCCTGGTGCACCAGGGAACCGCGCAGCACCCAGGTCACGATCTCCATGTCCTGGTGCGGGTGGGTCTCGAAGCCGGCCCCCGGTCGGACCACGTCGTCGTTGTTGACCAGCAGCAGGCCGTGGTGGGTGTTGGCCGGGTCGTAGTGCCGGGAGAACGAGAAGGAGTGCTTGGAGTCCAGCCAGGAGATCCGGGTGGCGAAGCGGTCATCGGCACGACGGATGTCGACAGCGGGTGCGGGCGCGGTCACCAGGCACGCTGCCCGGCGGCGGGGGTCGACGGCGCCCAGGTCAGGGCCGGCTCGCCGGTGGCCAGTTCGGCGATCTCACCGGTGCGCAGCTGCGGTGTGTGGCCGAACTCGGCGCAGTGCTGCTCGGCGATCTCGGCACAGATCTCGGCCACCTGCTCGCAGATCGGGTCGCCCAGGTCGGCGGCGTTCAACGCCATGATCATCTTAAAGCGGAGATCACGCATCTGCCCCCCAACCGCCGTCGTCCCACCACCTCCGGACCCTACCCGCAGCCCTTGCGCAGGACCCCGAAACGAGCACACCACCCCCGCTCGGTGCCAAGCCTGATGGTCGCCGTGGTGCCTGCCCAGGCCCTTCGGCACTGCGGGGAATGCGACAACGCCGCCCGCACGGGGGGTGCGGGCGGCGCTGGGACAGCCTGGGGGTCGGTCAGAAGAAGCGGCGGCGCTTGGCCTTCTGCGGACGGATCAGGTCCGCACCCTTGGTCAGCAACCGGGTCGCCCCGGAGGGACCACGCCGGGCCTCCAGGGTGTGGCTGAGCCGGCGGGCACCGGCAGCGGCCAGCGGCACCGCGATCGCCATCACCGCCCACTGGGCAACGCGCTTCTGGATCATGTGGGTTCACCTCCGTCAGTGGCTTCTGACGTCTCTGATACCCAGAGTGACGTGCGGGTAAGCGCGTCGGCTCAGATAACCGGGGCGACCGGGTTGGGCAGCGCGCCGCCGAACCGTCGGTCCCGCTGGGCGTACAACTCACACGCGTACCAGAGGTGGCGGCGGTCGAAGTCGGGCCAGAGCGTGTCCAGGAAGACCAACTCGGCGTACGCGGTCTGCCAGAGCAGGAAGTTGGAGATCCGCTCCTCCCCGGAGGGGCGCAGGAACAGGTCCACCTCCGGGATCTCCGGGTGGTAGAGGTACTTCGCCACGGTCTTCTCGGTGACCTTCGCCGGATCCAGCCGGCCGGCCGCCACGTCCCGCGCGATCGCGGCGGCGGCGTCACCGATCTCGGCCTGCCCGCCGTAGTTGACGCAGAACTGCAGGGTCAGCGTCGAGTTGTCGCGGGACATCTCCTCGGCGGTCTGCAACTCGGAGATGACGCTCTTCCACAGCCGACCGGGCCGGCCCGACCACACCACCCGTACGCCCAGGTCGACCAGCTGGTCCCGGCGGCGACGGATCACGTCCCGGTTGAACCCCATCAGGAACCGGACCTCGTCGGGCGAGCGCCGCCAGTTCTCGGTGGAGAACGCGTACGCCGACAGGTACGGGATGCCCATCTCGATGGCGCCCTCGATGGTGTCGAAGAGGCTGTGCTCGCCCGCCTCGTGCCCCTTGGTGCGGGGCAGCCCGCGGTCCTTGGCCCAGCGACCGTTGCCGTCCATCACCACCGCCACGTGCTTCGGCACCGCCTCGGTGGGCAGCGCCGGAGGGCGGGCCCCGGACGGGTGTGGCACCGGCGGCGTCGGCTCGCGCCGGCCGGCCTTCTTCGATCGGATCACGTGGTCACTCCCTGTTCGCGCCGTCCGCCCCGGCCTCGACGTCGCCACGTGGCCGGAGCACCACGGCCCCGGTGCCCTCCGGCGGCGGGGCCGTGCCGGCCGCCGAGGAACCCCGGTCGACCAGCGGCAGCGAGCGTAGCGCGCGCTCCAGGTGCCACTGCAGGTGAGCCGCGACCAGCCCACTGCACTCCCGACGGACGGCGGCGTCGGTGGCGTCGGCGATCACCCAGTCGCCGGAGGTCAGCGCGGACATCAGATCGATGGTGGCCGGGGCGGGATGAGCCGCCCCGGGTGGCCGACAGTCCGGACAGACCGCGCCTCCGGCCGGCACCGAGAACGCCCGGTGCCGGCCGGGCGTGCCGCAGACCGCGCAGGCGACCAGCGCCGGCGCCCAGCCGGCCAGCGACATCCCGCGCAGCAGGTACGCGTCGAGCACCAGGGTGGTGGCGTGCTCGCCCCGGGACAGCGCCTTCAACGCGCCGATGGTGAGCTGGAACAGCCGCAGCGATGGCTCCCGTTCCACCGGGGTCAGCCGCTCGGCGGTCTCGGCGATCGCGCTGGCCGCCGTGTAGCGCGGATAGTCGCCCAGGAACCGTTTGCCGTACAGGTCGATGCCCTCGACCTGGCTGACGGTGTGCAGAGAGCTGCCGTGATTGCCCTTCGGGTCACCGGCGAGCTGGAGGTCGACGTGGCCGAACGGCTCCAGCCGGGCACCAAACTTGCTGGTGGTGCGGCGGATCCCTCGAGCCACCGCGCGCAGCCGGCCGTGCCGGCGGGTGAGCAGGGTGATGATCCGGTCGGATTCGCCGAGCTTCTGCACACGCAGCACCACCGCGTCGTCGCGGTAGAGCTGTCGGCGATACCCGGCCATCGGGCCATTCTCCCTCGGGGTGTGAAATCAGGGTTGGTTCGGGGTGCAAGCGCGGATGAACCCCGATGCGGCCGCCTCGTGCCCGGCCGTAGCGTGCTGGTCATGGCACTGCACCTGACCACCACCCCCCGCCGTCGTCGCGTCGCCGCTCCCGTCGCGCTAGGGCTCGCCACCACCCTCATCGTGCTCGCCGGGTGCGACAACCTGTCGTTCCGTCGACTCGACTACGACAACACCGAGGCGGTCCGGATCACCACGGTCCGGGTCTCCGGGGGCTCGGGCGACGTGGTGGTCCGCGGCACCGGCCCGGCGTCCGAGGTGCGGATCAAGCGAGTGGTTCGCTACCAGGGCGGTGAACCGGACAACACCCGCTACGAGATCAAGGGCAGCGAGCTGGTGCTGGACACCGACTGTGGCTCGCGGTGCAGCATCTCCTACGAGGTGACGGTGCCGGAGGGTGTGGCGGTGCAGGGCGAGACCAGCTCTGGCAACGTCGAGCTGAGCCGGGTCGGCACCGTGGATCTACAGGTGAGCTCCGGCGACGTGCGGATCTCCGGTGCGTCGGGTGCGGTAGGGGTGGAGGCCCGTTCCGGCAACATCGAGGTGAGTGAGGCCGCCGCGGCGGTACGGCTGCGCGCCTCGTCCGGAGACATCAGCGCACGTCGGCTGGGCGGCACTGTCGACGCCGAGGCCAGCTCGGGCAATGTCAACGTGGAGCTGGACAAGCCCGCCTCGGCCCGGGTCCACGCCTCCAGCGGTGACGTCACGCTTGTGGTGCCGCAGGGCAGCTACCGGGTCCGGTCCAGCGCCGACTCCGGCGACAAGACCGTCACCGTCTCCGACAACCCGGCGGCGTCCCTGGTGCTCGACGGTTCGGCCGACAGCGGCAACCTCACGATCAGCGAGCGTTGATCTCGACGTTGGCCCCGGCCGTCCGCTGCGCCGGCACCACCGCTCGTCCGACGGTCGCCCCGGCACCGCCCGCCGCTTCGGCACCCGGCCGGGCCGCACCCTCGGCACCCGGCCGGGCCGCACCCTCGGCATCCGGCCGGATCGCCGCGTCGGCGGACTGCGCCGGGCCGCCGGGAATCAGCTCCGGGCGGCGGCGGGCGGCGACGTCCTCGACCCAACCGACGGCCAGGGTGACCAGCCCGACCAGAGCGAAGACCAGCAGTACCCGGATGGCCAGGCCCACCGGGTCCTGGTGGGACCAGCCCACCACGTCGACCAGCGGAGTGAGCGCCACCACGAACGGCATGTGCCAGAGGTAGACGGTGAGCGCCCGCCGGTTGAGCACTGTCACCGCCCGGTCGGCCAGTCGGCTCCGACTCAGCCAGGCCACCGCGGCCGGTGCCCGGCCCAGCACGATCAGGACGAACGCGGCCGACCAGAGGGCGTTGCCCAGGGGGTTGTCGTTGAGGTCGTACCCGCGCGGCCCGGGATGCGCGACGATCCAGGCGCCGCCGCCCACGGCGAGGGCGAGCGCCACCGGGTAGAGCAGTCGGCCGGAGAGTCGGCGCAGCATCCCGGCGTGGTGGGCGAAGCCGAGCAGCCACGCGCCGAAGTAGAGCCCGAACTCGCGCAGCACCGGCGGCGCCGGGTAGATCCCCACCTCGATCGTCACCAGCAGGAGGTACGGGGCGAGCAGGGTCATCAGCGGGGCACGCCGGAACAGCCAGAACGCGACCGGCGAGGCGAGCACGAACCAGAGATAGTCGCGCAGGTACCAGATGACGCTCAGCGCCAGCGCGCCCCAGTGATTGGCCGGCGGGTCGGCGATCGGGAACAGCCACAGCAGCACCCCGGGGCTCACCGACAACCCGCTGAACAGCATGGCCGGCACGAAGACCACCGCGAGCACCCACAGCGACGGCAGCAGTCGACGCAGCCGATGCCCGACCGCCGCCGGTCCGACCCGGGTCAGCGACGCGGCCATCAGCGAGCCCGCCAGCGCGAACATCACCGACATGGCGGGGAAGACGAGGGTGAGGGTCGCCCATCCGGTGACGTGGTAAACCACCACTCGAACGATGGCCAGGGCACGGAGGAGGTCGAGGTACCTGTTGCGCATCAGCCTGCACTCGGTCGGGGACGCGGGGCACAACTTTCCTACCCTGCGTGGCGCCCGCACCAAACGACAGCTACCTCAACCGAGCGTGAACATCCCCGGCTGCCCGACCGAAGGCGATCGTGCCGCCGGTCGGGCACCGCCGACGAGGTGGGTCAGAAGCCCAGCTTGCGCAGCTGCCTCGGGTCGCGCTGCCAATCCTTCGCGACCCGCACGTGCAGGTCGAGGTAGACCCGACCGCCGAGCAGCTCCTCGATCTGCTTGCGGGCGTTGGTGCCGACCTCCTTGAGCCGACTCGCCTTGTGCCCGAGCACGATGGCCTTCTGGCTGGGCCGCTCCACGTACAGGTCGGCGTAGATCTTCATGACCTGACCCTCGGGGATCATCTCCTCCACCACCACGGCGATGGAGTGCGGCAGCTCGTCGCGGACCCCCTCCAGGGCGGCCTCGCGGATCAGTTCGGCGACCAGCACCTGCTCGGGGTCGTCGGTGAGCATGTCGTCCGGGTAGAGCTGCGGCGACGGCGGCAGGTACTTGGTCATCACGTCGACGAGGGTGTCCACCTGGTGCCCGGACACCGCACTCACCGGCACGATCTCGGCGAACTCCCCCATCTTGCTGACCGCCAGCAACTGCTCCGCCAGGCGACGCTTGTCCACCAGGTCGGTCTTGGTGACCACCGCCAGCACTGTCGCCTTCAACTCGGCCAACTCGCCGGTGATGAACCGGTCCCCGCGCCCGACCGGCTCGTCCGCCGGGATGCACAGGCCGATCACGTCGACCTCGGTCCAGGTGGACCGGACCAGGTCGTTGAGACGCTCGCCGAGCAGCGTACGAGGGCGGTGCAGGCCCGGCGTGTCGACGAGGACCAGCTGCGACTCCGGTCGGTGCAGCACCGCCCGGATGACGTGCCGGGTGGTCTGCGGCTTGTTCGAGGTGATGGCGATCTTGGTGCCGACGATGGCGTTGGTCAGCGTCGACTTGCCGGCGTTGGGGCGACCGACGAAGCAGCCGAACCCGGCCCGGTACGGACGCGCCTCCGGATCCTGCACCGGGCTCACTGGGTCACCGTGCCGAGGACCGTGCCGTCCGGAGCGGCCACGTGGACCGGTGCGTCCGCCGCGAGGTCCCGTACCGCCGCGTGCCCGGCACCATCCAGCGTCGACGCCTCGGTCACCACCACCGCCGCCTCCAGCCGACTCGCCCCGGCCGCCACTGCCGAAGCCACCGCCAACTGCAACGCGGTGAGCGTCAGCGACGGCAGCGCGACACTGGCCGCCGCGTACGTCCGGCCGTCCTGGTCGCGGACCGCGGCGCCCTCCACGGCGCCAACCCTCGCGCGGGCTCCCCGGGCCAGGACGACGAGCTTGCCGTCCTCGGCGCTCAGCGCGCCCGACGCTGTGGGGGTGGGCCGGGCGACAGGCGCGGCGGGTGTGTCAGGCATCGGCGGGTTGCCTCTCATCGTCTCGATAGTTGTCAGTGTCGTCCCCGGGGCCGGCGTGCTCGCCGCGCCCCGCGGTGTCGTGCTCATCGCCCGGCTCCACCCGGCTGACCAGGACGGTGTCGATCCGGTTGCGCCGGCCGGTGGTGCCCTCGGCGACCAGGCGGAGACCGGCGACCTCGGCCTCGGCACCCGGGATCGGCACCCGCCCCAGCGACTGGGCGAGCAGACCGCCGACCGTCTCCACCTCGTCGGTGGGCAGGTCGGTGTCGAACATCTCGCCGAGATTCTCCACCGGCAGGCGAGCGGTCACCCGCACCGAGGAGTCCGCCAGACGTTCGACGGGCGGGCGCTCGACATCGTACTCGTCGGTGATCTCACCGACGATCTCCTCGAGGATGTCCTCGATGGTGACCAGACCGCCGGTGCCGCCGTACTCGTCGACCACGATGACCAGGTGGTTGCGGGCCGCCTGCATCTCGGACAGCAGGTCGTCGACCGGCTTGGACTCCGGCACGAAGGTCGCGGGGCGCATCAGCTCGGCCACCGGCAACTGCTCGGCCCTCGGGTCCCCACCACGGGAGCGCCGGATCAGGTCCTTGAGGTAGAGCACCCCCAGCACGTCGTCGACGCTCTCGCCGATCACCGGGATGCGGGAGAAACCGGAGCGCAGGAAGAGCGCCAGCGCCTGCGCAAGCGTCTTGCCCTCCTCGATCCACACCATCTCGGTACGCGGCACCATCACCTCACGCGCGATGGTGTCGCCGAGCGCGAAGACGGAGTGGATCATCTGGCGTTCGCCGTGCTCGACAACGCCGCGCTGCTCGGCCAGGTCGACCAGCTCCCGCAGCTCCACCTGGGTGGCGAACGGACCTTCCCGGAAGCCGCGCCCCGGGGTGACCGCGTTGCCGATCAGGATCAGCAGCGACGCGAGCGGGTTGAGCGCCCGGCCCAGCCAGCGGACCAGCGGCGCCACCGCACGACCCACGGCGTAGGCGTGCTGCCGGCCGATGGTGCGCGGGGCCACGCCCACCACCACGAAGCTGACCACTGTCATCGCGCCGGCGGTCACCAGCGCGGCCCGCCAGCCGGCGCCGAAGCTGTCCACCGCCACGAGCGCCACCAGTGTGGTGGCGGTCAGCTCGGCGAGCAGCCGCAACAGCAGGAGCAGGTTGAGGTGTCGGACGACGTCGCCGGCCACGACCTGGAGGGTGCGGGCGCCGCGCACGCCGTCGCGGGCCAGTTCGGCAGCTCGGGCCGGTGAGACAGCGGCGAGGGCCGCCTCGGTCATCGCGATCAGGCCGGCCAGCACCACCAGACCGGCCGCGAAGACGATCAGCTGAAAGTCGGGAAGGCCGGCGGTGGCGCCGGCCGCGAGTAACGGAGGAGTGGACATCACTGGGTGCGGGTCGACCGCCAGCTCGCCAGCAGCCGAGCCTGGAGTGCGAACATCTCCCGCTCCTCCTCCGGCTCGGCGTGGTCGTAGCCGAGCAGGTGCAGCACCCCGTGCACGGTGAGCAGGTGCAGCTCGTCGGCCGGCGCGTGCCCGGCGGTAGCGGCCTGCTTGGCCGCCACCTCCGGGCAGAGCACGATGTCGCCGAGCAGGGCGGGCTCGCCGCCGGCCGGTGCGGACTCACCCGGGCCGTGGTCGACGCTGCCCTCGTCCATGGGGAAGGCGAGCACGTCGGTCGGGCCGTCGCCACCCATCCAGCGGTGGTTCAGCTCGGTCATGTAGTCGATGTCGACCAGCAGCACTGACAGCTCGGCGAGGGGGTTGACCCCCATCTCGTCGAGGGCGTGCCGGGCGACGGCGAGCACGGCGTCGGTGTCGACGTCGACACCGGACTCGTTGGCGATCTCGATGGACAACTGCTTTCCTCTGCTTTAGCGGCGGCGGGCGGCCCGGCCGCCCTGGGCGGGTCGCCCAGGCACGGCGTGAACGCCCTGCGCCTGCTGGTTCTCCCGCTCGGCGTCCCAGCGGGCGTACGCGTCGACGATCTCCCCGACCAGCTGGTGGCGGACCACGTCAGAGCTGGACAACTGGGAGAAGTGCACGTCATCGACGTTTTCCAGGATCTCCCGAACCACCCGCAGGCCGCTGCTCGTCCCGCCGGGAAGGTCCACCTGGGTGATGTCACCGGTCACGACGATCTTGGAGTTGAAGCCGAGTCGGGTGAGGAACATCTTCATCTGCTCGGGCGTCGTGTTCTGCGCCTCGTCCAGGATGATGAACGCGTCGTTGAGCGTCCGACCCCGCATGTAGGCGAGGGGGGCGACCTCGATCGTGCCGGCGGCCATCAGCTTCGGGATGGTCTCCGGGTCGAGCATGTCGTGCAGCGCGTCGTAGAGCGGGCGCAGATACGGGTCGATCTTCTCGTTGAGCGTGCCGGGCAGGAAGCCCAGTCGCTCGCCCGCCTCGACCGCCGGCCGGGTGAGGATGATCCGGTTGACCTGCTTGGCCTGCAACGCCTGGACGGCCTTCGCCATCGCCAGGTAGGTCTTTCCGGTGCCCGCCGGGCCGATGCCGAAGACGATGGTGTGGGTGTCGATAGCGTCGACGTACTTCTTCTGCCCGAGCGTCTTGGGACGGATGGTGCGCCCGCGCCGGGAGAGGATGTTGAGTGTCAGGACCTCGGCGGGCCGCTCGGCGCTGCCCTGCTCGAGCATGCCGACGGTACGCCGGACGGCGTCAGTGGTCAGGGTCTCGCCTTTCTCGATGAGTTCGAGGAGCTCGCTGAAGACCCGCTCGGCGAGGGCGTTGTCCGCGGGGTCACCGGTGATGGTGATCTCGTTGCCGCGAACGTGCACGTCACTGGTGACCGAGCGTTCGACGAGTCTGAGGATCTCGTCGCCTGCGCCGAGCAGATTGACCATGATCTTCGGGTCGGGCACGGTGATCCTGGTCTGCACCCGGGGCGGGCCGGGAGGTGGGGTGCCGGTCATAGGTTGGGCCGAAGGGCCCTGCGCACCTGCTCTCGATCTCGGCGCCGGCCTGCTGGCCTGGCGTGCGGACGTTACACCCATCGTATCGGTTCAACGCGGGGCGCATCGCGCCCATTTCCGCTGGCCGCGATCAACTCCCGGCCCGGAAGTCGTACCGGTCGAAGGTCTCCTGGTGGCGGGTGAACCGGTACGTCGCCCAGTGCATCCGGACCACCGCGCCGGCCTCGTCCCGGGTCAGCCGCAACAGCTCACCGACCTCCCGACCGGAGACCACCCGGAACACGTCCGGCTGGTCCGGCAGCGGGGTGAAGATCGCCGGTGGGCGTCCGGGCGGGTCACCGACCCCGCGCGCCCGCAGGGTGCCGTCGTGCCAGGAGAAGACGTACTCGGAGCCCTCGCCCCACCAGCGGCCGAGCGCACCCCGCAGGGCCGCCGGCGCGGGTGCGCCGGGTCGCCAGGGCTCGATCTCAGCCGGATCGTGCTCGACCGCCGCGGCGAGCAGCCGGTGCGACAGGTCGAACAGTTCGGTCGCTGTGCCGGACGAGCCGAGCACCGCGGCGCCCATCGCGCCGGGCGTGCCGTCACCGCCGCGGCGGCCGTACGCCCCGGCGAGGAACCCGGGCATCGCCCCGTCGTGCCCCACGTGCAGCACCCGCTCCCCCTGCGGAATGAGGATCAGCCCGAGCCCGAAGCCCGCGCCCCACAGCGTCTCGTCGGTGGTGGTCGCCGGCCAGCGCATCTCGTCCAGGGTGGTCGGGGCGAGGACCGCGCCGGCCGGGTCCAGCGCCGCCGGGTCGGCCAGGAACGCCGCCCAGCGGGCCATGTCGGTCGCGGTGCTCCAGAGCTGGGCGGCCGGGCCGACCGCGCCGAAGTCGGTCGGCGGCTCCGGGTGCGCCTCGTCGGAGTACGCGTCGACCAGGAACCCGGTGGCCGCCGTCGGCCGTGGGGTCACCGTGGTGTCGGTCAGCCCCAGCGGCGTCAGGATCCGCTCGGTGAGCGCCTGCGCCCAGCTGCCGCCGCGGAGCCGGGCGACGAGTTGGCCGAGTACGGCCACGCCCAGGTTGGAGTAGTGGAACCGCCGGCCGGTCGGCAGCACCCGCTCGGCCCGGTCGAGCTCGGCGACCAGTTGGTCGTCGTCCGGTGCGCGCAGGCTGTCCCACACATCGCCGAACGGCTCGCGTTGCAGGCCACCGGTGTGCGACAGCAACCGGCGTACGGTCAGCTCGCCGTGCGCCGGGACGTCCAGGTGCCGGCCCACCGGGTCGTCCAGGTCCAGCAGCCCGTCGTCGCGGCACCGCAGGACCAGCACCGCGGTGAACGTCTTGGTGATCGAGCCGATCCGGAACTGGGTGCCCGCGTCCAGGGGGCTGTCGGTGCCGGTCTCGCCGACGGTGCAGCTCCAGAGCGGTCGGTCGGCCCGGTGCAGCGCCGCCGACACCGCCGGCACCCGGGCTTCGGCCTGCACCCGCCGGACCGACCGGTCCAGGTGCTCAGTACCGCGACCGTCGGGACCGCGCTCGCTCACGCCAGGTCCCGGGCGAGCATCGGGCCGAGCGGTGCACCGCCGAGCAGGTGCGCGTGCACGTGGAAGACCTCCTGCCCGCCGTACGCGCCGGTGTTGAACATCAGCCGGAAACCGTCGCCGAGCAGCCCCTCGTCCTCGGCCACGGCGGCGGACGTCGCCAGCACGTCGGCGGCCAGCGCCGGGTCACCCTGGGCGAGCGTGGCGACGTCGGCGTAGTGCTCCTTCGGAATGACCAGGACGTGCACCGGCGCCTTCGGGTCGATGTCGCGGAAGGCGAGCGTGGTGTCGGTCTCCCGGACCACGGTGGCCGGGATCTCCCCGGCGACGATGCGGCAGAACAGGCAGTCGGATCCCATCGGGGCAGTGTAAGGACTAACGGGCCGGGGGCGCTCCGGCGCAGCAGGCGCCGCCGGCCCGTTCGCAGGGAAGGTGCGGCTGAGGCAGGATGGCCGGCATGACGGATCGGGCGGTACTCGTGACCGGGGCCTCGCGCGGGATCGGCCGCGCGGTGGCGAAGGCGTTCGCGGCCGGCGGCGACCGGGTGGCCATCCACCACCGCGACTCCGCCGACGCGGCCGAGGAACTACGCGCGCAACTGCCGGGCACCGGGCACGTGGTGGTCCGCGCCGACCTCACCGATCCGGACGCGGTCCGGGTCATGGTCGACCGGGCCGCCGAACTGCTCGGTGGGCTGGACGTGCTGGTCAACAACGCCGGGACGTACGGCGACCGCGACGACCCGCACCCGATCTTCGGCGCCTCCTACGAGGAGTGGCAGCAGCGCTGGCGGCAGGTGCTGGAGACCAACCTGACCGGCGCCGGCAACGTCACCTGGTGCGCCGCCCAGCACATGCGCGAACGCGGCGGGCGGATCGTCAACGTCTCGTCCCGTGGCGCGTTCCGCGGCGAGCCGGAGCAGCCGGCGTACGGCGCCAGCAAGGCGGGGCTGAACGCGCTGGGCCAGTCCCTCGCCGTGGCGCTCGCGCCGTACGGCATCACTGTCGCCACCGTCGCGCCGGGCTTCGTGGCGACCGACATGACCACCGAGCACCTGCGCGGCGAGCGGGGCGCGGCCATCCGGGCGCAGAGCCCGTTCGACCGGGTGGGCCGACCGGAGGAGATCGCCGCCGCCGTGCACTGGTTGGCCTCGCCGCACGCCGAGTGGGCCTCCGGCACGATCGTCGACCTCAACGGCGCCTCCTACCTGCGCAGCTGAGGTCGACGCCGCAGGCAGGTCACCCGGCCGGGGATGTGGTTGGCGGTTCGCGGGAGGGTAAGTCCCACCGACATGGCCGACTCCGCGCTGCTGGACCTCACCGCCGACTACCGGGTGGCCGATGGCCACGACGACGACCCTGTCCTGCTCCGCCCCGACGGCACCCCCGTCGACACCTGGCGCGAGGACTACCCGTACGAGGAGCGACTGGATCGCGAGGAGTACGACCGCGACAAGCGGCTCCTCCAGATCGAGCTGCTGAAACTCCAGGACTGGATCAAGGAGTCCGGCGAGCGTCTGGTGATCCTCTTCGAGGGCCGGGACGCGGCCGGCAAGGGCGGCACCATCAAACGCTTCATGGAGCACCTCAACCCGCGTGGCGCGTCGGTGGTGGCGCTCGCCAAGCCGGACGAGCGGGAAGCCGCCCAGTGGTACTTCCAGCGCTGGCTGGCACACCTGCCGGCGGCCGGCGAGATCGTGCTGTTCGACCGTTCCTGGTACAACCGGGCCGGCGTGGAGCGGGTGATGGGCTTCTGTAGCCGCAAGGAGTACCTGGAGTTCCTGCGGCAGGCCCCGGAACTGGAACGGATGCTGGTGCGCTCAGGCATCCGGCTGGTCAAGTTCTGGTTCTCCGTCTCCCAGAACGAGCAGCGCACCCGGTTCGCGATCCGCCAGGTCGACCCGGTCCGGCAGTGGAAGCTGTCCCCGATGGACATCGCCTCACTCGACCGGTGGGACGAGTACACCGAGGCCAAGGAGGCGATGTTCTTCTGGACCGACACGGCCGACGCGCCGTGGACGGTGGTGAAGAGCAACGACAAGAAGCGGGCCCGGCTCGAGGCGATGCGGCACGTGCTGCACCGCTTCGACTACATCGGCAAGGACGCCGACGTGGTCGGCACACCGGACCCGCAGATCATCGGGCCGGCCGGACTGGACCTGGGGCCGGAGGAAGAGGTGGTGCCGGTGTTTCCCCGGCCCTGAAACGAGCCGGCCGCCGACGGGTCACCAGCGACCGAGGCGGGCGGCGAGCACGCTGAGGGCCGCCACGCCGGCGGTCGAGGTGCGCAGCACGGCCGGCCCGAGGCGTACGGCTCGCCCGCCGGCCTCGGCGAAGACGGTCAACTCGGCCGGAGCGATGCCACCCTCCGGGCCGATCACCAGCACGATCTCGCCGGTGGAGGGCAACTCGGCGGTGGTGAGCCGCTCTTCGGCCTCCTCGTGCAGCACGAACCCGGCGGCGGCACCGGCGATCCGACGGGCCACCGTGGCGGTGGACTCGTCCGGCGCACCGGCCACCACCGGCAGCCACGGCCGGCGGGCCTGCTTGGCCGCCTCCCGGGCGGTGGCCACCCACTTCTCCCGGGCGCGTACGCCCCGGTCACCGCGCCACTGGGTCACCGAACGCGAGGCCGCCCAGGGCACGATCTCGTCCACCCCGACCTCGGTCATCGCCTGTACGGCCAGCTCACCCCGGTCGCCCTTGGCGATGCCCTGCACTGTCACCAGCCGGGGTACGGGCGCGTCCGCGTACCCCCGGGAGGTGATGGTGACCTCCAGGCTGCCCCGGCCGACGGCAGTGACCACGGCGGCGGCCGTGCCACCCCGGCCGTCGGCGAGCAGCAGTTCCTCGCCGACGCGCAACCGCTGCACGGTGGCGGCGTGATGCCCCTCCGGGCCGTCCAGGGTCAGCGCGTCGCCGGTGGGCAGCGCCTCGACCAGGAACAGCGGTGCGGACACCTCAGGCGTGCCCGTTGAACGCGTCGCGCATCCGGGAGAAGAAGCCGCCCTGCTTGGACAGCTCGGCGACCTCCTCACCACGGGTCTTGGCGAAGTCGCGCAGCATCTTCTCCTGGTCCGGGTCGAGCTTGGTGGGCGTCCGCACGTCGAGGTGGACGTAGAGGTCGCCTCGGCCGGTGCCGCGCAGGTGCGGCACGCCCCGGGCGCGCAGTCGCAGCGTGCTGGCCGGCTGGGTGCCGGCCTTGACGTCGACGGTCTCCTCGCTGTCCAGCGTCTTGATGGTCAGCCGGGTGCCCAGCGCCGCCGCCGTCATCGGCACTGTGACCCGGCAGTGCAGGTCGTCGCCCTTGCGGGAGTACACGTCGTGGGGGCGCTCGTGGATCTCCACGTAGAGGTCACCGGCGGTGCCGCCGCCGGGGCCCACCTCGCCCTGCTGGGCCAGCCGGATCCGCATGCCGTCCTCGACGCCGGCCGGGATCTTGACGGTCAGCGAACGGCGGGTCCGCACCCGGCCGTCGCCGGCGCAGGTGGGGCAGGGGTGCGGGATGGTGGTGCCGTAGCCCTGGCACACGGTGCACGGCCGGGCGGAGACCACCTGGCCGAGGAAGGTGCGCTGCACCGACTGCACCTCGCCCCGACCGCCGCACGCCTCGCAGGTCGCCAGGTGGGTGCCGGCGGCCGTGCCGGCACCGGAGCAGGTGGTGCAGAGAACCGCGGTGTCGACGGTGATCGGGGCCTCCACGCCGAAGGCCGTCTCGTGCAGGTCGAGTTCGAGCCGCAGGATCGCGTCGGCGCCCGGGCGGGTACGCGGCCGTGGGCCACGGGCCCCACCTCCGGCACCGCCGAAGAACGCGTCCATGATGTCCTGGAAACCGACGAACGGGCCGGCGCCTCCGGGGCCACCCGGGCCGCCGGCACCGCCGCCACCCGGGGCGAGCGGGTCGCCACCCAGGTCGACGATCTGCCGCTTCCGGTCGTCCGAGAGGACCTCGTACGCGGCGTTGATGTCCTTGAACTTCTCCTGAGCCTCCGGGTCCGGATTGACGTCCGGGTGGAACTGGCGTGCCAGCTTGCGGTAGGCGCGCTTGATCTCGTCATCGGAGGCTTCCCGGCTCACACCGAGAATGCCGTAGTAGTCCCTGGCCACTGCGTTCCGTGTCCTCATGTTCGTCTCGCGTTGCGCCGGTCGGCGGCCGCAGCCGGCCGCATCGGCCCTGACCAATCAGTTCTGGGCCAGCAACTCGCCCACGTAGCGTGCCACGGCGCGCACCGTGGCGATGTTGCCGGGGTAGTCCATCCGGGTGGGCCCCAGCACCCCCAGGCCGCCCACGATGGTGGCACCCGGGCCGTACCCGGTGCTGACCACCGAGGCGGCGCGCAGGTTGTCGAACTCGTTCTCGTCGCCGATCAGCACCCGGGTCGTGCTCGGCTCGGTCTCACCGATGAGCTTGAGCAGCACGACCTCCTCCTCCAGAGCTTCGAGGATCGGCCGCAGGGAGCCCTGGAAGTCGAGCAGGCCACCCCGGGTGAGGTTCGCGGTGCCGGCGAGCGCGATCCGCTCCTCGTGCCGCTCGACAAGCGTCTCCAGCAGGACGGTGGCGAGCGTGGTCATGGTCGGACGCAGCCCGGTCGGCGCTTCCTCGACCAGCGCCTGCACCAGCGGCGGCGTCTCGGACAGCCGGGCGTTGGCGAGCTTCTCGTTGATCAGTCGGCGCAGGTCGGTGACGTCGTCGGCGGGCACCGGCCCGGGCAGCTCCACGAGTCGCTGCTCCACCCGCCCGGTGTCGGCGATCATGACGAGCATCAGCCGGGTGGTGGAGATCGGCACCAGCTCCAGGTGACGCACCGAGGAGCGGGCCAGGCTCGGGTACTGCACGACGGCGACCTGCCGGGTCAGCTGCGCGAGCAACCGCACCGTGCGGTGCACCACGTCGTCGAGGTCGACCGCGCCGACCAGGAAGCGCTCGATGGCCCGGCGCTCGGCCGGGCTGAGCGGCTTGACCCGGGACAACCGGTCGACGAAGAGGCGGTAGCCGCGGTCGGTGGGCACCCGGCCGGCACTGGTGTGCGGCTGCCGGATGTAGCCCTCCTCCTCCAGCACGGCCATGTCGTTTCGGACCGTGGCCGGGGAGACCCCGAGCTGGTGCCGCTCGACCAGCGCCTTGCTCCCGACCGGCTCCTGGGTGGAGACGTAGTCTTCGACGATGGCGCGGAGCACGGCGAGTTTCCGGTCGTCGAGACCCATCCTCCGCACCTCCTGTCGCACGTCGGCCGCCGGCGCTCTGGGCCGGCCGGGCCGTCCTGGCACTCGACTGTAACGAGTGCCAGTCTACGTCGGCGGGCCGGCCGACGCGATGATCAACGGCCACCCGCCGGTGCGGCCCACGCCACCGGCGTTGGGCCGATCGGCCCGCACTGCCAGGCGGTGTCGCTCTGGTGCGGCGTTGCCACGGGCCCCTACCGTGACATCCATGACTGAACCTCCTCGCCCTCCCGGGTCGGGCGACCCCGGCAACTACCCGCCGGAGCCCACCTCCCCAGGCCCGTCCCCGTCGGCCGAGCCGCCCACCGCACCACTGTCCGGGGCGCCCGGCCCGGCCGGCTATCCCCCGCCCGGTGGCTATCCGCCGCCCACCGGTGACCAACCGCCGTCAGGCGGCTACCCTCCGGCAGGCGGTTACCCCCCGCCCGGGGGCTATCCCCCGGCCGGCGGCTACCCGGCCGGTGGGGCCTACGGCGGCCCCGGCGGCGGCTACGCCAACAACGAGGACAAGACCTGGGCGCTGGTCGCGCACTTCGGCGGCGCTCTCGGCGCGCTGGTCAGCTTCGGTCCGCTGGGCTTCGTCGCCCCGCTCATCGCCTACCTGGCCCGCGGCCAGCAGTCGCCGACCGTCCGGGCACACGCCCTGGCCGCCCTGAACTTCCAGATCCTCTGGTCGATCATCGCGTTCGTGCTGCTCTTCGTGAGCTGGTGCCTGCTCTTCCTGCCCAGCATCGCCGTCGTGGTGATCCAGATCCTGTTCGGGATCATCGCCGGCATCAAGGCCAACGAGGGCACCCCGTACCGCTACCCGATGACTGCCAACTTCATCAAGTGAACCGGGCCGGCCGCTCCCCCGGCCGGTCCGGAGCACCGCAGTCCCGGTCCGGGGGTGGGCCACTCAGGGCAGCAGGTCGCGGACGACCGCGTCGGCGAGCAGCCGCCCGCGCACTGTGAGCACCGCCCGGCCGGCGGCGTACTCGTCGGCGGCCAGCAGGCCGCCGGCCAGCGCCCGCTCGGCGCCGGCCCGGCCGGTGGCGTCGAGCACCGCCAGCGGGAGGCCGCTGGCCAGCCGCAGCCGGAGCATCACGTCCTCCATGTGCGCCTCGTCGACAGTGAGCACCTCCCGGGCCAGACCGGGAGACGCACCGGCGGCCAACCGCTGGGCGTACGCCGAGGGGTGTTTCACGTTCCACCAGCGCACCCCACCGACGTGGCTGTGCGCCCCCGGCCCCAGCCCCCACCAGTCCGCGCCGGTCCAGTAGAGCAGGTTGTGCCGGCAGCGGGCTTCCTCGGTGCGGGCCCAGTTGGAGACCTCGTACCAGGAGAGCCCGGCCGCGTCGAGCGCGGCCTCCGCGGCCAGGTAGCGGTCCGCGGCCACGTCGTCACTGGGGTACGCCAGCTCGCCGCGCCGCATCCGGGCGGCGAGCCGGGTGCCGTCCTCGACGATCAGGGCGTACGCGCTGACGTGGTCCACCCCGGCGGCGACGACCTGTTCCAGCGAGGCGGCGAAGTCCTCGGCCCGTTCCCCCGGGGTGCCGTAGATCAGGTCCAGGTTGACGTGCTCGAACCCGGCGTCGCGCGCCTCCAGGGCGGCGGCGGTGGCCCGGCCGGCGCTGTGTTTGCGGTCCAGGATCGCCAGCACCCCCGGGGAGGCGGACTGCATGCCCAACGAGATCCGGGTGTAGCCGGCGGCCCGCAGCAGCTTCAACGATTCCGGGGTGACCGACTCGGGGTTGGCCTCGGTGGTCACCTCGGCGTCGGCGGCCAGCCCCCAGGTGCGGTCGATGCCGTCGAGGATGCGGGCCAGGTCGTCGGCGGGGAGCAGGGTGGGCGTGCCGCCGCCGACGAAGACGGTGTCGACCCGGGGCGGCGGGGTGTCGCCGAGCACCCGGGCGGCGAGCTTCAGCTCGGCCAGCACAGTGTCCGCGTACCCCTCGCGGCTGGCGCCGCCGCCCAGTTCGGCGGCGGTGTAGGTGTTGAAGTCGCAGTATCCGCAGCGGCTGGCGCAGAACGGCACGTGCACGTACACGCCGAAGCCGCGCGCGCCGACCGCCGCGGTGGCGGTGGCGGGCAACGATCCGTCGACGGGGACGGTCTCACCATCTGGAAGGACGCCGGGCATGGCCACTAGTGTGCCCGGCATGACCTCTCCCGACGTCCTCGTGCGGGTCGCCACGGCCCGTGGGGTGACCACCCTCACCCTGGACAGCCCGCACAACCGCAACGCGCTCTCCACCGGCCTGATGACCCAACTGCTGGCCGGGCTGGCGGACGCGGTCGCCGACGAGGCGGTCCGAGTGATCGTGCTCGACCACACCGGCCCGGTCTTCTGCTCCGGCGCGGACCTGAAGGAGACCGCCGCGGCGTACGCCAGCGGGACGGTGCCGGCCGGCATGCTGGGTGACGTGCTCGCGGCGCTCTGGGAGTGCCCGAAGCCGGTGCTGGCCCGGGTCGGCGGGCCGGCGCGGGCCGGTGGGCTGGGCCTGATCGCCGCCGCCGACCTTGCGGTTTGCGCCGACGAGGCGACGTTCGCGTTCACCGAGGTACGCATCGGGGTGATCCCGGCGGTGATCTCGGCGACCGTGCTGCCCCGGCTGCACCCCCGCGCCGCCGCCGAGCTGTACCTGACCGGCGACACCTTCGACGGTCGCCGGGCCGCCGAGATCGGCCTGGTGACGGCCTCGGTCCCGGCGGACGGGTTGGACGACGCGGTACGGGGCTACTGCGACTCGCTGGTGCGCGGCGCGCCCGGGGCGTTGGCCGGCGCGAAGGAGCTGCTGCGCCGACCGGGTACCGCCGAGTTGCGCGCCGACCTGGCCCGACTCTCCGCCGTCTCGACCGGCTACTTCCTCTCCGACGAGGGGCGCGAGGGGGTCACCGCGTTCCGCGAAAAACGACCGGCGCGCTGGGTGCCCGCTCTCGACGCCTGACGGTCGGGGCGCCACCGGGAGCGGCGGCGCCCCACTGTCGGGTCACCAGGCGGTCGCGCCGCCGTCGACCGGGTAGTTCGCCCCGGTGATGTACGACGCCCGGTCGGACGCGAGGAAGACCACCAGTTCGACGACCTCCTCGGGGCGCGCGAAGCGCTTGAGGAGCGTCTTGGCGGTGATGGCGTCCCGGGCCTCCTGGTTGTCACCGAGGTCGCGTTCGCTGGCCGGGGTGAGGGTGGGTCCGGGGCTGACCGCCACCGCGCGGATGCCGTGGGGCGCGCCTTCGAGGGCGAGCTGTCGCGTCATGCCGATGATGCCGGCGTTCGCGGCGGTGTGACCGACCATCGGCGGGACGTGGCCGCCGATCATTCCGGCCATGGAGGCGGCGCTGATGATGACACCGCCGCCGCGTTGGACCAGGTGCGGCCAGGCGAACTTCGACACGAAGTACGGAATGTCGAGTTCTCCGGTGATGGTGTAGCGCCAGTCCTGCACGGAGAAGTCGGGCATCGGGCCGAAGCGGAGCGCGGCCGCGTTGTTGTAGACCACGTCGAGCCCGCCGTAGGTGGCCGCGGCGTCGTCGACGAGCTTGCGTACCTGCTCGGGGTCGGTGAGGTCGACCGGCGCGATGCCGGTCATCTCGCCGCCGGCGCGACGGACGAGTTCGACGGTCTCGTCGTTACCGGCGACCTGGAGGTCGGCCCCGACGACCTTCGCGCCCTCGCGGGCGAAGGTCAGCGCCGCGACGCGGCCCAGACCACCGCCGGCGCCGGTGATCAGCACGACTTTGCCATCGAGCGTTCCCATGGAACTCCCCCTCGATCGACGACCAACACGCCCGGGTATGGGAGGGTGGGTCGGATTGATATGTCAACTGGCTCAAGTCCTTGACCGATCAATCGCTTCCCGTTGTCGGTTACCCGGTGACGCTCATGACAGCCCTGCACCGGGACGAGCGACAGAACGACGTGGCAGGTGAGATCGCCACCGGAGCGGGAACGTCGCCAACCGGTACGCGACAGCGGAGCCGCCCCCGAACCGGTCGGAGTCGGCCAGGCCGGGCCCGAACCACTCGGACGACCCGCGGAGGGCCAGCGGGGACGTACGCTTGTCAGACTGTCGATCTGGGGGTGTGGGTGCGAACTCGGGCAACCGTGGCGGGTGGAGTGGCGCTCATCCTCATCGCCGTGATCGCGATCTGGCTCGTCGTACGGCAGGTCGGCGACAATCTCACGTTGCCACTGATGGCACGGAAGTGCACGGTGCAGGCCGACGGACGGGTCGCGCTGGACGCCGACCAGATGGCCAACGCGGCGACCATCGCGGCGATCGGCGCGAAGCGCGGAATGCCCGAGCGGGCCGTCGTGGTAGCGCTCGCCACCGCGTACCAGGAGTCCGGGCTGCGCAACCTCGCCGACGGCGACCGCGACTCGGTCGGCCTGTTCCAGCAGCGACCGAGCCAGGGCTGGGGCACCCCGGCACAGATCCGCGACCCGCGTTACGCGGCCAACCGGTTCTACGCGGCCCTCAAGAAGGTGCGCGGCTGGGAGGAGATGCGCGTCACCGACGCCGCCCAGCGGGTGCAGCGCTCGGCGTTCCCCGAGGCGTACCAGAAGTGGGCCGACGACTCCGAGGTGCTCAGCCGGGCCCTGCTCGGTGACGCCAGCGGCGCTGTCGCCTGCACGGTCGGGCGCACCCCGGCGATGCACGGCGCGGCGGCGGCCGCGCAACTGACCCGCAACCTGGTGCTGGACTGGGGGCTCAAGGGCACCGACCCGACCGACCCGACCGGGTTGGCGGTGACTCCGGGCGACCAGCGCGACGGCTGGCGGTACGCGCACTGGCTGGTCTCGCACGCCCAGGACCACGGGGTGAAGCGGGTCCGCTTCGGCGACCTGGAGTGGACCGCCCGCGACGGCTCGTGGGGCCGTGTGGACGCCCGGCAGAACCCCGCCGGCCAGGTGATCGCCGAAGTGTTCAACGAGGGTTGACCGACCTGGATCTCTTAACCGGCAGTCACCGCACAATCGGGCAATACGCATCGAATCGCACTATTGATCACCCGGATCTCACTCTGTGCGTTTCTCTCGCTGCGTGGGGTCCCGCCTTGGCCCAATCCCGCGCCACACCCTCCCCGATGCCTGGGCCGCCGCGTTACGATCGGCGGCCTGTGCCAGAAAAGGTTTCACCTCATGGGGAGGGGTACGACGCGGTGTTCGATTACGGCGACCGGACCGGTTACGAACCGATCAGCGACATTGACCGCAAGGAGTTCCACGAGCAGGGCTTCCTCCTGCTGCGCAACGTCCTGACGGAGGACCACCGGGCGGCGCTGGAGGCGGCGGTCGACCGCGTCTACGCGGAGGAGCAGGCCAAGGGCACCACCAAGAAGGACGGCACCCTGCACCTGCTGGGCTTCCTGGAGCGCGACGAGCTCTTCGGTGAGCTGCTGACCCACCCGATCGCCTTCCCGTACATGTGGGGGCTGGCCGGCTGGAACATCTACACCCACCACAACCACCTGGACGTCACCCCGCCGGCCGCCGAGCCGGAGAAGCCGTACTGGGGTTGGCACCAGGACGGGTACCGGCAGAACTCCGACCCGGAGACGATGGACCCGAACCTGCCTCGGCCGATGTTCTCGCTGAAGGTCGCGTACGTGCTGTCGGACCTCTCCGAGACCGGCCGCGGCGCCACCAAGGTCATCCCGGGCAGCCACCTGAAGAACTCGCTGCCCCGGCCGGCGGACCTCACCGTGCAGAACCCCGACCCGGAGGGCACGGTGGAGATCACCGCCAACCCGGGCGACGCCTTCATCTTCGACCGCCGGCAGTGGCACTCGCGGTCGACGAACCTGTCGACCATCACCCGCAAGATGCTTTTCGTCGGCTACACCTACCGGTGGATCCGTCCGCTGGACGAGCTGCACCCCGACGTGAACGGCGAGTGGTACCGCAACCGCACCCCCGTGCAGCGCCAGCTGATCGGTGAGGGCACCCACACCGCCAACTACTGGGGCATCAACTGGGACGGGTACGTCGACGACGAGATCCCGCTGCGCAAGGAGCTCAAGGAGCGCGGTCTGCTCGACCGCAACATTCCCTGGCTCCGCTGACCCACTGCTCGTAGGACGGCCCCCTGCCGACGCTCAGCGTTGGCAGGGGGCCGTTTCACGTCTGCGGACCGACCGCTCCGGCCCAGCCCGTTCCCGACCACCGGAGACCGCACTGTCGGTAGCGTGGCGGGTGCGCAGGTCGGGGCGCGGCGCCAGGGCGCGGGGTGGCACAGGAGGCAGCGCAGTGACATCCGCTCCGCTCCCCCGGATCCTCCGCCGCCGCGGCGAGCCGGAATACCCGACCTTCCTGGAACTCTTCTTCGATCTCGTCTACATCTTCATGTTCTCCCGGCTCGCTGCCAGCCTGGCCGAGAACCTCACCGTCCGGGGCGCGGCGCAGACCGCCGTCCTGCTGCTGGCCGCCTGGTGGGTCTGGGTGCTGACCGCGTGGCTCACCGACCTGTTCAACCCCCGACTGCCGATCATCCAGGCGACCACCCTGCTGGTCATGCTCGGCACCCTGCTGATGGCGATCGCGACCCCGTACGCCTTCGGTCGGTACGGGTGGCTCTTCGTCGCGGCCTACTTCGCCATTCACCTGGTCCGCGACGCCGTCCTGATCCCCGGCACCCGGGTGAACCGGCCGATCCAGGCAAGAAGCATCCGGGTGTTCTTCTGGTTCGGCATCACAGTGATGCCCTGGGTGGCCGGGGTGTTCGTGGACGAGACCGCCCGACTGGTGCTCTGGTCTCTCGCGGTGGTGGTCGACCTCGGCTCGGCCCGGGTCGGCTGGCCGACGCCGAGGCTGGGGCGTACCGAGCTGGCCAGTCAGATCTTCACCGGGGTGCACCTCTCCGAGCGGCACCGTGCGATCTTCATCGTCGCGCTCGGCGAGTTGATCCTGAGCACCGGCACGGGGCTGGCCGGCAGCGGATTCACGGCCGGCGCGGTGGCCACCAGCGCCGTCGCGTTCCTCAGCGCGGTACTGCTGTTCCAGCTCTACTTCCAGCGGGTCCAGCGGATCCTGGCACCACCGAGCGTCGCAACTGTGGAACGGGTCCGCTCCGGCACCTCCACCTCGTACAGCCATCTGGTCATGGTGGCCGGGGTGGTCCTGGTCTCGACCAGCACCTCGCTGGTCATCGACCGGCCGTTCGGCCGCGCCCCGGTCGAGCTGATGGTCGCCACCCTCGGCGGACCGGTCCTGTTCCTGCTCGGCAGCGTCCTGTTCGATGCCGTGGTGACCGGCCGGACCCTCTGGTCCCGGGTGCTGGCGATCGCGGTGTTGTGTGCCCTGGTGGCACCCGCCACCCTCCTGTTCCCGCCCCTGGCCGCCCTGATGCTGGCGAACCTGGTCCTGCTGGGCACCCTGGTCGGGGAAGGGCTGGTCGCGCGCAGACGCCTGGTCGAGGCCGCCGCGCCATCGTGATGAAGGGCCGTCGTAGAGAGTCACCGCAGCATCGGTGGTGCCGGCGTACGCGTGTTTCGCCGGGTGCTCACCAGGTTCGCCACGGCGATGAGGAGCAGCACCGCCATGGCGAGCAGGGCGAGCAGCACCGGCGGCAGCAGGGGCGTGGCCGGTGCCACGCCCGCCAGCAGCACCAGCCCGGCCAACCGGGACCGCGAGATCCGCCCGAACACGGTGAAGTCGAGGACGCCCCGGCCGACCAGGTACAACGCGGGTCCGCCGAGGATCACGGCGGCCCACGAGGGCGGGGTCTCGCCCAACGGGCGGCTCACCACGAGCCGGCTGGTGACCGCCGCGCCGATGATTCCGGCCACCATGATCAGATGGGTGACCGCGGCGGACTGGGTGAGCAGCGCCGGGTTGGACGATCGGGCGATCGCGTCGGTCAGCAACTCACCGGCGCGGTAGATGTAGATCCGCCACATCAACACGATGGTGGTGAACACCACTAGTAGAGCCGAGGCTCGCTCCAGCGTGTACTCGCTCATGCTGAAGGTCGTTCCGGTCACGAAGATCGAGACACCGAGCGCGACGATGACGAACTGCCGGTAACGCTCAGCTACCCGGGCGCCGACCAGCCGCCAGTCGCGCGGTCGTGAGCGGCCGATCCCGGGTACCGGCCAGCCCAACGCCGCCGAGCCGTACTCGACGACGGAGGCGAGCACCCAGATCGCCAACTGCCCCGAACCGCCCAGGAGCGCCCCACCGATCCAGCCGACGCCCGCGACGGCCTCCCAGATCAGGATCCGGATGCTGCGCCGCGGCGGCCTCCTGCGCGAGATGACCAGGATGTAGTAGGCCGCGGTACTGAGGTGGATGACCACGTACGTGGTCGCGAAGAGCAGCCGGCGATCGCCGTACGCGTCGGCCGCGACCGCGGCCAACAGCAGGCTGGCCGCCGCCACCCAGATGAACTGCCCCTGCCCGGCCGGGCGGGTCAGGTCGACGCTGTCCGCCGTCCACACGGTCAGCGCCCAGATCATCGTGAACCCGAGCAGCAGCACCAGCGTCCCGACGACGCCCGTCCAGGTCAGGTTGTCGGCCAGTACCGTCGCCAGGGTGACAAGCGCGAAGACGTAGACGAGGTCGAAGAAGAGCTCCAGGAACGCCGGACGCTCCAGGCCCGGGTCGGAGGGTGACGCCGCCGCGGCACCGCCGTCCGTCGTCATCGACATCGCGCTCCACCCGGTCCCCGCCGCACGCCCTCCGTGGGGACAATACGGGCAAGTCCGTCGCTGGGCCCGTCATCGGGGTTCTTCCGGGCCGGATCCGCCGAGCCCGCCGGTGCTCGTCGCGGCGTCGCGGCGGATGCCGTCGCGGGCGGTCAGCCCCGGGCGGCGAGGCGTCGACGGGCCTTCTCCCGGATCGGCTCCGGCAGGTCCTCGGCGTCGAGCAGCCGCGGCAACAACTCCGGCTCCAGGCTGTTCGCCCGGAACACCTCGCCGATGGTGACACCGTGCGCCGGCCGGTCCACCACCTCGACCGGGTCGCCCGCGCCGACCTCCCCCTCGCGCAGCACCCGCAGGTAGGCCCCGGGCGACGCGCGGACGGTGAACCGCTTGATCAGATCCGGTATGCCCCAGAACCCGGCGAAGGTGGTGCAGGGGGTGCGCGGCTTGGTGACCTGGAGCAGGGCGGAGCCGACCTGCCACTGCTCGCCAATCACGGCACCCGTCACGTCGACCGCGTAGGTGGTCAGGTTCTCGCCGAAGCCGCCGGGCGGTATGGCGCGGCCCAGGTCGGCCACCCACCAGGCGGCGTCCTCCTCCGCGTAGGCGTAGACCGCCTGGTCCGGGCCACCGTGATGGGCCCGTTCGCCAATGAAGTCACCCGCCAGGCCGCCGGTGAGCACCAAAACCGGGCCGTCGACCGGCCGCTTGTCGATGCCGCTGCGACCGCTCGCGTCGCCGGCCCACCCCGCCTCGGTCACGATGCCGAGGTTCACCGCTGCCACCCTGCCCGTCATGACCGCCAGCCTAGTTGGCGGTCCAACGCCGGCCAGCCCTCCCGGCCGCGGGTCAGGACCGCCGCCGGCCCTCGCGGCGCGGGGTCAGCCCTTGACGGCGCCGGCCACCAGGCCGGAGACCATCCGACGCTGCACCAGCAGGAAGAAGATGATGACCGGCAGGGTGAACAGGGTGGACGCGGCCATCACCGGCCCCCAGTTGGTGTCGTCCCGACCGAAGAAGAAGGTCATCGCCACCGGCAGCGTGTAGCTGCCCTGGTCGTTGATGAACGTCAACGCGAAGATCAGCTCGTTCCACGCCGTGATGAAGGAGAAGATGCTGGTGGCCACCAGGCCGGGCGCGACCAGCGGGAAAAGCACCCGGCGGAAGATCTGGGCCCGGCTGGCCCCGTCGATCGCCGCCGCCTCCTCCAACTCCTTCGGCACCGCGGCGACGAAGCCGCGCAGCATCCAGACCGCGAACGGCAGCGAGAAACCGAGGTACGTGAGGATCAGGCTGGGCAGGGTGTTGTAGAGCCCGAGCCGTTGGATCATCAGGAACAGCGGGATGACCAACGCCTCCAGCGGGATCATCTGCACCACCAGCAGCATGATCAGGAAGCTGGTCCGCAGCTTGAAGCGGAACCGGGCCACCGCGGTCGCGGCGAGCAACGCCACCAGACCGCTGAGCACCACAGTGGAGACGGCTACCAGCGCGCTGTTGAGGAAGAAGTCGAGGAAGCTGACGCCGGGGATCAGATTGCCGGTCAGGATCTCCCGGTAGTGCGCCAACGTCGGATGCGTCGGCACCGGCTGCGGGGTGGCCGAGAAGATCTCGCTGCTCGGCTTCAGCGAGGTGGAGATCATCCAGTAGACCGGGAACGCCGCGAAGAGCGCGACCAGCAGCCCGGCGCCGTTGAGGGCGATCTTCTTCACGATTCGTCCTCCTGCCTGAGCACCATCCGTACGTAGAAGCCGGTGACCACGAGCAGGATCAGCGTGAGGATCACCGCGATGGCCGCGCCGAGCCCGTACTTGGGCGGCGGGGAGAAGGCTTCGGCGTACGAGTAGATGGCGAGCATGAACGTCGGCCGGTCCTGGGTGCCGCCGGCCAGTACGAACTGCTGAGTGAAGACCTTGAAGTCCCAGATCGTGGAGAGCACGATCAGGATCCCGAAGACCGGGCGCAGCAACGGGAAGGTGATCTTCCAGAAGACCCGCCACGGGCTGGCGCCGTCCACCCGGGCCGCCTCGTGCAGCTCACTCGGCACGCTCTTGAGACCGGCCAGCACGCTCACCGCGATGAACGGGAACGAGTGCCAGACCACCACCAGGGTGAGGATGGCGAAGAAGAGCAGCGGCGAGTTGAACCAGCCGTAGCCGGTCCAGTCGCTGCGCCCGAACAGGCTGTTCGAGAGCCCGTCCGGCAACGCGTTGAACAGCCAGGTGACCAGGCCACTCGTGTCGTCGAAGATCCACTTCCAGACGATGGTGCCGGTCAGCGCCGGCGTGGCCCAGGCGAGCATCACGCAGCTGGCCACGAATGTCGCCATCTTGCGACCGAGCCGGTTGAGCAGCAGCCCCACGAGCGTGCCGAGCACCATGGTGAGCAGCACGTTGGCCGCGGCGAACAGAACAGTGTTGCGCAGCACGGTCAGGAAGAACGGGTCGGAGAGGATGTCGACGTAGTTGCCGAACCCCACCCACGGCCACTCCCGATCGCCGCGCAGCTGCCGGACGCTGTTCAGCCGGTAGAAGGACATCACCACCACCTGGCCGAGCGGCCAGAGCAGCAGCACCCCGATGATCAGCAGGGCGGGCAGGAGCAGCAGGTAGGGCAGGCGGTCCACCCGGCGACGCCGCCGCGCGGGGTTCTCCCGCGCGGCGGCCGTCTCCGGGCTTTTTGTCTGGGAGCTCACTTGCTGTTCAAAATGCCTTCCATCTCACCGGCCGCATCGGCGGTAGCCTTCTCGACCGTCTTCTGACCCTTCATGACCGAGCTGTTCATCGCCTGGGTCACCGTCTTCGTCCGGCTGACCTCCACCCACTTCGGGGTGAGCGGCGTGAGCTTGGTGTTCTGCATGGTGGTGGCGAACGCCGCCATCACCTTGTCGTTCGCGTACGCGTCACCGGAGACCAGGTCCTTGTAGACCGGGAAGAAGCCGAGGCTGCTCGCGAAGCTCTGCGCGTTCTTCTTGTTGAGCAGCACGGTCAGGTAGTCCCAGGCCAGGTCCTGCCGCTCGCTGTCCTTCCAGATCGCCACGTCCGAGCCGCCCGCGAAACCAGGCGCCGCCTTGCCGTCCGGGCCGGGGATCGGGAACGTACCCCAGACCTTCTCGATCTCGGGGTTGTCCTTCTTGATGGCGCCCTGCTGCCAGCTACCGGCGAAGGCCATCGCGGCCTTGCCGGTGGCGAACTGGGTGCGCGCGTCGATCTCGTTCCAGCCCGCCGCCGCCGGCGGGGCAACCTTGTGCACGGTCACCAGATCGGTCCAGAACTTGACGGCCCGCTGCGCCTCGGGCGTGGTGTAGCCGGACTTCCAGGTGCCGCCCTGGTTGCTGGCGATCTCGCCGCCGGCACCCCAGAGGAAGGAGTAGAAGGGCAGCTCGGAGTTGCCGGGCAGGGCGATGCCGTAGGTGCCCTTCTTCTTCGCCTGCACAGCCTTGGCCACCGTGACCAGGTCGTCCCAGGTCTTCGGGGGCTGCACGCCGGCCTCGGCGAACCAGTCGGTGCGGTAGTAGATCGCTCGCACACCGGCGTACCAGGGCACGCCGTACTGCTTGCCGTCGAGCTGCGCGTTGCGCACCAGGTCGGGCAGCAGATCCTTGCCGTCGGCCCAGCCGCCCATCCGACCACTCACGTCGGCGAGCGCCTCCTGGGCGGCCCAACCCTGAGTCTCGGTGTTGCCCAGCTCGGTGATGTCCGGCCCTTCCCCGCCGGCGAGCGCCGCCTGGAACTTCTTGGGCGCCTCCAGCCAGGGGATGTACTGCACGACCACATCGGTGTCGGGGTGCTTCTGGCGGAACTCGGCCTCGACCCCGTCGAGGAAGGAGTTCTGCGCGTCCCCGCCCTCGCCCATCATCCAGACCGTGAGCTTGCTGTCGTCAGCCGCATCGTCGGAGCCTCCACAGCCGGTCAGCACCATCGCGGCCGAGGCCACCATGGCGGTGACCGGGGCCAGCCGCTTCCACCTGTTCACGCCACTTCTCCCCTCGCGCCGCCTGGAACTAACCTTCTCCGCCGCACCCTAGTACGGAGAATTCCTTTACGACAGTGGGCAGGACTGGCCGAAGCGTGGCGACCGTACCGCAGCGGCCCGACGACCGGCACTCCAACATCCGGCCAAAGTTGGGCCTTCCAACACGAAAGAGCGCCCGGCTCTCCGCCGGGCGCTCTTTCCAGTCGTGCTGTCCTACCAGTGGTGCTGTGTCGCCAGATGATGCCGGGTCGTTATCGGGTGACGCTGCGGCGGCGACCCACACCGGCCACCAGCGCGACAGCGATCGCGGCCACCACGACCTGCACCAGCAGCTCGGCCCAGTCGATACCGCTCGTCTCGGTCGCGATGCCGATGGCCCGCGCCAGGACGGTGCCCAGCAGCGCGGCACCGACACCGATCAGCAGGTGCAGCCAGATCGGCATGTTCTGCCGGCCCGGGACGACCAGGCGGCCGAGCGCGCCGACGATGAGACCAACAACGATCGCAGTGATGATGCCCCACACGGTGAGCTCCACGGCCACCCTCCTTCAAGAATGTCTGACACACGGTGCGTGTGCTTCCTGTCGTGACCGTTAATTGCCCTACCCACCGAAAATCCAAACCGACTTCAATCACCAAACGATCACGACTTGGTCGACAGGAACAGGTTCCACCGCGGTCCCACCAGCCCCTCAGGCCACCCCGGCCACCCCGGCCACCCCGGCCGCCGAGCCACCGGGCCACCGGGCCACCGGGCCGCCGGGCCACCGGGCCACCGGGCCACCGGGCCACCGGGCCACCGGGCCACCGGGCCACCGGGCCACCGGGCCACCGGGCATGATCAACACGAGGTCATTGAATCCGCGGTATTGGACCCACCGGGACACCGCGACATCACCAAAACCGAGTCGATCACCGCGATCCAGCCCCGCCGGAGACGTCGAGCGGGAGGCGGCGACGTCCGTTGCGGCAGGCAGAACGCCGATGGGCGCCCGGCCTGCCGGCCGGGCGCCCATCGGAGGTGTCGCGGTGGTACGAGTTGATGCTGTGGTGGTGTTACCGGGTCACGCGGCGGCGGCCACCCACACCGGCCACCAGCGCGACAGCGATCGCGGCCACCACGACCTGCACCAGCAGCTCGCCCCAGTCGATACCGCTCGTCTCGGTCGCGATGCCGATGGCCCGCGCCAGGACGGTGCCCAGCAGGGCCGCGCCGATACCGATCAGCATGTGCAGCCAGATCGGCATGTTCTGCCGGCCCGGGACGACCAGCCGGCCGAGCGCGCCGACGATGAGACCGACAACGATCGCAGTGATGATGCCCCACACGGTGAACTCCACGGTCGCCCTCCTTCAAAGAATGTCTGACACACGAGTTGTGTGCTTCCTGTCGTGACGGCTAAGTGCCCGACCCACCGAAAGCCCAAACCGACTCACCTCAATCGACAACGCCAGCCGTCAATGTTTCGGCGGTGCGTCGGTTGACACGTGAGTACGTCCACACAGGTAGGAGCCCACTTCGTCGATCCATCGGCCCCACAACAGCGACAAAAAATTTTCGGCACCCGGTGGTCACAATCCCCGCAACGGGGCACTCGAGGCGTCCGGAAACGCGACGCGCCCGGGTGCGGATGGCACCCGGGCGCGTACGGCGGCGCGAACTACTTCTTGCCGGCGGCCTTGCCGTCGCCGGAGTCGGAGGAGAGGGCGGCGATGAAGGCCTCCTGCGGCACCTCGACCCGGCCGACCATCTTCATCCGCTTCTTGCCTTCCTTCTGCTTCTCCAGCAGCTTGCGCTTACGGCTGATGTCGCCGCCGTAGCACTTGGCGAGCACGTCCTTGCGGATCGCCCGGATGGTCTCCCGGGCGATGACCCGGCTGCCGATGGCCGCCTGGATCGGTACCTCGAACTGCTGGCGCGGGATCAGGGTGCGCAGCTTGGCGGCGATGGTGACGCCGTAGTTGTACGCCTTGTCCTTGTGCACGATGGCGCTGAACGCGTCCACCGGCTCGCCGTGCAGCAGGATGTCGACCTTCACCAGGTCGGACGCCTGCTCGCCGGAGGGCTCGTAGTCGAGTGAGGCGTAGCCCTTGGTACGGCTCTTCAACTGGTCGAAGAAGTCGTAGATGATCTCCGCCAGGGGCAGCGTGTAGCGCAGCTCCACCCGGTCGGCGGAGAGGTAGTCCATGCCGAGCAGGGTGCCGCGCCGACCCTGGCAGAGCTCCATGACGGCGCCCACGTAGTCGTTGGGCGTCAGTACTGTGGCCCGGACCACCGGCTCGTACACCTCGGCGATCTTGCCGGTGGGGTACTCGCTCGGGTTGGTGACGACGATCTCCTCGCCGTCGTCCGTGATCGCCCGGTAGACGACGTTGGGCGCGGTGGAGATCAGGTCGAGGTTGTACTCGCGCTCCAGCCGCTCCCGGATGATCTCCAGGTGGAGCAGGCCGAGGAAGCCGCAGCGGAAGCCGAACCCGAGCGCGCCGGAGGTCTCCGGCTCGTAGTCCAGGGCGGCGTCGTTGAGCTTGAGCTTGTCCAGCGCCTCGCGCAGGTTGGGGTAGTCGGATCCGTCGATCGGGTAGAGGCCGGAATAGACCATCGGCTTCGGGTCCTTGTAGCCACCCAACGCCTCGGCCGCCGGCCGGCTGTTGATGGTGACCGTGTCACCGACCCGGGACTGCCGGACGTCCTTCACACCGGTGATCAGGTAGCCGACCTCGCCGACGCCGAGCGCCTCGGCCTTGACCATCTCGGGTGAGATGACACCGATCTCCAGCAGCTCGTGCACCGCGCCGGTGGACATCATCTTGATCCGGTCGCGGGCGCTGATCCGGCCGTCGATGACCCGGACGTACGTGACGACACCGCGGTAGACGTCGTACACCGAATCGAAGATCATCGCCCGGGCGGGCGCCACGGCGTCACCGACCGGCGGGATGAACTGCCGGACGATCTCGTCGAGCAGGTACGGAACGCCCTCGCCGGTCTTACCGGAGACCCGGATGCAGTCGGCGGGGTCACCGCCGATCAGGTGGGCCAGCTCCTCGGCGTACTTCTCCGGCTGCGCGGCCGGCAGGTCGATCTTGTTGAGCACCGGGATGATGCGCAGGTCGTTCTCGAGAGCCAGGTAGAGGTTGGCCAGGGTCTGCGCCTCGATGCCCTGCGCGGCGTCGACCAGCAGCACGGCACCCTCGCAGGCGGCCAGCGACCGGGACACCTCGTAGGTGAAGTCCACGTGCCCCGGGGTGTCGATCATGTTGAGCACGGCGTGCTCACCAGCCCGCTCACCCTCGCGGATGGTCCACGGCATGCGGACGGCCTGGCTCTTGATAGTGATGCCGCGTTCGCGCTCGATGTCCATCCGGTCCAGGTACTGCGCGCGCATCTGCCGCGGGTCGACCACGCCGGTGAGCTGCAACATCCGGTCGGCCAGGGTCGACTTCCCGTGGTCGATGTGGGCGATGATGCCGAAGTTCCGGATGCGACCGGGGTCGGTGGCACCAGGGGCGTTCGCGCCGGGATCGAGCTTCGGTGGCACAGCGGTCCGTTCTGGTCGGCTGACGTGAACAGGCCGGCGCACCGCCGACCCCCTCTATGTTCCCACGCCGCCGGGGTGCGCCCACTGCGCGGGCGATGGAACGGCCCGAGGACCCCTCACTCCATCGGCGGCTCGACGAAGAGCGCGGCCAGTCGGGGCAGCCGGCGACGCGCCTCGTCCTCGTCGTCGAAGTCCCAGAAGTCGTTGAGATCCGGCGTCCGCACCGGGTCGCGGTCCGCCGGCAGTTCGGTCGCGGTGGCCTTGCGGTACGCGTCCCAGGGCACCGAGAGCATCTGCTCGGCGGAGAACTCCTCGCCGCTGAGCGAGGCCGCCCGCACCTGGGGCAGTTCGGCCAGCGAGTCCGGTTCGGCGACCGCGCGGGCGAAGACGGCCCGACCCTGGGTCATCAGCCAGCCCCGGAAGTGTTCGAAGCCGTCGGCCGAGGCGCCACCGTTGATCAGGTACGCCGCACCCCACAGATCCGCCTTGTGCGAGGCGGCCAGCACCCGCGTCTGGTGCCGCGCGTACCCGATGATGTCCTCCGGGTCGCGCTCGGCGAGCAACGCCACGGCCCGTGCGGCGACCGGGCCGGGCTCACCCCCGCCGCCGGCCCGCGCCTCGTCGATCAGCTGCCAGAAGTCCTCGGTCCTCATGGCTTGGCAGTCTGGCAGTGTCGCCGTGCGTCGCGCACGTACCCCGGGGCAGCATGGTGGGATGTCCCCTCCCCTGCTGCCGCCGGTGCCGTACCACGCGAGCGCCCTGCGCCCGTCGTGGCCGGCGTTACCGGCGGCGCTGCGGGCCGCGGTCACCGAACGGCTCGGCGCGCCGGTGGTCACCGCCCGGGTCGCGGGCGCGGGCTTCACCCGCGGCTTTGCCGCCGTGCTCGACACCGCCGACGGAGGTCGGGCCTTCGTCAAGGCCGCACCCGCCGCCGAGCAACCGCATCTGGTCGACTGGTACGCCCGAGAGGCCGCGATCCTCGACCGGCTGCCGGCCGACCTGCCGGCGCCCCGCCCCCGGTGGACCCTCTCCGCAGCCGGCTGGTTCGTGCTCTGCACCGACGCCGTCGACGGGCACACCCCAAACCTGCCCTGGGTGCCCGCCGAGTTGGACGCCACCCTCGCCGGGTACGCGCAGGTCGCCGCCGCCCTGGCCGACCCGCCGGCCGAGCTGACCGCGCTCGGTCTGCCGCACCTGGCCGACCTGGCCCGGTCGGACATCCTCTGGTGGGAGGAGGTCGCCGCCGGTCGGGAGCCGACCCCACCACTGCCCGCGCCACTGCTGGGCCGGCTGCCCGAGCTGGTGGAGTTGGAATCCCTCCTACCCCGGTACGCCGCCGGCGCGACGAGCCTGATCCACGGCGACCTGCGGGTCGACAACGTGCTGATCGACTCGGACGGCCGGGCCTGGTTCTGCGACTGGACCTGGGTCTGCTCCGGGCCGGCCTGGTTCGACCTGGCCGGCCTGCTGCTCACCGCGTACGCCAGCGGGCTGGACGCGGACCGGCTCTTCGCCGCGCACCCCGCCACCGCCGGCGCGCCCCCGGACGCGCTGGACGCGACCCTGGCCGCGTTGGCCGGCTACTACCTCACCGGCGCTGCGGCGGCACCGCCGACGGCCTCGCCGCACCTGCCCGCCCACCAGCGGTGGAGCGGCGAGCAGTCGCTCGACTGGCTGGCCCGCCGCCAGGGCTGGCAGTGACGCGGGCCGGTCTGGGGCGGGCTGGCGGTAACGCGGGCTGACCTGGGGCGGGCTGGCGGTGCGGCGGACCGGCCTGCCGCCGCGCTGGCGGTGAGCCGCCGCCGTGTTCGAGGGCGTAACCTGGTCCCCGACGGGCCGGGTCCGTCCGCGCGAAGGCCGAGCCGTTTTGGCTCGTCCCCGGCGACCTGGTAACCTGGCTCTTCGCGCAGCGATGACGCACGTTCGTCATCACGCGCAATAAGCTGACCAACCCGAGCTATCAAGACGAGGCTGTCGCGTGGCGAACATCAAGTCCCAGATCAAGCGCAACCGGCAGAACGAGAAGGCCCGGCTGCGCAACAAGTCGGTCAAGTCGTCGCTGAAGACCGCCGTCCGGAAGTTCCACGAGGCTGCCGAGGCCGGTGACGTCGAGAAGGCGACCGCGCTCATGCTGGACGCCTCGCGCAAGCTGGACAAGGCCGTCAGCAAGGGCGTGATCCACTCCAACCAGGCCGCGAACCGCAAGTCCGCGATCGCGAAGCGCGTGGTGTCGCTCTCCGCCTGACGACTTCACCGTCAGACTGATTCGGAAAACCCCGGGCCCCAGGCCCGGGGTTTCCGTGTGTCCAGAGGCCGGCCGTGTTCATCCGGACCGGCCGTTCGGTGCGTGGGCCCCGACGGGGTCGGCGCTCAGTCCGACGGGTTGGCCCGCCGGGGCGGTGGCACCTGGTCGGCGGTGATCACCACGCCGGGAACACTGTGCGAGACCCACTCCACCCGGGCTCGGCCGACCACCGGTTCCATCTGCCGGCGAAACCGGTCCCGTTCCTGCTCGGGCACGAGCGCGGCGGAGCGGACCACGATCGCGGCCACCATGTCGTTGAGCTTCACCATGGCGGCCACCACGACCGGCAGCACCAGCACCGCCCACCAGCTGACCAACTCGGCGAGGGCGAGCAGCACCGCCAGGGCGATGGCACCCTCGAAGAAGAGAAAGCACAGCACGCCACCGGGGTTGACGAACCGCAGGCCGAGGAGCCGGGCGTAGAGCGGCCGGTAACGCTCCTCGTCCACGGGAATGGTGGCCCACGCCGGGCGGCTCGCCCCCGTCACCTGGTGCTGCCCTGCCGGGCCGCCGCGACCGAGAAGACCGCACGCTCCAGGGCGTACGCCCGGTCGTCGGAGCCGCCCTTGACGGCCGCGTTGCACTCGGCGGCGACCTGCATGGCCCGGACCAGGCCCTCCGGCGTCCAGCCCCGCCCCTGCCGCTGCGCCCGCTCGATCTTCCAGGCGGGCATTCCGAGGCTGCTGGCGAGCTGGTACGGACTACCTCGCCCAGCCGACGCCACCCGGGCCACAGTGCGCACCCCGTCGGCCAGGGCGTCGGCGATGGGCACCGGGTCGACCCCGACGTGCAGGGCCCAGCGCAGCGCCTCAAGCGCCCCCGGCACGTCGCCGACCATGGTGGCGTCCGCCACCGTGAAGCCGGTCACCTCGACCCGGCCCCGGTAGTAACGGGAGACCGTCTCGGCGCTGATCCGCCCATCGGTGTCGGCGACCAGTTGGGAGCAGGCGGCAGCCAGCTCACGCATGTCGTTGCCGACCGCGGCGATGAGCGCCTCGGCGGCGTCGTCGGTGCACTTTCCCCCGGCCCGGCGGATCTCGTCGCGAACGAAGGCCACCCGGTCGCGGTGCCCCTTGAGCTTGGCGGCCGGGACCACCGTCGCGCCGGCCGCCCGCAGACCGTCGGCGAACGCCTTGCCCTTGGCACCGCCCAGGTGCAGCACCAGCAGCTGGACCTCCGGGTCGGGATTCTTCGCGTACGCCAACAGCGCGGCGACCAGGTCCTTGCGGGCGTCCTGGCCGGAACGCAGGATCAGCAGCCGCCGACCGCCGAACAGCGAGGGGCTGAGCATCTCGGCGATCTCGCCGACGGTGAGCGCACTGGCCTGGTACTCGCGGACGTCCACCTCGGGGTCGACACTGCGAACCTTCGCGACAGCTTCGGTGACCGCGCGCGTGGCGAGCAGTTCCTCGTCACCGAGGACGAGCAGAATGGGGGCGAGGCTGGCGGGGGTCACGCCGCCCATATTCGCACGGCCTGCGGCGGGATCGTGCCTGCTCATTCGCTGCTTGATCGGCGCAGCCCGCACACAGCGCAAATCCAGACATCCAACTCAATTCCCCGTTTAATCCGCAATTCGTCCGATTAATCGGAGACCTATTCAAGGCCGTCGGCCCGCGGGCACACCTCGCCGGGCTACCGCCAGACCGTCGCCCGTTCGGACCGCCGCCACGTCGCCGTCCGTGTCGGTGCGCAGCACCCGCACGCCGCTCCTGCCAAGGTGGGCGAGCAGCCCCGGACTCGGGTGCCCGTAGGTGTTGCCGGTGCCCACCGGCACGAGCGCCACCGTCGGCCGGACCGCGTCGAGGAAGCCCGGGTCCTGGTACGCCGACCCGTGGTGCGCGACCTTCAACACGTCCGCCCGTAACTGGCCGGGGGCCGCCCGCGCCACCATCGCGTGCTGCTCCTCGGTCTCCGCGTCGCCGGCCAACAGGATCCGTACCCCGGCCACCGTGGCGCGCAGCACCAGCGAGTTGTTGTTCGGGTCGGACCTGGTTCCGGCCAGCGGGTACGGCGGGCCGAGCACCAGCAGATCGACCCCGCCCACTGGGTGGCGAGCGCCGGCAACGGTGCTCAGCAGCGCGGCCCGCCCGCCAGTGGCCGCCACCCGAACCAGGTCCCTACCGCTCTCCGGGTCGGTGGACGACGGCGTCAGCACGGCACCCACCCGCCGCCCCCGGAACACCCCGGCCACCCCACCCACGTGGTCCGCGTGGAAGTGACTGATCACCAGCAGGGGCACCTCCCGTACGCCGAGCCGACGTAGGCAACCGTCCACCGCACCCGGTTCCGGCCCGGCGTCCACCACCACGGCCCGGCCGGGGTCGACCGGGAGCACCAGGGCGTCGCCCTGCCCCACCGCGCAGGCCACCACCACCCAACCGGCGGGCGGCCAGCCAGCGGCCAGCAGCCGAACCGGCAGGGCACCCAGCACGGCGGCGACCCCAACGACCGCCACCAGTCGGCGTACGAGTGGCCGGCGCACCGCGATCAGCAGCGCGACGGTCAGCCCGGTCAGCAGCAGGGCACCGGGAACCCCGCCCGGCCACGGCACTGTGCCACCTGGCAGTCGAGCACCCTGGCGGGCGATGAGCACCAGCCACCAGGCCGGCCAACTCGCCAGCCACGCGACGAACTCGGCGCCGGCCGGCCAGATCGGCGACACCATGGCCGCCAGCACGCCCAGCACTGTCGCTGGCGCGATGGCCGGCACCGCCAGCAGGTTTGCCGGTACCGCCACCAGGCTCACCGTCCCGGAGATCCCGGCGACGACCGGGCCGCAGGCAAGTTGGGCAGCAGCCGGCACGGCCAGCGCCTCGGCCAGCCCAGGCGGGACGCCTCGCCGACGCAATCCGTCCCGCCAACGCGGCGCGAGCAGCAGCAGGCCACCGGTGGCCAGCACGGAGAGCGCGAACCCGGGATCCCCGGCCAACTCGGGGTCGACGAGCACCAGCACTGTCACGGCGGCGGCCAGCGCGGGCAGCGCCGCCCGAGGTCGACCGGCGGCGAGCGCGGCGAGCCCGATCGCTCCCATCGTGGCTGCCCGTACGACGCTCGGCGACGGGCGGACCAGGATGACGAACCCCACCAGCGCCACCCCACACAGCGCGGCGGCGAGCCACGGGCCGGCGCGCGACCACCGGGCCAGCAACAACACCGCACCCACCACGATCGCCACGTTGGAGCCGGAGACCGCGTTGAGGTGGGTCATCCCGGTGGCCTGGAAGTCCGCCTCGACGGCGGGTGGCAGTCGACTGGTGTCGCCCACCACCAGACCGGGCAGCAGCCCACCGGGGTCGTCGGGCAGCGGCGCGCAGGCCCGTTGCAGGCCGGTACGCAGCGTACCGGCGGCGCGCTGCGCCCAGGACGGCGCGCCGTGCCGTTCCGGCGGACCGTTGGTGCTGAGCACCGCCGCGGTGAGGTCGCCGCCGCGCGGAACGCCGAGCCGGCCGTCGACGGTGAGGCGCTGTCCGGGCAGCAGGCCCCGCCACGCCGGATCGGTCGCCAGGACCAGTAGCCGCACCGACGCGTGGATCCGTCGACCATCCGGGCCGGTGAGCCGGACCTGCTCGGACGACACCAGCAGCATCCCCGGCCGCCCGGCGCTCCGAAGCGGGCGCGGGTCGTCCCGGACGACCAGGTCGGCGGTGATCGGAGCGCGTTGCTCCGCAAGGGCACGGATCGCCGGCGCGTCGCGAACGGCGAGCCGGGCGGCGGTGGCCGCACCACCGCAGACCACACCGAGGCCGACCGCCACGGCCACCCACCCGTAGCGCCGCACCGCTGTTCGGGGACGGCCGAGGCGGCCGAGCAGATGCGCAGCACCAATTGCCGTCAGACCGGCCCCCGTGCTGGCCACCAGCAGCGTGGCGCGGCTGCCAAGGTGCAGGCCGGCGAGCGCCGTGAGCCAGGCCGCCACGGCGAGCCCAGCCAGTCGCAGATCCGGCGGCTCCGACCGGGCCCCGCCAACCGGTGGCGCGGCCTGCGCCGACCCAGCCGGCGGCCCGGGCTGAGCCCCGCCGGCCGGTGGGTCAGCGGTCACGGAAAACCCGCTCACACCGTCACCAGATCCTTGAGCTGCTCATACCGTGCGTCGCCGATCCCGTCGACCTGGCGCAGGTCGCCAACGGACTTGAACCCGCCGTGCTGATCGCGATGGGCGAGGATCCGTTGGGCGAGCACCGGCCCGACCCCGGGCAGCGCGTCGAGCTGGGCCAGTGTCGCGGTGTTGAGGTTCAGCGGCCCGGCGGCGGGAGCCGCACCGCCCGCCGCAGGCCCGGCCGCACCGCCCGGCACCGGCGGTGGCGTCACCCCGACCACGATCAGCTCGCCGTCGGTGACCTTGCGGGCGGGGTTGAGCAGCGCCACGTCGACCCCCGGGAGCGCGCCGCCGGCCGCCTGCACCGCGTCGGCGAGACGGGACCCGGCCGGCAGGCGTACCAAACCGGGTTTTCGGACCTTGCCCGCGACCGCCACCACCAGCTCGGCGGAGCTGGACACGCTCGGATCACCCACCGGTGCGGCCGACGCGGCGTCGCTGGCCAGCGGGGCGACCGGCTCCGACTGCGGCCGGGCCTGCCAGGCCCAACCTGCCGCACCCGCGACCACCACCACGGCGACCACCGCCAACGCCCGCACGCCCCGCCGCCCAGGGTCGAACGCCGACGGGCCGGGCAACCGCGACTCGGGCGGGAGCGCAGGGCCGTCCGAGGACGGTTCCGCGAGCGGCACTGCGGGCCGGAAGGACGGTACGTCCGCGGGCTGCGCGTGGACCAGGGACGACGGGGGTACGCCCGCGAGCGGCACCTCCGGCCGGGGCAGCGGTGCGACAGCCGCCTCCGTCAGCCGGCGCAGGCGCTGGCGTACCTCTGTCTCCTCGTCGTGCGACACAGCGCGACGCTATGGCGGCAGCCGTGATGGTGGAGGTAGACGGCGTCGTCCTGTGGACAAGCAACGCCACTGTGGACAACGCCCTGATCATGCCTCGATCTGCTATGGGCGCAGACGGCAGCTACGCCGTGCGCCGCGACGTCAAGGCCGCAACGCCGGGCGCGCTCGGCCGGCCCGCCATGTCGAACTGCCAAGGAGCGGTATACCTCAGAGGCATAAATATGCCTCTGAGGTATACCGCTTAATGCCGGATCCGCCCCGACGAAGGTGACCGACGGTGATCGGCCTTGCCGCACTCCGTCCACAGGTCGGTGTGTGCCGCGATCAGCCCCTACAGGTACGGCCGGGTGATGATCTCGATCGCGTGGCCGGCAGGGTCGAAGAAGTAGAAGCCCCGGCCACCGTGCTCGGTGTTGGTCTCCCCCTCCCGCTTCAGCTGCGGGTCGGCCCAGTACGTGATGCCGCGTCCCTCGACGAACGCCAGGCACCGCACGAACAACTCGTCGTCGACGAGGAACGCGTAGTGCTGCATCTGGATGTCCACCGGCGGCTCGGCGAACTGGAGCAGCACACCCTCGTCCAGTTGGACGTTGGCGAACGGCCCCCACGATGGCGCCTCCGGCAGCTCGAACAACTCCCGGTAGAACGCGGCCGAGGCGCTCTTGTCCTTGCTGGCGATGATGGTGTGGTTGAACGTGACTGTCATCCGTACCGTCTTCTTCCCGGTCGATCCGAAGACCCGACCGGAGGCCCACAGCGTTCACCCAGCCACACAGATGACGAAGCCCCGAGGGCACCGACGCCCCGGATCCCGCACGAGAGACGCGTATATCGCGTCGATCTCGGCGTGGTGGCTGAAGTAGCCAGAACCTCCGGGGGGTAGGCCCATCTGGGGCGCGCACGGAGGCTAACACGGCGACACGGAGCAGCGGCGCGACGAGGGCGGTCAGCGGGCCTCCGGGTCGAGGCCGAGTACGGCCCGTCCGCCGTCCACCGGCAGCGTCACCCCGTTGACGAAGCTCGCCGCGGGCGACAGCAGGTACGCGACCGCCTCGGCCACCTCCTCGGCCCGCCCGATGCGGCCCACCGGGTGCAGCCGGGTCAGCTCGGCGTCGATCCACTGGGCCTGGGTGGGCTCCTGGGTGGCGAGGAATTCGGCGTGCCGCTCGGTGGCGATCGAGCCGAGCGCGACCGCGTTGGCGCGGATGCCGTGCCGGCCGTACTCGACGGCCAGCGCCCGGGTGAGCCCTTCCACGGCGGCCTTCGCCGTCGCGTACGGCAGGGCACCGGACACCGGTCGGCGGGCCTGGTGCGACGAGACGTTGACGATCGCGCCGCCGGCGGCGCGGGCCAGGAAGCGGCGGACGGCGACCGCGGCGCCCACCACGGCCGGGCGCAGGTTCAACCCGATCAGCTCCAGCACCGTGTCGGCGGACGCGGTGTGCAGCGTGGCGTCGCGGAAGACCGCTGCGTTGTTCACCCAGCCGGTCAGCGGCGCGGCCCGGTCGGCCAGCTCGGCGGCGTGCTCGGCCACCTGCTCGTCGGCGGCGTCACCGACCACCGCGACGAGCCGATCGGCGGCCGGATGGTCGGCCAACCAGTCGACCGCGTCGGCGTCGCGTTCGAGTACGACGATGGTGGCGCCGGTCGCCAGCAGCCGTTCCACCACGGCCCGGCCGACACCGCGACCACCTCCGGTCACCACGCACGACGTGGGCACGGCTCAGCCCTCCGGTCGGCGGTGGACGACCACGCAGGCCAGGCCCGGCCCGGCGTGCGCGGCGACGACGGCACCCGCCTCGGAGACGTACGTGTCGTGCAGCCGGTCACCGAACCGCTCGGTCAGCGCGGCGCGCAACGCCTCGGCCCGTTGCGGCGCGGCCAGGTGGTGCACCCCGAGATCCACGTCGTCGCCGTCGGCCGCCTCGACGGCCAGGTCCACGAGACGGGCCACTCCCCGGCTGGCGGTGCGGACCTTCTCCCGCAGCACGATCGCCCCGTCCGGCATGTGCATGATCGGCTTGACGGACAGCGCGGTGCCGACCAACGCCTCGGCCGCGTTGATCCGGCCGCCCCGGCGCAGGAACTCCAGCGTGTCGACGTAGAACCAGACGGTGGTGCGGGCGATGGCGGCGAGCGCCGCGTCGCGTACAGCGGCAAGGTCGGCGCCGGCCTCGGCGGCGGTGGCGGCGGCGATGGCCGGGAAGCCGAGCCCCATGCCCGCCGAGCGGCTGTCCACGACCTCGACCCGGCCGTCCAGGTCGGCGGCGGCGAGCCGGGCGGCCTCCACCGTGCCGGACAGCGCGGCGGAGATGTGCACCGAGACGATCCCGTCGGCGCCGGCGTCGAGCAGTCGGCGGTACGTGCGGGCGAACTGCTCGGGTGCCGGGCGGGAGGTGGTCGCGGTGACCCGGCGGGCGCTCAGCGCCAGTGTGGCGTCGGCCGGCTGGGTCTCCACCCCCTCCAGCCCTTCCGCGCCGTTGAGCACGACGGTCAACGGCACGACGGTCAGCCGGTGCGCCTGCACCAGCTCGGACGGAAGGTAGGCGGTGGAGTCGATGACAACCGCGACGGGCATGCCCGGCACGCTAGCCGATCGAGGCCGGGAACGCCGAGGCGCGAGTACTCAGACCGCGTCGACGGCGACCGGGGCGGTGATCAGGCCGACGTTGTGCGCCCGCAACTGCCAGCCGCGGACGTCGTCGTGGCGCAGCTCGGTCCAGTGGCAGTTGGCCAGCGAACCGATGGTGCGCAGCACGGCAGTGTCCCAACCGAGCAGGTGACCGATGCCCTGCCGGGAGCCGCCACCGTGAGTGGCGATCACCACGGTGCCGCCCGGGGCCGCATCGGCTGCCTCCTGTAGCGCGGCACCGACCCGCTCACCGAGGTCGTGCAGGGGCTCCAGATCCGCGCCCGGGTCGGGGTCGCCGGCCCGCCAGCGCGCGTACTCCTCGGGGAAACGCTCGGCGACCTCGGTGAGGTGCAGACCCTGCCACTGGCCGAAGTGCCGCTCGCGCAGCCGGGCGTCGGTGCGTACCGGTAGACCCGTCAGCGCGGCGAGCGCGGCGGCGGTGTCGGCGGCGCGGCTCAGGTCGCTGGCCACGATGGCGTCGGGCCGCAGCCCCGCGAGCAGCGGGGCGGCGGCGCGGGCCTGGTCGCGGCCAAGCTCGTTGAGGGGTACGTCGGTCTGCCCCTGGACGCGGTTGGCGGCGTTCCAGTCGGTGTTGCCGTGCCGCCAGACGATCAGTCGGGTCATTCGGCGGTGGCGGACCCGCTGGCGTCGGCCTCGACCAGGTCGCGATCGACGAACGGGATGGTGGGGCAGTCCTTCCAGAGGCGGTCGAGCCCGTAGAACTCGCGCTCCTCGGTGTGCTGGACGTGCACCACGATGTCGACGTAGTCGAGCAGCACCCAGCGGCCACCACGCTCGCCCTCGCGCCGCACCGGCTTCGCCTTCTCCGGCAGCTCCAGCAGGCTCTCCTCGATGGCGTCGACGATGGCCAGCACCTGGCGCTCGTTGGGGGCAGCGGCGAGCACGAACGCGTCGGTGATGGCGAGCTGGTCGCCGACGTCGATGATCGTGATGTCCTGCGCCTTCTTGTCGGCGGCGGCCTGGGCGGCCGCGATAGCCAGCTCGTGAGCGCGTTCGGAAATCGTCACCGTTCTCCTTTGATCAAGCGTGCGATCCTCCAAGCGTCTCATACCCGGCGGCACCCCGATCGTCCAGTTCTGGTCGGTTAGTGCCACGAACCTGGGCATAACGGGTGCGCTCAGTGCTGATAGAGGCTCCGCTTGGCGATGTACTGCACCACACCGTCGGGCACCAGATACCAGACCGGCTCGCCTCTGGCGACCCGAGCACGACAATCGGTCGACGAGATGGACATCGCGGGCACCTGGATCAGGCTGACAGTATCCGCCGGAAGGTGCTTGTCGCTCAGCGGGAAACCGGGTCGGGTCACGCCGATGAAATGGGCCAGCTCGAAGATCTCGTCCAGGTCCTTCCAGGACAGAATGCGTTGCAGGGCGTCCGCGCCGGTGATGAAGAACAACTGCACCTTCGGGCCGTACTCGGCGTGCAGGTCGCGCAGGGTGTCGACGGTGTAGGTCGGCCCGCTGCGGTCGATGTCGACCCGGCTGACCTGGAAGCGAGGGTTGGAGGCGGTGGCGATCACGGTCATCAGGTACCGGTCCTCGGCCGGGCTGACCGGCTCGTCGGCCTTCTGCCAGGGCTGCCCGGTGGGCACGAAGACCACCTCGTCCAGGCCGAACCGGTCCGCTACCTCGCTGGCCGCGACGAGGTGCCCGTGGTGGATCGGGTCGAAGGTGCCACCCATGATCCCGATCCGCCGGATATCTTCCTCCACCCAATGATCGTAGGCCGGGCGTCATGGCCGACCGTTCCGGCCCGGCGCAATGATCAACTCAACTGCCGGGCCATGCGCCGCCCGCAGAGCGCCGCACGTAGGGGTCGCAGCATTCCGCCCGTCGGCGTATATTCGTTGACGAGTAACCGTCGACGAGCGAGGGGGTCATCGTGCCGAAGCGGCGCAAGGTCGGCAATCTGCTGGCGCTGGCCGTGCTGTCCGCGCTGGTCCAACGGCCGATGCACCCGTACGAGATCGCCACCGCACTACGTGCCTGGGGCAAGGACCAGGACATGGAGTTCAAGTGGGGGTCCTTCTACACGGTGATCGGCAACCTGGACAAACACCACCTGATCGAGGCGGTGGAGAGCGTGCGCGAGGGCCGACGCCCGGAACGCACCGTCTACCGGATCACCGACGCGGGGCGGGCGGAGCTGGTCGACTGGGCCCGCGAGCTGGTCTCCACCCCGATGGCGGAGCATCCCCGTTTCCGGGCCGGGTTGTCCGTGCTCGCCGCGCTGCACCCGGACGAGGCCACCGCCCTGCTGCGGCAACGGCTCGATCTGCTGGAGGCCGCGATCCGCCAGGACCGCGAAGCGCTCGACGCGCACCTGCGGGAGATCCCGCGACTGTTCCTGGTCGAGTCGGAGTACGACCTCGCCATGCGCGACGCGGAGGCGGCCTGGCTGCGGGCGCTGCTCGCCGAGCTGACCTCGGGCAGCTACCCGGGGTTGGACACCTGGCGGACCTTCCACGAGACCGGCGAGATGCCGGCCGAGCTGACCGAGTTGGCCGAGAAAAGCAGCACCCCGAAGGCCAACCCCGACACCCCAACCACCCACACCCCGGAGGCAAGCCCCGACAGCTCCGAACGCCCCGCCAGCGGCAGCCGGAGAGCCGACGCCACCGGCTGAAGAGCGGCCCCGGCGAGGTGCGCCAACACCTCACCGGGGCCCTGACCCCGAACCGACACCTGGGAAGGCACCCGGCCCGAAGCGGCAACCACGAGGATAACCGGGCTCCCTCCCAGGTCCGCGCCCACGCGCACCGACCACACCAGGTCCGCGCGCCCGCGCACCGACCACACCCAGGGAGAGAGCATGACCACGGTACGAACCGCGATCGTCATCGGCGGTGGCATCGCCGGGCCGGTGACAGCGCTCGCGCTGCGCCGCGCCGGCATCACCGCAACCGTCTACGAGGCGTACCCGACCACGGCCAGCGGCATCGGCGGCACCCTCGCCCTCGCGCCCAACGGCGTGGCGGCTCTGCGTACGGTCGGCGCGCACGAGGCGGTGACGGCGATCGCCACACCGATCGACCGCAGCGCTCTGGCCGTCGGCCGCCGCCGCATCGACATGCCCACGCTGACCGGGGTGCCACCGCTGCACGTGGTGCACCGGGCCGAGCTGTACCAGGTGCTGCACGACCAGGCATTCGCCGAGGGCGTGCCGTTCGCGTACGGCAAGCGGCTGGTCGATGCCGAGCAGACCGGCGACGGCGTGACCGCACGTTTCGAGGACGGCAGCACGGCGACCGCGGACATCCTGGTCGGCGCGGACGGGATCCGCTCCACGGTCCGGGGCCTCATCGACCCGGCCGCGCCCGGTCCCCGGTTCACCGGGCTGCTCGGCGTCGAGGCGGTCGCCCGCCACGAGGTCGACGCCGAGCCGGGCACGATGACGTTCGCGTTCGGTCGGCGCGGCTACTACCTGTACTGGCCGGAGCCCGGCGGCGGCACCCGCTGGGGGGCCAACCTGCCGCAGCAGCGGCCGATGAGCCTCGTCGAGGCCCGGGCTGTGCCGGCGGAGCAGTGGTTGGACACGCTGCGCGCCACCTACGGCGACGACGACCCGGGCCGGGAGCTGGTAGCGACCAGCAACGCCGACGATCTCCAGGTGGTCGGGTCATTGCAGATCATGCCGCCCGTGCCGCACTGGTATCGGGGCCGGATGGTGCTGGTCGGCGACGCGGCGCACGCACCGTCGAACAGTTCGGGGCAGGGTGCGTCGTTGGCCATCGAGAGCGCTGTGCAACTCGCCCGCTGCCTGCGCGACCTGCCGGACGTCGAGGCGGCGTTCGCCGCGTACGTGCGGCTGCGTCGTACCCGGGTGGAGAAGGTCGCGGCCCGCGCGGCCCGGATCAACCACGCGAAGGCCCCCGGTGCGGTCGCGCGGACGCTGATGCCGTTGCTGATGCCGCTGATGGTGCGCACGGTGCTGGACCCGGAGAAGACCGTCGCCGACGAGCAGCGCTACGTCATCGACTGGGACGCGCCGGTCACGGCGGAGCCCGCCCTGCGCTGAGCTGTGGCTGCGGGGTGGCCGGCCAGCCACCCCGCAGCGGCCCGCCCGCGCCGGGTCAGCCCGCGCCGGGTCAGCCCGCGCCGGCCACCCCACGGCGTCAGCCCGCGCTGCTCAGCGGTCAGGCCGAGGCGGCGGCCACCGCCGTCCGGGCGACCAGCGCGCGACGCAGGTCGTCGTCGGCGTCGGTCACCGCCCGGCGCAGGCCGGGGGTCAGGTCGTCGCGGGACAGCAGGGCTGCGGCCGCCTCCCGGGTGGGCTGCGCCACGGCGTAGCGGGGGAACGCCAGGGCGGCAACCCGGTCGGCCGTCCAGGGGGTACGGCGGTGCGCGGCGGCCGGCATCTCCGCGAAGTACCGATCGACGTACGCGGCGGTCAGGTCGGCCTGTTCGGGTTGCCAGAACCCCTCGGTGATCGCCTCCAGCAGCCGACCGGACAGCTCGGTGTCCCCCACGATGATCTCCCAGGTCGCCTGCTTCGTCACCGGGTCGGGCAGGGCCGCCCGGCAGTGGGCCGCTCGTTCCGCGCCAGTGGAGCTGTTGTCGGCGGCGGCCTCGATAGCGATCTCCGCCTCGCCGGCGGCGCCCAGCACCACCAGGCGACGCAGCACCGCCCAGCGCAGCTCCGCGTCGACCTTCAGACCGGCCGGCACGTCCCGGCCGGCGAGCCAACCGACGAGCAGATCGGCGTCGGTGGTCGCGGCGATCCAGCCGCGTGCGGCGGCGAGCTGCAGCGACTCACCGGCCGGCGCGCCGTCGAGCAGCCGCTGGCACGTCCCCGCGACCCTGGCCAGCGCCGTGGAGCGGGCCAGCGGGTCGAGGTAACGGTCGACCAGGGACCGGCTGAGCGTCAGCACGTCCTCCGCGATGATCACCTCGGTCTCGGTGGGAAGCGCGGCGGCCATCAGGTCGATCAGGCCGTTGACCGGCCGTTCGCCGTCGGTCACCGCGTCCAGTGCCTCGCGCCAGAGCACAGCTCGTGCCAGCGGGTCGGCCAGACCGGGCAGCACCTGCGGGACGGCGTCCGCCGACGCCGGGTCGAGGCGTACCTTCGCGAAGGTGAGGTCGCCGTCGTTGAGCAGCAACAACCGGGCCGCCGGCTCGCCGGTCAACGCACCGAGCAGGGTGCGGCCTCCGTCGGCGTTCGGGTCGATGTCTACCTCGTCGCGTCGCCCGGTGCCGTCCAACGAGTAGCGGCCCACGCCGATCCGGTGTGGGCGCAGCACCGGGTACGACTCGGGCGCGGTCTGCACCACTGCCACCTCGGTGTAGCGGCCCTCGGCGTCGACGGCGACCTCGGCACGCAGCGTGTTGACCTGCGGGCGGCGCAACCACAGCTCGGCCCAGTCGGACAGGTCCCGCCCGCTGCTGGCGGAGAGGCTGGCCAGCAGATCGGCAAGGGTGGCGTTGCCGAAGCGGTGTCCGGCGAAGTGCGCGTTCAGGCCGGCGAGGAATGCCTCGTCGCCGAGCCACGCGACCAGCTGCCGCAGCACGCTGGCGCCCTTGGCGTACGAGATGCCGTCGAAGTTGAGCAGGCCCGCCTCGGCGTCGACGACCTCCTGTGGAGCGATCGGGTGGGTGGAGGGCCGCTGGTCGGCGGCGTAACCCCAGGCCTTGCGCCGCATGGCAAAGGTGGTCCAGGCCTGATCGAAGCGGGTCGCCTCGGCGGTGACCCGGGTGCCGAGGTACTCGGCGAAGGACTCGTTCAACCACAGGTCGTCCCACCAGCGCATGGTGACCAGGTCACCGAACCACATGTGGGCCATCTCGTGGGCGATGGTGCCGGCCCGCTGCTCGCGCTGGGTGTCGGTGACCGCCGAACGGAACACGTAGTCGTCGCGGAAGGTGACCAGGCCCGGGTTCTCCATCGCGCCGGCGTTGAACTCGGGCACGAACGCCTGGTCGTACTTGCCGAACGGGTAGCGTTCGGTGAAGAGCTGGTGGAACCGGTCCAGGCACTGCCGGGTGATGGTGAAGATTTCCTCGGCGTCGGCGTCCAGGTGCTCGGCGAGCGACCGACGGCAGTAGATGCCCAGCGGTACGCCGTCGTGCTCGGCCCGCCGGACGTGGTACGGCCCGGCGATCAGCGAGAAGAAGTACGTGGCCAGGGGCTCGCTCGGGGCGAACTCCCAGCGCCCGGGTGCCGGGTTGGCGGCCAGCTCGGCGTTGCCTGCGACGATCCACTGCGGCGGCGCGGTGACCGAGAGCGTGAACGGGGCCTTGAGGTCGGGCTGGTCGAAGGCGGCGAAGATGCGCGGCGCGTTGTCGAGGAAGGACTGGGCGTAGAGGTAGGTCTCGCCGTCGGCCGGGTCGACGAAGCGGTGCATCCCCTCCCCCGTCCTGGAGTACGCCATCTCGGCCTCGACGACGAGCGTGTTCTCCTCGGCCAGGTCGTCGAGCGGCAGCCGGTTGTCGGTGAGCAGGCCGGGGTCCAGGTCGCTGTCGTTGAGGCGTACACCGCGCAGTTTGGCGGGCTTGACCTCGACGAAGGTCGCGGCGCCGGCGGTGGCTCGGAACCGGATCTGGACGCGGGAGCGGAACAGGTCGCCGTCACCGGTCAGGTCCAGGTCCACCTGATAGGACTCGACGGTAATCGCCGCGCCACGCGCGGTCGCCTCTACACGGGTCAGGCTCGGCATCCGCTTATCCTGCCCGATGGGGATCGGCACCCGGTCACCACACGACCCTCGGCACTGGAGGAAAGAACCATGGCGCAGCACCCCAAGGGCGACTTCGACCTCTCTCGGGCGGTCTGGCAGCGGGCCGAGGGGGACACCTCCGACAGCGCCGTCGAGGTCGCCTTCGTCGACGATCTGATCGGGATGCGCAACTCGGCCGAGCCGGACGGGCCCGTGCTGGTCTTCACCCAGGCCGAGTGGGACGCCTTCGTGGCCGGCGCGCAGGACGGCGAGTTCGACCTGGACTGACAGTGCCCGACGACCCGTCGGTGGTGGATCGCCGTGCCGGTGCCCGTGGTCGGGACACCGGCACGGCCACGCTGGCGGGTCGGCCGGCGCACCCCCGGATCGGCCACCCGGGGCTGGTGGTCAACCACGGCCGGGGCCGTCGCCGTCGCCGTCGCCCCAGCCGAGGCCACCTGGGCCCGGGGCGTGGTGGAAGCCCGGATGGTCGGCCACGTCGACGCAGCGTTCGCCGTCCGGGCCGACCGCGCCGCAGAACAGCCGCTCGGCCCGCTGCCAGGCATCCGCCGGTGACACTGCCGCCGCACCGAGTGCCACCTCCGAGCGGAGCAGGCTCAGCGCCTCCGCGTACGCCACGGCCAGCTCGCGGGCCTCGGCCGGGCCGGGCGCGGTGAAGCCCAGGTGCACTGTGAAGAACCGGTGCGGACGGGTGGGCCGCCGCGGCGGCCCGATCAGTGACCGTCCGTCGCGGCCTCCGCCGAGTGCCCCGGCCGCTCGCCGCTGCCGCCAGTGCGGTGATGTGTTGTCGCGCATTCCGCCCTCCCCGTGCTCGTCCCCACCAGCAGCAAACCAGGTTCCGCCGCCCCTGGGAGGGGCCAGCCGGGCGGGGTTCAGCGGCGTGGACGGGGGTAAGCGCACCGGCAAACGGCGACCAGCCGCACCTGCGCGTGAGGAGACCCGATGGCGACCATGCCGGCCGACCGCAGCCCGGACAGCACCCTCGCGCTGCTCCGCGCCGGTTACCGGTTCATCGGCGAGCGCTGCGAGCGGTACGGCAGCGACGTCTTCAAGACCCGGATCCTGCTCGCCCCGACCATCTGCCTGCGCGGCCGGCCGGCGGCGGAGCTGTTCTACGACAATGACCGCTTCCAACGCGCCACAGCGATGCCGCTGCGGGTGCAGCGAACCCTGACCGGGCGGGGCGGGGTGCAGGGGCTGGACGGGCCGGAGCACTCCGACCGCAAGGCCATGTTCATGTCGATCATGACACCGGCGGCGATCCAGCGGCTCGGCCAGCTCTTCGACGACGAGTGGCGGGCCCGGGTCGCCGCCTGGGAGGGCGCCGGACCGGTGTCGCTCTACGACGAGCTGGGCCGAATGCTGACCCGGGTGGTCTGTGCCTGGGCCGGGGTGCCGCTGCCCGCGTCACAGGTCGAGCGCCGCGCCGTCGAGCTGCACGCCATGATCGAGGCTCCGGCCGTGCTGGGACCCCGGCACTGGAGGGGACGGCTGGCCCGGTACCGCGCCGAGCACTGGCTCGCCGACCTCATCGAACGGACCCGGGTCGGTTTCGCCCCGGCGCCGGCCGGCACCGCCCTCGCCGTGATCGCCGAACACCGGGACGTGCGCGGCAACCTCCTCCCCCGGCGGATCGCGGCAGTGGAGCTGCTCAACGTGCTGCGCCCGGTGGTCGCCGTCGACCAGTACATGACCTTCGCCGCGCTCGCCCTGCACGACCATCCGGCCTGGCGGGAACGCGTCCGCGACGACGACGAGGCCACCGAGCAGTTCGTCCAGGAAGTACGCCGCTACTACCCGTTCTTTCCGATCGCGGCGGCCCGGGTCCGGCGGTCCTTCGACTGGCAGGGCCACCACTTTCCGCGCGGCCGGCGGGTGCTGCTCGACCTCTACGGCACCAACCACCACCCGACGCTCTGGCCGCAACCGGAGCTGTTTCGCCCGGAGCGGTTCGCCGGCCGCCGGGTGGACCCGTTCGAACTGATCCCACAGGGGGGCGGCGACCACTGGGCCGGGCACCGCTGCGCCGGCGAGTGGATCACCATCGACCTGATGAAGCGGGCAGTCACCAACCTCGTCACCACCATGCGCTACGACGTCCCCGTTCAGAACCTGGCCCTGGATCTGCACCGGATGCCCGCGCTGCCGCCCCTCGGGCTGACAATCATCAACGTCCGCCGCGCCGGCTGACCCGCCCCGCCCGATCGCAGCGACCGGCGAGGCGGGTACGCCCAGCCGTCAGGGATGCAGAACGCTGCGCAGACAGCCGTCCTCCTTCTTCTCGAACAGCTCGTACCCCTGGGCGCCCTGCTCCAGGGAGAGCGGGTGGGTGGCCAGATAACCAGGGTCGATCTCGCCGGCGGCGAGCCGGTCAAGCAACATCGGGATGTAGCGCTGCGCGTGCATCTGCCCCATCCGCAGCACCAGGGCCTTGTTCATGGCCGCGCCAAGCGGAAACTTGTCGACCAGGCCGGCGTACACACCGACGATGCTCACCGTGCCGCCCTTGCGGCACGCCATGATCGCCTGGCGGACCGAGGTCGGGCGGTCGGTCTGCAACCGCGCCGCCTGCTTCACCCGGTCGTACGCGTAGGTCGGTCCGACGTCGTGCGACTCCATTCCGACGGCCTCGATGCAGGCGTCCGGCCCGCGCCCGGCGGTCAGCTCCCGCAGCGCCTCCAGCACGTCGGTCTCCGCGTAGTTGATCGTCTCGACCCCGATCCGTTCGGTGGCGGTCCTGAGCCGATCCGGGAATCGGTCGATCATGATGACCCGCTCGGCGCCCAGGAGTTGCGCCGAACGGGCCGCCATCTGACCAACGCCCCCAGCACCCCAGACGGCCACCACCTCGCCACCGGTGAGCCCGCAGAAGTCCGCCGCCATCCACCCGGTGGGCATCGCGTCGGAGGCGAACACCACCGAGTCGTCCGGCACCCCGTCGGGTACGGCGAAGGCGCCGATGTCGCCGAACGGCACCCTGATGTACTCGGCGTGTGATCCCGAGTAGCCGCCGGCGGCGTGCGAGTAGCCCAGGATGCCGGCCGGCGAGTGCCCCCACAGCTTCTCGGTGAACACCGGTTGCGGATTGGAGTTGTCGCAGAGCGAGTACTGCTCGGTCCGGCAGTACCAACAGCCACCGCAGGCGACCACCGACCCCACCACCACCCGGTCGCCGACCCGGTGCCGCCGTACGCCGGGCCCGGTCTCCACCACCTCGCCCATGAACTCGTGGCCGAGGATGTCCCCCTCCCGCATCGCCGGCAGGTACCCGTTGATCAGGTGCAGGTCGGAGCCGCAGACGCTGCTGGCCCGGACCCGGACGATGATGTCCCCCTCGGCGCGGATCTGGGGCTCCGGCACGTCCCGGACGGCCAGCTTGCCGACGCCTTCCCAGCAGAGCGCCCTCACGCCCGTCCTCCCGTCATCAGCTTCTCCCGCACCTTGTCGGTCGCCTTCTCCTGGGCGGGGCTCCGGCCGGACGGGTCTTCCCGGGTGTCCACCACCTGGCCACACTCGATCAGCGCCTTCACCCGCCGCAGCGCGTCCCGCAGCGCCAGGTCCGGCTCGTCGCCGCTGACCAGGCCAGCCAACCGACGCACCGGACCGGAGCGGTAGCGCAGCTCGGCCCGGATCTCCGTGCCCCGGCCCTGGGGTGCTTCGGTCAGCTCGATCCGTCCCAGCTGCGGCATCGGCCCGTCCTCGACCCGCCACATCAGGGTGCCCGTCCCCTCAACGGTGATCTCGGCCTGCCACTGCGTCTCACCGCCGGCCCGGTCGCGGGCCACGCACCGCCAACGCCGCTCGTCGAGCTGCTGCAACGTGGCCCACCCGGCCAGCGCGCGGTCCAGCCGTTCGCGGTCGGTCCAGAAGCCGATCACCTCGTCCCGGGACCGGTCCACTGTCACCCCGCGACGCACCACGTACCAACCGTCCTGTCGCTCCGGCTGATGCCGATGCCGACGGCGGGCCGCCGCCCGCCCCACGCCGACCGCCGTCGCCGCGGTGACGCCGAGAAGCGCCCACCTGGTTCCGTTGTTGGTCATCACGTCTATCTCCTCCACCCGGACAACCGGGCATGGACAGCTCTTAGGGCAGCGCTACCCGGGGTCCGGCAGTCGAAACGACCCGCTGTTTGATCGACGGAAATGCGGGCAGATGCTGCTCAACACCGACCGCGACCCTGTCCGCCACGGAGTTGCCATGTCCTCGTTCAGCCCTACTGAAGACGCCACCCGCCGGTGGGAGGTCGCGCCCGAGGGCGCCGGCACGTCGCCGGTCCGGCTACCGATGACGTACGTGCTGCCGCTGCGCTGGCACACCGACAGCGGCCTGGCCGAGCTGACCGACTACCTGCGCTGGCTCGGTCACCGGGCGGAGGTGCTCGTGGTCGACGGCTCACCTCCGGACATCTTCGCCCGGCACGCCGAGGCGTGGCGGGGGCTGGTCCGGCACCTCCCACCGGATCCGAGTGAGCGTGGGCTCAACGGCAAGGTGCTGGGCGTACACACCGGCGTCCGCGCCGCCGGCCACGAGCACGTGGTGATCGCCGACGACGACGTCCGGTACGACGAGTCCGCGCTGAGCGCGGTACACCGGTTGCTGGGCCGGGCCGACGTGGTACGACCGCAGAACTACTTCGACCCGCTGCCCTGGCACGCCTGGTGGGACACCGGCCGCACGCTGCTCAACCGGGCGCTCGGAGCGGACTACCCGGGCACCCTTGCCGTGCGGCGCAGCACCTTCCTCGCCATGGGCGGGTACGACCCGGACGTGCTCTTCGAGAACCTGGAGCTGATCCGCACGGTGCGCGGGTACGGCGGCACCGAGGCCGCCCCGGCCTGGCTGTACGTCCGCCGGCTGCCTCCGGAAGCCGCGCATTTCCGTGGTCAACGGGTCCGACAGGCGTACGACGATCTGGCTCAGCCGGCTCGCCTGCTGATCGCGCTCGCGGTACTGCCGGCGCTGGCGGCGGCGGTCGCGTCGCGCCGCCCCAGGCTGCTGCTCGGCGCGGCGGCCGGGGTCGTCGCCCTGGCCGAGACGGGTCGCCGCCGCGCCGGCGGCACCCGGGTGTTTCCGCCGGCCACGGCACTGGCGGCCCCACTCTGGCTGCTGGAACGCGGTGTGTGCGGCTGGCTGGCGGTCACCCAACGCCTCCTGCTGGGCGGTGTCCGCTACGGCGACACCCGAATCCGCCGAGCCGCCAACCCCGCCCCGCGCAACCCACGGCTCCCCGCGATCTTGCACTTTCGGTTGGGACGAAACCGCCGGTAGGCCCACAGAACTCCAGCCGAGTACCGCAAGATCGCGCTGACCCCAACGCGACAGCTCGCGGGCACCAGAGGGTGACCGCGAGCTGTCGCGCTGGTTGGGGGTGGGGTCAGGGAGTGGCGTGGTCCTTTACCTGGTGGGCGGCGGACTTCGTGTCGTCCTTGACCGCGTGCACGGCGTCCTGAGCGGTGGACTTCACCGACTCGGCGGCCTGCTGGGCCGGCTCGCGCAGCTCGCCGGCCACCTCGCCCAGCTTCTCCTTCACGGCCCCGCTGTGCTCGCTGACCTTGGCCTTCACCTGGGTGGCGGCCTGCTGCTCGCGGCGGGAGGCCGGGATCAGCGACGAGGCCAGCCAGCCGACCCCGAACGCGATCAGGCCGGCGGCGAGAGGGTTGCCCTGGGACTTCTGCCGGATCACCCGCGGCGCGCTCTGCGCGGCATCGCTGACAGTGGTCGCCGCCGAGTGCGCGGCGTCGCTGACGCTGGAGGCCGCCGACGAGGCGCGGTCACCCACCGAGTGGGCGGCCTGGCCGGTGCCGTGGCCGAGGTCAGACGCGGTTCCCATGACCTTGTCCCTCACATTCTGCAGAGCGGAACGGGCCCGCTGCTTACGGTCGTCGACGATGCGGCTCGGGCTGACCTTGTACGCCAACGCATCCACATCGGAGCTGAGACTGTTACGGGTGGCTTCGATCTCCCGGCGGATCTGATCGGGATCGGTGCTCATCGGGTGACTCCCTCCGGGTGCGGCTTGAGCGCGTCGGGGATCCGCTGCACGCTGTCGTTGGTCTGCTGGAGCCCGCGTACGTGCTGGGCGTTCTTCTTGGCCTTCGAGTAGAGGACCGCGGCGACCGCGGCCCAGATCACAGCCACGATCAGCGCGGCCAGGCCGGAGTCCATGACGTTGTCCAGGAACTGCCAGATGGCGATGGACACGAAGAGGGCCACCATGTAGCCGCCGAAGCCGGCACCGCCGAAGAGGCCCGCGGCCTTACCGGCCTTCTTGCCCTCCTGGCGGATCTCGGCCTTGGCCAGCTCAACCTCCTGACGCATCAGCGTCGACAGGTCCGTGGTGACCTGACGCATCAGGTCACCCAGCGAGCTGCCCTTCACCTCCGACGCGGTGTGCGGGGCACCCGCGTCGGGGTGGTAACCGGAGTCCAGTCCGGACCCCTGCGTCGGCATGCTCATGCCGTCGCCTCCCTTCGGATGACTCGGCGGCTCACGGGCGAGGGCTACCGCTGGACGGCACGCCCGGCAGCGGGTCGGTCTGGGTCACCGGCGGCAGCGGCTGGCCGGTGCCGGAGTGCTCCGGGTACTCGCCCTGGCCCGGCTCGACGGAGCCGCCGGGCGCCGGGTCGGCGTAGGTACCGGGCGTCTGGTCGGTGTAGCCACCGGACGTCGGCGGGGTGTGCGTACCGGGGGTCGGGTCGAGGTAGCCGCCCGGCGGAACGGCGTCCGGCACCGCGCGGGCCGCCGGCGGCTGCGTCGGGATCACGGCGGTCTGCTCCGGGTCGTACGCTCCGGCGCCCCGGAAGGTCGAGGAACCGTTGCCGGAGTCGTCGCCGGCGGCCGAGATGCCACGGGTCAGCCGGCCGGCCAGCACACCGAGCACCGCCGCGCCGACCAGGAAGGTGCCCGGGTTACGCCGCGCGTAGTCGCGTACCTCGGTGATCAGGTCGCCGGGCTCGCGCTGCTCAAGCCAACCGGCGACGCCCTGCACCCGGTCGGCGGCCTGGCGGGCCAGCTCGGTCACCGGGCCGGCCTGGCCACCCTGCTCGGCCATCGAGCGCATCTCGTCGGCCAGCGAACGCAGCCCACCGGCGGCTCGGCGCTGCTGCTCACCGGTCTGGCTGGCGAGCTGGCTGCGGGCCTCGCCGTACAGGTTGCGGGCCTGCCGGGCCGCCTCACGGCCGACCTCGGTGCCCTGCTCCTTGGCGGTCTGGGCGACCGCACCACCTGCCTGCGCGGCCTCCGACCCGACCTGGCGCGCCTGGTCGCGGACGCCACCGCCGTTGGTCGACTGCTGCCCGTACGTGGAAGACGTGGGTGAAAGATCGTAAGTCATGATTTCCCTTCCGCTCAGAAAGTCGTAGCGGTTGTGCTGGGGGGATGCGACGCGTTGCCGCCGCCGCTGACCATTCACCTACCCTCCGTTCTGGCTTCCATACCTCTTCGTGCATTTATCTGCGCGGCCCACCGGTTGGTCTTCAAAATGGAGGATCGTCGGGCTGCGTCACGTCGCCGCTGCGGACAGTGAGGTTCGCGAGGCCGGTAGATCCACGGAGGGGGCAGCGATGGCACGAGACGCACGAGGCGGCCGAGCGGCCGGCCCACGACCCCGGGTCCAGTTGGCCGCACTGGTAGTGGCCGGGGTCTTCCTGTTGATCGGCGTCCTCGGCTTCATCCCCGGCATCACCACCGAGTACGGCGAGCTGCGGTTCGCCGGGCACCACTCGGACGCCAACCTGCTCGGGCTGTTCCAGGTGTCGATCCTGCACAACGCGGTGCACCTGCTCTTCGGGTTGGCCGGCCTGGTGCTGGCCCGCAGCGTCGCCGGTGCCCGCGTCTTCCTGGCCGCCGGTGGCGCGACCTACCTTGCTCTCTGGCTGTACGGCCTGGCGATCGAGGCGGTCAACCCGGAGGCCGGGGCGAACATCCTGCCGGTCAACGACGCCGACAACTGGCTGCACCTCGCGCTCGGCTTCGGGATGCTCGCGCTCGGGCTGCTGCTGTCGAACCAGGCCGGCACCGGCGGACGCCTGGACAGCCCCGCCGACCGGCAGTGAACTGGACTTTTGTGGTTTCGCGGTCACGCCCGCAGGGGTAAATCGACCGGCGAAGGAGGTACGACCATGCCTCGTTGGCTACGTGACAACGCCCTGGCCGTCGCCATGCTGGGGGCGTTCCTGGTCTTTCTGGTGTTGCAGAGCGTCTTCGGGTGGCAGACCCACAATGAGGAGCTGACCGAGTTCGGGGCCGCGCCGCTGAGCTGGCCGGCGTACCTGACCAGTGGGCACTTCGCCGAGTCGGTCTTCGAGAACTGGGAGTCCGAGTTCCTCCAGATGGGCGGGTACGTGCTGCTCACCGCGTACCTGGTCCAGCGGGGCTCGGCCGAGTCGAAGCCGATGGACCAGACCGACCGACCGGAGGACGACGAGCGCCGGGCGACCCCGCAGTCACCCTGGCCGGTGCGCGTCGGCGGCCTGCCGTTGGTGATCTACCGGAACAGCCTCTCCCTCGCCCTGCTGCTGATCTTCGCCGGTTCGTTCGTCGGTCACCTGCTCGGTGGCACCGCCGCGTACAACCAGGAGCAGGCGCTCCAGAGCGGGGCGCCGCCGATCGGGGTGTGGGAGTTCCTCGGCACCAGCGACTTCTGGTTCCAGTCCATGCAGAACTGGCAGAGCGAGTTTCTCGCGGTCGGCGCGCTGATCCTGCTGAGCATCGTGCTGCGCCAGCACGCCTCGCCGGAGTCGAAGCCGGTGACCGTCGAGCACGCCAGCACCGGCGCCTGAAACGCGAAGCGGCGGCGACGCCGCGGCCGTCAGGCCGCGACCGGCAACCGCTTGGCGAAACAGACGCTGTACGGGTTGCCCACGTACTCGCCGTAGACCGGGATCCGCTGGTAGCCACACGCGGTGTACAGGGCGACAGCGGCCGGCAGGTAGGTGCCCGTCTCCAGGCAGACGACCGAGTGCCCCTGCCGGAACGCGCACTCCTCCAGCGCGGCGAGCAACTGGCGACCGATCCCCCGCCCCCGGTACGCGGGCCGGACGTACATCCGCTTGACCTCGCCGGTCTCGGCATCGAGCGACTGGAGTCCGCCGCAGGCGACCGCCCGACCGTTCACCACCACCGCCAGGTAGCGGACGTCGTCGTGGGGGACGAAGACCTGCCCGTCCAACCCCCCATCGGCCTCGCGCAGCTCACGCTGCTGCGCGATGACCAGGGCGGCGATCTCCGGATCGGTGGCAGGCCGGGACTCGATCAGCATCACCCCACGCTAGGACGCGTGGATTTCGGGGAGGTTTCCGGAAATCAACCCCACCACGGACCGCAACGGACTACTCGGCGTCGTCCTCGTCGTCGATGTCGTCGTCGGACGCGTCCGCGCCCAAATCGTCGGCCGAGCGCACCCGGCGAGCCTTCCGGGCGGCGAGCCGATCCGCGGCGGAGGCCCGGTTCGACTTCTCCTCCAGGCGGACGTCGGTGCCCCGGTTGCCGGGTACGAAGTCCACACCGGCGAAGAGCGTCGGCTGCCAGTCGAACTCGCGCGCGCCGATCCGGACCAGGTCACCGGGCTGGGCGCCGGCCTTGGCCAGCTTGTCCTCCACCCCGAGCCGGGCCAGCCGGTCAGCCAGGTAGCCGACCGCCTCGTCGTTGTCGAAGTTGGTCTGCTTGACCCAGCGTTCCGGCCGCACACCGCGCACCGTGAACGAGCCGTCCGCCTCGGCCGTGATGGTGAAACCGTCGTCGTCCACGGCGATCGGGCGGATCACGATCCGGGTCGGCTCGGCGGGCGGAGCGGCCTTACGCTCTGCGTCGACCAGCTCGGCCATCGCGTAGGTCAGCTCCTTGAGCCCTTCCCGGGTGGCCGCGGAGACCTCGAACACCTGGTAACCGCGCTCCTCCAGATCGGGGCGCACGATCTCGGCGAGGTCGCGGCCGTCCGGCACGTCGATCTTGTTGATGGCGACCAGCCGCGGGCGGTCGGTCAGGCCGCCGTACTGGCTCAGCTCGGCCTCGATGGCGTCGATGTCGGCCACCGGGTCACGGCCGGGCTCCAGGGTCGCCGAGTCGATGACGTGCACCAGCACGGCGCAGCGCTCGATGTGCCGCAGGAACTCCAGGCCCAGGCCCTTACCGGTGGCCGCGCCGGGGATCAGGCCCGGCACGTCCGCGACGGTGAAGGTGTGGTTGTCCATCCGGACCACGCCGAGGTTGGGCACCAGGGTGGTGAACGGGTAGTCGGCGATCTTCGGCTTCGCGGCGGAGATCACCGAGATCAGCGACGACTTGCCGGCGGACGGGAAGCCCACCAGGCCCACATCGGCGACGCTCTTCAGCTCCAGCACGATGTCCAGTTGGTCGCCGGGCTCCCCCAGCTCGGCGAAGCCGGGCGCCTTGCGCTTGGCGTTGGCCAGCGAGGCGTTGCCCCGCCCGCCGCGCCCGCCGCGGGCGACCTCGAAGGTCGTGCCGGCGCCGACCATGTCGGCCAGCACGGTGCCGTCGGAGGTCTGCACCACTGTGCCGTTGGGCACCTTGAGCACCAGGTTGTGGCCGTTGGCCCCGTCCCGGTTCGAGCCGGCGCCACCCTTGCCGTTGTCGGCCTTGACGTGCGGGTGGAAGTGGAAGTCGAGCAGCGTGGTCACCTGCGGGTCGACCACCAGGGACACGCTGCCCCCGTGCCCACCGTTGCCGCCGTCGGGCCCGCCGAAGGGCTTGAACTTCTCGCGGTGGATCGAGGCACAACCGTGCCCGCCATCGCCGGCCTGCAGATGCAGAACGACCCGGTCAACGAACGTTGCCACGGCGTCAATCCTTCCAGCGAGGCTCGACCTCGCACTTCGCGAAAAAGGCTAAGCGGGCCGGGACCCGGAGGTCCGCGGCCCGCTTAGCCCGAGAACTACTGCTGCGGAACGATGCTGACGGTCTTGCGACCGCGCTTGGTGCCGAACAGGACCGAACCGGCGGACAGCGCGAACAGCGTGTCGTCGCCGCCACGGCCGACCAGGTCACCGGGGTGGAACTTGGTGCCACGCTGCCGGATGATGATCTCACCGGCGCTGACGACCTGACCACCGAAGCGCTTCACGCCGAGTCGCTGGGCCGCGGAGTCACGACCGTTACGCGAGCTGGACGCACCCTTTTTGTGAGCCATTGGAGGACGACCTACTTCCCGCTGGAGATGCCGGTCACCTTGACCTGGGTCAACGGCTGGCGGTGACCCTGGCGCTTGTGGTAGCCAGTCTTGTTCTTGAACTTGTGGATCCGGATCTTCGGGCCCTTGGTGTGCGCGGCGATTTCGCCGGACACCGCGACCTCGGCAAGCTTCGCCGCGTCGGTCACCAGGTCGTCACCGTCGACGAGGAGCACCGCGGTGAGCTTCACCGCGTCACCGGGGGCACCGGTGAGCTTCTCGACCTCGATCACGTCGCCCTCGGCGACCTTGTACTGCTTGCCGCCGGTCTTGACGATCGCGTACATCGGAGGCGGACTCCCTGTCGTTGAGGCTGCTGGCGGTCGTTCCCGCAGCGGCTCGCCGGGTAGCAGTGCACGGCGGCGCGGGCACACGGGAACTCGGCACACCAAAGGTGGGCCGCAGGCAAGAGTACGCCATCGCTGGCCCGGACCCCAAACCGGCCCGCCCTGGTCAGCGCGCGCAGAGCTGGTCGAGGCGCTGCTGAAGGCGGTCGAGTTCGGTCTCGTCGATCGACCCGACGTCGGCACCGAGCGCGGAAACCTCGGCGCCGAGGTCGGTGAGCAGCGTCTTGAGCTGCGGATCGTCGGTCCGCTCGGACTGCTCCCGCAGCACGGTCCGCCAGTTCGCCAGCGCCGCCTCGGCCCGTCCCCGGGCGGCCTCGGCCGTGCGGCTGTCCCCGGCGCCCACCGCCGCGAGCATCTGGCCCAGCTCAGCCACGTACGTCCGGACGGCAGTGGTGCTTGCCTCCTGCGCCGCGGCGCAGACCTGGGTGGCGTTGCCGCCCGCCACACCACCGCTGGCCGGCATGCCGGTCGGGCCGGGAGGGGTGCCAGCGGCCGCCGAGCCTGCGCCCTCGGCCGTCCCACCGGTGGAGCAGCCGGTCGCGCCGGAGAGCATGGTGAGCAGGACGGTGACGGCGAGCAGACGGCGCATCTTCTTCTCCTGACCTGGGACGGCCGATCGAGGGCCGGGTGGCCGCAACGGCGAGGTCCCTCCCCCGTCACTTTGCCGGGAGAGGGACCTCGTCAAACACGTGGCCGGTCAGGCGCTCAGGGGCGGGTCCGTCGACGGGCGCCACCGCGACGCGACCGGCGACGGCCGCCACCACCCTCGGTGGTCTCCTCGTCGCCCTCACCGTCAGCGAGCGCGTCCGGGTCGTCCGCCGCGGCCAGCCGCGCCGACTCGCCCTGCTGAGCGTCGGAGATCGCCGGTGCGGCGGCGGTGTCCGACTCGTAGCGGGACAGGTCGTAGCCCATGGTGTCCTGGTAGTCGGCGTCCGGCTCGGCCGTGGTGTCGGTGTCGACGACCTCGACCGCGGTCCGCTCGGCCACGGCCGGGGCGTTCTTGCGCGCCCGGCGACGGGGCGAGGTGGCAGCCTGCTCGGCCGCCGGAGCGGGAGCCACCGCCGAGGCGACCGCCTTGACCTTTTCCCCCGCACCGGCGGGACGCGGCTTCTCCGGCACCGGCTCGGTGTGGATGATGACGCCCCGGCCCTTGCAGCACTCGCAGGTCTCGCTGAACGCCTCCAACAGGCCCGCGCCGATGCGCTTACGGGTCATCTGCACCAGGCCGAGCGACGTGATCTCGGTGACCTGGTGCTTGGTGCGGTCCCGGCCCAGGCACTCGGTGAGCCGGCGCAGCACCAGCTCACGGTTCGACTCCAGCACCATGTCGATGAAGTCGATCACCACGATGCCGCCGATGTCCCGCAGCCGGAGCTGACGGACGATCTCCTCCGCCGCCTCCAGGTTGTTGCGGGTGACGGTCTCCTCCAGGTTGCCCCCGGAGCCGGTGTACTTGCCGGTGTTGACGTCGACGACCGTCATCGCCTCGGTGCGGTCGATCACCAGCGAGCCGCCGGAGGGCAGGAAGACCTTGCGGTCCAGGCCCTTGATGATCTGCTCGTCGATCCGGTACTCGGCGAAGACGTCGCTCGTGCCGACGTGCCGGCGCACCCGGTCGACCAGGTCCGGGGAGACGTGCGACAGGTACGACTCGACCATGTCGTACGACTGCTCACCCTCGATCACCAGCTCGCGGAAGTCCTCGTTGAACAGGTCCCGGACCACCCGGATGACCAGGTCGGGCTCCCCGTAGAGCAGCACCGGAGCGCCACCCTCGGCGGCCTTGGCCTGGATGTCCTCCCACTGCGCCTGGAGCCGCTTGACGTCGCGGGCCAGCTCGTCCTCGGTGGCGCCCTCGGCGGCCGTCCGGACGATCACGCCGGCACCGTCCGGGACGAGCTTCTTGAGCACGTCCCGCAGCCGCTTGCGCTCGTTGTCCGGCAGCTTGCGGCTGATCCCGGAGGCGTTGCCGTTGGGTACGTAGACCAGGTGCCGGCCCGAGAGCGCGATGTGGCTGGTCAGCCGTGCGCCCTTGTGCCCGATCGGGTCCTTGGTGACCTGGACCAGCACCGAGTCGCCGGAGCGCAGCGCCTGCTCGATCGAGCGGGCCCGCCCCTCCAGCCCGGAGGTGTCCCAGTTGACCTCACCGGCGTACAGCACCGCGTTGCGGCCCCGACCGACGTCGACGAACGCGGCCTCCATGCTCGGCAGCACGTTCTGCACCTTGCCGAGGTACACGTTGCCGGCCATTGTTCCCGAGGAGTTGCGGGTGACGTAGTGCTCGACCAGCACGCCGTCCTCCAGGACGGCGATCTGGGTGCGGTCACCGCGCTGGCGGACCGCCATCACCCGGTCGACGGCCTCCCGGCGCGCCAGGAACTCCGACTCGCTGAGGATCGGCGGCCGGGTACGGCGCTGCTCCCGACCGTCCCGGCGGCGCTGGCGCTTGGCCTCCAGCCGGGTCGAGCCGGACACACCCTGCACCTCGTCGACGGTCCGGCGCGGCTCGCGGATCTTCACCACGGTCGGCACGCCGTCGTCCGCCGCACCCTCGGTGTCACCGGCGCCGCGACGGCGACGGCGGCGACGACGACGGGTCAGACCGTCCCCGCCCTCGGACTCCTCGTCCTCGTCGGCCTCCGCCTCTGCCTCGGCGGTCTCTTCCTCGTCGGCCTGCGCCGCTTCCTCGGACTCCTCGTCCTCGGCGTCGTCGGCCCCGCCCTTGCCCCGGCCCCGGCCGCGGCGACCACGCCGGCGGCGGCGGCGCGCGGCGGCGCTGTCCTCGTCGTCCTCATCCGCCTCGGCGGCCTCGTCGGCCTCCTCGGTCGGCTCCTCTTCGGCCTCGATCGCCTCGATCGGCTCCACCGGCTCGACCTCGCGGCGACCACGCCGACGGCGGCGGGACGGCTCGGCGGCCTCCTCGACGGCCGGCTCCTCGGTCGCCGCGGCGGGCTCCACCGGTCGGGTCACCGGAACGGCGTCCGGCTGGGGTGCCATGAACAGCACGGTGGGCGCGGAGAGCGCGGCGCGTCGACGACGGGTACGCGGCTGCTCCGGCTCGATCTCGGCCGGCTCAGCTGTCACACCGGAGACGGCCACACCCGGTGGCACCTCGCCGGAGCGGTCCTGCGCGCCACTGCTCCAGGCCAGATCGGCGGCGGACGTGCCCGGCAGAGCCGGGGAGTCGTTCAACTCGGCCTCGGCCTCGCGCAGGTCGGACTCCGCCGGCTCCTCGGTGAGGTCCGGCTCCTCGACGACCGGCTCCTCGACCGCGGGCGACTCGTCGACGGCGGCCGGCTGCTCGGTGGCGGGCGGCTCCTCGACGGCCGCCGGTGTGGCCTTCTTGCGCCGGGTACGGGTCACCTTGACCGGTGGCACCACCTCGGCCGAGGCCTCCTCCGCGGAGGCGGCGACCAGCGGCTCCTCAGCGGTCTTCTCGACGGGGGTGGCCTTGCGGCGACGCCGGGGGGTCTTCGGTGCGACGTCCAGGTCGCCGGAGACCGGGGCGAAGACCTCCGCCTGCGGCGACTCGACGTGGCCGGCGCCACCGGTGGGCGCCTCGATCGGGGCGTCGGTCTGTTCCGGCTGGTTGAGCGGAGCGGCCCGACGACGGGTCGTCCGGGTACGCCGCACCGGCGCGGCCGGTTCGGCTGCCTCAGCGGGAGTGCTCTCCGCGCCGGCCGGTTCCACCGACGCCGAACCGACGGCCGTGGTGGAGGTCTCGACGGCGGCGCCGTCGGCCGTGGTGCTCTGGTCGGCGGTATCACCGGCCGGCTGTGAACCGGTCCGTTCGCCGCCCTCGGGCTCGTTCTCGAGCATGGACGTTCTCCAGTTCTGGCTAGCCCGGGCGCGGGTGAGCGCTGCCACGCAGGGTCGCCGCAAAAGTGTTTCCGCCGGGCGCGCGTGGTGCGCGACCGCCGAAGTCTGCCTGCCAGAACACCGACCGTCGGTCAGTGCCCAACGATGGCTGCCCCGTCGCGGTCCGCATCCAACGGATCCACGATCGCACCCTGCGCGGTCAACGTGCCCTGAGCCAGCCGTGTCACCCTCGGCGAAACCGGCGGCTCCAGGTCGGCCACCACGCGGAGGCCGGAAAGGACGTCATCGGGCCGTACGGACGGGGTGACCTGCCGCACGACCAGTTCGAGTATCGCACACGGTACGGCCGGCGCCCCGGAAGGCGTCGGCGTAGGCAGTTGGACATCGATCGATATCACGGCGGCTCGGGCGTCGAAAGTGCGTCGACCCTGCTTGGTCATCCGCTCGACCAGCACCTCCTCGGCCGCGACGAACGCGTCCACCGCGGCGCGCAGCACCGCCGTGTCGACCTCAGGCAACTCGATGTGCCAGTGCGACGCCTCGATCCGGTCCGGCAGGTTGCCCCCTTCGGCGATCACGGCGTCCAGGACGTCCAGCCCCGGCGAGAGCGCGGCGTCCAACGCGGCGCGCAACGCCTCCGGGTCGACGGCCGCCTGAAGGGCGATTTCCAGGTACTCCGCCTCACTCGCCACCCCGGTCGGCGCGGCGCTGGCGTAGGAGATCTTCGGGTGCGGGTGGAAACCCTGGGAGAAGGCGACCGGCACAGCGGCCCGGCGCAGCGCGCGCTCGAACGCCCGGGCGAAGTCCCGGTGCGAGGTGAATCGCAGCGGGCCGCGCTTGGCGTACCGGATGCGGACGCGCTGGACGACCGGTGCCTGGCCGCCCTCGGGTTGAGGCTTTCTGGCGATCGTGGGCTCCTCGGGTGTACCTGCGTGTCCGCCCATCCTGGCGCAGGGCTCGTGACGGTACGCAGCCGGGGCGGCCGAACCTCCCGGCAGACGGGCACAAAACGGTCGCCAGGGTCACGGCCACCCGGCGCGGAAAGCCAATGGCCGGCTGGCGACGCGGAGGTCACCAGCCGGCCAGATGATCGGGACCGGTTACCGCTCCCTCGGCGGCGCGGGCGGTGCCCCGCCCGGCGGCGGGCCGTAGCCGGAGGGCGGGGTGTAGTCCGAGGGAGGGGCGTAACCCGATGGACTGGCGTAGCCGGAGGGCGGGGCATACCCGGCAGGAGGCGCCTGGCCGGGTGGGGGCGGGTAGCCCGGCGGTGGGGCGTAACCCGCGTCAGGCGGCGAGTAGGCGCCCTGGGCCGCCCGGTCGAGCACCTCGTCCGGGATGTCGGCGGCCCGGGCCGCCTCCCGCCGGTACCGACGGCGGTTCCAGATGAGGAAGACCACCAGACCCAGCAGCAGGACCAGCACCACTGCGATGCCGATGCCGACCACCATGACCTGCTGGTCGGTCGGACCACCGCGGTCGCCGTGCTGGGTGACGTCGAACTCCTCGTCCGCACCTCCGGCACGGGCCGGGCCCGGGTCGGTCGCTGCGGCGGCCGGGTCGAGCAGCGGGTTGGCGGTGACCGGCGGCACGTTCGCGGTCAGCGCCTTGGTCGGGTCGATCACCCCGAAGCCGTACTGCGGATCCCGCCCGGACACACCGGCGTCCCGCGCGGTCCGGATGATCCGGTTGATCACGTTGGGAGCGCTGAGATCCGGATATTTCGACCGGATCAGCGCGGCGAGACCGGAGACGATCGCGCTGGAGTCGGAGGTCCCGTCGCCCCAGCCGTAGCCCCCCTCGTTGGCGACGTTGTAGATGCCGTCGCCGGGAGCGGCGACCACCGCCTCCGGCCCCTGGACCGAGCCGGACCAGAACGCGCCGCCCCTGGTCGTCCCGGTCACCGCGATCACGCCCGGGGCGTTGGCGGGGCTGCCCACGGCGGTGCGGCCGCTGGCGGTGTTGCCCGCGGAGGCCACCACGACGACGTCATGGTCCAGGGCGTACTTGATTGCGCTCTCTTCCACGGGGTTGGCGAGGCCCGCGCCACCGATGGAAATGTTGATCACCTTGGCGCCGCCGTCGACGGCCATCCGGATGCCCCGAGCCATCCCGGCGCTCTTGTAGACCCCGTCCTCCTTGCGCAACTTGATGGGAAGGATCTTCACACCGGGGGCGATGCCAGTCACACCGTCGCTGCTGCCCTTGGCCGCGATGATGCCGGCCATGTGTGTGCCATGCCCGTCCTCATCGGCTCGACCATCTCCGGAGGCACCGTAGCTGCGACCACCGGCGAGCACCTGACCGCGCAGGTCCGGATGGCCGGCTTCGACACCAGTGTCGATCACGGCCACGACCACGCCTCGCCCGGTCGAGATCTTGTGCGCCTGATCGATCCGGAGCTCGTCCAGATACCACTGCTCGGCCCGTCGGGGCGCGGCTGCCGCCGGCTGAGCGGCCCCCACCACCAGGAGCCCCGCCAGCAGGCAGGCGGTCACTGGCCGGAGGCTTCCGACGTTCACCCTCATCCGTCCATCCTCATCGAAGGACACCCGGGGACGCCCCGTCACCAGGGCCCCACGGATCGTCATCCTCAGTCAACCACGACGAGTGCTCGGAGCCGGTGCCGCCACCGTGCCCGGCGCCGCCCGCGCCGCCCATCATGCCGCCGCCCATCATTCCGGCACCGCCGACGCCCGCACCACGCGCGCCGCCCGCCATCCCGGCGCCGCCGGCGGCCTGGGCCGTGCGCAACGCGTTCGCCGCGCTCGTCATCGGCGGCAGTTTTCCGTTGCCGCCACCCACCATGCCGGGGATGCCGCCCACGCCGATCCCGGCACCGCCGCCGAGGCCACCGCCGGCACCGCCGCCGATCCCGCCGGCCGAGCCGACGCCGGCACCGCCTCCGAAACCGCCGCCGGCGCCACCAAGACCGGCGCTGCCGACCCCGCCGCCGCCGATGCCGCCACCCAGGCCGCCGACCCCGCCAGGGGTGGCGCCAGCCAGACCGCTGCTGTAGCCGGCGTCGCCGTCGGTGTAGCCCGGCAAGCTGGAGCCCGTCGACGGTGACGTGAGCTGACCCGTGCCGCCGGTGGGCGAGCCATCGCCGAGCCCACCGGGCTTGGTCGGGGAGAACGGGTCGACGGTGGACGTCGGACCGCCCGTGTCACCGATGCCCGGCGGCCTGCTGCCTATCGTGGGGCCACCACCGATGTCGGGCTTCCCGCCGATTTCGCCACTGCCGATGTCGGGCCGCCCCGACGGGGGGACCCGGGGGTCGCGACGGAGGTCATCCTCGACGATTCCACTTTCCGGCCTGTTCACGGTGAGCTTCGGACGCTCGGTGTAGACCGCCTGGGGCAGCGGCGCCATCGCGGTGTTCGCCGCGTTCTGATTGTCCCGGTACCAGTTGTCCAGGTGGGCTCCGGTGTCCCACCAGCCGCCCCGCTTCTGGTCACCGGCCTGACCGTCGACCTTCATCGTCGCTTCCAGGTCGTCGGCCTTGTCACGAAACGCGCCATCGGCGTACGAGCCGGGGTTGCTCTGGTAGTCCTTGCGCAGCGCGGCGAGGAACCCCGACGAGCTCTCGCCGTCGCGGGCATCGTCGAGCTCGGTGCCGTTGGGCAGGCTCCACTCGTTGAAGCCGAAGTCGTCCATCAGCGGAATCGGGATCGTGGAGACCGACTTGCGGATGTCGCCCTCGATCCGCGTCAACGCGCCACTGACGTTCGTCGCGTCGGTGATCAGATCCTCGATCTGCTTGCCGATCTTGCCCAGGTGCTCGCGGTACGCGTCACCACCGCCGCCCTTCCAACCGGCGAGCATCCCGGGCAGACCGCCGACGTGCGGGCGTTCCTGGCCCGTCGCGATCGGGCCGACGAACGAACGACCGACGAGCGCGTCCCGCAGTTGTTGCAGGCCGCTGGAGAGGTTGCTCCAGCCGGCTCCGACCGATCCGACCGTTTCCGGGTCCGCGGAGAGCGTCACCTCACGGACGCACCGCTCCCAGGTTCCTCCAGCCATGACGTCCCCCTCAGGCCGTGTACGGGTAGGTGGGTGCACCGCTGGCAGTGGGCGGCGGCGCCGCCGACTCCAGCAGCCGCTCGATCTCCTTGCCGTTGGCGCCGTTGCGCGCCTCGGTGTCGCGGAACGCCTTGGCGATCTCCTCGGTGCCCTCCTTGAGCGCGGCGAGCTTCTGGGAGAGCGTGGTGAGGTGCGCTTCCATGTTCACCGTTGACGCCTCCAGGGCCCGCCACTGCATGACGGCGTCCTCGTACGCGCCGAACGGGGTGCCGTTCGGGACGGTCTGGGCGTTGTTGCTGTCGCCCTTCATCCGCGTCTTGATGCGTTCCATCTCGTACTTGATGGTGTCGTCGATGTACTGCCTGAGCCGCTCGACGTACGTGGCGGCGGCGTCCAGGTCCTCGACGCTGACTTGCAGATCGCCGATGCTCGGCGGCGGGATGCTCCCCATGCGATTCCTCCCCCGTCCCCGACCCGCCGGGTCGGTCCATGTCAGACGCAGCGTATCGAGTCTGACCTAGTCGAGGCAGCCCCAGCCACCAGCACGTGGTACAGATGGCGGCCGATCTCGCGGAAGATCCGGTGTGGGGCCAGCGCGCGGGCCGAGCCCGAACAACGCCAACGGGCCCGCGAGACGCGGACCCGTTGGGCGACATGTTGTATGTGGAGGGTGGTGGGTCACCGCCAGCAGGCACCGCCCGAAGGCGGCGCGGTCAGGGGTGCGAGTGCGAGTGGCCCGACGGGACCTTCATGCCGTTGCCGCCCAGCGGGGTGAGCGGCAGAAGCTTCTTGCCGGTGGGGCCGATCTGGATCTCGGTGTCCATCGATGGGCAGACGCCGCAGTCGAAGCAGGGCGTCCACCGGCAGTCGTCCTGCTCGAACTCGCTGAACGAGTCCTGCCAGTCCTGCCAGAGCCAGTCTTTGTCGAGGCCCGAGTCGAGGTGGTCCCAGGGCAGGACCTCCAGCTCGTCGCGCTGACGGGTGGTGTACCAGTCGAGGTCCACCCCGAACGCGGGCAGCGTCTCGGCCGCCGCATCCACCCAGCGCTGGTACGAGAAGTGCTCGCTCCACCCGTCGAACCGGCCGCCGTTCTCCCAGACCTTGCGGATGACCGAGCCGACCCGGCGGTCACCCCTGGAGAGCAGCCCTTCGATGAGCGACGGCTCACCGTCGTGGTAGCGGTAGCCGATGGCCCGACCCAGCGAGCGGTCCGCGTTGATGGCCTGCTTGAGGATCTTGAGCCGGTGGTCGATGACCTCCGGACGGTCCATCGCTGCCCACTGGAACGGGGTGTGCGGCTTCGGCACGAACCCGCCGATGGAGACCGTGCAGCGGATGTCCTTGGAGCCGGTCGCGGCCCGGCCGGCCCTGATCACCTCGTGGGCCATCTCGGCGATCTCGAGGACGTCTTCGTCGGTCTCGGTGGGCAGGCCGCACATGAAGTAGAGCTTCACCTGCCGCCACCCGTTGGTGTACGCGGTGACGACCGTACGGATCAGGTCTTCCTTCGACACCATCTTGTTGATGACCTTGCGGATCCGCTCCGACCCGCCCTCCGGGGCGAAGGTCAGGCCGGTACGCCGCCCGTTGCGGGACAGCTCCTGCGCGAGGTCGATGTTGAAGGCGTCCACCCGGGTCGAGGGCAGCGACAGCGAGACGTTCGTGCCCTCGTACTGCTGGGCGAGGCCCGAGCACATGTCGCCGATCTCGGAGTGGTCCGCCGAGGAGAGCGACAGCAGGCCGACCTCGGAGAAGCCGGAGAACTCCAGGCCCTCGCGAACCATCTGCGCGACAGTGGTGATCGACCGTTCGCGCACCGGGCGGGTGATCATCCCGGCCTGGCAGAACCGGCAACCCCTGGTGCAGCCCCGGAAGATCTCCACCGCGTACCGCTCGTGCACCGTCTCGGCCAGCGGAACGAGGGGCTTTTTCGGGTACGGCCAGGCGTCCAGGTCCATCGTCGTGCGCTTGTGCACCCGGAACGGCACGTCCGCCCGGTTCGGTACGACCCGCTGGATCCGGCCGTCCGGCAGGTAGTCGACGTCGTAGAAGCGCGGCACGTAGACGCTCTCGGTGCGGGCCAGCCGCAGCAGCAGCTCGTCGCGGCCGCCCGGCGAGCCCTCGGCCTTCCACTCCCGGACGATCGCGGTGATCTCCAGGACCGCCTCCTCGCCGTCGCCGAGCACCGCGGCGTCGATGAAGTCGGCGATCGGCTCCGGGTTGAACGCGGCGTGCCCGCCGGCCACGATCACCGGGTCGGCGTCGGTGCGGTCGGCGGCCAGCATCGGGATGCCGGCCAGGTCGATCGCGGTGAGCATGTTGGTGTAGCCCAGCTCGGTGGAGAAGGAGATGCCGAACACGTCGAACCCGCGCACCGCCCGGTGCGCGTCGACGGTGAACTGCGGCACGCCGTGCTTGCGCATCAGCGTCTCCAGGTCCGGCCAGACCGCGTACGTCCGCTCGGCGAGGGTGTCGGGCAGCTCGTTGAGCACCTCGTAGAGGATCTGCACGCCCTGGTTGGGCAGGCCCACCTCGTAGGCGTCGGGATACATCAGCGCCCAACGCACGGTGGCCGCGTCCCAGTCCTTCGTCACCGCACCCAACTCGCCACCGACGTACTGGATGGGCTTGGAGACCTGGGGTAGCAGCGGCTCGAGCTGGGACCACACGGAGTTGGTCGCGGCCGCGCGCGGCGTCGTGGACGGGGCACTCATGATGCCCAAGGGTACGCGTTCGTCCGGCGGCGATCGCGCGCACGCCCGATCGGCGGTGGTGGCGGCGCGGTACTAACCTCGGATCGGCGCGAGAGGAGATTGCCGCGATGCCGGAGCCCCAGCCGGGAGCACGGCCGGCCGACGGGAGCACCCCGGGCGCGGAGCCGGAGCGGGACCGGGCGGTCGCCGACGAGCCGACCTCCCCACCCGTCCCCCCGGACCAGCCGGAACCCTCGGACCAGCCAGAACCCCCGGACCAGCCGGAACCCTCGGACCAGCCGGAACCCCCGGACCACCCGGAGTCCTCGGACCAGCCGGAGTCCTCGGACCAGCCGGAGTCCTCGGACCAGCCGGAGCCTGCCGCGACCGCGGAGGTCCCGACGCCCAGGTGGAGCGGTTCGGCCCCGGTACCACCGCCGCTGCCCCGCCGACCCGTCTGGGGCGAGTCGGCCGAACCGACCCCTCCCCCGCCGGTGGCCGTCGGGCCGCCGGAGCACCAGACACCGGTCGACCCGTGGGCCGGCGTGGACACCGGCGGCTGGGACCTGCCCTCCGCCGAACTGCCCCCGCTGCCGCCCACGCTGTCGTATCCGACGCCGCCGGACACCCGGCAGTGGTCCGGGCCGCCCGCTCCTCCGGCCGTATCGCGGGACACCCGGCAGTGGTCCGGGCCGCCCGCTTCCCCGGCCGGGCCCCACCCGGTGCCGCCGGCCGCCCCGGGCGCACCGCGGGCCATCGGACCCATGGTGCCGGCCAGACCGATGTCACCACCCGCACCACCCGCGCCGCCGAAGGTGCCGAAGCAACGCCGGGGCCGGCGATCCACCGCGCCACCGCCATCGGCGCCGCCGGGCTGGCAGGCCCCCAAGGGGTACGTGCCGGTACCGGTCCGCCGTCGACGCCGCTGGCCGTGGCTGCTGCTGCTCAGCCTGGCCTGCTGCTGTGGCTGCCCCGCCTACTACGGGTTCCCGATCTCGGCCCAGTACCCGGCGCGCGCGGCGCTGCCCGTCCAGGTGGACGACCTCAGCCTGCGACAGGACGGCCGCAGCACGGAGACCGCCAAGAAGTTGGAGGGCGAGGTACGCAAGGAGCACTGGCTCGCCGAGGACACGTTCGCCGGCGTCTACGCCACGACGAGCGGCAAGCGGGTGACGGTCTTCGGCGGCACCGGCTTCCGGCTGAGCCCGGAGTCGGATGCGGAGGCCGAGATCAGCCGGCTCACCGAGCGGTACGCCCTGGATGCCCCGGAGACCGTGGACACCGGTGTGCGGGGCAGGCACGAACGGTGCGCGGTGGGTAGCGCCGACGGCAGTGCCGTGGTGGTCTGCACGTCGGTCGACCACGGCAGCATCGCCACCGGCGTGTTCACCCGACTCTCCGTCGCCGACAGTGCCGAACTGCTGGGCACCCTGCGCGCCCAGATCGTCCAACCCGAGCGGGGCTGAGCCGCACCCGGGGCGGCCGGGGTGCGGTGATCCGCACCCGGGGCGTTCGGCCCGCGCGCCCGCACCGGCGGCAACAGTCGTGACGTAGCGTCACGCCATGCCGAGGCCACAAGGCAAAAGGCGGTATACCTCTGAGTCATAAATATGACTCAGAGGTATACCGCCTTTGAGACCGGATGCCTCCCGGCCGGGAGGCACCCGGTCGGGACCATGCAGGGCTGTTTCGATACTGCTGGCAGATCTGCCAGCAGAGGGCACGCGGTCAGGCGTCGCGGGTCGGGTCCGGGTGGGCGCGCGGCGGGGCGTAGCGGGGCACGTACTCCTGGCCGGTGAGCTTCTGGATCTCACTCATCAACTCGTCGGTCATCTGCCGCAGCGAGGTGCGGTCGTCCGGTCGGCCGGTGAAGTCCAGCGGCTTGCCGAATCGAACCGTGATCTTGGCAGTGCCCGGCCGGGGCACCCGGGCACCGATCGGCTGCGCCTTGTCCGTGCCGATCATGCCGACCGGGATGATCGGCACGCCGGCCGAGATCGCCAGCCGGGCCGCGCCGGTCCGCCCCCGGTAGAGCTTGCCGTCCGGCGAGCGGGTGCCCTCCGGGTAGACCACCACCAGGTCACCGCCCTTGAGCGCCGGGATCGCCGCGTCGAACGCGGACAGCGCCGCCCGGCCACCGGCCCGCTCGACCGGGATCGCACCGAGGCCGGTGAGGACGAACTTGGAGATCGCACCCTTCACGCCGGTGCCCTTGAAATATTCCGACTTGGCCCAGAACGCCAGGTGCCGGGGCACGACCGTGCCGAGGAACAACTCGTCGGCCACCGAGAGGTGGTTGCCGGCAAAGACCGCGCCACCGATCTCCGGCACGTGTTCCAGCCCCTCCACGGTCGGGCGGAACGCCAACCGCAGCGTGGGCGCCACGGTGAGCTTGCCGATGGTGTAGAGCAGGGGCACTGGTCCTCCGGCAGATCAGGTGCGAACAGGCGGTGTCACGGTAGCGGACGCCTCCACACCTCCCGGACGGAGGTGGTGAGGCGCCCGCACCCTGGCGATGGTCCCTTATACCCGGCGGACGACCACCGTTACCCGCTCACCATCGCCGACCTCGCCAGCGAAGCCCTCCAGGCCCTCGGTGAAGTCCACCGAGTCGGCCAGCACCTCCGCGGATACGAAGTCGACGTACGCGGACACCGCCGCGCGTACCTCGTCGGACGCCGACACCGACACCACGATCCGGTCCGAGACGTCCAGGTCGGCGTCCCGGCGGGCCTGCTGCACCACCCGCACCACGTCGCGGGCCAGCCCCTCGGCGGCCAACTCCGGGGTGACATCGGTGTCCAGCACCACCACGCCCTCGCCGCCGGGCAGCGGCGCGGACTGCTCGGCGTCGGCGGCGACCAGGCGCAGCTCGTACTCACCCTCGGCGAGGGTGACGCCGGCGGCCACCGGGGCGCCGTCGACCAGCTCCCACTCGCCCGCCTTGACCGCCTTGATCACCTGCTGCACCTGCTTGCCGACCCGCGGGCCGAGCGCCCGCGGCACCACCGTCAACACCTGCTCGCAGTACGCGGACAGCTCCGCACTGAACTCCACAGTCTTCACGTTGACCTCGTCGGCGACCAGGTCGGCGAACGGCCGCAGCTGCTCCGCGGCCGGCGAGGCCACTGTCAACTTCGACAGCGGCAGTCGCACCCGCAGCCCCTTGGCCTTGCGCAGCGACAACGCCGCCGAGGCGACCGCCCGCACGTTGTCCATCGCGGCGACCAGGTCGTGGTCAGCCGGGAACTCGCTCGCGTCCGGCCAGTCGGTCAGGTGCACCGAACGTTCCCCGGTCAGGCCACGCCAGATCTCCTCAGCGGTCAGCGGCGCGAGCGGCGCCACCACCCGACAGAGGGTCTCCAGCACCGTCGACAGGGTGTCGAAGGCGTTCGCGTCACCGGACCAGAACCGGTCCCGGGACCGGCGCACGTACCAGTTGGTCAGCGCGTCCAGGTAGGACCGGACGGTGGCGCAGGCACCGGAGATGTCGTACGCGTCCATCTGCGCGCCGACAGTGGACACCAGCTCGTTCGTCTTCGCCAGGACGTACCGGTCGAGCAGGTGTGTGGAGTCGGTGCGCCGCCGCGCCTGGTACCCGTCGGCGTTGGCGTAGAGCGTGAAGAAATACCACACGTTCCACAGCGGCAGCAGCACCTGCCGGACGGCGTCGCGGATGCCCGCCTCGGTGACCGCCATGTCCCCACCGCGCAGCACCGGCGAGGACATCAGCATCCAGCGCATCGCGTCCGAGCCGTACGCGTCGAAGACGTGGTACACGTCCGGGTAGTTGCGCAGGCTCTTGGACATCTTGCGCCCGTCCGAGCCGAGCAGGATGCCGTGGCTCAGGCAGTTGCGGAACGCCGGCCGGTCGAACAGCGCGGTGGCCAGCACGTGCATCGTGTAGAACCAACCGCGGGTCTGCCCGATGTACTCGACGATGAAGTCACCCGGGTAGTGGTGCTCGAACCAGTCGGCGTTCTCGAACGGGTAGTGCACCTGGGCGAACGGCATCGAACCAGACTCGAACCAGCAGTCCAGCACCTCCGGCACCCGGCGCATCATCGACTGCCCGGTCGGGTCGTCCGGGTTGGGGCGGACCAGGTCGTCCACCGCCGGCCGGTGCAGGTCGGTCAGGCGTACGCCGAAGTCCCGCTCGATGTCGGCAAGCGAACCGTAGACGTCCAGGCGCGGGTAGTTCGGGTCGTCGGACTTCCACGCCGGGATCGGCGAGCCCCAGAACCGGTTCCGGCTGATCGACCAGTCACGGGCGTTGGCCAGCCACTTGCCGAACGAGCCGTCCTTGATGTGGCCGGGCGTCCAGTTGATCTCCTGGTTCAGCTCGACCATCCGGTCCCGGAACTGCGTCACCGCGACGAACCACGACGACACCGCCTTGTAGACCAGCGGGGTGTCGCAACGCCAGCAGTGCGGGTACGAGTGGGTGTAGGTGTCCTGCTTGAGCACCACCCCCCGGTCCTTCAGCTCCCGGATCACCGGCTTGTTGACGTCGAAGACCTGCTCACCCTGGTACGGCGGGACCAGCGCGGTGAACCGGGTGTGGTCGTCCACAGTGACGATGGTGGGGATGCCGGCGGCGATGCAGACGTTCTGGTCGTCCTCACCGAAGGCCGGGGCCAGGTGCACGATCCCGGTGCCGTCCTCGGTGGTGACGAACTCCGCGCCGAGCACCTGGTAGGCGTTCTCCCCGGCCTGCTCGACGAGGAAGTCGAACAGCGGCGTGTAGCGGCGTCCGGCCAGGTCCCGGCCGTACACCGTGCCGACCTGCTCGTAGCCTTCCAGCTCCTTGGCGTACGCGGCCAGCCGCGCCGCGCCCACCAGGTAGCGGTCGCCGTCGCGCTCCAGCACCGCGTACTCGATGTCGGGCCCGACGGCGAGCGCCAGGTTCGACGGCAGGGTCCACGGCGTGGTGGTCCAGACGCCCAGCTTGACGGGCCCGCGCACCAGCTCCGGCGCGGACTCGTCGGCGGTCAGCTCGAACCACACCGACAGTGTGGGGTCGTGCCGGTCCCGGTAGACGTCGTCCATCCGGGTCTCGGTGTTCGACAGCGGCGTCTCACAGCGCCAGCAGTACGCCAGCACCCGGAAGCCCTCGTAGATCAGACCCTTGTCGTGCAGGGTCTTGAAGGCCCACATGACGCTTTCCATGTAGTCCAGGTCGAGGGTCTTGTAGTCGTTGGTGAAGTCGACCCAGCGGGCCTGCCGGTTGATGTACCGCTCCCAGTCCTGGGTGAACTCCAGCACCGAGGCACGGCAGGCCTCGTTGAACCGGTCCACGCCCAGGTCGATGATCTCCGCCTTGCTGGTGATGCCGAGCTGCTTCTCGGCCACCACCTCGGCGGGCAGGCCGTGGCAGTCCCAGCCGAAGCGCCGCTCGACGTGCCGGCCGCGCATGGTCTGGTAGCGCGGCACCACGTCCTTGACGTAGCCGGTGAAGAGGTGACCGTAGTGCGGCAGGCCGTTGGCGAACGGCGGGCCGTCGTAGAAGACGTACTCGTTCTTGCCGTCCGTGCCGGCGGGGCGAGCCTCGATGCTGGCCTCGAAGGTCTTGTCGGCCGTCCAGTGCTCCAGCACCCGGCGCTCGACCGCGGGCAGGTCCGGGCTCGCCGGCACACCGGCGGCGGTCGGGTCGTGCAACGGATAGGCCATCGGGGGTCGCTCTCCTCGTGCAGTCACTCAACGTGGGACTGCGAGGACGAACCTTCCCGGGGTACGCCTCAAACGGCGCTCCCGGGTGGCCCGCGGTACCACCCCGCTTGGCGGTCAGGATCGACCGCCCGCTCATTGTCGGCTGTGACGGGCCGCACCCGTCCGGTTCTACTGGGCCGGTTGCCCGGCTGTTCTTCCGGAGGCTCACCGGTGATGGCCGGGTCATCGCCTTACGGTGCCCAACGATACAAGACCCGCCCCCCAACCCGCCGCCGAGTGAAGGCACGCGCCGGCACCCTAGGCTGTCCGGATGATCCGGATCGAATTGGACGAGCCGACGCTGGCCCGCACCCGGATCGCCACCAGCCCGCTCTGGGAGGTGCTGACCAGCCTGTTCGTGCTGCAACGCCATCCGAAAGAGGCGCCCTGGCCGTACACCGCCTGGGCGCGGCACGCACGGCGGGTGCTCGACGAGGTGCCGGCGACCGGGCCGGCCAGGCTGCTGACCATCGGCCTACCCGCACCGGACTTCCTCAGCCCGCTCCCCACGTCGGCCGCGCCGACCCTGGCCGACCAGCTCGCCGAACTGCGCGCGACGCCAGCTGAGGTGATCGCCGAGCAGATCCCCCGCTACTACGACCCGGACGACCTGCCGGGATGGCTCGGCCCGTTCGTCACGGACCGGCGGGCCGCCCTGGACCGGCTCGCCGACGGCATCGAGGCGTATTGGGACGCGGCCATCGCGCCGTGGTGGCCGGCGATGCGGGCGGCGCTGGACGAGGAGGTGCTGCACCGGGCGCGGGCGCTCGCCGCGCACGGTCCGGACGCGTTGCTGGCCGACCTGCACGAGCGGGTGCGCTGGGAGAAGCCGGTGCTGACGCTGGTGAAGCCGTCGGAGCAGCAGTTCACGGCGGTGGACCAGCGGCTCCTGCTGATTCCACTGATCTTCTCGCAGGGAGCACTCATCTGCGCCACCGACCATCCGGAGATCATCGCCGTCTCCTACCAGGCGCGCGGCGCGGTGGTGCTGGCCGAGGGTGGGCCCAGCTCGGCGCCCCGGACGACACCGGCCACGGATCGGCTGGCGGTGCTGGTCGGCCGAGGTCGTGCCCAGGTGCTGCGGGCGCTGACCCGGCCGGCGACCACCGCCGGCCTCGCGGCCACCCTGGGGCTGGCCCCGAGCACCGTCTCGGAGCAGCTCTCCGCGCTGCTCACCGCCGGTGTGGTGCATCGCCGTCGGGTGGGCCGACGGGTGCTGTACGGCCTGGAACCGGCCGGCGTGGCACTGGTGCAGCTCATCGGCGACGAGCCGGCGAGCGCCTCGGCCTGAGCATTCGGCTCGATCCGAATCCGTTTCCCACCCGTCCCGGTCGCTCCTAGCGTGCGAGTCACGAACGAACACGCGATCGAGGCGGTCGGGCTGCGCCGCAGGTAGCGCAGCCGCAGGGGATGGTGGCGACCCAGCGTCGGGAGGCTCAGGCAGTCCGCGGCGTCAACCTGGCGGTTGGCAACGGGGAGCTGTTCGGCCTGCTCGGGCCGAACGGCGCTGGGCACCCTCCAACCCCGGCCCCGACCCGGTTGACCATGAAGTTGTCGCCTCCCTCGTCGGCGTGTCGTGGCAACAACTTCATGATCAACCGAGGGGGTCAGGGGGCCGGGAGGGTCGTGGACCAGAGGGAGGCGCCGTCTCGGTCGCGCAGGTGGACCGTCAGGGCCTCGGACTCACCGTCGATGGTGACCTCACCGAAGTGCTGGAAGCCTCCCGCCGGGCCCGTGTTGGCCACCGGCGGCGCGTGCACGAAGGCCGCCTGCGGCCCGAACGTGCCGTCCAGCGCGTTCGGGCCGAACGCACCAGCGTGCGCCGGGCCGGAGACGAACTCCCAGAACGGGGTGAAGTCGCCGACCGCCGCGCGGGACGGGTCGTAGTGGTGCGCGGCCGAGTAGTGAACGTCGGCGGTCAGGAAGACCATGCCGGTCACCCCGGCCCGGTGGGTGGCCCGCAACACCTCGGCGAACTCCAACTCCCGGCCCGCCGGCGCGCCCGGATCGCCCTGCGCGACACCCTCCTGCGCGCCCGGACCGTCCGGCACCACCACGCCGATCGGAAGGTCGTTGGCGATCACCTTCCAGGTCGCCGTGGAACGCTTCAGCTCCCGGATCAGCCACTCCCGCTGCTGCCGGCCGAGCAGACCACGCTTCGGGTCGGCGTACGTGTTGCCGTCGTTCGGGTCCTTGTGGGTACGCATGTCGAGCACGAACACGTCCAGCGACGGCCCGTACGACAGCCGCCGGTACATCGGCCCGTCGACCGGCACCGGTAGCCACTCGTTGAACGCCTGGCGGGCCCGGGCGGCGAGCACGTCGACCCGCCGCTCGGTGTAGCGCGGGTCGTCCAGGATTTCGCCCGGGTACCAGTTGTTCAGGACCTCGTGGTCGTCCCACTGGTTGATCTGCGGCACCGCCGCGGCGAACTCCCGCAGGTGCTCGTCGAGCAGGTTGTACGCGAACTGCCCGCGGTACTCGGTCAGCGTCTCGGCGACCTTGCTCTTCTCCGGGGTGACCAGGTTGCGCCAGATCCGCCCGTCGGGCAGCGTCACCGACTCGACCAGCGGGCCGTCGGCGTACACCGTGTCGCCGCTGCACAGGAAGAAGTCCGGCCGGGTCTGCCGCATCGCCCGGAAAATCGACATGCCGCCGAAGTTCGGGTCGATCCCCCAGCCCTGCCCGACCACGTCGCCGGTCCAGACGAACTTCACGTCGCGTCGCCGGTGCCGCCCCGGCGCGGTGGTCAGCGTCCCGGCCAGCGGCTCGCTGACCACCCCGTGCCGATCCAGGCTCTCCACCCGCACCCGGTAGTGCAGCCGCTCGGCGTCCGGCAGGCCCCGCAGCCGGACCTTTCCGGTGAAGTCGCCGTTCGGGCCGAGCACCGGGCCGCGCAACTTGCGCGCCCCCCGGAAGTCCGGCCGACGGCTCACCTCGACCAGCATCCGGCCCGGCCGGTCGGCCCGCGTCCAGACCAGCGCCGAGTCCGCGGTCACGTCACCGCTCTGTACGCCGTGGGTGAGCACCGGGCGCGCCGCCGGGCGCCAGGCCGGGGCGGCGTTCGCGCCGGCACCGCCCAGCAGGGCGCCGCCGGCGGCTCCGGCACCGACCATCAGTCCGGTCCGCAGCAGGGTACGTCGATCAAGCTCGGTCATGCTTCCTCCCGATCATGGGTTGACCCCGTGGGTCTATCGGGCGGAGGTGACCGTGAGCGGCGGCCCGGGTGACGCGAACACGAACGCCGGTCGTCGGTCGTTCGGTCGACGTGCCGCCCACCCCGGCCACCTCGGCGACATGAGCGGGATCACAGCCGGTGTTGTCACAACCCGGCCCGGCCCACACGTCGTACCCGCGTCGGACCGATCAGGAGGTAGTCGTGCAACGGATGAACCCGGCCGAGGTCGCACCGCAGGCGTACAAGGCCGTCATGGGGTTGGAGAAGTACGTCCAGACGAACGTCGACCGCACCGTGCTGGAACTGGTCAAGCTGCGGGCGTCGATGATCAACGGGTGCGCGTACTGCGTGGACATGCACAGCCGGGACGCGCTCGCCGGCGGCGAGTCGAGCCAGCGGCTCTTCGCGGTCGCCACCTGGCGGGAGGCGCCCTTCTTCGACGAGCGGGAGCGGGCCGCGCTGGCCCTCACCGACGCGGTCACCCGCCTCGGCGAGCACGGGGTGCCGGACGAGGTGTGGAATGACGCCGCGAAGGTCTGGTCGGAGAAGGAACTGGCCGACCTCGTCATCGCGATTGCCACAATCAACGTGTGGAATCGGATCGGTGTGACGATGCGGCTGGAGCCTCCGGCTCAGGCGTGACCACCGAGGCGGCAGCAGAGGCGGCCGGTGCGCTCGAGGCGCACCGGCCGATGCTGCTTGGGCTCGCGTACCGCCTGCTCGGCAGCCGGCACGACGCGGAGGACGTGCTCCAGGAGGCGTACCTGCGCTGGCTGGGTGTGGACCGGGCCCGGGTCGAGGAGCCGCGACGGTACCTGTCCAGGGTGGTCACCCGGCTGGCCCTGGACCGGCTGCGTGCCCGACAGGCGGCCCGCGAGACGTACGTCGGGACATGGCTGCCCGAGCCGGTGCCGACCGCGCCCTCGCCGTTCGGGCCGTTGGACCGGGTGGAGCTACGCGACTCGCTCTCCACCGCGTTGCTGCACGTCCTGGAGCGGCTCACCCCGCCGGAGCGGGCGGTGTACGTCCTGCACACGGCCTTCGACCTGCCGTACGCGGAGATCGCCGAGATCCTGGACCGGTCCGTCGCCGACTGTCGGCAGCTGTACCACCGGGCGACCGCGCGGGTACGACACGAGCAGCGTCGGTTCACCGCCAGCCGCCCGGAGCGGGAGCGGCTGCTGGACGCGTTCCTCGCCGCCGCCCGCGACGGTGACCTGGCGAGGCTCACCGACCTGGTGGCCGCCGACGCCACCGCGTGGAACGACGGCGGCGGTCGGGCGCGGGCCGCCCTCAACCCGGTCACCGGCGCGGACCGGATAGCCCGATTCTACGCCGGGGTCTACGGCCCGCGTCACCGGGTGGTGATGGATCCGGTCGAGCTCAACGGGGAGCCGGCGATGCTGATCACCCGCGCGGACGGCAGTCGGTACACGCTGACCATCGCCGCGGCCGACGGACGGATCACCGGGATCTACGTGGTCGGCAACCCGGCGAAGGTGCCGGCGCTCGGCTGAACCCGGGCGTCGTCGGTCGGCCCCCGGGCCGGTGGGCGTCAGCCCAGCTCGGGGAACCAGAGCGCGATCTCGCGCTTGGCGCTGTCCGTCGAGTCGGAGGCGTGCACCAGGTTCTCCCGGTTGGACAGCGACAGGTCACCCCGGATGGTGCCGGCCGCGGCCTTGCGTCCGTCGGTGGCGCCGACCAGCCCGCGGACCACGTCGATGACCTGGTCGCCGGAGAGCACCAGGGCGACCAGGGGGCCGCCGGTCATGAAGTCCTTCAGCGGCGGGTAGAACGCCTTGTCGACGTGCTCGGCGTAGTGCTCGTCGGCGAGCGCGGCATCCATCGTCCGGTGCACCATCGCGTCGATCCGCAGCCCCTTGCGCTCGAAGCGGGAGAGGACCTCGCCGACCAGGCCGCGGCGAACCGCGTCGGGCTTGATCAGAACGAGGCTGCGCTCATCCGGGCTGTTGCTGGACACGCTGGGTTCCTCCTGTACGCGCAGAACGCTTGGGATCGGTACGGTCAGCCTAGCGACCCGGTCCCGGTGCCGGCGCGGCGGCCGGTCTTTCCCCCGGTGGCCGATCCGGCCTAGCCTGGTCCTGACCCCGGGAGGTCCACTGTGGCGAATGGCGGGAACCGACCCATCGCGCCGGTACGCAAGCTGATCGGCGCGGTGCTGGGCACCGTGGCCACGTTCGTCGTCCTGTTCGGGCTCGGCATGACGAGTTGGGCCATCGTGGCTCTCGGGGTCGCCCTGCTGGTGCTGGCGATCGCGCTGGCGACCGTACGCGGCGGCGGTCGCACGTGGGTCGTCGGCGTCGGGCACGTGCACAGCGCCTCCGAACCACCCACCCAGTACGCGTTCGGCCGCTGCGAACTGCAACTGGTGATTGACGCCCCTGGTCTGCCGCCGCGCTCCAAGAAGATCATTGAGCCGAGGGTGCCGGTCTCCAAGTGGCCGTCGCTGGGCCAGACCCTGCCGATCCGGGTCGCGTTGGACGACCAGCGGCACGTCAAGGTCCTCTGGGACGAGGTGCCGACCCATGCCGAGACCGCCGCTGCCGTCGCCGATCTTCCGCCGGAGTTCGCCGACGCGGAGGCGATGGACGAGCTGTTGATCCAGCAGGACGCGCCGCCGTGGGCCGACCGCGCACCCGACGACGACTTCCGCGACGACTTCCGCGACCCGGTCGGTGACCCGTTCCGGGACCCGGTCGGTGACCCGTTCCGCGACCCGCTCGGTGACCCGCTGCGCACCGACCCTTCGCGGGACGAACTCCGGCGCGACGATCCGGGCGTCATGCCCGAGGAGCGCGAGCCCGTGGTGATGCACCAGAGCCCGGGTGGCCCGGTGGTGTTGGAGGGCGTCGTCGTCGAGCCGCAGTCCGGTGGGCTGCCCCGACGGGCGACCACTCCGGCACCGCGCCCGCCCGCCGAGGAGCGCTTCGACGAGCCCGCCGCCGACCGGTTCGACGCCTCGGAGGAGGGCGGCACGACCGCCCCACCCGCCGAGGACCCCGTCGACCCGCCCAGCGCGCAGCGCTTCGAGCAAGCCGGCGCACAGCGCTTCGACCCACCGCCCGCGCAGCGGTCCGGCCCGGGCGGGGCCGACCCGCTGGACCCACTCGATCTTCCGCTGGACGACCCCTCCCCGGCCGGGGCCGCACGCACGACCGTGACCGACGAGGAACTGGACCAGGCGATCTTCGGGTTCGACGCCGGCTCGGGCGCGGACCCAGCCGGGCCGATCAGCGGGGTGGGCCTCACCCTGCTGGTCACCGACCTGCCCCGGTCGCTCAATTTCTACCGCGACGTGCTCGGCTTCAGCGAGGTCGACCAGGGTGCCCACAACGCCGTCCTGGCCTCCGGGTCGACCCGGATCGTCCTGCGCGAGGTGACCGGGGCGGCACCCATCAGCCGCCGACTCGTACACGTCAACCTTGAGGTGAGCGACATCGAGGCGGCGTACGAACGGTTGCGCGAGTCGGGGGTCCGCTTCACGTACGCGCCCCGGGTGGTCAACCGGGGCACCAAGCTGGAGGGATGGGCTGCGGCCTTCCGCGACCCGGATGGCCACGGCGTCGCCCTCACCCAGTGGCGCGAACGCGCCGACGCCTGACCCGGCCCGCCTTCGGACGGCGCCGGCCGGGCCGGGCGTCAGCCGAGAATGACGCGGCGAACGTGCAACGCGTACGCCCAGACCAGGGCGAAGATGATGCCCAGCCCGAGCAGCGACCAGTGCAGCAGACCGCCCAGCAACAGCAGGCCCTGAAGCACGGTGCCGGCGTTCCAGGCCCACTGCCGACGCATCATGCCGGCGAGCACCACGGCGGCCACCGCCAGTGCCACCACCGCACCGATCGCGGCGCCGCCGAGGTCACCGCCGACCACCCGGATCGGCTGGATCGCCAGCAACAGCACCAGCGCCTCCAGGCTGAGCGTGCCAGCGCCGAGACCGCGTACCGCCCGCTCCGGGTTGCGCAACCCGGAGCGTCGCGGCTGCCCGGCCGTGGGCTCCTCCCCCACCGGCTGCTCGACCGGCGGGCCGGTCGGGTCCTCGGTGGGGTGCGGGTCCCGCTCCGGGCTGGTCATCGCTTCAGCAGCCGGCGCGCGTCGGCGACCGTCACCACGGACCCGGTGACCAGCACCCCGACGCCGCTCAGCTCACCGGGGACGTCCTCCTCGGCCATCGCCACCGCCAACTCGATGGCGTCCGGCATCTCCTCGGCCGAGGCCACCCGCTCCTCGCCGAAGATCTCGGCGGCCAGCGCGCCGAGTTCCTCCGTCGGCATCGCCCGTGGCGAGCTGTTGCGGGTGACCACCACCTGGTCGACGACCGGCTCCAGCAACTCCAGCAGCGCTTCGGCGTCCTTGTCGGCCAGTACGCCGATCACGGCCACCAGCTTGCTGAACGCGAACTCCTCCTGGAGCGCGGTGACGGTGGCCTTCATGCCGTGCGGGTTGTGCGCGCCGTCCAACAGGATGGTCGGGGCGTTACGGACCCGCTCCAGCCGACCCGGGGAGCTGGTCGAGGCGAAGCCCTCCCGGACCGCCTCGATGTCCAGCTGACGTCGAGCCCCCGCACCCAGGAACGCCTCCACGGCGGCGAGCGCCATTGCCGCGTTCTGCGCCTGGTGGGCACCGTGCAGCGGAATGAACACGTCGTCGTACACGCCACCCAGCCCCTGGAGGGTGAGCACCTGGCCCCCGACCGCCACCGCCCGACCCAACACGCCGAACTCGCCGCCCTCCCGGGCGAGCGTGGCCCCGACCTCGGCGCAGCGTTCGAGGAGGGGACCAGCGGCCTCCTCCTCCTGGGCCGCCGAGATCACGGTGGCCCCCGGGTGGATGATGCCGGCCTTGGCCAGCGCGATGTCCTGCAGCGTGTCACCGAGCCACTCGGTGTGGTCCAGGCCGATCGGGGTGATCACGCAGACCCCCGCCTGGAGAACGTTCGTGGCGTCCTCGGCACCACCGAGGCCGACCTCGACCACCGCGATGTCGACCGGCGCGTCGGCGAACGTGGCGAACGCCAGCGCGGTGGTCATGTCGAAGTACGTCAGCGGCTCGTCCGACCGCGCGTCGACCAGCTCGGCCAGCGGCTTGATCTCCCGGTACACCGACGCGAACCGTTCCTCGCTGACCGGCTCCCCGTCCAGGCTGATCCGCTCCCGGACGGTCTCCAGGTGCGGGCTGGTGTACCGCCCGGTGTGCAGCCCGTGCGCCCGCAGCAGCGAGTCGATCATCCGCGCGGTGGAGGTCTTGCCGTTGGTGCCGGTCAGGTGGATCGCCGGGTACGCCCGCTGCGGGCTGCCGAGCAGGTCGAGCAGTGACTCGATCCGGTCCAGCTCGAAGACCATGCGGGTGAAACCGCGGGCGTTCAGCTCGGCTTCGACGGCGGCGAATTCGTTACGGTCGGTCACGAGGGCAGTGTCTCCAGAGCAGCGTCGATCCGGACCAGGTCGGCCTCGGCGGTGGCGAGCCGGTCGCGGATCTTCGCGACCACCGGCTCGGGGGCCTTGCCGATGAAGGCAGGGTTGTCGAGCTTCGCCCGGGCCTGCGCGACCTCCTTCTCGGCTGCCGCGCGGTCCTTCGTCAGCCGGGCCCGCTCGGCGGCCACGTCGATCGACCCCCGGGTGTCCAACGCGACACCTACCGCGCCGGGCATGGCCAACGTGGCGCTGGCCTGGAAGTCGTCACCGGCCGGGTCCAACCGGACCAGCGAACGGATCAGCGGCTCGTGGGCAGCGATACCCGCACGGGACAGCCCGTCCAGGCGGGCAGCCACCCGCTGCGTGGGGCGCAGCCCCTGGTCGGAACGGAACCGGCGGATCTCGGTGACCACCCGCTGCACGCCGACCAGCTCGGCCTCGGCGGCGTCGTCGACCAGCGACCGGTCGGCCACCGGCCAGGCCGCGGCCTGCACCGTCTCGCCGCCGGTCAGCGCGAGCCACAGCTCCTCGGTGACGAACGGGATGACCGGGTGCAGCAGCCGCAGCAGCTGGTCGAGCACGTGCCCGAGCACCCGGCGGCTGGCCTCCGCGCGCTCACCGCCCTCGGCGAGCACCGGCTTGCTCAGCTCGACGTACCAGTCACAGACGTCGTCCCAGGCGAAGTGGTACAGCAGGTCACACACCTTGGCGAACTCGTACGCCTCGAACTGCTCGTCGACCTCGGCGGTGACGTGCGCCAACCGGGACAGGATCCACCGGTCGACGGTGGAGAGCTGCTCGGTGGGAGGCAGGTCGCCAGTGGTGTGCGCACCGTTCATCAGGGCGAACCGGGTGGCGTTCCAGAGCTTGTTGCAGAAGTTGCGGGAGCCCTGGCACCACTCCTCGCTGACCGGGACGTCCTGGCCGGGGTTCGCGCCCCGCGCCAGGGTGAACCGGGTGGCGTCGGCGCCGTACCGGTCGATCCAGTCGAGCGGGTCGACCACGTTGCCGAACGACTTCGACATCTTCTTGCCGAACTGGTCACGGACCATGCCGTGCAGCGCGACCACGTCGAAGGGCGGCCGGCCGTCCATCGCGTAGAGGCCGAACATCATCATCCGGGCGACCCAGAAGAACAGGATGTCGTACCCGGTGACCAGCACGCTGGTCGGGTAGAACTTCGCCAGGTCCGGGGTCTGCTCGGGCCAGCCCAGGGTGGAAAACGGCCACAGGCCGCTGGAGAACCAGGTGTCCAGGACGTCCTCGTCCTGGTGCCAGCCCTCGCCGGTCGGCGGCGCCTCGTCGGGGCCGACGCAGATGATCTCACCCGCCGGGCTGTACCAGACCGGGATGCGGTGCCCCCACCACAGCTGCCGGGAGATGCACCAGTCGTGCATGTTGTCGACCCAGGCGAAGTAGCGCTTGGCCAGCTCGGCCGGCTCGATGCGGACCCGGCCGTCGCGCACCGCGTCACCCGCGGCCTGGGCCAGCGGGGCGGTGTTGACGAACCACTGCAGCGACAGCCGCGGCTCGACCGTGGTCTTGCACCGCGAGCAGTGCCCGACCGCGTGCACGTACGGGCGCTTCTCGGCGACGATCCGGCCCTGCTCCCGCAGCGCCGCCACGATCGCCGGTCGCGCCTCGAACCGGTCCAACCCCTCGAACGGGCCGGGCACGGTGATCACACCGCGCTCGTCCATCACGGTCAGCGCGGGCAGGTCGTGCCGCTGGCCGATCTCGAAGTCGTTCGGGTCGTGCGCCGGCGTCACCTTGACCATGCCGGTGCCGAAGGACGGGTCGACGTGCGCGTCGGCGACGATCGGGATCCGGCGGCCGGTCAGCGGCAGCTCGACCTCGGTGCCGATCAGGTGCTGGTAGCGCTCGTCGTCGGGGTGCACCGCCACGGCGGTGTCGCCGAGCATCGTCTCGGCCCGGGTGGTGGCCACCACGACCTCGTCGCTGTAGCGGATCGAGATCAGCTCGCCGTCGTCCTCGGTGTGCTCGACCTCGATGTCGGAGAGCGCCGTGAGGCAGCGCGGACACCAGTTGATGATCCGGTTGGCGCGGTAGATGAGGCCATCGTCGAAGAGCTTCTTGAAGATCGTCTGGACGGCACGGGTCAGCCCCTCGTCCATCGTGAAGCGCTCACGGTCCCAGTCGACGGAGTCGCCGAGGCGGCGCATCTGGCCGAGGATGGCGCCACCGGACTCGGCCTTCCACTGCCAGACCCGCTCGACGAACTTCTCCCGGCCGAGATCGTGCCGGGAAAGCCCTTCGGCGGCGAGCTGACGCTCGACCAGGTTCTGGGTGGCGATGCCGGCGTGGTCCATGCCCGGCAGCCACAGCGCCTCGAAGCCCTGCATCCGCTTACGCCGGGTCAACGCGTCCATCAGCGTGTGCTCGAACGCGTGGCCCATGTGCAGCGAGCCGGTGACGTTCGGCGGCGGGATGACGATGGTGAAGGGGGGCTTGTCGCTGTCGGCGGAGGCCCGGAAGTGCCCGCCGGCTACCCACTGCTCGTACCGTCGCTGCTCTACCTCACCGGGCTGGTACTGGCCGGCAAGGGTCGGGGCGTCGGGGCGTCGGGCATCCAGTCTCTCGGTCACCGGACAAGTCTACGGAGGGCTTCCGCAGACCCGACGTGCGCCACCTGCCGTTCGCGTACGGTGTCGGCTATGTCCGACGCACATCTCACCGAGCAGTCGCGCGACGGCGGCCGCGAGCCGGTTGAGCTTTCCGAAGAGCCGATCCAGCTGAGCACCCGGGACTCCGGAGGCGACCCCGACGAGCGGTCCAGCGGCTGGTCACGCCGCCGCAAGATCGGTTGGACGGTCGCACTGGTGGTCGGTCTCGCCGGTGCCGGCGTGCTTGGTGTCGGTGGGTGGCGGGTGGCGCAGCAGAAGGACACCCAACTGGCGTCACCCGATCGGGTGGCGGGTCTGACCCGCGACGACAGCGAGCGGGCGAAAAGCACGGCCGACTATCTGCGCAGCGGCCTGGCGGCGAACATCGAACTGGACCGAAGTTTCGGCACTGTCTACCGCGACCCCGCCGACGACAAGCGCTCGGTGCTCATCTTCGGGGGCACCACCCTGCTCTGGCAGCCGGAACGGGACCTGGACAGCCTCTTCCGCCTGATGTCGGACGAGACCGGTGCGGTGAACGGTCTAAGGGACCTCCCCGCGGGTGATCTCGGCGGGGTGCTGAAGTGTGGCAGCACCAGCGGCGAGGGCGGGGACTTCGCGGTGTGCGGCTGGGCCGACCACGGCAGTGTGGTGATGGCGATGTTCCCGGGCCGGTCGGTCAGCGACGCAGGCGGCCTGCTGCGCAACCTCCGCGACGGCATGCAGACCCGAGACTGACCGGCACCGCCGATCCGTAGGCCGCAAGATCGCGCAACATCCCGGTTGTAGTGGTGTCCGCACGTCGTGAGGCCACTACATCCAGGATCGAGCGTG
>NZ_PYAK01000026.1 GCF_003264365.1 Micromonospora noduli
TCGGCGGTCGCATCTGGTGCGCCTGCGGCACCTGGGCCCGGCCGGGCGCGGCGGGTGAGGCGGGCGCCGCGGAGACCGGCCCGGAGTTGGCGCCGGCCCGGGCCTGCTGGGAGAGCGCGGCCTTGAGCTGACGGGCGACCCCGGCGAGTGCGGCGGCGCTCGGCCAGCGGGCGGCCGGGTCCTTTGCCAACGCCCGTTCGACAAGGGCGCGCACCTGCGGAGGAATGTCGGCCGGCAGTGGCCGGGGCGTCTCCCGGACGTGCCGCATCGCGATGTCGAGGGGGTTGTCGCCCTCGAACGGCCGCCGACCGGCCAGGCACTGGTAGGCGACCACGCCGAGGGCGTACACGTCGGACGCCGGGGTGGCCACGCCGCCGGTGGCCTGCTCCGGTGAGATGTACGAGGCGGTGCCGAGCACCGAACCGGCGGCGGTGAGCTGGCCGACCATGTCGGAGCGGGCGATGCCGAAGTCGGTGAGCACCAGCGTGCCGTTCGGCCGGACCAGTAGGTTGCCCGGCTTCACGTCGCGGTGCACGATGCCCTTCTCGTGGGCGGCGTGCAGCGCGTCGGCGGCCTGCGCGACGAGGGCCATCGTCCGCGCCGGGGTGAGCCGGCCGACCCGGCTCAACGTGGACGACAGGGCGTCACCCTCGACGTACTCCATGACCAGGAAGGCGATCTGCTGGTCGTTGCCGAAGTCGTAGACGTCCACCACGCCGGGATGGTTGATGGTGGCCATGGTGCGAGCCTCGCCGCGGAACCGCTCACCGAAGTCCGGGTCGTCGAGCAGGGCGGGGAGCAGGCTCTTCACCGCCACCGTCCGGCCGAGCACCTGGTCGGTGCCGCGCCAGACGTCGCCCATGCCGCCGCTGGCGATCCGCTCGTCGAGACGGTAGCGGTTGCCGAGCCGCACACCGGGGCTGAGCATGTCAGCGACCCCCTGGGTCGGCGATGGCGGCCTTCATGATCTGGCCGGCGATCCGAGCGGCCTCGCCGCTACCGCCGGGGCCGGCCTGCTCCAGGACGACGCAGACAGCGGAGACCGGGTTGCCGTTCTTGTCCAGGGCGAAGCCGATGAACCAGCCGTGGTCGGGCCGATCCGGGGCGGACTGGGCGGTGCCGGTCTTGCCGCCGACCGTGTAGCCGTTGATCGCGGCCTTCCGCCCGGTGCCCTTCTGCACCACGCTGACCATCATCTCGCGCAGGTCGGTGGCGACCTGCGGCTCGACGGGCTGGCGCAGCTTCCGCGCATCGGCAGTGTAGTAGCTGGTGGTCCGGTCGGGAGCGAGCAGCTGCCGCACCAGGTACGGCCGCATCTGGCTGCCGTTGTTGGCGATCGAACCGGCGATCATGGCGCCTTCGAGGGGCGTCATCCGAACGTTGTTCTGGCCGATCGAGGACTGGGCCAGTGCGGCCGGGTCGGTGCTGCCGTCCTGGTTCTGCATGGTCCCGGTCCGACTGGCAGCCGTGGGCAGGCCGCCCTCGCCGAGCTGGCCAACGGTCAGGTCCTCCTGCTCGAAACCGAACTGCCGGGCCTTCTCCTTGACAGTCTCGGCGCCGAGCCGCACACCGAGCTGGGCGAAGCCGGTGTTGCACGACTCGGTGACCGCCTCCAGCAGGGTGACCTGCCGAGTCGGGCAGATCGACGGATCGGCGTTGCGGATCGGGGTGCCCGAGGTCGGCGGGGTCCAACTGGAACTGGCCGGGATCTCGGTCGTCTTGGTCACGCCGTTCTCCAGTGCCGCCGCCGCCACCACGATCTTGAAGGTGGAGCCCGGCGGCAGCGTCTCGGCCAGCGCGCGGTTCTTCAGCGGTTCGGCCGGGTCCTTCTCCAGCTTGTTGTACGCCGCCGCTGCCTCGTTGGTGTCGTGGCTGGCCAGCGGGTTCGGGTCGAAGCTCGGCATGGAGACCAGCGCCTGGATGGCACCGCTGCGCGGGTCGATGGCGATCGCCGCGCCCCGCTTCGCACCCACCTCGTTGTTGCGCAGCTGGTCGTACGCCACGTCCTGGGCCCGCTTGGAGAGTGTGAGCAGCACGTTGCCGCCGCCGGTGTCGTCGCCGGTGAACATGTCCTTCAACCGGTCGCCGATCAGCTGGTCGCTGGTGCCGGCCAGGAAGTCGTTCTCCACCTGCTCGATGCCCTGGTCGGCCAGGTTGACCGGCTTGTAGCCGAGCACGTGGGCGTACTTGGCGCCGCTGGGATAGGTGCGCCGGAACTTCAGGTTGCCGGTGGTCTCCTTGCTCGTGGCCACGGCCGTGCCGCCAGCCTCGATGTTGCCGCGCTTGCGGTCGTACTCGGCGACCTGGACCCGACCGTTGTAGTCGCTGGTCCGGTATTCGTCCGCCTTGTAGGCCTGGATCCAGTTGAGGTTGGCGAAGAGCAGACCGAACAGGACCATGACGACGACGCCAACGCGGCGCAGGGGTGCGTTCACGGCTTGATCACCTCCGTGGGAGCACCGTGCAGCTGCTCGGGCGGGCCGCCGCTGGGACGAGCCGCCTTGCCGCCGCCTCCTCCGGTCACCGGTCGGCGGGCGCCGTCGGAGACCCGCAGCAGCACCGCGATGAGCAGCCAGTTGGCCATCAGCGACGACCCGCCGGCGGACAGGAACGGGGTGGTCTGACCGGTCAACGGGATGAGCTTGCTGATCCCGCCGACGATCACGAAGACCTGGAGGCCGAGGGTGAACGCGAGACCGCCGGCGAGCAGCTTGCCGAACGAGTCCCGTACCGCGAGCGCGGCACGCAGCCCGCGCTCCACGATGAGCAGGTAGACGACCAGCAGCGCGGACAGGCCGAAGAGGCCGATTTCCTCACCGATGCCGGCGAAGATGAAGTCGTTCTGCACCTCGGGCAGGATCTCCGGCTGACCGCCGCCCGGCCCCGCACCGAAGAGCCCGCCAGTGCCCAGGGCCAGCAGGCCCTGCACGAGTTGGTAGCCCTTGTTGGTCGGGTCGGCGAACGGGTCGAGCCAGATCTCCGCCCGCACGTAGAAGTTGGCGAACGGCCCGCCGACCGTCGAGCCGAGGACGTAGGCGAGGTACGCGCCGCCGAAGAAGAGGACCAGGCCGATCAGCAGCCAGCTGACCCGTTCGGTGGCGATGTAGAGCGTCACCACGAACATGCCGAAGTAGAGCAGCGAGGTGCCCAGGTCCTTCTCGAAGACCAGCACCAGGACGCTGATCAGCCAGACGCCGACCACCGGACCGAGGTCGCGGCCACGCGGGAAGTCGATGCCGAGGAAGCGCCGGCTGGCCAGCGACAGCACCTCACGCTTGCGCACCAGGTAGTAGGCGAAGAAGACCAGCAGCGCCAGCTTGGCGAACTCACCCGGCTGGATGGAGAAGCTGCCGACCCGGACCCACAGCTTCGCGCCGTTGATCTCGGAGATGCTCGACGGCAGCACCGCCGGGATCATCACCAGCACGATGCCGGCCAACCCCAGGGTGTACGCGTACCGCGAGATCGACCGGTGGTCGCGCATGATCGCGAGCAGGGCGGCGGCGAGGATCACCGCACCGAGCGTCCAGGCCAGCTGACGCCCGCCCTGCCCCGCGAAGACGGCCAGGCTCTCCCGCTCGGCCACCGGGGCGTCGCCCAGGTCGATCCGGCGCAGGAAGCCCACCCCGAGCCCGTTGAGCAGGGCCACCGCCGGCAGCAGCGCCGGGTCGGCGAACGGGGCGAGGAACCGGATGACCAGGTGCAGGCCGAGGAAGACCGCGCCGAGCGCGGCGGCCGGCATCCAGAAGTCCGGGGTGACCGTGTCCAGCAGGTTCGCCTCGACGGTCGCCCCGTACGCGGCCACCAGCACCATCGCGAGCAACAGCAGGTACAGCTCGGCGTTGCGGCGCGACCGCGCCAGGCGTACGCCGGATTGCTCGCCCGCGGTGGCGGGCGAGGGTGCCGGTGTGGCCGCTACGGTCACGGGTGGGGTCCTCAGGATCTCAGCCGACGCTCACTCAGGAGACCGGCAGCCGGCCGGGTCGAGCGCCGGCGTGGCCGAGTCGGAGGGCGTGACGTCGGGTGTGGTGGTCGCGCCGGCCCCACCGAGAGCGGTGGTGGCACCGGCGGTCGGGCTTGCGCTGACGACCCCGTTGGGGGTCGGCGACGCGTTGGCGCTCGGGCTGCCGTTCGGGGTCGGCGTCGAACCGACCGGGGTCGGCGTCGGCGTCGGCGTGTTGACCCCGGCGGCGGTCGGGTCGAGCGGGCAGAGCGGCTTCAGGTTGGGGTTGCTCGGCGTGTCGCTGGTCAGCTCGGCGAGCTGACGCTCGGCGTCCGGCTCACTCTTGGCCCTGATGCCGACCTTGACCGTGTCCTGTGCGGCGACCGTGAGGTCGTCCAGCCGGGTGCCGCTGCGGCGGTGCACGCTGGACAGGTCCATCCCGGCGATCTGACCCTGGACACCGCGGAAGACGGCAACCTGGCCCTCTTCGGTGGCTCCCACGTAGTACTGCCGCTGGGTGTAGGTCCAACCACCGAACGCCGCACCGCCGACGATCACCAGCAGGGCCAGCGCCATGGCGGCGGTCCGGACCGGGCGTCGCTTGGGCCGGTCGGCGTCATCGTCGGAGGCCGCCGGCTCCTCGGGCGCGGCCGGACGCGGCGCGGAGAGCGCCGAGGCTCGGGCGGCCGGAGTCGAGTCGTCGGCGGAGGTCGCCATGCCCCGGTCCCGGGCGGCGGCGCCGCCCACGATCGGGGTCGCCTCGACGATGTCCTGGTCCGTGGCGTCGGCGATGATCACCGTGATGTTGTCCGGCCCACCGCCGCGCAGCGCGAGCTGCACCAGCCGTTCGACGCACTGCTGCGGGTCGGTGTACTCCCGCAGGGTCTCGCCGATGGTTTCGGCGCTGACCACGCCCGAGAGGCCGTCGCTGCAGATCAGGTACCGGTCGCCGGGCATGACCTGGCGGACCGAGTATTCCGGGTCGATGTCCCGACCGTCGAGGGCGCGGGTGAGCAGCGACCGCTGCGGGTGACTGCTCGCCTCCTCGGCGCTGATCCGGCCTTCGTCGACCAGCATCTGGACGTAGGTGTCGTCCTTGGTGATCTGCGCGAACTCGCCATTGCGCAGCAGGTAGGCCCGCGAGTCGCCAATGTGGACCATCCCCAGCTTGCTGCCGGTGAAGAGGGTCGCCGTCAGCGTGGTGCCCATCCCCTCCAGCTGTGGGTTGGCGTCCACCGTGTCGCGGAGTTGTTGGTTGGCGGTGCCCACGGCCGAACGCAACGCATCGACGAGAGCGTCCCCCGGGACGTCCTCGTCGAGCGGCGCCATGGCACCGATGACGATGTTGCTGGCGACGTCACCGGCGGCCATACCGCCCATGCCGTCGGCAACGGCGAGTAACCGCGGCCCGGCGTAGACGGAGTCTTGATTGCCGTCTCGGATCAGACCGCGGTCGCTGTGGGCCGCATAGCGCAGGGTCAGAGTCATGGCCGTAATTCGAGGGAAGTGCGGCCGATCCGGATCGGCACGCCGAGGGGGACGGGGGTTGGTCCGGAGACCTTAGCGCGATCGAGGTACGTGCCGTTAGTCGAGCCGAGGTCCTCGACGTACCACTGCCCTTCACGCGGCACGAGCCGGGCGTGTCGCGCGGAGGCGTAGTCGTCGGTGATGACCAGGGTGGAGTCCTCAGCCCGACCGATGGTGATCTGCGCTTCACCGAGAGTGATTTTGGTGCCGGCCAACTGACCGGCCGTCACCACCAGTTGATGCGCCGCTCTGCCCCGTTTCACCTTCGCTGGCTTGGCCGCCTGCCCCGTCGAGGCGCCCACGGCGCGCGGCGCGGCCACCAGACGACCGGACCGGGCGCCCGCGAAGAGGTCCCTGCGGATCACACCGACCACCGTGAACACGAAGATCCACAGCAGGATCAGGAACCCGAACCGGGCAACGGTGATGACCAGTTCCGGCAAGGCGGGTCAGCCGTCCACGCGGAAGGTCAGCGTCGTCGTCCCGAGCTGGACCATGTCACCGGGGTTGAGCGCGACGGCGGAGACCCGCTGCCCGTTCACCATGGTGCCGTTGGTCGAACCCAGGTCGGTCAACACGACCTGGCCGCCGTCGAAATCCAGCCGGGCGTGTCGCCGGGAGATGCCGACGTCGGGCAGACGCAGGTTGGCCTGGTCGCCGCGACCGATCACCGTCGACCCCATCTGGAGGGGGTAGGTACGCCCGTCGCCGGAGACCAGCCGCACGTTGCGACCGCCACCGTGCCCGGGCGGCGGGCCGTAGCCACCGCCCTGGTCGTACGCGGGGTAGGCGGGCGGGCCGGCGTCGTAGCCGGGCGCCGACACCGGGGCGACCTCGCCACCGGTGTAGACCTCGGCCGTGACACGGAACATGCCCGTGTCCAGACCCTCGCCTCGCTCGATCTCGACGATCACGTCGCCGTAGACCGTCCACGCCTGCTCGCCGATGAACTCCGCCTGCGACTGGGCCAACTCCTGGGCCAGCGCGGCGGCGTACGGCGCCAGCCGACTGTGGTCGAACGGCGAGAGATCGATCACGTAGCGGTTGGGCACCAACGTGCGCCCACCGGCCAGGATCGCCTTGTGCGCCTCGGCCTCCCGCTGCATGGCGTTGAGGATCTCCACGGGGTGGACCACCCCTTTGAAGACCTTGGCAAAGGCCCCTTCGACCAGGCCTTCCAGACGCTTCTCGAAGCGTTGCAGCACGCTCACCGGCTCCTCCTCGGGTCCCGAGGACATGATGGTATCCGGCCGGCGCGCGCGCAGCTCACACGCCGCTCGGCCGGCTGCTCTCGACCCGTTCGGAAGGGCCGCGACTGTCGTGCTAATCTTTCGTCCGCCACGAACGGTAATCGCTCGTGGCGAGCGCCAGGGACAGCGTAGTATTCCCGAGGCCCGTTGGAGACAGCGGGGCCGGGCGGCTAGAGTGTTCCGGGTTGTGCCACGGGGATGTGGCGGAATGGCAGACGCGCACGGTTCAGGTCCGTGTGCCCGAAAGGGCGTGGGGGTTCAACTCCCCCCATCCCCACCACCGACGAGGGCTCCGCTTTATGCGGGGCCCTTCCGTCATATCGGGGCGTGCTGGACGTCACGCTATGCTCCGATGGATTCTGCCTCCGATGGACCAGGAGTGGCGTGTGAGTGTCGCGTTGGTGACAGGGTCGGGTGGTCTGATCGGCTCCGAGGCGGTCCGGCATTTCGCCGGCCTCGGTCTGGATGTCGTCGGCATCGACAACGACATGCGCCGGTACTTCTTCGGCGAGGACGGCTCCACCTCGTGGAGCCTGGAACGGCTCGGCCGTGACCTGGGTAACGCGTACACCCACTTCGCGGTGGACATCCGGGACCGGGACGGCCTGGAGCAGGTGTTCAAGAAGTACGGCTCGGACATCGCCGTGGTGATCCACAGCGCTGCCCAGCCGAGCCATGACTGGGCAGCCAAAGAGCCGTACACGGACTTCGACGTGAACGCCGGCGGCACGCTCAACATCCTGGAGAACACCCGCCGGCACGCGATCGACGCGCCGTTCATCCACTGCTCGACCAACAAGGTGTACGGCGACCGGCCCAACAGCCTGCCGCTCATCGAGCTGGAGACCCGGTACGAGCTGCCCGAGGACCACCGCTGGTACCAGGGCATCACCGAAGAGATGTCGATCGACCACTCGCTGCACTCGGTCTTCGGCGCCTCCAAGGTCGCCGCGGACGTGATGGTCCAGGAGTACGGGCGCTACTTCGACATGAAGACCGCCTGCTTCCGGGGCGGCACGCTCACCGGCCCGGCGCACTCCGCAGCCGAGCTGCACGGGTTCCTGGCCTATCTGATGCGCTGCGTCATGGAGGGCCGGACGTACAACCTCTTCGGCTACAAGGGCAAGATGGTCCGGGACGCGATCCACTCGCACGACGTGCTGACCGCGTTCGAGGCGTTCTTCCGCTCCCCGCGATCCGCGGAGGTCTACAACCTCGGTGGCGGCCGGCACTCCAACACCTCGCACATCGAGGCGTTCCGGATCGCCGAGGAGATCACCGGCCAGGAGGCGCGGATCAACTACGTCGAGCAGAACCGCACCGGCGACCACCAGTGGTACGTGAGCAGCATGGCCCGGTTCGAGGCGCAGTATCCGGACTGGGAGATCACTTACGACGTGCCGATGATCCTGCGGGAAATCTACGAGGCCAACGTGGACAAGTGGGTGGCCCAGCCATGAGCGCCCGGACGAAGCGCAACGTGCTCGGCGTCCTGGTCGACGCCACCGACTACGCCACAGCGACCGACGCGGTGGTGACCGCGGCACACGAGCGGCGTCCCCTCGCGCTGACCGCGTTGGCCGTGCACGGTGTGATGACCGGGGTGCTCGACCCGGCGCACAACGCGCGGCTCAACTCCTTCGACGTGGTCACGCCGGACGGGCAGCCGGTGCGGTGGGCGCTCAACCTGCTGCACCACACCGGGCTCAGCGACCGGGTGTACGGGCCGACCCTGACCCTGCACGTGCTGTCGCGCTTCGCTGACGAGGGGCTACCGGTCTACCTGTACGGCTCGACCGAGGAGACCCTCGCCCGGTTGATCCCGGCCCTGGAGCGGATGTTCCCGGCGCTGAAGATAGCCGGGGTGGAGCCGTCCAAGTTCCGTGCCGTCCAGCCCGGTGAGGACGCCGAGATCGCCGACCGGATCCGGTCCAGTGGTGCCCGGTTGGTGCTGGTCGGGCTCGGCTGCCCGCGCCAGGAGGTCTTCGCGTACGCCATGCGGCCGCTGCTCGACATGCCGCTGATGGCGGTCGGCGCGGCCTTCGACTACCACGCCGGCCTGCTGCGCCAGCCCCCGCCGTGGATGCAGCGTGCCGGCCTTGAGTGGTTCTGGCGCCTCGGTCTGGAGCCGAAGCGGCTCTGGCGCCGCTACGTCATCCTCAACCCGGCCTACCTGAGCCGGCTCGCCGCGCAGAAGATCGGCCTGTGGAAGGCCCGCCCGCCGGCGCCGGCCACCGAGCGGCCGGCCACCTTCTCGGTCTGACCGAAGGCGTCCGGTGGCACCACCAGGGTGACCACCGGACGCCTTTACAGGCTCGACCCCGCCCACCAGGCGGCCGTGGTGCCGGGCAACAACGGCATCCCTTACTCAGACAGACCAGTAGCTTCGCGAGTCGACATTAATCCCACCCGAGCGGTCCACCGCCACCGCCCGGCTCGTTCAGATCAAGCCCCTGCTCGCACCTGTCCAATAACTCAGAGATGAGCAACCCCAATTTCTGGCAGGCATTAATATGCGCAGTTTGGCGCGTCTTTAATGTCCATGGCGTAGACCGTTTCCCCAGTTACCCGGTAATACTGGTTGGGAAACAGGCAGAAGGTCCGTGAGCCGCCGCCGTCAATAGCCGCGTAGAGCAGCACGCCATCGTCATTACGACTGTTGTAAACGTAGTTGGGGTCATAGGCCGACGAACTGAGCCGCTGATAGTACGTGTCCACGTAGCGTGCGTCTGGGTCGTGGCCAACCCATGACTCGTGGTACTGGTAGTAGCAGATGCCTGGATAGGCGCAGCCGTAGGCGGTAGTAGCCTGCGCTGGCGTCACCATGAACATGCCAGATAGAGCCACCAGCGCCGAAACAATTCCTGCGCGTTTGGCAGACAATCTAAATCTCAACCGAAACACACTCCTTGCTACCTCAAAGGAACAGTGGCTGTTGCCTTGATCGAGGCTAACAAAAGGTCCGGTTGTCCCGCAACATTTGATCCTGCGCAGACATTCCCCACCAATGACGCACAAATCCACTTCAGCTAAGACGGCATCAAGCATTGTCGGGGGCGGATCCTGTCGGGCATGGTTAATCGGCGTCCGCCAGTCCGCGGTCAGTGGAAACCGGATCGTTGTTGGCGCACCGATCCCGACCCGGGAGGATCGGCTGGCCACACCGAGCAGGAACTACCGCTACAGCACGAAAGGTTCGGGAAAGCAGCGAGGCAGTGTGGTTCTCACCCACGGCACGAGGCCCCTTCCCAAGGAGGGCGGGGGCCTCGGTCGTAGGAGACTGGTCAGACGGTCAGGGTCCAGGTGTTGATGTAGCCGGTGTCGGCCGAGTAGGTGTCCCGCACCTGGAGCCGCCAGATGCCGTCGGCGGCCTCACCGGAAACGTTGGCCGTGTACGTGGCGTTCACGTTGTCGGCGCTGTCCGAGGTGCTGCTGTTCTTCAGCCGGTACGAGCTGCCGTCCGGGGCGAGCAGGTCGATGACCAGGTCACCGCGGTAGGTGTGCACGATGTTCACCGCCACGGTGGAGGCCGAGGAGGCGTTGCGACCGCAGCCGGAGATGGTGATCGAGCTGGTCACCGCCGAGCCGGCGTCCGGGATCGACACGTCGGTGCCGTTGGTGCCGGTGCAGCCGGTGGGCGGCGGCGGGGTGCTGCCGGTGCCCACGTAGAGCAACAGGTTCGGCGAGCCCGAGCCGGGGTTGCTCACCACGTTGGGGGTGGCGTTGGCCACCAGTTGGTTGCGGACCTGAGCCGGGGTCCAGCTCGGGTTGGCGCTGGCCACCAGGGCCGCCGCTCCGACCACGTGCGGGGTGGCCATCGAGGTGCCGCTGATGGTGTTGGTAGCGGTGTTGCTGTTGTACCAGGCCGAGGTGATCGACGAGCCGGGCGCGAAGATGTCCAGGCAGGTGCCGACGTTGGAGAACGACGACCGGGCGTCCGTGTTGGTCGTCGAGCCCACCGTGATGGCTTCCGTGGTACGCGCCGGCGAGGTGTTGCAGGCGTTCGCGCCGTTGTCGTTGCCGGCCGCCAGGCCGTACGTGACACCCGAGGCGATCGAGTTGCGGACGGCGTTGTCCAGTGAGCTGTTCGCGCCGCCGCCGAGGCTCATGTTCGCCACCGCCGGCTTGATCGCGTTCGCGGTGACCCAGTCGACGCCGCCGATCACACCCGCGTTGGTGCCACTGCCGGAGCAGTTCAGCACCCGTACGCCGACGAGTTGGACGCCCTTGGCCACCCCGTACGCGGACCCGCCGACTGTGCCGGCCACGTGCGTGCCGTGCCCGTTGCAGTCGTCGGCCGACCCGCCGTCCACCGCGTCGTAGCCGGACGTGGCCCGGCCGCCGAAGTCGTTGTGGGAGAACCGGATGCCGGTGTCGATGATGTAGGCGTGCACGTTGCTCGCCGTGTTCGGGTAGGTGTAGGAGCTGTCCAACGGTCGGTTGCGCTGGTCGATCCGGTCGAGGCCCCAGGAGGGCGGGTTGGCCTGCGTGCCGGAGATCGAGACGGTGTGGTTCTGCTCGACGTACGCCACCGCCGGGTCGGCCGCGATCCGCGCCGCCGCGCTCGCGTTCACAGTGACCTCGAAGCCGCGCAGCGCCGCACCGTAGGTGCGGGCCACCGTGCCGCCGTGGCGGCCGGAGAGCCGCTTCGCGGTGTCGCCGACCCGGTCCCGGGCCACGGCGCTGTCCTTGAGTACGACGATGTAGCTGTCCGGCACGGCGGTGGCTCCGCCGGCGGCCCGAACCACACCCACGGGTTCCGCGGCCAGGGCTGGGGTACCGACGGCGAGCGCGGTCGCCGCGGCCACCCCGATCAGTACGGACCTTCGTGGAAGACCCATTTCCTACCTCCCTCTGACCGGCAGTGGAACGTGACCACCGGTCCCAACATCAATCGACACTCGCCGATCTAGCTGAGGGTAAGTCAGGCGTCGGGCAGTTGAACATGTCGAAACGGCCATACCTTCGAGTGATGACCCCCCTACGGGCCCGGCGTCCGGGGCGAACGGGGGACACGCCCGGATTCGCCTCGCCAGGATTCGGGAAAGACTCTCGAACATGGAGAGTCAGCTCACCATCCTGCTCCCGGTCGCCGCCGTCTGGCTGGCCGCCGGCGTCGTTGCCGACGGCCTTCCCCGGCTGCGCAACACCCGCATGCTGCGTCGGCGTACCGGATGGTTGCTGGTGCTGGCCCTCACCGGCGTGGCGCTCACCGCGGCCGTACTCGGCGGCGGGCTGCTCAGCGCCGGCACCGCGCCGGTCGACCGGGCCGCCGCCGGGCTCACAGTGGCCGCCGGCCCGGCGCTCGTGGCGACGGTCTGGTCGGTACGACGGATCCGCCGGCTTTGGGCCGGTGCGGGCGCGTTCGCCAGTGCCCCCGCCACCCCCGCGCCGCACGGGCTGCGCGCCGCCGCGGCCCACCCGCTCGTCGGGCTGCCACTCCAGGTCACCGCCCTGGCCACGGTGCCGGCGTTGATCGCCGCCGCCGGCGCCGACCTCGGAGCCGACCCCGGCGTCACCGGGCCGGCGATCACCGTGGGCGCGCTCGCGGTGATCGCCATCGGGGTCCGGCACGCGCTACGCCACAACCGCTTCGCGGAGCGGGCCCAGCCCACCGTCGCAGGATCAGCGCGGGCGGCCGGCGCTCTGCACGTATAGCAGCTCCAGGATCGACCTGGTCGCCTCGAACCAGCGGTCCAGCCAGTCCTGCGAGGGCACTGTGCCCTTCGGCGGCAACTCCATCAGCAGACCACGCAGCAACGGGTGGTCAGCCAGGGACTGGGGCGGCTCCATCGGCCAGCCCGTCGGCGGGAACGACGGCTCGATCAGCGGGTTCGGGTCCAGTGAGGGCAGCGAGAGCGGAGGATCCGTCGTCTCGGAAGCACCCTCCCGCCCGCTCAACTCCTGGTCGGTCGAGACCACCTCGGTCAGAACCGTGTCCCGACGAGCGCCGCGGTACTTGCCACCGAACCGCTCCGGCTTGGCCGGACCGGTGGTGAGGTTGTCTGAACCGATCGTCGTCATCCGTCTCGCCTACTCGCTCGGTTGCGGGTCGGTGCGGCGGGTCGTCGACCAGCGCCGTACCGACCGGTTCAACGAGACGGGGACGCTCTGGCGACGGGAATCCCGACGGAACCTCGCCGCCCCGCCGCGGCGGGGCCGTCAGCCGCGCCTACCGCGGACACGACAGAGTCCCCGTCCGGCGAACCGGACGGGGACTCCATTGACCAGTCGGTCAGACCGCGCCGAACACACCACCCCGGGTGCCGGCAACGAAGGAGTGCCAGTCACCGGGTGCGAAGACCAGGGCGGGGCCCGCCTTGTCCTTCGAGTCCCGCACTCCGACCGCCCCCGTCACGTACGCCACCTCCACGCAGTTGTCACAGTTCGGCCCGCTCTTCGAGCTCTTGAACCATGCTGCCTGCGTCAGGTCCACGGGGAACCCTTTGGTCGCCATTTCCACAACGGCTCCTCTGCCAGTTTTGCGATGTGTGCGACGGACTCCTCCGGACGTATGGCCGCAGCGCGGATGTGATCGAAGATGAAGCTGTACTTCTGTAGTTCGTCGCTCTTCTCGAGGAAGAGCCCACCCGTGGCGTTCTCCGCGTACACAACATCCGGATCACCGGGCTCAGGGAAGCTGAGGATCGTGAACGTGCCGTCCATGCCGGCATGCGCACCCACCTCGAAGGGCAGGATCTGCAGCGTCACGTTCGGCAACTCGGCCACCTCAACCAACCGCTTGAGTTGACCGCGCATCACCTCGTCCCCGCCCACCGGCCGACTTACCACCGCCTCATCGAGCACCACCCACAGATCGACCGGATCGTCCTGGGTCAATAACGACTGACGGCCCAAACGGACACGCACTCTTTGATGCACCTGATCGGCGGTGAAGTCCGGCCGAGCGGCACGGATCATGGCCCCGGCGTACTCCTCGGTCTCCAGAAGACCCGGAACGACCTGCTGTTCGTACGCCCGGATCGAACTGGCCGCCGCCTCCAGCCCGACGTACGCGCCGACGAGCACCGTGCTGTAGGGGTGCCACCAGCCCTTCTGGCGGGCCTCCCGGGCGATCTGCACGAGCTCGTCGCTCTCGGCGCCGACCACCCCGTAGATCCGCAGCATGTCCCGCACGTCGCGTGGTGTGGCAGTGGTGTGCCCGGTCTCGATCCGGGAGACCTTCGACGCCGAGCACTCCAACTGTTCGGCGACCACCTCGATGGTGATCCCGGCGGACTCCCGCTGGCGGCGCAGCTCGGCTCCGAGCCGCCGCCGTCTGATGGTGGGACTGCGCCGCTCACTCATCGCGCAACCCGTGAGTCACTGGTCCCCGCCGCTGGCTGCTCGACCCCACTCGGGCTACCTCCGGTAACGCGCCACTGGGTGACACCCGCCGGGGGCGCGACCGTCGACCGGCGAGCGTTCGCGACGAAGGGGATGGTGCCGGTCCTCGGCCGGCCGCGACGGGCGAAACCGGCCCCCAGTCTGCCGCCCGGACGCGGATGGCTTCAATAGGCCTTTCGCGCGACACGCTCACGTATCGGCAAAAGTCGACGTGCAACTTGCATCAAGCACGTCCCTGATGCAGTCTGTCCGTATGGCACGGATCACTCAGCGTCTCCGTTCGGTCCCTCGGAGTGGTGACCCCACCGCTCTGCGGAAACCGGGCACGGCGCGGGCCCGGCCGACGACAACGCGACCTGCTCCGGGGTAAGGACCCCGCCGCTGCAAGCCGGCAAGCTGCGGCGGCGGGCGCGTTCCCGGAAGCAACCGGGTGGTGGTCGGGTGGCGGCACGTCACCAGCGAGGTACGGCCCGACCACCGCCATCCGCACCACCGGTTCACGAGGCACGACCCCGTCACCGGCCGAGACGTCCCCCGTTCAGGCACCGCCGGCGCAACCGCCGGCCGATCCTCCCCAGGAGCCCATGTGCTTCCCCGCACCGGTGACGTACTGCACGTGACACGCGCGGCGAGTGTCCAGTTCCTCAGGCCGATCAAGTTCCGGGTGATCCGGGTGCTCGACTGGCCGACCTATGACGGCTGGCTCTGGCTCGACGGCTACGAGTTGAACGCCGCGGGCGACGCGGTCACCCGACGGTCGATCTTCGTCCAGCGGGAAGGGCTGCAGCAACTGCAGGCCGCCCCCGAACCCCGCCCACACACCGTGCGGGCCCGCCGCCCGGTCGCGCGTACCCCGCTCCGGGTGGGCTGACCGGCCCGAACCGCCGCCGGTGGGCGTGCCGTCGCCATAGAATCGGTACGCCCACCCCGGCACCGTTCCACCCGCTCGTCCAGGACCCTGACCCTGGGATGGTCATGGTCAATCAGCCCGCCCTGCGGCGGCACCACCGCTCCCGTATCGCCTATGCCTTCGGACTCCTCGCCCTCCTCGGGGCGATGGCGACACTCCTGGTCCTCGTCCGCGACCCGGCGATGTCGTCCACCCGGCTGACCGCACCGGTGCCCGCACCGGAGATCACCGTGCTCGACTCCGACCCGCCGACGGGCGACGGTCAGTCGGTCTACGAGGAACCCGGCTGGATCGACACCGACTCCCCGGCCGACCACGCTGGTGGCGCCGACCCGACCGGGCCGGTGTCCGGCCTTGGTGCCGGCGGCCAGTCCGACGGCCGTCAGGAACTCACCGAAGCCGCTCCGGCCGGGCACAGCGCCACGGACATCCGCCGCTCCCTCTTCTGGTCCGGCATCTTCGGCCTCGCCATCTCGCTGGCCGGCATCGGCCTCGTCGGCACCCGCCGCCGGATGTGGTGACCAGCGGTCACGGTGTGCTCGTCACAGTGGGGCTCGGCGTGGTCGGGCTCGCCCCGGTCGGCGCCTCGGCCTGCGAGATGATCAACAACACCTCGTCGTCGGTCGACACCGACGTGCCCGCCTCCGGCTCGGTTCCCACCACCGTCCCCGGTGGCAGCTCCGACGGGCGGTACACCACCCGGTAGGCCAGGCCGAGCCGAGCCAACAGCCCCTCGGCGGTGGCCTGCGGCAGGCCGGCGAGCGGTGGCACCGGCAGCTCGTCCGGCGCGTCCGTCGTCGGCGAACTGCTCGGCGACTCGCTGGTGGGCGCCGCCGACGTGGGGGCTGCGCTGGTCGGCGGGGTGCTGGGGGCACTGGTCGGCGGAAGGGACGGGGTGGACCCCGGATCGTCCGGGTCGTCATCCTGCTGGGAGCGCACCAACCAGAGCGCGCCCCCGAGCAGGGCGGCGAGCAACAGCGCCAGTACGCCCCAGAGGATCGGCAACCACCACCGCCGACCACCCTGCTCCTCGACGTACCACTCACCGCCGGCGTCATCCGGTCGGGGCGAGCGCACCTCGGCCCGACCGGACCACGCCGGCGGTATCGGCGCCGTGCGGTCGGCCGGCGGACCCGGCCGGGTGCCAGCGGACCGGTCGATCGGCATGGTCTGGTCGGGCGACTGGTCGGGACGAGCCGGAACAGTCCGGTCGATCGGTGCCGTCTCGTCGGCGGCGGCTGGCGTCGGCTGCGTCGGCTCCGGGCCGTCGACGGCGGGCCCGGTCGGGGCCGGGCGGTCGGCGGCGGGCCCGGTCGGGGCCGGCCGATCGGCGGCGGAGGGCAGGGGCCGGGTCCGGTCGTCGTCGTGCTCGCCGGCGGGCGGCTCCTGGCGGTCGTCGCTCATCGCACGTCCCTTCCCGAACCCGGACGGGCGTCATGGCCCTCGACCGCCAACCTAGTCGCCCACACCGCCATCAGTGGGGATCAGCGTGCCGAGCCGCGCCGGCTGCTGTCGAGGCAGAGCGGCGGGTACCCGCCGGGAGACCCGACCCGCCGGCCCGGAATCAGGGCGTGGGTCTTGTGGTCGGCTGGTCGCCGGAATCCGCCCCACACCAGATGCTGACCTGGTCGTTCCACCGGGCCGGGCCGTCCTCGGCGGGCTCCTGCCGGTTGACCTTCCCAGTGCGTCCGCTGACGTAGCGCGGGTAGAGGCCCTCGTCGACCAACTCGTCGGCGGCATCGGCGCAACTCTTGCCGACCACGTCCGGCACCTCGGCGGCCGGCGCCGGCCCGGCGACCTGTAGCTGCACAGTCGTCCCCCGGGCGACCTCGGTGCCCACGTCCGGTGTGGTGCCCTCGACCGTACGGCCGACGCCGCCACCGAAGACCAGCCGCCAACCCAGCCGCTGCTTGCGCAGCGTCTCCCGGGCCTGCTCGAAGTCGGTGCCGATCACCGGCGGCACGGTCAGGCCGGCCCCCTTGGTCGAGGTGGCGGAGGTCTGGACCGCCGACGGTGCCGGTCGGCCGCTGCTCGGTCGGGGTGCGGTGCTCCGGCTGGTCGGCGTGCCAGCCGTGGTCGCGACGGCCAGTGGATCACCAGAGGGTGCGTCGTCCTCGCCGGCCAGCAACCAGCCGCCGGTCGCGCCCACCGCGGCGAGCAGCACCGCCGTCAACCCACCACCGAGCACGACGCTGGCCCGGCCCGCACCGCCACCGGCGGCACCCTGCTGGCCCGTGTTCGTATCCGTCATAACGCCCACCGCCTCATCACCGGCGACCGTACCGCCCGCCGCCCAATCCGCCGCACCGGCGGTCCATACCGGCGGGTCGTTGCGACTCGCCGCGCCGACGACGGGACGTTACGCTGCCCGGCATGGCCAGACAGGGCTGGGGAGTGTCGATCGCGACGGCGATCGGGGTCGCTGCCGGCGCGGGTGCCGCACAGCTGGGCTTCGGCTACGGGCTCGGCGTCATCACCTGGACGCCCACCGATGCCGGTGCGACCGACACAGCCTGGGCGGACGGCCTCGCCTGGGCCACGTGGCTCGCCGCCAGCTCGACGGTCCTCGGCGCGGTCTGCGCGCAGCGGCTGCACCAACGGAACGTCCCGGCGAAGAGCGTGATCTCTCCGGAAACGTCGCCCGCCGGTGTTGCCCGCCACGAGGGCCCGCAGCTCGACGATCAGGCGCCGGAGCACGAGAGCCCGGTCGACGGGCCTCCACCGGCCGTCGACACCGCCCGGCCAGAGGCGGTGGACACGCCACCACCGGTGGCCGAGCCGCCGGTCCACGACCGAGGTGGCCTGCTGCGCCGGGTGGCCCTGGCGCTTGGCGCCGGGCTGGGCGGGCTGGTCACGGTGCTGTTGATCGCGGTACCCGCGCGGGTCGCGACCGGCGCGGACACCGGCGCCCCGCAACGGACGGCCGCCGTACAGGCGACGCTGGGCATCCTGATCGGCGTCCTCGTCGCGATCTGGGCGCTTCGCTCCCGAGCCGCCGCTGTCAACGTGACCGCGACGGCCGCCTGGCTCTGGCTGCTCGCGGTGATCTCCGTGATCGACGGGGTACGCGTCGGACGAGGGCTGACCGGCGCGCAACTCGGCACCTGGCAGTTCGACCCGGACCACGCCCGGTACTGGATCGGGGGCCAGCTCTACTGGCCCGGTGCGCTGCTGGCACTGGTGCCCGCGCTGCTGATCGGCGTACTGGCCGCCCGGCGGTCCGCCCGCTCGGGCGGGCACCGCGTGGGTGCGGCGGCTTCCGGCGCGGCGGGCCCGGTGCTCGTCGCGCTCGCCTACCTGACCACCCTGCCGCACTGGTCGACGCTGGGCCCCGCGCAGCTGTCCACCCAGCTGATCGCCCCGTACGCGGTGATCGCCGGTATCGGCGGCTCGGTGCTGGCCGCCCGCCTCGGCGAGCGACGCGAACGGAACCGCCCGGCCGGACAGAGCCGCTCGGCCGAGCTGGATGCGGTCGCTCGGGACACGGTGGCCGACCCGGCCCCGATTGCCGAGAGCGAGCCCGCGCCGCCGGTCTCCGGCTCGACGGCCGAAACCGCAGCCTCGACGGCCGGAACCTCAGCGCGTCGCAGAAGGGCCGACGCCCCACCGCAGACACCTCGGACGGGCTCGCTGCCGGGCGACGCCACCGCCGCACCGCAGATTCCCGCCCCGCGTACGGACCCGGACCTCGCGGATCCCGCCGGCCGTCCCACCGAAGCAACGGCGGCAGAGGACCTGACCCCCACCAGCCGGCGCACCCGAGCAGCCCGCCGCACCACCCGCCCCACCACCGACTAACCCCCGCCCCACCCTGCACCCCCGACCCACCCTGGGCCCCCGACCCACCCTGGGCCCCCGACCCACCCTGTTGATCATGCAGTTATTGCCACCGCTCTCGGCGTGTCATGGCAATAACTTCATGATCAACGCGTTCGAGGCGGGGGGTCAGGTGGTTGGCCAGGTGTGGACGGGTTGGTTGGTGCGCTGGAGTTCGGCGTAGCGCTGGACCATGTGGTGTAGCGCGGCCGTCCGGTCCATGCCGTGGTGCCGCTCCGCCGCCCACACCGCCTCGGTCTGCCAGGCGGCGCCGTTGCGGCCGGTACGGCAACGCTGCTCGATGATGCCGAGCAGCCGGTCCCGCTGCGTTGGGGCGACACCGAACCCGTCCAGCCCGGTGGCGGCGGTGGGCAGCAGTTGGTCCAGGACCAACTTGGTGACCGGCACGTCGCCGAGCCCGGGCCAGTGCAGCACGGCGTCGAGGCCACGTCGGGCGGCGGCGTGGAAGTTCTCCTCGGCGGAGCTGAAGGTGAGTTGACTCCAGATCGGGCGGTCGGCCTCGGCCAGACCGCGTACCAGCCCGAAGTAGAAGGCCGCGTTGGCCAGCATGTCCACCACCGTCGGGCCAGCCGGCAGCACCCGGTTCTCCACCCGCAGGTGGGGGCGGCCGTTCATGATGTCGTACACCGGACGGTTCCACCGGTAGACGGTGCCGTTGTGCAGCCGCAGCTCCCCGAGCTGTGGCACACCGCCGGCGTGCAGGACCTCCACCGGGTCCTCGTCCTCGCAGATCGGCAGCAGCGGCGGGAAGTACCGCACGTTCTCCTCGAACAGGTCGAAGATCGAGGTGATCCACCGTTCGCCGAACCACACCCGCGGCCGTACGCCCTGGGCCTTCAGCTCGTCCGGGCGGGTGTCGGTGGCCTGCTGAAACAGAGCGATCCGCGTTTCGGCCCACAGTTGGCGGCCGTACAGGAAGGGGCTGTTCGCCCCGACCGCCACCTGCACTCCGGCGATGGCCTGGGACGCGTTCCAGTAGTCGGCGAAGCTGTCCGGGGCGACCTGGAGGTGGAACTGGAGGCTCGTGCAGGCGGCCTCCGGGGCGATCGAGTCGGTGTGCGTGCGCAACTGCTCGACCCCGCGAATGTCCAGCTCGATGTCCTCGCCTCGGGCGCCGACGATCTGGTCGTTGAGCACCCGGTAACGCTCGTTGGTGGAGAGGTTGTCCTCGACCAGGTGCCCCTCGGTGAGGGTGGGCAGGATACCGACCAGGACGATCTTCGCGTCGGACCTGGCGGCACGCTCGTCGGCCCGGGAGAGGCTGCCCCGCAGGTCGTGCTCGTAGTCGGCGAAGCCGGTGCCCTCGATCAGTCGGGGCTCGGCGTTGAGTTCCAGGTTGAACTGCCCCAACTCGGTCTGAAAGAGGGGGTCCGCGATGTCGGCGAGGATCTCCTCGTTGCGCATCGCCGGCTCGGCGGCCGAGTCGACCAGGTTGAGTTCGATCTCCAGGCCGGTCATCGGCCGGTCGGCGTCGAAGCCGAAGTCGTCCAGCATCAGGGCGAAGACGTCCAGGCACCGCCGCACCTTCTGCCGATATCGGACGCGATCATCCCGGGTGAAGGCGCCCTCTGAGACGTCCCTGCCCATGTGTCCTCCCGACAGCCGGCGCGGTCGGGATCCTGCCGTCCCGGAAGCGCTTTGTGAAGCATCCACGGTAAGAGCGCCCACCTGACCGGGGCCAGAGGCCGACGGCGGTGATCCGACGTCGACCGGGGCGGACGCGCTCGTGGCGCCATCTGTACCCCGTCGTCGACCGGCTGGACCCGATTGCGGTGCGAACAACCCGTGACAATTACCACCAGTGGGAACGACGCAGGGCCCGCGCCGACGTGCGGCGCGGGCCCTGCGTACCGGATCGCCGGGAGGATTCCCCCTGCCCTCCGGCGATCCCCGGGGATCAGGCCTGACGGACGGCCTCGCCCTCGATCTCGATCTTGATCTTGCGGCTGACCAGCACGCCCCCGGTCTCCAGGGCGACGTTCCAGGTCAGGCCGAACTCCTCGCGGTCGATCTCGGTGCTCGCGGAGAAGCCGAAGATGTCCTGGCCGAACGGGCTGCGGCCGACACCCTCGAACTCCACCGCCAGCTCGACCGGGCGGGTGACGTCCTTGATGGTCAGCTCACCGGTGAGCACGAACTCGCTGCCGCGGCGGGACTTGACCCCGGTGCTGCGGAACTCGAGCGTCGGGAACTTCTCGGCGTCCAGGAACTCGGGGCTGCGCAGGTGCGCGTCCCGGTCGGCCTGGGTGGTGTCGACGCTGGCGGCCTGAATGGTGGCGACGACCGACGACTGCAGCGGGTCCTCGGCGACGGTGATGGTGGCGGTCGCCTCGTTGAACTCACCGCGAACCTTGCTCACCATCATGTGCCGGGCAACGAAGCCGACCCGCTTGTGCGCCACGTCGAGCGCGTAGGTGCCGGCCGCCGGGATCGTGAGGCCGTCCCAGTCGCGGGTAACCGCATCGATGCTGCTGGTCATGCTGCTGTCCTCCAGGAGATTGTTTAGTAGCCCAACGACTGCTTGAGCAAATATAACCGCAACAACATTCCCCGTGTCAAGCACTGGTATGATGAACGGGTGACCAACGTCTTCGACGATCCCCGGATCACCGCCGTCGGCCTGCTCTTCGAGGCACACGCCGGGCTGTCAGCCCGGTTCAACGCCCAACTCGAGGAGCACGGCCTCTCCGCGGTCGAGTTCGAGGTCATCACCCGACTGGCCCGCTCGCCGGGCAACCAACTACGCATGACCGACCTCGCCGCACAGACCTCCCTGTCGACCAGCGGAGTGACCCGTGTGGTGGACCGAATGGAGCGCGACGGGTTGCTCACCCGCCGGGCCTGCCCGAATGACCGACGCAGCTCGTACGCGGTGGTCACCGCCGCCGGGATGCAACGCCTGAACGAGACGCTGCCCGGGCATCTGCAGATGATTGAGCAGTGGTTCACCGGGCAGCTCGACCCCGGGGCGCTGGCGGCCCTCCTCGACGGGTTGCGGCGGGTCCGCGACGCCGCGCATCCGTGCGCCACCGCTGGCAGTGACGACGTCAGTCCGGAGCAGGTCGCCGCCACCGACAACGCCACCCGACGGCACTGATCAGCACCCGCCGTCGGGCGGCGGCAGCGGCAGAAAGACCGGCAGAAATGACCCAGCCAAGCTGGAGAATTCGGTCCAAGCCGACTTTCTGCCACCGCGCCGGTGGCAGGCTTCCCGCACCGGGGATCACCGGGGGGTGACGGCGCGGGCGATCAGCGAGGGGTAGCACCAAAGGGGGCTCTTCGCCCGCGCCACTCTCCCGTCACGATCCGCTCGGGGAGAGCGCAGGCTACTGAGCCGGTCCGCCTCGGGCGGCGATCAGCGCGTAGAGCAGGCCCGACTCCTGCGGCAACAGCCGGATGCCGCCCTCCGCACAGACCCGGTCCAGTCGATCGAGCACTGACGGGTCCGCAGTGCTCGCAGCCAGCCCAACCAAAGCCTCCACCACGTCGCGGCGATCCTGCCCCGCATGGTCAGCGGCGGCCGCGAACCACTCGGCAGCCAACTCCCGGTCGCCCCGGTGCAGCGCCAGGTTCCCCTCGATCAGCGCACAGAGCCCGGCCTCCGGCCCACCCCAGGCCAGCGCCGCGTCGTCCGAGCGCTGCCGCGGCACGGTCGGTCGCGCCGGCAGCGCCTCCACGCCCCCGGCGCGCAGCTCGGTCAGCACCTCGGTCGCCTCCGCGGCTCGCCCGTCCTGGGCGAGCGCCAGCCCGACGGTCCCGAGCACCCGACGGCGACGCCCGGGATCACTCAACTCGGACAGGGCCGCGATCGCCCGCCGGCCACGATCGATGGCGTCCGCGTACCAGCCCTCCAGTCGGGCGACCTCGGCTCGATTGGCCCAGCCCAGCACCCGCAGTCGCTGCTCCCCACTCTCGGCGGCGAGTCGGTCCACCGCGGCGAGCCGGCGGCGGGCGGCGGCCAGATCGCCCACGCGGATCTCGTGCCAGGCGAGGCTGTTCTGGGCCACCGCCAGGTCCCGGGTCCGCCCGTTGCGGGCCGCCAACCGCAGCAGCGCCTCGGCCTGCTCGCGGGCCTCGTCCTGCAGCCCGACGGAGATCAGCAGGGTGCCGAGCACGTTTCGCGCCTCCAACTCTCCGGTGACGTCGCCGGCCTGCCGGAAGGTGTCCAACGCCGCACGGGCCGTCGACAACTCCTCGGCGCCCGCGCCGTGCTCCGCCGCGAGCCGGGCGACCCCGAGGGCGGCCCACGCACGCAGAAGAGGATCGGCGTCGGCGGTCCGCGGGTCCGCCATCAGCCGCCGTAACCACTGCCGCCCGACGACGTCGCGTCCGCGGAACCGCCACCACCGGGTCAGGCAGGCCGCAAGCCGCAGCGCGGTCAACGGGTCGTCGGTAGCCGCGTGGGCCAACGACGAGCTGATGTCGCTGCTCATCTCGTCCAGCCGGTGCACCGCGTCGGGTAACCGTGGGCCGATCAGGTCGGTGGCGGTACGGGCCACCAGGCGCGCGATGACTTCCGCGTGTCGACGGCGGATGCAGGTCAGCTCACCTGCACCGGCCGCCTGCTCGACGGCGTAGTCACGGACCGCGTCGAGCAGCCGGAACCGGAACGACCCGGTTCCGCGTACGCTCAGCAGCCCCAACTCGACGAAGCGGTCCAACAGTGGAACCGGGTCGATCGCCACAGTGCCGTCCCGGTCGGCCTCGTCGGCGAGCATCTCCTCGGCCAACTCGACCGACCACCGGTTGCCGAAGACGGCCAGTTGCCGCAGCGCGGCCTGTTCGTCCGACGCCAACAGGCGGTAGCTGAACGCCACCGCATCCCGCAGGGTGACGGCGACCGAGACCGCCGCACGGGTGTCGGGTCCGCTCGTCCGGCTGCTGAGCGGCTCCGGTGCGTCCCAGGCCGGGTGGGCGGACGCGTCGGCGGGAGTGGCCAGGTCGAGCACCCGGTCGCCGTACCGGTCGAGCAGTTCGGTGAGGTCGAGGAGACGGCCCCGGGCGGCCATCAGCTCGATGGCCAACGGCAGCCCACCCAACCGGCGCACCAATGCGGCGAGCGCAGGCAGCTCAGCGGGGGTGGGTGGCTCGCGGCGGACCTGGGCGAGCCGGGCGGTGAACAACGCGACCGCCGGCCACGATTCGAGCCCGGAGTGCTCGGCCTCCGCTGGTGGCACGTCGAGCGGTGCGACCGGCCAGACCCGCTCACCGGGCAACCCGACCGGGTGCCGCCCGGTGACCAGCACCCGCAGCGAGGGCAGTGCGCCGAGCAACCGGTGCACTGTCGCGGCCACCGGGCCCGGGGCGCGCTCCACCGCGTCCATCACCAGCAGCGTCGGCCGCCCGGCGAGCAGCGCCACGAGTTCGGACAGGCGTGCCACGCCGAGCATGGACATCGAGGCGGCGAGCACGTCCGGACCGTCTGCGCCTTCGCCCACCAGCACCCCGGCGACACCGGCCGGGTGAGCGGCGGCCACCCGGTGCGCCACCGACGTCGCCAGGGCGGTCTTGCCGACGCCGGCCAATCCGACGAGGCTGACCAACCGGGGTCCTCGCTCCGCGGTCAGCATTCCGGCCAGCTCGGTGAGGTCGCGCTCCCGGCCGATCAACGCGACCGGCGGCGGGAGCGCGACCGACGGGTCGGCGGGTGCGGCCGCCGACGTGGCGTTGCCGCCGACCGCGAACGCCGTCGAGGTGGCGTCCGGCGGGGCCGGTTCGGCACCGGCGCCGCGGGCCGCGGCCAGGAACGCCGCCCGACTGGTGCCGGTCAGCGCCAGCGCCCCGGCGAGCAGCTCGACAGTGGTGCGTTGTGGCCGGATCGACCGGCCACGCTCCAGATCACGCACTGTCCGCACACCCACCCCGGCCCGGGACGCCAGCTCGGCCTGGGTGAGGCCGGCGGCGCGTCGATGCCCGCGGAGCAGCTCCGGCAGAGTGGTACGTCCAGCCGGGCTCCGCGACCAGTCATGATCCGGAGTCATGGGCACGAAGAGTACGGATGGACTCCGACCGTCGGCAGTCGAACGTCGGGCTACTGACGCCCGCTCGCCGAAACCCGACAGCCGTACGGACAGTCCGTCCGGGACGACCGGCCGATCAGTTCGGCTGGGCCACTCAGAGGCCCAGATCCCGGGCGATGATCATGCGTTGCACCTCACTGGTGCCCTCGCCGATCTCCAGGATCTTGGAGTCACGCCAGAACCGGGCCACCGGGTACTCGTTCATGAAGCCGTACCCGCCGTGGATCTGGGTGGCCTCCCGGGCGTTGTCCACAGCGATCGTGCTGGCGTGCAGTTTGGCGATGGCGGCCTGCCGCTTGAACGGCTCGCCGGCCAGCATCCGCGCGGCGGCGTCGTAGTACGCCAGGCGAGCGGTGTGTGCCTTCAGCTCCATGTCGGCGATCTTGAACTGGATGACCTGGTTGGCGCCGATCGGCTGACCGAAGGCGTGCCGCTCCTTCGCGTACTTGATCGACTCGTCGACACAGCCCTGCGCGAGGCCGACGGCGAGCGCGGCGATGGCGATCCGGCCCTCGTCGAGGATCCGCAGAAACTGCGCGAAACCCCGACCCCGCGCGCCGAGCAGGTTGGCGGCCGGCACCCGGCAGTCGTCGAAGGTCAGCTCGTGGGTGTCCGAGGCGGTCCAGCCCACTTTGGAGTAGCCGGGCGCGACGGTGAACCCGGGCGTGCCGGTCGGCACGATGATCGTCGACAACTCCTTGGAGCCGTCCGGGTTCATGCCGGTCACCGCGGTGACCGTGACCATGGCCGTGATGTCGGTGCCCGAGTTGGTGATGAACGCCTTCGACCCGTTGATCACCCACTCGTCGCCGTCCAGCACCGCCCGGGTCTGCGTGCCGGCGGCGTCCGAGCCGGTGCCCGGCTCGGTGAGACCGAAGCCGGCCAGCGCCTCGCCGCTGAGCAGCCGGGGCAGCCAGGTCGCCTTCTGCTCCTCGGTGCCGAAGCGGTAGATCGGCATCGCGCCCAGCGAGACCGCCGCCTCCAACGTGATGGCCACGCTGGAGTCGACCCGGGCCAACTCCTCCAGGGCCAGGCAGAGCGCGAAGTAGTCGCCGCCCATGCCGCCGTGCTCCTCGGCGAAGGGCAGGCCGAACAGACCCATCTTGCCCATCTGCCGGATCACCTCGTACGGGAAGGTGTGCTGCTCGTAGTGCTCGGCGATGACCGGGGCGATCACCTCGCGGGCGAACTCCCGCACGCTCTCGCGCAGCGCCGCTTGTTCGTCGGTGAGCCGGAAGTCCATCTCATCCTCCTGTAAGGACGGTCCGCCTCGGCGCTCGTGACGCCGGCGGGCGGGTCGCTGTGCGGGCCCGAGTCGATGATCAGACCGGGGTGACGCCGTGCCGACGGCGGGAGAAGTGCCGATCCTTGGTACGCGCCGCCGCGAATCGACGGACCAGCTCGGTGCGCAGGTCGTGCGGCTCGACGATGGCGTCCACCACCAGCTCACTGGCCAGCCGGACGACGTCGATGTCCTGCTCGTACTCGGCCCGCTTGGCGGCGACGAAGGCCGCCCGCTCGTCCTCGTCCGCAATCGCGGCGATCTTGTTGGCGTAGACCGCGTTCACTGCAGCCTCGGCGCCCATCACGGCGATCTTCGCGCTCGGCAGCGCGATCGTGGCGTCCGGCTCGAACCCGGGGCCGGCCATCGCGTAGAGACCGGCGCCGTACGCCTTGCGGACCACCACGCAGATCTTCGGCACGGTCGCCTCGGAGATCGCGGTGATCATCTTGGCGCCGTGCCGGATGATGCCCTGCTTCTCCACCGCGCTGCCGACCATGAAGCCGGGCACGTCGCTGAGGAACAGCAGCGGCACGTTGAACGCGTCGCAGAGCTGCACGAACCGGGTCGCCTTGTCGGCCGAGTCGACGAAGAGCACGCCGCCCTTGAACATCGAGTTGTTGCCGACCACGCCGACGACCTGACCGTCGAGACGGCCGAAGCCGATGGTCAACTCCTTGGCCCAGAGCGCCTGGATCTCGAAGAACGAACCCTCGTCGAGCAGGCCCTTGACGTACCGCCGCATGTCGAACGCCTGCCGCTCGCTGGCCGGCACCAACGCGGCCAGGTCGGCCTTCGCGGACGCGGCGACCGCCGGTGCGGTCGGCGGCGCCTGCGTCCAGTTCGCCGGCAGGTACGACAGGTAGGTCTTCACGACGTCGAGCGCGTCGGCCTCGGTCTTGCAGAGGAAGTGCCCCACGCCGGATTCGGCGGTGTGCACCTTCGCCCCGCCCATCGCCTCCAGGGTGGTCTTCTCGCCGGTGACCATCTCGACCATCCGGTCGGAGCCGAGGTACATGCTGGCGTTGCCGTCGACCAGCGCCACCACGTCGCAAAACGCCGGGATGTACGCACCACCGGCGGCGCTCGGGCCGAACAGCGCGCAGACCTGTGGGATCGAGCCGGAGGCGCGAACCTGGTTCCAGAAGATCTTGCCGGCGCCGCGTCGACCGGGGAAGAGATCGACCTGGTCGGTGATCCGGGCGCCGGCCGAGTCGACCAGGTAGACCATCGGCACGCCGGCGCCGTACGCCCGCTCGATGATCCTGATGATCTTCTCGACGGTGCGGGCGCCCCAGCTGCCGGCCTTGACTGTGGAGTCGTTGGCCATCAGGCAGACCTGTCGGCCGTCGATCGTGGCGGTGCCGGTCACCACGCCGTCGGCGGGCAACCCCTCGGCGAGCGCGTTGGCGTAGAGGCCGTCCTCGACGAACGAGCCCTCGTCGACCAGGAGCGCGACCCGTTCACGGGCGAAGAGCTTGCCCTTGGCCGCGTTGGCCGCGTGGTACTTGTCCGCGCCGCCGGACCGGGCCCGCTTGCGCAGCTGCTCCAGTGCCTCACCGTCGAGCGTCACGCCGACTCCTCCGCCATACTGACCTGAACGATCGTTAGGCTAGCGCATCGGCGCGGTTGTCGGCGACCTACGAGCGAACCAGACAGCGAAGCCGAGAGCAAGACATTGAAAAACATGAATACACATCGCTAGGCTCCTGGCACCCCTCCTCCCAGATCGGAGTCAGCGATGACCTCACGACTCAACCGGCTCGCCGTCGCGTTGCTCGCGACGACACTCGCCACCCTCGGCATCACGGTCGCCAACCCGTCGCCCGCGTCCGCCGCCATGACCATCTGCTACAACACCAGCCAGGCGGGAAGCTACGCCAGCGTCGCCAACCAGGCCGCCTCGATCTGGAACAACGCCACCGTCAACCTGACGCTCTCCGCCAACTGCGGCTCCAACCTGCGCATCTACCGGATCACCGGCGGCGGCTCGTACGCCCAGCGGACCAGCCTGGGCAACGGCCGGGTCTACATCGACACCCAGCAGGCCGCCCAGTACAGCGTGCTGCGGATCATGACCCACGAGATCGGGCACATCCTCGGCCTGCCGGACAACTACAACGGAAACTGCGCCCTGCTGATGTCCGGCGGCAGCGCCGGCACCAGCTGCACCAACGCCTACCCGAGCTCCGCCGAGGCGAGCCGGGTGAGCAACCTCTTCGCCGGCACGTTCAGCGCCACGGACCGCAGCGCGGACATCTTCCGCGACAGTTGGCCGAGCGCCCTCACCTCAGTGAGCTGATCGACCTGGCACGTGGAAGGGGCCGGCGCGTGCGCCGGCCCCTTCCGTCGCGCCCTCAGCTCGGCAGCGGCGTCAGCCGGGTACGCGGACCGGCCCGCAGCACACCGGACGGCAGCTTCTTGCCGAGCAACTCCTCGGCCAGCTCCGCCGCCTCGATCAGGGCCGGCAGGTCGATGCCGGTGTCGATGCCCATGTCGTGCAGCATGTGCACGGCCTCCTCGGTAGCCAGGTTGCCGCTCGCTCCCGGCGCGTACGGGCAGCCACCGAGGCCACCGACGCTGGCGTCGAACTCGGTCACCCCCAGCTCCAACGCGGTCAGCAGGTTGGCCAGCGCCGTACCCCGGGTGTTGTGGAAGTGCAGCAGGACCGGCACGTGCGCGTTGCTGTCGCGTACCGCGGTCAGCAGCTCGCGGACCCGACGTGGGGTGCCCATGCCGGTGGTGTCGCCGAACGCGACCCGGTCCGCGCCGTCGCGGACCACCCGGTCCACGATCCCGGCCACCCGCTGCGGGTCGATGTCCCCCTCGTACGGGCAGCCGAAGCTGGTCGCCACGATCACCTCGACCCGCGCCGACGCACCGTGCAGCAGGTCGATCAGCTCGGCGATGTCGTCCAGCGACTCGTCCGTGGACCGGTTGACGTTGCGCCGGTTGTGGGTGTCGCTGGCCGAGACCACCACCTCGATCTCGGTGAATCCGGCGGCGAGGGCCCGCTGGGCGCCTCGGGTGTTCGGCACCAGCGCGGAGTACCGCACGCCGTCGGCCTTCACCGCCCGCTGCCACACCTCGTCGGCGTCCGCCATCTGCGGGATCGCCTTGGGGTGTACGAACGACACCGCCTCGATTCGGCGTACGCCGGTGCCGGAGAGGGCGTCGAGCAGCCGCACCTTGGCGTCGGTCGGGATCGGGTCCTCGTTCTGCAACCCGTCCCGCGGCCCAACCTCGCGGATCGAGACGGAATCTGGCAGGTCCGCCATAAGGGGTCACCTCACTGTGACGAAAGCAGCGCTTAGGGGGTCCTCCCAGCATGCCACCCCACTGTTGATCAAGAGGTTTGCGTCATCCGCGGCGCAGATCCTGACGCAAACCTCTTGATCACCGCGGGTGGGCGGGGGGCGGTCAGCGCATGCGGGAGACGATGCCGGTGTCGTAGGCGCCGGAGAGAAACTCGTCGTTGGTGAGCAGCTCGGCGAAGAAGGGAACGTTGTTCTTCGGGCCCTCGATCTGGAAGGCCGCGACGGCTGCCTTCGCGCGATCGAGCGCCTCGTCGCGGGTCGCGCCGCTGACGATCAGCTTGGCCAGCAGGCTGTCGTAGAACGGGGTGACCGTGTTGCCCTCGGTGTAGCCGGAGTCCACCCGGACCCCCTCGCCCGTCGGCTCCACCCACGTCCTGATCACACCCGGGCCGGGCAGGAAGCGCTTCGGGTCCTCCGCGTTGATCCGCATCTCGATGGCGTGCCCACCCGGGGTCAACGCGTCCGGGTCGAACGTCGGCGCCAACCCGGAGGCCACCCGCAACTGCTCCTCGACCAGGTCGATGCCGTAGACGTACTCGGTCACCGGGTGCTCCACCTGCAACCGCGTGTTCATCTCCAGGAAGAAGAACTCGCCCGTGGATGGGTCGAGCAGGCACTCCACAGTGCCCGCGTTGCGGTAGCCGACCGCCTCGCCGGCCCGCACCGCCGCCGCCAGCAGCCGGGATCGCAGCTCCGGTGAGACCGCCGGCGACGGGGACTCCTCGACCAGCTTCTGGTTGCGCCGCTGCACCGAGCACTCCCGCTCGCCGAGCGCCACCACCCGGCCATCGGCCAGGCCGAGGATCTGCACCTCGACGTGCCGTACCCGGGGAAAGTACCGCTCGATCAACACCGAACCGTCGCCGAACATCCGCTCGGCGAACGCGCGCACCTTGTCGTACTCGGTGCGCAGCGCCGCCTCGTCGACGGCCACGCCCATGCCCATGCCGCCGCCGCCGGCGGCGGCCTTGACCATCACCGGGTAGCCGATCTCGGCCGCGGCCGTCACCGCAGCGTCCAGGTCGGCGGCCGGGTCGGTGGTACCCGGTGCGACCGGAACACCGGCCGCCGCCATCAGGTTCCGGGCGTTGATCTTGTCGCCCATCGCGGTGATCGCGTCCGCGTCGGGTCCGACCCAGATCAGGCCGCTCGCCTCGACGGTACGGGCGAACTCGGCGTTCTCCGACAGGAAGCCGTACCCGGGGTGGATCGCCTGCGCGCCCGTCGACTTCGCGGCGGCGAGGATCGCCTCGGTGTTGCGGTAGCTCAGCGCCGGGTTCGGTGGGCCGATGAGGACGGCCTCGTCCGCCTCCGCGACGAACGGCAGGTCGGCGTCGGCCTCCGAGTGCACCGCGATCACGCGGATGCCGAGCCGCTTGGCGGTCCGGATGATCCGGCGGGCGATCTCGCCCCGATTGGCGACCAGCAGTGACTCGATCATGTTTCCTCCCGGCGTCCGGATGGTGGGACGATGTCAGGGAATCATGACCGGCACGGTTCTGACGAGTCGGCTCAGGCGAGCAGCGCGGCCAGGGTCGCGCCGCGCAGCAGCTCGGCGCGACGTCGCCGATCCACCTCACCACCGAGGAACGGCGTCGAGTTCATCAGGCCGAACGCGGCGTGCGCGAGCACCCGCGCCTCACCGTCGGGCATCCCCGGGTGCAGCGCGGTGAGCACTGTCACCCACTCCTCGACGTAGAGCCGTTGCAGGCGACGAATCCGGCGCCGCGGCTCCTCGGGCAGGCGGTCCAGCTCGTGCAGGTGCAACGCGATCACCGCCGGGTTGGCCAGCGCGAACTCGACGTGGAAGTCGATCAGCGACTCCAGCACCCCGCGCGGGTCGTCCGAACCCCCGGCGGCGCGTTCCCGCCCACCGGCCAGCAACCCCTCACTGACCGGAATCAGCGCGGCGGCCAGCATGGCTTCCTTGCCGGCGAAGTGGTGGTAGAGCGCCGGACCGGTGACCCCGGCGGCCGCGCCGATGTCGTCCATCGACACGCCGTGATAACCACGCGCCGCGAACAGACCTACCGCGATCTCCAGGATCTCGTCCTTGCGGGACCTGCGCCGGCCCGCACCCGCCGCACCCCGTGCCTGCTGCTCCACCGTCACCGGGCAAGCCTAGACCGCGACGAGCCCGCGATGGTTGCCGGTCAGTTCCGTCCGCCCCCGGCCGGGCCGCCCCTGACCTGGCCAGGGGCGGCCGGCGAGGTCAGTCGTCCTCGTCCAGGTCGTGCTCCGCGCGCAGCGCGGCGGCTTCCGCGGGTCGATCGAGCAGATCCAGTGCCCTAGCCAGCAGCCAGGCCGTCTGGCGGACCTGCCGCGAAGCGGCCGGCAACCCACCGAGCACGCGGCGCAGCAGCGGTTCCGCCTCGGCCGGCCGGTCCAGGCGCAGCAGCAGCTCACCGATCAGGGCCTCCACCTGGGCGGCCTCGCCGAACGCCTCGATCGAGCGCAACCGGTCCGGTACCCCGGTGAGCCGGCCCAGCGCCTCGTCCAGTCGCTCCTCCCCGGTGAGCACCCGCGCTCCGGCCTCGGCCGCCATCGCCAGCTCGTACAGCACCGGCGGATCGGCCTGCCCGGCCAGCTTCGCCGCCAACCCGTCCACCACCTCGACGGCGCGCAACGCCGCGTCCCGGTCGTCGGCCCAGAACCAGGCGTACGTCTCCCGTCGGCGCGCACGCAGCTCGTCCAGCGGCAGATCACCGAGCCGGTACGCCTCAGCCGCCGCGGCGAACCGCTCGCCCGCCGCCGCGTCCCGGTCGGCGTCGTAAAGGATCCCGCCGGCCTCCTCCAGCACCTGCGCCCGGTGCGGAAGATTGTCCGGTCCGTCCAGGTTGCTGGCCAACTGCTCCAACAGGGCCAACGCGGGATCGATCTCACCAAGTCCGGCGTAGACGCCAGCCAGCAGGTGCCGGCAGCGGTCGGCCTCCGCCTGGGCGCCCAGCCGATCCAGACCGAGCACGGCCTCCTCGGCGACCTCGGCGGCCTCGGCGAGCCGGCCCACCATCCGGTACGCGTTCGCCAGCTCCCACCGCAGGAACGCGTCCCCCTCGGCGCCCCGCTCCACGCACAGCGTCACCGCCTCGACGAAGTCGTCCACCGCGTCCGGGGCCCGGCCGGCCGCCAGCAACGCCCGGGCGCGAGCGACCCGGACCGGCAGCTCCGCGTCCGCCGGTGCCGCCTCCAACGCCTCGTCGCAGGCGGCCACGGCGTCCGCCGGATCGTCGACCAGCCGCGCGTACGCCAGGCCTGCGCCCGTGACCACCTCGCCCACACCCAACTCCCGGCCGATCCGGCGTGCCTCGTCGACGGCGGCGCGGGCCTCGTCGACGCGGTCCAACTGCTCCAGCAGGTGCCCGCGGTGCAGTGCGATCCGGGCCGCCAGGTGCCGGTCGCCGCCCGCGTCGGCCGGTACCCGGTCGAGCGCGGCGAGCGCGTCCGCCCAACGCTCGCGGTGCAGCAGCGCCAACGCCACCCGGTCGTGTCCGGCCGCCCGTTGCCGGGCGTCGCCGAGCCGGTCCAGGACCTCGGCCGCCTCCCGGACCAGCAGCACGCCTTCCTCGCTTTCCTCGTCGGACCGGGTCAACAGCACGCCGAGCCGCCCGGCGACCGTCTGGGCGGCCACCTCCTCGCCCGCCTCCCGGTACAGCTCCACCGCCGCCCGATTCAGCTTGATCGCACCATCGATGTCGTCCTCGTCGCCACGCTCCGACGCGCGCAGCGCCAGCCGGTGCGCGGACGTGCGGGCGGACAGCTCGGCGGAGCCGAACCGGTCGTCGAAGGCGACCAGCGCCGCCCGGAAGGTGGCCCGGTCGTGCCGACCCCAGCTCTGCTCCGCGAGGTCCAGCAGATCGTCCGGGCCGGCGTCGACCGGCAGGGTCACGGCCTGTGGTTCAGCCCCGCCGCTTCGCACTCGCCGGGCCCGGTCGGCTGACGACGCTGGTGTGCCCGCCCCGACGACCGACTGATCCGCGACCGGGCGGGTCGGGCGACGACGGACGCTCGCCGACAGCGGTACATGCTCCCCGCTCGCCTGCGCGGCGAGCCGACGAGCGATCCACTCCGACTGCTGGCTCGTGCCGTTACGGGCGTCGAAGCGGGCGGCCAGACCGGCCGCCGTCTCGGCCAGTTCGTCCGCCAACGACGCCGCCGACACCTCGGCGGCCGGCCGGCCCTCGGCGGCCCGGCGGTACACGGTCGACGGCCCGGCCTGACGCATCGCTGCGGAGGCCGCCGCCGCGAAGTGCATGGCGGCGGCCGGCGACGGCGGCCGGTCCAGCCAGTCCAGGTGCCGCTCGACCAGCTCGACCGCCCGCGCCTCGTTGCCGGTCAGCGTGCAGAACTCGATGTGGTCCGCGATGTCCCACAGGTCCGCGAGGTTGCCGCGCAGCCGGCGGTACGCCTCCCGGTGCGCGTCCCGCGCCTCCTCGGCCCGCCCGGTGCGCAGGTACGGCAGGAGCAGCGCGGTGAGGATCGCCTGCGGCTGCTCGGTGCAGGTGAGCCGACCGGCGAGCACCGGCTCGGCCAGCGCCACCGCCTCGGCGTCCCGGCCGGTGTCGGCGAGGTAGCTCACCTGGCTCGTCGGATCACAGCCGGCGCAGTCGGAGAGTTCGTCGCGAGGGGTGGTCTGCCAGAGCCGGTACCAGTGCGCGGCGACCTCGACGTCGCCCACGTGCTCGGCAACCCGGAACCGGTGCTTGTGCACTGCCTGAAGGCTGTGCCCGCCAGCCCGGTAGCGCCGCTCCATGTCGTCCAGCACCGCGTACGTGCGGTCCAGTGGCACCTCGGGGAACTTCAGCAGGCCGGACGCCATGTACTTGAAGTGCCACAGCAGCTGGTGCAGGTGGCGCTGATGGTAGGGCTGCGGGTCCCTGTCGAACTCGGACAGGCACCAGGAGAAGGTCACGAAGGACTTGGCCGGCTCACCGCCGTAGATGTAGCCGGTGGTGGCCTGCATGCGGGTGACGAACGCAAGGTGCCGGTCGTCGGCGGCGTCCACCCGGCGCAGCAGCTGCTCCAGCGCGGCGATCTGCCCCGCCCCGTACGGCATGTCGGCGATGCCGCGCAGCACCCGCCACAGATCCTCGTCGCTCATGCTCACTCCCGTCCCGGGACAGCCCGGCCGAGCAGGCCGAGGAAGGAATCGTTCAGCAGCGCGGCGTCGGCCGCGCGGATCGGATGGTGGCCGAGCAGCAGCGCCTGCCCGTACAGCGCCTCGATGGCCAGACCGACCAGCTCCGGGTCGCCCAGCATGGTCACCCGTCGTACCAGCGGGTTGCGGTGGTTGAGCACCAACTGCGGACGGTCCGGCGGGGCGGTGGCGGCGAGCGCGTCGAGCACTCCGCCCCACAGTTCGTCGGCCCGGTCCCGACTGGCGGCGAGCTGGTCGTTGAACGCCGCCGACCGGCTGACCAGGTAGAGCGCGGGCAGCGAGACCGGGTCGTACGCCCTGATGACCACCTCGCAGCCGGAACGCTCGACGGCCCGCTGCGCCGCCGTGAGGAACTGTCGCAGCGCCAACTCCACCTGCGGGTCGAGCGCGTCGAACCGGGTGGTCAGGTCGCTCGGTTCCAGCCGTTCGATCAGCACCGAGCGGTCCACCACCGGCAGCCGCTCGATCAGTTCGGTGTCGTACGTGTAGCCGGCGTTGACCACAGCCAGGTCCTGCGCGGCGGCGACCGCGGCGAGCTGACGGAACTCGTCGAGGCTCGCCGCGTAGCGGACCACGCCGTGGCGTTCGCGGAACTCGGCGAGGGTGAGCGTGCCGACGTTGGTGTCCATGGGCCACCACCGGTCGACCAGCCGGAGCATCTCGTCGTCGTGCAGCGCCAGGGCCTTCACGCCGAGGTGGTGTACCTGGAGGAACTCGGCCAGCCGGTGCGGGTCGTGCCGGGCCAACCGGACCAGCCAGCCGCGCACCTGGTCGCCGAGCGCCTCCCGGGTCGCCGTCAGCAGGGTGTCCTCGTAGAGGGCCTCCCGGCTGGCGGTCGGGCGCAGCTCGGTCGCGTCCACCACGCAGTGCGCGAAGAACGCCCACTCCGGCAGCAGCCCGTCGGCGTTCTCGGTGAGCAGCATCCGCTTGAGGTAGACGCGATGCCCGGCCCGGGCCGCCGGGTTCACCGGCGTCGGCAGGATGACGGCGACACCGGTCAGCCCGGCCTCCGGCACGGCCAGCGGCAGGACGTCGAACGGGTCCACGCCGAGCGTCTCCCGGGCGTAGCGGATCAGCGCCGCGCGGTCCAGTGGCGCACCCGGCGTGGTCGGCCAGGGCGGCTCCCCGGTGGTGGTGACGACGTCGCCGACGCGGACGGTGACCGGCAGCAGCGCGCCGAAGAGCCGGGCCAGGTCGGTGACTGTCGCTGTGGTGAACCACTGGTCCGCGTCGCGGCGGGGCACCAGCGTGACGGTGGTGCCCGGCTCGGTGCGAGCGGCCTCCGGCGGGGCCACCGTCACCGCGTAGCGGCCGTCGGCGTACCCGGTCCAGCGAACCGTGGGGTTGTCGCCGTGCCTGGTGAGCACCTGGATCTCGTCGGCCACCAGGAAGCAGGAGAGCAGGCCGATGCCGAACTGGCCGAGGAACTCGTGCCGGGAGAAACCGAGCTCGTCGCGCTTTGAGCTGCGGCCGATGGTGGCCAGCAGCTCGTGCACCTGCGCCTCGGTCAGACCGATGCCGGTGTCGTGCACCCGTAGCGTGCCGTCGCCGGTGCTGTCCGGGGGTTCGATGCGTACCAGCGCCGGCGCGTCCGGCTCGGTCCTGCGTCGGGCGGTGATCGCGTCCACCGCGTTCTGGAGCAGCTCGCGGACGTAGACCCGCGGGCTGCCGTAGAGGTGATGACTGAGCAGGTCAACCACGCCACGTAGGTCGACCTGGAAAGTGTGGTCCACGCCTGATGTCTCCCCGGTCCCGATGCCGGCGCTCACCGTACCCATGATCACCGACAGGCGCGGTCCCCTTCTGCCCGGCGGCTTGACCCTCGACCCGGTCGAACCGGCACGGTCGCCGGCATGACTTCCTCCGCTCTGGGCCGGGACTTCCGGCTCCTGTGGTCCGCGGCCGTCTCGTCCCGGTTCGGGGACGCGCTGCGTACCCCGGCACTGGCCCTGCTGGCCGCGACAGTGACCCGTGATCCGCGGATCATCGCGGCGGTCACCGTGGTCGGGCAGTTGCCGCCGCTGCTCTTCGGCCTGCTCGGCGGTGTGTACGCGGACCGCTGGGACCGCCGTCGAACGATGGCAGTGGTCGACGGGGTACGCGCTGCCGTGGTGGCGGCGCTGGCCGTGGTGGTCGCGCTCAACCGGGTCAGCGTCCTGGTGCTGCTGGTGGCGGCGTTTCTGCTCGCCACGTTGGGCACTCTCTTCGACTCCGCGTCGTTCGCGCTGCTCCCCGCGTTGGTGCCGCCGGACGCGCTGCCCCGGGCGAACGGCCGGCTCCAGGCGGGGTCGGCGGTGGCCGGTGGCTTCCTCGGAGCGCCCGCCGCCGGTCTCCTGTTCGCCGTCGCCCCGGCCCTTCCGTTCGCCCTCGACGCCGTCACCTTCGCGGCGGCCGCCCTGCTCGTGCTGGCTCTCAGTCCGCCTCTCGCTATCACCCCGGGGACTGCGCGGCGGCGCGGCTCGGTGTGGAGCGAGATCGTCGAGGGGCTGCGTTGGCTGCGGGCGCACCGGACCCTGTGGCGGGTCACGCTGCTCACCGCCGCGAGCAACCTGGCGATCAGCGGAATCATGGCGGTGCTGGTGCTCTACGCGCTGGACGTGCTGCGGGTGCCCCCGGCCGGGTACGGGCTGTTCACCGCCGCCGCCATCGTCGGGGGCGTGGCGGGGGCGCTCGGTGCGGGGCGGCTCGCCGCCCGGCTCGGCACGGTGCCGGCGCTGCGTGCGGTGCTGGCCGTGGAGACCGTGGCGCTGACCGGGTTCGCGCTGGCTCGGCATCCGGTGTCGGGCGGGATCGCGCTGGCCGTCTTCGCCGCCGGCACCGTCGTGTGGAACAGCCTGTGGGCGTCGTACGGGCAGCGGCAGGTGCCGAGCGAACTGCTGGGCCGGGTCGGCGCGGCCCAGCGGATGGTCGGTCTGCTCACCGCACCGCTCGGGGCGGCGCTCGCCGGGTTGGCCGCCGCGGCGTACGGCACGGCGCCGGTGGCGGGCGCGGCGGCGGCGACGTTCGCGCTGGTCACCGGCGCCGCGTGGCGGACACTGCGACCGACCGCGCCCGTCGTGATGAGCCGCGCGGGCTAGCCCGGCGTCCGCTCCCGGTGCGACAGCCCGGACAGGCGCAGCGCGATGCGCCGACGGGCCGGTGGGACGGCACCGAGCAGCCGGAGCAGCACGTCGCGGGCGGGCCGACGAGCCGGGGAGACGCCGGCCAACCTGGTCAGCCCGGCGGCGAAGCTCAGCACGTCCTCGGCCATCGGCCGCTGCCGGGCGCTGTAGTCGTCGAGCAGCGTCTCCGGGCCGCCGTCGAGCACGTCCGCCACTGCGGTGCCGAGCGCGACCGCGTCGCAGATGCCGAGGTTCATGCCCTGCCCACCGGCCGGGCTGTGCACGTGCCCGGCGTCGCCGGCCAGCAGCACCGGCCCGGCGCGGAAGGTGTCGGCGATCCGGTGGTGCACCCGGAACCGGGAGCCCCAGAGCACCTCGGTCACCCGGTCGGGTCGTCGCGCCGGGCCGCGCTCGTCGAGCAACGCCTGGAGGTAGGCCGCGTCCGGTTCGGCCGGGGCGCTCGCCACGGCGGCGACCAACCGGACCACCCCACCGGGCAGCGGTGCCCAGACCAGCGGTCCGGGCCGGGCGAGGAAGAGCGCCGCCTCGTCGCGGGGCAGCACACTGTGCACCCGCACGTCGGCGAGCACGAAGGACTCCTCGTCGCTGCCGCCGGTGAAGCCGATGCCGGCCAACTGCCGGACCGTGCTGTGCAGGCCGTCCGCACCGACCACGAACCGGGCCCGCAGCGCCTCGTCGTCGACCTGCGCGAGCATGCCGTCACCGGCGCGGCTCAGCCCGGTGAGCTGGGACGGCCGTCGTACCTGGACACCGAGTTCGGCCAACTTCTCGGTGAGCACTGCCTCGGTGACCGCCTGGGAGACCAGCAGCGCGTAGGGGAAGCGGGACGGCAGCTCGTGGAACGGCACCGACAGCAGCACCCGGTCCCGGTCGCGCACCGTGAAACGCGGCGTCCGCACCGCCTGGGCGATCAGCGGCGCCGCGGCGTCGATCCCGTCCAGCACCTCCAGGGTGTACGCGTGCACGACGGCGGCGCGGGAGGTCGTCGGCGGCGCGGCCAACCGGTCCAGCACTGTCACCTCGACCCCGCGCCGGGCCAACGTCAACGCGGTGGCGAGACCGGTGGGGCCGGCGCCCACCACCAGAACGTCGGTGCTCGTGGGCAGCATGGCCACCTCCAGAAACCATTGCCAACATCTGTTGGCAAACACTTGTTGGCAACGCTAGGGCCCTCCTGATTGCGTGTCAACACCTGTTGGCCTACGGTCGTTGGCATGACCCCGTCCGCGCAGTCGACCCAGCCCCGCCGCTCCGACGCCACCCGGGCGGCGATCCTGCGAGCGGCCCGGGAACGGTTCGCGGCCGACGGCTACGAGCGCGCCACTATCCGGGCCATCGCCGCCGACGCCCAGATCGACCCGTCGATGGTGATGCGCTACTACGGCAGCAAGGAGGGGCTCTTCGCGGCGGCGGCCGAGTTCGACCTACGCCTGCCCGACCTGACCTCGGTGCCGCCAGCTCAACTCGGTGAGGTGCTGGTCCGGCACTTCCTCGCCCGCTGGGAGGGCGACGAGACCCTGGTGGCGCTGCTGCGGGCCGCCAGCACCAACCCCGGCGCGGCCGAACGCATGCGCGGCATCTTCGCCGACCAGCTCACCGCCGCGGTGGCCACGTTCGGCAGCGACCCGGCGCTGACCGCCCGACGGGCCGGCCTGGTGGCCAGTCAGGTCCTCGGCCTCGCCTTCACCCGATACATCGTCCGCCTGCCGCCCATGGTGGACACCACGCCGGAAGAGCTGGTCTCCTGGATCGCGCCGACCCTCCAGCGCTATCTGACCGGAACGCCACCGAGCTGACCCAACCTTTTCCCACCTCCCGTGCGTCTGCCAGATGACGCGTACAGCGCGACGGCCGGGGAGGGGGGCGGATGGCGCCGACGAGGGACGACGGACGCGACGGCTACCTCGCCTTCGTGGAGAACCACCAGCACCGGCTGCTCCGCGCGGCCTACCTGATCTGCGGCAACCGGCATCAGGCCGAAGACCTCCTCCAGGACGCGCTGCTGAAGCTGGCGCTGCGCTGGTCCTCGGTCCGCGACGGCGACCCCTCCGCGTACGTGCGCGCCATCCTCTACCGCGACTCGGTCTCGTGGTGGCGTCGCCGACGGCGGGAATGGCTCAGCGCCGCGCCGCCGGACCAGGTGGCCCACGACCGTGACGGCGCGTTACGGCTGACGATGCACGACGCGCTGGGCCTGCTGCCACCGCGGCAGCGGGCCGTGCTGGTGTTGCGCTACTACGAGGACCTGACCGAGGTCGCCACCGCCGAAGCGCTCGGGGTGACCGTCGGCACCGTGAAGAGCCAGTGCCATGCGGCGCTGCGCCGACTCCGCGAGGTCGCCCCGGAACTCGCCCGCGATGCCCGACCGGGCCGAGGCTCGGCCGATCTGGCCAGCGGTCTGGAGGTGAACCCGTGAACGAGCAGGAACTACGCCGACTGCTGACCGTCAGCGTCGAGGACGTGCTCCCCAGCCAGCCGGCCGCCGCCGGATGGGAGCGGGCCCGCCGTACCCGGCGTACCCGGCGCGCCGTCGCAGTGGTCGCTCTCGCCGTGGTGCTGGTCGGTGGTGGCACTGTGGCGGCGCTGCGACCGCCCGCCGACCCGGCGCCGGCCCCTCCGGTCGGCCCGACAGTGACCCCGACCGTCGACCCGTCCCACGCGGGTCCGGTGCAGAAACCGCCCGCCGAGCTGACCTTCCCGCCCGATCCGTTGGCCAGGCTCGGCGACCCGGCGACAGTGCCGCTCTCCGAGCGACCGGTCCAGCGGGCACTGGCGTTGTTCCAGCCGCTGACCGAGGAGGGCAGCGAGGACGGCCCGGTTCGGGTGCTCGGCAACGACGGCGTGGTGCGCAGCCTCGACGTGGTGGCACTGGCACCCACCCGGGACGCGGGCGGCAACGAGGCAACGGCCCTGAAGCCGGGAGTGCTGTCGCCGGACGGCCGGTCGGCCGCGTTCGCGCAGACCAAAGAGCTGATCATGATCGACCTCACCACCGCAGCCGTTCGCCGGATACCGCTCGACGGCTACCTGGAGCAGGTGGTGTGGGCGCACGACCGGGTGCTGGTCGGGGGTGACGACCGGACGTACGCGGTGGACAGGGTCACCGGGGCGGCCAGCACGATCGACGTGTCGACCTGGGAGTTGATCGCCCCCGACCCGGCCGCCGGCCGCGAGGCCCCGTTGATCGACATGTACGGCCAGGGGGCCAGCCTGAAGCTACGCACCCGGACCGCCCGGGAGGGCGAACTCCGCTCCGAACAGCCGGTCACCGCCGCGGCGCTGCCCTCGCCCTACCAGGTCAACGAGTTCTACGGCCGAGGCTGGCTGCACGGCGAGCGACTGGCGCGGGCAGCCTGGATCACCAGCAGCGAGATCGACGGTGCCGAGGGAGCCGCGGTGCTGGACGCGCGGACCGGGGCCGTGCTGCACCTGCTCGACCTGGGCCGGGATCGCAGCAAGGGCTGCTGTGTCGTGCTGGGCTGGGACAACAAGGGCGCGGTGCTGCTCCGGCTGGAACCGGCCGCCCTGGCGCGCTGGCACCCGGAGACCGGCGAGATCACCGGCATCGTCCGCGACCTGCGCGGCGTGTTCGCACTCGCCAGCTGACAAGGGTCGCGTCGTCTCGACGTGATCGACTCGGGTTCGTTGATATCGAGGTGTCCGAGCGAGCGGGACGGCCCGACATCAGGAAACCCGAGTCGATCACACGACGACCGACCGGTGGCCGGCTTGGTCAGACGGCCAGGCCGCCGGGCTGGTCGCCCTTGACGACTGGTGCCCGGACCAGGTTGCCCCACTCGGTCCACGAGCCGTCGTAGTTGCGCACCTGCGGGTAGCCCAACAGGTGCCGCAGCACGAACCAGGTGTGGCTGGACCGCTCGCCGATCCGGCAGTACGCGATCACGTCGTCGTCCGGGCTCAGCCCCAGCTGGTCGGCGTAGATCGCCTTCAGCTCGTCGGCCGACTTGAACGTGCCGTCCTCGTTGGCGGCGGACTTCCACGGCTTGCTGAGCGCGCCCGGGATGTGTCCACCGCGCAGCGCACCCTCCTGCGGGTAGTCCGGCATGTGCAGCATCTCGCCGGTGTACTCACCTGGCGAACGGACGTCGACCAGTGGCCGACCGGAGGCGACGTGCGCCATGACCTGCTCACGGAAGGCCCGCAGCGGCGCGTCGTCGCGCAGCGGCACCGGGTAGTCGGCGCGCGGCCGAGCCGGCTTGTCCCGGGTCACCTCGCGTCCCTCGGCGATCCACTTCTGCCGGCCGCCGTCGAGCAGTCGCACATCGGCGTGACCGAAGAGCGTGAAGACCCAGAGGGCGTACGCCGCCCACCAGTTGAAGTTGTCGCCGTAGAAGACGACAGTGTCGCCCCGGCCGATGCCCTTCGCGGCACACATCTCGGCGAAGCTCTTGGCGTCCAGGTAGTCCCGGGTCACCTGATCGTTCAGCTCCAGGTGCCAGTCGACCTTGACCGCACCGGGAATGTGACCGGATTCGTAGAGCAGCACGTCCTCGTCGGACTCGACGACGACGAGGCCCTCATCGCCCAGATGCTCGGCCAGCCACTCGGTGGTGACCAGCCGCTGCGGGTCCGCGTACGACTGGAGGCGGGGATCGGGATCGTTCGGCACAGACATGATCCCCAAGGTACGCCGTTCAGGCGCGACGGTGGGCGATCCGACCAGCGACGACGGTCACCAGACAGGTCCCGTCGACGCCGTGCACCGCGAGGTCGGCCCGCCCGGCCGACCGCAGCGTCGGCGCCACTGCGGTGGCCAGCACCAGCAGGTCGCCACGCTCGGCGGCGGCCCGCAGGGCGGGGTCGGCCAGGTGTTCCGCCAGCACCGCCGTCACCCCGGTACGCAGCAGCGCGTGCACCCGCTCACGCGGGGTCGGCGCGGGCGGCAGCGGACCGTCGTGCAGCAGACCCGGCCCCAGCGTGCCGGGCCAGCGGCGAACGCGGGCGTTGGCGTACGCCGAACTCAGCTCGGCGAGCGGGCCGACGGCCTCGATCCGGTCGCCACTGACCAGCACGGCGTGGTCGGGCAACGACTCGCCGTCGGGGTCGCGGCGCAGCAGGGCCGCCGTGTGCAGGGTGAGCATGCTCAGTCGACGAGCGGGCCGAGTTGCGGGCGCTTCGCCGTCACCGTGTCGCCGGACGACCGACCAGTCAACCGCCGCTTCACCCAGGGGGCGAGGTACTGACCGGCCCACCGCAGGTCGGAAGCGCGGGCGGCCAGCCACGGCGACGGCGCCGGGTGCGGCGGAACCATCAGCCACTCCTCGTCGCAACCAACCCCGAGGGCGTTCAACACCTGCCCGGCGACCCGGCGGTGCCCGGCCGGGGAGAGGTGCAGCCGGTCGGTGCTCCAGAGCATGGGGTTGAGGAACGTGTCGTCGGCGTACAGGTCGACCATGATGGCGCCGTGCCGCTCGGCGGTCTCGCCGACCGCCTGGTTGAGCAGCTGCACCCGGGGGGCGACGAGGCGTTGGCCGGGCAGTCGGGCCATCACGTCCGCGAACCGGAAGAGAAGCACGTCCGCGCCGCCCGAGCGCAGTTGCCGGACCACCTCGTCGAAGCGGGCGACAAGCGTGTCCGGGTCGAAGGTGCGGCGCAGCACGTCGTTGCCACCGGCCGCGAAACTGATCAGGTCCGGCTTCATCGCCACGGCGGAGGGCACCTGCTCGGCGACCACGCTGGGGAAGAGCCGGCCCCGGATGGCCAGGTTCGCGTACCGGAAATCGGGCCCCGCGTCGGCGGCGAGCCGGGTCGCCACCAGGTCCGCCCAGCCCCGGAAGGTGCCGTCCGGGTACGCGTCGTCCATACCCTCGGTGAAGCTGTCCCCGACCGCGACAAAACTGCGCCAGCGCACCCGCGCCTCCCTCACGCCACTCGTTGCCTGCGGCGACCAGTCTGTCACCGCAGGAACGCCCGGCACCGCCCCGAATCCAGTACGTGTCGGAGGTCATTGCGCAGACGACGGGCGGAACCGGCCACCCCCGTGAGTGGCCGGTCCCTCGTACCCGGTGACGCCGCACCGGGAGCTCAGCCCAGCAGACCGCCCCACGGCTGGCCGGCGGGCACCGACGCGGTGGCCAGCACCCGGCCGCTGGCGGCGTACCGGACCAACCGGTACGCCGGCGCACCGTCGGCCGGCGTCGCCGCGTTGACCTGCACCACCGAGCCGCCGTCGGCCAGGACGACCCCGTCGATGGCTTCGCCGTGCCCGGTCGGCTGCTTCCACGCCGAGTCCACCGGCGCCAGCTCAGTGACGGCCCCGCTGGCGGCGTCGAGCCGGTAGTTGCGGAACCGCCAGCCGCAGCCACATCCCCCGGGGCTGGTCGTGTGGGCGCTGATCACCAGCGTCCGGCCGTTGCCGGAGATCGCCGCCACCCCACCAATGACGAGGCCGGCGGGGAGGCGCGGGCTGATCGCGCGTCGGACGCCTCGCTCGTCCCCGATCGCCACGGTCTGCGCGCCGACCTGGGCGATCCATCCGCCGGACACCGTCGGGCACTTCGGGTAGTGGGTGGCGAGCACCTTCCGCCCGGTCCCGTCGGCGTTGACCGCGATGAGCGTCAGCTCTTTCTCCCGCCCCAGGCCGTACAGCACCCGCCCGGAGTCGAGCCAGCTCGGCGCGCAGGTCTGCTGACCCTGGGTCGGGATGACGTGCCGCTTCGTGCCGTCGAACGCGCTGATCACCAGCCGGCGGGCGGACCCTTCCATCCAGGCCACCCGTCGGCCGTCCGGAGAGACGGCGAGCGGGCCGTTGAGGGCTTTACCGTTCTCGCGACGACCCGAACGCACCAACTCCCACGTCCCAGCGGGGGTACGCCGCCAGATCCGGGCCGGGTCGTTCTCCTTCTGGCCGTGCTCCTCGGCGGTGTACCAGGTCAGTTGCGGCCACTGCGTCGAGCCGACGGCCGGGCGGGCCGGCGCGACGGCCGGAGCCGCATCCGGCACGGAGCCGCCGGTGCCGGCGGCCGAGGTGTCGCCGGCCGAGGGAGCGGCAGTGGCGGTGGCGGTTTCGGCCGGAGCGGGCGCGGTCTTCGGGTCGGCGGAGCCGCAGGCAGCGGCACCGAATGCCAGGAGCAGCAGGGCGGCCGTACCGGCGAGCGCGCCGGAGCGACGGACCGAGGCGGGACGGGTGGTGTGGGTGAACGGGCCGAGGTTCATCGTTTCCATCCTTTGTGGAGGCATACCGTGTCTGACACCACCCAAGACGAGCGCCCGGCCGCGGCGAGTTGCCGCCGTGGCGCGCTACTACCGGACAGTCGGATCCGCTCGCACCGGCAACCTTTTCCGCAGTTCACCGACCGTGATCAACACTGGGCCGTCGACGGTGCGCAGACGCAGAAAGGGCGGGCCACCCGAGGGTGACCCGCCCCTTCTCGCGCCGACCGGTCAGTCGACGACGGCCAGGATTTGCTCGTCCTTCAAACTCGCCGGCTCGGCGGTCTCGGAGACCTTCCTGCCGTCCTTGTCCACCAGCAGCACGGCGTACCCGCTGCCGGACTGGACCCGCACGACCATCGAATCGTCGGACTGGAAGTAGACCTGCCGTAGGGTGCGCCCGCCCAGCGGCAAAGCGACCTGTTTGCCACTGCGTGTGTCCAGCACCGCGTTGGCCCACAGTTCACGAGCGATATCGCCGGAATCCTCGTTGGGCTTCCTCAGCAGCAGAGCAATGCGAGAGCCGTCCGAGGACAGGCTGGCGATGTCGTGGCTTCGCAATCCACGGATGGAGAAGCCTGGGACGGTCCGTTTCTTCGTGCCGTCCGTGGCATAGAGGGTGACCCCGATGTAGACGGCCTCGGCGATGCTCCGGCCATCCGCCGACCAGAGGGCGTGGCAGCCGCGGGCTTGACCGGGCCACCAGGTGACTGTCCTCTTGCCGCTGCGGGTGTCCAGCACCCCGCGCCGAACAGGCTCACCTGTCGCCGTGGCGGCCTCCACGAACAGCAGGTGCCGCCCATCCGGTGACCAGACCGGGGCGCAGTCGCCCGCCACGTGCGAGCGCATTTCCTGCCTGTCGGAGCCGTCGGCGTCGGCGACGACGAGGGTGCTTTCGCCGCTGTCGTCGCGGTCCACCCAGGCAACCCGGCGCCCGTCCGGCGAGATGCTCGCGTTGCCAAGCGCCGCAGGCTCGGGCAGAGCCAGCAAACGCACCGGACTGTCACCCGGGCGCCAGGACCGCAGATTCACCATCTTCGCGTCGGTCACGCTGGCGGGGCCGTAGAAGAGCTTGCCGAACTGCACGGACGGGGTGTTCGTGCCGGTCCCGCCGCTGGGCGGAGCCCCGGGGGTGTCGCCGGCGCTGGTGGACGGCGTCGGGGTGGGAGTCGGCGTCGGCGTCGCGGTGACCGACGGGGTGTCAGCCGGCAGCGGGGTCGGGGACTGGTCCGGTCGGATGGCGAAGGCGGTACCGGCCGCCGCGGCGATCAGCACGAGCGCGGCTGCCGACGTGGCCACCGCCCGTTGGATACCGAGCCGGCGGGACGTGCGCAACGTACGGTCCCGCAGGTCGACCGAGGTGACCTCGTCGGCCAGGGCGGTCAGGTCGAGCCGGAGGCGCTGGTCGTTCATCGGGTACTCCCTTCCAGGACGTACAGCTCGGCGAGTTCGGGCGCAACGGTGCGCAGCCTGGCCAGTGACTTGGCCGTCTGGCTCTTCACGGTGCCGATCGTGACGCCGAGCAGGTCCGCCGCCTCCGCCTCGGTGCGGTCCTCGAAGAACCGCAGCACCAGCACGGCACGTTGCTTCGGGGAGAGCTTCGCCAGTGCCGCCCGCAGGGTGAGCCGCAGACTGGTCTGGTGGGCGTGGTCCGGGGCCGAGTCGCCTCCGCGTGGCTCGGGCAGGTCGCCCGGCATCGACTCGGGTACCCGGCGCCGACGCCACCAGGACACCTGTAGGTGGTACATGGTCTTGCGGGTGTACGCCTCGGCGTTGCCGCTGTGATGCAGGCGGTTCCAGGAGCGGTGGGTCCGGGCCAGGGCGGACTGGACGAGGTCCTCGGCCAGGTGCTGGTCGCCGGTGAGCAGGTAGGCCGAGCGCAGCAACGCCGGCGTGCGGGTACGGACGAACGAGTCGAACTCACTCAGCAGAGGGTCCACACGGGCCAATCCTTCAGGTCGGATACGAGCGCTTGGTGTCCTTGCAGACGCCAGCAACGGCGCCGATGGTTGCCGGGGTCGGGTCCGGATCGGATCGAAATGGATCGCTCATCCTGCCGCACCGGCCGTAGGCTGCGCGGATGCTGCTACGCATGTCGACCCTGTTGCTGCGGACCCTGCGCGAGGATCCGGCCGACGCGGAGGTGCCGAGCCATCGGCTGCTGCTGCGCGCCGGCTACATCCGTCGTGCCGCACCGGGCGGCTACACCTGGCTGCCGCTGGGCAAGCTGGTGCTGGATCGGATCACCGAGGTCGTGCGCGCCGAACTGCTGGCGATCGGCGACCAGGAGGTGCACTTCCCGGCGCTGCTGCCCGCCGAGCCGTACCGCACCAGCGGCCGGTGGACGGAGTACGGCGACGACATCTTCACCCTCGCCGACCGGCGTGGTGCCGAGCACCTGTTGGCACCCACCCACGAGGAGATGGCGGCGCTGCTGGTCAAGGACGTGTTCACCTCGTACCGGGACTTCCCGGTGACGCTGTTCCAGGTGCAGACGAAGTTCCGCGACGAGGCGCGGCCGCGGGCCGGGTTGCTGCGCGGCCGGGAGTTCCTGATGAAGGACGCGTACTCCTTCGACCTGGACGAGGCGGGGCTGCGGGAGGCGTACGGGCGGCATCGCGCCGCGTACCAGCGGATCTTCGACCGGTTGGGGCTGGACTACACGGTGGTGCAGGCGATGTCCGGCGCGATGGGCGGGTCCGCGTCGGAGGAGTTCCTGGCGGCAACGCCGGTCGGCGAGGACACCTTCGTGGGCTGCACCTCCTGCGACTTCGCGGCGAACACCGAGGCGGTGGCCACCCGGGTGCCGAGCGCCGGTGATCCGAGCGCGCAGCCGGCCGTCGAGGTGCACGACACTCCGGAGACTCCGACGATCGCGAGCCTGGTGGAGTTGGCCAACGCGCGCCGGTTGGGCGGCCGGGACGGCTGGACCGCCGCCGACACCCTGAAGAACGTCGTGTTGTCAGTTCGTCAGCCGGGTGCCGACCGGGCCGAGCTGCTGGTCGTCGGGCTGCCCGGTGATCGGGAGGTCGACCTGAAGCGGGTCGGTGCCGCACTGCACCCTGCACAGGTGACCGTCTTCGAGGAGTGGGCCGAGCATCCGGAGCTGGTTCGCGGCTACATCGGACCGCAACTGCTCGACAAGCTGGGCATCCGCTACCTGGTCGACCCTCGGGTGGTGACCGGGTCTGCCTGGCTGACCGGGGCGAACGAGCCGGGCCGACACGCGACCGACGTGGTGTGCGGACGGGACTTCACCCCCGACGGCACCATCGAGGCGGCCGACGTCCGCGCCGGCGACCCCTGCCCGGAGTGCGAGGCGGGCGAGCTGACCATCCGGCGGGGCATCGAGATCGGGCACATTTTCCAGCTCGGCCGCCGCTTCACCGACGCCTTCGCTGTCGACGTGCTCGGGCCGGCCGGCAAGCCGGTCCGGCCGACAATGGGCTGCTACGGCATCGGGGTTTCCCGGGCGGTGGCGGCCGTCGCCGAGCAGCATCACGACGACCGAGGGCTGGTCTGGCCGGCGGCGGTCGCGCCGTGTGACGTACACCTGGTGGTTGCGGGCAAGGGCCCGCAGCTCGACGCGGCGCTGGAGCTCGGCGGGCGTCTCGCCGCCGCCGGCCTGCGGGTGCTTGTCGACGACCGCACGCACGTCTCGGCCGGGGTCAAGTTCACCGACGCCGAGCTGATCGGCATCCCCCGGGCCGTCGTGGTCGGCCGCCGGCTCGCCGAGGGGTACGTCGAGCTGCGCGAGCGGGCCGGTGACGGGCGTACCGAGTTGCCGCTGGACGGTCTGGTGGATCGACTCGTCCACGACGTACGCCACGAACGTGCGAGCCTGGTGTAGCTGTCGCGTCACGGGGTAGTGCAGTCGGATCGGGTGGAAACGTCTTCGGAGGCTCTCATGACCGGTTACCGGGTCAGTGACGTGATGACCAAGCAGGTCGTGTACCTGCCGGCCGAGACCACCCTGGACGAGGCGGCCAGGGTGATGAAGGAGGCCGACATCGGTGATGTGGTGGTCACCGACGGCGCCAGCCTCGCCGGCATGCTCACTGACCGGGACATCGTGGTGCGGGCCGTGGCGGAGAACAGCTCCCCTGCGGCCACCACCATCGGCTCGATCGTCACCCGCGAGGTTGTCATGATCGAACAGCACTGCACGGCGGGTGAGGCGGCGGCGCTCATGCGGGACCGGGGCATCCGACGCGTGCTGGTCTGTGACAGTGACCGCAAGCTGGTGGGGATCGTCTCGCTCGGCGACCTGGCCATGCAGCTCGATCCCACCAGCGCGCTCAGCGAGATCAGCGAGCAGTCGCCCACCGTGTGACCGGGGCCCCGACACGACGGCGGTAGCCTCGACGCATGGCTGACATGCCGGCCCGACTGGCCGAGATCGTCGACGAGTTCGCCGCCGCGCCGCGCGACCTGGTCCTGGAGCTGCTCCTGGAGTACGCGGACGTGCTCCCGGCGCTGCCGGAGGGCGCCGCGGAGCGCGAGGGCATGGAACAGGTGCCCGAGTGTCAGACGGCGTTCTTCCTGCGCGCCCGGGTGACCCCGGAGGGCACCGTGGAGACGCTCTTCGACTGCCCACCGGAGGCGCCCACCACCCGGGCGTTCGCCGGGATCCTCGCCGAGGGGTTGGCGGGGGCGAGCGCCGAGCAGGTGCTGGCCGTGCCGGACGACCTCTATCAGCGGATGGGGCTGGCCCAGGCGATCAGCCCGCTGCGGGTCCGCGGCGGTACGGCGATCCTGGGCCGTCTCAAGCGACAGATCCGGGAACAACTCGGCTGACCGCGAGGTTGGCACCGATCATGGAGATCGAGATCTACGCGGACGTTATCTGCCCGTGGTGCTACATCGGCAAGCGCCGCCTGGATCAGGCCCTCGCCAGCTACAAGGGTGAGGTGACGGTCCGCTACCGGCCGTTCCAGCTCGACCCGTCGCCGGTGCCACAGCCGCAGCCGCTGGTGGAGGCGCTGGCCGGCAAGTTCGGCGGCCCGGAGCGCGCCCGGCAGATGGTCGACCACGTGACCCAGGTCGCGGCGGCCGACGGGCTGCGGCTCGACTACGACCGCGCGGTGATCGCCAACACCTTCGAGGCGCACCGGCTGGTCTCCTGGGCGACCGACCAGGGCAGGGCGGCCGAGATGGTGGAGGCGCTCTACCAGGCGCACTTCAACCACGGGGTCGACGTCGGCTCGCGGGAGGCGCTGGCCACCCTGGCCGGTGAGATCGGCCTGGACGCGGCCGACGCGCGCCGGTTCCTCGACTCCGACGAGCGCGTCGTCGACGTCGCCGCCGACCTGGCCGCCGCCCGGGATCTGGGCATCACCAGCGTGCCGACCTTCGTGCTGGCCGGAAAGTACGCGGTCTCCGGCGCGCAGGAGGTGCAGACGCTGCTCGCCGCGTTCGCCGAGGTCGAGCAGCGAGAGTCCGCAGCGCACTAACACTGAGTCACCGACGTCCGGGCGTCCGGCATCGATGATCACGATGTTTCACGTGCAACAACATCGATGCCGATGCCTGGTCAGACCGGCCTGGCCAGCCCCTCCACCACCTGGGCTCCCGGCAGCGCGCCCAACGCCGGCCCCGGCAGCGCTATCTTGCTGTGCCGTACGCCGGACCCGACGATCACGTGCGGTGTGGCGATGACGCGCGCGTCCACCAGGATCGGCCACTGCGCCGGCAGCCCGATCGGGGTGATGCCGCCGTACTCCATTCCGGTCAACTCGACAGCGTCGTCCATCGGGGCAAAGCTCGCCTTGCGGACGTCCAGCGCCCGGCGGGCCACCCCGTTCACGTCGGCCCGCGTGGTGGCCAGGATGATGCAGGCCGCGTAGCGGACCACGCCCTCGCGCTTGCCCGCCACCACGACACAGTTGGCGGACACGTCCAGCCCCACCTCGTACGCCGCGCAGAACGCCGCGGTGTCGGCGAGGTCGGCGTCGATCGGCGCGACCAGCACGTCGTTGACGTCCACCGGCGCGTCGGCGGGCCACTGCGCGATGGCCTCCGCGACCGGCGGGGCGAGCAGATCCAGGCGGGCGCGGGCCGGTTCGGTCTTCAGCGTTCCCATCACGGGTGCGATCCTCGCATCCGCGACGCTGAACCGCCCAGCGGCTCCCCGACCCCCCGGTGACGCCACCGGCCCGGGCCGGATCGATCCGGTGCTCAACTGCCGGCGAGGAAAGCGTTGTCGCGCATGAAGGAGCGGTCGCGGGCAGCCGCCAACTCCTCCTCGCGCTGGGCCTTGGCCCGTTGCAGCTCCAGATCCTCGAAGGCGTGCCGGACACCCAGCCGGATCACGCCGTAGAGGAAGACGAAGCCGAAGACGTAGAGGATCACAGTGGTGACGACAGCGAACATGGCGTCACCGTAAGACGAACGTGAACCGTTGTTGCTCTCATTTCCGGCCGGTTCCCCCGTACGTGTCGGCCAGGTGGTCGGCCCAGGTTCGTACGCCCCGGGGCAGCGCCTCGGTGGCCAGACCACCGGCCCGCAGTTCGCGACCGAGTCGGCCGGGAATCCGCACCGGCAGCAAGGGTCGGCGCGAGCCTCGGGCCGCTCGCCAAGCCCGGGCGGCCTCGTCGAAGCGGAGCACCTGCGGCCCACCCAGCTCCTCGACGCCGCCCAACGGGCCGGCGACCAGTCGGGCCGCCAGCCGCGCCGCCACCTCGCGCGGGTCGACCGGTTGGGCGAGCACCGCCCGGTCCCCGATCACCGGGCCCAGCCGCGCGCTGGCGGTCAGCATGTCGTCAAGGAACTGGGGAAACTGGGTGGCCCGCAGCACCGACCAGGGCACCGGACCGGCCGCGATCACCTGCTCGGCGGCGAGCTTGTGGCGGTAGTACGGGATCGGCACCCGATCAACCCCGACGATCGAGATGTAGACGATGTGCCGGACACCGGCCGTGCCGGCGGCCACCACCAGTCGGCGGGTGCCCAACACGTCCACCTGGTAGGTCTGCCGACCCCGAGGCGCGGATGCCAGGTGCAGTACGGCGTCCACCCCGGTCACCGCCTCGGTCAGCCCGTCCCCGGTGGCCAGGTCGGACACCACCCACTCCACGTCCGAGCCGGCGGGCGGCCTGCGGCTGGTGGCCCGGACGCTGATCCGATCGTCGCGCAACCGGCCCAGCACCGCACGGCCCAGATTGCCAGATGCCCCGGTGATCAGAACCTTCATCTCGTCCTCCTGCGAACCCGTCCGACCCTTACCTCGTGCCGACGAAACGACACGGCATCCCGTGACGGCGGGTGGCCACTCACCCCGATCGAATCAGGTCCAACACGGTGAGCAGCGCGAAGAACGCGATCACGATCTCGTTGACGATCCAGGCGTGCCCCTCGGCCCAGTTCCGCATCCGGGTCAGCACCCGCGAGGCGCTACTCCCCAGCAGCAGCAACGCCAGCAGGGGCAGCGCGAGCAGGAGCACTGTGAGCAGCACGAACGGCACCAGGTGCCACCACGGCAGATCATGTCGGGCCACACTCGCCCCGACGGTGGCCATGGTCAGGTCGTCGGTGGGCGTCGCCACGAAGAGCAGCGCACCCAGCCGCAGCGCCTGCGGCGGACCGGCATGCTCGATGCTCCCCAGCCAGCGCGGCGGTCCCGAGCGGTCCCGGCGCACCCAGATCAGCACGGCCAGGCACACCAGCAGAGCCAGCACCACCAGGTCGATGGCGGGGCCGCGGTCGACCTTCCCGGCGACGGCACTGGCGTCGGCGGCCACCCCACGCACCAGCTTGGCCAACAACCAGGCCACCGTCACCCCGGCGGCGACCACCAGCCCCGCGCCGGCGAGGAAGCCCAGCGACGCCGCCCGGGGCCGATCCGACGAAGCCAGGAAGACCGCCACCACCAACTGCGTCCCGGCAACCATGACCACGGCGAGGGGCAGCACGGTCAGGAAGTTCATCGCCCGCCATCCTTCCGGCACGAGCGGGCGGGACGCGGCGGAATCCGCGGATCACCCGGCCTGTCGCACACCCCCGTCCACCACGACCCGGCCGGCGAGCAACGCCCCGAGCAGCGCCAGCCCCGCGGTCACCACGAGCGTCGTCGTGTAGCTGGCCGGGCCCGGCGCGCTTCCTGCCGCCAACACGGCCCCGGTCAGCGCGAGCACTGTCGCCGCGAAGAGGGAGTCGCTCAGTTGCAGTGACGAGCTGTTGCGGCCCTGCTCACCCGGCGCGGACAACTCCAGGGTGAGCACCGACAACGGCGGATAGAGCAACCCCATGCCCAGACCGGCGATCGCCCAACCGGCCACGGCGACGGCCACCGGCAGCTCGGGCCGGACGGCCAGCGCCACAGTGGCGGTGCCGACGGTGATGCAGCTCAGCCCGGCGCGCGGCAGGCTGGCCCGCGACGCCGGCACCGGGATCCGGCCCTGCAACCAGGAGCCCGCCGACCATGCCAGCGCGCCGACCGTGAGGACCAGCCCGGCCGCGGTCGGCGAGAGGCCCCGTTCCCGGGAGAGCATCAACGGGATGACCACCTCGCTGCCGACGAAGGCCGCCGACGCCAGGCCACGCAGCCCCACGACGGTGGGCAGCCCCCGTGCTGCCCGAAGGAACCCGGCCGGCAGCAGGCGTGGGGCACAGACCAACAGGCCGACAACGGCGAACGCGACCAGCACCAGGGCCGTGGCGCCGCGCTGCTGCCCCCCGATGTGCAGCAGTGCGGCACTCACCGCGGCCCCGCACGCCCAACCGATCCGCGCCGCCGCACCCGTCGGCGGGCTCGTCGCCGCACTCCGGCCCAGCGACCGCAGGCCGGGATGGATCAGCAGCCCCGCCGGCACCGCCACCGCCGGCACCGCCAGGAAGACCCACCGCCAGCCCAGGTGCTGCACGATCAGGCCGGCAACCGCCGGCCCGACCAGCGACGGTACGACCCACGCCGCCGCGAACGCCGCGAAGATCCGCCGGTGCAGGTCCTGCGGGTACGCCTGCCCGACAATCACGTAGAGCGCCACCGAGAGCAGCCCGGAGCCGAAACCCTGCACGACCCGCCCGACGACCAGCGCGCTCATCACGGGGGCGGTCCCGGCGATCAGCAACCCGACCACGAACCAGGCGACGCCGTGCCACATCGGCCCCTTCGGACCCCGGGCGTCGCACCAGATGCCGGAGACCACCATGGCCAGCACACCGGTGGCGAACGGGCCACCAAACGCGATCCCGTAGAGCGCCAGCCCGTCCAGGCTGCGCGCGACGGTCGGCATTGCCGTACCGACCGCCAACGCCTCGAACGCGAGGAGTGAGATCAGCGCGACGCTGCCCACCGTCATCGCGCGCAGCCGGGGTGCGAAGAGTCCCGGTGCGGCGGGTGTGGCGGTGACGGCTGTGCTCGGCATCGACCGAGCATGCGACTTCAACCCTGATTCATGTCAACCGTCCGGTGACCCGGCTCTCGTCAGGCGTCCTGCAGCGCCTCCCCGACACCGCGCACCAGTCCGGAAAAATGCTGGTCTGCCAGCAGGTGACCAGCGGTGATCACCACAGCGATCGGCCACTCGATGACCTGTAGCGCGGCGAGCACTCCGAGCCCTGCGTAGTAGGCGACCTTGTCCGGTGGCGGCACCGCCACCTCGCCCAGCATCGGCAGTTGCACCCGCCGGTTGTACATCTTGACGTTCTCCCGCGAACCGTTGAGATGTCGCGTCAGCGTGCTCATGCCGGCCTCCCCATGTCCGGTGATGGTCGTCGGGTTCCACGGCCCATCCCGTCCATGCGCCAGCGACGGCGCAAAATTCCGCCGCTCAGGGGGCATAACGGATGGCAGGTCGGGAAGCCAGGCCGCCGGACGTGAGTGCGGTGGGAGGACGACATGGCCAAGGTCAGGACGAGCGGCAACAGGGAGCCGGGCCGGCGCCCGTCCACCCGTACGCCTCGATGACGGCGGCGGGCCGCGCTGCCGGCCGCATCCTGCCGTCCTTCGGTGTGCCGCACCTGGTCGGAGAGGCGTCCCGGTCGGTCAGCTCGGCCGCAGTCCGGCTGGCCCGGACGGCCGGGCTGACGCGGCGTCGGGTCTGGTCCCGGCCGGGCCGGCACCACATCGAGGTGCACGGTGTCTGCCAGGACGGTGGCAATCGGCTGGCCCGTCAGGTGGAGGACGCGCTGGAGCAGATGCCCGGGGTGGCCTGGGCCCGGGTCAACGCACCATCCGGCCGGGTGGTGGTCGCCGTCCAGACCCCAGAGCCGACGTTGCGCGACCTGATCGCCACTATCGACCGCGTCGAGCGGACCTGCGACCACGAACCCGACCCGGAGATCCCACCGCCGCACCCGCCGGAGGAAGGGCCGCGCACCCCGCGCACCCTCGGCGCGCTCGCCTCGGACGCACTTGGCCTGACCATCTCGGCGGCCACCCGGATCCTGCCGTTCGCACCGCTGCCCGGTGAGGTGGCCGGCCTGCTCTCCGCAGTGGATCTCCAGCCGAAACTGCATGAGTTCATCGGCAAACGCCTGCGCTCCGACCCGCGCGCCGACATCCTGTTTCCGCTGGCCGAGGCGGTGGTGCAGGGCTTGACCGGCCGCTGGACGGGCATCGTCCTGGACGGCGCCCAACGGGTCGTGCAGTGGGGTGAGGATCGGGCCCAACTCTCCGCCTGGGAGAAGGCCGAACCACGGCTGACCGGCGACGCCGAACGGGCCACCGCCCGCTGGCCGGTGATCGAACGTCCACGGCTGAAGCCGGACGGCCCGGTCGAGCGGTACATCAACCGGATGCTCGCCGCCGGCGCGGCCGCCGGCGCGGCGGCGGTGCCGTTCGCCGGGCCGAAGCGGGCCACCGCGCTGGGCCTGTCCGCGCTGCCGAAGGCGCCGGGCAGCGGCCGCGAGGGGTACGCGGCTCAGCTCGGCCGGATGCTGGCCCGGCGTGGTGTGATCGCGATGGACCGGAGTGTGCTGCGCGAACTGGACCGGATCGACACGCTCGTGCTCGACGCCGCCGTGCTCGGCTCGGACCGGGGCGTCCTGGCCGATCTGGCACCGGCGTCCGACGCGGACGTCGACCAGGTGGCCGAGCGGGCCTTCGCGTTGTTCGACCCGGACGACCCGGCCGCTTCCCGTACGGCGGACGGCTGGCGGCTCGGGCCGCTGGACCGGATGCCCGCGAACGATCCGGACGACATCCCGGACGCGGCCCGGCTGCGCTCCGCCGGCGGGCAACTCCTCGGCCTCGCCCACGGCGACCGGCTCGCCGCCCTGTTGCGGGTCGAGCCGGAACCCGCGCCCGGCGTCGACGGCCTGCCCTCCGCCGCCCGACACGCCGGCCTGCGGCTGGTCGTTGCCGGCGGCGACGAGCAACGGTACGGCTTCGCCGACGCGATGCTCCCCGGCGGGGACCAGTTGGCCGAGTCGGTACGCGCGTTGCAGCGCGACGGCGCGGTGGTGATGCTGGTTTCCGCGGACCGGAAGGCGCTCGGCGCGTCCGACTGCGGTCTCGGGTTCGCCGCGCCGGAGGAGCTGCCGCCGTGGGGCGCGCACCTGCTGGTCGGTGCCGACCTGCGAGTGGTGGCCCTGGTGATCGAGGCGACCGGGGTGGCTCGGCGTACGGCCCAGCAGAACATCCGGCTGGCCATGGCCGGCACCGGTCTCGGGGCGCTGGGCGCGTTCACGGCCCCGCCGACCGAGCTGCCCGGCCGGGCGCTCGTCGCGGTCAACGGCGCGGCCGGGCTGGCCTTCGCCAACGGGGTCTGGCAGGCCCGCCGGTTGCACGACCAGTCGGACACCCCGGCGCCCGTGGCAACCGCCTGGCACCTCATGCCGGTCGGCACCGTGCTCGACCACCTGCGCTCCACCCCCGACGGCCTGGGCAGCGCCGAAGCGCAACGCCGACACCACGGCGCCGGCGGAAACGGCAATGCCGGGCCGGGGAGCGGAGGGCTGCTGCGTGCCTTCGTGGACGAGTTGTCCAACCCGCTCACCCCGGTGCTGGTGGCCGGGGCGGTGCTCTCCGCGTCGTTCGGATCGCTGGTCGACGCCGCCCTGGTGGGCAGCGTCGTCGGTGGGTCCGCCCTGATCGGGGCGGTGCACGAACGCAACACCGAACGGTCACTGGCCGAACTCCTGTCCCGTTCGGCGGTGACCGCACGGGTCCGCCGCGACGGGGCCGAGCAGGTTCTCGCCGCCGAGGACCTGGTCCTCGGAGACGTCATCACCCTCGAACCGGGTGACTCGGTGCCCGCCGACTGCCGGGTGCTCGAGTCGGTGGGTCTGGAGGCTGACGAGTCGTCGCTGACCGGCGAGTCGCTGCCGGTCGCCAAGTCCAACCGACCGGTGGTGGCCGCCGCCATCGCCGACCGACACTCGATGCTCTACGAGGGCACCACAGTCGCCGCCGGGCACGGCACTGCTGTGGTGGTGGCGACCGGGTCGGACACCGAATCCGGCCGCAGCCTCGCCCTGGTCAAGCAGGACCCGCCGGCCAGTGGAGTGGAAGCTCGGCTCGGCTCGTTGACCAGCGCCGCGATCCCGTTGGCGGCTGGTTCCGCCGTGGCGGTGGCCGGCGCCGGCCTGCTTCGAGGCGTACCCCTGGCCGAAACGGCGGCGACCGCCGCGAACCTCGCCGTGGCGTCGGTGCCGGAAGGGCTGCCGTTCCTGGTCAGCGCGGCGCAGCTGGCCGCGGCCCGGCGGCTGGCCGAGCACGGCGCGTTGGTCCGCAACCCGCGCACCATCGAGGCGCTGGGCCGGGTGGACGTGCTCTGCTTCGACAAGACCGGCACCCTCACCGAGGGCCAGTTGCTGCTAGCCGGGGTCGGCGACAGCGTCGGCGACCGGTACGCCCCGCTGGACCGGTTGGACGACCGGCTCCGGATGACGCTGGCCGCGGCGCTGCGGGCCACCCCCGCCGCGAAGAATCCGGAGGAGTTGGCGTTGCAGACCGACCGGGCGGTCCGGCGGGGGGCCGGGGAGGCCGGGGTGGTGGAGCAGACCGGCGCCGCCGGGTGGCGGGCCGCCGGAGGGCTGCCGTTCGAGCCGTCCCGCGGCTACCACGCGAGCATCGGACAGACCGACGGTCACCTGTTGTTGAGCGTCAAGGGTGCTCCGGAGACGGTGCTGCCGCGCTGTTCGTCCCGACGCATGGACGGTCGTCAGGAGCCGCTGGACGACGCCGGCCGCGCAGAGCTGGAGCGGATGCTCGCCGACCGGGCCGGCGCGGGAAACCGGATCCTGGCCGTCGCGGAGTGCCCGGTGAACGATCCGACAGTGACCGACTCCGACGTTCGAGGGCTGACCTTCGTGGGCTTCCTGGCCCTCGCGGACGGTGTCCGGGAGAGCGCCGCCCCGGCGGTACGCCGAATCCGGCAGGCCGGCGTGCACACCATCATGATCACTGGTGATCACCCGGCCACCGCCGAGGCGATCGCGGCCACCATCAGCGAGCACGACGAACAGCGGGTGGTCACCGCCGCTGAACTCGACCAACTGGACGACGACGCGCTCGCCGAGCGGTTGGCCAACACCGACGTGGTGGCCCGCTGCACCCCGGCCCACAAGGTGCGGATCATCCAGGCGTTGCAGAAGTGCGGGCGGACCGTGGCGATGACCGGCGACGGTGCCAACGACGCCCCGGCGATCCGGCTGGCCGACGTCGGCATCGCCCTCGGCCAACGGGGCACCCCGGCCGCACGGGCCGCGGCCGACCTGGTGGTCACCGACGACCGGCTGGAGACCATCATCGCCACCCTGATCGAGGGGCGGGCCATGTGGTCGTCGGTACGGCACGCGCTCAGCATCCTGGTCGGCGGCAACCTCGGCGAGATCGCGTTCAGTGTGCTCACCGCCGCGGCGACGGGCCGCTCCGCGCTCACCGGACGACAACTGCTGCTGGTCAACCTGCTCACCGACCTGGCGCCGGCGCTGGCCATCGCGGTCCGGCCACCCGCGTCGGACCGCACCGACGCGCTGCTGCGGGAGGGCCCGGACAAGGCGCTCGGCGAGAGCCTCACCAGGGAGATCGGGCTGCGGGCGGCAGCCACCACGCTGGGCGCGACAGCGGGCTGGACGTTGGCCCGCTACACCGGACGCCGTCAGCGGGCCGGCACTGTCGCCCTGGTCTCCCTGGTCGGCACCCAACTCGGGCAGACCATCCTGGCCGGCGGCACCAGCCCGGCCGTGCTGGCCTCCACGGCGGCGTCACTGGGAGTCCTGGTCGTGGTGGTGCAGACCCCGGGGGTGAGTCAATTCTTCGGCTGCACCCCGCTCGGGCCGGTGGGCTGGACCATCGGGGCCGGTTCGGCGCTCGGCGCGACCTTCGCCAACGGCGCGCTCACCAAGCTGATGGAACACCTCCCGGAGGCCCGTCCCAACCGGTCCGGCTCCGGTGCCGAGCCCGCGGCGGACGGTGGTTCCGCCGACTGACCGTCGGCGCCACTAGCGGGCCGGGAAGGCCTCCCGCACTGGGCCCGACTCGGCCCAGCAGTGGCCGCCCCGAAACTCGACGCCTGGGATGTTGTCGACGAGTCGGCTGATGTCCGCGACGCTGCCCAGCGAGGCGGTCAGGTCGCGCCGCAACTCCTCAGTGGCCGTGTCGAGGTCGTCCTCCTCGGTGGACCAGTCGATCCCGGCGGATCGCAGATCGGCGACCGCGTGACCGGTCACAGCAGCCGGATCGGTGACCACCACGTCGACACGGCAGTACAGGTGCAGGATGACGGGCTCCGGCTGTTCGTTCACCGCTGAATCATGGCGAGCGCGGTGCCGGGTGGAAAGCCGATTCCTCGGTGCTGGTGGTCCACCGAGCCACCAGCACCGACGCGGACTTCTTGCTCGGGCTGGAGTTGATCCTCGACGGCGTCGCCGTCCGGATCGCGCGCTCCGACCCCTGACCCCGCACGCGTGCTCTGGTCGGCACGTCAGCGGTGCCGGGAGTGAGCCGCATGCCTACGGCTCATCGGGGTACCGGAGCCGGAGGAGGTGGGCACGATGGCGGAGCAACCCCAGGTCACGTTCATTGGTACCGCGACGACGGTGCTGCGGATCGGCGGCTTCACCCTGTTGACCGACCCGAACTTCCTGCACCGGGGTCAACGGGCGTACCTGGGCAAGGGGTTGTGGTCGCGCCGACGCACGGATCCGGCGCTGCGGATCGCCCAGCTCCCGGAGCTGGACGCGGTGGTCCTCTCCCACCTGCACGGCGACCACTTCGACCGGGTGGCCCGTCGGGAACTGGACCGCGAGCTGCCCATCGTCACCACCCCCGCCGCGGAACGCAAGCTGCGCCGCTGGGGCTTCCAGGCCGCCCAGGGCCTGCCGACCTGGTCGTCGCGAGAGCTGCACCGCGACGGTACGACAGTGCGGCTGACCTCGATGCCCGGGCAGCACGGGCCGGGCGCACTGGACCTGCTGATGCCCGACGTGATGGGCACGATGATCGACGTGGAACGCTCCGGGCGGCGGGAGTTCCGGCTCTACGTCACCGGCGACACCCTCAACCGGCCGCTGCTCACCGCCATCCCCGAACGCTACCCGGACATCGATGCGATGCTGATCCACCTTGGCGGCACGAAGGTCGCCGGAATTCTGCTCACCATGGACGCCCGCCAGGGTGCGAACCTGGTGGAGTTGGTTCGGCCGAAGCTGACCGTGCCGATCCACTACGACGACTACCCGGTGTTCCGCTCACCGCTGGCACACTTCGTCGACGAGGCCCGCCGCCGAGGTTGGGCAAAGCAGGTACGCACCATCGCCCGTGGCGAGACCGTCCCGCTCACTCCGCCCGCCTGACCGCACTGCCGGCTCCGGGGGCTCCGAGGGCTCCGGGGCCAGATGGCAAAGAGCGGTATACCTCAGAGTCATATTCATACCCCAGAGTCATAACGCTCGCACCGAATACCTCGCCCCACCCCGACCTGCCGGCACGGACCGCCGGAGTACGCGAATCGCCGCCTGCCGGCGAACCGGCGGCGGCGATCATTGACAGGCGCGAAGGTCAGCTGCGCTCGGAGATGGCCTCGATGAGGTCGCCGACCGGGCGCTCCGGAAGGGAACGGGCCACATCGGCCACCGCCACGATGCCCACCAGCTCGTGGCCATCGATCACCGGCAGCCGGCGTACCTTGTGCTGGCCCATGGTGCGAAGGATCTCGGCCGCGTCGTCGTCCGCGCCGATGGTCACCGCCTCGCCCTGGGCCAGCTCACCGGCCGTCACGTTGGCCGGGTCGCGGCCCTCGGCCAGCACCTTCACCACGATGTCGCGGTCGGTCAGCATGCCCTTGAGCCGGTTGTCGTCGCCGCAGATCGGCAGAGCACCGACCCCCAACTCGGCCATCCGCTTCGCGGCCGACTTCAGGTCGTCCTGCTCGCGGACACAGGTCACATCGTTCGTCATGATCTCGCGTGCCGTAGGCATTGGTATGACACCTCACTTCCGGGGGGTTGTTGCCGTTTCTCCTACCCCGGTCGGCGCCTGCCATGCCGCCCGCTGTGGTCGGCCCTGCAGGCTCGTCTGCGGACCGTTACGTGCCACGCCTCGCTCGCGGCATCAGGTCCTGTCGCAGGGTCTTCAGCAGAGCTGCGTGTCGGGCCGTCGGTGGCGCGACAAGGCTTGTCGCGTGGCTCTTATCCAACGACCGCCAGAAAATCCGAGTAGAACAGGCCCAAGCCGACCGCCACGCAGACGCCGGCCACGATCCAAAACCGGACCACGATATTGACCTCGCTCCATCCGGCCAGCTCGAAGTGGTGGTGCAACGGCACCATCCGGAAGACGCGTCTACCGGTGGTCCGGAACGAGACGATCTGGATCACCCAGGTCGTCGTGATGATGACGAAGAGCCCGCCGATCATGATCGAAAGCAGCGTGGTGCGGGTTACCACCGCGAGCCCGCCGATCAGGCCGCCGAGTCCGAGCGCGCCCACGTCACCCATGAAGATCCGCGCCGGGGACGTGTTCCACCACAGGAAGCCCACGCAGGCGGCGGCCGCCGCCGCCGCGATTATGGCGATCTCCAGGGGATCCCGGACCTGGTAGCAGTAGTCATTCACGCGGCCGTACGCGTCGTCGGCGCACCAGTGCCGGTACTGCCAGAAACCGATCAGCGCGTACGCGCCGAGCACCAGGATCGACGCGCCGGTGGCCAGGCCGTCGAGGCCGTCGGTGAGGTTCACGCCGTTCGACATCGCCGTAACCACGAAGACGATGACCATGACCGCGCCGACCTTGCCGACGTCGAGCCAGCTGATGTCGCGGATGAGCGAGATGTGCTCGCTGGCCACGGTCTGGCCGTTGGTGCTCGGCACGTAGAGCGCGGCGATGCCGAAGCCTGCGCTGACGATGGCCTGGCCGAGCAGCTTGCCTTTGGCGGACAGTCCGTCGGAGTTGCGCTTGCGCACCTTGAGGAAGTCGTCGAAGAAGCCGACCGCACCGCAGAAGACGAACAGGCCGAGTAGCACCAGGGCCGTCATTGTCGGGCCCTCCTGCGCGATCTGCCGCTCGGGCAGGGTGGTCAGGGCGATGTGCCCGGCGACGTAGGCGAAGACGGTCGCCACGATGAAGACGACGCCGCCCATCGTGGGCGTGCCCTTCTTGCCCTGGTTGCTGGCAAGCCCGATGGATCGGATCGGCTGGCCTGCCTTGAGCGCGGTGAAGACGCGAATCGCCACCGGCGTGCCGAACAGGGAGATGATGAACGCGACCGCGGCCGCGACGATGACCGCCCTCACGGGCGAACCTCCACGCGATCCGGACTTCTCACGGCGTCCCCACCGAGCTTCCAGATCAGCGCCTGACGTCTCGACCTGAGCTGGCGGTGCAGATAGTCCTTAGCGAAGTCATGGATCATGAGGCATGAGCTTGCCATCCGACGGAGAGCAGAACAGCCCGGGACCTCACAGCGCCGTGGTCCGTAAACTCGCCGACGCGCATCCGACGACGATCTTGCAGGCCAAGCCCGCTTGACCCGCTGGAGGAATCCGGAGGTGTTGCTTGGGGGCCCTGACCGGTAGATGCCAACCGAGGGAAGATCATTCCTGAGGTGTGCCGGATCTCTGCCCGATGATCTCGAACTTAGCCCCGGTGCAGCTCACAGGCTGTGCGTGGTGGAGCCCAGGGGACTCGAACCCCTAACCCCTGCCTTGCAAAGGCAGTGCTCTGCCAGTTGAGCTAGGGCCCCGTGGGTGGCTTGGCGATGATCGCTCGTCGCCGGGCCGAACGTCAGCGCAGGTCGGGCGCGGTGGTCGCCTCGTGCCACAGGGCACGCTCATCGTTCGACGCCTTGATCTTGTTGAACACGACGGCAGCCACACCGACGACGCCAGCCAGAATCAGCAGCTTCTTGAACATGGGGCGACCCCTCGCGCTCGACTACCGTCGGACGACATGCGGTGGGGCTAGATGGAATCGAACCATCGACCTCAGAGTTATCAGCTCTGCGCTCTAACCGACTGAGCTATAGCCCCGCGTTGCGACGAGCAAGATTAACCCATCCGCTCCGCCGGCCCCAAATCGGGGTCCGCGCTTGCGAGCCAGGCCCGTCGCCGCCTGCAAAACCTACCCGAGTACGGGACGCCGGAGCGACCGCATTCCGCGGTGCCCCGGCGTCCCGGTCACTCAGTCCCGCTCGGCGAGCGTCAGCTCGATCCCGCCGACCAGGTCGGCGCAGACGTTGTAGACGAACGCGCCCAGGGTGGCCAGCGCGGTGAACAGCACCACGTTGACCAGGCCGATCAGCGCAGAGCTGAGAATCACGCCCTTGGCGGTGATCTGGAAGCCGCTGGTGCTCTGGCCGCCGCCCGCGTTGACCAGGTCACTCAGGCTCTCGTTGACGCTCTGGAACACACCCATCGCGTCCAGCGCCAGGTAGAGCACCGAGGTGGCGACCACCACGACGATGAAGAGCACCACCGACACCGCGAATGCGAACTTCATCACGGACCACGGGTCGATCCGCTTGAGGTTCAGCCGGGCCCGACGCGGTCCGCGGGAAGCGGCCGAACTGACCGACGTACGCGCCGCACGCACCGCGTCACCGACGCGGGCTGCGCCGACGGCCGACGCGTTGCCGATCCCCGGTGGCAGGCCACCACCGCTGGCCGGGCGGCCGGCGGTGGCGGACGTACGCGCCGCGTCCGGCTGCGGCTGGGTCATCCCGGGTGTGATCCGCGGCTGGGTGCCGGTGGACCCGGTTGACGCCGCCTGACCCGGCCGGAGACCGATCGGCTGGGTGGTCGCCGGACGTGCCGAGGGTGCCGCCGCCGGACCCGGAGGATTGGCGGCGGCCGACGTCGGCGCCTCGGCGCTGGGCGTCTCGGTCTTGTCGCCGGACTCGCCATCTTCGCCCGGCTGTTCCGGCGGGGGTGTCATACCTGGAGCCCTGGTGAACTTCGGGGCAGGCGCATCGGCGGGGACCGTCGCCCGGCCCACGGCCGCGCGGCCGGTCGCTGGTGTGCCGCCCTTGGCGGCCTCCTCGTCGACCGGTTTGGCCGAGGTCCCCGAGTTCCCCGACTTCGCCTGTGTCTCCGTCATTCAACTAGTCCTGTTCGTCAGGCTCGTCGGCATTGCGAGCAATCGCCACGATAGTCACGCCGTCCGGGAGGTCCATCAGCTTGACCCCCATTGTGTTCCGGTCACGCGTACGCCGTACAGGCTTCACCGGAGTCCGAATGACACCACCGTTGCTGGTGATCGCGAACAGCTCGTCGTCCGGGTCGATCACCACCGCGCCAACCAGACCACCGCGCCGTTCGGTGATCTTTGCAGTCAACACGCCCTTACCTCCCCGGCCCTGCACCGGGTATTCCTCGATCGGGGTTCGCTTCGCGTATCCCCCGTTCGTGGCCACCAGAACGTCCAAACCTTCCCGCACGACTTCCATGGCGAGCAGGACGTCGTCGTCCGTGAAGCGCATGCCGATCACACCCGAGGTGGCCCGGCCCATCGGCCGCAACGCCTCGTCCGAGGCGTTGAACCGGATTGCCTGTGCCTTCTTCGAGACCAGCAGCAGGTCGTTCTCCGGCGCAACCAGCGCAGCACCGACCAGCTCGTCCTCATCGCGCAGGTTGATCGCGATGATGCCGCCGGAACGGTTGGAGTCGAACTCCTCGAGCCGCGTCTTCTTCACCAGGCCGTTCTTCGTGGCCAGTACCAGATAGGGGGCTACCTGGTAGTTCGGGATCTCAATGATCTGCGCGATCTGCTCGTCGGGTAGGAAGGCGAGCAGATTGGCCACGTGTTGGCCCTTGGCTACCCTACTGGCCTCCGGCAACTCGTAGGCCTTGGCCCGGTAGACGCGGCCCTTGTTCGTGAGGAACAGGATCCAGTCGTGGGTCGAGCATACGAAGAAGTGGCTGACGATGTCGTCCTGCCGCAGCGTGGCGCCACTGACGCCCTTACCGCCGCGCCGCTGCGAGCGGTACAGATCGACCTTGGTCCGCTTGGCGTACCCGGTGCGGGTGATCGTGACGACCACGTCCTCCCGGGCGATGAGGTCCTCCATCGAGACCTCGCCGTCGAACGGGATGATCTGCGTCCGGCGGTCGTCGCCCCACTTGGTGACGATCTCGCCCAGCTCCTCCGAGACGATCTTCCGCTGCCGCTCGGGCTTGGCGAGGATGTCCTTGAGGTCGGCGATCTCGATCTCGAGCTTCGCCAGGTCGTCGATGATCCGCTGCCGCTCCAGAGCGGCGAGCCGGCGCAGCTGCATGTCCAGGATCGCGGTCGCCTGGATCTCGTCGATCTCCAGCAGCCGGATCAGGCCCTGTCGGGCGTCGTCCACTGTCGGGGAGCGCCGGATCAGGGCGATCACCTCGTCCAGCGCGTCCAGCGCCTTACCCAGGCCGCGCAGGATGTGTGCCCGCTCCTCGGCCTTGCGCAGCCGGAACGCGGTCCGCCGACGGATCACGTCGATCTGGTGCTCGACGTAGTAGCGGAGGAACTGGGCCAGGTTGAGCGTGCGCGGCACCCCGTCGACCAGGGCCAGCATGTTGGCGCCGAAGGTCTCCTGGAGCTGGGTGTGCTTGTAGAGGTTGTTCAGCACGACCTTCGCGACGGCGTCGCGCTTGAGCACCAGGACGATCCGCATGCCGGTACGACCGGAGGACTCGTCGCGGATGTCGGCGATGCCGGCGAGCTTGCCCTCCTTGATCAGCTCGGCGATCCGCTCGGCGAGGTTGTCCGGGTTGACCTGGTAGGGCAGTTCGCTGACGACCAGGCAGGGGCGACCCCGCTTGTCCTCCTCGACCTCCACGACGGCGCGCATCCGGATCGAGCCGCGACCGGTGCGGTACGCGTCCTGGATCGCTGTGGTGCCGACGATCAGGCCGTGGGTCGGGAAGTCCGGGCCCTTGACGATGCCGAGCAGGGCCTCGAGGGTGGTCTCCTCGTCCTCCTCCGGGTGCTCCAGGCACCACTGCACCGCCGCACCGATCTCCCGCAGGTTGTGCGGCGGGATCTTGGTGGCCATGCCGACCGCAATGCCCTCGGAGCCGTTCACCAGGAGGTTGGGGATCCGCGACGGCAGGATGGTGGGCTCCTTGGCCCGGCCGTCGTAGTTGTCCTGCAGGTCGACGGTGTCCTCGTCGATGTCCCGCAGCATCTCCATGGCGAGGGGGTCGAGCTTGCACTCGGTGTATCGCATGGCGGCGGCCGGGTCGTTACCCGGCGAGCCGAAGTTGCCGTTGCCGTCGACCAGCGGGTAGCGCAGCGACCAGGACTGCGCCATCCGGACCAGCGCGTCGTAGATCGCCGAGTCGCCGTGCGGGTGGAACTGACCCATCACGTCACCAACGACGCGGGAGCACTTCACGTAGCCCCGGTCCGGACGGTAGCCGGAGTCGAACATCGCGTAGAGGATCTTGCGGTGGACCGGCTTGAGGCCGTCCCGGACGTCCGGCAGCGCGCGACCGACGATGACGCTCATCGCGTAGTCGAGGTAGGAGCGCTGCATCTCCACCTCGAGCCCGACCGGTTCGATCCGGTCGTGCGCGACCACCGCGGCGATGGCCTCGGCGGGAACCTCGGGCTCGTTCGGTGTGGACTCGGGAGAATCGGTCACTGTATACCCTTATCAGACTCAGAGTCGTTTTCGTGCTGTGGATAACGGCTGTGGATACCGGCCAAGCTGTGGATAACTCTGTGGACCGCCGGATCGGCCGGGCAGTGCCCGACCGATCCGGCGCAGTCCGTCAGATGTCCAGGAACCGCACGTCCTTGGCGTTGCGCTGAATGAACGACCGGCGCGCCTCGACGTCCTCACCCATCAGCACACTGAACAACTCGTCGGCGGTCGCCGCGTCGTCGAGAGTGACCTGACGCAGGGTACGCGTCGCCGGGTTCATAGTGGTTTCCCACAGCTCGGGATAGTTCATCTCGCCGAGGCCCTTGAAGCGCTGAATGTCGTCCGGCTTGGCGTTCGGCTTCTTCTGCTGGCGCAGCAGGATCAGCCCGTCCCGCTCGCGGTCGGAGTACGCGTACTGGGCGTCGTCGCCCTTCTTGTTCCACTTGATCTTGTAGAGCGGCGGGGCGGCCAGGTAGACGTGCCCCATCTCGACCAGCGGACGCATGAAGCGGAACAGCAGGGTGAGCAGCAGCGTCTGGATGTGCTGGCCGTCGACGTCCGCGTCGGCCATCAGCACCACCTTGTGGTACCGCAGCTTCTCCATGTCGAAGTCGTCGTGGATGCCGGTGCCCAGCGCGGTGATCAGCGCCTGGACCTCGTTGTTCTTCAGCACCCGGTCGATCCGGGCCTTCTCCACGTTGAGGATCTTGCCGCGGATCGGCAGGATCGCCTGGGTCCGTGGGTCGCGACCCTGCTTGGCCGAGCCGCCGGCCGAGTCACCCTCGACGATGAACACCTCGGACTCGCGGGGGTCGGTCGACTGGCAGTCGGCCAGCTTGCCCGGCATCGAGCCGGACTCCAGCAGCGACTTGCGCCGGGCCAGCTTGCGCGCCTGCTGCGCGGCGATCCGGGCGCGGGCCGCCTGGGACGCCTTCGTGATGATCATCTTGGCCTCGGCCGGGTTGCGGTCGAACCAGTCGACCAGCCGGTCGTTGCAGACCCGCTGCACGAAGCTCTTCACCGGGGTGTTGCCCAGCTTGGTCTTGGTCTGACCCTCGAACTGCGGGTTGGCCAGCTTGACCGAAATGATCGCCGCGAGCCCCTCGCGGATGTCCTCGCCGGAGAGCTTCTCGTCGCCCTTGAGCAGCTTCTTGTCGGTACCGTACCGGTTGACCACGCTGGTCAGTGCGGACCGGAAGCCCTCCTCGTGGGTGCCGCCCTCGTGGGTGTTGATCGTGTTGGCGAAGGTGTAGACCGACTCGCCGTACGACTCGTTCCACTGCATGGCGATCTCGAGGGACATGCCCTCCTCTTCGGCCTCGAACTCGACCACGGTCTTGTGGATCGGGCTCTTCGAGGCGTTGAGGTGCCGGACGAAGTCCGCGATGCCGCCCTCGTAGTAGAAGGTGACCTCGCGCTGCCGGCCGTCCTCCTCCTCGGCCACCCGCTCGTCGAGCAGGTGGATGCGCAGGGCGCGGTTGAGGAAGGCCATCTCCTGCAGGCGTCGGTAGATGGTCTGGAAGTCGAAGTCGACGGTCTCGAACACGTCGGGGTCGGGCCAGAAGGAAACTGCCGAGCCGGTGCGGTCGGTGGTCTCGCCCTTCTCCAGCGGGCTCGGCTTGGAGTTGGTGTAGTGCTGCCGCCACACGGAGCCAGACTTGTGGATCTCGACGAACATCTTGGTGGAGAGCGCGTTCACCACGGAGACACCGACGCCGTGCAGACCGCCGGAGACCGCGTACGCCTTGCCGTCGAACTTTCCGCCCGCGTGCAGGATGGTCAACGCGACCTCGACACCGGGCTTCTTGAGCTTCGGGTGAAGGTCGACCGGGAAACCACGGCCGTTGTCGGTGACCCGGACGCCGCCGTCGGCGAGCAGCACCACGTCGATGGTGTCGCAGTATCCGGCCAGCGCCTCGTCGACCGCATTATCGACGACCTCCCAGACGAGGTGGTGCAGACCGCGCTCGCCCGTGGACCCGATGTACATACCGGGCCGCTTGCGAACCGCCTCCAGCCCCTCGAGAACGGTGATCGACTCTGCGCCGTACTCCTGCTTGTCCTGCGCTGCCACCCTCGGCCACTTTCTCGCGTCAGCCGCGCCGGTAGGGCGCGTCGGGCGCGGGTTCGGCGGACAGGACGCGACGTCGGCGCGTGGACCGGCGCCGGAGACCTCCGGACAGCGGGTCGAACGCGCCGGTCGCCGCGGTTGCCCGCGGATCGCGATCGGCTCGACCCGACGTGGAGAATGAATCTGGGGCCAGCGGCCCCGTCCCACTCCCGCACCGGGTCTTCGTCTCACTGTCAATCCTACTGTGCGCGGGGGACAGAACCACCACTCGGCACCCTCAACGAGGCGGCTGAGAAGTCCATAGCCGGCAGAACCCCGCCGCCCACGACTCCCCCCACACGCCAGGCCCCCATCGCACGCGCCGCCCCGGAACGGGTTGACCCGCGGTCGGGCGGGTCGGGGGTCGCGGCCAAAGCGTCAGTGCCGTACGTTTGCGGCGCCCCGGAACCAGCCTTGATCTTTACCGGTTGGAACCGGGACGATCGACCCGATCGACCCGACACGTGCTCTTTAAGAGGTGACAGATGGGGCTGGACAACGTCGCGGTGCACTGGCCGCGTACCGGCCGCTTCTACGATCCGGTCGCGCCGGCCGAGTTCGTCGACTTCGGCGAGATCGTCGACCTGCCGCGCATCTCCGCGCCGACCGCGGCGCTGGCCGAGCTGATCGCGAAGACCGGCACCATCCGGGCGACCGCGTACACCGAGCTGGTGGATCTGCTGCTCGGCCTCGAAGGTGTGTTGTACGCCACAGACGCTGCCGCCGAGGACGAGGACCCGGTGATCGACCCGGACGGCTGCTCCTGGATCGCGAGCGGCATCGAACGGTTCGTAGCCGCGCACCGCCCGACCGGTGAGGCGGTCACCTTCGAGTCGGTGAGCACCGTGCTGCGCTCCCTGCTCGGCGACGGTCGGTTGGCCGAGCAGCAGCTGCGCTGGCTGGAGAGCCGGCTCGACGCGCTGCGCGACGAGCGCGGTGACCCGCCGCAGTGGAACTTCACCTGCGCCGAGCTGGGCGTGCTGGCCGCGTTCTACCGGCGCTGCGCCGAGCGCGGGTTCGCCGTCTACGCCGACGCCTGAGCCGCCCCGTCAGTCTCCGGGGTGGCCGGTCGGTTGGCGGCCGAGATCAGCCGCGTGAGCACCGCGTGCAGGTGTTGCAGGTCCTCGACGGGCAGCCCGAGCCGCTGCACGATCGCGGCCGGGATCAGCTCGGCCTGACTCCGCAGCGCGGCACCGCTGGCGGTGAGGGTGACGGCGAGGCTGCGCTCGTCGCTCGGGTCGCGTTCCCGGCGCAGGTAGCCGGCCGCCTCCAGTCGCTTGAGCAGCGGTGAGAGCGTGCCCGGGTCGAGCTGAAGCAGGCGACTGAGGTCGCGACCGGACAACGGTGCGTGCTGCCAGAGCGCCAACATCACCAGGTACTGCGGGTGGGTCAGCCCCATCGGCTCCAGCAGCGGCCGGTAGACGGCCACCACGCTGCGCGCGGCGACCGAGAGGGCGAAGCAGACCTGCTGCTCCAGGGCCAGCGGGTCGACGCCGCCCGGTCGTTCGCTCATCGGTTGCCCTCTCTCCGCACGGTGACTATCGTACCGATCATTGGTACACCAACCATTGGTGCCCCAAAGGTAGGCTCGTGCGACGGGCGAGAACCGGCGAGGCGACGCGGGGAAGAGGACGGCAGATGAGCGAGGACGGCGCGATCACCAGGGCCCCGGGCGAGGGCGGCCGATTGATGCGTTGGGCCTTCCGGCACCTCGCCGGGCCGGCCGAGGGTGTGCAGGGCGCGGTGCAGGGCGGCTCTGCCGAGGCCCGCGAGGCGTGGAAACGTGACCTGGCCGAGCGCAAGCGCTTCACCCGGGAGCAGCGGGAACGCAAGCGGGCAGCCCGCGAGGCCGACCGGCGCGGCTGAACGGCGCGGCTGAATGGCCGGCTCAGCCGTACGTGTCGCGCGGACCCCGGCCGCGTACCCGGCGTGGGCCCTTCCCCCAGGAGGGCGCGGCCGGGCCGTGAATGTGCAGCTTGCGCACCACGTTGTGCCCGACCTCGCTGGCGATCTGCTTGAGCAGCGAGCCGGCGAGCAGCCGCAGCTGGGTGGCCCAGGCGGTCGAGCGCGCCTCCACTGTCAGCTCGCCGTTCTCCAACTTCACCGGGCGGCTGTTCTGCGCGACCTCCGCGCCGACGACCCGCTCCCAGGCGCCGAACACGGTGGCCTCGGCGGCCGGCTGCTGCCAGCCACGCGCCTTCACCAGCCGGTTCAGCACGGCACTGAGCGGCTGCGGATCGCGCGGGTCGGGGCCGGGGCCGGAGTAGCCGCGCAACCGCCGCCCCGAGCCCCCGGCAGCGTCGCCGCCGCCGGGGGTACGCCGGGCGCGGGCCGCCGCCTGCCGTCGGGACAGCGCCGCGTCGAGCACCGCCCGGGCCAGCTCCGGCCCGCTGGCGGCCGCCGCCGGCTCACCGCCCGCCGATCCCTCCGCCGCCTTCGGGGTACGCGCAGCCGGGCCCTCGCCGGCCGATGGTCGATCGGTGCCTGGCTTATCCGACACGGCGTACCGTCCCTTCGCCGACCTGGTAGCGGGTGCCGCGCAGGGCGGCCGGCACATCGTCGTCCACCGCGCAGGTGACCAGAAGCTGACTCGCCCCGCCGACCAGCTCCGCCAACCGCTCCCGGCGGCCGGTGTCCAACTCCGCGAAGACGTCGTCGAGCACCAGCACCGGCTCGATGCCGTCGGCGCGCAACAGGTCGTACCCGGCCAGCCGCAACGCGAGGGCGAACGACCACGACTCGCCGTGGCTGGCGTACCCCTTGGCGGGCAGTGGGCCGAGGCTCAGCGCCAACTCGTCGCGGTGTGGGCCGACCAGGGTGGTGCCCCGCTCGATCTCGGCGGAGCGGGACGCGGCCAGGGCCGCCGTCAGCGCCTCGGCCAGCGCGGCCCGATCGGTGGTCGGCTCGGCCAGCTCGATCGAGGGCCGGTAGGTGATGCTCGCCGCACCCCGACCGGCGGCCACCGCGTCGTACGCCTTGGCCACGTGCGGGGTGAGCGCGGCCACCAGTTCCAGGCGGCCGGCGAGCAGCTCCGCCCCGTGCTGTGCCAGGTGGGTGTCCCAGACCGCGAGGGTGCCGAGGTCGCCACCCCGGGACCCACCGGTCTTGCGGGCCAGGTACGCGGTGCGCAGTAGGGCGTTGCGCTGCTTGACGACCCGCTCGTAGTCGGCCCGCACGCCCGCGAACCGGGGTTGCCGGTTGACCAGCAGGTCGTCCAGGTAGCGGCGGCGCTCGGCCGGGTCGCCCCGGACCAGCTCAAGATCTTCCGGGGCGAAGAGCACCAGCCGGAGCGCCCCGAGCACGTCCCGGGACCGCCGCGCCGGTGAGCGGCCCAGTCGGGCCCGGTTGGCCTTGCCGGGCACGATCTCCAGCTCGACCAGGAGTTCGCGGCCGTCGTGCACCACCGCGCAGCGGATCACCGCGGACGTGGCACCCATCCGGACCAGAGGCGCGTCGGTGGCGACCCGGTGCGAGTCCAGGGTCGCCACGTAGCCCAGCGCCTCGACGAGGTTGGTCTTGCCGACGCCGTTGGCGCCGATCAGGACGTTCGCTCCCGGCTGGAGGTCGACGGCCACCCGCTCGTACGAGCGGAAGTCGACCAGTTCCAGCCGGTGAACGTACACAGGTTGTGGATACCGCTCAGCGCTTGTGGACGGCGTGGCCACCGAACTGCTGACGCAGCGCGGAGACGGCCTTCATGGCGGGCGAGTCGTCCTGCCGCGAGGCGAACCGGGCGAACAGCGAAGCGGTGATGACGTTCAGCGGCACCGCCAGCCGGACCGCCTCGTCGACCGTCCACCTGCCCTCGCCCGTGTCCTCCGTGTAGCCGCTCAGGTCGGCCAGCTCCGGGTCCTCGTCGAGCGCCCGGTCGAGCAGGTCAAGCAGCCAGGAACGGACGACGGTGCCCTCCCGCCAGGACTTGATGACGCCCGGCACGTTGGTCACCAGCTCCGAGGCGGCCATCAGCTCGTAGCCCTCGGCGTAGGCGTGCATCAGGCCGTACTCGATGCCGTTGTGCACCATCTTCGAGTAGTGCCCGGCACCGACGGGGCCGGCGTGCACGAAGCCGAACTCACCCTCCGGCTTGAGCGCGTTGAAGATCGGCATCAGGCGGTCCACGTGCTCCTGGGCGCCACCGACCATCAGCCCGTAGCCGTTCTGCCGGCCCCATACGCCGCCGGAGACCCCGACGTCCATGTAGCCGATGCCCCGCTGGTTGAGCCGCTCCGCACGGGGCGCGTCGTCGCTGAAGCGCGAGTTGCCGCCGTCGATGATGATGTCGCCCTCGCCAAGCACCTCGGCGAGCTCGTCGATCGTGGCGTCGGTGACACCGGCGGGCACCATGACCCAGACCGCGCGCGGCGACTCAAGCTTCTCTGCCAGGCCGGCGAGGGTCGTGACGTCGCTGATCTGCGCGTTGTGGTCGAAGCCGACCACCTCGTGCCCGGCCGAACGCAACCGCTCCCGCATGTTGCCGCCCATACGGCCGAGTCCTACCAGGCCGAGCTGCATCTGTTTCTACCTCCGTGGATCTGGGTGTTGCTGGGCGCGATCAGCGCGAAACGCGGATCGGCATGATGAGGTACCGGTACCCCGGAATGACCTCGCCATCCTCGCCAGCGGGAGAGATCACCGCAGGCTTGAAGGCGTCGACGAACGAGAGCACGGCCGTCTGAGCGCCCAGGTTTGCCAGACCGTCGATGAGGTACTGCGGGTTGAAGCCGATGGTCAGTGGTTCACCGGTGAAGGTGGCCTCCATCGCCTCGCTGGCCCGTGCCTCCTCGGAACCGCCGGCCTCGACCACCAGGCCGTCGGCGCTGAAGCTGAGCAGCACCGGGGTGGTCCGTTCGGCGACCAGCGCGACCCGCTTGACCACCTCGATCAGCGTGCTGACCGACACCCGGGCCGCGGCGTTGTGCGTGGCTGGGAAGAGCGACCGCACCGGCGGGTAGTTGGCGCCGTCGAGCAGCCGGCTGGTGGTACGTCGGGTGCCGCCGGCGAGGCCGACCATGCCCTCGCCCGCAGCGCCCTGGGCGAGGGCGAGCGTGACCTCGCCGCCCAGCGGACCGAGGGCCTTGGCAGTGTCGTTCAGGGTGCGTGCCGGAACCAGGGCGTTGATGCTCACCTCGGGGTCGTCCGGCCGCCACTGGATCTCGCGCAGCGCCAACCGGTAACGGTCGGTGGCGAGCATCGACAGGGTGTCACCCGACAGCTCGACGCGGACGCCGGTCATCATCGGCAGCGTCTCGTCGCGACCGGCGGCGATGGCCACCTGGGCCACCGCGGTGGCGAACGCCGCGGCGTCGACAGTGCCGGCGCTCTGCGGCATCTCGGGCAGCGCGGGGTAATCCTCCACCGGCATGGTGGGCAGGGTGAACCGGGCGCTGCCGCAGACCAGCTCGAGGTGTGCGCCGACCGCGGCGATGTCGACCGGCTTGGCCGGCAACGCCTTGGTGATCTCGGCGAGCAGGCGGCCGGAGACGAGCGCGGCGCCGTCGGCGTCGCCCTGCACCTCGACGGTCACCTGGCTGGAGACCTCGTAGTCGAACCCGGAGACCCGCAGGTTGCCGTCGGTGACGCGAAGCATCACCCCGGCGAGCACCGGTACGGATGGCCGGTTTGGCAGGCTCTTCGCGGTCCACGCCACAGCCTCGGCGAGCGCGTCGCGCTCCACTCGGAACTTCATCAATGCCTCCGCGTCGACGTCAGCGACAACTCTCTCATGCCGACCGCTGCCTACCGTCCCGCCCGACCGTGCGGGTACCCATCGCACCTTAGGGCGCGGGGACATCGGCTGTGCGCCCGACCCCATGGATCGTGTCGATGCTGACCGGTTGATCCGACAGCGTTCGGCCCGATCCACAGAAAGCCCAACGGTGATGATTGGTTTTTGTTCTCTTAGAAGAGATAACTCATCGTCTTCATCGCACCTGTGCAAACTGTGGAAAACCGGGGTCTGCGCAGGTCAGACAGGTTATCCACCGGTGATTTAGCTGTGGAGAACCGGGGGTACAACCGGCTCGTGTGTCCACAGCCCGGCGACGACGGCCGGTTGTCCACCGTTGTCCACCGGTTGTCCACCGGTAATCCACCGACTTTCTCCCCAAGCCTGTGGATCGCGGGGAAGATCACCATTGCCGTCATCCCCAGAACCTTCAACAGCTCGTACACAGGTTGATGATGATCGGTGGATAACCTGACGGTCGTCCCCAGGCGTCCACAGCTTCGTACACAGGGTTTCTCCACAGCCTGTGGGTAACTGGCGGAGGACGGACCGTAGTTATCCACCGACGGTGGATAACGAGCTGTGGACAACGAGTGGGGATCGAGGCGGTCACGGCCTCAATGCTGTGGTCTCCACCATGTCGAGAGTCCAGCTGACTGACCCAAAAAGAACGCCCGACCGGCGATCCGGTCGGGCGTGTCCTGCGGCTGTGCGCCGCGCGACGGCGGTCGTACGCCTCAGCTGTTCTGCTTGATGCGGTTGGTCAGCTCGGCGATCTGGTTGTACAGCGAGCGGCGCTCCGCCATCTGCTGACGAATCTTGCGGTCGGCGTGCATCACAGTGGTGTGGTCCCGGCCACCGAACGCCTGCCCGATCCGGGGCAGCGACAGCTCGGTCAACTCCCGACACAGGTACATCGCCACCTGGCGGGCGTTGACCAGCACCCGGGACCTGGACTGGCCGCGCAGATCCTCCAGGCTCACCCCGAAGTAGTCAGCGGTCGAGGCCATGATCTGGTCAGCGTTGATCTCCGGACCGGCGCCGTCGGGCATGAAGTCCCGAAGCACCTCCTCGGCCAGCGACAGCTCGACTGTCGACCGGGTCAGGCTGGCGAACGCGGTCACCCGGATCAGCGCGCCCTCCAGCTCCCGGATCGAGTTCGACACCCGGGAGGCGATGAACTCCAACACGTCCGGCGGGGCGTACATCCGCTCCTGCGCCGCCTTCTTCTGCAGGATCGCGATCCGGGTCTCCAGATCCGGCGGCTGGATGTCGGCCAGCAGCCCCCACTCGAACCGGGTTCGCATCCGGTCCTCGAGGGTCGCGAGCTGGCGCGGAGACCGGTCAGAGGTGATCACGATTTGCTTGTTGGCGTTGTGCAGCGTGTTGAAGGTGTGGAAGAACTCCTCCTGGGTGCGCTCGCGGTTCTCCAGGAACTGGATGTCGTCGATCAACAGGATGTCGACGTCGCGATAGCGCCGCTGGAACGCGCTGGTCTTGTCGTCCCGGAGCGAGTTGATGAAGTCGTTGGTGAATTCCTCGGTCGAGACGTACCGGACCGAGCGGGCGTTGCCCAGCGTGGTGGCGTAATGCCCGATGGCGTGCAACAGGTGCGTCTTGCCCAACCCGGAGTGCCCGTAGATGAACAGCGGGTTGTACGCCTTGGCCGGTGACTCCGCCACCGCCACGCTCGCCGCGTGGGCGAAGCGGTTGGACGAGCCGATGACGAACGTCTCAAACATGTACTTCGGATTGAGCCGGTTGCCACCGGTGTCGGCACCGGGCAACCGACGGTCGTCGCGGCCACCGGTGCGATGGTCCACCGCGCTGCGACCCGGGCCGCTGTCCGTTCCGCTGTCCCGGGGCAGCGAGCGGATCACGTGCTGGTCGCGCGGTGACGCCGAGTCGTCCCGGTAGCGGGGCTCGTAGGGCCGGGTGTCGGGGCCGGACGGATCCAGGCGGGCGGCCTGCTCGTCGTAGCCGCGCCGGTCCGGACCCGGCCGGGAGGGCCGCAGGGGCTCCGCGAAGGCAGCGCTGAACAACGCCTCCTGCCCGTCCCTGCTGGCCGGGATCAACCCGGCGCGATGCCCGTCGACGGGCGGCGCGAGCGGCGGACCCGCCGGCGCGGGCGGTGGACCCGGATCGGGGGTACGCGGCGCGGCTGACTGCTCAGGGATCATCGCGTCGGCGGACGGTCGAGCGCCCTGGTCGTCGTCGAACGCCATACCCGGACCGTCGATGTCGAGCTGCCCGGTCTCCGGGGCACTGCGGTAGACGGTGCCGGCCGGTCGGCCGGTGGCGTCCTCGGCCACCCGAACGGTGACCGCGACCTGGATCGGTCGGCCCAGCCGGCGGGTGAGCGCCTCGGTGATCGCCGGGCGCAGCCGTGACTCGATCACGTCGCGGGTGAACGCGTCCGGAACGGAGAGCAGTGCGGTGTCCTCGACGATCGCTCGCAGCCGGGTCAGTCGGAGATAGGCACGCTGCTGGGCGGAGATGATCTCGTCGGCGAGCTCGTCGGTCGCCGCTAACCACACTGCGGCAAGGTCGGTCGTACCGGCCACCGTCGTGCCACCCCCTCGCTTCTGCTCCCGGCCGCCGCTGTCTGCCAGCCGGCCGTCCCGGGCCCGCCGCGTTCGCGGGTGGAACAACACCCACCCGGACGGTCGACCGGTGGTCATCCACAAGTTATCCACAGCCTGTGTACCGACCGATTGTGGCCGCCGCCGGACGCGGGTGGGACCTGCCCCTGCCTGAACGGGCGCTGAAGCGGGTTCACCGTGCCGAACGATTCACTGCCATGTCCGGTCTTGCCTGCGCGACGACCGGAGCTTCCGACGCTCACCGCAATCGGGCACGGTAACAGCGTTGTCCCTGCGCCATCAACCGGCGACGCGGCGGCGCCCTTGTCGGCATCAGCGAAAACCGCCCTTCGGCCTCGGGCGCGTCCCGTTGTCCCCTGCTCGAGGTGTTTGACGGTCATTGCCCCCCTGCGTAGGCTGGAACGGCTGCTTTCTCGCCCTCTGCTAGGGTGATGGGTGCTTGCTGTCCGCGGTCGCATCCCCGCATCGCCGAGGTCCCGCTCCGCCGGACAGCACCGATCGTGGGCCACCGTCGAGGTGGCCTGGACCACCACACGACCCCGGCGATCCCGTCGCGCGGGGCGCGTACGAAAACGGAGAGCCTGACGTGAGCAAGCGCACCTACCAGCCGAACAACCGCCGGCGCGCGAAGACCCACGGCTTCCGGCTGCGCATGCGCACCCGTGCCGGCCGTGCCATCCTGTCGAGCCGTCGCGCCAAGGGTCGCACCACCCTGTCGGCCTGAGCCGACCGGGCCGGTCCAGGGGACGTGGGCAGTCGTGCTGGCCGCCGCACAGCGACTGCGGCGCAGCACTGACTTCGCCGCAGCGGTTCGTGGTGGCCGACGCGCCGGACGTGGCGCCGTCGTGGTCCACCTCACCGTGCCGGTGACCGTCGACCCCAGCACACCGACCTCGCCGGAGCCGGTACGGGACAACAGTGCGGAGCAGTCGTCCGTGCCGTCCCGTGCCGGCTTCGTCGTGTCCAAGGCGGTCGGTAACGCGGTGATTCGCAACCGGGTCCGGCGCCGACTGCGGGCGCTGGTCCGGGAACGGTTGACCGACCTGCCCGCCGGCAGCACCCTGGTCGTCCGGGCGCTCCCCGCCGCGGCGCAGGCGTCGTACCCTCGGCTCGCCACCGACCTGGACGCTGCCATCGCGGTCGCCCGGTCGCCGCGCGAACGGCGGTCCCGATGAGCGGCACCGAGCAGAGCAGCCCACGGCCGTCGACAACCGGTGCCAAGGTGCTGATCGCGCCCATCATCGCGTACCGTCGGTGGATAAGTCCGGCACTGCCGGCTCGCTGTCGGTTCTACCCGTCGTGCAGTGCGTACGCCCAGGAGGCGGTCGTTCGGCATGGCGCGCTCCGGGGAGCCGTGCTGGCGGCCCGGCGGTTGTTGCGCTGCCACCCCTTTCACCCTGGTGGATATGACCCGGTGCCGGAGCCGGGCGGCCGCCGTCGTGCTGATGTGACTGGAGCCCCGAATTGAGTCTGAGTCTCGACTGGATCTACTACGCGATTTCGTGGATCCTGCTGACCTGGCACTCTGCCTGGGACGCCATCGGGGTGCCCGTCGGCGCGGTGATCGGCACCAACTTCGCCTGGATCCTCTCCATCATCTTCCTCGTGGTCACCGTCCGGGTGATCCTGTTCCCCGTCTTCGTCAAGCAGATCAAGTCGCAGCGGGCGATGCAGGCGCTCCAGCCCAAGGTCAAGGAGCTTCAGGAGAAGCACAAGGGTGACCGGGAGACGCTCCAGAAAGAAATGATGGAGCTGTACAAGAAGGAGAAGGCCAACCCGCTTATGGGTTGCCTTCCGATGTTCCTTCAGATCCCGGTCTTCCTGGGCCTCTTCCACGTGCTGCGCCGGCTCGACCCGGACAAGCGGAACCAGACCCTCTACGGCTGGACCGCCGACCAGTTCCAGAGCGCCTCGCAGGCGAAGCTCTTCACCGCCCCGATCGCCGGCAAGTTCGGCTCCACTGCCGACGAGCTCGCCAGCCTCGGCGCCAACGGCAGCACCGTGAAGATCATTGCTGGTGTCCTGGTCCTGGTCATGATCGCCACCACCTACCTCACCAGCCGTCAGATGATCCTCAAGACCGGTTGGGCCGAGGACCCGCAGCAGCGGATGATCCAGCGACTGATGCTCTACGGCATCCCCGCGTCGCTGCTGATCTCCGGCGCGATCTTCCCGATCGGCGTCATCATCTACTGGGTCACCAACAACCTCTTCACCCTCGGCCAGCAGCAGTGGGTGCTGCGGAAGTTCCCGCCGCCGGTGACCGCCAAGAAGGCCGTCGCGCCCGCCGCCAGCCGTAACCCGGTGCAGCCCGCCAAGTCCGGTGGCCTGTTCGGTCGCGGCAAGACGGCCCCGCCGGCACCGGTCAAGGCGGCCGCGCCCAAGGTGGCCGGGCCGAAGCCGGGCGCCAAGCCGGTGAACAACCCGAAGAAGAGCCGCCCCGCCAAGCGGCAGGGCTGACCTGCGAGGGCCGCCGCCGGATCACCGGCGGCGGCCCGTTCCGCACCGCGCAGCCGCCGTACGGCCGGCGCCGGGCGGAACCGACCGCGCACAGCGCGGCCACGGGCGACACTGCCCGTACAGACGTGCCCGTGGGCACCGGCGACCTCCCGCCGGCCCCGGGAAACCAGTCGGACCCGACGGTCCGGCCGAGCGAGTACGGAGATGAGACCGTGACCGAGACCAGCATCCCCCGCGCTGAGCAGTCCCTGGACGAGGAGGAGACCGCCACGCTCGCGGTGGACGGCGACGACACCGAAGCCGACGACACCGAGGCGGACGACGACACCGACACCGCCGCTGGCACCCGGGTGAAGAAGGCTGTGGGCGAGGGCGACCTGTTCCGGCAGAGCGAGATCGCCGCCGACTACGTCGAGGGTCTGCTCGACATCCTCGACTACGACGGCGACATCGACGAGCTGGTCGCCGCCGGCCGTCCGATGGTCGAGGTGGTCGGCGAGCGGCTGCAGAATCTGGTCGGTCAGCGCGGGGCCACCCTGGAGGCGCTCCAGGAACTGACCCGCCTTGCCGTCTTCCGGCAGACCGGTACGCCGAGCCGTCTGCTGCTCGACGTCGGTGGCTACCGGGCGAACCGCCGCAAGGAACTCGCCGCGGTCGCCAAGAACGCCGTCGAGAAGGTCAAGGAGTACGGCGAGCCGGTCCGCCTGGAGGCGATGTCCGCGTTCGAGCGCAAGTGCGTGCACGACGTCGTCAACGCCATGTCCGGCGTGGCGAGCGAGTCCGAGGGTGTGGAGCCGAACCGGCGCATCGTCGTACGGCCGGCGGACTGACCGGGTGACCCACGACGACATCACGGCCGACGCCGTGGACGGCCCGGGCGGCACGCCGCCCGGGCCGTCCGCTGCCCGCCCCGCCACCGTCGACGCCGATGCCGAATCGACCGGGCGTGACGCCGCCCCGTCACCGGCCGACGCGGCGTTGCCGCCCGAGCTGGCCCCGGCCGCGCTGACCCTCTTCGGTGACCGTCTCGACCTGGCCGCCGCGTACGCCGAACTGCTGGCCACCGACGGGGTGGTCCGCGGCCTGATCGGCCCCCGGGAGGCGCCCCGCATCTGGGACCGGCACCTGCTCAACTGCGCCGCGGTCGCCGAGCGGATCCCGTCCGGCGCGACGGTACTCGACGTCGGCTCCGGCGCCGGTCTGCCGGGTCTCGTCCTGGCCATCGCCCGTCCCGACCTCACGGTCACCCTGATCGAGCCGCTGGCCCGGCGGACGTCGTTCCTGATCGAGGTCGTCGAGCGACTGGGTCTGGCCAGGTCGGTGCGGGTGTTCCGTGGCCGGGCCGACGAGGCGGCCAGCGGGTCGAGCGGCCGGGACCCGATCAGCGGAGACGTGGTGACCGCGCGCGCGGTCGCGCCCCTGGATCGGCTCGCGGGCTGGAGTCTTCCCCTGGCGGTTCGCGGTGGTCGACTGCTGGCGCTCAAGGGCTCGTCCGCCGCGGCCGAGATCGAGGAGCACGCCGAGGTGGTCGCGCGACTCGGCGGCGGGGAGCCGGCCGTGCAACTCTGCGGCGTCGGGGTGATCGATCCGCCCACCACGGTCGTGGAGATCGTGCGCGAGCGGATGGTCGGCCCGCCCCGGCCGGCGGCCAAGAAGCGCGCCCGGAGTGGACGCTCCCGCCGAGGTTGACACTTCGCGCCATCGGGCTTCCGGCCGGTGGGTTGCCTCGTTGTACCGGTACGGATGGACGAGGGGATGAGAACCCGACGTGGACCGGCCGCGCCCGTCCGCCGTAGGCTGACCGCGCGTCGATAGTGTGGAGCGGGTGACGGACGTCGCGGGTCTCCGACCGCTCCCGCGGGCCGTACGCTCCGGGTTGCGGGCGTGGATGCGGCCAAGTTGACCGGGGCGCGGACCGACCATCCGAAGCGGGCAGGGATGACAGGTGCATGACGACGGCAGGTACGACGATCCACGCGTGACCGGGTCGACCAGCGATCCCGTTTCACGTGAAACCGACTACCCGAGCTGGTCGCCCGGCGCGACCGGGCCATCGAGCCGACCTACCGACAGCGACCCGCCGGCACCGCTCGACCCCTCGTCGCGTGCCGGGCGGCCGGAGGGCTCGGCCGTTCCGGAGCCGGCGAGTGGTCGTCGGACGCCGGAGGCGTCGAGTCGACCGGTCAACGCCGCCGAGGTGCGGTCAAACTCGGGCCGCCGCAACACCGCCGCTGCGGTTCGCTTCGAGCCGGCCGTCCCGCACCAACCCACTGCGGCGGCCGCTCGGGACGCCGCGCCGGTGGTCGCCGACGCACCGGTCGCTTCGACCGAGTCGTTGGCCGCCGTGGCGGCCGATCCCACGTACGTTTCACGTGAAACCCCGACGCGCGAAGAGGATGACCCACCGTTGGCTATGGAGGCGATGCGCGCCGTGCAGATCCTGAATCCCAGTGGCGAGGTGACCATGCCTCGGCCGGACCGGACCCGGGTCATGTGCGTCGCCAACCAGAAGGGTGGCGTGGGTAAGACCACCACCACCGTCAACCTTGCGGTGGCGCTCGCCCTGCACGGCAACCGGGTGCTCGTGGTCGACCTCGACCCGCAGGGCAATGCCTCGACCGGGCTCAACGTCCCACACCACACCGGAATCCCCGACGTGTACGACTGCCTGATCAACAGCGTGCCCCTGGCCGAGGTGGCACAGGCGGTCGAGGGCATCCCCAACCTCTGGTGCGTACCCGCGACCATCGACCTGGCCGGCGCGGAGATCGAGCTGGTGTCGGTGGTGGCCCGGGAGTCGCGCCTGGACCGGGCGATCGCCGCCTACCCGGGCGAGTTCGACTACGTCTTCATCGACTGCCCACCCTCGCTCGGCCTGCTCACGGTCAACGCTCTGGTTGCCGCGCAGGAGGTGCTGATCCCGATCCAGTGCGAGTACTACGCGCTGGAGGGGCTCAACCAGCTGATCAACAACATCAACCTGGTACGCCAGCACCTCAACCCGAAGCTCGACGTCTCCACCATCCTGCTGACCATGTACGACCGTCGCACCCGGTTGGCCGACGCCGTCGAGCAGGACGTCCGGAACCACTTCGGTGACAAGGTTCTCCAGGCGGTCATCCCCCGCAACGTCCGGGTCTCCGAGGCGCCGAGCTACGGCCAGTCGGTGATGACCTACGATCCCGGTTCGCGGGGGGCCACAAGTTACTTCGAGGCCGCCCAGGAGATCGCCGAGCGAGGCGTCAAGGAGCCGGTGGGCCGGAATGCGTAGTGCGGACGAATCGCTGGGAGGCGTGGCATGAAGAACCGTCCTCGGGGCGGTCTGGGTAGGGGCCTGGGGGCGCTGATCCCGACCGGGCCAGCGCCGGCTGCCGCTGGCACCGCGACGGCCGAGCCGGAGAACGAGCACCTGGACGACGCGGGCACCCTCGCTGTCGCCCCGGTGTCGGCCGGAGCACCGGTCCGCGAGCCGGAACCCGTGCTCAGCCCGGTGCCCGGTGCGCGATTCGCCGAGATCCCGGTCGACGCGATCATGCCCAACCCGAAGCAGCCCCGTCAGGTCTTCGACGAGGAGGCGCTGGAGGAGCTGAAGACCTCGATCCAGGAGGTCGGCTTCCTCCAGCCCATCGTCGTTCGGCAGCTCGACGACGAGAAGTACGAACTGGTGATGGGCGAGCGGCGCTGGCGGGCCGCCCAGGCGGTGGGGCGGGAGAGCATCCCGGCGATCGTCCGGGACACCCGTGACGACGCCATGCTCCGCGACGCCCTGCTGGAGAACATCCACCGGGCGAACCTGAACCCGTTGGAAGAGGCCGCCGCCTACCAGCAACTGCTGGAGGAGTTCGGCGCCACCCACGAGGAGTTGGCCCGCCGGATCGGCCGGAGTCGCCCGCAGATCTCCAACACGATCCGACTGCTGAACCTGCCCGCACAGGTGCAGCGCCGGGTTGCCGCCGGCATCCTGTCGGCGGGGCACGCCCGCGCCCTGCTGAGCCTCGACGAGGCGGAGGCGCAGGAACAGCTGGCCCTGCGGATCGTGGCCGAGGGACTGTCGGTTCGGGCGACCGAGGAGATCGTCGCCTTGGCACTCAACGACGGGCCGGCGAAGGGTCAGGCAGCGAAGCGGCGACCCAAGGCGCACGCGCCGGCCCTGACCGATCTCGCCGATCGGTTGTCGGACCGGTTCGACACCCGGGTGAAGGTCGACATCGGCCGGAGCAAGGGCAAGATCACCATCGAGTTCGCGACGGTGGACGACCTTGAGCGGATCGTCGGGATCATCGGAGTGCAACAGGAGGAGAGCGGGGAGGACTGACCCCGCCCGCTCGCCTACGGCCGCGCTACCCCACCGGGAGCGCGGCCGTTCTGCATTCCGGGTCGTCGCGGTTTCACGTGAAACCGGCGGCGGCCCTGATTTTCGAGATCGGCATGACCCGTGGACCGCCGCCATTCTCGCTTCGCCAGCCACCGTGGGTGCCGCTCTGGCCGCAGGAGAGGTCGGCGGGAGTGGTGAGCGGACGGGTCGGTCGGGCGCGCTGGCCCGCGCGTTCGAAAGCACAATCCGCAAGCGCTCGCGGCTCGCGGCGGACGCGGTGACGGGCGCGGCGGGCGGTCGGCGCGGCGATGGGTGTCGCGACGGGCGAGTCGGTGGGCGACGAGGTCGGCGTCGCGAGCGGCTGGTGGCGGAGCGGACGCAGCGGCGGGCGGCGGCTGCGGTGCCGAGCGACTGGCGGCGGCCACTGGGGTGAGTGCATGGTGCCGAGTGGATCCTCTACACGCGTCGCAGAAGGCTCCGGAATGGTCCACTCGACCGCAACCACCCCTTGCGCCGATCAAGGCGCCAGCGAGCCGCTGAGTGGCGCTAATCGACGTCTCCGTGGTTATCCGCAGGTGGGCGGAGCATCTCGATCGCGGTCAGTCTGGCGGAACAGCCTCGCAGCGACCTCGGTTGGAGTCCGCCGGATCACCGAGCCGCCGCGCAGCTGGACCGCGTTGGGCCGCTGGGGGGCACCCGCGCCGGCGCGCCGCTGGGCCGCTGGGCCGCCGGGCCGCTGGGCCGCCGGGCCGCCGGGCCGCTGGGCCGCCGGG
>NZ_PYAK01000027.1 GCF_003264365.1 Micromonospora noduli
CGCGCTCGCTGGCGCTGGCCCTGCCACCGGCCGCCCGAGCCGCCGTCCTGCCGCCCGCCACCGCCGCGTTGCCGCCCACCGCCGCCGCTGGTCAGGGGCCCACCGGGAGCGCGGCCACCTCCGCCGCGACGGCCGTTGGTTCGGGCGGGCCTGAGCTGACCGCTGCCGCCCTGGTCGCGGATGCGCTGGATGCGTTGACCGATGCTGCCGCACGGGCTGCGCTGGCGACCACCACGCTGGCCCGGGGGCTGCGCCCCGGTGGTCCGGTGCCGGCCTGGCTGGCCGCGCTCGCCGGCCCGCAGCGGGACTTCACCATCGACCCGGCCGGGCTGGCCACCCTCTCCGCCGAACTGGACGCCTGGCAGCGCGACGCCGCCGGTGGCCCGGTGCGGGCCAGTTTCCGCCTGGTGGAACCAGCCCCCGACGAGGTCACCGAACCGATCCTGGCCACTCGGGCGGTGCCCGCCGACGGTGCGCCCGTGCCGGTGCCCGCCGACAGCGCGCCGGTGCCGGTCGGGTCGGTCGGTGCCGGACGCTGGCGGTTGGAGTTCGGGTTGCAGGCCGCTGACGAACCCGGCCTGCACGTCGACGCCGGGGACATCTGGCGAGCGCCGCAGACCCTCGGCGGCCTGGTTGGCCGGACGACCAGCCCGCAGGAGACGCTCCTCGCCGAGCTGGGCCGGGCCAGTCGGCTCTGGCCGGACCTGGACGCCGCGCTGCGCACCGCCGCCCCGGAGGCGATGGAACTCGATGTCGAGGGGGCGCACCGGTTTCTCAGTGCGGGCGCTCCGGTGCTGCACGCGGCCGGGTTCGGGGTGCTGCTGCCCTCCTGGTGGCAGCGTCCGTCGGCACGACTGGGCGCCCGGTTGCGGGCGCGCAGCCGCACCGCGCCGGGCACTGTGGGTGGCGCCGATGCCGGTGTCGGTCTGGACGCCCTGGTCGACTACCGCTGGGAGATCGCGCTCGGTGACCAGCCGCTGTCCGCCGAGGAGTTGGCGGCGTTGGCCGAGACGAAGACCCCGCTGGTCCGGCTCCGCGGCCGGTGGGTGGAGCTGGACCCGGGGCGGCTCGCGGCCGGGCTGCGCCTGCTCCGCTCCGCGGGCGAGTTGACCGTCGCCGACCTGCTCCGCCTCGGGCTGGCCGACGGAGAGGCCACCGGCGAGCTGCCGGTGCTGGAGGTGACCGCCGACGGGGCGTTGGGCGACCTGCTCGCCGGCGCGGTCGAGCGGCGGCTCACCCCACTGGACCCGCCACCGGGCTTCCGGGGGACGCTGCGGCCGTACCAGCAGCGGGGACTGGCGTGGCTTGCCTTCCTGCGCTCGCTGGGCCTGGGCGGTGTGCTCGCCGACGACATGGGGCTGGGCAAGACTGTGCAACTGCTCGCGCTGCTCGCCGGGGACCCACCGGAGGCCGGGCCGACCCTGCTGGTCTGTCCGATGTCGCTGGTCGGCAACTGGCAGCGGGAGGCGGCACGGTTCACCCCGGAGCTGCGGGTGCACGTACACCATGGTGCCGAGCGGGCGCGGGGCGCGGAGTTCACAGCGGCCGCGCACGGCGCGGACCTGGTCCTCACCACCTACTCGGTGGCCGCCCGCGACGCCGCCGACCTGGCCGGCATCGACTGGCACCGGGTGGTGGTGGACGAGGCGCAGGCGATCAAGAACGCGTCGACCCGGCAGGCCGAGGCGGTTCGCGCGCTGCCCGCCCGGCAGCGGGTGGCGGTGACCGGTACGCCGGTGGAGAACCGCCTCGCCGACCTCTGGTCGATCATGCAGTTCGCCAACCCGGGTCTGCTCGGGCCGGCCGCGACGTTCCGCAAACGGTTTGCCGAGCCGATCGAGCGGCACGGCGACGCCGAGGCCGCCGAGCGGCTCCGCCGGATCACCGGCCCGTTCGTGTTGCGCCGACTCAAGACCGACTCGTCGATCATCTCCGACCTTCCGGAGAAGTTGGAGATGGAGGTGCTCTGCAACCTCACGGCGGAGCAGGCCGCGCTGTACCGGGTGGTGGTCGACGACATGCTGGCCCGGATCGAGACCAGCGACGGCATCGAACGACGCGGCCTGGTGCTGGCCACCATGACCCGCCTCAAGCAGGTCTGCAACCACCCCGCCCAGCTGCTGCGCGACGGCTCACCGCTGGAGGGCCGCTCCGGCAAGCTGGCTCGGCTCACCGAGATCCTGGAGGAGGTGCTGGCGGCGGGGGAGCGGGCACTGCTCTTCACCCAGTACGCCGAGTTCGGTGCGATGTTGCGGGGTCACCTGTCGGCGCGGTTCGGCCGGGAGGTGCTGTTCCTGCACGGTGGCCTCGGCAAGGCCGAGCGGGACGCCCTGGTGCAGCGTTTCCAGTCGGCGGAGGGCCCGCCGCTGTTCGTCCTCTCCCTCAAGGCCGGCGGCACGGGGCTGACCCTGACCGCCGCGAACCACGTGGTGCATGTGGACCGGTGGTGGAACCCGGCGGTCGAGGACCAGGCCACCGACCGGGCGTTCCGGATCGGGCAGCGCCGGCGGGTGCAGGTGCGCAAGTTCGTGTGCGCCGGCACTGTCGAGGAGAAGGTGGCCGCGCTGATCGCCGACAAGCGCAGCCTCGCCGAGCGGGTGGTCGGCACCGGCGAGCAGTGGATCACCGAGTTGTCCACCGGCCAGTTGCGGGACCTGTTCGCCCTGGAAGCCGGCGCGGTGGTGGAGTGACGGACTTCGCCGACTACGGGCGCCCGCGTCGGGTCGACGGGGGTCTGCGGGCGCGCAGTGCCCGGGGCGCGATCGGCCGGTCCTGGTGGTCGCGGCGTTTCCTGGAGGTGCTGGAGTCGTTCGCGCTCGGCACCCGGTTGACCCGGGGCCGGTCCTACGCGCGGGCCGGTCAGGTGCTCACGCTCGACGTCACACCCGGGCGGGTCACCGCGGTGGTGCAGGGCTCCCGGCCGCAGCCGTACCAGGTGTCGATCGCGCTGAAGCCGTTCCCGGCGGCGCTCTGGTCCCGAATCGAGGACGAGCTGGCAGGGCAGGCGTTCTTCAGCGCCCGGCTGCTCGCCGGGGACCTCCCCGACGAGTTGGAGGAGCTGTTCGCCGCCGCCGGCGCGCCGCTCTTCCCGGCCGCCGTGAACGAGTTGACCCAGCGCTGCAACTGCCCCGACTTCGCGGTGCCGTGCAAGCACCTCGCGGCGACGTTCTACCTGCTGGCCGAGGCGTTCGACGCGGACCCGTTCGAGCTGCTGCACTGGCGTGGTCGGTCCCGCGCGGAGTTGCTCGACGAACTCCGCGCCCGGCGGGCCGTGGCCACCGGTGCCACAGCACCGCCCCCACCGGTCGACCCACCGTCCGGACCGGACGGTGTGCTGTCGACAGTGGAGTCCGTGGCACCGGTCGGTGCCGCCCGGGCGCTCGCCGGGCTGTCGGCGACGCCGCTGGCGGATACGGCGGACCGTTTCTGGTCAGCGCCGGTGCCGCTGCCGGATCGGCCGCCCCGACTGGTGACCGGCACCGACCTGCTGCTGCGCCAGCTCGGAGCGCCGGCCCCGGCCATCGGTGGGCCGGGACTGCTCGAACGGTTGCGCCGCGCGTACCGGGCGTTCGGTCCGGCTGACAGGTGAGCTGTCACGTCCACCGGTTGACCCGTCCCGTTGAGCGGTTGAGCAGTCACGTCCAGCGGCGGCGGAACCGCCACATGATCGCGGCATTGGCCACCAGCACCACCGCGCAGATCGCGCCGGTGAGTCGACCGGCGAACACGGCTATCGCCGGCAGCGACGCCCACAGCACTATGGTCAACAACATCAGGTAGCGGCCCCTGCGGGCTCGGGCCCGATGGTCCAGCCGGTTGAAGAAGGCCGGATCACTTTCCCGGAGCTGACGGGTGATCTGGTCGAATCTGCGCTGATCCTCTTTGCTGAGCATGGCGCTGCCTTCCCCTCACGCGTTCAGCGGTTCGGCGGCATACCCGCTGCGGTGGCGGCTCACGCTCGCCCGCTACTGCTACTTTTCCTCCACGCGAGCACGCCTCATGTCCGGCTTACCTGAACCTTAAGTTTGCCTTTGGTGGTGAACGACGCCGAAACTGTCGCGTACGGCGGCCTGGTCCGATCCGTGCTCGGCTGCCGCGCGTACGCCCTGCTGGGAAGGTCGGCGGGCAGACCCATCCGGCCACCCACCTCCGACGTCGCACTGAGCGCTGTCTTAAGTGCCCTCACGAGTGGGTTCCGGCCACCTTGAAGGGCCCTGGGGCCTTGGTTACCTTGCCGTAGCAACCCCCTCAGGCAACAGTCGCCGCACCTGCCGCACCTGCCCGGTAGCAGCTTCCGGCGCTCATCAGAAATCGGGATTGGTACATGGCCGACCAGAATGTGCCACCACGTCGACCGCGGGACGACCGCGGTTGGGACGGACATCAGCACCCCAACGCTGACGGCTACGGCGACCCCCACACGCCAGCGCCCTACGGCTACGACTCGCCCCACCCCTACCAGGGCGGCTACGCCGCGCAGGCCGACCCGCGTGAGCAGTACGCCGGGCAGCCCGCGCCCGCCCCGCGCGGTCCGCAGTGGGTTGGCCCGGAGGGCCTTGGCCGCCCGGCCCCGGCACGACCGGCCGGTACCGGACTGCCCACCCTCGACGATGACAACGAGCCGGGTCGCAAGGTCGGCCGACGTAAGGCGATGGTGGCCCTCGGCGGCACCGCCGCCGTCGTCGCCGGTGGCGCGGCGCTCGCCATGACCCCGCAGATCCGTGGCCTCTTCGGCGACGAAGCGGCGGCCGGCGACGCGACCGGCAGCACGGTGACCGACGGCACCGCGGCGCGGCCCAGCGGCCAGCAGCCCAGCACCGTGCGTACCTACACCGAGCAGAACGAAAGCTACATGGGCTCCCGGGCCGGTGAGGCGCTGAAGAAGAACGCGCCGGCCGGTGGGCGGACCTTCTCCGGCCCGGCAGCGGCCGCGGCGGCGACCAAGGTGACAGTGAAGACGGTGCTGGCCAAGGACCCGATCCTGCACCTGGCCCGGCGCGCCACCTTCGGCGCGACGCCCGCAGTGATCGCCGACATCAAGCGCGAGGGCATGGACGCCTGGATCCGCGCCCAGCTGGACCCGGGAAAGTTGGAGCCGAGCAAGGGCGAGCTGAAGCTCGCCGAACTGCCGACCCAGAAGCTCTCCGTGCAGCAGCTGCGTGACCAGCGGGACAAGCTCAACGAGCAGGACGCCCACCCGGAGCGGGAGATGGTCGACGCCACCATCGCCCGACAGATCTGGTCCAAGCGCCAGTTGTTCGAGGTGATGGTCGACTTCTGGAACGACTTCCTGCACGTCGCCGCGGACTTCGACGGCGGCGAGGTGTACCGCAACTCGTTCGACCAGGACGTCGTGCGTAAGCACGCGCTGGGCAGCTACCCGGAGATGCTGGTCGCGGCGAACAAGCACCCGGCGTTGCTGATCTACCTGAACCAGAAGGACTCCCGCAAGGACGCGATCAACGAGAACCTCGCCCGGGAGAACCTCGAGCTCTACTCGGTCGGCGTCGACGGCGGCTACAAGGAGCCCGACGTCCGGCAGGCAGCCATGTTGCAGACCGGCCGCGGTGTGGACGACAAGGGCAAGTACGTCTTCCGCCCCGAGCAGCACTACGTCGGCAAGGTGAAGATCCTCGGCTTCACCCATCCGAACAACTCGGCCGACCCGAAGAAGGCCGAAGCGGCGATCGACGCGTACATCACCTACATCGCGACGCACCCGTCGACGGCGAAGTACGTGGCGCAGAGCCTGGCCACCCGGTTCGTCTCGGACACCCCGCCGAAGTCCCTGGTGGACCGGCTGGCCAAGACGTACACCACGAACAAGGGCATGATCAAGCCGGTCCTGATGACGCTGTTCTGCTCCTCCGAGTTCTGGGCCGGTGTGGGCCAGAAGGTGCGCCGGCCGATGGAGTACCTGGTCGCCACGTACCGCACCCTGGGTGTCTCGCCGGAGGCGTCGCCGAAGCACAACAACGGCGACAGCAAGCGCACCGCGTACGCCCGGGGGCTGCGCCAGATCCACGACAAGATGCGCGAGCTGGGTCAGTCCCCGATGGGTCATCCGACCCCGGACGGCTACCCGGACGTCTACGTCGCCTGGACCTCGGCCGGCACCATGGTCAACGGCTGGAACGAGGCGGGCGAGATCCTCGCCGGCTACCGCACCACCTTCACGTACACGGCGCCGGAGAAGCTGGTCGCCAAGCCACCGGCGACGGCCGGGGCGTACGTGGACGCGCTCTCCCTGCGGCTGGTCGGCCAGAAGTTGAGCACGCGGGAGAAGAACCTCATCCTCGGCGTGGCCGGTGTGGCGGCGACCACCAAGGTCGACGCCACGTTCAACGGGGCCATCACCGCCGTCGCGCGGGCGATCCTCGCTTCCCCCCAGCACCACCTCCGGTGAGGCACCCGATGGAGAAGACTGTGTACAACTCTTTCCCCCTGCACCCCGAATGCCCCGACGTGCGACGGCTGGCCGACAACCCGGCCGAGGCGTTGCTGCGCGCCGAGGCGGACATCGTCGCCGCCGAGAACGCCGCCGAGTTCGACAGGTACCGCACCCTGGAGAACCTGGAGGAGGCCCAGCAGGACGGTCGCGGCGTGACCCGGCGGACCTTCGTCGCCGGTGCCGCCGCCACCGCCACCGCGCTGGCCACCGCCCAGTTCGTCACCACCTCGGCGTCGTTCGCGGCGACCAAGACCGGCACCCTGATCCACGTCTTCCTCTACGGCGGTCTGGACGGCCTGAGCCTGATCGCGCCGGACAACGACGCGGTGCTCAACAAGGCCCGGCCCGACCTGCTGCTCGGCAACGACTCGCTGGCTCTGGGCCGCGGCTTCAAGCTGACCGGCGCGTTCAAGCCGTTGGAGAAGTGGCTCACTGCCGGTCAGCTGGGCTTCATCCCGGCGGTCTCCGACGAGCGGCTGTCCCGCAGCCACTTCCAGGCCGCCGACGCCTGCAACCTGGGCGGGCTGCCCAACGAGACCGGCGGCCGGGGTTGGCTCGACGGTCTGGTCGACAACCTGGGCAAGGGCACCGCGTTCCGCAGCGTCGGCATCGGCAGCACGCTGCCCCGTTCGCTGGTCGGCAACAACGGCGCGCTCTCGCTGAACAACGTCGGCTCCCTGCGGCTCAACGGTGACGAGCGGTTCCGGGCCGCCACCGAGAAGGCCATCAAGGGGCTCTTCACCGGGATCAACCACCCGGTCGAGGAGGCCGTGCAGGAGGGCATGGGCGCGCTGGCCACCGCCCAGAAGCTCGCCGCCAAGCCGTACCAGCCCGCCGAGGGCGTCAAGTACGAGGGCGTCGGGAACGCGTTCCAGCAACTCGCCCAGCTGATCAAGGGTGGTGCCAACGTTCGGGTCGCCACTGTCGGCATGGGTGGCTACGACACCCACGAGAACCAGGGCACCCGCGAGGGCGGCCAGCTGTACCGCCGCCTGAACGAGCTGGCCAGCGCGATGGCCGCCTTCTTCACCGACCTCGGCCCGAAGGCCGCCGACGTGACGATCATGGTGTCCAGCGAGTTCGGCCGTCGGGTCGGCTCCAACAACAACGGCACCGACCACGGGCACGGCGGCGTGGTCACCCTGCTGTCCGGCAAGAAGCTGGCCGGTTCGCTGCTGGGCACCTGGAACGGTCTGGACAAGCTGGACTCCGGTGACGTGCCGGAGTACAACAACATGTTCAACGTCTACGGCGCGGTGGCGCAGGGCCGGTTCGGGCTCACCAACGCGGAGGTCGACAAGGTCTTCCCCCGCCAGAAGTACGCCCCGATGAAGCTGTACGCGTGACGCATTCGCACACCCACGCCGCCGGCCGTCGTACCGGGACCTCGTCCCGGCACGGCGGCCGGTCGGCGGTACCCGTACCCCCGCAGATCCCGGACCGGCGTGGGCCCGGCGGCCGACGGCTGCTCGGCGTGCTGCTCCTGGTCGGCCTGCTCGCCAGCGTGCTGCCCTGGTGGCTGGGCACCCCCGCCGGATCGCTGCGGACCACCGCGGCAACCGTCACCTCGGCCGGCCGGATCACCGGCCTGGTCGCCGGCTATCTGCTGCTGGTGCAGGTGCTGATGATGAGCCGACTGCCGGTGCTGGAACGGTGGATCGGCGGCGAGCACATGGCCCGCTGGCACCGGGACGTCGGCGCCACCCTGCTGGTGACCGTGCTGGCGCACATGTCGCTGATCCTGGTCGGCTACGCCGACCTGCGTAAGCAGTCGATCCTCGCCGAGGTCGGCACGTTGCTCGGCGACTACGAGGACATGGTCTCGGCGTTCGTCGCGGCCGGCATCATGATGCTCGTCGGGTTCAGCAGCATCCGGGCGATCCGGCGGGCGTTGCCCTACGAGATGTGGCACCTGCTGCACCTGTCCAGCTACCTGGTCCTGCTGCTCGGCTTCGGCCACCAGTTCACCCACGGCGCGCAGCTCTACCGGCCCGGCCCGGTGCGCACCGGCTGGATCGCGCTCTACCTGCTGGTGATCGCCGCCCTGCTCTGGGGCCGCGTGATCGCCCCGCTGGCGTTCAACCTGCGCTACAAGCTGCGGGTCGCCGACGTGGTCGCCGAGAGCACCGACACCATCTCCATCTACCTCACCGGGGAGCGGCTCGGCCGGCTGGCGATGCTCGGCGGCCAACACTTCCGCTGGCGGTTCCTCACCCGGGGTTGCTGGTGGCAGTCGCACCCGTTCTCCGTCTCCGCCGCCGCCAACGGCCGCTGGCTGCGGGTCACCGTCAAGGTGGTCGGCACCCACACCGCCGACCTGCGCGACCTGGAACCGGGCACCCGGGTCTGGGCCGAAGGCCCGTCGGGCACCTTCACCGCCGCGCACCGGCTCGGCGAGCGGGCGCTGCTGATCGCCGGCGGCAGCGGCATCACGCCGATCCGGGCCATGCTGGAGGAGTTGCCGCCGGGCGCCGCGCTGATCTACCGGGCCCGCACACCGGCCGACGTGCTGCTCAGCCGCGAGTTGGACTGGCTGGCCCAGGAACGCGACACCTCCGTCTGGTACGTCATCGGCTCCCGCGACGACCCGGGCCCACGCCAGCTGATGAGCCCGGACGGGCTGCGGCAACTGGTGCCCGACGTGGCCCGGCGCGACGTCTACCTGTGCGGGCCGCCCGGTCTGGTGGAACAGTCGGTGCGTGCGCTGCGGCGGGCCGGCGTGCCCCGACGGCAGATCCACCTGGCCACGTTCGAGCTGTAGGAAGGGCATCCCCATGCGTCGCGCGCTCCTCGCGATCACCGGCCTGGCCGCCAGCACCACAGCGCTTGTGGTGTTCAAGGGCTCGCCGGGCACCAGTCAGGTCGCCCAGAACCTGCCGACCGCGCAGCCGGTCAACCCCTCCGGGCCGGGCACCGACGCCGGCGCCGCCGCGGGTGCGCCGGGCACCGACCCGGCCGGCGGCACGCCGACGTCATCGGGAAGCGCCAAACCGTCGACGTCGCCCAAGCCCGGCAAGACCACCGCGCGCCCGTCGGGCACCAAGACGACGAAGGCCCCCAGCGCTCCGCGGACCACCACCAAGGCACCCCAGTCGACCACCCGCCGGGTCACCGGCAACGGCTTCGACGCGATTGACGACAGCCAGAAGTACGGGTTCGTGCAGGTGCAGATCGTCGTCTCCGGCAACCGGATCGTCGACGCCGTCGCGCTGTCGCTGCCCAGCGGAGGTGAGTCCGACATCCACAGCGGTGACGTTCGTACCGCCTACGACGGCAGCGGTGCGGAGGTGGTGCAGAAACAGAGCGCCAACCTCAACACCGTCTCCGGTGCCACAGCCACCAGCGACGCCTACAAGAATTCCCTGCGGTCCGCCATCGAGAAGGCATTCTGACGTGCGGGCCACGCTGACCCGACCCGGGCTGTGCCGGGTCGAACAGATCATGGGTACGACGATCACCCTGGACCTCGCCGACGATCTGCCACCGGCGACAGTGCGCGAGTTGGCGGACGAGGTCTTCGCCTGGATGCACGAGGTGGACGCGCGGTTCAGCACCTACAAGCCGGACAGCGAGGTGTGCCGCTTTGACAGGGGTGAGGTGCTGCTCTCCGAGGCGTCCGCGGACCTGCGGTACGTGCTGGAGACCTGCGCCGACCTGTGGGGCGCCACCGACGGGTTCTTCGACGCGTACGCCACCGGTCGGCTCGACCCGTCCGGCTTCGTCAAGGGCTGGGCCGCTCAGGTCGCCTCGGACCGCCTCGTCGCCGCCGGTGCCGTCAACCACTGCGTGAACGCCGGCGGCGACGTACGGGTGCGGGGCCTGTCGCCGTCCGGGGAGCCGTGGCGCATCGGCATCCGGCACCCGTGGGACGCGATGGCGGCCTGCCTGGTGCTCAGCGGGACCGACCTGGCCGTGGCCACGTCCGGCGTCTACGAGCGGGGCCGGCACGTGCTGGACCCGCGCCGGGGGGCACCGGCCAGTGGGCTGCGCTCGGTGACTGTGGTCGGCACCGACCTCGGGTTGGCCGACGCGTACGCCACCGCCGCCCTCGCCATGGGCACCCCAGGCCTCAACTGGCTGGCTCGCCTGGACGACCACACCCACGCGGCGATAACCGACAACGCCCGTCAGTACCACTCCGTCGACCTCCCCCTGACCGACTAGCGGAGGGGGCGGTGGGTGCCGGCTGGACGGGAGCCGGTGGGGCGTGGGCGGCCGGGGCGGGACCCGGACGGTCGGGTGCCGGCCCAGCGGCGCCCCGGGTGGCTGCGCCGGGGCGGCTCGGTGCCGCCGGGGTGAGGCGCTCTGTCGTTGGTGGACATCGTTCCCCCGTTCGTGGCGCGCGTTCGCACCGTCCCCCTGTCAACGAGGACCGACGCCTCGGCGACGCTGTCGGGCACCAGATCGAATCGCCGACCGGGCCGGTTTCACATGCCTCGTCGGGGCAGCGGCAGGTGACCGGGGAGCAGGTCGGGGGCGAGCGTCACCCCGGCGGCGCGCAGCGCCCCGATCAACGTGTTCTGCACGAGGTACGAATCCGGAAGCTGCCAGCGCGCCTGCTCCGGGGCGACCGCCCAGCGGACCGTGCCCTCCGGCAGCCGGGTGGGTGGCGCGGGGATCCACGAGCCAGGCCCGTGCCGGACCACGTGGAAGCAATGCTCCAACTCCGGCCGCAGCGGGTCGCCGGGGCGGACCAGGAACATCCACCGTCCGGTGGGCGTGACCAGCACCGGTCCGCGTACGCCGGTGCCGGCTGGGTGGATCTGGACCGCGTCGAGCACGTGTCGGCCCAGGTGGGCGGGCACCTCCAGCACGTCGAAGGCCCGGCCGGTGGGCAGCAGCACCCCGTGCGGTCGGCTCCGCCACCAGGTCGCCACCCGGGCCGGGTCGGCGCTGGCGGCCAGCTCCCAGTTCTCCAGGGCGGGGTGACAGCCCACAGTGGGACAGCCGGCCCGGCCGCAGACGAAGCGGCTGCGGGCCAGACAGGCACCCGGTGTGACCTCCCAACCATGTACGGCGTACCGGATGGCGACCCGGCGCAGCCGGACCCGCTCCAGCGGCGACAGTTCGGCAACGCGCGGTACGACATTCCCCCACATGTGTGCCAACTCCTCTCGTCGGGCCCGGCGTTCGCCAGGTCGCATGTCGAGCACCGTCACTGCCGTAACCCACGATCGTTGAGGTTGACGAACGGCTCGTGCAACTTGCACGAAAAGTACGAGGACTGGCTGTACGGCTGACGTACATCCTGTGCGACCAGGCAAAACCTGAAAGTGAACGGCAGTCGCCGCACCCGCGGACATCGCCCCGACTCAATTGGTCGTCGGTGGCAGGGGAGGATGGGGAGATGGACGAGCTACCCATAGGACGGCGAGTTGCCTACTGGCGGGGGCGACGCAAGATGTCGCAGCAGGTCTTCGCGGACCGGCTGGGCAAGTCCAAGAGCTGGGTGGACAAGGTCGAACGCGGCGTCCGACGGTTGGACAAGTTCTCCGTCCTCTACGAGATCGCCGACATCCTCCAGATGGACGTCCAGCTGCTGATGGGCAAGGACCCGGAGCGGCGCGCCGACGCCCTCAACTGCATCGACCAGGTCGAGGTGCAGGAGATCCGGGCGGCGCTGGAACGCTACGACTCGATGAGCGCGTACTTCGACGCGGCGCCGTACCCGCCGCCGATGGACGACATGCGCAAGGCCGTCAACCACGCCTGGCTCACCTACCAGTACGGCCGCTACGGGATGCTCACCCGGGCGCTGCCCAAGCTGCTGCGCGACGCCCAGGCGGCCGACGCCGCCTACGGCGGTGGGCAGGCTGCCGAGGCGGCCCATCTGCTCGGCCAGGTCTACCAGATCGCCTCCTCGGTGCTGCGCAAGCTCGGCGAGTGCGAGCTCGCCTGGTTGGCCGCCGACAGGTCGATGGCGGTGGCCCAGCGGGCCGACGACCCGCTGCTCGCCGGGATCGCGACCACCCGGGTGTGCAACGCCCTGGTCGCGATGGGGCGGGCCCGGCCCGCGCTGGAGCTGAACGTCCAGATCGCCAACCGGCTGGCACCGGGTGGGAGCAACGAGGTCTCGCCGGCCCGCCTCTCCGTCTACGGGATGCTGCTGCTCCAGGGGGCGATGGCCGCGTCCCGCATCGGTGACTCGGCCAGCGTCGACGACCTGATCAACTGCGCGCAGGAGGCCGCCACCCTGCTCGGCGGCGACCACAACCACTACTGGACGTCGTTCGGCCCGACCAACGTCGAGCTGCACCGGGCCGCCGCCGCTGTGGAGCTGGGCGACGGAGGGCGGGCCGTGGAGGTGCACCAGCTGCGCATCGCGGAGCCCGCCTTCAACGCGCTGCTGCCCGAGCGCCGCGCCCACCACCTGCTCGACATCGCCCGCGGGTACGCCCAGATAGGTGACGTGGCGAACGCCGGCGAGATGCTGCTGCTCGGTGATCGGCTCGCCCCGTCGGAGATCCGCTGCCGGCCGATCGCGCACGAGGTGATGTCCGACATCCTCCGTCGCACACGTGGTGCGCCGCCTTCTCCGGTAGCGGAGTTGGCTGAGCACATGGGAGTAGGGGTATGAGCGCGGAGCCGGTCTGATGGCCGGTGCAGCGCACAACAGCGGGCACCGCGAGGTGCTCTACGTCATCGCCTGCGGTTCGCCGCTGGCCCGGCACGTCGGTCGTCTGGTCGACCTCGCCCAACAGGACGGTTGGGACGTCTGCGTGGTCACCACGCCGGACGGCGCGAAGTTCGTCGACCAGTCGGCCCTGATTCGGCAGACCGGCCACCCGGTGCGGACGCACTACAAGAACCCCGGTGACCCGGACGTGCTGCCGCCCGCCGACGCCATGATCGTCTGCCCGGCCACCGTCAACACGGTCAACAAGTGGGCCGCCGGGATCACCGACACCCTGGCGCTCGGGCTTCTGGTCGAGGCCCAGGGCAAGGGCGTCCCCATCGTGGCGGTGCCGTACACCAACGCGGCGATGGCCTGCCACCCGGCGTTTCGTGCCGGGGTGGCCCGGTTGGCCGAGTGGGGTGTCACTGTGCTCTTCGGCGACGATGTGATCGCTCTGCACCCGCCCGGGACGGGGGAACAGCACCTGCACGCCTTCCCCTGGGCGATGCCGCTGGCAGCATTGCAGACCGTCTCCTGGACCGCCGCCTAGCGCGTCCGGCAGATCTTCCACCCGACGCGGCCGGGCCGGGTGTCACCGCCCGGCCGCCCCGACGCCGGTAAGCTGGCCCGCCGTGAGCACAAGCGGATCCGCCCCCACAGTCAGCGACGTGGTGGCCGCACTGGAACGGCGCTTTCCGCCGGTCTGGGCGGAGGAGTGGGACCGGGTGGGCCTGGTGCTCGGTGAGCCGGCCGCCCCGGTCCGCCGGGTGCTCTGCGTGGTCGACGTGGTGCCCGAGACGGTCGACGAAGCCCTCGCCGCCAACGCGGACATGATCGTCGCGCATCACCCGCTGCTGCTGCGCGGGGTGTCGTCGGTCGCCGCGACGACCTTCAAGGGGCGGATCATCCACCAGTTGATCCGGGCCGGGGTGGCGCTCTACGCGGCGCACACCAACGCCGACGTGGCCTCCCCGGGCGTCTCCGACGCCCTCGCCGCCCGCTTCGGGCTCACCGGTCTGCGCCCACTTCAACGACCCGCGCCCGGCTCGCCCGCCCACGGCGACGACAGGGGGTTCGGCCGGATCGGCGAACTGCCCCAGCCGATGACCCTCGCCGAGCTGACCCGGCACGCGGCAGCGGTGCTCCCCGTCACGTCCTGGGGAGTTCGCGCGGCGGGGGATCCCGGGCGTATGGTTCGTACCCTCGCCGTCAGCGGCGGGTCGGGGGACAGCTTCCTCGGCGCCGCGACCGCCGCCGGGGTGGACGCGTTCCTCACCGCCGACCTGCGGCACCACCCGGCCGGCGAGCACCTCGCCGCCGATGGTCCCGCCCTGATCGACGCCGCCCACTGGGCGACCGAACGACCGTGGCTGGACGACCTGGCCGCCTTCCTCCGGGAGGCGGCGGACGTCGAGACGCTGGTGTCCGACCTGGACACCGACCCGTGGACCGTGCACGCCGCCGCACCCGCTGTGGACGACAAGGAGCCCGACCGTGAAGGCTGACCCTCAGGTGCAGCGCCGCCTGCTCGACCTCCAGGCGATCGACACCAACCTCGCCCAGCTCGCCCACCGCCGACGGTCGCTGCCCGAGCGGGCCGAGCTGGAGTCGCTGGCCCGGGAGCTGTCGTCGATGGAGGACGAGCGGGTCCGCGCGCAGGTGGCGGTGGACGACCTGGACCGGGACATCGCCCGGTTGGAGAAGGACGTCGAGCAGGTCCGGGCCCGCAAGGAGAAGGACGAGAACCGGCTTGCCGCCGGCACCGGCCCGGCCCGCGAGCTGGAGGCGCTCCAGCACGAGCTGGTCTCGCTCAAGCGCCGCCAGGGCGACCTGGAGGACGCCGAGCTGGAGCTGATGGAGCAGCGGGAGACCGCGCAGGGCGTACTGGACGGCGTGGAGCAGCGGCTGGCCGAGACCCGGGACAAGCGGGCCGCGACCGAACAGCGCCGCGACGAAGCGCTGGCCGAGATCGCCAAGGAGGAGGAGTTCAAGCGGGGCGCCCGTCAGCCGCTCGCCGCCGACCTCCCCAGCGATCTGGTCAACCTGTACGACAAGATCCGCGAGGACACCGGGTTGGGTGCCGCGCTGCTCACCGGGGGCCGCTGCGGCGGGTGCCGCCTGGACCTGTCCGGCGCCGACCTGGCCCGGATCCGCAAGGCCGCCCCCGACGACGTGGTCCGCTGCGAGGACTGCCGACGGATCATGGTCCGCACCAACGAGTCGGGCCTGTAGGTCGTGGCGCCGCGCGTGGTCTCCATGGAGGCCGACGGTGGGTCCCGGGGCAACCCCGGCCCCGCCGGCTACGGCGCGGTGGTCCGCGACCCGGAGACCGGCGAGGTGCTCGCCGAGCGCTCCGAGTCGCTCGGCACGGCCACCAACAACGTCGCGGAGTACCAGGGCCTGATCGCCGGGTTGACCGCCGCCGCCGAGCTGGGCGCCGCCGAGGTGGACGTCCGGATGGACTCCAAGCTGGTGGTCGAGCAGATGTGCGGCCGGTGGCAGATCAAGCACCCCGGCCTGCGGCCCCTCGCCGCCCAGGCCGCCGCGCTGGTGGGCCGGTTCAGCGCGGTCCGGTTCAGCTGGATTCCGCGCGAGCAGAACCGGCACGCCGACGCCCTCGCCAACGCCGCCATGGACGCCGCCGCGGGTCGTCCGTCGGCGACCGCGGCCCCCGCCCGTCCTGCGACGACTGCGGCCGCCGGCCAGCCCTCGACGACGCCCGCCGCCCCGATCATCGGCAGCGACCCGGCGACCGCGCCGGCCTCCTGGGAGCCACGGCCGACCTTCACCGCCACCCGGCTCATCCTGGTCCGGCACGGCGAGACCCCGTACACCGAGCAGCGGCGCTACTCCGGGCGCGGCGACGTGCCGCTCTCCGAGCGTGGCCGGGCCCAGGCCCGCGCCACCGGCACCCGGGTGGCCGAGCTGGCCCCGTCCGTCGCGGCCGTGCTCAGCTCACCGTTGTCCCGGTGTACGGCCACCGCGGCGTCGATCGCCGAGGCGCTCGGCGGTGACGTGCCGGTCCGCACCGAGGACGACCTGATCGAGTGCGACTTCGGCCAGTGGGAGGGGCGCACCTTCGCAGAGGTACGCCAGCAGTGGCCGGGGGAGATGGACGCCTGGCTCGCCTCACCCCGGATCGCGCCGCCGGACGGGGAGTCGTTCACCCAGGTCGCCGAACGCGCGCACCGCGTCATCTCGGGGCTGCTCACCGCGTACCCCGGTGAGACAGTGGTGGTCGTCTCGCACGTCTCGCCGATCAAGCTGATGCTGCGCGACGCCCTCGCGGCCGGCGACGGTTTCCTGCACCGGCTCTTCCTGGACGCGGCCGGCATCTCGGTGCTCGACATGTGGCCCGACGGCGGCGTGGCAGTGCGCACTGTCAACGACACCGCCCACCTCGCCAGCCTCGACTGAGCCGCCGCACCCTTCGTTGGTAGGGCCGGTCGGCCGCGCCGTTCGGCGCAGCCGGCCGGCCGTTCGGCGCAGCACCCTCCGGGCGGGTCAGGTGACCGCCATCACAGAGTCGTAGCCTCCGGCCGTTACAGCCAATGCCTCGACTCCCCGGAGGTGTGTCAGATGACTGCACCCGAACCGGAGGCGCCCACCACGGCGCCGTCCAGGGCGAAGGACCACAGCCCCTGGAACTGGTTGCTCTTCATCCCCATCGTGGTGCCGCTGATCCCGGCGTTCTTCAATGGCGACTCGCCCCGGGTCTTCGGCTTCCCGCGCTTCTACTGGCTGCAACTGGCCTTCATCCTGCTCGGCGTCGGCACCACCACGTTGGTCTACCAGATGACGAAGAAGCGGGGAGGCCGCTGATGTGGCGCGACCATCTCACCGAGATCATCGTCTTCTCCCTGCTGTTCCTTCTGGTCAGCGTGATGGGCTTCGTGGCCGCCCGGTGGCGGGCACCGAAGGACATGGCGCACCTGGACGAGTGGGGGCTGGGCGGGCGGAGCTTCGGCGGCTGGATCACCTGGTTCCTGGTCGGCGGTGACCTCTACACCGCGTACACCTTCGTGGCGGTGCCGGCGTTGATGTTCGGTGCCGGCGCGGCCGGGTTCTTCGCCGTGCCGTACACCATCGTCATCTACCCGCTGGTCTTCCTGGTGCTGGTGCGGCTCTGGTCGGTGTCGCACCGGCACGGGTTCGTCACGCCTGCCGACTTCGTCCGCAACCGGTTCGACTCGCCGGTGCTGGCGCTGCTGATCGCGATCACCGGCATCGTCGCCACCATGCCGTACATCGCGTTGCAGCTGATCGGCATCGAGGCGGTACTCAAGACGATGGGCGTCACCGGCGACAACGCGCTGGCCCGGCACCTGCCGATCATCATCGCGTTCGCCATCCTGGCCGCCTACACGTACCAGTCGGGGTTGCGCGCGCCAGCGCTGATCGCGTTCGTCAAGGACAGCCTGATCTACATCGTGATCCTGGTGGCGGTCATCTACCTGCCGTACAAGCTGGGCGGCTGGGGTGACATCTTCGCCGCCGCGGACGCGAAGTTCGACGCCTCGCCCAACCCGAACGACGGCATCCTGCTCAACGGCAACAACCAGCTTCAGTACGTGACGCTGGCGCTCGGCTCGGCGTTGGCGCTGTTCCTCTACCCGCACAGCATCACCGGTGTGCTGGCCAGCAGGAACCGCGACGTGATCAAGCGGAACATGTCGGCGCTGCCCGCGTACAGCCTGCTGCTCGGGTTGATCGCGCTGCTCGGCTACATGGCCATCGCCGCTGGCGTGAAGCCGCTGCCCGGCAACTCGGCCGGCTCGGTGGACAACAACACCATCGTCCCGTTGCTGTTCGACCAGCAGTTCCCGGACTGGTTCGCCGGTGTCGCGTACGCGGCGATCGGCATCGGCGCGCTGGTGCCCGCGGCGATCATGTCGATCGCTGCGGCGAACCTGTTCACCCGCAACATCTACAAGGAGTACCTGAAGCGGGACGCCTCCCCGGCCCAGGAGGCGACCGTCTCGAAGATCACCTCACTGGTGGTGAAGGTTGGCGCGGTGGCCTGCATCGTCTTCCTCGACCCGCAGTTCTCCATCGACCTCCAGCTGATCGGTGGCGTGATCATCCTGCAGACGCTGCCGGCGGTGGCGCTGGGCCTCTACACCCGCTGGTTCCACCGCACCGGCCTGATCGTCGGCTGGGTGGCCGGCATGGGGTTGGGCATGTGGATGCTCTACCAGGTGGCCAGCCCGACCCGGAAGCACTTCGGCGGCTCGGCGTTCCCGCTGTCGGAGTTCGGGTTCGACACCACCCGGACGATCTACGTCGGCATCGTGGCGGTGGCGGTCAACCTGGCCGTCGCGGCGCTGGTGACGCTGGCGCTGCGGGCCGCGAAGGTCGAGGAAGGAGTCGACGGCACCGAGCCGGACGACTACTTCGCCGACGAGGGCGACCCCCGGGTCACCCCGGGCACGGAACGCGACGCCGACTCGGCCCGCGAACCGGTCGCCTGACCTCAGGTACGGACGCCCGGGCGCCGACGTCGGTCGGTGCCCGGGCGTACCTGTTCCGCCGTGGCGGCCGTGTGGTGTGTCCGCCGGACGCTGTAGAGCTGATGTCGCAGACGATTCAGGCACCGCCTGGCCTCGCCGACGGCCGTGGCGGGGCCCGGTGGCCGTGGCGGGGCCTGGTGGCCGTGGCGGGGCCCGGTGGGCTGGCGGCTCCGGCGGGCCGGGCGGTTTTGCCGGCTTTGCCGCCAAGATCATGCTCGATCCTTGTTGTAGTGGTGTCGGACCGCGCGGGATGCCACTACAACAAGGATCTTGCGCGATCTTGGCGGATTCGGCGACGGGGGCCACGCCACCTGATTGGGTTAGCGGGGGCGGTTGCGGTTTATCAGGGCCTGGTTGAGGCGGCCCAGCAGGGCTGCCAGGGTGGAGCGGTCCTCGGGGCTCCAGTCGGCCAGCATGTCGCCGTAGAGCCGGGTACGGGCGGCCTGGACGGCAGCCATCCGTTGTAGACCGGCCGGGGTGGGGGAGATGACAGTGCCGCGGCCGTCGGACGGGTCCGGGGTACGGGTGATCAGGCCGTCGCGCTGAAGCGCGGAGACCTGCCGGGTGACTGTCGAGCCGTCCAGGTTGAGTCGGGCGGCGAGCGCCGAGACGTTCTGCGGGCCGGCGTCGGCCAGGTGGCGCAGGATGACGTACGCCGCGCGGTCCAGCACCCGGTGCTCGGCGGTGCCGGTGGCCCGCCGGGTGGCCTCGCCGAAGCGCATCAGCAGGGCCACCTCGGTCTCGATCCGGCCGAGGGTGCTCTCGTCATGGTCGTCGCTCATAGCTGTATGATACAGAATAAGTACCTGTACGATACAGCTATCTGAGGAGTCGGAGTGGATCGGCGTTCCGAACCGAACCGCAGTGCCATCTACGCCACCACGCTGGTGGCCTTCCTCGCCATCGCCGGCATCGCCGTCGTCGACCCGATCCTGCCCGCCATCGGCGAGGCGATCGGAGTCACCGCCTGGCAGGTCGAGCTGCTGTTCACCGCGTACATCGCGGTCATGGCCCTTGGCATGATCCCGGCGACGCTGGCCAGTGGCCGGTTCGGCTTCAAGCCGGTGCTCATCACCGGCGTCTCCGTGGTCGGCCTCGCCGCGATCCTCGCCTCGTTCAGCGACAACATCGTGCAGCTCTCCGTGCTGCGCGGCGTCTGGGGGCTGGGCAACGCGATGTTCTTCGCCACCGCCATGGTGGTGCTGGTCAACCTGGCCGTCGACCGGGAATGGGTGGTGGGCCTCTTCGAAACCGCCCTCGGTCTCGGCTTCGCCGTCGGACCGTTGATCGGTGGCCTGCTCGGTGAGGTCAGCTGGCGGCTGCCGTTCTTCGTCTGCGGCGTCTTCATGGTCCTCGCCCTCGGCGTGGCCTCCCGCAAACTCCGCGAGCCCACCAACCGGCAGGCCCCGGTACGCGTCGGCCAGATCTTCGCCACCTACCGCCGGCCGGCGTTCATCGCCCTCTGTGTGGTGACCGCCGCGTACAACTTCGTGTTCTTCGTGGTGCTCGGCTACACGCCGCTCTTCCTCGGCCTGGACGTCATCCCGCTGGGGCTCGCCTTCACCGGCTGGGGGCTCGGCCTGGCCGCCGGCATCATGGTGATCGGTCACCGGCTGGCCCACCGCATCGGCGCGGTACAGACCGTCGGCGTGGCCATCGCCGGGCTGCTGGTCTGCATGGTCCTCTTCGCCACCTCCACAAGCACCACCGAGGCGCTCGTGGTGCTGGTGCTCGCCGGACTCTGCATGGGACTGGCCAACGCCAACCTCACCGACCTGGCGCTCGGCCTCGGCTCCAGCGACCGGCGCGTCGCCACCGGCGCGTTCAACCTGGTCCGCTGGGGCGCCGCCGCGCCGGCACCGATCATCTCCGGCAAGCTCGCCGAGCAGTCGCTGTCGCTGCCGTTCTGGGTCGGCTTCGGGGTGCTCGCCGTCGGCGTGCTCGTCTACCTGGCCTTCGCGCACCTGATGGCCGCCGGCTACGGCGAGCGGGTCCTCTGGTCCCGCTGGAACCGCGCCGCCGCGAAGACCGAACACAGCGCCGAGGAACCGGTAGGCGAGGCCTACTGACCGTCCCGGTCCCGGCCCTGCCGCTCCGCGACGCGCCACCCAAGATCCGCGCAGTTTCGGGGAAAGTGCTGCCTCGCTGCCCGCTGAGGCAGCACTTTCCCTGAAGTTGCTTGGATCTTGGATGGCGCGTCGGTGTTCGCGGGCCGGGCGGCGTCAGTTGAGGGCGCGCCAGAGCAGGTAGAGGCCGATCGTCGTACCGAACACCACGATCACCGTCTTGAGCACCACCGGCGGCAGCCGACGGACGAGCCGGGCGCCCGCGTACCCCCCAATCAGGGTGGCCGGCGCGACCACCGCGACCGCCGCCCAGTTCAAGGGGCCGAACAGGGCGAACACCACGAGCGTCGTGAACCCCACCACCGCCGACAGCAGATTCTTGATCGCGCTCACCCGGGCCAGGGTCGCGTCCAGCACCAGGGCCAGCCCGGCCACCAGCATCACCCCGAGCGCCGCACCGAAGTAACCGCCGTACACCGCACCGAGCGCGACCATCGTCTGCACCGCGATCGTCCGCCGGCGTGGCGACAGGTCCCTGGGATGACCGACCAGCCGGCGCAGCGGGTCCTGGAAGGCCAGGACCGCCGTCGCGCCGAGGACCAGAAAGGGTACGACCAGCTCGAATGCGCGGGCCGGAGTGGCCAGCAGCAGCAACGCCCCGAGGATCGTGCCCACGATGGTGGTGGGCACCAGCGTGGCCAGCGCGCGGGGTCTCGGCAGGTCCTGCCGGCTGCCCGCCACGCTGGCCAGGTACCCGGGGAAGACGGCGACGGAGTTGCTGACGTTCGCCGGCACCGGGGGCAACCCGATCGCGATCATCGCCGGGAAGGTGATCAACGAACCGCCACCGGCCACCGCGTTGACAGTGCCAGCGGCGAGACCGGCGGCGAGCAGCAGCGCGGCGTGGGAGAGATCCATAGCCCCACGAGGCTAGCCGTTGCCCTACGGCACGCATTCGCCGGATCGTCCGTGAGCAGCGCGATCTTGCCCGGGCGGGGCGGCAATACCCGCAGCATGCTCGTCGTTAGGATGAGAGCGCGACGGACGAGTCGACCGGGCGGCCGCGTCGGCGGGCTTCGGCCCGCCGCCGAGGAACGTCCGGACTCCACAGGGCAGGGTGGTTGTTAACGGCAACCCGGGGCGACCCGCGGGAAAGTGCCACAGAAAACAGACCGCCGACCCCAACGGGGACGGTAAGGGTGAAACGGTGGGGTAAGAGCCCACCAGCACCCCGGGTGACCGGGGTGGCTCGGTAAACCCCACCCGGAGCAAGGCCAAGCAAGGGCCGTCACCGCAGGATGACGACCCGGCGCAGACGCTTGAGGGCTGCCCGCCCGATGTCTGCGGGTAGGCCGCTGGAGCCTGCCGGCAACGGCAGGCCGAGATGGATGGCCGCCGCCGGCGCAAACCCCTCGGGGTACGCGCCGCGCACAGAATCCGGCGTACAGGTCGACTCGTCCGTCGCCCACCAGCTCAGAGCCCCGATCAAGGCTCTGAGCTGGTCGTTTATTGGGTGCCGTTGGTTGACCTTGGTCATCGTTGGGTGGCGTTTGACGGCCCGGTCACGGCCTGGGACGGCCTGGAGACGGCCTGAGCGCCGGCTCAGTGTCACCTTGGTCTGGCCCGCTCCGCCGTCTGAGGGGCCTTTCTCGGCCGGCGCTGTAGGGCCTGAGAGTCGATGGTCGGCGGCTGCGGGGGAGGCCCCCACGTCCTGGCGGTGGGGCTGGTGCCGCGACCCGCTGACTCGGGGGCAAGCCAGTCCCGGTGTTGGACTGGCGCGGCAGCCGGAAGCCCCGACGCACGTCCAGACCGACCCGCTGGCTTCCGTCGCGGCCTCCGTGGTCCCATCCGTGGATGGGATGGGACGAGCGGGTGCCGGAGCTGCTGGCGCACTTGAGGGAGATGGGCCTGATCGGGCTCGTCAAGGTTGACGGCGAGCGGGAGCACAAGCCCTGGACGGTGGTGGTCTCAGGTCAGCGGCTCGAAGGTGCGTCGATCAGGCTCGACGGCAACAGCCTTGATTACTGCCTGCGCCATGCGGTCGCCGCGCTTCGTGAGCGCTTTCCGGGCGAAGTCGCTCTGGACTGAGGTCTGACCGTGGGGCGGTGTCCCGGCGGCTGTCGGTGGCTCACCGCCCCGGCGCCGTAGGCGGCCGGGGCGGCTTGCCGCCGGGCGGGCTTGTCGCCCCGCACCGCGCGGAGCGCGGTGCCTTGATCCAGAAGAGAGCGTTTCGGCAACGGCGGCTCTATTCAACTCTCAAGCCACGTCTTAGCCGACGAACGGTCTAGATCGAGAATTCCGCCGGCCGAATGTAGGGTCACGTGCACTGCAGGGCAAGGTGTCGGCGACGACCAGTGCAGCGATTTGCAACGACCACCTGCCCTGGCGTCAGTCGGGATAGAACCGCCATTGCTTGCCAGCCCAACGAGGGGAACGATGATCTCGTCGACCAGCAGCGGCGAAGACGACCTACTCGATGGGAACAGCGTGCTAGGCGAGCAAGTCTTGGAAGTGCTTCGGGGCCGACCGGGTTGGCAGGATGCAGTAGCAGAACTTCGGACGCTCTGGGAACGAGCTGGCGACGATGCTCTGCAGCGAGCGGACCAGCACGGCCTAGTCTACGAGGGTCGGCGAGGCGCCATGGTGGTGGATGTGATCGCCTCGCGACAGCGCAAGTACCAAAGCCGTGTACTGCCTCTGGTCGCCCAGTGGGAAGAGCATGTTGGGGGCTCCACCCTCAGACAACTTGCCGCCACGCCCGATACGGCCACCTTTGGCCTACGAACTGGCGAGGCCGAGACCATGTCGACGACTGCCTGTCGACTCCTGCGCTTCGCCGACGAACACGGCCTCAGCGAGGACGACGCCTGCCGGGCGTGGGCTACCTCCGTGGACGTGCTCAAGCATGCTTACATGCTCGATCCGTACGTCGGCAGTGTTAAGGGCATAGGTCTCGCCCTGTTCAGCTATCTGCGCATGCGATGCGGCGCTGACGCGCTCAAGCCCGACGTGCGCGTGCAGAAGGCACTGAACGCCCTTGGCTTCAATGTGCCGAACAACCCTCATGCGATCCTCGTGATCGCTGAGTCTGCCGCTGCAGAAATCGGGACGAATGCACTAGTTCTGGACCAGCTACTTTGGAGCCGCCAGGCACTCGAACCCTGAGCTTCTACGGCGTGCGCCTGATCCACTCCAACTGGCCGATCGGTCGCCTGACCTCGGTGAGTTCTTCGCTGCCTTACAAGATTCGACAGTCCTTGTCGGCGTTACTTGTGCCCAACTTTTGCCCGATGATCTCTCCTGCTCCGACGGCTGACGCGGGATAGTGGACCGATGCCGATGGACGAGCCTGCGACTTCTCGTGGATTGCCCGATGAGCTGGCTGGCCGCCGGGAGCGCGTCGTCGATGATCACATGTATCGGCTTCCGCCTGGAGCGCGCTACCGAGCGACCTTCCGGCTCCAACTGTTCACCGCCCCGCAGCACCGTCCCGTGGCGGTCGCAACTCAGCTGATGGGCGAAGGCGTCTCCCTGATCAACGCCGCTGAAGCCTGCGCTTCCGCGGTTTGGGAGCAGTGTTGCCCGGATGAGGCTGAGCCGCCAATCTGGATCCAGCGCTTCCTGCCGGAGTCCGGGTCGCCGCGCATCGCCGCTGTATTTTTCACCGTCGACGCCGAGACTCGGCGACTGACCCGCCCTGTGTGGCGGCCGGTACGCGACGAGGACGTAGAAGCCATGGTAGGACAGCGCGTCGAGCGCGACCGCGGCACGGGATTCAGACCGGCCCAGCCGGTTCTAGAGGACGGACCGCAACGCTATGTGCTGGCGTGGGTCGCTCTGTTTCCGAAGCCTGCTCCGTTTCGCCAGGCGGTCTGCATGTCAGCCGGTACAACTCTGTGGCGCCGTCTCGCCCGCCAGTTCGTGCCGTATCGCGGTGCTCGCGGCTGCTGCTGGTACCACGGTGGCGACTGGCACACGGTCTCAAGAGTGGCCATCCGGCTCGTCCGCGAGGCCCAAGCCGCAGGCGTCCCGCACGAGGACATTCCGTACCAGGTTGGCCAACAGGCCGCCACGATCTCCCTAAGTGACTGGGAGCGTGAGGCCCTGCTATCACTGCTAATCGATACTATTCGGCCATACCGGCCATTCGAGGGTGGCTACAACAACGGCCAACACCGCGCGCAAGCGATGCTCGACGCAGGAGTCCGCCGCACCCTCGTTGAGCAAGACTGACCGGACGCGCGCCAATCACAGTCGCGCGGCGACTTGCGATTGGTCTGCCGTCCGTGATGGAACGCCGACATTTCATTTGCAAGCTCTGTGCGCCTCGTCTGGGCTCTTCCATAAGAGGCCGGGACCTCGGGTCCGGTAAGGCACTGCCTGTGTCCGTCCGTCGCCGTCCTGGCTCGCTGCTGTCGGTAGAACCACGCGCCGGCGTTGTTAGGCCCTTCCAGGTGCGATCGCATGACGGTACTGCTGCGGCATTTCGCCCCTGCCGACTACCAGCCGTAGCTCCACATCTTCGTTGCCGAGGCGCACGCAATGTCGTTCATCAGACAGAAGTCGGTTCATCGGCGGGTTCGGCAACATCGGCGGGTGACAGTGCAACAGTTGGCGCGGTACCTTGAACCATGCCAAGTCGCGTGTATTTCTCCGATTATTTTGGCGTCAATGAGGACGATCTAGATTCCTACGGTGCTTTGAACATCTGCCTAGTCTCAGACCTACCTCTTTTTGTCGACCCCTTCCTCTTGTTTCAAAGCGAGAAGGAGGAATACCACGAACTCCACGACTCCATCATCAGATACCTCGGCTTCCTGAAGGATCATTCAGCGATCGCGCGGGAAGACAAGGGACTCCTGAAGGAGTGGTTTTTCTTTGGCGAAGTCAAAGAAAATTGGCTTGGATTTACCTTCCTCGGCAATGGGGGCCGAGGTCTAGGCGAGAAGTTCGCGCTTTCCCTGAGCAGCCATTTAAACACCATCCTAGACAGCGAGAGGGATTCCGTACACCTGGAACACGTTCGGCTGCTAGACAAAGGGGTAGGTCGAGACAGCGTAAGCGACCTCACGACGAATCTCATTAAGAAATATGTCCTTGAGTACACTCAAGATTTCACTCTCCAGCACGTGCCCGCGTCCAAGCGCAGGAAATGCGGGGTAGAACGAGTGGAGTTCGACTACAACACGCGTGCTTGGCGCAGCCGAACCTATGACCTCCCTTTCTTTGAACCACGCAATCAGCATGTACTCCTTACGCCTCTCGACATTCTTGCCCGCGACGAAACCTGGATTAATCGAGAGGACCTCCTACGTAATTTCGATCGAGTCGTAGAGTCATGCGATGACGAGACGTTACGTGGCCGCATGAATCAGTACTTCAGCAAGAAGCTGATGGAGGCTCGTTCTCCTGAGCCTCGAACTGAAGCCATCGAGGCAACCCTTAGGCGCTTTCCTGAATTGCATGCTCTTTATATCGCAACCAAGGAAAGAGAAGGGGATGCAGCCGAGAGGAGAAGTAAGGACTCGGTTGAATATGTGCAAGCCATTTTCGTTGGTCAAATTCGTAGGATAATCGCCGAACTAGAATCTAGGACAGATTTCTATAAGTATGTGCCCGACAGTTACGACGAGGCACTGAAGCGGGTTCGGGCTTTTAAGAACTACGTCGAAAACCAAGATGGCTACCGAGTCATAAACCGCAAAGGAAAACCATTCAGCGATGAAATGGAGGTCCAGCTCTTCTTTGGACTTATCTGGTACGGAACAACTTTCGACGTTAATCGTGAACCCAACAATGGGCGCGGACCAGTAGACTTTAAGGTGTCGTACGGGCGCGGCGATAAGGCCCTCGTGGAGTTGAAGCTCGCAAGCAGTACGAGTTTAGAGCGCAACCTTCGCAATCAAGTAAGGATATACGAGCAGGCAAATCAGACCGATAAGTCAATTAAGGTGATTATCTATTACAACGCACAGCAGGAAGAGAGGTTAAAGAAAGTGCTCAAGAAGCTTGAGTTGGAGAACAAGGAAAACGTAGTCATTGTGGACGCTCGGAGCGACAACAAACCGTCGGCATCCGAGGTCTAGCACGACTCGACGTACTGGTCGAGACTAGTCTGATTAGGCGTGAAGGAGCGGAGGTAGCTTTGCCCGCCCCCGAACTGGCTCTAACGGCCAGCCACGGCGTTCGGCGCTCGTGCATGACGAATCGCGCCGTTCGTCAGCCACTTGGTCGCCCCAGCTCAACCTAGCTGCGACAGCTCCAGGTTCAGAACACGGCGAGGACCGCGACGCCAGCCAGGCTTGCAATCGAGAGTAACAAGGAAACGAGTGCAGACTTATTCCATCGGTACTTCAAACGAGCCACATGCGCGCTCGCCCATATCTGGCTAGAAATTTCGTTCAGCAACTTTTCCTTGTCTTGCAACAAAGCCCTGGTTGCATTCAGAAAGTCCTCCGGCCCGTCCTTGTAGCTTTGGGCAATATGACCAAAGAACAGGCTGCCCGTCGGTTTTCCGCCTTTAGTCAAACGGGGCCACAGGGCCAGACCACAAAAAATTCCGCTGGCGACCGTGCCGAGGGCACACAAAATGGAAGGAGCAAGGATCAGTGGCGACCGAACCTCCTCTTTCAAAAGATTAAATAAGATCCCTGCTGTCACTCCTGTTGCCGCAAGCGTAACGCTAGTTTTTGTCTCCACATGCTTAATGAGGTCCGTTACCAACGCTAACGTTTTCCAGGCGTCTTCTATACCGGTGACACCAGTTTCACCACCCGGGCGTGCGATGGTTGACGTCTTGCCGACAGGCACGCTTCCTCCTTCTCGGTACTGCCCGACCGTGCTTGCAGGGCGCAACTGCATGCCTAGGAAGCTTCGCCTTCAATCACCGGCCTCTTACCTGCGTTCAAGCTGCTGCCGTCGACTGATTCACCGTTCTGCAGAGCAGCAAGCTTAACTGTAGCTTCCGCTAGGACCTCGGCGAAATCGGCCATGGAGGCGGCAGTTACTGATCCAGGAGTTGGGAGCTTGAAAGGCAAGACACCCTCCATGCTCTTGGCCATTGACCGCATCCTTGCATATTCAGCGGCACGGGAGGGTTCATCAGAGTCGAGGAATTCTAGCGTGGGGTCTACGTACTGGTAGATGCTGATCGACTCTCCATGCTTGATGGAGAGGTCTTCATGCAATACGAACCTTTCCGACATCTTTGGGTCATCAACCATGTCGACTAGTTGGTCATAGGCTTCTTTGGTTAGACCGACTTGCCCTGGATCCATTAGGTTCATGACGCGCGCCGCCATGTTCAATGCATTGCCGGCGGCGTTATAATTCCCGTTGATATCGCGATAGACCACCGTCTTGCCTTCTGCCACGCCTACCCGAAGATTGAAGATCGCATGACAGTTGCACCACCCGTCACGGCCAAACAATTCACACTTCGCTAGCTCATTCCGTCTTTCTACTTCCTCCAGCACCCGAAGGGCAAAATTGAGATGAAGGTCGTGTAGTCCGTCGAAGCTGAAGCAGATGGCAGCCCCATCTCCGGTCGGGATGCGGATTACGTCGGTCCCGAAATTGTAATCGTTGGTTTGAGCGTAGGTGACGTTTTCGGCTGCAACCTTCTCCAGGCCCACTTTGATGCAAGCCGTGAACTCATCTACAACCGCTTTCTGCGTCTTCGTTCGTCGCCGGGAATACCTCTCGATGTCAAGAAATACAACCTGGAGGGTAGCGGCACTCTCCCTGAGAGAGATGATCTCGTCAAGTCGCCGACTGTTCACGGTAGCTCCAATTGCTCGAAAACCATGCGTACAAACATGCTTCCAGGGCATCGCCCCGCGGATCCTTGCAGCGGAGCCTCAGGCTATTACTTGAAGTCACCGCCCCGCTAGCTCTAGAACGAGCTTTGATAGCCCTCGATGCGTTCGCGTCTGCCGTCGACCTGCCTTCGTGGGAGCTGGCCGCCACCCGGCCCGCCATGTCAAGCGGACCTTGACGCACGTTCGGAGGCTGGCGGGTCGGGCGGTGGTTTGCTCGGCTTGCCGGGGTCGACGGCAAAGGGCCGCCTTGTGGATGTATCGAAGGTGTGAACTGCTCTAGTGCTCTGCCGGAAGTCGCCGGTAGGTTCTGACGACCGTCTGGACGGCTCCGTCTGCTCGAGCGAGGCTCTGTTGTTCCATCAGGGTCGTGCCGACCTCGACAGCGAAAAGGGCTGCCAGCTCCGGGTCGGCGGCGACTTGGCGCTGTTGAGTCTCCGTCTCGGAACCCTCGTCTAACCCGCGCTCGTGCTGGTGGGGGGTTGCGTAGGTGCCCCGGCCGTGTTCGGTGGCCACCAAGCCTGCCTCGCGTAACGCGGCTATCGCCTGACGAACCGTGCCTCGCGCTGCCTGGAATTCAGCGGTAAGCGCGCTCTCCGCCGGCAACAGGGCTCCGGGCGGGATGCGCCCGCTTTCGATGCGCTCTTTCAGCTGGTTGGCGATGAGTCGGTAACGGGGCTGTCCGTAGTGCGGGGTGGGCACCCGCTCACCGTACCTGGCACTTGTCTTACCAAGTGCCAACCAAGTGACCCGTTTCGACGTCTAGACAACTCGTCCACTTGTAGATACGTTTCCTGGTGTGCGGTCGGGGTGACGGTTCGTGTCACGGATGGTCTTGCGCTGGCCCTGGTCGCACCTGATGCGCGGCGTCCTGTCGGACCGGTTGCGGTAGCCGCGCGTACAAGTTGGCTCGGCGATACCCGACCCCGTCCGGCGTCGGACGGTGCGCCGTGCCTTCATCCGGGCCGGTGGCCGGCCGCATTCCCCCGTGGCTGGCCACCGGTCCCCGTCTACCCGTGGAGGTGCGATGTCCGGCTCCCATCGTCGACACTGTTGGTTCTCGTGCTGGTGGTCTCGGAGGCGCCCATCTGCCCGGTATGCCAGCGGCAACCTTCCATCAAGTCCGCGCGCGGCTTCTACGACCTCCTCGCCGGGGTGGTCGACAGGCGCCACCCGTCAATTGCCTGTGCTCCGGTATGCGCCCCTAATGACACGGGCCCAACTCTTCCGAGGCAACGGCGGGCGGTGGCCGCGATGAGTCGCACGGACAAGCCGGCCGCCGTCACAAGTCACCCGGACTGGTGCGCCCCGGATCGCTGCGGCTACCTGGTGCCGCCGGTTATGACTCATATGGCCCGTCGTCATCGTGGGCCAATGCAGCGGGTCGGCGAGAGTCGGGCGGGTGGACTCGTCGTCACGTACCTCATCAGTAGTGAGGCTCTGGGTGGTCCCATGGTCGGCGTGCACGTAACGTGCAGGGCTGGGAACGCCTGGGCAGAGTTGTCCTTGCCGCAAGCGGCCCAACTGGTCGAGCACCTTCGCGGATCGCTGGCCCAGGCCACCGGGCAGCAGGTGGCCGGCCATGAGTGAGGGCGCTGCCATTCCAGAGGGCCGGTCGCCGTTGTCGATCGCGCCGGTCGTGTGCCCCGTCTGGTGTCGAGGCTGTGGACCGAACGACCCGATGCACCGGGGGCTTCTCTCCACCATCGGACGGGAGCGGACCGGCTGGGTCACCGTCCAACTGGTCGTCGACCGGTTCGCCCGCCGGGACCTAGCCGTGAAGCTCGATGCGACCCGAAACGGCGCGACCCAGACCGTACTCCTGTCGCCCGCGCAGGTAGACCGGCTCATCGACGAGCTGGTCTACGCCCAGCTGGAGATGCTGGCACCGGCAGAAGACGGCGAGCGGGCCGGAGAGACGCGGTGAACGCCAATACCCGTCGGGGCTCAGCCGTTCCTCGTACTCCTGGCCTGCGCCCTGCGCGGCCACCGCGAGCAGCGGTAGCCGTACCGCCGGTTCCTGAACGGCCCGCCGGCGGCACCACCTGGCAGACGTTGGAACGTCTAGGGGGTACGGTGACCGGTGTGCAAGGCCGGGACTGGCGCCCTCGCTACCTGCAACTCGCGGAAGAGTTGCGGGCAAAGATCGTGAGCGGCGAACTGGCCCCCGGCACCTTGATGCCCAGCGAGACCGAGTTGGCCGACACCTCGGGCCTGTCGCGCACGAGCGTCCGCAACGCCATCCGGCAGCTCCGGGAATGGGGCCTGGTCCGCGCGGAGCAGGGGCGCGGCACCTACGTGCGGGCACCCCGCCAGCGGGTACGCCGTCGCAACACCGAGCGGTACCAGTGGGAGAAGGATCGCGTCCTGCTCGACGAGGACGAGCGGCTGAAGACTGGCGCCACCGAGCACGACACCGGCCTGACCGTCGACGACCTGAAGTTCCACGCCGAATACTCCCGGGTAGAGGCTGACGCGGAGATGGCGGCGGTCTTCCAAGTCGAGCCGGGTACGCCGCTGCTGCGCCGGGTCTACTGGACGTCGTCGCGGCACGAGAACGCGCCGCTGACCGTGTCGTACTCCTACCTGCCGCACGACCTGGTGGCCGCGAACCCGGATCTGCTCGACGCGGGCAAGGAACCGTGGCCGGGCGGCACGCAGCACCAGCTCTACACGCTGGGCATCGAGCTGGACCGGATCGACGACGAGATTCGGGCGCGTCCGCCGTCGCCCGATGAGGCCGAGTTGCTGGACATCGACCCGGGCGTCTCCGTGCTCACCGTGCGGAAGACCTCGACCGACACCACGGGCCGGGTCGTCGAGGTCGCTGACGTGGTGATGCCGGGGGACCGCACGGAGCTTGTCTACTCCCACAAACTCCAGCGGTGGAAAACTTGACGCAGCTCGTCTCGGTCATCACCCCGGTCCACGCGCCCAGCATCGAGCACCTGCCTGGCGCCTACGAGTCGTTGGCCAAGCAAGAGATGCCTGACGGCTGGGACTGGGAATGGCTCGTCCAGGAGGACGGGCAGACCGGCGCCCTGGTCGACGCGCTGCCCGGCGATCCCCGGATCAGTCTGGGCACCGGTCGTCCCGGTGGGCCTGGTGTTGCCCGTACCCTCGCGCTCTCCCGGGTCTCCGGGAAACTCATCAAGGTCCTGGACGCCGACGACCAGTTGACCCCCGGCGCGCTCGCCCGGGACATCGCCGCATTCGAGGCGCACCCACAGATCGGCTGGACCACCTCGCGGGTACTCGACCTGCTGCCCGACGGGTCGACAGCCGGATGGGACAAGGATCCGGCCGGCGGGCTCATCGACCGCGGTTCGGTCCTGTCATTCTGGAAGGCCAACGACTACCGCGCATCGGTGCACCCGGCGACCCTGTGCCTGCGGCGGGATCTTGTCTTCGCCCTGGGCGGCTGGATGGCGCTGCCGGCCTCCGAGGACACCGGCCTCCTGCTCGCCGCCAACGCGGTCACCGCGGGCTACTTCACCCGGGAGTACGGCCTGCTCTACCGCAAGTGGCCTGGCCAGGTCACCAGCCAGTCCGCGCACCGGGAACCGGCCGAGTACCAGGCACGAATGAGGATCATCGAGGCCCGAGCCAATGCCCTAGCCTCGATGATCCCGAACGGCTTCGGCAGCAGCGCTACGGCGTAGCCTCGTGCCCCGGCATCCCGTGGGTTCGCCGCCGCTCCTTCATCTCCGCTTCATAGATGTGCCGCCGGCCCCCGGCCAGCTTCTCCCGCGCGTCCCGCTCGATTTCCTGGAACGCCGCGTAGTAGCCGTCGTCGAACTCCTCCATGATCTGGAAGGTCCACCGGCCCGGTAACACGTTGCGCCCCAACAGCTCGCGCTCGACCCGGTCGGCCGTCTCGTCGTGCCCGGCCTCGCGGAGCAGCTTCACCACCCGGTCAAGGGTGAGGTCTGCCCCGCCTACGAGTTGGTGTGCCGAATACAGGTGGCCTCGCACCCGATGAATCGTCTCCATCGCCTTGCTCAGTTCACCCAGAGCTTCGACGGTGGTGTCATCCAGCCCTGGTGGGCGGGAGTGCTGCTTGTCGGTCGAATCCTCGCTATTCACGACATTCCCCTACCCATTGGCTGCCCTGCTACTCGTGGCCAGCTTCGTGCGTAGCCGCCTCGCTCATCCGCCGGGTGAGTAAGGCGGCGCCGCGGAGGAGCAGAGCGAGTAGGACGCCGATGATGCCGGCGGTAAGCAGGGTCCAGGGGTCCCCCATGATCAGGCGCACCAATGCGTAGGCGGCCAGCGCTACGAGCACAGCCAGTAGAGCCCACCAAAGCCGGCGGTAGATCCGGCCGGCGGTGGCCAGCCTTTCCCTGAGTAGCCCAGCATTGTCGTCCGACCGGGCGTAGATGAGGGTCCCGACGAGGACGGCAACGGCAACCTGCGCGGTGGCGCCACCGACGGCGAAGGGCAACCCGGGCAGCTCGCCAGCGATCACCATGGCCGTACCGCTGGCGGTGAAGCCGGTCAAACCGAGGAACACGAGTATGCCTATCCGGATGCTCCTACGAGCGCTGCGCCGAGCTGCGGTCGGGTCGACAAGCGGCACGCGGTCATTGCGTACATCCATGGTTCCAGGTCTCCGTCAGCTCTTGATGTTCCAGTCCAGGGTCTTGCCGCCATCGCGGACACGCCCGTCCGAGAGGTCCGAGACCAATGTCGGCCAATTGCCGCCCGGAAGTCCGTCGCTAGTGTGTAGGCGCTGGTCTAGGTCCCGCATCTGCGTCCATAGGCTGGTCAGGTAGGTGATGGCCGCAGTAACGACGCCGATGGTCAGAGCGATGGTCCTAGCGGTGGAAGCACCCGCTGCGGCCGCAGCTGGGGGCGCTGCGACAACTGTTTCGGCGGCGATCACCTCCGCGATCAGCTCCACGATGTACGGCACAAACACCGCAGCGATGCCGAGCCAGAAGGCAATGATTCCTGCGGCAATCTTCCAGAGCGCGTCATCGAGGTCATCGGTTGCGGCCTTGATGCTGGCGAGGGCCTTGCCTTGGAGCGGGAGTAGGCCGGTGTAAGCGGTCGCGGCGACCCCGGTCCAGTAATCATCGACATGGAGTTGCCCTGCGTCGACCCTGGCGGCCTGCTCGTGCACCGGCCCGCCGACGTGGCGGGTCCACGTCTCGCCGTGTGAGTACAGCGTCCATGGCACGCCCCAGCGGGTGAGGAACTTACCCACTTCGGAAAAGAAGCGGATGGCCAGATCTCGGAAGCGCTCCATGAGGCGCAGCGTCTCCCGAGCGAACGGCCCGAGCCAAGGAAGGTGGCTGTTCACCCGCTCGATGAGCTGGTTAGCGAGCCCTTCGATACGACGAACACCAGCTTCGATATGGTTGATAAGTTCATTGAACTCGGCCTCGGACAACGGAAGTGGGCGGGGGAAGGGGAACGTCACCAGCCGGCCTTTCAGTAGATGTTGTTGAGCCGGTGTACGCCGTCTGCCTCGTCGCGCTCGTAACCGTCGGCGGCATGACGCAGCGACATCGCGATCGTCTCGAAGGTATGGCTGCCCTCGGTGAGGAGCCGAATCAAGCGGTCTTGGAGTTGCTGGTACACATCGACCAGCCCGATCTGGTCACCGATGTATGAGAAATGCAGCGCAGCTAGCTCAAGGCGGGCGGCGACTTGGGCCGCGTCTCGCATGATGTCGCCGGCGTCGTCCCAGACAGCCGCGTCCTCACGCAGCTTCCCGATCGACACCGTCAGCTTCTGAGGGCTCGGAGGTGGCATGCTCAGTCACTCCTTGGGGCTTGTCGTGGACCCAATCCGAGGTTGGCGAGGAGTTGCGCCGGATCGCCGGTCATCCGCTCCAGCTCGTCGTACGGCCAAGAATTTCGCAGCCGGATGGCTTGCTCGCGATCCGCGTATGCCTGCTGTAGAGCTTGGATCACAGCAGCCCCCACCTGATCGGCGTGCGCCATGCGCAACCAAGCATTGTCGATGGATACAGCCGACAATCGCTCACCGCTCAGCGTCACTCGTACGCGGTCTTCTGGGTCGGCGCTGGTGGAGATGGCGAGCGCTGCACGCTCCGCTTCCGCCGCGAGGTCGTCGAGGCGGGCGAAGGAATCGGTGAGCACGTGGAACAGCCCCCGGGCGAAATTGACCGCCGACTCGTCTCCCGGCTCAGTGAGGCCACTCCCTGTCGGGGACGAAGCCGGCGCAGGTACATCCGGTTCGTTTCCCGTCGCTTGGCTGACGCCGTTCGACCACGCCTCAATCCGCAGGCGGGCTGCCTCATCGGCGGCCTCCACCATGGCTGCACCCAGCTGGTCGCTGCTGATCCGTCTGTGCCAGTGGAAGAAGACATCAACTTCGCTGATTCGGCCGTCCGAGGCCAAGACCACGCGCACGACTTCGTGTGAGTCCCGGGCGGACACCTCGGCTGCTTCCCGTTCGCCGGCTGCGAAGCGCCGCGCCAGGTCCTCCGCCTGGAGGCGGAGCTCTTCAAGTTCCGCGATGTCGTCCAGCGGATGTCCCATAAATCGCCCCCGATCGATCAGGTTGTCGCTGGTCACCACAACTTAACGTGCTCGCTCCACTACTGCTGTCCCTCCAATCAGCGTTCGCTCGCGCTTGGACGACTATTCCGAAGCTTGTTGACTTGTCTGCCAAGTGCCGTCTACCTTGGATCTCAACTTGGCAGACAAGTTAACAAGTTGGAGGTTGAGCGATGGCTCTGCGTGGCGGTACGAGGTTCGCGGTGCGGTGTGAGGACGTGTTCCCGGCGGGGTGCGCGTTGGTGCCCGAGTCTCTGGGCGAGGTCGAGGACTACGACGAGAAGACCGGTCGGCGTAGCCCGGCGAAGGACAAGCTGACCGGCCAGCGGGTGTGGCAGGTCCGGGTGATGGACCTGGATCCGGAGCTGGGGAAGCGGTCGAGGGAGACGACGGTGAAGATCTCGGCGGACTACCAGCCGGTGCCGCCGACGGGTGGCCTGTTCGAGGCGGTGGAGTTCGACGGCATGACCGTCACGCCGTACGTGGGCAACAACGGTCGGATGGCGTATTCGCTGCGGGCGACCGGGATGCGTGCCCCGGCGGGCGTGGCGACGAAGGCGGCGCAGTAGCCGCATTTGGTGGGGGCGGGGCTGTCAGGTCTTGGCGGACGGCAGCCCCGCCCTCTGTCTCTTTCCCCTGCTCTGTCGAGAGAGGTAGTGACATGTCCAAGCGTATGCCCGCCGCCCTGCGGCGGCCCACAGTGGCGGGTGCGCGATGATTCGCCGGCCGCGGGGCGAGGTCGTGATGACCACCGCCGGGGACCTGATGGTGATCCGTCCGCGCCGGCTGGAGCTGCCGGTCTGGCTGATCGCGATCGGCCTGGTGCTGCGCTGGCTGTGGCGGGGCCTGTGGTGGTGTCTTCGTCACCCGGTCGCTGTCGGCCTGGTCGTGGCCGGTGTGAGCCTCTACCGCGAGTTCGGTCGGGCCGGTGTGATCGTGCCTGTGGTCCTGGCCGCTGCCGTGTCGGCGCTGTGGCGGTGGCGGCACGAGTCGTCCTGGTGGACCTGGTGCGCCGGTCCGATCCTCGGCCGGTTCCGTCAGCTCTTCGTCTACCGGCGGGCCTGGCGTGAAGCGATGACGCTCTGCGGCCTGGCCAAGGTGTACGACCATCGCACGGTCCTGCCGGAGCTGTTGCGGGTCCGCTCGGATCAGGCGCTCGACGTGCTGACCATCCGCATGGTTCGGGGGCAGACACCCGAGGAGTTCCAAAAGGCAACGGCAAACCTCGCGTACGCCTTCGGCCGGCGGCACGCCCGCGTCTACTCCGAGCGCCCCGATGACCCGCCGATCCGGTCGGGCTACTGGGCGCTGGTCCTAGGCGCGGTGGACCGGCTGCGGTTCCGGGACCGGCCGTCGGTGGTCTACCTGGTGGTGGTCCGCACGGACGCACTGCGCACCCTGGTTGACCCGTTCGACGTCCCGTCGGTGCCCGACTTCACCGCTCTACCGCTGGCGCGACGGGAAGACCTGCGGCACTGGTGCCTGCACCTGCTCGCCACGCACGTACTCATCGGCGGCGCCACCCGGTCCGGGAAGGGCTCGGTGCTGTGGTCGCTGGTCCGCGTCCTGGCCGGGGGGATCTCCTCCGGGTTGGTCCGGCTCTGGGTGATCGATCCCAAGGGCGGCATGGAGTTCGCGATGGGCCGGCCGTTGTTCGCGCGGTTCGCCTGCAAGTCGTTCGAGGCCATGGCCGACCTTCTTGACGAGGCCGTGACGGTGATGCGGGAGCGGCAGACCCGGCTTGCCGGCGCGGTGCGGGTGCACACCCCGACCCTGGATGACCCCCTGGTCGTGGTCGTCATCGACGAGATGGCGGCACTGACCGCGTACCTCCAGGACGTTGACCTGCGCAAGCGCATCGCCGGTTCACTCGGGTTGCTGCTGTCGCAGGGTGCCGGCGTCGGCGTCCTGGTGGTGGCCGCGTTGCAGGACCCCCGCAAAGAGGTCCTGCCGTTCCGGGACCTGTTTCCAACCCGCATCGCCCTCGGCCTGACCGAGGCCGCTCAGGTCGACCTCGTCTTGGGCGACGGCGCCCGCAACCGGGGTGCCCTCGCCGACCAGATGCCCCGCTGGGCCAAGGGCGTCGGCTACGTGATCCTCGACGGCACCCCCGAGCCCGCCCGGGTCCGTTTCTCCTACATCTCCGACGACCACATCCGGGACCTAGCCGCCGAGTACCCGGCACCGGCCGACGCGGCGGACATCCTCGCCCAGGTCGGCCGGGAAACCGCCACCGAGCCAACCCGGCCGCCTCTGCCCCGGCAACGTCGCGGACCACTGCTGCCCGACTCGCTGCTGAACATCCTCGACCGGGACACCGACGGGGGTGAGCCGCGGTGACCGCCCCGACCGACGGCCGAACCTTCTACCGGCTCCGCGCGCCCGGCACTGACGGCGCCGCCAGCACGGCGGTGTCCGTGCGCGTCGACCTCGCTCGGCCCGATGCGTACCCGGTCTATCTCGCCGTGGGCGGCGGCCGGCGCCGCATGTATCTGACCCCCGACGAGGCGTGGGCGCTGTGGCGCTGCCTCTCCGAAGCGGTGGCCTCCCTCGGCGAGCCACCCGACCACATCCGTACCCGCGTCGCCCCGGCCCGGAGGTAACCGATGTCCCTCAAGAGCTTCTTCCTCGGCACCCACCGCCTCAAGCCCCTGCACATCGAACTCAACGGCTCCCCGGACCGGCTCGCCGGCGCCCTGCACGGCCTGGCGCACATGGTCAACCGCCGCCGCGACCTCAACGGCCAACAGATCTGCATCACCCTGACCATCCGCGACAACGGCAGCAGCCGATGATCCGCGAACGTGTCGAGTCCGGCGTCCGGGTGCTGATCCTGCTCGCCATCGGCACCATGGCCGGCGCCGCCGCCTTCACCCACGTCCACGACCTGACCGTCGCCCACGGCCAACCCGACTGGATCGGCTGGGCCAACGCCGTAGCGGTCGAGCTGATGGCCATCTACCTCGGCCTGGAGATCCGCGCCCGCCGCCGTGATGGTCGACCCGTCGGCCTGGTCGGCGTGCTCCTGATCGCGTTCGCGCTGCTCTCCCTCGCCGCCCAGGTCGCCGAAGCCGAACCGTCCGTCTGGGGCTGGATCGTCGCGGCGGTACCGTCGCTGGCCTTCCTCGCTCTGGTGAAGGTCGTCCTGTCCAGCGCACCCACCACCGCGCCGGTACCCGAGCCGGACCAACCGCAGGTCGACTGGAGACACGACGTCTCGGAGCAGGTCATCGAGCCTGAGCCGCAGCAACCGACTCTGCCCATCGCGCCTGTACCTCCGGTTCGCCCGGCCTCGTCCGCGGTGCTGCCCCCGGTTGGCGTCGTCCAGCCCAACCGGCCCCAGGTCGTCGGGATCATCCGATGACGGCTCCAACCCTGCCCGGCCTCGAACCCGCCCCGACCCCGGTTGCTCCTCGTCCGGGGTCGCGGGCGGCCCGCATGGCGCTGCCTCGCTCGGTCGACGTGCTACAGGAAATCGCGGCCGAGTACGGCGTCTGCGTCCGTCCGCTCGCCATGCGCCGCACGGACCTGAACACCGGGCTGACCGAGGTCATCGATCTGCCGTGTGGGGCGACCCGGGAGGACAAGTGCGCCCCGTGCGCCAAGAAGAACCGCCGGCTGCGGCAGGCGCAGATCCGGGAAGGTTGGCACCGCGACGACGAGCCGTTACCGCCTCCGGAGCCGGCGACCGAGGAACAGAAGGCGCTTGTCCTGCTGCGCGGGCACCTGGAGTTCTCCCGTGACGAGGCGTCCCGGGCGAGCCAGTGGGACCAGGTCACCGACCTCGACGAGGCAATCCAGGAGGTGGAAGAGGCAATTGCGGCCGAAGGGCTCCGGGGACGGATCGCGCCGCCGCACTCGGCCGGCGACGAGGACCAGGACGACGAAGACAACGGCCGGCGCCGCAAGCGCTCCACCCGGCGGCGGCAGGATGCCCCGGACCTGCCTCGCCGCAAGGTCGAGCGCCGCACGGTCGGCAAGACCTACACCGCGCCGGACGGCTCGACCTACCGGCCGTCGATGTGGTTGACGCTCACCCTCGACTCGTATGGCCCGGTCCGCCCTGACGGCACCCCGGTCAACCCCGCCCGGTACGACTACCGCCGCGCAACCTGGGATGCGGTGCACTTCCCTCGGCTGCTGGACCGGTTCTGGCAGAACCTGCGCCGCTGCGAGGGCTGGAACGTCCAGTACGCCGGCTGCGTCGAGCCGCAACGCCGCCTCGCCCCACACGCTCACTTCGCCATCCGGGGCACCATCCCGCGCGACGTGCTGCGAATCGTGGCGGCGGCGACGTACCACCAGGTGTGGTGGCCCTCCGTCGACGTGCAGCGGTACACCCTCGACCGGCTCCCGCTCTGGGACGAGCAGGCAGCGGCGTGGGTCGACCCGGACACCCGCGCGCCGCTGACCACCTGGTCGGAAGCGCTCGACGCGATCGACGATGACCCGGACGCCGAACCGGTGCACGTGGTGCGCTTCGGCGCCCAGGTCGACGCGCGTGGGGTCATGCCCGGCACCGAGGACGCCGAGCGGACCATCCGGTACGTCACGAAGTACATCACCAAGCACACCGGCGACGTCCACAAGATCACCAGCGGTCGGCAGCGGGCACACCTGGACCGGCTGTGGCAGGAACTCCAGGTGACCCCGTGCACCGACCGTTGCGCGAACTGGCTGCTCTACGGCGTCCAGCCGAAGGGGTCGAACGCGAAGCTCAAGCCGGGCCGGTGCAAGGGCAAGGTCCACCAGCGGGACACCCTCGGCATCGGCGGCCGGCGCATCCTCATCTCCCGCGACTGGTCCGGCAAGACGCTCTCCGACCACAAGCACGACGTCCGGGCCTGGGTGCGGGCTCTGCTCGGCGTGAGCGTCGGCCTGGATGGCGTCGACGACCAGGGCGTGACAGTCGAACCGGTCCGGCACGCCTGGGAACTCGCCCGGCCCGACGACCCCGACGTGCCGGCCATGGCCCACCGGCTGCTGCGGTCGATCAGCGAACGTGCCCGCTGGCGCTCCGAACTCCTCGCCGCAAAGGACCGGGCCGCGCAGCTACCCGAGGCCGAATCGAGAACGGGAACGGACGGCATAACGGGGGAGAGGCTTTGATGGCGGCGAACGATGGGCTCTGGACGATCCGGGACGTGGCGGCGTACCTGCGGGTGCCGACCGAGACGCTGTACCGCTGGCGCAAGGTCAAGTACGGTCCGCCTGCGGCCCGGGTCGGACGACACCTGCGGTACGAGCCGGAGACGGTCCGGTCATGGGTACGTGAGCAGGCGGCAGCCTGATGGGACACGTAGAGGACCGCTGGTACAAGGTGATCCGGCACGAAGGCGGCCGGAAGGAGCGGATCAAGTCGGATCTGTTCGGCAAGGGGATGCGCTACCGGGTGCGCTACATCGGTCCGGACGGCCGGGAACGTAGCCAGTCCTTTCCCGACCGGGCGAAGCGTGAGGCTGACGCGTTCCTCGTCTCCAACGAGACGGACAAGCTTCGGGGCTCCTACGTCGACCCGTCGGCTGGTCGGATGGCCTTCACCGAGTACGCCGAGAACTGGTTGCGCACGCGAGCTTTCGACGAGTCGACCCGGGAGAGCACGGAGTTCCGGGTACGGAAGCACCTGCTCCCGTTCTTCGGCACTCGGCAACTGGCCGCGATCAAGCCGGGCCACATCCGGGAGTGGGACGCCGGGATGGTCGGCAAGCTGGCCCCGGCGACCCGGGCCGTCGTCTTCGCCCACCTGCGGACCATCCTGGGTGCGGCCGTCGATGACGAGCGCATCGCCAAGAACCCGTGCTCGGCAGCCTCGGTCAAGCCACCCCGGCCGACGCAACGTCGCGTCGTTCCTTGGCGGGCCGACGAGGTTTCGGCAATCCGCGGTGGCCTCGCTGAGCGGTACCGCCCGATGGTCGACTTGGGCGCCGGCTGTGGCATGCGGCAGGGGGAGATCTTCGGCCTGGGCGTCGATGACGTCGACCTTGACTCGGGCTGGGTGCACATTGTCCGGCAAGTCAAGGTGGTCCGCTCCCGGCTGGTTTTCGGCCTCCCTAAGAACGATCGGGACCGCCGTGTACCGCTGCCCAATTCGGTAGTCCAGTCGCTCAAGGAGCACGCCGAGAAGTACGACCCGCTGTCGATCACCCTGCCCTGGGAGGACCCGTACAGCGACGAGCGGGTGACGGTGCCGCTGCTGTTCACCACCACCCGCCGGGGCGCGATCAAGCGGGCCACCTTCGACGACAAGAGCTGGCGTCCGGCGGTGAGGGCGGCCGGCATCGTCCCGACCCGGGCGACCGGGATGCACGCGCTGCGCCACTTCTACGCCTCGGCGTTGCTCGACGCGGGGGAGAGCATCAAGGCCCTCGCCTCTTACCTCGGGCACTCCGACCCCGGCTTCACGCTCCGGGTCTATACCCACCTGATGCCGGCTAGCGAGGAACGCACCCGCCGGGCCATCGATGATCTCTTCCAAGCAGTCCCGCCCGCAGTCTGATCCACGACCTGGCCGAGTGTCAGCCGTAGAACGTGGACTCGATGGGATACACATCGTGAAGCAGCGGCGCCAGCTCAGACCAGCCTGGCGCCACAGTCAGGGGAGGGGTCGGCAAGTGGGCGAGCGCGGAGAGTCCGTTCGGTACGCGTACTGGTCTGATCGACGAGTCCGCTCTATCGCCGATGACGACGGAATCAATATCGACCCGCGTTGGAAGACCAAGATCTCCCTCTTCAAGATCCCGCTGTTGCAGACCGGCATTGACCTTGAGCGAGAGGCCCGCACTCTCCAACGCAAAGAGATAGCAAAGCGCATCGAGCGGGCCATCGGGGACCTTGCCGTCGAGGACTTCGTGACGCCGCCGCCGGCTCGTTACGCGCGAGGCATCGGGCGGGTCGAGTTCTCGCACTTCGTTTGCGAGGAACAGGGCCGAGTGGTCTTGGGTGCGCGCACGGTCGCCTCCGACGGCACTCGCGTAGCCGTCTGTCTCTTCGGCAGTCGAGGCAGCGTCACCGGGTTCATGGGGCCCGATGACCCCGTGGCAGGCGGCTGGAGCTCTTCCGCGATGTGGTCGGTCACGAGATGGTTGGCAGAGAGTTGTGCGGCGAGCGGCCTGCGGCGCGATGACCCGCAGTCGATCTCGGTGGAGGCGATGAAGATTGCCTTCGACCAGGGTTCTACTCAGGAGTCGCGCGAAGCCCCGGACCAGCCGTGGAAGCGGGGATACGCGTTTGGCGATGTGCCTGATGGCGAGTGGTTCGCGGAGATCTACAGCGACGTGGTTCTTGATAAGGATCGGTGGAGCCTGCGTGAGCCTGTAGATCGAATCCTCGTCGGTGCGCCGTTGTGGGTGCGGACTCCACGGGCAGCGGCGCGGAGGTACCGCGACTTCCGGCGGGACATGAACGTCAAGCGCTACCAGTAGCACGCCCTTTGGCCCCGCCCGCTGGACTTCGCGCCTGCGACACCGGACGGCCTGGCGACGGCCTACAGCGGCCTTTGCCAGGCTCCGTCCCTGGTCAGCGGGGGTGCGATGATCTTAATCCGGCGTACAGGTCGACTCGTCCGTCGCCCACCAGCTCACAGCCTCGATCAAGGCTATGAGCTGGTTCTGTGCTCGGGCGTCGCTGGTCATTCATGGTCAACATTTGGCGGCGTTTGACGTCCTGACGACGCCCTGACGCCTTGGAGAACCCCTGAGCGCCGGCTCAGTCGGGCCTCGTGTCGGGTCGCGCGGGCTGTGCCGTCGTGGGCCTTACCGGGGAACACCCGCGGTGGGGTGCATGGCGAATCGCATTCGAGCTGGGTCGCAACGGCTGCCCGCGTCCGGTGCCGTCGCGGATGACGGTCTATCGGGTCCTGGCCCGGCACGGGCTGCACGTGGCGGTCAAACGCCGCCGTGGCCGGAGCGACTATGTGCGCTGGGAACGGACGCCCACGCCGGAGCAACCCTCACCGTCGACGCCGCCGACACCACCTTCCGCGTCTACGACGGCGACCAGCTCGTCGCCGAAGTCCCTCGATCCACCACCAAGGCCATCGCTAGATTCAAAGCCCGTAAACCAGAGCCTCTGCGACGGACAGCGGACAGAGCAACCGCGCCGCTCGCCGGTCCCACGCAGCTGACAAGGCAAGGAGCAGCAGCCGGGTGAGCTTCCATATGCACCTGCGGGCCACCGCCACCAACGAGGTCCCAGAGGACTTCTCGTCGCTGGTTGACCTCATGTCCACCGCCTGGGAGGCGCACCAGAACGAGTACGCAGCTGGCGTCGCCCATTCCATCGACAAGGACTTCGGCCACGTCCACGAGCTCTACATCATGGGCCTGGACCAGAGCGACGGCACAAACCCGGCCAACAACCTGCCGATCTTCGGCGGGCGTCACATAGACGGCCCGGCAAAAGACCAACCACCGTTCGTCATCCTCGACCCGGCCGAAGTGCACAGGACCGCAGACTTCCTCCAGACCCTTTCGTTCGACGAACGCTGGCGCATCGCAGGAACGAATCTCTCCACGCCGTACATCGGATGGGAGGACGAAAACGCGGCCAGAAAGATCTACCTCGGCCATCACGACGCCCTGCGCACCTTCTACCAGAGGGCAGCGCGAGCGGGAGACGCCGTGATCAAAGCCTTCTGGTATTAGGCCAGCAACGCAGCCCAGGAAGGCTAACCGCTCGACCCCCAGCGGACTACTCTCACACAAGATCGTCTAGCCGGACCCACTCCACCAGCGGTCCACAGCCGAGACGTTCCCACCGATTCGGGCGATCTCCGTCGTCGATGCACCGCCTGGAGTCGCCATATTAGGCGTCCGGGTCCGTACCGGACGGATGAGTAGGAAGATGCGCATATGGGGCGTATCTCGGGGATTCGGCGACCGGTGCCGATTGGTGAGGCCCAACGCACCACCCCGTTTGAGGTCTTCTTCGACTTGGTGTTCGCGTTCGCCTTCATCCGCGTGGCCACGTTCATGGCAGGGTCGCCGACGCCGCTCGTCCTGGTGCAGGGCCTGGTGTTCCTGATGCTGCTGTGGTGGCCCTTCACTACCTTCGCCTGGCTGGCCAACCGGGTTCGCGCCGACGTGGGTCTGGTCCGCGCCGGGCTGGTCGTGGTGATGGCCGCAATGTTGGTGGCCGCCTTGATCATCCCGTACGCGTGGGGGCACGGCAGATCGACGGTGTCCGAAGCGCTGACGGTGGCGGTGGCGTACATCGTGATCCGGACCGTGTTTTACCTACTCAATTGGCACGTGGCCGTCGTTAACCCGCGAATCCCGGCGCCCGGCTTCCGCTATGCCATCCCGATCGCGGTGGGCTGGATTCCGCTGCTGCTCGGGGCGGTGCTCGGCGGGGCCACACAAACGCTGTTGTGGGCCGCAGCGTTCCTCATCGACTGCCTCGGTACCGCGTGCGTCTCGGTGTTCAGCAGAGAGCGATTTCGGTTGCGCAGTGCTAGCCACCTGTGCGACCGGCATGGCCTGTTACTGATTATCGCCCTGGGCGAGTCGCTGATCGCGGTGGGCGCCGGCGCCGGATCGGCGGTCACCCGCTGGCCGGTCCTGATCGCCGCACTGCTCGCCGTGGGCATTGCCACGGCCCTGTGGTGGCTGTACTTCGAGAACGCCGCCGCACCGGCCGGACAGGCACTGGCGCGCCTCCCCGACCAGGACCGCGTCCGGCCTGCCATCAGCGCCTACAGCCTGGCCCACTTCCCGCTCATCGCCGGGATCATCTACCTGGCCCTGGGCATCGAACTCGTCCTCGAGCACCTGGCCCACCACCCGTCGCAGCATCCTGCCGGGGCGCCGCTGGATTGGACCTCCACAGCAGCCCTGTTCGGCGGCCCGGTCGTCTACCTCATCGGCCGGGGCCTGTTCCTCCGTTTCACCGTCGGACACACCCCACCCGCCCAACTCGTCGCGGCCGGCATCATGCTCGCACTGCTTCCCGTCGCCCGGAGCCTGCCCGCCCTCGGCGCCTTCGGCGTGATCACCGCTGTCCTCGCCGCCCTCGTCTGCTACGAACGCATCATGTGGCAGCCGACCGCAGGTGCCAGATGATTACCCACCCACACCCCATACCGTGAAAGACCAGCAATATCTCCGTGCCTTGGCCATCAGTCAGCGACGGCGTCCGGCTCAAGACGTGCCGTCCCGGCACAACCCAGGCCACCTGCGCCAGCTCCTCGCCGACGACGGTCAGCCTGCCGGGCCACCACCGATCGCCACCGGACCCGTCCAGGCCGGCACCCCGATCGAGGTCGAACGGCTCGTCAACGCCACCGGCCTGATCAGCCTCGCCGGAGCGGCAACACCCCCGTCGGCTACCACTTCGCCGGCAGGCGCGTCACCGTCCGACTCGACCGCGTGCTCATGCAGAGTGCGACGGCGTCGACGTTCGGTTGGAGTGTCGCCGAAGAAGGTGCCGCCTGATCGACCCCGGACGACCGGCTGTCGCCAGTGGGTCCGGAGCCGCCGAGTTTCTTGAAGTTTTTCGGATCGGCGGCAACCTGCGGGTGGTGGATCGCATGTACCCGGATGTAAGCCAAGACAGCCACGATCCGGAGGACCTGAGATGTCTACGCGTCTACGTTCGCTGTTACCCGTCGCCACCGTCCTGTTCGGACTTGCCGCTTGTAGTTCCACGCCGTCTCCTACGCCGCCCGCCGCTGCTCCGCCCGCCGCTACGTCGACTCCCACTTCGGCTGCTCCGGTTGAGGTGGCCCCAGCCACTTCGCCCGCTGTGGCTGCGAAGGCGTCGGACCGTACGGCCGGGAGCGTCACGTGTCCCTCGGCGAAGGCCCTCGCGAAACTGGTAGCACTGCCGAAGGGCTGGTATTTCGTTCCGTCGAGCGTGGAGTGCTGGAAGGGATGGGCGACGGCCGAGCCGGACGGTCCGAGCACCGGCGACGGCGTCTACCTGTTCCAACACAAGGCCGGCACGGGCTGGCGGTACCACAGCCAGGGCAGCGCTTACGACTGTAAGGATCTCGGTATCAACGAGCCTGCGCCGTTCTGCCAGTATCCCTAAGCCGTGGTGACCGAGGGTAGCGCGCTGGTCCGTACCGGCGACGGTATACGGCATAGTCGGCCCGGGCCGCATCGACGGACAGCGCCGCCGGAACGAATTTCGGCACACGGGGGGCACGAGCGGAGCATGTCGAACTCCATAGACGAGCTTTTTCGCGAGTTCGTCCAGACCCGGTCGCCCGCGCTGCTGCGGACGGCGTTCCTGCTGACCGGTGACCGGCACCTCGCCGAGGATCTGGTACAGGATGCGCTGGCCCGCACTCATCGAGGCCGAAACCGGCTGGATGATCTCGGACACTTCGAGGCTTACACCCGCACGGCCATGTACCACCAGCATGTGAGCTGGTGGCGGCGCCGCAAGGTAGCCGAGTCCATGCCGGGCGATCTCACCGACATGGCGCAGCCCGGCAGTGACCACGCCCGGCGTACCGATCTCAAGCTCGCGCTGCACAAGGCCCTTGCCCAACTCACCCGGAGGCAACGCGCCGTGCTGGTGTTGCGGTTCTTCGAGGACCGCAGCGAGGCCGAGGCCGCGGTTCTGCTGAACTGCTCGGTTGGCACGATCAAGAGCCAGACCAGCAAGGCGCTGGCCCGCATGCGAGAGATGGCACCCAACCTCCTCTCGGCCGTGATGGAGGAAGCCTGATGACCGACAACCTCGGGCCGATGCGGCAGGCCATGTCCGATCTGGCCGAGCACGGCGGCAGAACCGACATGTACGAACGCGCCCTGCGCAAGTCGCGGCAGTCGCAACGGCGTACCGCGTTCACCACCGGCGCCGCGGTGGTGCTCGCCATCGGCGCCCCGGTCACCTTTGCCACCGTCAACCGGCCGGGACCGTCGACTCCGGTCGCGACCCAGCCGCCGGCACCCAGCGTCGCCCCGACCTCCGCGACTCCGAGCACGACGCCGTCGTCGACGCCAAGCGCGACGCCGAGCACGACGCCGTCGTCGTCGACGCCCTCATCCACGCGAACCAGTAACCGACCCCAGTATCCCGACTGTCCCTCGGCGAAGACCCTAGAAAAACTGGTGAAGCTGCCTAAGGATTGGTATTTCGTGCCGTCGAGCGTCAGTTGCTGGCGGGCCTGGGCGACGGCCGAACCGGATGGTCCGATCACCGGCGACGGCGTCTACCTGTTCCACTACAGGGCCGGCGGGGGCTGGCGGTACCACAGCCAGGGCAGCGCCTTCCATTGCGAAGACCTGGGGATCACTTCCGGCAACCCGCCGTTCTGCGAGATGGACTGAAGCGTCGTGGACCAACTACCTACGGCCCAGCGTGACGCTCGGCCGCGGGCTCCCGCCTTAGTCCGGTGAGGTCCAGGTCCGCCGGCCTCGCCGGCACATCGATGCTGAGAAAGAGATGCTCAAAGGGACTAGCCAACGAACCGGCCGGGTGGGTTGCCCCACCCGGCCGGTGTCCGGATCCCTGCAAGCAGGCTCTAGTGCTTCTTGAACACCGGCATGGTGTCCAGCGTGGTGGTGATGTTCTGCGTGGTGCCGCCCCGGTACGTCTTCCCGGTGAAGATGTCGGTCCAGCTGTTGCCCGGCGGGAACCACACCGACGTCGTGGCGGTGGTGCCTGGCGTCGTCACCGGTGCCACCAGGTAGTCCGGGCCGTAGAGGTACTGGGAACCGGCGGTGGCGTACGCGGCCTGCTCATTCGGGTACGCCAGGTACATCGAGCGGACGATGGGCGTACCCGTGCGGGTGGCCTCCTTGGCGGCGGCGTAGGTGTACGGCAGCAGCTTTTCCCGCAGGTTCAGGAACTTCTTGGCCGACGCGTTCGCCGCCGGGCCGTACTGCCAGGGCAGCCGGTCACTGTGGTTGGAGTGCAGCCGGTCGATCGGCTGGAACGTGCCGAACTGCACCCACCGGGCGTAGAGGTCGTCGGGCAGCTTGGTGCTGCCCGGTTCGCTGCCCGGCTCCTGGAGGCCGCCGGTGTGCCCGCCGATGTCGTGGCTGACCGCGGCCAGCCCGGTCGCGGCCGACTCGCCCGGCGTGTAGCCGACCTCCATCTGCAGCGTTGACCAGTCGGAGGTGGTGTCGCCGGTGAAGTGCAGCGTGGTGCGCTTGTCGGCCCACGGTCCGGTCGACACCGGGGTCGGGCTGCTGTAACCACCGGCCTGCAACGAGCCGTACGCCCGGGAGAACGCGAAGCCGGTCTTGTCGGCGTACTGCTGGTTGATCCACGCGTCAGCGGTCACTCCGGCGAGCGAGGACTTCGTGTTGTCGCAGCACCAGTCCAGCCACCACAGGTCCGGGCCCTTGGTGCCCTTCGGCAGCATCCCGTCGTGGAGCTGCATGTACGCAGTGAGCTGGTCCGGGTCGCCGAAGTCGAACGCGTAGCAGTCGGGGCCGCCGTTGCAGCCGACGCGCTGGAGCTTGCCCTTCGCGGTGGCCTGCGCCTGCGCGAACTTCGGGTCCGAGCCGAGGATGCTCGGGTGGATGTTGATGCCGGTGTGCAGGCCCTGCTTCCTGGCCCAGTCGAAGAACGCCTTCGGGTCGGGGATGCGGGTGGGGTCGATGCTCCAGCCGTTCCACTTGTCCGGCGCCTTGACGTCGGTGTCGAGGACGAGCACATCCAGCGGGACACCCTCGGCCTTGGCCCGGGTCACCAGGTTCTGGAACTCGGTGGCGGTGCGGTCGTAGTACTCGGAGTACCACACCCCGTACGCCCACTTCGGCAGTAGCTTCGTGGGCCCGGTGAGGGTCGACAGGTCCGACAGAGCACGGGTGAAGTCCTGCCCGTACGCGAAGACGTAGCCGTCCTGCTCGGCGGCGGGCCGGGGCTTGGTGTTGCTCAGGGCCGAGGCCGAGTCGTCGAGCAGGTACCAGCCGTCCTGGTAGAGCAGGCCCGGAGCGGTGAGGGCGGAACCGGTCACGCCGTCCAGGCCCCGGCGGTAGCCGCCGAGCGGCGCGTGCGGGGCGAGCAGCGGGGAGCCCTTGCTCGTGACGGCGACCGTGTCCACGTTGACGTTGCAACTGGCGTCCGTGGGGCAGCCCAGCGTCACGGTGTTGGTGCCTCGGTCGAGGTGGACCGGGACGGGAACGGTGTTCCAGTAGTCCCACCCGCTGGTCGGCGGAAGGGTCGCCGTGACCGGCGCAGCCGTTCCCGCGGTGACCGACATGGTGCGCGTCTGGGTCGGCTGGGCGCCAGCCTGGCCGTTGGCGTAGCGGATCTGTACCTGGTAGTCACCGGCGGACGGAACATCCGTCACTGTGAGCGTGTCGGCGGACGTGGTGCTTTCCAGGCCGGCCAGGAATCCCGTACCGGAAGCGCCGTTGTGGTCGTTCGCGGGCCTCGCGCCGCCGGTCAGCGCGCCGGTCTCGGCCTCTCCCAGCGTGCCGAACCGCAGGGGCTGCGGCTGGGGCGGGGTCGGCGCCGGGAACGAATCGCCCGGGTTGACCACCGCGAGGCTGTCGACGTTCACGTTGCCGGAGTCGTTGGGACCCCGTACGACGCTGATCTCGTGCCGGCCCGCGGTGAGGTCGACCGGCACGTTGGCCAGGCCCCAGGTGTCCCAGTTCGCGGTGGGCGGCAGCGTCAGCGTGTGGCCGGCGTCGCCGTCGACCTGAACAGTCAGGGTGCGGTCCACGTTCTGGCCGTCGCCACCGGTGCTGTTGGCGTAGCGGACGGCGAGCTGCTTCGTGCCGCCCTCGGGAGCGTCGAGCGCGAATTTGATCGAGTCGCCCGACGAGGCGAAGCCGGCCGCGAAGCCGCGTCCGGTGAATCCCCTGTGGTCGGTGGCCACGCCGGGCCCGTTCAACTGCAGCGATTCGGCCTCGCAGAGCGCCCCGAACGCGCAGGCCGGGGCGGTGTGGCCGGCCCACGGTTGCCCCTGCACGGTCTGCTTGCCGGCCTTGAGCTGCACCGTGAGGTTGTCGGCGGTGAACGCGCCCGAGCCGACCCGGTAACGCAACGTCATCGCGCCGGTGTCGAGGGTGAGCCAGCCGTGATCGACGTGCTTGGTAAAACGCGTACGGGGGAAGTCATCGCGCCCGATGGCGTTGAACGTGGCGGCGTCGGTGAACCTGCCGTCCTTCTGGTACTCGGTGCGGATCAGGGTCGGGGACAGCACTTCGAAACGTGCGTCACCCGACCGTACGGCTCCGTCTTGCGCCCGGTGGCGGCTGGCCTGGGCCGGCGCGGACGGGGCGAGCGCCAGCCCCGTGATGAGAATGCCGACTGCGGCGACTGCTGTCGCGCTGCGGCGGGGTGAGTTCCGATAGAGCAAGATGCGCTCCTCGTCTCAAATGGAGGAAATGAGTCGATGACAACGCTGTCACTCGCTCGAAACGCATGTCAACGGGCCTCGGAGGGTGTCCCTTCTCTCTTTCGTCACCTGCCGTACTCGTCCGGCAGGCGTCGCTGCGCACGGTGACGAAGACGGGCCGCCAGGTTGTGGGCTACCGCCCGACCACCAGCTCAGACGTACGGGGTCCAAGGCTCGGGCTGTTCGGCGTCCCAGCCCAGCTTGTCGAGTGCGCGCAGGACCGCGCCCGCGCGGGGAGTCCAGAAGAGCAGGATCTGGTCGCGTCCCTCGACGTCGAACCAGACGGCGGTCGCCGGCAGCGGGAACCGTCGGTGAAACGGATGGTGCGCCAGCGCGGCCACGTAAAAGTGCTCCAGGGTGTCCGATCCGGTGCGCGACGTGAAGGTCAGGGTGCTGTCGTCGGCGTGCAGCTTCACTGTCGGCCAGGCCATTCGTCGGACGGCTCTGAGGGGGTTGCCTCGGGTGAAGTCGAGGCGGTCAACGTAGGTGAGTCCGCCGCGCGCATCGAAGGTCTCCGAGATCATCGTGAGATGGTACGGCGGGTACCAAGGACGAGGCCGCAGCGGCGGCAGCTACCAGATAGGCGCGCGCTCGTCGATGAATCGAGGCGGTTCACCGAGGAAGGTGTCGGCCGGAACTGCGCCATGTGCCAGGTTGAGCGTGTCCAAGCGGTACAGCCAGGCGCCGTCAGACGTCCCGGTGAAGCGGTAGTTGATCTGCCAGCGCAGCCATTCGCCGTGAGCGAGTCGCACCGCGGGCGGCCGGCGATGACGCCGCGGCCTACCCCAGGCCGACGCGAGCAGTTCAACCCGGAGTTGACCGTCCACCAGCCGGAGACGCACACCGCTCCGGTACGACACGCGTCGCAGGCCCTCGCGAGGCTCGAACCCATCGGCCTCCGCCATGTCCACCTCGTGGGCGAGCGGCGCGGCCCGTGCCGGCAGGGCGAACGCCACCGGTACGGCGTTACGCCGGGTCGCCTCGGCTCCGCCGCGCGAACGCTTGGTCCACGACGTGCGAACCCACTGCACGACAGCATCCACCCGGCGATACTCGGCCGCTACCTGTCCTGACGCAAGCCGGATTCGCCCACCCAGCGTTTCAACACGACGGGCTCCTCACTCGGGGCTGGCCACACCTGCACGCGCAGCCGCTCCATCGTCTGCAGGGCTTCGTCAGAGTCGACCCCCAAGCGCTCCGCCTCGGCGAGATTGCTGCTCGCTGCCCGGACACGAACGGGCCCTATCGGCACCCGGACCCTCACGGCATCCGGCTCGTAATCGGTGCAACCCATGACCACGATGCGGCCCGACCGAACCTGCATGCTCCCCTCGACCACATGGTCGTAGTCGGCGAGGTCGGCGGCGGGCTGAGCGTCCAACACCTCGACTCTTACTGCGACCGTTACGTTGACCGACGTGCCGATGGCCATCGCGTCGTCGACCACGGCCAGCCGGTCGACCACCGCCTGGTCCGTCCATGCCTCGCTCAGCTCGCCCGGCGACCCGTCGTCGCTCAGGTGGATCTGGTGGTAGTCCGCGAAAAGCTCCACGTCCAACGAATCCACGCCACGCTCCTCTGTCGATCTGCCTGCGATGATCTAGTACATGACTCGACGACGCGCAGACAAGTTGGCGAATGCGGTCGGTCTCGTGACGCTCGGCTTCGGTGTGGTGTTGACGGCCATGCCACGACGCAGCGCGGCAGCCCTCGGCTGGGTGGTCGCCCCGTCCTGGCCCGAGGGGTCGGTTTGACTGATCTCGTCGTCGGTTCCGGCGTCTTGTGTGGGCACCCCCCGTTGGCTGACGAGTCCGACAAGCGTTCCGGCAGAGTCCGCACTGCTGACAATGACGACGGCCCGAGAACAGGACGGTCTGCCGTCGAGCGTCGGCTAGCCGACAGTCAATTGCCGAAGGCTGGTAAAGCACATCAAAAGGCGCTGTTTATCGACGTTAGGTGGGGCGGGCAAACCGAAGGGCTGGCTAGAACTGTGAACTCGACGGATATAGTCCTTTCGAGAGACACTCCATCGTAGAGGGAGCTGCTATGCCAGACGTCCCGCCTGCTCAGCCGAACTACGCCGAGGTTCGCAGGGCAGAGGATCAGAAAAAGTACGCCGAAGAGCAGCATCGCCTTCGCAAGAAAGAAGAGGAAGACCGCCAGAAGGCCCTTGTCGCCGAGTCTCGGCGCCGGGCAGCGGAAAACGGGCAGAGTCGCTAGCTGCGACATCGCCGCTCTCGTGAGATGACCCAAAAGGAGGCGTGACGCATCATGCAAACCGAGTCCGTCATCGTGGAGACCGCAATCCCTCTAGCCGAGGCGGCGGCAATACTCAACGTAGCGCTAGCCGGCCACAAGGCCACTATTGAACCCTTGACGGCCAGCAACAACCCCCTTGATCAGCTAGGCCATCAGCCCGACGTCGCATTGTTGGCCTCCCGTAAGGGCCCCAGGGGCGCATGGGGCGTCCGGGTCTACCTGACAGATTACGGGGATCGTCGTGAGATCCACCTGGAGGCACTCGGCGACGGTGGTTTTTCCCGCGCCTTCCATGGCATCAAGAACACCTTTTCTCTGTCGAAGAGCCTGGCCAAGGCGCAGGCATTGGCCGCCAATGTCGTGAATTCCGACGCGACTGCGGTCGTTCGATAGCCGCGATTCGTATGGGCGGGCGGCAGCGAGGATGGCCGCCCTCCTCAGGGGGCGTCGGACAACCTGCCTGCCGCTAGCGGGAAAGGTAGTCCTCGCCCGGCACCCCGTCAGGGCACGACCGGCGCAGAGTTTTCCGTTCGCGGATGTGGTGCGGCGGCAGCATCGGCCCCAGCAACGCAAGCGGCCCATGCTGCTACTGCTGGGCCCGACTCGAGTCGGGATGCCAGGCCCCGCTCAGCGTGGCTGGCCTGCGTGTAAGTGGGCCGCCAGGGACTTGAACCCTGAACCCCACTCGCGTGCCATCGATCATGTCCAATCGGGCAGACCGACCCGTCGACCTGGGCGAACCCTTCCGTTGCCTCACAGCCGCTGTCAGCGCTTGTCGGCCTCAGTTGTGCCCGGTGTGTGCCCGATGATCTTGTCGGTTCTAAATCCGCGTCTGCCGCCGGTCGCTGCTATCGCTCTTTCTGCCTTCTCGCTGAGCCCGTCGGCCGGCGGGTTCGCCCACGCGGGGGCAGCAGGTGGTGGATAGCCCCTGTCATAGTCGTGTGCGCTGGTGCTCGTCCTGTCCAGCTCACCGGCCTTGCATAGGAGATGTCGTGCTGGAATGGATGCAGGCGATAGGGGGATTGGCCGCAAGCTTCGCCGCCGTTGCCGTGGCGGTATTTGCCATCCGCCGACAAGAAGCCTCAAGCGTGCGCGCCTTGGACGCGCAGGCCGAGGCGACCCGCGTGGCCCGAGTGCACCAACGTGAAGTGGCTTCAGCGGACCGGCTCTGGGCCAGACGTGCAGACCTCTACGGGCGCGTCTCGTTGGCCATGCGCGAGCATCTTGACCGACCAAAGGACGAGAGCGGGAATGAACTTCCTCTCTCTGAGGTGCCGCTCATGGCAAACCTCTCCAGCGAAGCCGAGATCCTCGCGTCGTCTCGAACAAGGGACCTCATCGCAGAGTTCGTGTACGGAGATCCTGACAGGGACGAGAAGATCAATATCTGGTCCGAGTTCCAGTGGTCAGCTCGTCGCGAGCTTGCAGGAGGACGTGCCGACCCAGTGACCTCTGACCACCCTTGACGGCGGGCAGACGCAGAACGAACCCCGCCGGGGGAGTCTGGTCGCCCTTGTCAGGCACTGTCAACGAATTGCGTGGGATGGGCTCACCCACGGACGGTGTGTCGCTCGTTCCGCCTGTCACCGCGACACTCCAAGCGTGACCCAAGTCCGGACTCATCGTCTTTGCCAGGGCCTTCGCGCTGGAGTGGATGACGAGAACCGAACCCGCACTGTCAGCTTGGGAGTCGGATTGATCTGCACGCTAGGTAGCCGCCTCACCCCGGACATCTGCTACACACCTTTGATAGCGGACCCGCCGGCACGCCGTTGCGTGCCCGTATTGACCGCTGTATCAGTATCGGGCACGACGCTCGCTGGGCACTCGGCGGACACCGGACGTCGAACGCCTCCCGGTGCCCCTGGCCTACGCGAGCACGGTACGCAGGTGCTCCCGGACCTGGTCATGGGCACCAGTGAGCTCGCCTCTCCTCGACCGCCCGAGGCTGCCTTGGATGCCGCCGATTGGCTCCTTCCAGCCCGCCTACAGCTGTGGACATGGCGGATTGGCTGGGTTGGCACGCGAGCCGGAGATTAAGTCGAAAACTAACGGCCCGTCGAGGACGTCCCAGGACTTTTCAATGCAGGGAATTCTTTCACGGATGCGGTCCCTCTTGACAATTCTAATCTCATTGTTATTGCGGATCAGCAAGGTTGTGAAGTCCTCGGACTCACTTAACACATTTGCGACGGTCCTGCCGGCCTCGCCATCTATCTGAATTATCTCGTTTGGCAGCCACATCGCCTTTGGCAAAATCGCTAACGAAACTATGATCGTGATGCCTGCGAGAATTAGGAATGCGCCAATCCTTCGCACGATGCCAAATATCCGTCCTGGACGGTTGATACGCCTTTTATCAGCAAGGGAGACGAGAAGCCCAGCAGCAGGAATCATGGCCACCGTCAAAGCCGCAATCCAAAGTGGGGATATAAGTAGCATTGCGATAGCTAGTACCAACGATGCGATTCGCACGTTGGATGAGCTGAAGTTCAAGGATAGCGATTTGATAGGAGCGAATTGTCCGCCACGTAGCGCAATGAGCAGGAGTACCAGAGTGAGATAGAAGGGCAGAAAAGGAACCATCGAGGACAAGAGGATGATGCGCGCGTCCATCGTGCGTATGAGCATCGAAAAGACCGCTGAATCTCCCGATGAGACGAACATGATACGAATCGATGCCAATGCAAGGGCAATGACTGGTGCAATGACAATTAGCTCAGCCCATCCGACTTTGCCGCCGCCTACTTCGGGCTCATTTTTTGGTGGCTGTTGCCCATGCCGTACCCGCAGACCTATTGCTCGCATCCTCTTGAAAGTCCGAACATCAGGGCCTGCCATCGAACTTTTCGTCATAACACCTCATCTCCTGGTTGTCGTGCCTTCTAGCAGGAAAGAGAGGTTTAAGGTCCTCGCTCATGTCCGACCCGCCTACCGCGATCTCTCGGGCTTCCGGTGCGACAGCAAAGCCCGCCCGGTCCTAGTACCGATGAGGGCGCGAATCCCGCTACCGGCTGTCCGTGGAAGCCGTTCGCCGGGTACGCCGTCGCAACGACGTCCAGTCCGTTGACGAGGATTCGCATGCGGTGCGACGTGAACTCGGCGGGGAACAGCAGCGGCTCCAGCCTCAGGACGTCGACCACCGGGGCAGTCTAGTCAGCGCAGACCTCGGCCAGCCGCCGCTTATTGCGGCACCGCGACCGGGTCACTCAAGACCAGGCGGTCAGCAGCGGGGGCGGTCGAGTGGAGCGGCGGCACCCGCGAGCGCTTCGACTGTCGGTGCGGCCGACTCCGTCGAGGTCGGTGCGGGCGCGATGGTGGGGCTCAGCGGGGTCGAGGGTGAGCCGCTGGGCGTGGGGGAGGCGCTGGCGAGGGTGGCCGTGCTGCGTTGCACCTGCTTCGTGACCATGCGGATGCCGGTGGCGGTCGCCTGGTGTCCGTACACGTCGGTGACCCTGATGCTGTACGGCCCGGGGCCGATCCCGCCCTCGATGGTCCAGTGGTTGTCGCTCTGTCGGGCCGCCTTGCGGAAGCCGCCGCCCGGTCCCTTCGCCTCGACCGAGCGGAGTGGGTTGCCGTGGTTGCCGACCTGCACCGCGAACCAGTACTTCGAGGCGCCGCCCTTCATCCGGAAGGTGAGCCCTCCGTCGAGCGGCGGGTTCACCACGGCCCGGTACGTCACGGGCGCGATGCCCTGCGACCGGTCGGCGATCCTGGTGAACGCCTCGGTGGACAGGTCGATCTTGCTGGGCCCGCAGCCGCCGCACTGGTCCATCACCATGACCCGGACCTTCCCCTTCGGGCCACTCACCTCCAGGTAGCTGCCGCAAGCCGCCGATCCGGAGTACTGGGATGCGCCGAGCGCCACGTAGAGCCGGTCCGCCGGAGGGCCCGGGAAGGAACAGTTGCCGCCGGAGCGGCCCGCGTCGTAGAAGCTGGCGGTTCCCTTGTGGACGGCGTTGCCCGTCGGCGGCGCGGCGCAGGCCGGGGTGGCGCCGCCGCGAACCGCGAGGGTGATGCCCAGGACGGCGGCCAGGGCGGTGACCCCGGCGCCCGCCAACCAGTGTCTGACCCGCCGACTCGACCGGGGCGTGCCGTCGTCGCCGGCCGGGATGTCGTTGTCGGGGGCCGTGCCTGGTGCCGTCACGGCGCCTGATGTTGCCGCACCGCGCTGTGGCAGCGCAAAGCCGTCCCACCGATCGTCACTCGCCGGATCGGCGGGGGCGCATTCCGTTGAGGGCGGTGGCGACGACGAGGTCGGCGTACTCGGCGGTGAGCGGCCCGCTGCGTTGCAGCCAGCGGTTGAGCACCGGCCCCCAGATCATGTCCACCGCCACGTTGAGGTCGATGTCGTCGGCGATCTGACCGGCTTGCTGGGCGCTGCGCAGGCGCTGCCGTTTGGCCTTTTTCAACGGCCCGTCCAACCGTTCGGCGTACGCCGCGGCCAGCTCGGGGTCGAGCGCGATCTCTGTGGCCAGCGCGCGCATTGGTTGCTCGTACCGGGGGTCGTTCATCTCCTCGACCGTCGCGCGCAGCACCACTGTCAGGTCCGCCGCGAGGTCTCCGGTATCCGGCAGCGTCGGCGGCCCACCCTCGGTGGCCTCGCTGAGCATGAGGAAGGCGTCGAAGATGACAGCGCCCTTCGACGGCCACCAGCGGTAGATGGTCTGTTTGCCGACGCCGGCCCGCGCGGCGATGCCCTCGATGCTGAGCTTCGCGTACCCCGTTTCCTGAAGCAGGTCGAAGGCCGCGGTGAGGATGGCGCGCCGGGACGTCTCCCTCCGGCGGGCCGTGTTGGGCGTCATGGGCAGAACGATACCAGCGTACGAGACGAACCGTCTCGTCTTGACGGCGGCGGCGTGGCAGGCCTAGTCTCGGTCCATCACGAGACGGACCGTCTCGTCTTGAAATCCTTGGAGAGCACATGCGTACCTGGTTCATCACCGGTGCCAGCCGCGGCCTGGGCCGCGCCTTCGCCGACGCCGCCCTCGACCGGGGTGACCGGGTGGTCGCCGCCGCCCGGACCATCGCCACTGCCGACTTCGACGAGAAGTACGCCGACCGGCTGCTGGCCCTGACCCTCGACGTGACCGACCGCGCGGCGGTCATCGCGGCAGTGGACACCGCCGTCGAGCACTTCGGCCGGCTCGACATCGTCGTCAACAACGCCGGAACCCTGTCCATGGGCATGATCGAAGAGTTCACCGAGGCCGAAGCGCGCGCCCAGTTCGAGGTCAACCTCTTCGGCGCGCTCTGGGTCAGTCAGGCCGTGCTGCCGCACCTGCGCGCCCAGCGGTCCGGCCACATCGTGCAGGTCTCCAGCATCGCCGCGCTCGGAGGCTTCCCGAGCACCGGCCTCTACAGCGCGAGCAAGTTCGCCCTGGAGGGCATGAGCGAGGCGCTGGCGATGGAGGCGGCGGCCTTCGGCATCAAGCTCAGCATCGTGCAGCCGGGCGGGTACTGGACCGACCTCTACACCAGCGTGCGCGCCACCACCCCGATGGACGCCTACGCGCCACTGCGCGCCGAGCTGGAGCGCCAGTGGGCCGAAGGATCGATCGACAGCGAACCCCGACTCGCCGCCGAGGCGCTGCTGCAACTGGTCGACAGCGACCAGCCGCCGCTGCGGCTCCTGCTCGGCAGCATGGTGTACGACCTGGCGTTCGACATCGCCCGCCGCCGGATGGACACCTGGGCGAGCTGGGAGCAGGTCAGCCGTGCCGCCGAACACGCCGTCGCCGCCCCCGGAGCTGACGGATGAGAGGGCTGCTCGTATCGCCACGAGCAACCGGTGCGGCGTTCTAGGCTCCGAGATATGGCGGCGGCGTGCTCATCGTTGGCACATAAGTCCGGGCAGAGCCTTTCACCCATGATTTCTCCTCGCGAGGCGCAAACCTAGACGGAGAGGAAACACGCATGGCTGTCAAAACCAAGACTCGTCCCGGCACCACGGAGATTCGGCCGTTCTCGGTCGACATTCCTCAGGCCGACCTCGATGACCTGAAGAGGCGCATCAAGGCCACCCGCTGGCCGGACAAGGAAACTGTGGACGACCAGTCGCAGGGCGTGCCACTCGCGACCATTCAGGCCGTCGCCCGCTATTGGGAGAAAGAGTACGACTGGCGCAAGGTCGAGGCGCGGCTGAACGCCGTACCGCAGTTCATGACCACCATTGACGGGGTGGACATCCACTTCATCCACGTGCGCTCGAAGCACGAGGACGCGCTGCCGCTCATCGTCACCCACGGGTGGCCGGGCTCGGTGATCGAGCAGATGAAGATCATCGAGCCGCTCACCGACCCGACGGCGCACGGCGGGAGCGAGTCGGACGCCTTCCACCTGGTCATCCCCTCGCTGCCCGGCCACGGCTTCTCCGGCAAGCCGACCGAGTCGGGGTGGAACCCGCAGAAGATCGCGACCGCCTGGACGGAGTTGATGAAGCGGCTCGGCTACAACCGGTTCGTCGCGCAGGGCGGCGACTGGGGTGCGGTCATCGTCGACCAGATGGGCATCCAGGCACCTCCGGAACTGCTCGGCATTCACACCAACATGCCCGGTGCGATCCCACCGGAGATCGACCTGCTGTTCCAGGGCGACACCACCGGCGCGAACAACGCCATGGGCTCGCTGCCATCCGGCCTCTCCGACGACGAAATGCGTGCCGCCGAGGAAGCCAACTACGTCTGGAAGCACGTCGCCTACGCCCTCATGATGGCGACACGTCCGCAGACGCTGACCGGGCTGGCGGATTCTCCGGTTGGCCTGGCGTCCTTCCTGCTCGACCACGACGCGAAGAGTCTGGCCCTGATCGCGCAGGTCTTCGATGGGGCCCAAGCGGGCCTCACCCGCGACGACATCCTGGACAACATCTCGCTCTACTGGTTGACGAACACCGCAATCTCCGCGTCCCGTCTGTACGCGGAGAACAAGCTGTCGTTCTTCGCCGCCAAGGGCGTGAACGTCCCGGTCGCCGTGAGCGTCTTCCCCGACGAGCTGTACGAGGCGCCGCAGAGCTGGGCCGAGCAGGCGTACTCCAACCTCATCTACTACAACAAGCTCGACGTGGGCGGGCACTTCGCGGCCTGGGAGCAGCCGAAGATCTTCTCCGAAGAGCTTCGCACCGCCTTCCGGTCACTGCGCTAGATGGCCGTGCACGTGCCCCCGCTCAACGGGGCGGCCGAGTGGCTCAACTCCGAGCCACTCGGCCCCGCCGAACCGGGTGGGCGCGTCGTCCTGGTCAACTTCTGGACGCTGACCTGTATCAACTGGTTGCGCCAGGAGCCGTACGTGCGTGCCTGGTCGCAGGCCTACCGCGATGACGGGCTGGTCGTCATCGGGGTGCACACGCCGGAGTTCGGATTCGAGCACGACGTCGACTGGGTGCGGCGGGCGGTCGCGGCCCGCTCGATCGACTACCCGGTGGCGGTCGACAACGACTACGCGATCTGGAGTGCGTTCGACAACCACTACTGGCCGGCGCTCTACTTCGTCGACACCGACGGCGTCATCCGGGACGAGCACTTCGGCGAGGGACGCTACGAGCAGTCCGAGCGGGTGCTCCAGCAACTGCTCGGCATCGAGCGGGAACCCGTACCCGTCCGCGGGCTCGGCCCGGAGGCGGAGGCCGACTGGACCAACCTGCGCACGCCCGAGACGTACCTCGGTTTCAGTCGCGGCGAACACTTCGCGTCGACGAACGGCCCGGCGCTCGACGAACGCCGCGCCTACCAGGTGCCGGAGAGCCTCGGCCTGAACCAGTGGGCGCTGGCGGGGGAGTGGACGATCGGGTCGGAGAACGTCGTGCTGGACGCGGCCGGCGGCGGCATCGCCTTCCGGTTCCACGCCCGCGACGCGCATCTCGTGCTGGCCCCCGGGGCGGGAGCGTCGATCCCGTTCCGCGTGCTGCTCGACGGTGACGCTCCCGGCCCGTCACACGGCGTCGACGTCGACGAGCACGGCAACGGCGTACTCCAGGACGGCCGGCTCTACCAGCTCGTCCGCCAGGACGGCGCGGTCCGGGAGCGGACCCTGGAGATCACGTTCGGCGAGCCCGGCGCCGAGGCGTACGCCTTCACCTTCGGCTGACGCGCAAATCGACAGTGTTCACAGTGCCGGAGACCGGTGAGAAGCTGCGTACCTGAGCGCCGGGACGCAGACGGCTGTCGGTCGCGTACCGGTCGGCGAGCGCCTTCTCCGCGGCCTCGTCGCCGTCGTCGGCTTCGAGCAGCAGGGCGGCGATCTCGTCGGCGAGCGTGAGGTCGGCGTTGGCGAGGTGGTCGGTCATCGCGCCGAAGCTGTCCCACAGCAGCAGCTCGTCCTTCTGCCGATGGGCCAGTTCGTGCAGGACGTAGTTGTAGATGAACCAGGCGCCGTGGACCGGCATGTCGGGGGCCACGCCGTAGACGTCGGGATCGATCGTCCCGGCCCGGTACGCCGACCACACCCGCGCTGCCGAGTCGAAGAGCCCTGCCGTCGGGTCGATGTCGTAGCCGTCGAACCGCCAGTCGCCGGCCGGGTCGAGCTCCGGGTCGGCCCAGACCCAGCGTTCGCCGTTCCAGTACTCCACCAGCACGTGATCGTGGTGCCAGCCGGGGGTGAAGTAGGAGGCGAAGCCGACCCGGCTGCGGCTGGGAATGTCGTGCTGACGAAGGATCGCGATGGAAAGCAGTGTGTGGTCCCGGCAGCAGCCGGCCACCCGGTCCACCGCCGGGCGCTCAGCGGTGAGTGGCACTGGAAAGCGGGACTGGTCGGTGTCGAGGATGCGGTCCACCCAGCGGCGGTTCACCTCGTCGAGCCGGTCGACGGGCAGGTCAACTCCGCCGGCCCGGTAGTGGACGATCACGTTGCGGACGGTCGCCGCCACGCTGGGGATGTCGGACGCCACGGCGTCGAGGAGCCCTCCGTGTCGACCGGGGTCGCTGTAGGGGGACTGTGTCCGGTAGTCATCGAGGTCCATGGGGTCAGTCTCGGGGCCGCCACCGTGTCAGGGTCAAGGCGCTTTTCCGGATAGTGTCGACTGCTGTGACAACGCCCGAGATCACCATCGCCACCCCAGCGGACCGCGACGCGGTGGTTCGTTCGCTGGTCGCCGCGTTCGTCAAGGATCCGATCCTGCGGTGCCTCTTCCCCGACGAGGAGACCTATCCGCGATACGCCGCCGCCTTCTTCGGGCACCTCTTCGACAAGCGTGTGCACCAGTCGTCGATCTGGACGCTCGGTGGGGGCGCGTCGGTCGCCATCTGGGAGCCACCGGCGGGGTCGCTGACCGGGTCACCGCAGGGCGGGCTCGCCGCTCACTACCCCGCCGACGTGCTGGCCCGCGTCCAGAGCTACGACGACGCCGTGCACGCCGCGCTGCCGACGTTCCCGTTCTGGTACCTCGGCGTCCTGGGCACCCACCCCGACAGCGCCGGACGCGGTTGGGGCCGTGCCGTCATGCGGGCCGGCCTGGCCCGTGCCGCCGCCGACGGCCTGCCGGCGATCCTGGAGACCAGCAACCCGGCCAACGTCGAGCTGTACCGCCGGGCCGGCTGGGAGGTGGCGGGCTTCCTGTCGGAGCCCGTGCCCACCTGGATCATGCAGCAGCCGCCGCGCTGAGAACGCTGATTGCGCGCCTCCTACGATCGGCGCGTGCACACCACCCCTTCCAGCCCCATCGACGTGCCACAGATCTTTCCGGCGGTTGCGCCGTTGGCGCGGACGACCGTCCGGTTGCATCCCCGCCCGGGTGCGCCGACAGCGGAGCAGAGTTCGGTGGGCGGCCCGCTGCTGTGGCCGGCCGACGAAGCCTGGCCGATGTGCGATGGACCGGAGCCCGGCGACCACTACCTCGATTCTCCGGGTGAACCGGCGGCGCCGCTGGTGCCGGTGGTCCAGTTGCTGGCCGAGGATGTGCCCGAGGTGCCGTTCCCGGCCGGCACGGACGTCCTACAGGTGTTGTGGTGCCCATTCGAGCATGAGCCGTGGACGTCACCTCGCCCCGAACTGCGGTGGCGTCGCCGCGAGGACATCGGCGCCCGACTTCAGGAAGTGCCCGCGCCGGATGTGGAGTCAGATCCATCGCACGTCCCCCGCCCCTGTGTGCTCGACCCGGAGCGGGTCACTGAGTACCCATCCTGGGACCTCCCGCGTGCCGTCTGGCCGCAGATCGAGGACACGATGAAGCGGGTGGCGCGGGAGACCGGTTGGGAGTACGAAGGCGATCTGGCGGTCGCCTCGGGGATCAAGGTCGGCGGTTACCCCGGCTGGACGCAGTCTCCGGACTGGCCGGTCTGCGAGTGTGGCTCGTCCATGGACCATCTGCTGACGGTGGCCAGCTGGGAGTTCAGCCGCGGTGACGAGAAGAGATGGATCCCAGTAGAGGATCGTCCGGCGATGGCCGGTTGGGAAACGGCCACCACCGACGATCACCCGTGGTGGACGATCCAGAACCCCAGCGGGCTCATGCTGGGTGACGTCGGCGGGATCTACCTGTTTGTCTGCACGACCTGCCCCAACAGGCCGTTCGACTACCGCTTCGACTGTTCCTGACGAATCCGGATGGTCACTGGCAGCTCACATCCCCGGCCTACGGCCGAATCTTGGACAGTTTCCGTTAGCTGATGACGGAAACTGTCCAAGATCTACTTGCGGCCGTCCCGCCGAACACGCTGATAGCGCTCACCTGAGGGTGAGCGGGACCGGTTGCCCCTGGCGTATCTCGAGGACCGGCCGCCTGCCCAGCGGTTGGGCCAGATTGAGGGTTGCGGTACGCCGGAAGCCCGCAAGGGTGCACACCTCGCCGCTGTTGTGGTGCTGCGCGATGACGATGACCACGACGGCGTTGGCCGACTCGACCGACTCCGCGTGGTAGTCCGCGCCACAGCCGCGGGTCGCCGGCCCGAAGGCGCCGGTGAAGTCGACGGTCAGCTGCGTACCGGCCCCGGTTGTGGTCGCCGACTCGATGGCGATGCCCGGCGGGGAGTTCCACGGTGGTGGTGTCGGGGTGACGGCGCCAGCGCCACCTGCGTCGATGACGGCCTGGTCGTACCGGGCCAATGCCTCCCGTGCCTGCTGACGCAGCTCGCCGAGGCTCTCCCCGCGGGGTAGCGCGGCGTCGACAGGGGCGTTCGCGTCGGTGTCACAACCAGCGAGCATCGCCGCCGCCACCACCCCGACGACCCAGTGCCATCGCACCATTGAAGACCCCTTTTCCGGCAGAGTGACCGCCAGGATTATCAACCGTCGGCCCGGATGGTTCCGCCCGGCTGCTCGGCCTTGGCTGCTGACGCCGAGGCGGCGAAGATGCGCGCGTAGATCTCGTCGCTGACGTCGTTCTTCGCCAGGCTGTAGTCGCGGGGCCGGTGCGCGGTGTCCCGCGCGAGACGGCGCTTGGTCGCGGCGTACCGCTCCCGGTCGTGCGGATGCGAGCGCAGCCAGTCGCGGAACAGCAGGTGCCGGACCGGTTCCGGCGCACCCTGCGGCCAGACGTGCAGGTTGACGTCCTCGGCGGGGCTGAGAAGCATCCGGTGCCCGTGCCACCAGGGCTCCCGAAGGACGAGCCGGTACCCGAGCCGTTCCAGGGCGGGGAGATAGCCGGACTCCTCGGCGGTGTCCCCGATGACGAGGTCGACGTCGATGACAGGCTTGGCGGCCAGCCCCGGCACCGCCGTCGACCCGACGTGTTCCACACCGATGATCAGAGCACCCAGCGCCTCGGTGAGTGACGACCGGACGGCGATGAACCGCTGCGCCCAGGCCCTGTCGTACTCCTCGATGACGACGGACTCCCACGTCCGTGGCGGCTCGCCCACCAGGCCGGCGTCGACCTGTTCGGGGGTGCCGTGGAAGCGCTGCACGACGTTCTGCGGATACTCGGCCACGTCCAACCTCCTCGGGAAGCAAAGTCCGCCAGGCTACGACACGACGACCGGTGCGGCCGCACCCGACCGATGCGGGCATCGGATGTCGGGTGGGCGACCGACCCCGCGACCTAGCGTCGGTACTCGAAAGGGAAGGAGGCCCGGGTGCTGGATCGGCTCAACGAGGCCATGGCGTACATCGAGCGTCACCTCGACCAGAAGATCGAGGTGGCCGAGCTGGCGCGGATCGCGCTGACGTCGGAGTACCACTTCCGGCGGCTGTTCTCCGCACTGGCCGGAATGCCGCTGTCGGAGTACATCCGGCGGCGTCGGCTCACCGTCGCCGGTGCGGACGTGCTGGCGGGGGAGCGGACGTTGCTCGACGTCGCGGTGCACTACGGCTACGGCTCGGCGGAGGCGTTCGCCCGGGCGTTCCACGCCGTGCACGGCGTGGGGCCCGGAGAAGCCCGGCGTACGGGGGCAGCGCTGCGCGCCCAGCCCCGGATGTCCTTCCGACTCACAGTCGAAGGGAGCGGCAGCATGGAGTACCGAATCGTCGACAAGGACGCGTTCGCGCTGGTGGGGCGCAAGGCCCGGGTCCCGCTGGTGCACGAGGGGATGAACCCGGCGATCGTCGCGTTCATCCGGAGCATCGACAAGGAGACGACCGAGCGGATCGAGGCGCTCTCCGATCAGGAGCCGAAGGGAATCGTCAACGTCAGCGACAACCTCGCCGACAGTCGGCAGGAGGGCACCGAGCTGGACTACTGGCACGGGGTGGTGACCAGCGCCGCGCCGCCGGAGGACCTGGACGCGCTGCCCGTGCAGGCCGGGTCGTGGGCGGTGTTCACCACCTCCGGTGCGTTTCCGCAGGCGGTGCAGTACCTGTGGCGTGACGTGTTCACCCAGTGGTTTCCGTCCAACCCGTACCGCAGCCGACCTGGACCGGAGATCTCCCGGGTCCGGGTGTCGGCGGACGGCACCCAGGCGGACGCCGAGCTGTGGATCCCCGTCGAACGGGTAACCACCCCTATGTAGAGTTCCGATACAGTGGTCGGATGCGGATGACCATTCCGGTCGCGAAGGTGCTCGCGGCGCTGCTCGCCGAACCCGACGAGCAGCGCTACGGGCTCGATCTGATGCGACTGACCGGCCTGCCCAGCGGCACCCTCTACCCGGTGCTGCACCGGTTGCAGGGGGCCGGCTGGCTGGCCGCCGACTGGGAGGCGATCGACCCCGTCGCGGCCGGCCGCCCGGCCCGGCGCTACTACCGACTGACCGCCGTCGGGGTGATGCAGGCCCGCCAGGCGCTCGCCGACCTGCGGGCCGCGATCCCCGACGGTGGCCGTCGCTCGTGGGGCGGCACCGAGCCCACCGGGGCGCCGGCGTGGTGACCCGCCGGGTCGCCGAGCTGCTGTTGGAGTTGGCCGCGCGTCGCTGGCCGGCCGAGGTTCGCGACGACCTGCGCCGCGAGTGGGCCGCCGAGCTGCACGCCCTCGCCGAGAGCGGTCGCTGGACGACGATGGTGGGCTTCGCGGCGAGCCTGGCCGTCAGCCGCGCCGGCGCCCCGATCGTCGACCGCACAGTGATGCGCGGTCGGGCCGGCCGCACCGTCGCCGCGCTACTGCTGTCCCCGATCGCCTGCGTCGGGATCGTGGCCCTCGGTGTGTTGGCGCTGTTCTCCGTCGACTCGTTGCTGGTGCGGGCGAGTTGGGTGGAGCGGGCGCAGAGGCCGATCTGGGCGGCGTTCACCATCGTGCTGGCGGTCGTGCTGGCGGTGTTCGCCGCCCGCTGGGCCCGGCACAACGCACTCGGCGGCCCACTGCGTATCGCGCTCGGCGTGGTGCTCCCGGTCGGTACGGCCGTCATCCTGTTCGTGTACGTCGTCAACTTCAGGTACGTCGTCAACGCCGAGGGCCTGGCCGACGCCGTACCCGGTCTGCTGTTCTGGTTGGCCGGCCTGACCCTCGCGCTCTGGGCCGCGGCGAGCCTCGCCGCCCGGGGTCGCGTCCGCGCCGCCTGGTGGGTGGGCGTCCTCGGGGCACTCGTCGCCGCGGACCTCGCGGTGATCCTCGTCATCGTCGATGCGTACCCCGCCGGATTCGGTGCTGGGCCGACGATCGAGGCACGGGAGCGCGTCGACCCGATCTCCGCGCCGCTGTGGCTCTTCGCCTGCTGGACGGACTGGAACTTCGGCCTGCCCCGGCCGATCGAGTGGGAGATCTTCCTGATCACCAACCGGGTGTTGATAGAGCCCATGCTCTACCTGGCCTGCACGCCGTACGCGCTCGCGTACACCATCCGGGCGGCCCGGTTCGCGCCCACCGCGCCGGTCGCTCTGGTCCAGACGCGCAGCGACACGGGCTGGACGTACAAGGCGAGCGGAAAGCCCCATCGGGGCACCCGATCGGCGAACGGGTGAGTGCGACGCGAGCAAACACCGGAGCGCCGCCATGGTGACCCGTCGGATCGCCGAGCTGTTGCTGGATTTGGCCGCGCGCCGTTGGCCGACCGACGTCCGCGACGACCTGCGCCGCGAGTGGGCCGCCGAGCTGCACGTCCTCGCCGAGAGCGGTCGCTGGACGAAGATGGTCGGCTTCGCCATGAGCCTGGCCGTGAGCCGGGCCGGCGCCCCACTCCTCGACCGCAGCATGATGCATCGGCGGGCCCGCCGCACCGCCGCCGCCCTGCTACTGGCCCCGCTCGCCTGCGCCGGGATCGTGGTCGTCAGCGCGCTGGCCATGAGTCAGGTCTACAACGTGCTGTCGATGCGGGTGAGCTGGTCGACAGCGGCGCAGTTGCCGCTCTGGTCGACGCTGACAGTCGGCTTCGCCGTGCTGTTGGCGAAGTACACGTCACGGTCGGCCCGGCACACCGCACTGAAGGGCCCGCTGCGTATCGCGCTCGGCGTGGTGCTCCCCGTCGGTGTGGCCGCACTCGGGCTCATGTCCGTCATCAACGGCAGTGTCTTCGGCAGCTTCGTACCCGGTGTGCTGCTCTGGTTGGCTGGCCTGACGCTGGCCCTCTGGGCTGCGGCGAGCCTCGCTGCCCGGGGTCGGGTTGGGGTCGCCTGGTTGGTTGGCCTCGTCGGCGCGCTCGTCGCGGCCGACCTGGCCGTGATTCTGTTCGTGCTCCAGACCATTCCGGGGCCCGGCGCCGGTCCGGTCGACCCGATGACACCCGACAGCGTCGACCGGATCTCCGCGCCGTTGTGGCTCCTGGTCTGCTGGACCGACTGGAACTTCGGCCTGCCCCGCCCCACGTCGTGGGAGATCTTCCTGATCACCGACCAGTTGTTGCTGGAGCCGATGTTCTACCTGGCCTGCACGCCGTACGCGCTCGCGTACACCATCCGGGCGGCCCGGTCGGCCCCCGCCGAGACGGTCGCTCTCGCGCCGACCCCGGTGTGAACCTCAGTCGGGTACGTCGTCCCACGTCGTACCCGGCTCCAGGTAACCGGCCAGCTGGTTCTCGCGCAACGCGTACGCGATGACCAACAGGGCGTGCTTGTCCAGCTCGGGCAGCCGGTCCAGCGGGAACCACCGCACGGCCAGCGACTCGTCGTCGTTGACGCGGGCGGTGCCGGCCACCAACCGGCACAGGAACCCCAGGTTCAGGTAGTCGCAGCGGTCCCCATTCGGGTACGTGTGCGGGTGCGACACGGCGCTGGACATCCGCACCGGCGCCACCTCCAGGCCCGTCTCCTCGCGCACCTCGCGGACCAGCGCGGTGGCCGGCTGCTCGCCCGGCTCGACGAAACCGCTGACCACCGACCAGCGCCCGTCGTCGGCTCGCTGGCCGAGCAGCAGCTCACCGGCGTCGTTGCGGACCACCGCGCTGACGCTCGGCAGCCACAGCAGGTCGTGACCGACGTGCTTGCGCAACCCCACGATGTAGTCCGGAATCGCCATCCGGCGATCATAGGCCGCGACCGCTCTGCCCAACGCCGCCCGAGGGCCCGCGTCGGGCGTCAGCCCGACCAGTTGACCGTACGGCGGAAGCGCTCGTACTCCTTGCCGAGTTCGGCGTCGATCCGCTCCATCCGGGCTTCGGTGAGCACCACCGAGGGATCCTGCCATGCGCGCCCAGCGAGCAATTGGCGGCGCAGTCCGGTCGGTGGGTGAGCGGCGAACAGCGACGCCTCGTCGCGGACCGACAGTTGCCGCAGCAGCGGCAACTGGTCGTTCCTGGCCGCACGGGACTCGGCCAACGCGGAGCGCCAGCGGTCCGGGCCGTGTCCCGCCCGGCTCTCCCGACGCACCGCCAACGCCAGCGATTCGGTGGCGAGCAGGGTGTCGAGGAAGTCGGTCGCGGCGGTCGTGCCGGCCGCCCGGGCGGCCAGTTCGTCGGCGAGGTACTCGGCCCGCTGGCTGTCCCGCAATGCCACAGTCACCAGCAGCAGGTACGCGACGAACAGCACCCGCGACACCACCCACTGGAACGCGCGGCCCAGCGCGTCGCCCAGCATCTCCACCAGCCCCGCCCCGACGCTGGTCCGCACCGGCCGGAACAGGTCGGCCGCCGAGCCGAGCATGGTGAACGCGGGCTGGGTCAACAGGCCCCGGCGCGGGTCACCGTTGACGAAGTGACCGAGCTCGTGGCCGAGCAACGCCACCCGGCCACCGGCGGGAAGCGAACCCCACAGCGGAAGCCCGAGACCGAGCACCTTCCGCCGCCGCAACCCGACAGTGCCCGCGTACGCGTTGATGGTGTTGTCCACGCCCACCACGTCCGGCGCAGGCGCCCCGACAGCAGTGGCCACCTCGTCGATCAGGCCGAACAGCTCCGGCGCCTGGTCGCGGGTGAGCACCTCCAGCTCCGGGTCGAGGCGACCGAACCGGGGCCGCAACGCGATCGCCAGGCCGACCATCGCCACACCCGGCACGATCGCCAGGTTGGGAAACGGGAACGCCACGATCAGCCAACCACCGACGACCGCGAGCGCGAGCACCGCGGCGATCAGGAGCAACGAGGCTGCCGCGGTGAGCGTCCGGGCGGCTTCGGATCCATTGGTGCCCAACGGTCGCCCAACCAGTTGGGTGAACTGCCGCCTGGTCGCCCGGAACGCGATTCGGTAGGTCCACCGGTCGACCCAACTCCACCCGAACTCGCGTTGGCGTCGTGCCGGGTCATAGGCGTCCAGATTCCATTCGCAGCCGGGACACCAGGGCAGCGCGTCGCGTACCGATGCCGTCGTCGCCGGACATCCCGGGCACGCCCCCGTGCCGGTCACCGTATTGATCACGAGCGCAGATCATGCCTCAGCCCTGGATTGCACCGGAACTGACTGTTCGTCCGACCCTATTTCCGCGTTCCGCCCCGACGAACGCAATGCATATCTACTGTGGAGATCGTCGGCGACTTGTGCGATCCGGTGGCGGCCGGCCGGTTCGCGGTGCACAGTGATTCCCATGAGCGACAGCGGACGTGGTGGGCAGTTCTACTGGTGCACCCGGCATCACCGGGTCGAGACGGACTCCAACGTGTGTCCGGCGAAGCACGTTCTCGGCCCGTACGACTCGGCGGCCGACGCGGAGAACGCCCTGCAACGAGTGCAGGAGCGGAACGAGGCGTGGGATGCCGAGGACGCCCGTTGGGCCGGGGACGACAGATAGGCGGCGCGGGACGGCTCGCGCCGAGGTATTTCGTGCTCCGCGAGGACGCACGCGAGAGCACGTCCCCCGAGGAGGGAACCACGATGGCCGAAGCACAGCAGGCCACCAAGCGCCCGGCCGCCCGACGCACCACCGCGAAGAAGACCGCCGCGGCGGAGCGGAACACGGCGGCGAGCCGGACCACCCCCGTGCGCAAGTCCACCACGGCTGCCGCGAAGGCACCGGCCCGCAAGGCCGCCGGCGGGGCGGGCCGCGCCCCGGCCAGGAAGACCACCACGGCGGCCACGAAGGCCCCCGCGAAGAAGGCCACGACCAAGACCACCGCCGCGGCCAAGAAGGCCCCCGCGAAGGCCTCGGCCACCACCCGCAAGACGACCACCGCCGCCAAGCGGGCCCCGGCGTCCACCGCGCGCAAGACCACCACCGCCGCGAAGAAGACCACCGGTACGGCGAAGAAGACGGTGGGCGCCGCGAAGAAGACCACCGCCGCGGCGGCGAAGAAGACCACCACCGCGGCGAAGGCCCCGGCGCGCAAGACCACCACCGCCGCCAAGGCCTCGGCGCGCAAGACCACCACCGCGGCGAAGGCCCCGGCGCGGAAGGTGGCGACCAAGGCGTCCGCCGCCAAGAAGACAGCGACGAAGAAGACGGCCGCGGCGAAGAAGACCGCGTCGACCCGCCCCAGCGGCGGCGCGCGCAAGGCTCCGGCGAAGAAGGCCCCGGCCGCGAAGGTGACGGGTACCTCGTCGACCACCGCCCGCAAGGCGGCGGCGAAGAAGGCCCCGGCGAAGAAGACCGTCGCGGCCAAGGCGCCGGCCCGCAAGGTGACCGCCCGCAAGACTCCGGCCCGCCCGGTCGCCGCCCGAGCCACCGCCCCCAGGGGGGCCCGCAGCGCCGCCCGCAAGGCGACCGGCTGAGCGGGGAGCATCCCGTCACCGGGCGGATTTCCGGCCGGTCACCGGAAGCGGATCACCCGTGGCGCTGTCAGGATTGACCCGTGGTCATCCGACGCGTACTCGCGCCCCGCATCGACTTCGGCGCGTTGCGCCGCGAACTCGGCCTGTCCGAGGAGTTTCCGGCCGACGCCCAGCGTGAAGCCGACGAGGCGGCTGCGGCACCGCCGCAGCCGCCCGTCGACCGCACCGACATACCGTTCGTCACTGTCGACCCCGCCAGCTCGCGGGACCTGGACCAGGCGATGCACCTCAGCCGCCGCCCGGGTGGGGGCTACCGCGTGCGGTACGCGATCGCCGACGTCGCCGCGCACGTCGCCCCGGGCGGGGCGTTGGAGGCGGAGACCTGGCGGCGGGGGCAGACCATCTACCTGCCCGACGGCAACGTGCCGCTGCACCCGCACACCCTCAGCGAGGGTGCGGCCAGCCTGCTGCCCGACGACGACCGGGCCGCTGTGGTCTGGACCATCGACCTGGACGCCGACGGCGGCACCGTGGCCGTCGAGCTGGAACGCGCCCTGGTCCGCAGCCGCGCCAAACTCGACTACACCGGGGTGCAGGCGGCAGCCGAGGCCGGGCGGCTACCCGACCCGATCGCGTTGCTGCCGGAGATCGGCGACCGACTGACCGCCCGTGGGCTGAGCCGGGGCGCCATCAACCTGCCGCTGCCCGAGCAGGATCTGGAGCCCGACGGTGAGGGCTGGCGGCTGGTGCTGCGCGCGCCGGTGCCGATGGAAGAGCACAACGCGCAGATCTCCCTGCTGACCGGGATGGCTGCCGCCGACATCATGCTGGCCGGCCGGGTGGGTCTGCTGCGGACGATGCCGGCGCCCAAGCCGGACGCGGTGCAGCGGCTCCGGGCCGCCGCCGCGCCGCTGGGCGTGCACTGGCCGGACGACGTGGGCCCGGGGCAGGTCATCGCCGGTCTGGACGCCGCCCAGCCGCGCGCCGCCGCGTTCATCGACCAGGCGGCCGAGCTGATGCGCGGTGCCGCGTACACCGCCTTCGACGGGGAGCTGCCGGAGCAGCCGGAGCATGGTGGCGTGGCGGCCGCTTACGCCCACGTGACGGCCCCGCTTCGGCGGCTGGCCGACCGGTACGCCACCGAGGTCTGCCTGGCCCTGCACGCGGGCCAGGCGGTGCCCGACTGGGCCCGTGCCGCGTTGCCCCGGCTGCCCGAGGTGATGGCGAGCACCGACCGGGTCGCCTCGGCGGCCGCTCGTGGCGCCGTCGAGCTGGCCGAGGCGGCGGTGCTGGAGCACCGGGTGGGCGAGACCTTCGACGCGGCCGTCCTCGACGTCGACGCCCCACCCAATGGCAAGTCCCGGCCCCGACCGCCCGGTGGCACCGTCGCGCTTGACGCCCCGCCGGTACGCGCCCGCTGCCTCGGCCAACTGCCGCTCGGCGAACGGGTCCGGGTCCGTCTGGTCACCGCCGATCCGGCGGCCCGTACCGTCCTGTTCGAGCTGGCCTGACCGGGCCGCCGTCTGGCCCTGTTCTCGCCCGCTGGCGCGGTCGCTCACGTGCAGCGGGGATTCTCACAGCGCTCGGCGCTGCTGACCGGCCGAGCGGTTTGCGAGGATGAGGCCATGGCATACGACGCGAGCACGCTGCCCGACGTGTCCGGGCTGACGGTCGGCATCATCGGCGGCACCGGCGACCAGGGGCGGGGCCTCGCCTACCGGTTCGCGCGGGCCGGCCAGACGGTGCTGATCGGATCCCGGTCGGCTGAGCGGGCCGCCGAGTCCGCGGCCGAGATCGCCGCCCTGCCCGGGGTGCCGGCCGGCGGCAGCGTCGTCGGTGCGGCCAACGACGAGGTGGCCCGACGCAGCGACGTGGTGATCATCGCGGTGCCGTGGGACGGGCACGCCGCCACCGTCGCCGCCCTCGCCGAGCCGCTCGCCGGCCGGATCGTCGTCGACTGCGTCAACCCGCTCGGCTTCGACAAGCAGGGCCCGTACGCGCTGACCGTCGCCGAGGGCAGCGCCGTGCAGCAGGCCGCCGCGCTGCTGCCCGACTCCCGGGTCTGCGCCGCGTTCAACCACGTCAGCGCTCCGCTGCTGGCCGACCCCGAGGTCGACCGGATCGACCTGGACGTGCTGATCTGCACCGAGGATCGCGAACTGGTCGACATCGTCGGCGCGCTGGCCGCCCGGATCCCCGGCATGCGGGGCATCTACGCCGGCCGGTTGCGCAACGCCCACCAGATCGAGGCGTTCACCGCCAACCTGATCGCCATCAACAAGCGCTACAAGGCGCACGCCGGCATCCGCGTCACCGACCTCTGACCCGAGCGGCGTCATCCACTCCGGTTTCGTGAAAGCGGGGTGTCCCGGTGCCCGGGACACCCCGCTTTTGGCAAAGCCGAGTGGATCACGCCGTGCCCGGTCCTAGAAGGTGTGTTCGGCGGCGGGGAACTCTCCGCCGCGGACCTCGTCGGCGAAACGTCGGGTGGCGTCGGTGAGAGCGCCGGCCAGGTCCGCGTACCGCTTGACGAAACGGGGCGCCTTGCCCGTCCGCAGCCCGGCCATGTCCTGCCAGACCAGCACCTGCGCGTCGGTGTCCGGGCCCGCGCCGATGCCCACAGTGGGGATCGGCAGCTCGTGGGTGATCCGCTTGGCCACCTCGCCGGGCACCATCTCCAGCACCACCGCGAAGGCCCCCGCCTCCGCCACCGCCCGCGCGTCGGCCAGCACCTCGTCGGCGGCGTCGCCGCGACCCTGCACGCGGTAGCCGCCCAGTGTGTGCTCGCTCTGCGGCGTGAAACCGATGTGCGCCATCACCGGAATGCCGGCGCCGACGATCGCGGCGATCTGTGCGGCGTTGCGGCGGCCGCCCTCCAACTTCACCGCGTGACAGCCGCCCTCCTTCATGAACCGGACGGCGGTACGCAGCGCCTGGGCCGGACCCTCCTCGTACGAGCCGAACGGCAGGTCACCGACGATCAGCGAGTGCCGGGTCGCCCGCACCACGGCCCGGACCAGCGGAAGCAGCTCGTCGGCGGTGATCGGCAGGGTGGTCTCGTAGCCGAACACGTTGTTCGCGGCCGAGTCGCCGACCAGCAGCACCGGAACACCGGCCTGGTCGAAGATCGACGCCGTGTACTGGTCGTACGAGGTGAGCATCGGCCACCGCTCGCCGCGCTCCTTGGCGGCCATCAGGTCGCGGGTGCGGACCCGTCGGGTGGCCGGGCCGCCGTACAACGCGGTCACCTCGTGCGGAGTGGACTCCACCATCTCTGTCTCCCTTCCTCGAGGCCGCCTGCGCGGTCCCCGGGTTCCGTCGCGATCGTCGCACCGCGAGACGGGCTGACGGCAGGGCCCAGTGCAAGATGTCACTCCACCAGCGCGCGGCCGCCCGACCTGGCCACCCGGGACCGCGCCGCGAGGTCACCGCCCGGCGGCGCCGGGCCGCGCCACCGACCCGGCACCCCCAGGGGTACGGCTCAGCCGTGCTCGCGCCACCGGTTGGTGATCGGCAGACGGCGGTCCCGGCCGAACGCCTTCATGGAGATCTTCGTGCCCGGCGCCGACTGCCGTCGCTTGTACTCGGCGGTATCCACCAGCCGCAGGACCTTGTCCACGATCGCCGGGTCGTGACCCGACTCGACCAGCCCGTCGCGGCCGAGGTCGCCGTCGACGTAGCCGATCAGGATCGGGTCCAGGACGTCGTAGTCGGGCAGGGTGTCGCTGTCGAGCTGTCCCGGACTCAGCTCGGCGCTCGGCGGCTTGCCGATCGAGTTCTCCGGGATCGGGGCGGTCTCACCGCGCCGGGCCGCGTCCCTGTTGCGCCACTTCGCGAGCCGCCAGATCAGCGTCTTCCAGACGTCCTTGACCGGGTTGAAGCCGCCCACCGAGTCGCCGTACAGGGTGGAGTAGCCGACCGCCAGCTCACTCTTGTTGCCGGTGGTCAGCACCAGGTGGCCCTCCTGGTTCGACAGCGCCATCAGGATCACGCCACGAACCCGGGCCTGCAGGTTCTCCACTGCCACGCCGGACAGCGACAGGTTGGCCAGGAAACCGTCGACCATCGGCTGGATCGGCTCGACGCGGTAGTCCAGGCCGGTGCGCTTGGCCAGGTCGGCGGCGTCCTCCCGGGAGTGCTCCGAGGAGTGCTGGCTGGGCAGCGACACCCCCACCACCCGGTCCGGTCCGAGCGCGTCGACGGCGAGCGCCGCCACCACCGCCGAGTCGATGCCGCCGGAGAGACCGAGCACCACCGACGGGAACCGGTTCTTGTTGACGTAGTCGCGCAGACCCAGCACCAGCGCCTGCCACACCTCGGCCTCGTCGGCCACCGGCTCGATCAGCCCGCCGGTGGCGGCCGGGCCGGACGGCGTGGGCGGAATGCCGTCCGCCGTGCTGTGCACGATCCGCATGCCGTCGGCCACCGTCTCGCTGGTCGGCGGGGTGGCGGCGGCCGGCAACTCGACGTCGTGCACGAGCAGGTGTTCGACGAACTGCGGTGCCCGGGTGAGCAGCTCACCGTCGGCGCTCACGATCATCGAGTCGCCCTCGAAGACCAGCTCGTCCTGGCCGCCGGTCATGTTGACGTACGCGATGGCGGCGCCCGCCTCGGCGGCCCGGCGGCGGACCAGCGGCAGCCGGATGTCGTCCTTGTTCAGCTCGTACGGCGAGCCGTTGATGTTGACGACCAGGCCGACGCCGGCCCTCCGGGCGGCGGCGAACGGACCGCCGGCCTGCCACAGGTCCTCGCAGATGGTCAACGCGACGTCCACGCCGCCGATCCGCACCACTGTCAGCTCGTCACCGGAGACGAAGTACCGGTCCTCGTCGAAGACCCCGTAGTTGGGCAGGTGGTGCTTGAAGTAGCGGGCGGCCACGACGCCCCGGTGCAGCAGCGCGGCGGCGTTGCGGGCACCTCGGCCCGGCTCGGCGTCCCCGCTGACCTGCGGCGGACCGTCGGCGTCCAGGTAGCCGACCACGACCGGCAACTCGCCGAGACCGTCGGAGGCCAGGTCGGCGGCCAGCCGCTCCACGGCGGCCCGGGACGCGGCCACGAAGGAGCGCCGGAAGACGAGGTCCTCGACCGGGTACCCGGTCAGCATCATCTCCGGGAAGAGCACCAGCTGGGCACCGGCATCGGCGGCCTGGCGAGTCCAGCTGCGGACCAGGTCGGCGTTTCCGGCGATGTCGCCGACGCTCGGGTTGACCTGGGACAGGGCGAGACGCAGGGTGGGCATGCCTTCATCTTGCCCCAGCCTCGTCGCGACAATCCGTACCCTCCGACGAGATTGCCGCCACCCGCCACGACGGGCGCCCGCGAGGCCGCGGCGGCAGGAGCTCGGCCGTCCTGACGGCGGACGCGGCGGCACCGTGGGGGCCCGCGCTCGCCGGGCGGGACACGAGGGGACGGCCGGCGGCAGTTCGCGTAACGTCTGCGTAACCAGGCCCGGGAACACTGGGCGATCAGGTCGGGTACAGCCCGGCCAAGGCGGACAAAAGAGTGTCGCGAGGGGTTGGGGAAGTGGACCGTCAGCAGGAGTTCGTCCTCCGCACGCTGGAAGAGCGGGACATCCGGTTCGTCCGGCTGTGGTTCACCGACGTTCTGGGCACGCTCAAGAGCGTTTCGGTGGCCCCCGCCGAGCTCGAGGCGGCCTTCGAGGAAGGCATCGGCTTCGACGGCTCGGCGATCGAGGGCTTCGCCCGGGTCTTCGAATCGGACATGGTGGCCATGCCCGACCCGACCACCTTCCAGGTCTTCCCCTTCGAAGGTGGGGTCAGCGGCGAGAGCGCCCGGATGTTCTGCGACATCCTGCTGCCCGACGGCGGGCCGTCCTGGGCAGACCCCCGGCACGTGCTGCGCCGCGCGCTGTCCAAGGCAGCCGAGAAGGGCTTCACCTTCTACACCCACCCCGAGATCGAGTTCTTCCTGCTCGAAAACGGTCCGCAGGACGGCTCGGTGCCCACCCCGGTCGACACCGGCGGCTACTTCGAGCACACCACCCACGCCGTCGCCCGGGACTTCCGCCGGCAGGGCGTACTGGCGCTGGAACGGATCGGCATCTCGGTCGAGTTCAGCCACCACGAGGTCGCGCCCGGCCAGCAGGAGATCGACCTGCGCTACGCCGACGCGCTCACCACCGCCGACAACATCATGACCTTCCGGCACGTGGTCAAGGAGGTCGCCCTCTCCACCGGTGTGCAGGCCAGCTTCATGCCGAAGCCGTTCACCGACCAACCGGGCAGCGGGATGCACACCCACCTGTCGCTGTTCGAGGGCGAGCGCAACGCCTTCCACGACAGCGGCGACCCGATGAAGCTGTCCAAGGTGGCTAAGTCGTTCATCGCCGGTCTGCTGGTGCACGCCCGGGAGTACACGGCGGTCACCAACCAGTGGGTCAACTCGTACAAGCGGCTCTTCCCGCAGCACCTGCCCGACCGGATCACCGAGAGCCCGGCGTACGTCTGCTGGGGTCACCTCAACCGGTCCGCGCTGGTCCGGGTCCCCGCGTACGGCAAGCCCAACTCGGCCCGGGTCGAGGTCCGCTCGCTGGACTCGGCGGCCAACCCGTACCTCGCCTTCGCGGTGCTGCTCGGCGCCGGCCTGAAGGGCATCGAGGAGGGGTACGAGCTGCCGCCGGGCGCCGAGGACGACGTCTGGTCGCTGACCAGCGCGGAGCGGCGCGCCATGGGCTACGAGGCGCTGCCGGAGAACCTCGCCGAGGCGATCGACGTGATGGCCGGCTCCGAACTGGTCGCCGAGGTGCTCGGCGAGCACGTGTTCGACTTCTTCCTGCGCAACAAGCGGGCCGAGTGGGAGCAGTACCGCCGCGAGGTCACCCCGTACGAGCGGCAGCGCTACCTGGCCCTGTAGACGCAGGGGCTGACGCCGTTGCGCGCTGCCGCTATCGTCTCGATCACCGCGCCGGTACCCCTCCGGGCGGAGAGTCGGGAGGCAAGTCGGTGCTGGAGGATCTGTTCAGCGGTGCCTGGCAGAGCGTCGTGTTCGGGATCGTCGGCGTCGGCCTCATGGCCGCCGGCTTCGGGCTCGTCGACCTGCTCACCCCGGGCCGGCTGCGAGACCTGATCTGGGTCGAGCGCAACGCCAACGCGGGGCTGCTGCTCGCCGCCAACCAGCTCGGCATCGCCGGGATCGTCTTCACCGCGATCCTGACCAGCTACAGCGACTTCGGCAAGGGCCTCGCCTCCACCGTGGTCTTCGGACTGGTCGGGTTGGCGATCATGGCGCTGGCCTTCGTGGTGCTGGACCTGCTCACCCCCGGCAAGCTCGGCGAGGTGATCTGCTCACCCGAGCCGCACCCGGCCGCCCGGGTCAGCGCCGCCACCCACTTCGGGGCCGCGCTGATCGTCTGCGCCTGCATCGCCTGAGGCGGCTGTCCGCGTCGCTGTGCTGGCGGCTGTCTGCGTCGCTGTGGCGGTTGTCCGCGTTGCCGCGCGGGCGGTTGCTGGAGGGCGTCGTACCCCGGTCGTAGCGTGCCGGGCATGAACCGCACGGATCGCCTCTACGCGCTGGTCGAGGAGCTGCGGGCGGTGTCACCACGGCCGCGCAGCGCCCGCTGGCTGGCCGCGCGCTTCGAGGTGAGCAGCCGGACCATCGAACGGGACCTCGGCGCGTTGCAGGAGGCCGGGGTGCCGATCTGGGCCGAGCCCGGGCGCACCGGCGGCTACGTCCTGGACCGCGCCCGCACCCTGCCGCCGGTCAACCTGACCGCCGCCGAGGCGGTGGCGATGGCCGTGGCGCTGCACCGGCTCGCCGGCTCGCCGTTCGCCGGGCCGGCCGCCACCGCGCTGCGCAAGCTGGTGGCGGTGCTGCCGGCCGCCGACGCCGCCGAGGCACACCGCCTCGCCGGCCGGGTGCACCTGATCGGCGACGGGCCGGCCACCCCCGTCCCGGCCACCGTCGCCCAC
>NZ_PYAK01000028.1 GCF_003264365.1 Micromonospora noduli
CCCGCCGGGGTGGGCCGCTGCGCACCCGGGTCGGCGCTGGGCTCGAGCCGGGGCTGCGGCGCGACCCCGGCGACCCGGGACGCGGCGGGCTCGGGCCCCGGGTCGTCGCCGACCGCCGGCCCGGTGGGACGGTCCTCGTGGTCCCGTGCCGCTCCTCTGCCCGTCACGATGTTCATTGCACACCGGGCCAGGAGGTGAAACGGGCAGGTGAGCCGCGTGTCGACGACAAATCGGACCAACGGGCGAGGTGGTCGGCCCGGTCCGCCGGTCCGGCACCCCCCATTGGTTCGCGAACGCCCCGGACGGGTCACTAGGCTCACTGCTCATGAGTCACGTTCTCGCGGCAGTGGCCTGGCCGTACGCCAACGGCCCCCGCCACATCGGCCACGTCTCCGGTTTTGGCGTTCCCTCCGACGTCTTCGCCCGGTACATGCGGATGGCCGGCCACGACGTGCTCATGGTCTCCGGCACCGACGAGCACGGCACCCCGATCCAGGTGCAGGCCGACGCCGACGGGGTGACCCCGCGCGAGCTGGCCGACCGGTACAACAAGGTGATCGTCGAGGACCTGCACGGCCTCGGTCTCTCCTACGACCTGTTCACCCGCACCACCACCCGCAACCACTACGCGGTGGTGCAGGAGTTGTTCGAGGGGATGTACCGCAACGGCTACATCGTGCCGAAGACCACCATGGGTGCGATCTCCCCGTCCACCGGGCGCACCCTGCCCGACCGCTACATCGAGGGCACCTGCCCGATCTGCGGGTACGACAGCGCCCGCGGTGACCAGTGCGACAACTGCGGCAACCAGCTCGACCCGATCGACCTGATCAACCCGAAGTCGCGGATCAACGGAGAGACTCCGAAGTTCGTCGAGACCGAGCACTTCTTCCTGGACCTGCCGGCCCTGGCCGAGGTGCTGCGGCAGTGGCTGGACACCCGCGAGGGGTGGCGGCCCAACGTGCTGCGGTTCTCCCGCAACCTGCTCGACGACCTCCAGCCCCGGGCGATCACCCGTGACCTGGAGTGGGGCGTACCGATCCCGCTCGACGACTGGCGCGACCGGCCGGACAAGCGGATCTACGTGTGGTTCGACGCCGTGATCGGCTACCTGTCCGCCTCGATCGAATGGGCCCGTCGCTCCGGCGACCCGGACGCGTGGCGGAAGTACTGGTCCGCCGACGGCGCGGGCAAGGACGCCCAGTCCTACTACTTCATGGGCAAGGACAACATCGTCTTCCACTCGGTGATCTGGCCGGCGCTGCTCTCGGGCTACTCCGGCGAGGGCTCCCGCGACGGTGAGCCGGGCGAGCTGGGTCGGCTCAACCTGCCTACCGAGGTGGTGTCGAGCGAGTACCTGACCATGGAGGGGCGCAAGTTCTCCTCGTCCCGCAAGGTGGTCATCTACGTTCGCGACTTCCTGGAGCGCTACGACGCCGACGCGCTGCGCTACTTCATCGCCGCCGCCGGCCCGGAGAGCAACGACACCGACTTCACCTGGGCCGAGTTCCTGCGCCGCAACAACGACGAGCTGGTCGCCGGTTGGGGAAACCTGGTCAACCGGTGCGTCTCGATGGCCGCTAAGAACTTCGGGGCGATCCCGCCGGTCGACCCGGCCGGGCTCACCGAGGCCGACCAGGCGCTGCTCGCTGTCGCCCGGACCGGGTTCACCACTGTCGGCGACCTGATCGGCCGGCACCGGCAGAAGCAGGCGATCGGTGAGGCCATGAAGGTGGTCGCCGAGGCCAACAGGTACCTCTCCGAGCAGGCGCCCTGGAAGCTCAAGGACGAGGCGGACAAGCCCCGGATGGGCACCATCCTGCACGTCGCCCTTCAGGTGATCAGCGATGCCAACACGCTGCTCACCCCGTTCCTGCCGCACTCCGCGCAGCAGGTGCACGAGCTGCTCGGGGGCACCGGCGTGCACGCGCCGATGCCGGTGATCGAGCAGGTCGACGACCTGGACGGCGGCCCGGCGTACCCGGTGCTCACCGGGGACTACACCGTCGGCGCGCGCTGGGAGTCGGTGTCGATCGAGGCGGGTCGCCCGCTGGCCGCGCCGAAGCCGGTGTTCCGCAAGCTCGACCCGTCGATCGTCGACGAGGAACTGGCCCGGCTCGCCGACTGAACGCACGACGCGCGCGGTGGCGGGGTGCCCTGCCGCCGCGCGCCGTCACATCGCGTACCGGGCGTCCATCACCTGGTCGTCGGTCACCTCGGCGCCCGGCGCCCAGGCCTCGTAGATGCCACGTTCCTGACACTGCGCGCCGGTCGTGACCACGGTGTCCGGGTTCGGATAGCGCAGGCGCACCCGCAGCCAGCCGGCCTCCTCCCGCAGTACCAGGCACGGCACCCCGCGCCACTGGGCGAACCGGACCCGGCGGGCCACCGTGTCCACCGGGTAACGGGCCGCGCGGGTCATCGCCAGCACCCGGAACCCACCGGGTAGGTCGGCGACCGCCTCGTACTCGCTGTCGCCGTACATGCCGACCAGCTGGGTGGAGCGGGGGGCGTCGGCGTTCGGCACGTACTCCTGGTCTGGGGAGAGGCCCGGCACCGCGGCCAGCAGGTGCCGCCACTGCGGGCCCACCATCCGCAGCCACCCGCGCTGCTCGGCCTGGTAGGTGTACAGCACCACCTCCACCCCCTCCGCCGGGTACGCGATGAGGGCGGCGTTCGCCGGCATCGGCAGGTCGGCGAAGTCCCGGGTGATGAACTCGGGGATGAGCTGACCGTTGCTGGGCACGAAGCCGGTGCCGAGCACCGGGGCGCCGAGCCGGTCCCGGGAGGCCAGCGCGGTCAGGCCGCGGTGTGCCGGGCCCACCGGCACGTCGTAGTCGCCCGGGTCGGACGCGCGCCAACGCAGCGCGTACGCCACGTCCGGGCCGTCCCGGCCGGCTTCGCCATCGGTACGCAGCACCGTCGTCGTCGCGGGCGTACGCAGGTGCGCCACGTCGTGCTCGCGATAGCAGAAGCCGTGCGGCAGCCAACCCCGTACGTAGCCGGCGAGCTGCTGGGCCGAGAGCACCTTCATCATCCGGGTGCCCCGCCGGACCACCGCCGACGCGCGCGCCTCCGTCAGCATCGGGTCGCCCGCCGCAGCCGGCTGCTGGCTGAGCTGGTGCAGGTAGGCCCAGCCCCGCTCGCGGTGAGCGGGGATCAGCAGCGGCGTCTCCGGCTCGTCGGCCGGCTCCGTCGCCCCGTGCACCGCGGTCACCTCGGTGACGTGCACGAACCGGTGCCACGGCAGGGCGCTACCCGGGCGGGGTGCCCACTCGAAGCCGGCCACCTCGTCGGCGCTGAACAACTCGTACGCGGCGCCTCGGGCGATCTCCTCGGCCGGGTACACGCCGCCGCCGAACGCCACGTGCAGTCCGGTCCGTTCACCGGCGCTGCCACCGGCCTGGGGAGTGACGCTCATGCCGTCGCCTCGCTGCTCGGTGGGATGAGGTTCGCACGCTGTCGCGTCCGCTCGTGAGCGACCGTAGAGTCGCGCGGCGTAGTCGGGGTGAACGTCGGGTGGCGGGCAGATGGACAGGCCCGGTGTGTGATGCTGTCGCTGATGAGCGAGCCCACTGAATCCCGCCGCGAGCGTGCCGCCCGGCGGGCCGGAGAGTTTCCGCCCGCCCCCGAGTCGTTGCCCCGGGCGGTGCTGGACAGCCACACCCACCTGGACATCACGGTCAGCGAGGCCGGTGTACCCGGCGGCGGGCCGGCCGACGATCCGGTTGCCGTGGCCATCGCGTTGGCCACGAAGGTCGGCGTGGACCGCCTGGTCCAGGTGGGCGTGGACGTCGCCTCCTCCCGGTGGGGCGCGGACACCGCCGACCGGTACCCCGCCGTGCTGGCCACCGTGGCGCTGCACCCCAACGAGGCGCCCCGGCTGAGCGACCTCGACGAGGCGTTGCGGGAGATCGAGGCACTCGCCGCCCGCGACCGGGTCCGGGGGATCGGCGAGACCGGAATGGACTTCTTCCGGACCGGCGACGAGGGGCGTGCCGCGCAGGAGCAGAGTTTCCGGGCGCACATCGCCATCGCCAAGCGGTACGACAAGACGCTGGTCATCCACGACCGCGACGCGCACGCCGACGTGCTGCGGATCCTCGACGACGAGGGCGCTCCCGACCGGGTGGTGCTGCACTGCTTCTCCGGCGACGCCGACTTCGCCCGCGAGTGCGTCCGCCGCGGCTACCTGCTGAGCTTCGCAGGCACCGTCACCTTCAGCAGCGCGACGGCGCTGCGCGAGGCCGCCGCGCTCACCCCGATGGAGCAGATGCTGGTGGAGACCGACGCCCCGTACCTCACCCCGATGCCGTACCGCGGCCGACCGAACGCGTCGTACCTGATCCCGCTCACCGTCCGCGCGCTCGCCGCGACCACCGGCAGTGACCTGGACGAGCTGTGCGCGGCCATCTCCGCCACCGGCGACCGGGCCTTCGGCCCGTGGTGAGCCCGGCCCGACGGTCGGCACCGACCCCGTCGCTACGCTGCCAGCCATGACCGGTCTGCTCGGCCCGGCGGAGATCCGGGAACTCGCCGCCCGGCTGGGCGTCGCGCCCACCAAGAAGCTGGGCCAGAACTTCGTTCACGACCCGAACACAGTGCGCCGGATCGTGACCGCCGCCGGCCTCACCCCCGACGACGTGGCCCTGGAGGTGGGGCCCGGGCTCGGCTCGCTGACCCTGGGGCTGCTGCCGGTCGCCGGGCACGTGCACGCCGTGGAGATCGACCCGGTGCTCGCCGGGGCGCTACCGGAGACCGTCGCGGGGCACGCCGGGGCCGACGCCGCCCGGCTCACCGTGCACCGCGCGGACGCGCTGCGCATCGCCGCCGCCGAGCTGGCCGACCCGGCACCGACGGCGCTGGTGGCGAACCTGCCCTACAACGTCGCCGTGCCGGTGGTGCTGCACCTGCTCGCCGTGCTGCCCACCCTGCGACACGGCCTGGTGATGGTGCAGAAGGAGGTCGCCGACCGGCTCGTCGCCGGTCCCGGCTCCAAGGTGTACGGCATCCCGTCGGTGAAGCTCGCCTGGTACGCCCAGGCCCGGGGCGCCGGCAAGGTGCCGCCGAACGTGTTCTGGCCGGTGCCCAACGTCGACTCCGGCCTGGTCTCCTTCACCTGCCACGAGCCGCCCCGAACCGACGTACCCCGGGAGCGGGTCTTCGCCGTGGTGGACGCGGCGTTCGCGCAGCGGCGCAAGACGCTGCGCGCCGCGTTGGCCGGCTGGGCCGGTGGGGCGGACCGGGCCGCCGCGGCGCTCACCGCCGCGGGCGTCGACCCCGGTGCCCGCGGGGAGTCACTGACCGTCGAGCAGTTCGCCGCCATCGCCGCGTCGGCTCCGGCCGGTACGCCGGCCGGGAAGTAGGCTGACGCCGTGCCCGCCGAGGAGGTGTACGAGTGACCGCGCAGCCGATCGAGCCCGCCGCCCACGGGATGTGGAGTCCGGATCCCGTCCGGCAGCGGCTGGCCAACCACACCATCGAGGACGTGCTGGCCCTGCCCGACGACGCCCCCCGCGTCGAGCTACGTGACGGAGTCCTCGTCGTGGTCCCTTCCCCGACCCTTGGTCATCAGAACATCGGCAACCTGTTGTGGATGTGGCTGCGGCAGCACGCTCCGGACGAGTTGACGCCGGCCACCGCGGTCGGGGTGGCGATCAACTATCGGAACACTCTCGAACCCGACGTCGTCCTACTGAAACGTCCGGTGGCGGCCGACCACCACTACTTCGAGGCTGATCAGGTTGTGCTCGCCGTCGAAGTTGTCTCGCCCGGCACCCGTCGTCGGGACCGGCTGGAGAAGCCGGCCGACTACGCCGACGCCGGTATCCGGCACTACTGGCGGATCGAGCAGAATCCGGTGCACGTGTACGCGTACGACCTGGTCGGCGGCCGGTACGAACTGGCCGCTGACTCCGCCGAGGAGCTGATCGTGGCCAAGCCGTTCGACATCCGCCTGCACCTGCGGGACATCACCCCGTGACCGAGGCCTGGCGACCGGACGACGACGAGCGACGCGGGGCCATCGGCCCGGTGCGGGTGCGGGTGCCGGCGAAGATCAACCTGCATCTCGGGGTGGGCCCGCTGCGGCGGGACGGCTACCACGAGCTGAACACGGTCTACCACGCCATCTCGATCTACGACGAGCTGACGGCCCGCCGGGGCGACACCCTCGCCCTGACCATGGAGGGTGAGGGCACCGGCGAGCTGGCCCTGGACGACACCAACCTGGTGATCCGCGCCGCGCACGCCCTCGCCGGGTACGCGGGGGTTCTGCCGCACGCCCGACTGCACCTGCGCAAGCAGATCCCGCTCGCCGGTGGGTTGGCCGGCGGCAGCGCCGACGCGGCCGCCGCGCTGGTGGCCTGCGACGCGCTCTGGGGCACCGGGCTGTCCCGCGACGAGTTGGCCGGCATCGCCGCCGACCTCGGCTCCGACGTGCCTTTCCTGATCTACGGTGGCACCGCGCTGGGCACCGGCCGGGGTGAGGCGATCAGCCCGGTGCTGGCCCGCCCCACCTCCTGGCACTGGGTGGTGGCGATCGCCGACGTCGGCCTCTCCACCCCGACCGCGTACCGGGAGCTGGACCGGCTCCGCGACTCCGGTGCCGCCGGTGCCCCGCTGGGCAGCACCGACGCGCTGCTGGGCGCGCTGCGCCAGCGTGACCCCCGGGTGCTCGCCCGTACGCTCGGCAACGACCTCCAGGACGCCGCGCTGGCCATGCGCCCAGCGCTGGCCGACACCCTGAAGGCCGGCGAGGCGGCCGGCGCGCTCACCGGGATCGTCTCCGGCTCCGGCCCGACCTGCGTGTTTCTCGCCGCCAACGCGGCCGACGCGGAGCGGATCGCCGCAGAGCTGACCGCCGCGGGCGTCTGCCGGGAGGCGCGGGTCGCGCACGGTCCGGTAGCCGGCGCCCGCGTCGGCTGACGAAGCGTTCCACCGGAGCTGCTGGCGCGCGGCGCGAGCGTTCAGGGCTTCCGCGTACCCTTGAGACAGGCGTCCAGGTGCCCGCCGGCATCGGGACGCCTTGATCATGAAGGGTGGAACGTGGCGAACATCGTCAATCTGGACCGGGTGTCCAAGGGGTACGGCGCCGCCGGGCGGCTGCTCACGGACGTCTCGCTCGGCCTGGACGACGCCGACCGGATCGGCGTGGTCGGCCTCAACGGCGCCGGCAAGTCCACCCTGCTGCGGCTGCTCACCAAGCAGGAGGACCCCGACGACGGTCGGGTGACCCACCGCCGTGACCTGCGTGTGCTCTGGCTGCCGCAGCAGCTCACCCTCGCCCCCGAGGCCACCGTCCGGGACGTGGTGCTCGGCACCGCCTGGCTCGCCGAGGGCATGGGGGCTGAGCACGAGTGGGCCGGCGACTCCGGGGTGCGGGCCATCCTCGACGGCCTCGGCATGCCGCACCTCGGCCTCGACCAGCCGGTCGGCCCGATGTCCGGTGGCGAACGCCGCCGGGTGGCGCTCGCCGCGCTGCTCGTGCGCGACTCCGACCTGCTCATCCTCGACGAGCCCACCAACCACCTGGATGTCGGCGGGGTCGACTGGCTGGCCCGGCACCTGGTCGGCCGCAAGGGCGCCCTGGTCGTGGTCACCCACGACCGGTGGTTCCTGGACGCGGTCTGCACCAACACCTGGGAGGTCGCCGACCAGACCGTCCGCGCCTACGAGGGTGGCTTCGCCGCCTGGACCCTCGCCCGCGCCGAGCGCGAGCGGGTCGCCGCCGCCACCGAGGCCCGCCGGCAGAACCTGCTCCGCAAGGAGATCGCCTGGCTGCGCCGCGGCCCGCCGGCGCGGACCTCCAAGCCGCAGTTCCGCATCGACGCCGCGAACGCGTTGATCGCTGACGTGCCGCCGGCCCGCGACACCATGTCGTTGCAGCGCATGGCCACCTCCCGGCTGGGCAAGCAGGTGTACGACCTGGAGAACGTCGAGCTGCACGCCGGCCCGAAGGAGATCCTTCGCGACGTCACCTGGCTGGTCGGCCCCGGCGACCGGATCGCCATCCTCGGTGCCAACGGCGCCGGCAAGACGACGCTGCTGCGGATGCTCGCCGGCATCACCCGCCCCGATGGTGGCCGCCTCGGCACCGGCTCCACAGTGCGGCCCGCGTTCCTCTCCCAGGAGCTCACCGAGCTGCCCGGGCACCTGCGGGTGCTGGAGGCGGTGGAGGAGGTCGCCCGCCGGGTCCAGCTCGGCGACCGGGAGGTCTCCGCCGCGCAGCTCGCCGAGGTGTTCGGCTTCGACGACCGCCGCCTCTGGACCCCGGTCAGTGACCTTTCCGGTGGGGAACGCCGCCGGTTGCAGATGCTGCGGCTGCTGGCCGGCGAGCCCAACGTGCTGCTTTTCGACGAGCCCACCAACGACCTGGACACGGACACCCTCGCCTCGTTGGAGGACCTGCTCGACTCGTGGCCCGGCACGATCATCGTGGCCAGCCATGACCGGTACCTGATCGAGCGGGTCACCGACACGGCGTACGGGATGTTCGGCGACGGTCGGCTGGTGCACCTGCCGGGCGGCGTGGACGAATACCTGGCGCGGACCGCGGAGCGGGCCGGCTCTCCTCGGGCGGGCGTCACCTCGACCTCCGCGCCCGCTGCCGCCTCGGGGGGTGGCATGTCCGCCGCCGAGGTCCGTCAGGCCCGCAAGGAGCTGACCCGGCTGGAGCGGCAGCTCAGCAAGCTCGACCAGCGCGAGACCACGCTGCTCGGTCAGCTCGCGGCGGACGCCACCGACTACGCCCGGGTCGCCGAGTTGGACACCCAGCTCAAGGATCTGCGCGCCGAACGGGAGCGGATCGAGGAGAGCTGGATGACCCTCGCCGAGGACCTGCCCGAGAGCTGACCGTCCGGGCGCGCCGGCCCGGGCCCCGTGTGCGGCGTCACACCACCACATGCGAGACAATCGTCGGCGACACCTACCCCACGGCGTTGGAGACACAGACATGGCACACACCCCCGTCAACCACCCCGCGCGGCCGATCTACCGGGCGATCGGCGGGCTGACCGGTCTGTACCTGGTCGTCTTCGGTGCGCTCGGCATCATCGCGAGCACCGGCAACGAGATCCTCGCCCAGGACGACACCCGGGTCCTCGGTCAGGGCACCAACCTCGGCTTCTCGCTGCTCAGCGTGCTGCTCGGGATCGTCGTGCTGGTCGGCACCGCGCTCGGCCGCAACATCGACGTGGCGATCAACCAGTGGCTGGCGTACAGCCTCATGGTGGTCAGCCTGGCCGGTCTCGCGTTCATCCGGACCGACGCCAACATCTTCAACTTCAGCATCACCACCGTGATCGTGGTGATGACGGCCGCCCTGGTGCTGCTCATGGTCGGCATGTACGGCAAGGTCGGCACGGAGGATGAGGCGGAGGCGTTCCAGAAGGCTCGCCTGGTTCTCTGATCGTTGGTTGCGGCGGTGGTTTTCGCCGGAGCCCGAACTGCTCCGGGCGGTCAGGCTTGATCCCTGCGCAGCTCGGGCTCCGGCGAAAACCTGACCTGGTCCAGCCTGTCGGCGGACCCCTTCGGCTTTGGGGTTCTGCGGACAGTTAGTGCTGCCCTGGGCGACAATTCCCCTGAAACGGTCACATCAGGGGGTCTGGGCATGCCACATTTTCCGGTCAACCATCCGGCACGGCCGCTCTACCGGGTCCTCTCCGGGCTGATCGGCGTCTACATCCTGATCTTCGGCGTCTGGGGCGTCGCCGAGACGATCGGGGATCCGCTCTTCGCCCGCAGCAGCACCTGGGCCCTCGGGCTCCGGACCAACCTGGCCTTCTCGCTCGCCTCGGTGGTCTTCGGGGTCGTCCTGATCATCGGGGCCTCGCGGCGTACCAACCTCGGCCACTACATGAACCTCACCGCGGGCGTGGTGTTCCTGGTGACCAGCATCCTGATGATGTCGGTGCTGCAGACCGACGCGAACTTCCTCAACTTCTCGATGTCGACAGTGGTCGTGTCGATGCTGTTCGGCCTGATCCTGCTCGGCACCGGCCTCTACGACAAGGTCGGCCCACCGGAATCCGCCGAGGCGGAGCTGGAGCACCGCAAGCACCCGGTGGCCGACGTGCACCGCCGCTGATCGGGGTCAGCTACGCCGCGCGGTGATCAGGGTCGGCTTGGCCTCCAGGTGCGACAACCCGTTCCAGGCCAGGTTGACGAGGTGCGCCGCCACCGTCTCCTTGCGCGGCTTACGCACCTCCAACCACCAGCGACCGGTCAACGCCACCATGCCGACCAGCGCCTGCGAGTACAGCTCGGCGAGCTTCGGGTCGTACCCGCGGCTCTTGTACTCGGCGCCCAGGATGTGCTCGACCTGGTGCGCCACGTCGTTCATGACGCTGCTGAAGGTGGCAGTCCCGGACATCAGCGGCGACTCGCGGACCAGCACCCGGAAACCGCTGGTCTCCTCCTCGATGTAGGTCAGCAGGGCGAGCGCCGCCTGTTCCAGCAGCTCCCGCGGGTGCCCGGCGGTCAACGCCGTGGTGATCCGGTCCAACAGGGCCCGGACCTCCCTGTCCACCACCACCGCGTAGAGCCCTTCCTTGCCACCGAAGTGCTCGTAGACCACCGGCTTGGAGACCTTGGCGCGGGCCGCCACCTCCTCGATGGAGGTGGCGTCGAAACCACGCTCGGCGAAGAGTTGCCGGCCGGTCGCGATCAACTGCTCCCGGCGTTGGGCCGCCGACATGCGGACCCGGGAGGGAGCTTTGGCTTTCGGTGCCGCCGCCGTCGGCGACGCCCGTCGGCCGCCGACAGCTGCCGACGCGTCGTCGCTGACCTCGGGCATGTCGCCGCCTCGCTGGCGCTCGGTGACGCCCTGCCGTGGAATGGTTCCTCCGCTGTGCCCGTTCACGTCGTCGCCTCACTGTCGGGCGGTCCGACCACCCTGACGCGCCGTTCGACCGTACCCGGATCGGGCTCGGCCCCCCGTCCGCCGAGCCGCCCGGTCCCCCCGCATGGCTCGGTCATCCGGCCATCCTGCCAGGCGGCATCCTCGGGCACCGCCCGGTTTCAGCGGGGTGCGACCGGCTTCACCAGCTTGGCGGCGAGGCGCTCGGGCTTTGGCCAGCGCACCTGCGTTGCCGCGCCGACCTTCTCGAACAACCAGATCACCCGCGCGGAGATGTCCACCTGACCGCGCAACACGCCGTGCCGGGCACTGGTCGGGTCGGCGTGGTGCAGGTTGTGCCAGCTCTCGCCGAACGACAGGATCGCCAGCGGCCAGAAGTTCGACGCGCGGTCGCCCTGGCGCATCGCGAACGGACGCTCACCGTAGACGTGGCACACCGAGTTGATCGCCCAGGTGACGTGGTGCAGAAGGCCGATCCGGACCAGCCCCGCCCAGAAGAACGCGGTCAGCGCGCCCTGCCAGGACCAGGTCACCAGACCGCCGATCAGCGCCGGGCCGAGCAGCGAGACGGCCACCAGCGCGGGGAAGAGTCGATCGACCCGGCTGATGTCCCGGTCGGCGATGAGGTCCGGTGCGAAACGCCCGCGGTTGGACAGCTCCCGGCGGAACAGCCAGCCCACGTGTGCGTGGAAAAGGCCGCGGGTCAACGCCCAGAAGCTGGTGCCGAAGCGCCACGGCGAGTGCGGGTCGCCCTCCAGGTCCGAGAACGCGTGGTGGCGCCGGTGGTCGGCGACCCACTGAATGATCTCGCCCTGCACCGCCAGCGAACCCGCGACCGCCAGAGTCACCCGCAGCCACCGCTTGGCCTTGAACGAGCCGTGCGTGAAGTAGCGGTGGAAGCCGACGGTGATGCCGAGCCCGGAGACGACGTACCAGACCAGGCCGATGATCACGTCGGTCCAGCCCAGCCAGCCGCCCCACGCCACCGGCACGGCGACCAGCAGGGCGACGAAGGGGATCACCACGAAAGCCCACAGGGCGGCCAGTATGCCGGGGGACTGGCTGCCGTCGGTGAGTGGTTTGGGGCCGGGTCCGGCGGTGTTGGAATCGAGCAGAGCAGTGGACATGGGACCTCGCAGGGGGATGGTAACGATCACGAAGCTACGCCTACGTCACCGTAACTTACGGCACCGTAGATCGCACGGGGAAGTTTCGAATCGCCTTCGCGTAACTGCTCGAAGTCGCAGGTCAGCCGGTCCGCTGGCGGGTGCCTGCCCGACCCGGGAAGCGGGCGGCCCAGGCGCGCGCCGACCACCCCAGGAAGGTCGACGGCATCGACCGCTCGCCGTGCGGCGGGATGAGCGCTGGCATCCGTCGGCCGGGGCGCTAAGGTGTAGCGGCGGGATGTCCATCCCTCGTGCGACGTGCTCACGTCGCTGATCGGCCGTGGTGTAATTGGCAACACCCGGGTCTTTGGTACCCGTATTTCAGGTTCGAACCCTGGCGGCCGAGCTGCCCACCTGCGTCCGTTTTAGGGTCCGGTGGGGGTAAGAGGGGAACGTGCCGGGCCTCGCGGCTAGCATGGCCGCGAGAGTGTCCGCCGTCCCGACGGGAGCCACGTCGTGCCCCAGCCCCACCTCCGTACCGTCGTCGTACTTGCCGCCGGTGAGGGCAAGCGGATGAAGTCGACACTGCCCAAGGTGCTGCACCCCCTGCTCGGGCGGACGCTCCTCGGTCACGTGCTGAGCGCCGCCGCCCCGTTGGGCGCAGAGCGCACCGTCGTCGTGGTGGGGCACGGCGCCGACCAGGTGCGGGCGCACCTGTCCGAGGTCGCCCCGGACGCCACTCCGGTGCTCCAGGCCGAGCAGCTCGGCACCGGGCATGCCGTACGGATCGCGCTGGAGGCCGTACCGGACGGTGCCGGCACCGTCGTGGTGATCAACGGTGACGTGCCCCTGCTGCGACCCGAGACGGTGGGCGCGCTGGTGACCGCGCACGAGGAGGCCGCCGCGGCGGCCACCGTGCTGGCCGCCGAGGTGCCCGACCCGACCGGCCTCGGGCGGATCGTGCGGGACGCCGACGGCCGCCTGGAGCAGATCGTCGAGGAACGCGACGCCGACACGACGCAGCGCGCGATCCGGGAGATCAACGCCGGCATCTACGCGTTCGACGCGATGCGGCTGCGCGAGGCGCTGGGCAAGCTCTCCACCGACAACGACCAGGGCGAGGAGTACCTGACCGACGTCTTCGGTCTGCTCCGTTCCGCCGGCGAGCCGGTGGCGGTGCACGTCGCCGCGGACCACGTCGAGACGTTGGGCTGCAACGACCGGGTGGAGCTGGCCACGCTGCGTCGCCTGCTGCGCGACCGGATCAACGAGGCGTGGATGCGCACCGGGGTGAGCCTGCTCGACCCCGCCACCACCTGGATCGACGTGACGGTCGCGCTGGACCGGGACGCGGTGGTCGACCAGAACACCCAGTTGCGCGGCGGCACGGTGGTCGGCGCGGGCGCGCTGATCGGGCCGGACGTCACCCTGATCGACACGATCGTCGGCCCCGCCGCGTCGGTGATCCGCAGCCACGCCGTCGGCGCCGAGGTGGGCGCGGGCGCGACCGTCGGGCCGTACGCGTACCTGCGGCCGGCCGCCCAGTTGGCCGAGAAGGCGAAGGTCGGCACGTTCGTCGAGGTGAAGAACTCGCAGATCGGCGCCGGCGCGAAGGTGCCGCACCTGACGTACGTCGGCGACGCGACGATCGGCGAGCAGACCAACATCGGCGCCGCGTCGGTCTTCGTGAACTACGACGGGGTCAACAAGCACCGCACGGTGATCGGCAGCCACGCGCGGACCGGTGCGGACAACATGTTCGTGGCACCGGTAGAGGTGGGCGACGGGGCGTACACGGCGGCTGGCTCGGTGATCGTCGACGACGTGCCGGCCGGGGCGATGGGCGTCGCCCGGGCGCGCCAGCGCAACATCGAGGGCTGGGTGGTCATGCGGCGCGCCGGCACTGCCGCGGCGGAGGCGGCGCAGCGGGCCCGCGACGCGAAGGATGCGCAGCCGGCCGGCGACGCGAAGGGTGCGTCCGGTACGACCGGTGCCGCAAGCCACAGTGAGGCAATCCACGGGGCGGCCGAGACGGTGGGCGGCGCATCCGGCGCGGGAGATACTGCAACCGAATAGTCCCTGACCCACCACCACCGGGTCGGGTACCGCCGACATAACGGGAGCAGACGGGCCCATGGGCAGCATCGTCGCCGAAAACCGCAAAAGCCTGATGCTCTTTTCCGGACGTGGCTTTCCGGAGTTGGCCAAGGAGATCGGCGAGGTGCTCGGCGTCGCGCCGACGCCGGCCGACGCGTACGAGTTCGCCAACGGTGAGCTCTTCGTACGGTTCAAGGACTCGGTACGTGGTTCGGACGCCTTCGTGGTGCAGTCCGTCACGCACGGGGTGAACACCTGGGTCATGGAGACCCTGATCATGGTGGACGCGCTGAAGCGGGGGTCGGCCAAGCGGATCACCGTGGTGCTGCCGTTCTACCCGTACGCCCGCCAGGACAAGAAGCACCGTGGTCGGGAGCCGATCTCGGCCCGCCTTGTGGCAGACCTGCTGAAGACCGCCGGCGCGAACCGCATCCTCACCGTCGACCTGCACACCGCGCAGATCCAGGGCTTCTTCGACGGCCCGGTGGACCACCTCTTCGCGATGGACATCCTGGCCGAGTACGTCGAGCACAAGTACGCCGGCCGGCCGATGACAGTGGTGGCACCGGATTCGGGCCGGGTGCGGGTGGCCGAGCGGTGGACCGACCGGCTGGGCGGCTGCCCGCTGGCGTTCATCCACAAGACCCGTGACCCGATGAAGCCGAACCAGGTCGTGGCGAACCGGGTCGTCGGCGAGGTGGAGGGCCGGGTCTGCCTGATCGTCGACGACATGATCGACACCGGGGGCACCATCGCCAAGGCGGCGGACATCCTCAAGGAGTCGGGCGCGGCGGAGATCGTGGTCGCGTCCACCCACGCGCTGCTGTCCGACCCGGCCACCGAGCGGCTGAAGAACAGCTCGATCAGCGAGATCGTGGTGACGAACACCCTGCCGCTCCCGCCGGAGAAGCAGCTGGACAAGCTCACCGTTCTGTCGATCGCGCCGCTGCTGGCGCGGGCGATCCGGGAGGTCTTCGACGACGGCTCGGTGACCACCCTCTTCGGTGGCCTGAGCTGAGCCTGAGCCCCGTTTCCGCCACTCGACCCGCTGGCGGGGGCGGGGCTGGCAAACTGGCGGAAACGGGGCCGGCGCGCTGGTGGGAGCACCACCGACGCGCCGGTCTTGAGCCGTGATCGGGGACTGCCGGAAACCCTGGAAACAGCTCGGGTAGACTGGTGCGGTTGCCACGGCGAGGGTGCCCGGCGGGCCGCTGAAAAGCGCCGCACGGAGGCACCGTCATCGACGCGGTGCTCCGGGCAGTCGTTCATGACGCATGAGCCCCAGCGAGCCCCTCGCCCCAGCACCGTTAGACGACAAGCCGCCGCAGCGAAAAGCATCAGGAGTTTCCCCGTGTCCGAGGTAAAGATCAGCGCCGAGCCCCGTACCGAGTTCGGCAAGGGTGGTGCCCGCCGTACCCGCCGGGCCGGCAAGGTGCCCGCCGTGCTGTACGGCCACGGCGAGAAGCCCAAGCACATCGCGCTGCCGTCGCGGGAGTTCGCCGCCGCGATCCGCAAGGGCGGTGCCAACCAGCTCTTCGCGATCGACATCGCCGACGGCACCCAGGTGCTGGCGCTGCCGAAGGCGATCCAGCGTGACCCGATCCGCGACACCTTCGAGCACGTCGACCTGATCCTGGTCCGCCGGGGCGAGAAGGTCACCGTCGAGGTCCCGGTCCAGCTGACCGGCGAGGCCGCCCGGGACACCCTGATCGTGCACGACCACGACACCCTCTCGGTGACCGCGGACGCCACCAAGGTTCCGGACCACCTCGAGGCGTCGATCGAGGGCCTGGAGGCGGGCACCCTGGTGACCGCCGGCGATGTCGAGCTGCCGACCGGCGTCGAGCTGGCCGTCGACTCGGAGCTGACCGTCGCGTCGGTGACCGCCGCCCCGACCGCCGAGCAGCTCGAGGCGACGCTGCCCGAGGTCGAGGCTGCCACCGACGAGGCCGAGGCCGAGGTCGGCGAGACCACCGAGGGCTCCGAGGGCGCGGACGCCGCCCCGGCCGAGGGCGCCGAGACGACCGAGGCGCGCACCGAGGCCTGATCGGTTCGTACTGTGCGACAGGCGTCCCCGGATGTTCGGGGGCGCCTGTCGGCATATCGGGAGTCGGTGGGATGGGCGTCGGAAGGGACGGGTCGTGACGGACGAGACGGGGCCGTGGCTGGTGGTCGGCCTGGGAAACCCGGGTCGGGAGTACGCCGGCAACCGGCACAACGTCGGGTTCATGGTGGCCGAGCTGCTGGCCGGGCGGGTGAGTGCGCGTTTCGGCCGGCACAAGCGGGCGGTGGCGGAGGTGGCCGAGGCGCGGCTGGGGTTCGGTGGCCCGAAGCTGGTGCTGGTCAAGCCACTGACGTACATGAACCTCTCCGGCGGGCCGGTCGCGGCGTTGGCACAGTTCTACAAGGTGCCGACCGCGCAGGTGATCGCGGTGCATGACGAGCTGGACATCGGCTTCGGCCAGGTGCGGGTCAAGTTCGGCGGCGGCGAGGGCGGGCACAACGGCCTGCGTTCGATGTCGAAGTCGTTGGGGACCAAGGACTACGCCCGGGTGCGGTTCGGCGTTGGCCGACCGCCGGGGCGACAGGATCCGGCGGATTATGTGCTGTCGGATTTTGGCGCGGCTGAGCGCAAGGAGCTGGATTTCCTGGTGGACCGGGCCGCCGACATGGTGGAGTCGGTGATCACCAAGGGCGTGGAGCCGACCCAGAACCTCTACCACGGCGGCTGAGCCGGGCGGGGCGTACCCGAATCGGAAACGGCGGGCCGGTAGTCTGCGCCTTTCAGCGTGCCGCGACCGGCGACGCGAGTCGCGGCGGATCGGCCCGTGTGGGCAGCGCGGCGAGGCGACGGGAGCGGACAGATGAGCAGTCCTCCGATGATCGATGGCGCGTTCGCCCGATGGTTGGCGTCCCGGGCCGGGCAGGCGCTGCTCGACCTGCGCACGGAGATGGGTTTCGCCGACGCCGGCGCGCTGAAGTCGGCCGGGGACAAGGTGTCGCACGACCTGATCCGCACGGAGTTGGCGAAGTGGCGTCCGGGTGACGCGGTGCTCTCCGAGGAGGACGAGGGGTCGCGGTTGGCCTGGGCCGCGGAGGTGAACACCGGAGCGGTGTCGCGGCTGAACGCGGACCGGGTGTGGATCGTCGACCCGTTGGACGGCACCCGCGAGTTCTCCGAGGAGGGCCGCTCGGACTGGGCGGTGCACGTGGCGCTCTGGGCGCGCAACGCGCCGAGCCCGCACGGGCTGGTCGCCGGGGCGGTGGGGTTGCCGGCGCAGCACCGGGTGCTGGGCACTGACTACCCGCCGGCGTACCCGCCGATGACCGTGGAGGCGGCGACGGCCGGCGAGCGGAAAATTCGCCTGGCCGCGAGCCGGAGCCGGCCGCCGGTGTTCCTGACCGATCTGGCCGAGGACGTCGGGGCGCACCTGGTGCCGATGGGCTCGGCCGGAGCGAAAATCGCCGCCGTGGTCACCGGCGAGGTGGACGCGTACATCCACGCAGGTGGGCAGTACGAGTGGGACTCGGCGGCCCCGATCGCTGTGGCGACGGCCACCGGACTGCACGCTTCCCGGATCGACGGTTCTGCGCTGAAATACAACGAGGCGGATCCGCGGCTGCCCGACCTCCTGGTCTGCCGCAAGGATCTCGCCACCCGGTTGCTTGCAGCGCTGCAGAAACATTCCGGGTAGCCTGAGCGAACTTTCTTGACATGCCCGACCGGAAAGGTCTGGAAATCGGATGAGCGAGCGAATCGAGCCGGTGTCATGACCACCCCCGCGGCGTACCAGGTCTCCCACCTGGACGCCTTGGAAGCGGAGAGCATCTTCGTGATGCGCGAGGTGGTCGCCGAGATGGAACGCCCGGTGATGCTCTTCTCCGGTGGCAAGGACTCGATCGTCATGCTGCGGCTCGCGCAGAAGGCGTTCGCCCCGGCCAACGTCCCCTTCCCGGTCATGCACGTCGACACCGGGCACAACTTCCCCGAGGTCCTGGAATACCGCGACCAACGGGTCGCCGAGCTGGGGTTGCAACTCGTGGTGGCGAGCGTGCCGGAGGCCCTGGCCAGCGGCATGGTCCGGGAGTCCGGTGACGGCATGCGCAACCGCATCCAGACACCGGTGCTGCTGGACGCGGTGGAGAAGCACCGCTTCGACGCGCTGTTCGGTGGCGCCCGCCGGGACGAGGAGAAGGCGCGGGCGAAGGAGCGGGTGTTCAGCTTCCGCGACGAGTTCGGTCAGTGGGACCCGAAGAACCAGCGGCCGGAGCTGTGGTCGCTGTACAACGGCCGGCACCACCCAGGTGAGTCGATCCGGGTCTTCCCGCTGTCCAACTGGACCGAGCTGGACGTCTGGCACTACATCGCCCGGGAACGCATCCCGCTGCCGTCGATCTACTACGCGCACGAGCGCGAGGTGATCGAGCGGGACGGCATGTTCTACGCCGTCAACGAGTTCTTCCGCCCCCGCGCGGGCGAGGAGCGGTTCAAGGCGCAGGTGCGCTACCGCACCGTCGGCGACGCCTCCTGCACCGCCGCGGTCCGTTCCGACGCGGACACCGTGGAGAAGGTCATCGAGGAGGTGGCGGCCACCCGGATCACCGAGCGCGGCGCCACCCGTGGTGACGACCGGGTCAGTGAGGCCGCCATGGAGGACCGCAAGCGGGAGGGCTACTTCTGATGAGCACCGAGATCGTGGCGTCCGCGAATGCGGAGGCGCGGGCTGTTACCGGGGCCGGGCCGGAGGCCCGGCCGATGGACCTGCTGCGGTTCGCCACCGCCGGCAGTGTGGACGACGGGAAGTCGACCCTGATCGGGCGGCTGCTCTACGACACCAAGTCGCTCTTCACCGACCAGTTGGCCGCCGTGGAGGCGGTCAGCGCGGCCCGCGGTGACGAATACACCAACCTGGCGTTGCTCACCGACGGCCTGCGTGCCGAGCGGGAGCAGGGCATCACCATTGACGTGGCGTACCGGTACTTCGCCACCCCCCGGCGCAAGTTCATCATCGCCGACACGCCAGGCCACATCCAGTACACCCGCAACATGGTCACCGGGGCATCGACCGCCGACCTGGCGTTGATCCTGGTCGACGCGCGCAAGGGCCTCGTCGAGCAGTCCCGCCGGCATGCGTTCCTCTGCTCCCTGCTGCGGGTGCCGCACCTGGTCCTCTGTGTCAACAAGATGGACCTGGTCGACTGGTCGCAGGAGGTCTACGAGCGGATCGCCGACGAGTTCACCGCGTTCGCGGCGAAGCTCGACGTACCGGACCTGACCGTGGTGCCGGTCTCCGCTCTGCGCGGCGACAACATCGTCACCCGGTCGGACAACATGCCCTGGTACGAGGGCCCGTCGCTGCTGCACCACCTGGAGCGGGTGCACATCGCCAGCGACCGCAACCTGGTCGACGTCCGGTTCCCGGTCCAGTACGTGATCCGTCCGCAGTCCACCACGGTCACCGACTACCGCGGCTACGCCGGCCAGGTCGCCTCGGGCGTGCTGAAGCCGGGTGACGAGGTGATGGTGCTGCCCTCCGGCTTCACCAGCCGGATCGCCGCCGTGGAGACCGCCGACGGACCGGTCCCGGAGGCGTTCCCGCCGATGTCGGTGACGGTACGACTGGCCGACGAGATCGACATCTCGCGAGGTGACCTGATCTGCCGGCCGAACAACGCGCCGGCGGTGGCCCAGGACATCGAGGCGATGGTCTGCTGGATGGACGAGACTGCTCCGCTACGGGTCGGCGGCCGGTACGCGATCAAGCACACCACCCGGTCGGCACGGGCGATCGTGCGCGGGCTGCACTACCGGCTGGACATCAACTCTCTGCACCGCGACGAGTCCGCAGACGAACTGCGGCTCAACGAGATCGGCCGGGTGCGACTGCGCACGACGGTGCCGCTGCTGGCCGACGAGTACCGCCGTAATCGCACCACCGGCGGCTTCGTCATCATCGACGAGGCGACCAACCGCACGGTAGGTGCCGCCATGATCGTCGAAGCCAGCTAACCCCAACCCGCCGGCGGCGGCTCGCCGGTTTGCCCGCCGCCGGCGGCTCGGCCGCCCGCCCCGCGCCCGCGCGCAAGATCGCGCTCGATCCAGGATGTAGTGGCCTCGCCCGTTGACGAGGCCACTACATCCATGAACAAGCACGATCTCCATCGCCGTCTGCGCCCGGCCCTCGGCCCACGCCCGGCCCTCGGCCCACGCCCGGCCCTCGGCCCACGCCCGGCCCTCGGCCCACGCCCGGCCCTCGGCCCTCGCCCGGCCCCGCCGGCTCCCGGCCCCTGACCGGTGATCAAGGGGTTTGCGTCAGGATTCGGGCTCGAGTTGACGCAAACCCCTTGATCACCGCAGGGGTGGGGTGGGCGGTGGGGTGGGCGGTGGGTGGGGTGGGGGTTAGGGCAGGCGGGTGGCGCCGGGGGAGGGGAGGACCGTCACGGTGCCGGGGGCGGTGAAACCCCGTTGCGCGTACGCGTCGGTCACGGCGGCGGCTACCGCGTCGGCACGGTCGGCCTCGATCAGCGCGAGCACGCAGCCGCCGAAGCCGCCGCCGGTCATCCGGGCACCCAGCGCACCGGCCGCCAACGCCGCCTCGACCGCCGTGTCGATCTCCGGCACGGTGATCTCGAAGTCGTCGCGCATCGAGACGTGGGAGGCCGTCAGAAGCGGGCCGATGTCGCGGACCCGGGCGGCGCGGAGCAGCGCCACCGTGTCCAGTACGCGCTGGTCCTCGGTCACCACGTGCCGGACCCGTCGCCGGGTCTCCTCGTCGTCGAGCCGCGCCAATGCGGCGTCGAGCTGGTCGACGCCCACGTCGCGCAGGGCGGCAACGCCGAGCGCACTGGCCCCGGCCTCGCAGGAGCGGCGGCGGGCCGCGTACTCCCCGTCGGCGTGGCGGTGCGGTGCCCGGCTGTCGATGACCAGCACCGCCAGCCCGTCGGCGTCCAGGTCGAACGGGATGTGCTCGACCGACTCGTCGCGGCAGTCCAGGAAAAGGGCGTGCCCAGCGCGGCAGCGGATGGCCGCGGACTGGTCCATGATCCCGGTCGGCGCGCCCACGTAGACGTTCTCCGCCCGTTGCGCCAGCCGGGGTTGCAGTTCCGGGGCGAGCTCCAGCTCGCCGAGGTCGAGCAGGGCAGCAAGCACGGCCGACTCCAGCGCGGCCGAGGAGGAGAGCCCGGCGCCCAGCGGCACGTCGGAGGCGATCGCCAGCCGGGCACCCGGCACCGGGTGACCGGCCTCGCGCAGCGCCCAGACCACACCCGCGACGTACGCGCCCCAACCGGTGACCCGACCCGGCTCGGCGACGTCGTCCGCGCCGAAGGTGATCGCCTCGCCGGAGAGCTCGGACCAGGCCGTCCAGTGCTCCCCGTCCTGCCGGTCGGCCGCGACGACGGTACGCATCGGCAGCGCGAAAGGCAGCACGAAGCCTTCGTTGTAGTCGGTGTGCTCACCGATCAGGTTGACCCGTCCAGGGGCCGCCCAGCGGCCGGAGGCCTCGGCGCCGAACTGCGCGGAGAAGCCGGCCGCAGCCCGCTCGGCGACGTCACTGCTCGGGTGGGTCATGACTGCCCCAGGATGTGCGTGCGGTAGAACGCCCAGGCATCCCCGACCATGTCGTGCAGGGTCGGCTTCTGCGGCACCCAGCCCAGCTCCTCGCGGGCCAGCGCGGAGGACGCGACCAACTCGGCCGGGTCGCCCTCGCGGCGCGGCGCGACCTCGACGGGCAGTTGGTGCCCGGTGACCTCGCGGACCACGTCGACGACCTGCCGGTTGGTGAAGCCGTTGCCGTTGCCCAGGTTGTAGATGCGGTGCTGGCCGCCGGTGGCCGCGCCCAGCGCCAGCAGATGCGCGCGGGCCAGGTCGGCGACGTGGATGTAGTCGCGGACGCAGGTGCCGTCCACTGTGGGGTAGTCGTCCCCGAAGAGCTGGAGCTTCTCGCGCCGGCCGGCGGCGACCTCCAGCGCGATCGGGATCAGGTGCGTCTCCGGGTCGTGCCGCTCGCCGAGCGTGATGTCGCCGTCGAGGTGGGCGCCGGCCACGTTGAAGTAGCGCAGCGACACGGCGGCCAGCCCGTGCGCGATCGCCTCGGAGGTGAGTGCCATGTCGACGGCGAGTTTGGTGGCGCCGTACGTGTTGGTGGGTGCCTTGACCGCGTTTTCGGTGATGGGCAGCTCGGTGGGGTTGCCGTAGACGGCGGCGGTGGAGGAGAAGACCATCCGGGGCACCCCGGCGGCCCGGACCGCGTCGATCAGCGCGAGCGTGCCGATGGTGTTGTTGTGCCAGTACAGCTCCGGCTTGACCATCGACTCGCCGGCGGCGATCAGGGCGGCGAAGTGCAGCACTCCGTCGAACCCGGCGTCCGCGGTGATGACCTGGGCGGCGTCGTGGATGGACGCCTCCACGTGGGTGGCGTCCGGGGCGAGGGCCTCGCGGTGGCCGGTGCGCAGGTCGTCCAGGATGACCACCTGGTGACCCGCGTCGAGCAGCATCCGGGTCACCACGCTCCCGATGAAGCCGGCGCCCCCGGTGACGAGCAGTTTCACGTCGTTGCCTCCTGCCTGGCCCGCCCGGGACGTGGCCCTTCGGTGATCACACTAGGGCGGTGGCCGGCGCTCTCGCCGTTGCCACCGTCAACCCCATTCCATCATAATCTCTCATGATTAAACAGAGCCGAACATCTCTCCGCCGCTCCGCGTGATCCCCGGTGCGGTGGGCCCACGGTGTCTACCATCTCTGTCATGCGGGAAGCGGCCCGTACCGGGCTCCGGCGACACGCGCGGGCACACCCCCGCCGCGACCCTGGCCCGCTCGCCCGGGCCGTCGCCCGGGTGCTGGTGCGCGCCGCGGATGGCGCCACCCGACTCGTCACCGATCTGCTCGGGACCGGTCCGACGGCCGGCCGGGAGCACATCTCCGAGGCCGATCTGCGGGACCTGGTCGCGGCGAACACTGTGCTCGACCCGGACGAGCGTCGGATCATCGACGAGGTCCTGGTGGCCGGTGCCAGTCTGATCCGCGAGGTGATGATGCCGCGCACCGAGGTGGTCTTCCTCCCGGCGCGGCTGACCATCGTCGAAGCCGCCCGACTGGTCCGCGCCGAAACGCACACCCGTTACCCGGTCACCGACGGCACGCACGACGACGTGGTCGGCTTCGTGCACCTCCGTGACGTACTGCTGCGCCCGGACGCCGACCCGTGCGTCACCGTCGGCGAGTTGGCCCGGGAGGTGAAGCGGCTCCCGGGCAGCAAACGGGTGCTCGCCGCGCTGACCGAGATGCGCCGGGAGGGTCAGCACCTCGCGGTGGTGGTCGACGAGTACGGCGGCACGGCCGGGATCGTCACCCTGGAGGACCTCATCGAGGAGTTGATCGGCGAGATCCACGACGAGTACGACGCCACCCCAGACCCGGTGCACGCCGGCCTGCCCGCCGTGGTGGACGGCCGCCTCAACCTCGCTGACTTCGCCGAGCGGACCGGGGTGGCACTACCCGCCGGACCTTACGAGACGGTGGGCGGGTTCGTCATGGCCGCGCTGGGCCGGCTCCCGGTGACCGGCGACGAGGTGCCGGTGCCGGGTGAGCCCGCCGAGGTGGGCGCGCCCGATCCGCCCGAGCTGCCGGCGGGCTGGCTGCTGCGGGTGCTCACGTTGGACGGCCGCCGGGTGGCCCAGATCGCCGTCTCCGCCGTCCGCACCGAGCAGCGCCGCGAGCAGAGCACCGAGCCGGACCGCGAGCAGAGCACCGGGCGGCGCCGCGAGTACGACGCCGCGTCGGCCTCGGCGGGCGGTGGCCCCGAGCCTGCCCGGGAGGCGATGGCGGGGCAGCACCGCCGGGTCGCGGTCGGGCCGACGCGCCGGGTCGGCGCGGGCGAAGCAGGCGAGGTCAGCACCCCGGCACCGGCGGGCCGGAGCCGACCCGCCGGCCCGTCATGACGGACCGGGTTGCTTGCTGACAGAATTATCGCCATGTCCGACGTTCCCGCCCGGCCCCGCGTCTTCTCCGGCATCCAGCCGACAGCCGACTCGTTCCACCTCGGCAACTATCTCGGCGCGGTGCGGCACTGGGTGGCGCTACAGGACACCCACGACGCGTTCTACTGCGTGGTGGACCTGCACGCCATCACCGCGGGGCACGATCCGGCGCTGCTGCGCCAGCGGACCCGGGTGGCCGCGGCCCAGCTCTTCGCGGTCGGGCTCGACCCGGAACGCAGCACCCTGTTCGTCCAGTCGCAGGTGCCCGAGCACCCGCAGCTGGCCTGGGTGCTCGGCTGCATCACCGGCTTCGGCGAGGCCAGCCGGATGACCCAGTTCAAGGACAAGTCGCAGAAGCAGGGTAACGAGCGGGCCAGCGTCGGGCTGTTCACCTATCCGGTCCTCCAGGCCGCCGACATCCTGCTCTACCAGGCCAACGCGGTCCCGGTCGGCGAGGACCAGCGCCAGCACCTGGAGCTCTCCCGGGATCTGGCTCAGCGCTTCAACTCGCTGTTCGGCGCGACCTTCACGGTGCCCGCGCCGCACATCGTCAAGGACACTGCCAAGATCACCGACCTGCAGGACCCGACCGCGAAGATGTCGAAGTCGTCGTCCTCGCCGGCCGGCATCATCGACCTGCTCGACGATCCGGCCCGGTCCGCGAAGAAGATCCGTTCGGCGGTGACCGACACCGGTCGGGAGATCGTCTTCGACGCCGAGACCAAGCCGGGTGTGTCCAACCTGTTGACCATCTACTCGGCGCTCAGCGGCCGCAGCATCGACGAGCTGGTGGCCGCGTACGCGGGCCGTGGCTACGGCGATCTGAAGAAGGAGCTGGCCGAGGTGGTGACGGACTTCGTCCGGCCGATCCAGGAGCGCACCCGCGGCTACCTCGACGATCCGGCGCAGTTGGACAAGCTGCTCGCGGCCGGCGCGGAGAAGGCCCGTGCGGTGGCCGCGACGACCCTGCGGTCCGCGTACGAGCGGGTCGGGTTCTTCCCGCCCGTGCGCGGCGAGTAGCTCCGCGGTACAGGTGGACGGCTCGGTGGTCGGAGGGGCGGCGCGAAGCGTGGATCGCAGTGGCGGGATGCCGCCGACCGGCGACACCATCCAGATCGGCATCGCGGTGGACATCCCCGAGCCGTGGGGTGCCCTGCTCACCCGGCGGCGGGTCGAGGCCGGTGATCCGCTGGCGGTGCCCGCGCACGTGACGTTGCTCGGGCCCACCGAGATCCGGACGGCCAACCTGCCGGCGGTCGAGCGGCACCTGGCCGCCGTCGCCGCCGCGCACCTGCCGTTCACGCTGCACCTGCGGGGCACCGGCACGTTCCGTCCGGTCACCCAGGTGGTGTTCGTCGCGGTGGCCGCCGGGATCAGTGAGTGCGAACTGCTGGCCGCGGCCATCGCCGCGGCGCCGGGCCTGCACCGCGAGCTTCGGTTCCCGTACCATCCGCACGTCACAGTGGCTCAGGACGTGGCGCCGGAGGCTCTGGACAAGGTGTACGAGGATCTGGCCGACTTCTCCGCGATGTTCGAGGTCGACGGGTTCACCCTCTTCTCGCACAGCGGGCAGGCCAGGTGGCAGCCGCGTCGGGACTTCCGCCTCGGCAACTGAAGCGCCGGCAACCGAACCGCCAGCACCTGAAGCATCGGCGACGCGCCGGCCGGCGAGCATCGGGAGCCGGTTGCCACTACAGCGGTGGGAGATCGGCGAGGATGATCGCGTGAACGTGATCGGCCGGATCGAGGCGGGCATCGACCGCTGGGTGAGCGCCGCGCGCCACCGGTCGGGGCTCTTCGATCATGTGTGGCGGGCCGGGGTGCTGTACGGCGAGGTGCTGGCCGGCCGACTGGCAGCCGCCATCGCCTACTACGGTTTCTTCGCCGTGTTCGCCCTCGCCCTGGTCGCGTTCTCCATCTTCGGGGCGATCCTGGAGGACAACGACGAGGTCAGCGCGGCGGCGGCCGACTTCCTCAAGGAGAATCTGCCGTTCCTGGACGCCGAGCAGATCGCCAACTCCAGCGGCACTGTCGGTGTGGTCGGCCTGGTCATCCTGGTCTTCACCGGGATCGGTTGGGTCGAGGCCATCCGGTCCTCGCAGCGGTTGATGTACCAGCTCAACCAGCAGCCGGGCAATCTGGTGGTGCGGCGGCTCGTAGACCTGGGCGTGATGATCGGCGTCTTCGTGCTGCTCGGCGTCTCGGTCGCGGCGGTGGACGCCTTGGAGTCGCTGCTGCGTTTCCTGCTGCGTAGCACCGGGTCGGTGGGTCTGACCACCATCAGCGCGGTGCTCAGCGTGCTGGTCAACACCGTGCTCGCCACCGCGTTGCTGCTGGCCGTGCCCCGGCTGCGGATGAGCCGGTCCCGGCTGCGCCCGGTGGTGGTGCTGGTGGCGGTCGGCATCACGCTGCTGAACACCGTTGGGCGGTACTACGTGGTGCGGACCGAGCGGAACCCGGCGTACACAGTGGTGGCCGGCGCCGTCGGTCTACTGCTCTACCTCTACCTGCTCAACCAGTTGGTGCTGTTCGGCGCGGCGCTCCTGGCGACCAGCACCAACGGCCGAGTGGTGGACCTGGCGGAGACCCCCGCCGCACCGAAGGATGTCGACGAGGGCATCGACCCCGGTACGCCGGGCGGTGCGGGCTGATGACGGAAGGCGCGCAGGTGCTGATCTCGGTCGACCAGGACTCGTCGGTACCCCCGTACGAGCAGGTGCGCGTGCAGCTCGCCGAGCTGATCGGCGACGGCCGGTTGCCGGTGGGCAGCCGACTGCCCACCGTCCGGCAGCTCGCTGCCGACCTGCGATTGGCCGCGAACACGGTGGCCCGCGCGTACCGGGAGCTGGAGACGGCCGGGCTGCTGGAGACCCGGGGGCGCAACGGCACCTTCGTCGCTCCCGGGCGGGACGACGCCGTCGACCGGTTGCAGCGGGCGGCAGCCGGCTACGCGGCGGAGGCGGCCCGGCTCGGCGTGCCGCCGGCCACCGCGCTCGCCCTGGTCCGCGCCGCCCTGGACGCGGTCCGCCCCGGCTGACCGGCCGCCGATCGACAGTCAGACGGGCGATAACTGAGCAGAATGGCGTCGTCGCTCGCGTTCGCGGACCATGATGAGCCGGTGGGCGCACTCATGACACTGGACCTGCCGGCGGACTCACCGCTCCTCGGCCTGCCATGGATCATCACTTTCGGTCCGCTCGGTGATCTCGACGAGTGGGAGCCGGTGGTCTGCGGGCCGTACGAGCGACCGCACGCGTTGGCCCTGGCCGAGGCGGTGGTGGCCGAGGAGCAGCTGATGGCCGTGGTGGAGCCGCTGCTGCCGGCGCTGTCCGCCGACGAGATCCGCAGCGAGATCGCCGCCGCGCAGGTTGCCGCCGAGGACGAGGCCCGCCAGGTGGAGGGCGCCGACCTGTACGGGGACTTCGAGGACGTGATCGACGAGGAGCTGGACGCGGCAGCCGACGAGGCCGGCCACGGTGAGCCCGCCGAACCGCCGGACGAGGCCGAGGTACGCGCCGGCTTCACCCGGATCGCGGCGTTGCTCACCGCGAAGTGAGACGTCAGCGGGTCGGCGCGCGGTCCAGCACGCAGAACTCGTTGCCCTCCGGATCGGCGAGCACCGTGAACTGTTCGGCTCCGGTCTGCCCGACGTCGACCTGCTGCGCGCCGAGGCTCAGCAGCCGCCGTACCTCGGACTGGGGGTCGGTGTCCGCGACCAGGTCGAGGTGCAGCCGGTTCTTGCCCCGCTTGGCGGTGCCCGAGCCCTGCAACCACACGGTGGGCGCGGCGGCGGACGGCTGCCCCGGCGGCCAGAGCTTCGCGCTGCCGTCGTCGCCCTTCTCGACCTCGTAGCCGAGCGCCGCGGACCAGAACGAGACCATCAGGTCCAGGTCCTCGACGTCGAGCGTGCACTGGGCGATCCGTACCACCATGGGTCACCTCCGTAGTGATGGTGCCCGATTCGGTACCCCAGACATCTGCGGATCTAACCACCGGCGGCACACGGACACCGGCGCCACGCGGAGCGGACTCCGCGCGGCGCCGGTGGCACCTCACCCCCCACCACAAGGGGCCGGTAGCCCAGTCGCCCGTCGGCGCGGGGCACGACGAACGACCAGGTCGAGCACGAGTTACCCGTTCAGCGCCGTTCCAACCAGACTGCCGCGTCAATTGGCAGCAGCTGGCCGGAGCCCTGTTCGGTGAGCTCGTCGCTGGCGACGAGTGGCTGACCGTACCCGTCGATCAGGACCGGCGCGCCGCTGAAGTTGACCACGCAGGTCAGCACTGTCGAGCCGGAGGTGCGGGAGAAGGCCAGCACGCCCGGCTCGCTCTCCCGCCAGGTGACCCCGTCGGCGTCGAGGGCGAGCGCGGGATGAACGTGGCGGATTCGCAGCGCGGTCCGGTACAGCTCCAGGGTCGAGCCGGGTACGCCGGTCTGCGCCGTGACGGACAGCGCCTGCCAGAGCGCCGGGGCGGGTAGCCAGCTCAGCTCACTGCCGGCCGGCCCGAAACCGTACGGGGCCAGCTCGCCGCTCCACGGGATGGGCACCCGGCAGCCGTCGCGGCTCTCGCCGGTGCGCAGGAACGCCGGATCCTGGCGCAGCTCGTCGGGGAGGTCGAGAACCTCCGGCAGGCCCAGTTCCTCGCCCTGGTAGAGGTAGGCACAGCCGGGCAGGGCGAGCATCAGCAGGCTGGCGGCCCGGGCTCGGCGCAGCCCTTCGACGCCGTCGCCGTACCGGGTGACGTGCCGCTGCTTGTCGTGGTTGGACAGCACCCAGGTGGTCGGCGCTCCGACGACTGTCGCCTCGGCCAGCGCGGTGTCGATCACCTTGCGGAACGAGTCGGCCGACCAGGTGGCGTCGAGGAAGTCGAAGCTGAACGCCTGGTGCAGCTCGTCCGGGCCGATGTAGCGGGCCAGGCGCTGTGGCGTCTCGGCCCACGCCTCGGCGACCGCCATCCGACCGCCCGGGTAGCTGTCCAGGATGGGCCGCCAGGCCCGGTAGATCTCGTGTACCTCGTCCTGGTCGAAGTACGGCAGCCGGCCCTTGCCGAGCAGTTCGACCTGGCGCTGGCCGGTGGTCATCGAGCTGAAGCCGACGTCCGGCAGCCCTTCCGCCTTGATCATGCCGTGCGCCACGTCGATGCGGAATCCGTCGACGCCCCGGTCCAGCCAGAACCGCAGCACGTCCTCGAACTCGGCGCGGACCTCCGGGTGACGCCAGTTCAGGTCCGGCTGCGACGGGTCGAACAGGTGCAGATACCACTGACCGTCAGCGATCCGGGTCCAGGCGGGGCCGCCGAAGATGCTCTCCCAGTCGTTCGGGGGCAACTCGCCGTGCGCGCCCTGGCCGTCGGCGAAGAGGTAGCGGGCCCGCTCCGGTGAGCCGGGGCCGGCGGCGAGCGCCGCGGTGAACCAGTGGTGCGCGCTGGAGGTGTGGTTGGGTACCAGGTCGACGATGATCCGCAGGCCGTGGGCGTGCGCGTCGGTGATCATCGCGTCGAAGTCGGCGAGGGTGCCGAACATCGGGTCGACGTCCCGGTAGTCGGCCACGTCGTACCCGCCGTCGATCATCGGCGAGGTGTAGAAGGGGGTCAGCCAGAGCGCGTCCACCCCGAGGTCGCGCAGGTACGGCAGGCGCTGCCGGATGCCCTGGAGGTCGCCGGTGCCGTCGCCGTCGCTGTCGGCGAAGCTGCGGACGTACACCTGATAGACGACTGCGGAGCGCCACCAGTCGTCGTCGGTGGCATGTGGCGGGGTGGTGGTGCTGATCATTCGAGCAATATGCCGGCCCGTCGCTGCAAGAGTCAAGCAGATCTTGCGTAAGACAGGCGTGCGGAACTCGGCGCGACAGCTGTGGAGCCACGCACCACCAGCTCCGGGCGGAACAGGTACTCCGAGTGCGGGGCGCCGTGCCCGTTGATCTCGTCCACCAGGGCGCGGACGGCGGCCACCGCCATGGCGGTGACCGGCTGCCGCATGGTGGTCAGCGGCGGGTCGGTGAAGGCCATCAGCGGGGAGTCGTCGTAGCCGACCACGGAGAGGCCGTCGGGGACGTCGAGGCCGCGTTGGCGGGCGGCCCGGATCGCGCCGAGCGCCATCAGGTCGGAGCCGCAGACCACGCCGGTGACGCCGCGGTCCAACAGGCGGCCGGCCGCCGCCTCGCCACCCTCCACTCCGAACAGTGAGAGCTCGGCCAGCGGACCCAGGTCGGCCTCGGCGACGCCGGCCAGCCGGGTCATCGCGGAGCGCCAGGCAGCCACCTTGCGCTGCACCGGGACGAACCGGTCCGGGCCGGTGATCAGGCCGATCCGTCGATGCCCGAGCGCGACCAGGTGGGCGACGGCCAGTTCGGCCGCCTCCCGGTCGTCGCAGGAGACGAAGGGAGCCCCGATGCCGGGCACGTACCCGTTGATCATCACGACCGGCAACGGCCGGGCGAGCAGCGCCCGGTAGCGGTCGTGGTTGGCGGCCGTGTCGGCGTGCAGACCGGAGACGAAGACGATCCCGGAGACCTGCCGGTCCAGCAGCATCTCCACGTACTCGTCCTCGGTCACGCCGCCGGCGGTCTGTGTGCAGAGCACCGGGGTGAAGCCGCTCTGCGCCAGTGTGGACTCGATGACCTGGGCGAAGGCGGGGAAGATCGGGTTGTCCAGCTCCGGCACCACCAGGCCGACCAGACCGGCGCTGCGCTTACGCAGCCGGGCTGGGCGCTCGTAGCCGAGCACGTCGAGGGCGGTGAGGACGGCCTGCCGGGTCTCGGGGGCCACGCCGGGGCGGTCGTTGAGCACCCGCGACACCGTGGCCTCGCTGACTTCGGCCTGCTGGGCGATGTCGGACAGTCGAGCGCGCATGGCGGCACTTTAGCCCACCGGCAAGTTCTTGCGGGGTGCTCTGCAAGCCCTTCCATTACTTGCAACGTCTTGCTAACGTCCCCGCAACATGCGAGAGCAGCGGCGCAGCATCAATGCGCCGGTTGGCAAGAAATTCCAGAGGTTTCCACTGGCGGGCCGCCCTTCCCCCGGCGGACCCGCCATGACGACAGGAGTACCGATGCGCATCCGTACCGCGGGTGTGGTCGCCCTCTTCGCCCTGGCGCTCGCCGCCTCAGGCTGCGGCGGCGACAGCGACGAGCCGGCCGCGAAGGACACCCCCAAGGCCGCCGGCGGCAAACTGGTGATCTGGGCGGACGACAAGCGGACCGCCGCCCTCAAGCCGTTCGTCGAGAAGTTCGGCCAGGAGAACGGCGTCACCGTCGAGGTCCAGGCCGTCCCGAACGAGGATCTCCAGAACAACTTCGTGACCGTGTCGAGCCAGGGCGGCGGCCCGGACGTGGTGATCGGCGCGCACGACTGGATCGGCAACCTCGTCCAGAACGGTGCCATCGACCCGGTGCAGCTGTCCGACGAGCAGAAGACCGCCTTCAACGAGACCGCCGTCAAGGCCGTCACGTTCAACGGCCAGCTCTACGGCGTGCCCTATGCCCAGGAGAACCTGGCGCTGATCCGCAACACCGAACTGGCCCCCGAGGCACCGAAGACGATCGAGGACCTGGTCGCCACCGGCAAGCAGCTCAAGGCCCAGAAGAAGGTCACCGAGACGCTCTGCCTCCAGGTCGGCCAGAAGGGCGACGCGTACCACATCTACCCGCTGTACACCTCGGCCGGCGGCTACCTCTTCGGCACCACCGCGAACGGCGACTACGACCCGAAGGACCTGGGCGTGGGCAAGCCGGAGTCGATCGCCGCGTTCAAGAAGATCGCCGCGCTCGGCGAGAAGGGCGAGGGCGTGCTGAAGCGCTCGATCGCCGACACCAACTCGACCGCCACCTTCACCGGCAAGAAGTGCGCCTTCCTGGTCTCCGGGCCGTGGGCCACCGCCGACGTGAAGAAGGCCGGCATCAAGTACGACGTCTCCGCCGTACCCGGCTTCGCCGGCGGCAAGGCGGCCGCGCCGTTCGTGGGCGTCCAGTCCTTCTACGTGGCGGCCAAGGGCAAGAACAAGGCTCTCGCCCAGGAGTTCGTCGCCAACTACGTCACCAAGCCGGACCTGGCCATGGCGCTCTACCAGGCCGACCCGCGCCCGCCGGCGCTGACCGCCGCGCTGGACCAGGTCAAGAGCAGCGACCCGGACCTGGCCAAGTTCATCGAGGCCGGCAAGAACGGCCAGGTGCTCCCGGCCATCCCGGCCATGGCCGCGATCTGGGACCCGTTCGGCAAGGCCGAGGCCGCCGTCATCGGCGGCGCCGACCCCACCAGCACGGTTACCGCGGCCGGTAAGACGATCGCCGGTTCGATCAAGTAATGAGCACACCGCTGTCCGGCCCGGAGTCTGCCCAGCAGGCCCCGGGCCGGGGGCCCGTCCGCACCGGGTCCCCGCGCACCTCCCGTACCGCGCGGAACCACGCGCCGATCACCGCGGCCGGCCTCGCCGCGAAGGTGATCCTGCTCGGCCTGGTGGCCGGGATCGCGATCTGGGCGGCCTTCCCGCTCGTGGCGGCCGCGAAGTGGGTCGGGCTGGCGGTGCTGGTGCTGACCAGCGCCGCACTGTTCTATCTGTACCTGGGCCGCCGGCACGTCCCGGCGAAGTACCTCATCCCCGGCACGCTCTTCCTGATCGCCTTCCAGGTCGTGCCGGTGCTCTACACCGCGAGCACGGCCTTCACCAACTTCGGCGACGGCCACCGCGGCAGCAAGGACGACGCGATCGTCGCGATCCAGAGCTCGTCGGTCAAGCAGGTCCCGGGGTCCCCCCAGTACCCGTTGTCGGTCGCCACCAAGGGCGACCCGGCCACCGGCGCCCTGGTCTTCCTGATCACCAAGCCAGGAACCGACACGGTCTCCGTCGGCGACGCCGGAGGCCTGCGCCCGCTCGATCCCGGCGCGGCCACCGTCGGCCCCGGCGGGAAGGTCACCGCGGCCGACGGCTACACGGTGCTGAACTTCGGCCAGGCCAGCGCCCGCAGCAAGGACATCACGGACCTGGTGGTGCCGACCGCCGGAGGCGCGCTGCGCTCGTCCGGCCTGTCCCGGGCCTACGAGGGCAAGGCCGTTCGGGCGTACGACGCCGGCTGCGACTGCGTCAAGGACAGCGACAGCGGCAAGACCTGGACCGCGGACGGCGAGGTCGGCGCGTTCGTCGCCGCCGACGGCGAGCGGCTGGCCCAGGGTTGGAAGGTGAACGTCGGGCTGTCCAACTTCACCCGCGTGCTCACCGACGAGCGGATCTCCGGGCCGTTCCTCGGCACGCTGATCTGGAACTTCGCCTTCGCCATCGGCTCCACCGGCGGCACGTTCATCCTCGGCATGTTGATCGCCCTGGCGCTGCACTCGCCCCGAATGCGGGGCACCAACCTCTACCGGATGTTGCTGATCCTGCCGTACGCCATGCCGTCCTTCGCGATGCTGCTGGTCTGGCGGGACATGTTCAACACCGACTTCGGGCTGATCAACAATCTGTTCGGGCTCAGCGTCGACTGGTTCGGGCAGGGCTGGTCGGCCCGCGCCGCGGTGATCCTGGTGCAGCTCTGGCTCGGCTACCCGTACATGTTCCTGGTGGCCACCGGCGCACTACAGGCCATCCCACGGGAGCTGACAGAGGCCACCTCGGTCGACGGGGCGTCGCGCTGGCAGTCGTTCCGGGCGGTCACCCTGCCGCTGCTGCTGGTCGCGCTCTCGCCGCTGCTGATCTCGTCGTTCGCGTTCAACTTCAACAACTTCAACGCGATCTACCTGACCACCGAGGGTGCGCCGTTCCCGGCGGACAACCCCAGCAACGGCGCCACCGACCTGCTGATCACCTACACCTACCGGCTGGCGTTCGGCGGGCAGGCCGCACAGTTCGGCTTCGCCGCGGCCATCTCACTGTTCATCTTCGCCATCGTCGCGGTGGTGTCGGCGATCAGCTTCCGGCGGACCCGGCAACAGGAGGAGGTGTACGCATGACCATGCTCACCGGCACCGCCGTCACGCGCGGCGCGAACGGACCGGCGGCGGTCAACCGCAACCCGGGCAAGCGTAAGAAGCGATGGTTCGCCGAGGTCGGCTGGCGGCACCTGGTCGGCCTCTTCGGCGTGCTGTTCAGTCTCTTTCCGCTCGTGTTCGTCGTCTCGGCGGCGCTCAATCCGCTCGGCACCCTGTCGTCCACCGAGTTGGTGCCGACCGGCGGGGTGTCGTTGGAGAACTTCGGGAATCTGTTCGCGCGCACCGAGTTCGCTGACTGGTTCCTGAACTCGCTGCTCATCGCCGGTGGGGCCGCGTTCGCCTCGGTCTTCCTCTCCGCGCTCGCGGCGTACGCCTTCTCCCGGATGCGGTTCCAGGGGCGACGGGTGGGGTTGCTGTCACTGTTGTTGATCCAGATGTTCCCGCAGTTTCTGGCGATCGTTGCGATCTTCCTGATCTTCGGCAGGATCACCGACCTGTGGCCGGCGATCGGTTTCAACACCCCGTGGGGTCTGTTGCTGCTCTACCTGGGTGGCGCGCTGGGCGTGAACACCTGGCTGATGAAGGGCTTCTTCGACACCCTGCCCCGGGAGCTGGACGAGTCGGCCACCGTGGACGGCGCCTCACACGCCCAGGTCTTCTTCCGGATCATGCTGCCGTTGGTGGCGCCGATCCTCGCGGTGACCGGACTGCTCGCCTTCATCAACACCATCAACGAGTTCCTGATGGCGAGCGTCTTCCTCACCGACACGGACGCCAAGACCCTCGCGGTCGGCATGCGGGGCATGTTGCAGGGCGGCGAGCGGAACACCAACTTCGGGATCTTCGCGGCCGGCACCCTGCTGACCGCGATCCCGACGGTGCTGGTCTTCCAGTTCCTTCAGCGGTACATCGTCTCCGGCCTCACCTCCGGCGCCGTGAAGGGATAGGTCGTCGACAGTGGCCGGGCGGCCTGGACGCGCCGACCGGCCCACCCCACTACTACAAAGTGTCGTTGATGGGGGAGGATGGGCGGCGTGGAAGCACTCCGACTCATCCTCCTCTACGTCCATCTGATCGGGTTCGCCCTGCTGCTCGGTGGCTCGATCGCCCAGTACGCCAGCGGTCGGCTGCGGATCAACCCGGCCATGCTGTGGGGCGCGGTGATCCAGTTGCTGACCGGGCTCGGCCTCTCCGCGCCGCTGCGCGACGGCGACGAGCCGGCACCGGCAAAACTTGTGACGAAGTTGGTGATCGCGCTGCTGATCTTCGTCATGGTCTTCTTCTCCCGGAAGCGGGACGTGGTCAACCGCGGTCATTTCCTCGCGATCGTCGGTCTGACCCTGGTCAACGCGGCGGTCGCGGTCTTTTGGCGGTAACGTCCGAGGAGGAAAACGCCTCCAGAAAACGGACGTTGCGGACGCCGTGGCGCTTGCTTACCAGCACGAAGAGTGACTTGCCCCACGCAAGGGTTACACCCGGGTAACAGGCGCTCAACAGTCGTGCACGATTGTCGGCCGGTGGGTGGACGCGGGCGTACGCTCCCGTCCGTAACGTGGGACAGCCGGCGGCACACCCGCAGGTCGGCTGATGGGCTGCCACCGCACAAGGCGCGGTGTGCAATGGGAAGGAGACGTCTTGCGCTCGGTGCGTGGGATGCGGATCGCCTCGATCATCGCGGTGGGTGGGCTCGCGCTCACCGCCGCCGCTTGTGGCGAGGCGCCCAAGGATGACAACAACGCCGGCAGTGGCGCCAAGAAGTTCAGCGCCTGCATGGTGACCGACGTCGGCGGCATCGACGACAAGTCGTTCAACGCTTCGGCCTGGAAGGGCCTGCAGGAGGCCAAGGCCGCCAACGACAACATCGACATCAAGTACGTCGCGTCGAAGGCCGAGGCCGACTACGAGCCGAACCTGACGCAGTTCGTCAACCAGAAGTGCGACTTCATCCTGGCGGTCGGTGGCCTGATGGGCGACGCCACCTCGAAGATCGCGAAGGCGAACCCGAACCAGCAGTTCGGCATCGTCGACGCGAACCCGGGTGACGCCAACGTCTACCCGATGCAGTTCGACACCGCCCAGGCCGCGTTCCAGGCCGGCTACCTGGCCGCCGGGATGAGCAAGAGCGGCAAGGTCGGCACCTACGGTGCCGTACCGATCCCGCCGGTGACCATCTTCATGGACGGTTTCGTCGACGGTGTGAAGTACTTCAACACCACCAAGGGCAAGAACGTCCAGGCCCTGGGTTGGAACAAGGAGACCCAGAAGGGTTCCTTCTCCAACGCCTTCGACAAGCAGGACGAGGGCAAGAAGGTCTCCGACGCGCTGGTCGCCCAGGGCGCGGACATCATCATGCCGGTCGCCGGCGGCTCCGGCCTCGGCACCACCGCCGCCGCCAAGGCGTCGGGTGGCAAGTACAGCACCATCTGGGTGGACGTCGACGGCTGCGAGAGCACCCCGGACTGCTCCGCGATCGTGACCACCGTGGTCAAGAACATCCCGGAGGCCGTCAAGGAGGCCGTGGTCAAGGCTGCCGGTGGCGAGAAGCTGGAGGCCAAGCCGGGCTTCGTCGGCACCCTGGCCAACACCGGTGTCTCGATCGCCCCGTACCACGACTTCGACAGCAAGGTTCCGGCCGAGCTGAAGGCCGAGGTCGACAAGATCAAGGCGGACATCGCCGCTGGCACCATCACCGTCACCTCGAAGGCCCAGCCGACCAAGTGACAACCGGCCGGCCGCTCCGGTGAGATCATCGGGGGGATCGGCGGGGGACAGGTACGACCGATCGGCCGCTCCGGCTCTGCGGATACCCCGCGGGGTCGGAGCGGCCGATCGCGCACCACGGCGGCCGGCCCGGTCCGGTCGGTTCCACGGCAGCTAGGCTGCACCATCGCTCGCACTCCAGGAGGTTGCGCTGAGACTCGAACTGCGCGGCATCACCAAGCGGTTCGGTGATCTGGTCGCCAACGATCACATCGACCTGACGGTGGAGCCTGGAGAGATTCACGCCCTCCTCGGCGAGAACGGCGCGGGCAAGTCGACCCTGATGAACGTGCTCTACGGGCTCTACCAGCCCGACGAGGGCGAGATCCTGGTCGACGGCAAGCCGCTGAAGCTGAAGGGCCCGTCCGACGCGATCGGGGCCGGGATCGGCATGGTGCACCAGCACTTCATGCTGGTGCCGGTCTTCACCGTCACCGAAAACATCATGCTCGGCGCCGAGCAGATCCGGGGCGGCATCGCCGGCTTCCTGGACCGGCGGCGGGCCCGGCGCGAGGTCACCGAGGTGTCCGAGCGCTACAACCTGCGGGTCGACCCGGACGCGGTGATCGAGGACCTGCCGGTCGGCATCCAGCAACGCGTCGAGATCGTCAAGGCGCTCACCCGCGATGTCGACCTGCTCATCCTGGATGAGCCGACCGCGGTGCTCACCCCTCAGGAGACCGAGGAGTTGCTGACGGTCATGCGGTCGCTCAAGGCGGCCGGCAAGTCGATCGTCTTCATCACCCACAAGCTCGGCGAGGTCAAGGCCATCGCCGACCGGATCACAGTGATCCGACGCGGAAAGACCGTCGGCACCGCCTCGCCGGAGGCCAGTCGGGATGAGCTGGCCGCGTTGATGGTCGGGCGCAACGTCCGGCTCACAGTGGACAAGACCCCGGCCACGCCGGGCGAGCCGGTGCTGGAGGTGGCCGGGCTGGTCGTCGACGACGACCGGCAGATCCGCGCTGTCGACGGCGTCGACCTGACCGTGCGCGCGGGCGAGGTGCTCGGCGTGGCGGGCGTACAGGGCAACGGTCAGACCGAGCTGATCGAGGCGATCATGGGCCTGCGCCCGGCGCTCGCCGGCACGATCAGCCTGGCCGGTGACCGGATCAACGGCTGGAAGCCCAAGAGGGTGCTCCGGGCGGGCGTCGGTTACGTGCCCGAGGACCGCAGCGTGGACGGCCTGATCAAGGAGTTCAGCGTCGCGGAGAACCTGGTGCTGGACATCTACGACCGGCCGCCGTTCGGTGCCGGGCTCGCGCTGAAGCCGGACGCGATCGCCGCCTCGGCGAAGGAGCGGATTGAGCAGTTCGACGTCCGCACCTCATCGGCCGACGCGGCGGTGGGCACCCTCTCCGGTGGCAACCAGCAGAAGGTGATCGTGGCACGGGAGCTGTCCCGGCCGCTGAAGCTCCTCATCGCCGCCCAGCCGACCCGTGGCGTCGACGTCGGATCGATCGAGTTCATCCACAGCCAGGTCATCCGCGAACGGGACATCGGCACCGCCGTTCTGGTGGTCTCCAGCGAACTCGACGAGGTGATCGGGTTGGCCGACCGGATCGCGGTGATGTACCGCGGCCGGATCATCGGCATCGTCGGCCCGGACACCCCACGTGAGGAAATCGGCCTGCTGATGGCCGGCATCGGCCCAGACGCGGCCCACGACGCCATCGCAGCACCCGCCGCCGACAAGCCCGGTGCGGCGACCGCCGTCGACAAGCCCGCAGCGGCCGACGGGGGCCCGGCGAGCGACGCAGGTTCCGCGAGCGAGGACGAGGCATGACCAACCCCAACCCGCAGTCGGGCTCCCCGGACAAGGAGCCGGCGAGCGAGGCGCAGGCCGCGCAGAACGCGCTCGGCAACACCGAACGCGCCGAGGTGGCGACCGAGCCGGACCGCTCGGTGGCGAAGCCGGGCCCGGAGCCGGAGCCGAGGCCGAGCCTGGGCCGGTTGTTCCTGGACAACCTCTGGGCGGCCAACACCTTCACCGTGACGCTGTTGTCGTTGGTGCTGGCGATCGTGGTCGGCGCGGTGCTGATGATCATCTCTGATCCCGACGTGCTCTCCACCTACTCGTACATCACCTCGCGCCCGTCCGACGCGATCAACTCCAGCTGGACGCTCGTCAGCGAGGCGTACGCGAACCTGTTCAAGGGCTCGATCTTCGACCCCGAGGCGTTCTCCGGCTGGTTGAACGGCGCCAACGGCTGGCAGGCCGTGCTCGCGCCGATCTCGGAGACGCTGACCTACGCGGCGCCGCTGGTCTTCACCGGTCTGTCGGTGGCGCTGGCCTTCCGGGGCGGCCTGTTCAACATCGGCGCCCAGGGCCAGGCCACCATCGGCGTGATCATGGCGGCGCTGGCCGGCTTCCTGCTGCCGCTGCCGCCCGGCCTGCACCTGCTGGTGGCGGTGCTGGCCGGCGCGCTGGGCGGAGCGATCTGGGGTTTCATCCCCGGCATCCTCAAGGCCCGTGCCGGAGCACACGAGGTGATCAACACGATCATGCTCAACTACGTCGCCACGTACTTCCTCACCTGGTTGATCGTGCAGAACGGCGTGCAGGACCCGAACCGTACCGACGCGATCAGCAAGGGGGTGGACAGCTCCGCCCAGCTGCCCCGATTGCTCGGCGACAACCTGCGGGTGCACGCCGGCATCCTGCTCGCCGTGCTGGCCACCTGGGCGGTCGCCTGGCTGCTCAACCGCTCGACGCTCGGCTTCGAGCTGCGCGCGGTCGGCGCCAACCCGGACGCCGCCCGGACCGCGGGCATCAGCGTCACCCGGACGTACATCCTGATCATGGTCTTCGCCGGAATCCTGGCCGGCCTCGGCGGCTCGAACATGGTGCTCGGCTCCACCGCCAGCGCGTTGACCCCGCTGGTGGTCGCGCAGATCGGCTTCGACGGCATCCTGGTGGCGCTGCTCGGGCGGGTGAAGCCCTGGGGGGTGCTGCTGGCCGCGCTGTTGTTCGGTGCGCTGCAGGCCGGTGGTAACCGGATGCAGTCGTACTCCGGGATCTCGCTGGAGCTGGTGACCGTGCTCCAGGCGCTGATCGTCATCTTCATCGCCGCACCGGCCCTGGTGAAGGCGATCTTCCAGCTCCGGGCCGCGCGCGCCGCCCGGTTGCAGACGAGCCTGGCGAAGGGCTGGTAACTCATGTCCACCATGGCTGTCCCCGACATCGCGGTCGCCCCGGTCGACGAGGGCTTCTGGACCCGCAGCCGGAAGGTCGGTCTCACGCTGCTGGCGCTCGGCCTGCTGTCGGCGGTGCTCTTCGGCGCGCTCGCCACCGACCAGCAGGCCCGGTTCACGCTCAGCGACGACGCGGCCGGCGCCGCGTTGGAGATCAACGGCACGATCGGGGCGATCCTGTTCGGGATCATCACGATCGCCGCCGGCGCGGCGCTGCTCGCCGGGGTGCCGAAGCGGTGGTTCCTTCCCGTGCTCGGCGTCGGGCTGGTCGCCTTCGTGCTGTCGTTCCTCTGCTGGCAGGTTTCCGCCGCGCCGACCGGGCAGAACTTCATGCCGCTGGTCAACATCATCCGGGGCACGTTCATCCTGGCCCTGCCGCTGATCTTCGGCGCGCTCGCCGGGGTGCTCTGCGAGCGGTCCGGCGTGGTCAACGTGGCCATCGAGGGACAACTGCTGATGGGCGCGTTCAGCGGGGCCCTGTTCGGCAGCATCTCCGGCAGCGTGTGGGTGGGCCTGGTCGCCGCCGCCATCGGCGGCGCGTTCATCTCGCTGCTGCTGGCCGTCTTCGCCATCCGCTACCTGGTCGACCAGGTCGTCATGGGCATCGTGCTGAACCTGCTGGCCGTCGGCGTCACCGGCTTCCTCTACGAGCGGCTGATGCAGACCGACGCCGCGAAGTACAACAGCGCGCCCCGCTTCAGCAACTGGGAGATCCCGCTGCTGAAGGACATCCCGGTACTCGGGCCGGCGTTGTTCCGCGGCAACATCTTCCTCTACCTCGGGCTGCTCCTGGTCCTGGTGATCCACATCGGGCTGTTCCGCACCCGGTGGGGGCTGCGGACCCGCTCGGTCGGCGAGCACCCGATCGCCGCAGACACGCTCGGCGTCAAGGTGTTGCGGGTCCGCTACCGCAACGTGCTGCTGGCCGGCGTGGTCGCCGGCATCGGCGGGGCGTCCTACACGCTGGCGCTCTACTCGTTCACCAAGAACATGATCGGCGGTAAGGGCTTCATCGCCCTGGCCGCGCTGATCTTCGGCCGGTGGAACCCGACAGGCGCGCTGCTCGCCGCGCTCTTCTTCGGTTTCGCCGACCAGCTCGCCACCTACCTGGGGGCGATCAACAGCGTCATCCCCAGCCAGTTCCTGGCCATGCTGCCGTACCTGGCGACCATCCTGGCGGTCGCCGGGCTGGTCGGCCGGGTCCGGGCACCGGCCGCCGACGGCAAGCCGTACATCAAGGGCTGACACCCGAGCTGTGCCCGGCGGGACTCCCGTCGGGCACAGCGAGGTCCGCGCCAGTCATCTCACGGGTGCCGTCTCGATACGGAACGCGGGGTACTGTGCCGCGATTGCCGCAAACTCGGACAGGGGCGCGTGCCGGTCGACGGGGAGATGCGGCCGGGCTCCGGGGACCGTCGCCAGATACCGCTTGAGAATCGGTGCACGCTCGTCGACCGGCACCTCGACCAGGCGGCAGAGCCGGGTACGCCTGTGCCGAATGGTCACCAGGCCGTCGGCCGCACGTACGTTTCGGACCCAGTTGCAGTTCTCGCCCAGCATCGGGACCAGATACCAGTCGCCCTGCCAGTCGGCCATACCCAGCGGGAAGCGGGTGATCCGACCGGTTCGGCGTCCCACGACCTCCAGCGTCACCCACCGCCTCGGGTGCAGGCCGGCGCCGTACACGGCCGCCCAGAGTCGGGCGAAACGGCGGGCCGCAGCGTTACCCCGGCCCCCCGCGTACATCCGACGAAGAGTGTCCTCGGACAACGGCCAGCTTCCCAACTTCGCCATCACATGTCCCCTCGGTCGCACGTGTCCAACCTCGGCTTCAGGGTTGGCTGACCCGAGCGGAAGATGCAGGGCCGAACGTCCCTTTCACCCCGAGCCGTCATCCTCGGCATTGCCTCCCACTGTGGTGACGACTGACCGCTGCTTGCGCTGCGGTGGCGCGGCCGATGAGTCGGGCTCACGCCCGGCACGGCTGCGCCCGCCCGTGGACACGGCCCTGCCCGCTTCTGACCTGGGCTGCTTGGGCAGAATGGCGGCATGACCGACATTGACTGGGCACGGTTGCGCGCTGCCGCCATCGAGGCGATGCGGCACGCGTACGCGCCGTACTCGACGTTTCCGGTCGGCGCGGCGGCGCTGGTCGACGACGGCCGTGTGGTGGTCGGCTGCAACGTGGAGAACGCCGCGTACGGGGTGACGCTCTGCGCCGAGTGCGGGGTCGTGTCCAGCCTGCACGCCACCGGTGGCGGCCGGCTCGTCGCGCTCTCCTGCGTCGATGCGACCGGCGAGCCGTTGATGCCGTGTGGCCGCTGCCGGCAGCTGCTCTGGGAGCACGGCGGGCCGGAGTGCCTGATCGAGAGCAAGACCCGGCCACTGCGGATGGCCGAGCTGCTGCCGCACGCCTTCGGCGTGGAGGATCTGGAAGCCGTCACCGGGGAGACACCGGTGCCGGTGGTCCCGGAGCGGCTCGCCGCCTGGCGCGGGCGCGGCACCGTCTTCGTGCACCCGGACATGTCCGCCGGTCAGCAGGTCTGGACGGCGTACTGGGAGCGGTCGGCCGGCGACGACGCCGGCGCCGAGACCGGGGTGCTGGAGGAGGCGCCGAGCTGGGACGACCCGGCCGAGGCGATCACCTGGGGCCTGGCCCGGACGCCCCGGGTGGTCGTGGTGGACGCCACCGGCACGATCTTCTGGGCCGGTGAGGGTGAGCCGCCGGCGGAGATCCCGGTGCGCTGGTCTTGATTGTGGTTGCTGTTCGGGGCCGGGGCCGACCGTGCCCGGCTCCGGGCGGTCAGGCTTGATCCCTCCGCCGGGCACGGTCGGCCCCGGCCCCGTCGTGGTAACCGGCCGTGCGTCGGTGCCGCCAATCGACTAGAAGAGATCTTCTGATGAGTAGTGGTTTTGCTGCTGTTGACGTTATTCGCGTGAAGCGGGATGGCGGTGTGCTGTCGGACGCGCAGATCGACTGGGTGGTCGACGCGTACACCCGGGGGGTCGTCGCCGACGAGCAGATGTCCGCGCTGGCCATGGCGATCCTGCTCAACGGCATGACCGGGCCGGAGATCGCCCGGTGGACCGCCGCGATGATCGCCAGCGGTGAGCGGTTGGACCTGTCGGCGGTACGCCGGCCGACGGTCGACAAGCACTCCACCGGTGGCGTCGGCGACAAGATCACTCTGCCGCTCACCCCGCTGGTGGCGGCATGTGGCGCGGCCGTGCCGCAGCTGAGCGGCCGGGGTCTCGGGCACACCGGCGGCACGCTGGACAAGTTGGAGTCCATCCCGGGCTGGCGGGCCACGGTGAGCAACGACGAGTTCATCGCCCAGCTGGACGAGGTCGGTGCGGTGATCTGCGCGGCCGGTGCCGGGCTCGCCCCCGCCGACCGCAAGCTGTACGCGTTGCGCGACGTGACCGGCACCGTGGAGGCGATCCCGCTGATCGCCAGCTCGATCATGAGCAAGAAGATCGCCGAGGGCACCGGGGCGCTGGTCCTCGACGTCAAGGTCGGCTCGGGCGCCTTCATGAAGTCCGTCGACCAGGCCCGCGAGTTGGCGCGCACCATGGTCGAGCTGGGCGGTGCGCACGGGGTGCGGACGGTCGCCCTGCTCACCGACATGTCCACCCCGCTCGGCCTGGCGATCGGCAACGCGGTCGAGGTGACCGAGTCGGTCGAGGTGCTGGCCGGTGGTGGACCGGCCGACGTGGTGGAGCTGACCCTCGCACTGGCCCGGGAGATGCTCGACGCCGCCGGTCTGCCGGACGCCGATCCGGCTGCGGCGCTGCGCGACGGCCGGGCCATGGACTCCTGGCGGGCGATGATCCGGGCGCAGGGCGGCGACCCGGACGCGCCGATGCCAACGGCTGCCGAGGTGGAGGTGGTCCGCGCCGAGCGGGACGGGTACGTCGCGGCCGTCGACGCGTACGCCATGGGGGTTGCGGCGTGGCGGCTCGGCGCGGGTCGGGCACGCAAGGAGGACCCGGTCAGCGTGCCGGCCGGTGTGGTGTTGCACAAGCGGCCGGGTGACGAGGTGCGGGCCGGTGACCCGCTCTACGAGCTGCGTGCCGACGACGCGACGCGGATTCCGGCAGCGCTGACCGAGGCCGCCAACGCGGTGCGGATCGCGCCGACGGCCCCGGCGGCGACGTCGTTGGTCATCGAACGCATCGGCTGATCGATTCGACGTCGCCCTGGCGTGGTGCCGGTCACCTGGGAGCGCTATTGTCGCAGGCCAAGGGGGGACCACCGGCCTTGCGCCGGCGCGAGCAGACAGGAAGATCCGCCGTGAGCGTTGCTGCCCCCGACCCACGTGAGGTGCGCGAGGCGAGCCTGGACGAGCTGTCCCGGCTCGGCCTGCCGTTGCCGCCGGCCCAGTTTCCCCTCGTGTGGGAGCCGGGTGACCAGATCGACCTGCGCCCGACCGCGGAGATCGAGGCGCGGATCGCGGTGCTGCACCTGATCCTGGCCCGCTGTTTCGGGATGCCCCCGCAGGCGGCGATGAGCTGGCTGCTCGGCTCGCACCTGGTCGACATGGTCACCCCGCCTGAGTGGCAGTTCGTGATGGGCGGCAAGGGGGACCACCGGTCGTTCGTGCTGCACCACGACGCGCTCTTCGCGCTGGCCTGGGTGCTCGGGCTGAGCAAGCAGCTCGACCCGACGCTGGCCGTCGACGAGCGGCTGGTCGAGCGGCTGCCGCACATCGCCGAGGGGGAGACCTTCCCGCACTGGCGCTCCCGGATCCTCACCGCGCCGCAACACCCGGCCGACGCGGCCGCCCTGCTCGACCTGCACTACTGCCTGGACTGGGCGTACCTGGAGACCGAGCGCGGCGGCCGGCGGGCACCGGGCCTGGTCGACGCGAACGCGATCGGGCAGCGGCGTTGGGCGCTGGAGTGGGCGGTGATCCTGCGCGGGCCGTACCACGACGAGCCGCCCGGCTGGGAAGAGGTCGACCTCTCCACCTGAGGTCAGCGAGGTCGCAGGACGTCGAGCCGGACCGCCACTGTGACCCGGACCGGTTCGGGCAGCGCGGCCAGCCGGGTGGCGAGCGCCGCCGGGTCGGTGTGCCAGGCGCTGGGGCCCATCCCGACCAGGGTGGCGACCTCCGGCCGGGTCAATGCCAACTCGGCCCGGTGCGCGGCCGAGCTGACCGGCGTGAAGTGCCCGCCCAGGCTGGCGGCCACCCGGTCGGCCTTGTCCGGGTCCACCCGCAGCAGGTCGAGGACGTCCACCAACTCGGCGAGGTGGTCGGTGTCGGGCGTGACCACCAGCAACGCGCCGGCCGGGTCGAGCACCCGGTGGAACTCCGGGCCGTTGCGCGGGGCGAACACGTTCAGGAGCACGGCGGTCGAGGCGTCCGCGAGCGGCAGTCGCTGCCAGGTGTCGGCGAGCGCGGCGGCGGCCCGGGGATGCGCGCGGGCCGCGCGGCGCAGCGCCGGCTTGGACACGTCCAGGGCCAGGCCCACGGCGTCCGGCAGCGCCGCCAGCACCGCGCCGAGGTGCCGGCCGGTACCGGCGCCGGCATCCACCACCAGGGGGTACGCCCCGAAGTCGGGTGTCGGCGACGCGCGGAGCCGACCGGCGGCTTCCGTCGCGGCGTCGGAGAGGGCGGCCGAGATGAGGTCGTAGTGCCCGGCGGCGAGGAAGTCCGCCCGGGCGGCGACCATCTCGGCGCTGTCGCCGATGTGCGGGGCGCGCCCGGCGAGGAGGTTGACGTACCCCTGCCGGGCGATGTCGAAGCTGTGCCGGCGCGGGCAGCGCAGCGCACCGGTGGTGCCGGCGGTCGCCTCGGTCAGCGGCTCGCCGCAGACCGGGCAGCGCAGCCGGTCGAGGATGCGGGGGTCCACGTCAGGCCTTCGCCGCGGGCTGCGGCCGGGTGGCTTGGAGGCCCGGCTCGGCGAGGTGGTCGACGACCCGGTGGGTGAGCGCGCCGAGGGCGTCGACCTCCGCGGGGGTGAGCAGGTCGATCAGGTGCCGGCGGACGGCGGCCACGTGACCGGGGGCGGCGGACTCGATGGCCTGCCGGCCCGCCGGGGTGAGCACGACGATCGAGCCGCGGGCATCGTCGGCGCACTCCTCGCGGGTCACCAGGCCACGCTGCTGCATCCGGCTCAGGTGGTGGGAGAGCCGGCTACGTGACCACAGCATCCTGTGCGCCAGCTCGCTGAGGCGCAGGCGCCCCTGGGGTGTCTCGGAGAGGTCGGACAGCACGTCGTAGTCCGGCTCGGAGAGGCCGGCGTCCTGGGACAGCTCCCGGGCCAGCTCCAGGTCGAGCAGTCGACGCATCCGGCGGTAGCCGCGCCAGGCGCGGTCCTCCCGTTCGTCCAGCCACCGGGGTGCGTCCATCCGTGGAGTCTAACGCTTTCGTTGACATGTCATCGATCTGCCTCTAGCTTCGATGACATGTCAACAAATTTTCTCCGGCGGCCGAGTGCGACGACCGACGCTGCGGGCGATCGACTGTGGCAGCTGTTCGGTCAGCGCGGGCGCGGAGTGCTGGTCACCCTGCACCGGGACGGGCGGCCCCAGCTGTCCAACCTCGACTACCTGGCCGAGCCGGGGTTGATCCGCTGCTCCACCACTGGAGGCCGGGCGAAGGTGCGCAATCTGCGCCGCGATCCCCGGGCCAGCTTCCACGTGACCACGCCGGACGGCGGCGCGTACGCGGTGGCGGAGGGGGTCGTGACGCTCAGCGAGCCGGCCGTGGCCACCACCGACGAGACGGTCGACGAACTGGTCGAGGTCTACCGCCGGATTCGCGGCGACCACCCGGACTGGGCGGACTACCGCGCCGCCATGGTTGCCGACGGACGGCTCGTGATCCGCCTCGACGTGCACCGGGTGTACGGCTGGCGGCCGTGACGCCCGGCCGGTCCCGTACCGGTCCGCCCAGGCCGCTGACTAGGGTCTGAGCATGGTCGCAACTATCCGGTACGAGGACATCGTCAAGGTCCCGAAGGCGCTGCTGCACGACCACCTCGACGGCGGGCTGAGGCCGGCGACGATCGTCGACCTGGCCGCCGAGGTGGGCCACGAACTGCCCACCACCGACCCGGAGGCGCTCGGACGCTGGTTCGCGGACGCGGCGGACTCCGGTTCCCTGGAGCGCTACCTCGAGACGTTCGCGCACACCGTGGCGGTCATGCAGACCGCGCCCGCGTTGCGTCGGGTGGCCCGCGAGTGCGCCCTTGACCTGGCCTCCGACGGTGTGGTCTACGCCGAGGTGCGTTTCGCCCCTGAGCAGCACCTGGAACGGGACCTCAGCCTGGACGAGGTGGTCGAGGCGGTGCTGGCCGGCTTCGCCGAGGGCACCGCCCAGGCGGTCGAGGCAGGCCTGACCATCCGGGTGGGCACCCTGCTCACCGCGATGCGGCACGCCGCCCGTTCCCAGGAGATCGCCGAGCTGGCCGTGCGGCACCGGGATGCCGGGGTGGTCGGCTTCGACATCGCCGGCGCCGAGGCGGGTTTTCCGCCCACCCGGCACCTGGACGCCTTCGAGTACCTCCAGCGGGAGAACTTCCACTTCACCATCCACGCCGGCGAGGCGTTCGGTCTGCCGTCGATCTGGCAGGCGATCCAGTGGTGCGGGGCGGACCGGCTCGGCCACGGGGTGCGGATCGTCGACGACATCGCCCCCGACGGCTCGCTCGGCCGGCTGGCCGCGTACGTCCGGGACAAGCGGATCCCCCTGGAACTGTGCCCCTCGTCGAACGTGCAGACCGGTGCGGTGGACTCGATCGCGGACCACCCGATCGGCCTGCTGCGGGACCTGCGTTTCCGGGCGACGGTCAACACCGACAACCGGTTGATGAGCGGCACCTCGATGTCGCGGGAGATGTCGCTGCTGGTGGAGACGTTCGGCTACGGCTGGAAGGAGCTGCAGTGGTTCACCATCAATGCGATGAAGAGCGCCTTCATCCCGTTCGACGAGCGACTGCGGATCATTGATGACGTGATCAAGCCGGCGTACGCGAAGTTGATGGCCTGAGCTCAGCCATGTGGGTGGCCGGCGAGCAGCCCGGCCACCCGGCGCAGCACCTCCCGGGCCCGGGCCGCCTCCGCGCCGAGGCCCATCTGCCGGCGCAGCACCGCGGGCTCGGCCCGCAGCAGCGCCACCCCGCGCCGAAACAGCACCCGAGGCGCCTTGCGCTGCTCGGACAGGTCGCGGGCCAGCCGGCGCACGAAGGTGGCCCCGCGCGGGCGGCGCAGCGCGTACGCCCCGGCGAGCAGGCCGCGGCGACGGCACTCCTCGACGATCTCGGCGGCGAAGATCCCTTCGGCCACGAAAAGTGGCGATCCGGCGACATCAAATGGCCGGGTGGCCACCCGTCGATCGGCGCCGATCGCATAAACCGGCACATCGGCTCGGCCCTCGCGGGCAAGTTGGGCAATGATTTCCACCGCACTGGGGGCGTCCCAGGAGTGCGGCGATTCCCAATCCACCTGGCCGTTTCGTCTCGGCAACGTAGGGTCATCGCCGTCTTTGTAGAAGTCGTCCAAGCACAGCACCGGCAACCCGGTTTGCTGCGCTATGTACGACTTTCCGGACCCCGATGGGCCGGCCAGTAGGACAACTCGGTGCGGATGTTCCATTACCTTCAGTTACTCCGGCCAGACAGACTGCTATCAAATCGCATCAACATCTCATCACACCTTCGGTCTGGGACAACCTGGGCTTTCTTCTTGTCGACCGGCGTGATGGAATCTCGGGGGTCCGACCCGCCGGGTCGGTCGCTGGGCGTTGCCCGGGGCAACGCGTTCAAGCTGTAATCGCGAGGGCGGTGACGTGAGCAAACGGCCAAAGACGGCGGGCTCCTTCCTGTCGCGGCTGCGCCGGCCGGCCAGCCGGCTCCGGGACATGCCGATCTGGTCCAAGCTCGGTCTCATCATGATCGTGCCGACCATCGCCACGGTCGTGGTGGGCACCAGTGGTCTTATCGACCACGTGGAGACGCTCAACAATGCCAACCGAGCTGGCGACCTGGCGAATCTGTCGAGCTATTCAGGTGACCTGGTCGACAGTCTGCAGGACGAGCGGACCGCCGCCGTGCTGCTGCTGGGCGCGGACGGGACGCAGCCGACGGCGCAGTACCAGGAGGCATACAACCGGGTGAACTCCCGGGTGGATCAGGATGCGATCCCCTACCGGCAGCAGCGGACCGAGATCGAGGACCTGCCGGGCAGCCTGGAGAGCCTGCTCGACAGCATCGACCAGAACCTGCAGGACCTGTCGGGCGTCCGCAGCCAGGTGTTCAACGGAAAGCTCGCGCTCACCGAGACCGTGCAGGCGTACGAGGGTCTGATCAGTGACCTGCTCGCCATCCGCGACTCGTCCACGCAGCTCGCCGGTGACAACCAACTCAGCGACCGGATGCGCGCCGCCGCGGCGGTCGCCCGGGAGAAGGAGTTCCTCGCCGTACGCCGGGTCGTGGTGCACCGCGCGCTGGGCGTGAAGGGCGGACAGCGCCTGACTCCGGCACTGCGCAGGGACTACGTCGCCAGTGACACCGGCCAGCAGCAGGCCCTGCAGAGCTTCAAGGCCGTCGCCACCCCGGACGACGCGAAGTTCCACGACCAGACCGTCGCGGGCGGCGACCGCCGGCAGGCACAGAACTACACCGGCTGGATCGACGGCAACACCACCGGCAACATGCGCGGTGCGCCGTTCGGCCCGGACCAGTGGGAAGCCGCCATGACGGCCAACGCCAAGCTGATCCGCACCGTCGAGCGGAAGCTCGACAGTGAAGTGGTCAACCAGGCCGACACCCTCCGCTCGGACGTGCAGCGCCAGGTTTTCCTGGAGACCGGCCTGCTGCTCAGCATGCTGCTGCTGGCGATCCTCTTCGCCTACCTGGTGGCCCGCTCCATGGCCCGCTCACTGCGTGAGCTGCGGCAGGGCGCGCTCTCAGTGGCCCAGTACGGCCTGCCACAGGCCGTGGCCCGTCTGCGCGACCCGCAGGTAGTCGGGCAGCTCTCACCGGTGCAGCTGGCCAACCAGATCGCCGAACCACTGCCGGTGCGCAGCAAGGACGAGTTCGGCCAGGTGACCGAGGCGTTCAACGCCGTCCACCTGGAAGCCGTCCGCACGGCCGCCGAGCAGGCGGCACTGCGCGCCTCCGTCGCGACCATGTTCGTCAACCTGGCCCGCCGTTCCCAGATCCTGGTCGACCGCCTCATCGGGCACCTCGACCGGCTGGAGCGCGGCGAAGAGGACCCGGACCGGCTGGCCGAGCTGTTCCAGCTCGACCACCTGGCCACCCGGATGCGCCGTAACGACGAGAACCTGCTGGTGCTCGCCGGTGCCGACTCCACCCGCGTGCAGCGTGAGCCGGCCGCCCTCATCGACGTGCTGCGCGCCGCGCAGTCCGAGGTCGAGCACTACACCCGGATCGAGTTCGGTGTCATCGACCGCGACATCGAGGTCGCCGCGCACGCGGTCAACGACCTGGTGCACCTCGTCGCGGAGCTGTTCGACAACGCCACCGCGTTCTCCCCGCCCGACTCGCAGGTCATGGTCGAGGCCCGGCGTGTCGGCGACCGCTCCTCGCTGTACGTCGAGGACCGCGGTATCGGCATCAGCGCCGAGCAGCTGCACGACCTCAACGAGCGGCTCGCGACGCCGCCGCAGGTCGACGTGGCCGTGTCCCGGATGATGGGCCTGGTCGTGGTGGCCCGGCTGGCGTCCCGGCACGGTGTCCGTGTCGAGCTGCGCCCCGGCAACGATCGCGGCACGGTCGCCGACGTGACCCTGCCCACCTCGGTGCTGGTGCCTCGGGCCCTCTCCGGTCGGGTGCAGCAGCCTCCGGCGCTGCCGGCGGCCGGTGCTCCCCAGTTCGGTGGTCCGCAGTCCGGTGGGCCCGCGCCGGTCTTCGGCGCGCTGCCCGCGCTGGGCAACGGCCCCGGCCCTCGCCCGAGCGAGTCCGGCAACCAGGTCACCCTGGGCGGTCGCCCGTTCGACCCCGCGACGCGCAACGGTGCCGGCACCCCCGCCAACGGTGGCGCGTACCGGTCGATGCCGGCGTGGTCCGATCTGACCGGCGCGGCCGGGACGAACGGCGTCAACGGCGGCGACGGGTTCACCCCCCGGTCGGCCAACGGCCAGGGCACCGACCCGCTGCCGCAGCGCCGGGGCGGGGACGAGACCCCGACCACCGGCCAGCAGCCGTCCATTCCGCGTCAGCTGCCGAGCAGCCCCGAGGCGCACCCGTACTCGGCGCCGCCGGTCTCCGCGCAGCCCTACTCCGGTGCGCCGGTCTCCGCCTCGCCGGCCTCCGGCCAGCCGTACTCCGGGCAGCCCTACTCGGGTGCGCCGTACGGCGGCGCGCCGGTGTCCGCCGCTCCGGCCTCCGGGCAGCCGTACGCCGGTCCGCCGGTGTCCGCGTCGCCGGTCTCGGCCTCGCCGGCGTCCGGTCAGCCGTACTCGAACCAGCCGTACTCGGCGCCGCCGGTCTCCAGCCAGTCGTTCAGTGGCTTCGCGCCCCGATCCGCCCCGCCCGCGCAGGCACCCAACGCCCCGGCGCCGCCGGCCTGGCCGCCAGTGCCGGGTAGCGACCGGGACACGGCCACCCCGCCGGTGCCCGAGCGGCTCGCCGCCGCGCTCGACATGACGACGGAGCTGCCGCGGGTGCCGCGACCCGGCGAGCAGCCGGCCGCAGCCCAGCCTCCGGCTCCTGCGCCGACCCCGGCAGCAGCGCCCGCTCCGGCTCCGCAGACTCGGCCAACGCCGCAGACTCGGCCGGCGCCGCAGCAGCCGCAGGCGCAGAACCGTCAGCGGTACGCGGATGAGACGATGGAGCTGCCGATCTTCCGGGAGCTCGAGTCGGCCTGGTTCCGTACCCGTCGCCCGGGCTCCGAGGAGACCGCGGCCGGTGCCCAGCCAGCGACGAACGGCGACTCCGCGACCCAGCAGTTCGCCACGGTCGAGGCCACCGGTCGGGCAGTCCACAAGACACCACCCGGGACGACAGGTAACACACCGATGGCAGACACTCCGACGGTCGGAGGAGCGCCGCGGGACAACGGCTCCACAGCGAACGAGGGCACCCGCCCCAGCCTCGCCGAGAGCCTGCCGAACCGCCGGCCCCAACCGCAGAGCAACGGCTGGCAGACCGCCGCCGACGACGGCTGGCGTGCTGCCTCCGCGGCGGCCGGCGCGGCGCCGGTGAGCGAGACCACCACGACCGGTCTGCCGAAGCGCAAGCCGATGGCGCAGCTGGTACCCGGTGCGGTAGAGAAGCCCACCACCTCGGTCCAGCGGCGCTCCCCGGAGGCGGTTCGTGGCCTGCTCTCCGCCTACCACCGGGGCGTGCAGCGAGGGCGTAGCACCTCGGACAACCCGACCAGCCCGGAGGCGACTCCGGGAGGGCAATCCTCGCAGTCTGGCTCAGGCCCGGTGGCCGGGAGCGGGCAGAAGGAGCAAGAAGGATGACAACTACGCAGGATCTTGGTTGGCTGCTGGCCAACTTCGCCGACCGGGTGCCCGGCGTCGCGCATGCGGTCGCCGTATCGGCGGACGGCCTACTCCTCGCGTCGTCACGGGATCTGCCGCGCGACCGGGCAGACCAGCTCGCCGCGATCTCATCGGGTCTGGTCAGCCTGACCCAGGGGGCAGCACGCTGCTTCGAGGGAGGCGCGGTGTTGCAGACCGTCGTGGAGATGGACAATGGCTTCCTGTTCCTGATGTCCATCTCGGACGGCTCGTCCTTCGCCGTGCTGGCAGCTCGCAGCTCCGACGTGGGCCAGGTTGGCTACGAGATGGCGCTGCTGGTCGACCGGGTGGGCGACGCACTGACCCCGCAGCCGCGTGCGGCTGCGGGCATGCTGGGCTGACGTCTCGCCGATCGTGAGGTCGGCACGACTGCAAAAACGACAACGACGGGTTTCACCGGTGGGAGCCGGTAACGGGTGCGAAGGAGGTGAGCGGCGAGATGGCCGATCGTGACGAACCAACCGGAGCGTTGGTCCGTCCATACGCCGTGACCCGTGGTCGCACCCGTCCCCGGCTCGACATCGCGCTGGAGGCGCTCGTCGAGACGACGGTGCGCGGCCGGGCCCTTGCCAATGGCAACGGTGGCCAGGGCCGCGAACACCAGTACATCGCCGCGCTGTGTGACGGACGCGTGCAATCGCTCGCGGAGATCGCGGCGCGGATGCAGCTCCCGCTCGGTGTGGCCCGGGTGCTCATCGCCGACATGGCGACGGACGGCCTGGTCGCGGTCCACGAGCCGACCATTTTGGACGACTCCGACGACGCGGTGGGCACTGAACTGCTGGAGAGGGTGCTGAGTGGACTTCGCAGGCTCTGACATGTCGCACCGCCCGCCGAACCCGAGCGGCCGCGTGACGTCGGCGAAGATCGTTATCGCCGGTGGATTCGGCGTCGGTAAGACGACGCTGGTCGGCTCGGTCTCGGAGATCACGCCGCTGACCACCGAGGCCATCATGACCTCCGCTGGCGTGGGCGTCGACGACACCCGGCAGGTGCCGGGCAAGACGACGACCACGGTGGCCATGGACTTCGGCCGGATCTCGATCGACCGTGACCTGATTTTGTACCTGTTCGGTACGCCGGGTCAGACCCGTTTCTGGTTCATGTGGGACGAACTGGTGCGGGGTGCGATCGGTGCGGTCGTGCTGGTGGACACCCGCCGGCTGGCCGACTGCTTCGCGGCGATCGACTTCTTCGAGCACCGACGCCTGCCGTACCTGGTGGCGATCAACTGCTTCGACGGGATGCAGTACCACGACCCGCAGGACGTCCGGGACGCCTTGGCGATCTCGAGCGACGTGCCGGTGGTGGCCTGCGACGCCCGTAACCGGGAGTCGACGAAGCACGTGCTGATCTCGCTGGTCGAGTACGTGCTGACCATGCGCCGTACGCGCGCCGTCGCCCCGGCCTGATCGGGACGCTGCACGCCCCGGTGGTGGCTCCGGCCGCCACCGGGCGCTGCCAGCCGCCCCGGTGAATGCCTCCGCGCTGGTTCGTCGCTCAGACGAGCCAGCGCGCCGCCAAGCCGCCTCCTGACGACCTGGAAGCTGTCAGCCCCTTCCCGGGGCACAGGCCCACCCACGGTCCTCGCGAGGCGGCTTCCGCGTGTGAGAAGGGATCAGGACTGGTAGCCCGCCGAGCGGTACTCGTACTCCCGGTCGTCGTCGCGGTCCCCGTGGTCGCGGCTGAAGTCCCAGCCGCCGGCAGCCTCGCGACCGGGCCGGCCACCCACAGCGAAACCGCCGATCTCCTGGCCGCGACGCCAGCCACGGAAGTAGCCGGTCGTGTTCTCCGCGAGGCTTGCCGCATCACGCACTATGCGCAATGGGCGCTCCTCCCGCAGCGGCGATCCCGGCACCAGGTTGGCCTGCGGCACGCGCTTCGGCAGCCCGGCGTTGGTCTCGGCGCCCACCGCCGGGCGGGCGGCCTGCTCCGCGGCCTGCCAGCCGGTGTCGGCGGTGGTCGACCAGTCCAGGTCGGACTCCTCGGCCTGCCCGACGAACCAGGCCGACTTGGCCTGCGCGAAGATCAGCAGATCGCCGTCGCCCTCGTCGGCGACCGGCGGCGGCCGGTGCTCCATCGGCGGTGGCCGGTGCTCGACCGGGGGCGACGGCCGGTGCTCGGCGGCGCGCTCGGGGCGGGCGGCCGCCCGACCGTTGCGAGCGGCCTGCTCGCGGTCGACCAGGCGCAGCGGTGGCGTCTCCAGGTGCTGGTCCGCGGGAGGGCTGAGCCCCTCGCGCAGCGCCCGGTCGGCCAGCGGCGGCGGCTCCACCAGCCGCAGCATCGGCGGCTCCGGTGGCAGGTCGTCCGCCAACCACGGCGGGGTGACCCGACCGTCGGCCCGACCCGGGTCGGTCGGGGCGTCGACACCGCGGCTGCCGCCGTACGAGTAGGCCACCGGGTTGTTCGGTGAGCTGTCGGACGGGTCTTCCGGGTTGTTGACCAGCGGCCAGTTGGCACGGGAGCCGGGCGGCGGGGCCTCCTGACCCGGTCGGGGGGTCGGCACCGGAATGCTGAGATCGGTGGCGCTGAACCCGCCGGTGGGTGCCTCGTCGACCGGGCGTTGCAGGTGGCTCGGCCGGGGCTCGCCGTTGGTCTTGGGCCGGGGCGGAATGACAGTCCGCTGCCGCTCGGCCCGCGCGTTGTTGATCGCGGCAGTGGTCAGCGTCGGCCGGAACGGCTCACCGGCCTCGGCCGGCGGAACCATGCCGCGCTGCGCCGGCGCGATCGGGGTGATCCCGGGCGGCGGAGGCGGCGGCGAGGAGACGGGCCGGTTGGTCGGGCCGTCGATCCGGCTGGGAAGCGGCTCGCTGCGACTGGGCAACGTGGACGCCGGCGGACCAGCCATCGCCGCCGGAGTCATCGGCGCGGGTGCGACCGGTGGCGGCGTGACCGGCGCGGGTGCGACCGGCGGTGGCCCGAGCGGGCGGGGCGACGCCAACGGCGCGTTACCGGGAACCGGCTCGGGACGGCTGCGCCGCCCGACAGCGGGTGCCGGGTCGGCGGCTGGCGGGGTGGGTCGGACCGACCGCAACCCGGCGTTGGTGCCGGCGAGGCCGGTCAACCCGGCGTTGGTGCCGGCCAGCCCGGTCAACTCGCCGACGGACTCGCCACGGCGGGCCGCGGCCCGGCGGCCGGGTGCCTGGACAGGCGTGCTGACCCGTGAGCTGAGCGCGCTGACCAGCGCCTCACACCCGGCGTCGCAGGCCCGTACGGAGGCGACAGCCTGACGGACCGTCTCGGCCACCGCGGACGTGAGCGCCCGGTTGACCGCGGCACGTCGAGGTGTCTCGGAGATGGCGACCCGCAGGGCGGTGACCGCCTCGTTGATCTCCTCGGCATCGGCGACCCCGTCCGCGGCGAGGTGCGCGGCGATGGCATCCGCCGCGACCGACACCTCGCGGCCCCGGGCCACGGTGCCGCCGAGCATGCCCGGCTCGGGCAGCGCGTCCAGCACGGCCAGAGAGACCGGCTCGGCCGGGTCCGGGTAGGCGCGCAGGGCCGCCGGGTAGAGCTCACGCAGAACCTCGCGCAGCGCCACGGCGGCGGAGTGTCGGCCACTGGCCAGCGCGGCGTGCGCGGAGAGCACCTGCTTGTAACCGGCGAGGTCCCGGGGCGCCGGCAGGGTGACGGCGGAGAGCGCCCCCGCCTGCAGCGCGCGGGCGAGGCCGACCGCCCGTCGTTCGGCCGGAGGTGACTGCATCTCCTCAAGGGAGTCGTCGTCGGCGAACCGCTCGGCGAAGTCGTCCACCGAGTCGTCGTCGGCGATCGCCAGGGGTCGCCCCGCCGCGCTCAGCAGCGAGGTGACCGTGTGGTCATCGCTGTCGGCGGCGATGGCCGCACCGCTCGGCCCGCCCGACCGCTCCACGAGCAGCGCGACGAGCTGGGCGTAGCCAGCGGCGTCATCGCTGATCTCGCAGACATGCAGCAGACGGCCTGCGTCGTCGACCACAGCGGACGTCAGCGTCGAACCGGCGGAGGCCGGTCGGTCAGCCGGATCCGCCGAGGCCAGACCGCAGTAAACGCGCACGAGCGCCACGGCGTCGTCCTCCTCCCGGGACAGGTCTTCCTCTGCCAGCAACTGATGCTCCCCGGTACGGGTCAGTCGCGCCAGTCCACCACCGCAGAGATCTTGCCGACAATGGTGCGCCAACCCAAACTTGCGGTCTGCGCCCCGATCTTCTTCAGCCGTCGCCGAGCCATGAACGCGCCGATCCCACCGTTGGCGGTGCCACGCAGCGCCTCGTCCAGGTCGTCGAGGCTGGAGCCGGCGGAGAGCATGTCGAGTACCGCAGGCAGCCGCAATGCGTACGAGAGGTCACGCGCGGCCTCGCCCGCCTCGATCAGCAGGGTCGAATCCCACGTGTCGTGCCCGCCGCGCAGGTTCTCCACGACCAGGTCGAGCTCGTAGGTGTCCTCGTCGAGCGGAGCGATATCTGCCGGCTCCACCCGTTCGGACAATTCATTCCAGCTGTCCAGTTGGGACAGATCGTTTGGCGCACCGGATCGGATGAAACTGACAAGCGACTCGGGGGTCTTGAACAGCAGGAGCTTGCCTCGGTGGCTGAGGAAGACCGGCACTTCCTCGTCGTCCGCCTCGTCCGTGACGGCCTCGTCCGACTCGTCGTCGGTCTCGGTGGCGGCGCTGTCCCGGCGGCGCGTCGACTCGTCGTCCTCGTCGGCGAACTCCTGGGCCAGCTCCTCGTCGAGGATGACGACGGTCTCGTCGTCCTCCTCCTCCTCGATCGCCTGGCGGCGGGCGAGGAACGGGTCGTCCTGGTCGCGCTCGGTCACGTCGGTGGGAGTCAGCGAGCTGGCCGGTCGGTACGCCCGGAGCGTGAAGCCGGTGCCGGCGGGCAGGGCGATCTCCACTGGGTCGATGCGCAGCTCGTCCCAGAGTGAGCGGTCGGTCGACGCCGACGCGCGCTCGGTCTCGTCTGGCTCGGCCGCGCCGGTGGTGTCGTCGAGCTCGGGCTCGTCGGCGTCGGGCCGTTGGGGCGACTGGCGGGCCACGCTGACCTCCGTGTGCTTCGGGTTGCCCACCCACCGGGGTCTCTGACCGGCGAGTGACTCTGGGCACATACCCTAGTCGGCAGCCCTGGGTGACCGATGCCCGCACCCCGGTGGCCGGTTGGCGCACGGGTCCGACCTGCTGGTCGTCACCGCTGGCGAAGCGGCGGTTCGACAAGTAGCGTAGCTACGTATGAAGGCCCAGGCGCTGCACGGCCATCTCGACGCTCTCCTGCTCGCCGTGCTCGAACAGGGCGCGCTGCACGGCTACGCGATCATCGAGGCGCTGCGCGCCCGCAGTGACGGCAGTCTGGATCTGCCCACCGGCACCATCTATCCGGCACTCCGTCGCCTGGAACGCGCCGGCCACGTGGCGAGCACCTGGAGCACTGTCAGCGGCCGGGAACGGCGGACGTACCAGCTCACCGACTCCGGCCGGCGGGCGCTGGCCGGGGAGCGGGCCGGCTGGCGCGAGTTCCAACTGACCGTCGGCCGGTTCCTCGATCCCGGCAGCCCGCCCACCCCAGCCTGATCCGCTCGGATCCGCCGCCGATCAGCGGGTGGTGGCCAGCAGCCAGCCGCGCGCCGCGCGGGTCAGCGAGAAATACCCGCCGCCCACCAACACGGCCCCGATGATCATCGGGGGCCAGTGCGCCGCCGCGTCCCAGAGGTTGAGTGACCAGGTGAAGAGGGCGCTGCCGGCCACTATGCCGAGGACCAGGACGCCGGTCAGGCCGGCGCCCACCGCGCGCTGGGCCAGAGCCAGGCCCGGCCGGGACGCCCGCGCGCTCGCCCAGACCACCAGCAGACCGGCCACCGCGAGCAGCAGCGCACTCATCCAGATCCAGTCGACCGAGGCGGCGAGCAACTGGTAGCCGGCCGGAGGGGGCGGCCCGCCACTCCAACTCGACCCCCGCCAGGTCAGATCACCGGCGACCACCCCCACCCCGGCGATCGCCAACATCCGCAGGGAGAGCCCACGCAGGGCGCCCACCGCCAGCTCGGCCTGCCAGGATGGGAGCAACTGCGCCGGTGAGCCGAACTCCACCACCGCCCGGCGCTGCGCCTCGGTGGGGGGCACCCCGCTCTCGCGGTACGCCTCGACGGCGTCCAGCAACCCGTGCCGGGCCTCGGTCAGCAGGTCGGACTTGAGCCGCGCCGGCCCCTGCAGTCGAGCGGCCAGCTCCCGCAGGTGCTCGTCGACCATCACGTCCTCACCGCGCCCCATGGCACCACAGTGCCACGGACTCCGGTCGGTCGACGTCCGGGAGAACCCTGGTCCGCCCCCGAGTCGGGTCAGGGGGCGAGCGCCAGGTAACCCCGTTCGGCAGCGGCCTGGAGCAGCCACTGGTCCCGGTACCAGCCCGGGGCCGCTACCAACTCGGCGTGCCGACCGCGCTGGATCACCCGCCCGCCGTCCAGGACCACGATCTCGTCCAGCTCGGCCAGCCCGCTGAGCCGGTGGCTGATCAGCAGCACCGAGTGCCCGGCGGGGGTGGCGGCGAGGGCGGACGCGAGCACCGCGTCCGCGGCGGTCGGGTCCAGACCTTCGGTGGGCTCGTCGAGCACCAGCACCGGCGGCGCGGCGAGCAGGGCCCGGGCGAGCGCCAGCCGCTGCCGCTGACCGCCGGAGAGTTGCCCGCCCTCCTCACCGACCAGCGTGTCCCAGCCCGCCGGCTGAGCGCGGACCCAGTCCAGCAGGCCGGCGGCGGCGGTGGCCGCGGTCAGCTCCTCCTCGCCCGCTCCGGCCCGCCCGAGCAACAGGTTCTCCCGCACCGTGGCATGAAAGACGTACGCCTCGGCCAGCAGCCCGCCGACCGCGCGCGGCAGCGCCTCCTCGGCGTACGCCGAGAGGTCGTGACCGTCCAGTGTGACCCGGCCGGACGCGGGCCGGACGGTGCCGGTCAGCACAGCGGCCAGGGTGCTCTTGCCGGCGCCGCTCGGGCCGACGACAGCGATCCGGCGTCCCGCCGGCAGGTCCAGGCTGACCCCGTCCAGCGCGGGCGCCGCTCCGGCCCGGTACCGCACCGTCACGTCCACGAAGCGCAGCTCGTGCGGGCCGGTCAGATCCGCTGCACCGGTCGCCGGCGGCGCGGTCGGCGGGTCGGTGTCGAGCAGGTCGGCCACCCGGGTCAGGCCCTGCCGCAGCTGGGTCCACTGCCGGGCCGCCGCTACCAACGCCAGCGTCACCTCGACGGCGGCCAGTGTGCCGACGGCCAGGACGCCCACCAGCACCCCCGGCACGTCGGCGGCGAGCGCGACCAGCACCACCGCTGCGGCGGTCACGCCGGCGGCCAGCACTCCGGCCGCGTCCACCGCGAACCCGGTGGCGGCGAGCCGACGTTCCAACCGGGCCAGCCGGTGGGCGCGCTGCTCGGCGGCGCGCAGCGTGACGTCGGTCGCCCCGAACGCGGCCAGGTCGGCCGCGCCGTGGGTGAGGTCGATCGCGTCGGTGGCCAGCGCACCCCGCAGGGGGGCCACCTCGGCCGCGCTGCGGCGGGTGACCGCGGTGGCCAACGCGGGCAGCGCGACCCCGGCGACCAGCAGCCCGACGGCGAGCGCGCCGGCGGCCGGTGGTGAGATCAGCGCTGCCACGGCGACCGCCGACACACCGACCACTGCCGCCGCCGAAGCGGGCACCAGCACCCGCAGCAACAGGTCCTGGACTGCCTCCACGTCGGAGACCAGTCGGCTCAGCACGTCCCCCGAGCGGTGCGCCGTGCCACGGCGGGCCGCCAGGGTGGCGAAGACCCGGGCCCGAACGTCGGTGATCATGCGGAGCACCGCGTCGTGCCCGGCGAGCCGTTCGGTGTAGCGGAACACGCCCCGGCTGATCGCCAACGCCCGGACCGCGACGATCGCCACGGTGAGGCGGTCCAGTGGAGGCTGACCGGCGGCGCTCATCAGCAGCCAGGTGGCGGTGGCCATCAGGGCCAGCCCGGCGAACTCGGTGGCGGCCGCCAGCAGCCCGGCTCCGACCAGGCGGCCCAGGTACGGCCGGGCCAGTCGCAGCACTGCCCGCTCGGCGGCGGCCCGCCCGGCCGGTGCCGCGTCGGCCACCACCGGCCCGTGTTCGGCGGTCATCGGGCGGCCTTTCCGGTCGGTGCGGGCGTCAACTCGGTGACCCGACCGTCCTCGATGCGCAGGATCCGGTCGGCGTCGGCCAGCAACGCCGGTCGGTGCGCGACCAGCAGCGCCGTCCGCCCGGCGACCAGGCGACGGGTGGCGTCGAGCACCACCGCCTCGGCCGCCGTGTCGAGTCGGGCGGTGGGTTCGTCGAGCAGCACCACCGGGGCGGCGCGCAGGAACGCCCGGGCCAGCGCCACCCGCTGCCGCTGCCCACTGGACAGCCCGTGACCGCGCTCACCGAGCAGGGTGTCCAGGCCGTCGGGCAGGCCGGCCACCACGTCGTCCAGGGCGGCGTCGTGCACCGCGGCGGTGAGTACGTCGGCAGTGGTGTCCGGCGCGCCGAGGCGGATGTTGTCAGCCAGCGAGGCGGCGAAGAGGTGCGCCCGCTGCGGCACCCAGGCGAGCTGCCGGCGCCAGGCGTCCGGGTCGGCGGTGGCGAGGTCGACCCCGTCCACCGTGATCCGGCCGCTGGTCGGCACCACGAAGCCCAGCAGCAGGCCGAGCAGCGTGCTCTTGCCGGCGCCGCTGGGCCCGATGATGGCGATCCGTTCACCGGGCCGGATGGTCAGTGTCACGTCGCGCAGCGCGGTGGTCCGCTCGTACGCCACTGTCACGCCCTCGAACCGGATCTCGGCCCGAGCGTTGGGGACGGAGGCGCCCTCGGCGGCCCGGGGCGCGGTGGGTGCGGCGGAGACCGTCAACGCCTCGTCCAGCGCGGCCAGCCCCTCCATGCTGGCGTGGAAGCGGCTACCGGCGGCCCGTAGCGGCAGGTACGCCTCCGGGGTCAGCAGCAGCACCAGCAGCGCGGTCTGCAGGGCCAGCCCGCCGCCGAGCAGGCGGATGCCGACCGGTACCGCGACCAGCGCCACCGAGAGGGTGGCGACCAACTCGAGGACCAGCGCGGAGAGGAACGCGATCCGCAGCGTCTTCATGGTGGCGACGCGGTGACCGTCGGCCATCCGGCGCACCACGTCGGTCTGCGCCCGGGCCCGCCCGAACGCGCGCAGCGTGGGCAGCCCGGCGACCATGTCGAGGAAGTGCCCACCGAGCAGCGCGAGCCGCCGCCACTGCCGCTCGGTGGCGGCCTGCGCCTGCCAGCCGAGCAGCGCACCGAAGACCGGGATCAGCGGCAGGGTCACCGCGATGATCACCGCCGAACTCCAGTCGGCGAAGACGACCCGGGCCAGAACCGCCAGGGGCACCGTCACGCTGAGCACCAGTTGCGGCAGGTACCCGGTGAAGTACGCGTCCAGCGCGTCCAACCCACGCCCGGCCAGGGTGGCGATCTCACCGGCCCGCTGCCCGGCCACCCACCCGGGCCCGTGCCGGCCCACCGCGCCGAGCAGCTCGGCCCGCAGCGTGGCCTTGACCGTGGCGGCGACCCGCGCCGAGACCGTGCCCTGCGCCCAGACCACTGCCGAGCGGGCGGCGACCGCGACCACGAAGCCGGCCAGTGCCGGTCGATCCAGCCGACCGTCGATCGCGGTGGCCAGCAGCGACGCGAGCGCGGTGGCCTGCGCCACGATCAACCCGGCGGCCAGCACCCCCAGGAGCGCGAGCACAGCAAGATCGCCCCGGGCCGCAGGGACCCGGCGCAGCAGACGCGGGTCGAACGGACGGCGGCTCACCAGTACACCGGTGCCCTACCGTCGGTCCGTCCTCGGAAAACCCACCAGCACATCGCCTGGAAGCCTAGTAGGGCCGGAAGTAGCGGCAGCGCCACCCAGCCCAGCAGCCGCAGTGTCGGCGCGCTGGCGGCGGCGTCGGCCACCCGTAGCGAGGCGTCCGGGTCAGTCGTGGACACCAGCACGTAGGGCCAGAGAGCGGCTCCGACCAGCAGCACCGGCAGCGCCAGGGCCGCGCCGGTGGCGACCAGAGCCCACCCTGGCCGCTGCCGGGTCAGCGCCGCGCGGGCCGCCAGCAGCGCTGCCACGAGCAGCACCGGCAGGAGTACGGCCACCGCCGGCCGCTGCACGGCGTCGCGTACCCGGGCGGAGAGCAGGCCCACGACTGTGGCCAGGGCGACAGCTGTGAGCGCCACCGGCACCAGCCGGCGGGCCGTACGGCCGACCACGGCGGCGGCCTCGGCCGACAGTCGCACTGTGAGGAAGGTCGCCCCGTGCACCGCGACAAGGGTGACCATGGCCAGCCCGGCGGCGGCCGCGAACGGGGTGGCCAGGTGTGTCACCCCGGCGACGTGTCCGTCGGCCTGGAGGGGTACGCCCTGCAACAGCGCGGCGAGCAGCGCACCCCAACCCAGCGCGGCGAGGGCGCTGCCGATCACCACGACGCGGTCCCAGCGGGCCCGGATCCGCTCGTCGTCGGGTCGGCTGCGCAGCTGTACGCCGACGGTGACCAGGATGACGCCGACCAGGGCGCCGACGACGGCCGGATAGCAGCCGGCGAGCAACTCGCCCTCCAGGAGAGGGAACGCGCCGAAGAGGATGCCCACGGCGGCCACCAGCCAGACCTCGTTGCCGAGGAAGAACGGGCCGAGCGCGGTGAGCGCCTCCCGCCGCCCGGCCGGACCGACGCCGCGGGCGAGCAGCAGCCCGACGCCGTAGTCGTAGCCGGCGAGCACCAGGTAGCTGGCGAAAAAGAGGCCGAGCACTGCGTACCAGGCGAGGTCCACTGTCTACTCCTCAGAGGAGGGCGGGTTCGGGGTGGGCCGGCTCGCTGGGCGGTGCCGGCGGTCGGCCGAGCGCCGGGTCGGCCGCGCCGCGCCTGGCGTGCCGGGCGAGCAGCACCCAGTTGGTGACGGCGAGGGTGCCCAGCAGCAGGCTGAACCCGATCAGCGAGGTGAGCATCAGCGGTGCGCTGACCGGGGAGACGGCCTGCTCCGTGGGGAGCAGCCCGTACGCCACCCAGGGTTGACGGCCGACCTCCCGGGAGATCCAGCCGAGGATCACCGCGATGAACGGCAGCGGCAGGGCGAGCAGGATCAGCCAGAGCGGGAAGCGCAGTCGGATGACCCAGTCCCGGAAGAGCAGGGGCAGCAGGAGCCAGACGCAGCCGAGGGTGAAACCGATCAGGATCATGAAGCCCAACCCGACGCTGGCCAGCACCGGCGGGGTGTAGTCGCCGGGGCCGAACCGCGTGGTCCACTCGGCGATCAGCGCCTGGCTCTCCGGGCCGTCGCCGCCGAACTTGGTCGGCTGCACCGCGCCCACCGGGCCGAACTGGGCGAAACCGAAGCCCTGCACCATCGTGATGGCCAGTGCTGCGGTGACCAGGCCGATCCGCAGCGAGGTGCGGAAGAGCGCGAAATCCGGGGTACGCCGGATCAGGTGCCCGGCGCTGACCGCTGCCATCAGCATCCCGCCGACCAGCAGCGCCGCCGAGACGACGTGCCCGAAGGCCATGCCGAGGCTGGGGTTGGTGAGCAGCGCGCCGAAGTCCGTGAGGTGGGCGATCCCGTCGCGGACCTCATAGCCGACCGGATTCTGGAGCCAGGAGTTGGCCACCATGATCCAGAACGCCGAGGCGTACGCGGTGATCGCCACGCCCCAGAGCAACGCGAGGTGGACGCCCTTGCCGAGCCGGTGCCAGCCGAAGATCCACATCCCGAGGAACGTGGACTCCAGGAAGAACGCCACAAGCGTCTCGATGGCCAGTGGCGCGCCGAAGACGTTGCCGACGTAGCGCGACAGGCCGCTCCAGTTCAGCCCGAACTGGAACTCCATCACGATCCCGGTGGCGATACCGAGCACGTAGTTGATCACGTAGAGCTGGCCCCAGTAGCGGGTCAGCCGCTCCCACTTCGGGTTGCCGGTGAGCACCCAGGCGGTCTGCATGCCGACCAGCAGGGTGACCAGCCCGAGCGTGACGATCACGAACAGGAAGTGGATCGACGTGGTGGTGGCGAACTGCAGGCGGGCGAGGAGCAGGGTGTCCATGACCAGCCCTCCATGGCGTTGGCTCACTTGTCGTAGCCACCCTACACGTAGTTTGCCTACTGGTAGCAACTACTACGCCCTGTCGTAGGTAACCCTACTACGCCACGTAGTAAATGGGGGAGATCGCGCTCGATCCTGGATGTAGTGGTCTCGCGGCCCCGGGATGCCAGTCGATCCTGGATCGAGTGCGATCTTGCGAGGGGGTGCCGGGCGCAGTGCGGGCGTGCGAGAACTGGCGCGCGGGCGCGGGGCGAGGGCGCGCAGGGGGTGCGGGGGCAGCGCCCTCCGCGCGGTTCTGCCGCGTGGGCTCAGTGGCGCCTTGTGGACGTCAGCTCAGGAAGAGGGTGACCGGGAGGGCGACAAGGGTGGTGGCGACCGCGAGGGCGGTGGCACCGAGAACCCGGGGCGGCCGGTCGCTGACCAGCAGACGCTGCACCCGTACGTCGAGATCGCGGTCGCCCATGCCGAGCGCGCCGGCCGGGGTGATCCGGTGCCCGGCGGCGGCGAACCGGCGCAGCGCACCCGCCAGCGGAGCCTCGGCGTGCAACTCACGGGCCTTGTCGTCGGCCCGCATCTCGACCAGCAGGGCGACCCGCTCGTGCGCGTCGCGCACCCAGCCGAACCACGGCAGCGCCCGGCACAGCGCGGTGAACGGCAGCAGCACCAGGTCGTGCCGCTCGTGGGCGTGCGCACGCTCGTGGCTGAGAACCGCGGCCAGCTCGGCCCGGTCCAGCAGGCTCAGTGTGCCGGCGCTGACCACCACCTGCGGCTTCACGCCCGGCAGGCAGTACGCGGCGGCGCTCGGATGATCCAGCACCAACGCTCCCGGCGCGGCCGGGTCGTTCCGGGCGACCAGGGAGAGCAGGTCCCGGTGGCGACGCTGGGCGCGTACGGTGCCGTGGATGCTGCGCACTGTCGTCGTGACCAGCACCGCCCCGATGCCGAAGCCCACGCCGACGCCGGCCAGGTGGAACGTGCCCACCCCGATCGGCAGGGCGCCATGGGCGAGGTCGTTGGCCAGGGCGAGCAGTGCGCTACCGGTCGGCCGGCCGTAAGCGCTCAACCCGAGCGCCATCGGCAGGCCCATCGCCGAGAGGCCCAACGCCAGCCCTACGGCCTGCCAGCAGATGATCGCCACCCGGGGGCTGCGCCACGTCCAGGTGGAGCGGGCCAACACCTGGGCGGTCAGATAGCAGGCCAGCATGGTGGCGGCGAAGTGCACGGCGTAGGCCATGGCGCGCGCCCTACCGCTCCGCTGCCTCGCCGGCGGGTCGTCGGCCCGCCGGCCCGTCCACCCGGTCGGTCAGGGTGTCGGCCCCGCCCGCGTCGCCGCCGGTGGAGCCCGGCCCGGTCAGGCCGGCCTCGCTGCCCAGGGCCGCTCGCAGCACCTCGGCCTCGGTGCCGGTCACCGAGCGGGCGAACCGCACCAGCGCGGCGTCCCGGCTGCCGCCCAGGTCGAGGGCGTCGAGCATGAGTTGAGCAATGTGCGCCTCGCGGCTGGCCGCCGGACGGTACCGCCAGGCCCGCCCCTCCCGCTCCCGTTGCACCATGCCCTTGCCGGCGAGCCGGTCCAGCACTGTCATCACAGTGGTGTACGCCAGCTCACGGCCATCGAGCGCGTCGGCCACCTCGCGCACGGTCACCCCGTCCGACGTGCCGGGAACCACGTCCCACAGCACGTCCATCACCGCACGCTCAAGATCGCCCAACCGAGTCACGAACCAATCCTACCCCCGGTAGTAGACCCCCCACCGCCCCAGCCGTCCCCACTCCACCCCGCCCCAGCGGTGATCATGGGGTTGACCGGCTTGACGGAGATCGAACACCCCGTCAGGCCCATGATCACCAGCCAGGATCGGTGGCGCCGGCCAAGATCAGGACAAGAACAGGGTTGTTGCTGCCTCAGACGCGCGGGAGGCAGCAACAACCCTGAAGTTGCGCGGATCTTGACCGCGGCAGCGGCGGCGGACCCGGATCAGCGGGTCAGCGGGGCTTGGGCGGTGCGGGGGAGAGCCGGTGAAGCGAGGCGGCCGACGCCCCGCTGACCGAGAACCCACCCCGAGGCAGTACCAGGGAGCTGACCCACCCCGACGAACCCGGTCCACGTCAGGTTTTCCGGGGAGCCCCGCCCGCGGAGGGATCAAGCCTGACCGCCCGGAGCGGGCGGGGCTCCCCGGAAAACCCAAAAGGCCGAGCAAAGACGATCACACCCCCTTGGGGTGCCACACCGTCTTCGTCTCCAACAGCGCCGTCATCCGATCCAGGCCCGGGACGACCGACCAGTCGTGGTCGGCCGGGGCCGGTCGGAGCACCCGCTTGAGGTTCTCCGCCGCCTTGACCTCCAGATCGGTGGCGAGCGCGGCGTCGGTGACCCCGGTCAGGTCGATCGCGTTGACGTCCATGTGCGCGGCCAGCGTCGGCGCGGTCTCGGTGATCGCGCCGGTGAGGATGTTGACAACGCCGCCGGGCAGGTCGGAGGTGGCCAGCACCTCGGCCAGCGTCACCGCCGCCAGCGGCTCGCTCGGGGATGCCGCCACCACGACTGTGTTGCCGGGGACGATCGCCGGGGCGATCACGCTGACCAGGCCGAGCAGCGCCGGGCTTTCCGGGGCGACCACCGCGACCACGCCGGTCGGTTCGGGCGCGGAGATGTTGAAGTACGGGCCGGCGACCGGGTTGGCGCCGCCGTACACCTGGGCCAGCTTGTCGGCCCAGCCGGCGTACCAGACCCAGCGGTCGACTGCGGCGTCCACCTCGTCGCCGGGGATGCCCAGGGCGACGAACTGCTCGCGGCGGCCCTCCAGCATCTCGGCGGCCCGGTAGAGGATCTGACCCCGGTTGTACGCGGTCGCGCCGGCCCAGCCCTTGACGGCGGCGCGGGCGGCGACCACCGCGTCCCGGGCGTCCTTGCGGGAGGCCAGTGACACATTCGAGGACTGCACGAGATACGACCGTCCCGACTCGCTGCGCGGGAACTTCCCGCCGATGAAGAGCTTGTACGTCTTGCGTACCGCGACCCGCTCAGACATTGAGGTAGCCCTCCAGCCCGTGCCGGCCGCCCTCGCGACCGTAACCCGACTCCTTGTAGCCACCGAACGGCGAGGTGGGGTCGAACTTGTTGAACGTGTTGGCCCAGACCACGCCGGCGCGCAGCCGGTCGGCCATCCACAGGATCCGGGAACCCTTGTCGGTCCAGATGCCGGCCGACAGCCCGTACGGCGTGTTGTTGGCCTTCTCCACGGCCTCGGCCGGGGTGCGGAAGGTGAGCACCGACAGCACCGGGCCGAAGATCTCCTCGCGGGCGATCCGGTGTGCCTGGGTGACCCCGGTGAAGATGGTGGGCGCGAACCAGAAGCCACGGTCGGGCAGGTCGCACGGCGGTGACCAGCGCTCGGCGCCCTCGGCCGAGCCGGCGTCGGACAGCTCGCGGATCCGCTCCAGCTGGGCTGCCGAGTTGATCGCGCCGACGTCGGTGTTCTTGTCCAGCGGGTCGCCGACCCGCAGCTGAGCCATCCGTCGCTTCAGCGACTCCAGCACCCGGTCGGCCACGTTCTCCTGGACCAGCAGTCGGGAGCCGGCGCAGCAGACGTGCCCCTGGTTGAAGAAGATGCCGTTGACGATGCCCTCGACGGCCTGGTCGATGGGTGCGTCGTCGAAGACGATGTTGGCGGCCTTGCCGCCCAGTTCCAGGGTGAGCCTCTTGCGGGTGCCGGCGACGGACCGGGCGATGGCCCGGCCCACGTCGGTGGAGCCGGTGAAGGCGACCTTGTCCACGCCGGGGTGCTCGACCAGCGCGCGGCCGGTGTCGCCGGCGCCGGTGAGGATGTTGACCACACCGGCCGGCAGGTCGGCCTGCTGGCAGATCTCGGCGAAGAGCAGCGCGGTCAGCGGGGTGGTCTCGGCCGGCTTCAGCACCACGGTGTTGCCCGCGGCGAGCGCCGGGGCGATCTTCCAGGCCAGCATGAGCAGCGGAAAGTTCCACGGGATGACCTGCGCGGCCACGCCGATGGGCTGCGGATTCGCGCCGAAGCCGGCGTGCTCCAGCTTGTCGGCCCAGCCCGCGTAGTAGAAGAAGTGCGCGGCGACCAGCGGCAGGTCGACGTCGCGGGACTCGCGGATCGGCTTGCCGTTGTCAAGCGATTCCAGGACGGCCAGCTCGCGGGAGCGTTCCTGGATGAGCCGGGCGATCCGGTACAGGTACTTCGCCCGCTCCCGGCCCGGCATCGGGCCCCAGACCTTGTCGTACGCCCTGCGGGCGGCGCGCACCGCGCGTTCCACGTCCTGGGCGCCGGCCTCGGCGACCTCGGCCAGCACCTCCTCGGAGGCGGGGTTGATCGACTTGAAGCTGCCACCGTCGGTCGGGTCGACGAACGTGCCGTCGATGAACAGCCCGTACGAGGGTTTGAGGTCCACCACCGAGCGGGACTCGGGGGCGGGGGCGTATTCGAACATCGGCTATCAGTCCAGGGTGAAGTAGTCGGGACCGGAGTAGGTGCCGGTCGTCAGCTTGGTGCGCTGCATCAGCAGGTCGTTGAGCAGGCTGGACGCGCCGAAGCGGAACCAGTCCGGGTCGAGCCAGTCCGGGCCGACGGTCTCGTTGACCATCACCAGGTACTTGATGGCGTCCTTGGTGGTCTTGATGCCACCGGCGGGCTTCACGCCCACCTGCCGCCCGGTCGCTTCGCGGAAGTCGCGCACCGCTTCCAGCATCACCAGGCTCACCGGCATCGTCGCCGCGATCGGGACCTTGCCGGTGGAGGTCTTGATGAAGTCGCCGCCGGCCAGCATGGCCAGCCAGGAGGCCCGGCGGACGTTGTCGTAGGTGGCCAGCTCGCCGGTCTCCAGGATCACCTTGAGGTGGGCATCCCCGGAGGCCTCCTTGGTGGCCACGATCTCGTCGTAGACCTCCTTGTACCGCCCGGCCAGGAACGCACCCCGGTTGATCACCATGTCGATCTCGTCGGCGCCGGCCGCGACGGCGGCCCGGGTGTCGGCCAGCTTGATCTCCAACGGCGCCTGCCCCGACGGGAACGCGGTCGCCACGCTGGCCAGGTGCACCGCACTTCCGCGCAGCACCTCCGCCACGTAGGGGACCATCGCCGGGTAGACGCAGACCGCGCCGACGTGCGGGCAGGACGGGTCGGCCGGGTCGGGACGCAGGGCCTTCGCGGCGAGCGCGCGCACCTTGCCCGGGGTGTCCGCCCCTTCCAGGGTGGTCAGGTCGACCATCCGGATCGCCAGGTCGATCGCCTGGGCCTTGGCGGTGGTCTTGATGGAGCGGGTGCCGAGCTGTGCCGCCCGCTGCTCCGCGCCGACCTGGTCCACGCCGGGCAGGCCGTGCAGGAAGGTCCGCAGAGCGGTCTCGGATCGTCCCAGCTCGGAGAGCTCCGACCGGGCCGACGTCGTTGTCGCCGTCATGCCGAGAAGTCTACGCACGAGACCGCCGAGTGATCTTGCTCACGACCGCTCGACGACGTGCCGACGTGAGCGGCGTCCCTGGTCCGACCGCACCCGCACCGCCGCGCGGTACGGACCGGTAGGTTGAGCGATCGTGGACGTACACGTCATTGACCACCCGCTGGCCCAGTCCAGGTTGACTGCCATGCGGGACGCGCGCACCGATTCCTCGACGTTCCGGGCGGCGCTGCACGAACTGACCACCATGCTGGTGTACGAGGCGGCGCGCACCTTCCCCGTCGAGCGGTACCCGGTGCAGACGCCGGTCACCGGCACCGAGGGCACCCGGCTGGCCAACCCGCCGCTGCTGGTCCCGGTGCTGCGCGCCGGCCTGGGCATGGCGGACGCCGCGTTGGGCCTCCTGCCCGAGTCGTCGATGGGTTTCGTGGGTCTGGCCCGCGACGAGGTGACCTACGAGCCCCGCGCGTACATGGAGTCGCTGCCGCGCGACCTGGCCGGGCTGCCGGTGCTGGTGCTCGACCCGATGCTGGCCACCGGTGGTTCGCTGGAGCACTCCTGCCGGCTGCTGGCCGACCGCGGCTGCACCGACATCACAGTGCTCTGTGTGCTCGCCGCCCCGGTCGGCATCGAGCGGCTGGAGCGCTCCGGCCTGCCGTTGCGCCTGGTCACGGCCTCGATCGACGAGGGGCTCAACGACAGCATGTTCATCGTCCCCGGCCTCGGCGACGCCGGCGACCGCCAGTTCGGTGGCATGCCCCGCTTCTGAGGGGATACCCGGTCGGTGCCGGGTCCGGCGGGTCCGTGCGCGGGGTGCCCGGACCCGCTACCGTCTCCGGCCATGACTGGTGTTGCGCTCGCCGAGGAGCTGCTGCTCCTCGCCTACGACGACACGACCGGCAAGGCGACCATGCCACGGATCAGCCTGGACCTGGGCATGGCCGCCGCGGTGCTGGTCGAGCTGGCTCTGGCCGGCCGGATCGCGTACGCCGACGGGTCCCTGACGGTGATCGACCCGACGCCGACCGGCGAGCCGTTCAGCGACGACGTCCTCAGCCGGATCGCCGCCGACACCCCGCACACCCCGGCGTCCTGGGTGCAGCGTCTGCGGCACGGTCTGCGCGACCGGATCCTCGCCGACCTGTGCCGGCAGGGCGTCGTCCGGGACATCGACGAGACCGAGCTGGGCTTCATCCACGTGCACCGTTACCCGGTCGTGGACACCTCCGTCGAGGCGGAGACCCGGCAGCGGCTGGCCGAGGCCCTGACCGGCGCGGCAGCCCCGGACGAGCGGACCGCCGCGCTGGCCACCCTGGTCGTGGTGCTCCGGATGGAGTCCGCGCTCGGGGTGAGCGGCGAGGCCGCCGCCGACGCCCGCCGCCGGCTGACGGAGATCGCCACCGGCGCCGGGTTCTCCGGCGAGGTGAGCACCGACGACTCGGTGGTCCGCCCGTCGGTCGGTCTGGTCGTCGCCGCCCTGGCCAGGGCCGTCGACCAGGCCCTCGGCCCGCGCCGCTGACCCAGCGCGCCGGTCAGAGCCCCAGAGCCGCGGCGATCTCGCCACGCAGGGCGGCGACGGCCGACGCCGCGCTGCTGCGAGCCGTCCGGACGTCACCGTCCACGACCGGTTCCACCACCTCGAGGTACGCCTTGAGCTTCGGCTCGGTGCCGGAAGGGCGGATCACCACCCGGGCCACAGCGGTCCGCAGGATCACCACGTCCGACTCGGGCAGCAGGTCCCGGACGCTGTCCACCGGCTGCCCGAGCAGGGTGGCCGGGGTGTCCGCCCGGATCCGGGCCATCGCGTCGGCGATGACCCGCAGGTCGTCCACCCGGGCGGAGAGCTGGTCAGTGTGGTGTACGCCGAACTCGGCGGCCAGCTCGTCCAGCCGGTCGGTCAGCGTGCGACCCTGCGTCTTCAGGCCGGCGGCCAACTCGGCCACTGTCAGCGCGGCGGTGATGCCGTCCTTGTCCCGGACGTGTTCCGGGGCCACGCAGTAGCCGAGCGCCTCCTCGTAGCCGAAGACCAGCGGCGCGCTTCCGCCGCCGGCCCGCACGATCCACTTGAAGCCGGTCAGCGTCTCGTCGTAGGGCAGGCCCCGAGCCGCGCACATCGCCCGCAGCAGTGACGACGACACGATGGTGGTGGCGTAGAGCCCGGTCACCCCCCGGCGCATCAGGTGGTCGGCGAGCAGGACGCCCACCTCGTCGCCCCGCAGCATCCGCCAGCCGTCGCGGTCGTCCCGGACGACCACCGCGCAACGGTCGGCGTCCGGGTCGTTGGCGATGGCGAGGTCCGCGCCGGTGGAGTCGGCCAGGGCGATGAGCCGGTCCACAGCACCCGGCTCCTCCGGGTTGGGGAACGACACGGTGGGGAACGCCGGGTCCGGCTCGGCCTGGTCGGGCACCACCCCGGGGGTCGGAAAGCCCGCGCGGGCGAAGGCGGCGGTGAGCACCGCCGCGCCCACACCGTGCAGCGGGGTGTACGCCACAGTCAGGTCCCGGGGCCCGTCCGGGTCGATCACCGCGGTGGCCCGTTCGACGTACGAGGCGACCAGGTCGTCGCCGAGCACCTGACCGGGCTCGCCCAACGGCACCTGGGCCAGTGGCCCGACCGATCGGATGGCGGCCTCGATACCGGCGTCGGCGGGTGGCACGATCTGCGCCCCGGCGCCCAACTCGCCGCCCAGCTCCGCGCCGAGGTAGACCTTGTAGCCGTTGTCCTGCGGCGGGTTGTGGCTGGCCGTGACCATCACTCCGGCGACACCGCCGAGGTGCCGCACGGCGTACGCCAGCACCGGGGTGGGCAGCGGGCGGGGCAGCAGCAGCGCCGGACGGCCAGCGCCGGTCGCCACCTGGGCGGTGCGCTCGGCGAACTCCCGGGAGCCGTGCCGGGCGTCGTACCCGATCACCAGCGGGCCGGTGCCGCCCTGGGCCGCGAGCCAGGTGACCAGGCCGGCAGCGGCCTGGGTGACCACGGCGAGGTTCATGCCGTTCGGGCCGGCGCGCAGCGGGCCGCGTAGCCCCGCCGTGCCGAAGGTCAACGGGCCGGCGAACCGGTCGGCCAGCTCCGGGGCGCTCGCCGGAAGCCCGTCGAGCACCGCCGTCAGCTCGTCCCGGCTGGCCGGGTCGGGATCGTCGGCCAGCCAACGCCGGGCTTGCTCGCGAATGTCGTCGATGTCAGTGGTGTCCGCCGCCATGCCCCTTGATAGCACGCACCCGACTATCTGCGGCGCACACCCGGGCATGCCGCCGCCCGACCAGGTGCAAAGGGATTGCAACAGGTAAGGAAGAAATGTACGCTTGCGCATGTATCGATGTATTCCATCTACGCACACGGGGAAGGTGTTTCAGCATGTCCTCACGCGGGCGCCGTACGATTGCGGCTCTGTCAACTCTCACGCTCGCGGCGACCGGAGGTCTCCTCTCGGGGTTGACGAACCCGGCTGTCGCATCCTGTTCGCATGGCCACTCCGTCAAGTCGGATAATGGCCCCCTCACTATTACGAGTAGCTCGGTGGCTATGCGAACGGGGCCGCACACGAGTTGCGGTTTGATCGACCGCTTTAACAATGGCGACTTAATGACCATGCACTGCTACGTATCTGGCGACAGCGTCACCAGAAACGGAGTGACTTGGCGTACTTGGTCTTACGTCAACTTCTTCGGAATCGGAGATCCTGAGGGCTGGGTGTCGGATGCCTATCTGCAGCATGGGGGAGCGGACACGCCCTGTTAAGACGAGGAACTTGCTGGGTCGGGGGGTGAGGACCGCCCCTCGACCCCAGCAGTGAATTCAGGTCCGTGCCGGCTCATCTCCGGCCGCACCGATGACCTCAATCTCCGCCGCAATTTCAAACGTCCCTGCCGTCTCATCGGCCACCAGCCGACTCTCCGTAAATCTTGCCTCCGTAGTTGAGAGGTGAAAAGAGTGCATCTTCCCGTTTCTTAATGCGGTCCTCAAAAGGCCGTGTCGCTTAGTGGCTCCTTCGCTGCAGGTATTTTCGAACAGCACCCCGGGGCTTCCGGCTAGGTCCTGCTCGACCATGGCTACATCTCTATAGGGATTGCCGCAGGTGGTGCTCTTTGTGCGGAGAAAGTTTCGAGCGCTTTCGGCCCACATGGTGGGCGTACCCCGCCGATTCTCGGCGATGATGCGCACTTTCCGACCCTTGTCCTGGGGATCGACAAAGTCGACGTACGACTGTCCGGTCGCCATGGTCTAGTCCTTCGGCATGACACGGACACCCTTGACAAACTGCTCCTGCACCTCCAAGCCGGCCCACGCCGAAGCGGATGGGCTCGGCTGCGCCTGGGTGCCGGTCGGAGCCGGATCTTAGCCGTTGGCCTGCGGCGGGTTGTGGCTGGCCGTGACCATCGCACCGGCGACCGCGCCGAGGTGGCGCGCTACGCGAGCACCGGGGTGGGCAGCGGGCGGGGCAGTAGCAGCGTCGAGCACCGCCGTCAGCTCGTCCCGGCTGGCCGGGTCGGGGTCGTCGGCCAGCCAACGCCGGGCTTGCTCGCGAATGTCGTCGATGTCAGTGGTGTCCGCCGCCATGCCCCTTGATAGCACG
>NZ_PYAK01000029.1 GCF_003264365.1 Micromonospora noduli
CCTGTGCTCCATAGAGCAGGCCGGGACCGGTGCTCGCCGCAGCGGGCGCGCCGGCCGGCCCGGACAGCCCGACCAGCCCGGCGGCACCCCCGCCGAGCAGCGCGCCGCCGACCAGTGGGTCGGCTCCGGCGAGGGAGGTGCCGCGGTCAGCGAGGTCGCTGCCAACGCCGATCGGAGCGGCGCCGACAGCCGGGCTGCCACCGGTGCCCGAGCCGACCTCGCCCGGCGTCGAACCGTCGCCCGGCAGTTGGGCAACCCGGTCGGGCGACGAGATGGTCGCGTCGCCGGTGTGCCCGGTGCCAGCGCCGGTGTTGGGGCCGCCGGACACCCTGGCGATTGCCGAGACACTCTGTGGCGTCGTCGGATCCTTGCGGGCGGTGCTCGGAGTATCCGGGTCGGGCGGGGGCGGTTCGACCACCCGGTCGTAGGCGGAGATCTCGTAACTGTTGGCCAGGCCGGCCACCAGGTTCACCATCCGCTGGTGGGCCTTCTCCTGCTCAGCCTTGTCCTGCTGGTGACCTGCGATGCCCCCGACGATCAGACCGGTCAGGCCGAAGGCCGCGCCACCCTTGATCGCGCCGCCGATCGCCTTGTCGTTGTCGTCGGTCTCCTCCGGGCTCTCGGCCTGCTTGTGGGCGGCGCGCAGATGGTCGGCCATCATGGTCAACCCCTGCTTGATGCCGGCCATCCCTTCGCCCAACGCGTCGGTGTGGGCGACGATCAGGCTGAGTCGCCGATGGAACTCCCGACCCGCCGAACCCGTCCACGTGTTGGCGAGCTTGTCGAGGTCGCCGCTCAGATCCCGGCCGAGGCCGTCGAGGACGCCCTTGAGTTCGGCCCACTGGGTGGCCACGCCCTCGATCTGCTCCGGCTTGCCCGCCATCAGGCCGTCGTACAGCTGCTGGTGGCTGTTGCCCTGGTAACGCTGGGTGTATTCAGACACGCCCGTCCTCCTTCGGCTGAAACGCCCGGTCGACCGGGTTCAGCGCGGCGGTGACATCGTCGGCGTTGGCCGCGTTACGCGCCTCGGCTGTGCGGTAGTTGCTCAGGATCGTGCTGGTCGCCTGCTGCGCCGCCAGCACCGCCTGCCGGATCCGTTCGGCCTGGTCGACATAGGACTGGTGCACCTCGCTGTAGCGACGCGCCTTGTCGGTGGCGTCGAAGAACGAGCCCAGCGCCGGAGGACGGCACTGCATCTCGGTGTTGAGCTTGCGCAGCACCGACTCGGCCTGGCTCAACCGCGACGCCAGGTGCTCGTGGAAGTCCTCAAGGGACAACAGGTCGACTTCCGTACGCCCGGCCATGGCAACATCCCCGTCGTTCTGGTTGACAACCGTCAGCGACATCCAGGTTAGTCCACCAGTGCGACTCCGGGCGACCCGCCGAAGCTGCTCAGCCGTCGGCGCCGGTCGATTCCGTGGACCCCCCGCCGGTCCCGCCGCTCGACGGGGTGCCACCGGCCGGACCCGAGGGTGTGGACCCCGACGGTGGCGCGGCGGACGACGACCCCGACGGCGGCGCCGCGGACGGCGTGCCCGAGGGCGGCGCCGCGGATGGTGAGCCCGACCTCGGCGCGGCCGACGGTGGTGCGGACGGTGCCGGCCCGTCGGGAGCGAAGACGGCGAAGGCGTCCTCGCGGTCCAGGGTCGGCCCGGTCGGGATCAGCGCGAGCAGGGAGCCGGGCACCGCCAGCGGGGTGATCCCGCCGTAGCCGAGCACGTCCAGTGTCGCCGCCGAGCCGAGCGGATACCGGATGCCCTGCGGGCTGATCAGGTAGATCGTCGACCCGGCGGCGCCGGTCCCGCTGGTCCCGGCGCCGGGCGAAGCCTGCGCGATGACACCCTTACCGCCGGGCAGCAGCACCGCCTCAGCGGTGCGTACGGCGTCGCGCCTGGTCTGGCGCACCGGCACCAGGCCCGGATCGCTGTCGGTCAACTCGGTCGGCACCCGGTCGAAGACCTCCAGGGTGGTGGTCGGCGGGCCGCCCGCGCTGCCCTTGCGGTACGTCGCGCATAGCGTGGTCTGACCGGGCTGGGCCGGGTAGAGGGCGGGCATCGTCGGAGGCACCCCCTCCTCCTCGATCCGCCGTTCCTCGAACGCCTCGCTGGCCTGGTTCGGGGTGATGTCGGTGATCCGACCGCCGTTGCTGACGAGCAGCAGAGCGGTGATCTCACTGATCGAGACGAGAGCGTCCCGGGTCAGCACGTAGTGCCGCCCGGCGGCCTTGAACACGGAACCGACGTCGTGCGACTGCCCGGCCACCTTGCGACTGCTGGGCTCGCCCTCACCGGGCAGCGACGGTCGGCGCAGCGGTGGCCCGGCCGGCACGGCGTTGAGCAGTTGCTGCCCGACCTGGAGTCGCTCGGTGCCGGCCATCCGCAGCGCCGTGATCGTGCGGGACGGGTCGAGTAGCTGGAGCCGGGTGTTGTTGGTGACCAGGTACCGCTGGTCGTTCACCGAGACCAGCACCGCCCGGTCACCCAGCGGCGTGCCGCCGGGCAGCGCCCGGTCGATCACCAGTCGGGTGCTGGACCGCTGCCGGTCGACCGGGTCGGGCACGTCGCAGACCGACCAGGGCAGCCCGGTCAGCGACTTGCGGTCCGGCAGGGCGTCCGGTGCCCCGACGATGCCGACGGTGACGCCGCGGGGCCGGTCCCGCAGCGACGCCTGGGACATCGTCCGCACCTGGGCACTCGCGTCGTTCACGATGAGGCGCGCCGAGGTGTAGTTGAGCGTCGGGTGCAGCTTGCCCTCGATGAACACGTACGTCGCGCCGGTCTCCCGTTCGATGACCAGGGTCTGGTCGTCCAGCGGCGCCGCGCCACCGGTCAACTGGCCGTAGGCACCCACCCCGCCGAGCACGATGGCCGCGGTGAGGACACTGCCGAAGACGGCCATGCCGAGCCGCCGCATCGGCAGGTTGGTGGTCTCCGGATCGCCCGACAGCAAGGCGGAGACGATGCGGCGGGTGACGAAGCGGTACGCCTGCACCTGATCGCGGCGGGTCCGCATGACTTACCTCCGGCGGGGTGGATCCGCGACGATCAGGGTCGGGGTGCCGTCGCGGGCTTCCCTACGATAAGGGGCCGACGGTGGTTCCTTGGGACCACCGCTCGTGGCCGGCACCGGAGGAGACCCGGCGCAGAGTCGTACCGTGCAGGAGGGACAGTCAGCGATGACGCAGGTTCAGGCGCCACCCGCCCGAGCGGTCACGGACCCTGTCGACGTTCCGGCCCGGCCGGTGCCCCCGGCCGAGCGGCCCGGCCGCGGGCGGGTCGGCCCCGTGCTGGTCGGGCAGCTCGTCGTACTGGAGTTGTGCGTGGTCGGCGTCTGGGCCGCCACGGCCGGACCCACCTGGGTGCTCGCTGCGGCGGGCGCCGCGGCGCTGCTGGTCGTCCTGGCGGCCTTCGCCCGTCGGGGTGGCCGCTGGTGGTTCGAGGACCTGCTGCTGCGCCGACGGTTGCGGCGACGCGGTGAGCGGGCGTCGGCCGCGCTGGCCAGTGGTACGGCGACCGACCCGAGGTTGGCTGCGCTCGCCCCTGAGCTGAGCGTCATCGAGCTGACCGACCGAGGCACCCGGCTCGGCATCGGGCGTGACGACCAGGGCTGGTTCGCCGCCGTCGCCCTGCAGTCCGCGACCGGTGCGGCGGTCGGCTCCGTCGACGCCGCCGCGGTGGACCGCGCGCTGCAGGTGCTCGCGGACTTCAGCGCCCCGGTCTCCCGGGCCCAGGTCGTCGCGCACACGCTGGTCTGGTACCCGGCACCCGGTGCGCCGCCGGCGGCCCACCGGACCGTGTGGGTGGCGCTGCGGCTCACCGTCCGGGACGCCCGGGTCGAGGCGGTGAGCCGCGGCGGCGGGCTGACCGGCGTACACCGGACGGTGGCGGCCGGGATCGGCCGGCTCGGCAAGGCGCTGACGTCGGCGGGCCTGGCTCATCGCCCGCTGGGCCGGGAGGAGCTACGTGCGGCCATCGTCTCGGCCGCCGGTCTGGACCTGGTGCCCGAGGCGCCGGCAGAGAGTTGGAGTGGGCTGCGCGGCGGCGGCTGGACGCACCGCTGCATGGCTCTGCGGGGCCGCTTCGACGCGCCGCTCGGTCCGCTCGTGGACGCGATCACCGCGACCTCGGCGCCGTCGCACACGGTGGCCGTGACCGTCTCGTCGGACGGTCGGGTGGCGGCGCCGCTGCTGCGGGTCGCGGCGATGGACAACCACGTCGAGGCTCTGGTCAAGGTGGTTCGTGAGGTCGCCGGCCGGGTGGGCGCGTCGACCCGGCCGATGGACGGTCAGCATGCTCCGGGCGTCTACGCCACCGCTCCGGTCGCCTCGGCGCTGGGCGTCGCCACCGGTCCGCGGTCGCGCTGACCGGTGCGGCGACGGCACACGGTCAGGGTCGGAGGTTGACGATCCAGCCGTAGAGGCCGCAGACCCAGAAGGCGAGCGGCACCAACGAGATGATGAGCAGGATCTCGGCGATGTCGAGCAGGCGGCCCCAGACCGGCGAGATGCGCTTACCGGCGACGGTCAGACCGTAGATCAGGCTGATCACCGCGGCGAGCACCAGACCGCCCAGGATCAGGCCGAGCCGGACCGGCAGCGATCCACCGGCGAAGGTGGTCGCGGCGGCCAGGCCCAGGCCCACGGTGCCGGCCAGCAGCACCGGGGTGCGCTGGGCCCGGCCCAGGAGGGGGCGGGCCCGCAGCAGCGCCAGCAGGGCCAGCACCAGGCACAGCAGGACCGCGGGCAGGCGGCCGTCCAGGGCCAGCACGAGTTGCGCGCCCAGCACCAGCAGCGAGACCGTCCACAGCAGACCGGTCAGGAACTGGTCGGCGCGCTCACTCTGCTGGAGCACCTGCCGGCCGTCCACCGACTCGCTGTCGGTCTTCAGGTCCTCCGGGCCGGTCGGAATCGACGGCACCGGCAGCCGGGCCAGCCGGTAGGCCATCATCGGCAGCGCCGGCACCACGCCGAACGCGACCGCCGCGACCACCGCGGCGGAGGCCGCCGCGTCGAGGCTGAGGACCAGGCAGAGCACCGCGCCCAGGCCGGTCGCGGCCGCGACCCCGATCGCGGCGAAGAACAGGGGGTACCGGTCGCCGACCGCCAGCACGGCCACCGCGCCGGCCACCACCGCGGCGGTCGCCGCGAGCAGGACATGTGGACTGGCCAGGTCGGTCAGCGATCGATCGCCGGCGAGCAGCAGCAGGCCGCCGATGGCGGCGTGCACCAGGCCGACCAGGGCCAGCACCGAGCCGATGCCGCTGTCACCGGCGGCCCTGGACAGCACCGCCGCGCCCACCAGCAGCGCCACCGCGACCAGCAGCGCGGCCAGCGCGCCGGGCAGGTGCGGCGGACCGGCGAAGAGGGCGGCCAGCGCGCCGGCGCCGAGTGCCGCCGCCGCGAAGACCACAGCGAAGGAGCGGGTCGCGCCGACCTGCCAGGCGCCGGGGCGCTGGTTGGTCGCGGTGGCGACCGCGTCCACCACGTCGTCGAAGACGATCTCCGGCGCGGCATCGGACCGGGGGTTGAAGTACAGCACCTCACCGTCCCGGACGCTGAGCTGCGCGGCGGTACGACCACCGTCGAGGGGCGCACCGCCCAACCGGGACAGTGCCCAGCCGCCGTGCCGCGCACCCTCGTCGGCCATGTCCTCACCGGCGTAGCGCAGCAGGGTGGGGAGCAGGTCGGCCAACGGCACGTCCGACGGCAGCGCCAGATCCATCCGGGTACGCGGAGCCACGATGGTGATCCGGCTGAGACCACCGGTCGCCGTCTTCGTCGCCACAGTGGCCTCCAGGTGTGCGTCTGTGATCGGCTGGCTGGAATGCTGCGGTCCGGGTCCACCGCGCACACGGCAGATTACCTACGATGACGGCACGTACGATGCCCACCCGCGGGCGGTGTTCCGCGGGCCGCACGTCATCAGGGCCGCTTCTGGGGAGGAGACAGCCGTGAGCACTGTGGTGTTCCGCCGGCTCCCGCGTCAGCCGGGGCCGGCCTTACCGCGCGGCGAGGTGCTGCTGGAGTCGCCTCCCGAGCTGCCCGAGCCGACGCCCCGCGGGATGGGGCAGCTGCTCATGATCCTGCCGATGTTCTGCGGGGTCGGCGCCATGGCGTTCCTCTACGCCGGCAAGGGCGGCGGCATGATGACCTACGTCGCCGGTGGTCTGTTCGGTGTCTCGATGCTCGGCATGGCGATCGGCTCGCTGGCGAACAGCGGCGGCAAGGACAAGGCCGAGCTGAACGCCGATCGCCGCGACTACATGCGCTACCTGGCGCAGATGCGCAAGCGCACCCGGCGTGCCGCCGAGCAGCAGCGGGCCGCGATGGCCTGGCGGCACCCGGAGCCCGACGCGCTCTGGTCGATCGCCGCCTCCCGGCGACTCTGGGAGCGACGGATCACCGAGGACGACTTCGGCGAGACCCGGATCGCCCTCGGCCCGCAGCGGCTCGCCGTGGAGATCGTCCCACCGGAGACGAAGCCGGTGGAGGACCTGGAGCCGATGAGCGCCATCGCGCTTCGCCGGTTCGTCCGGGCACACTCCACTGTGCCCGACCTGCCCACGGCGCTGTCGGTGCGCGCGTTCAGCCGGGTGGTGCTGCGCGGCGACCGCGAGCCGGTGCTCGACCTGACCCGGGCGGCGCTGGGGCAGCTGGCCACCTTCCACGCACCGGACGACCTGGTGATCGCGGTGGTCGCCGCACCCGACCGGCAGTCGTCCTGGGGCTGGGTGAAGTGGCTGCCACACGCCCACCACAGCGGTCGTACGGACGCGGCCGGCGCGCGCCGGTTGGTCTTCGCCAGCCTGGCCGAGGCCGAGGCCGCGCTCGCCGCCGAGCTGGGCGGGCGGCCCCGGTTCGCGCCGGAGGCCAAACCGCTGACCACCGCCCCGCACCTGGTCGTGGTGATCGACGGCGGAGAGATCTCGCCGACCTGTCAGCTGATCGGCCCGGGGCTGCTCGGTGCCACAGTGATCGACCTCTCCGGGACGGTGCCGCGCGACGCCGGCCGCTGGCTGCTCTGCCTCGACGTGAATGACGGAAGCTCACTCGACCTGGTCCGGGGCAGTTCGTCGTCGACGCTGGGTCGGCCCGACCGGCTCAGCGCCGAGGCCGCCGAGGGGCTGGCCCGACAGATCGCCCCCTTCCGGCTCTCCCAGCAGCAGACCGGCGGCGACGAGCCGCTGGCCCGCAGCACGGAGCTGCCGGACCTGCTCGGCGTCGGTGACGCCGCGGCGGTGGACGTGCAGAACACCTGGCGCCCGCGTGGGCACCGCGACCGGCTGCGCATCCCGCTCGGCGTCGGCCCGGACGGCAACGTGGTCGAGCTCGACTTCAAGGAGTCGGCGCACGAGGGCATGGGCCCGCACGGTCTGGTGATCGGTGCGACCGGCTCCGGCAAGAGCGAGCTGCTGCGTACGGTGGTGGCCGCGTTGGCGGTGACCCACTCGTCGGAGGAACTGAACTTCGTCCTTGTCGACTTCAAGGGCGGCGCGACCTTCGCCTCGCTGGAGGCGCTGCCGCACACCAGCGCGGTGATCACCAACCTGGCCGACGAGCTGCCGTTGGTCGACCGGATGCGCGACGCGCTCGCCGGCGAGATGGTGCGCCGGCAGGAGCTGCTGCGGGCGGCCGGCAACTACGTCTCCCGGTTCGAGTACGAGAAGGCGCGCTCGGCCGGTGAGCCGCTGGCGCCGATGCCCAGCTTGTTGATCATCTGTGACGAGTTCAGCGAACTGCTCGCCGCCAAACCGGACTTCATCGACCTGTTCGTGATGATCGGCCGGTTGGGTCGGTCCCTCGGCGTGCACCTGCTGCTGGCCAGCCAACGCCTCGAAGAGGGCAAGCTGCGGGGCCTCGACACGCACCTGTCGTACCGGATCGGTCTGCGGACGTTCTCCGCTGTGGAGAGCCGGATCGTGCTCGGCGTTCCGGACGCGTACGAGCTGCCGAACGCGCCGGGCCACGGCTACCTGAAGACGGACACCAGCACCATGCTGCGGTTCCGGGCCGCGTACGTGTCGGGGGCGTACCGGGCGCCGGGGCAGCAGGCCTCCGCCTCGCAGGCGCTGGTGCAGCGGCGGATCGTGCCGTACGGCCTCGACTTCGTTCCGGTGCAGGTCCCGCAGGCGCCGGTGGCCACCGCCCCGGAGCCGGAGCAGCCGGCCGACGGCAAGGCCGTGGCGATGCTCGACGTGCTGATCGACCAGCTCAAGGGTCGGGGCCGGCCGGCGCACCAGGTGTGGTTGCCGCCGCTTGCCGATCCGCCGGGTCTGGGTGAGCTGCTCGGCCCGCTGGCGGTCGACCCGACCTACGGGCTGTGCACCGCCTCCTGGCCCGGGCGTGGGCGACTGACAGTGCCGGTCGGTGTGGTGGACCGCCCCTACGAGCAGCGCCGGGACCCGATGATGGTCGAGCTGGCCGGCGCGGGCGGCAACGTGGTCATCGTCGGTCGGTCGATGAGTGGCAAGAGCACGATGTTGCGTACGCTGCTGGCCTCGCTGGCGCTGACGCACACGCCACGGGAGGTGCAGTTCTTCTGCCTGGACTTCGGCGGGGGCGCGCTGCGCAGCATGGAGCGGTTGCCGCACCTGGCGGGGGTGGCGGGTCGGCGCGACGTTGAGGCGGTCCGCCGGACGGTGGCCGAGGTGGTCGCCATCCTGGACGAGCGGGAGGCTCGTTTCGCCCAGCACGGCATCGACTCGGTGGCGAGTTACCGCCGTCGCCGGGCCGCCGGCGAGTTCGCCGACGACCCGTTCGGCGACGTGTTCCTGGTGGTGGACGGGTGGAACACCCTGCGCCAGGAGTACGAGGAGCTGGAGCAGACCATCACCACGTTGGCCAACCGGGGCCTCGGCTTCGGTGTGCACGTGGTGCTCACCGCCGTCCGGTGGGCGGAGATCCGGATCAACATGCGGGATCTGCTCGGCACCAAGTTGGAGCTGCGCCTCGGCGACGCGTCGGAGTCCGAGATCGACCGCCGCGCGGCGAACAACGTGCCGGAGAAGTCGCCCGGTCGTGGCCTGACCCGGGACAAGCTGCACTTCCTCACCGCCATCTCGCGGATCGACGGCCGTCGCGACATCGACGATCTGAGCGAGGCCTCTCTGTCCCTGGCCGGGCACGTGGCGGCGAACTGGCCGGGTCGCCCGGCGCCGAAGGTGCGGTTGCTGCCGCGCCGGCTGCCGGTGGCGGAGCTGGCCCGGATCATCGACCGCTCGGCGCCCGGTCTCCCGATCGGTGTCAACGAGTCGGCACTCGCGCCGGTCTACCTGGATCTGGCCAACGAGCCGCACCTGACGGTCTTCGGCGACGCGGAGTGCGGCAAGACCAACCTGCTGCGCCTGATCGCCCGGGGGATCACCGAGCGGTACACGCCGGCGCAGGCCCGGCTGGTGATCGCTGACTACCGGCGTGGCCTGCTGGGGGCGGTGGAGGGTGACCACCTGCTCGACTACGCCCCGTCGAACCAGGCGTTCGCTCAGGGGCTCGCGTCGATCCGCAGCGCGCTGTCCAACCGTCTGCCCGGCCCGGACGTGACCACCGCCCAGCTGCGTGATCGGAGCTGGTGGAAGGGTCCGGACCTGTACATCCTGGTGGACGACTACGACCTGGTGGCCTCGGGCGGCAGCAACCCGCTGAGCGCCCTGCACGAGCTGTTGCCGCAGGCCCGCGACATCGGTCTGCACCTGATCGTCACGCGCCGCGTCGGTGGTGTGTCCAGGGCGCTGTACGAGCCGGTGCTGCAACGGCTTCGCGAGTTGGACTCGCCGGGCCTGCTGATGTCCGGAAACCGGGAGGAGGGCGCGGTCTTCGGCACGTTGCGGCCGAGCCCGCAGCCGCCCGGCCGGGGCACCCTGGTTCGCCGTCGCGATGGCCAGCAGCTGATTCAGACCGCCTGGTCCGAGCCAACCTGAGCGCTGTCGGTCGTTCGGTAGGGGGTGGTGGGCCGTTCCGGCCCGATTCACCACCATCCATCGAACGTGACCGGTCAGGGCTGCGAGGGCTGGACACGTTCCAGTACGGTCTTCACAGGAGTGTCCGTCGGTGGGGTGTTGCTGCCTTGCCGCGGGGGAGGATGCGGCGAAGCCGCCACCACAACAGACGGAAGGGTGTGAAGCATGGCGTTCGAGGTCGAAGCTGCGACTCTGCATACCGCCGCGAGTGACGTGCGGTCCACGCGCAGCGAGGTCGACGGCGAGCTGAAGAAGCTGTGGAACGTGGTCGACGACCTGGCCATCGCGTGGAAGGGTCAGGCGTCCACGGGCTTCCAGTCGCTGATGACGCGCTGGAACGAGGACACCGTCAAACTGCTGACGGCGATGGACAGCATCGCTGACCTGCTCGACAAGTCGGGTACGACGCACCAGGTCAACGACGAAGAGCAGCAGCAGATGCTGGACAAGTTCCACTCTGCTCTCAACCCGTGATCCGTAGCCGGCAGAGGAGGAAAACGTGACGATCAAAGTTGACTATGCGGTCCTCGAGAGCAGCAACCAGCAGATGCAGGCCATCTCGAAGACCCTCGAGGAAAAGCTTGACACGCTGCGGTCGATGCTGACCAAGCTGCACTGGGACGGCGAGGACCGGGTTGCCTACGAGCAGCACCAGGCGAAGTGGGACGCGGCGGTCCGGGACATCAACCGGATCCTGAACGAGATCGGCGGTGCCGTGGGCATCGCCCGCGAAAACTACCTCACCACGGAGATGAGCAACTCCAAGGTGTGGAGCTGAGGCATTCGCACGAGCGGCTCCGGTCCGGTTCGCCCGGCCCGGAGCCGCTCTGTGTCTGACGTTGGCGGGCGTAGGCGTCGGGCCGTGGTGCGCCCCGCTCAGCCGGCAGTTGGTGCGTCGGTGCGTCGGCCGGGGCGCCAGTCGCGTCGGCGGCCAAGGGCCAGGATCGGTCGCGCGACCAGCAGCAGCCCGGCGAGTAGCCCGCCGATGACCGCCGCCCAGATCGCGATGGGGCGCTGCCAGCTCAGCGGGTCGTCCCGCACGGCGGGCGCCGGGAGCGCCCCGGCCGGCGGGTTCGCCCGGGTGCCGAGCAGGCTCGACACCGCCCGGTACGGGTTGACCATCCCGTGCCCGATGTCGGCGTTCTGGCCCTCGGGTGGGTTGTCCGCGGTGCGTTTCAGCCGATCCGCGACCTGCTGCGGGTCGAGACCGGGGTAGGCGGCCCGGACCAGCGCGGCTACTCCCGACACGTACGCGGCGGCGTAGCTGGTGCCACCCTCCGGCACGGTGCGGTAGCCGCTGTTTCCGGGCGCCGGCCCGACGATGTTCATCCCGGGCGCGGCGATGTCGACGTAGTCGCCGCTGATCGAGGTGCCGACATGGCCGCCCTGCTCGTCCACCCCGCCGACCGCGATCACCCCGGGGTACGCGGCCGGGTAACCCGGCAGGTTCTGCGAATCTTCCGACCGGTTGCCAGCGGCGGCGACCAGCACCACCCCTTTGGCCAGCGCGCGGTCGACGGCTTCCGTCAGTTCGGGGCGGGGAATCGTGGTCAGGGACAGGTTGATCACATCGGCGCCCTGCGCGACCGCCCAGTCGATGGCTGCGGCGATCTGTGCGGGGAGTTGCGGGTTGTTGACCGCACCGAGCTGTGGCAGAACCCGGATCGGCAGGATGCGGGCGGCCGGGGCGATGCCGCTGAAGGGGGCGACAGTGCCCTCCCGGCCCGCGATGATGCCGGCGATCAGCGTGCCGTGCCCGGCCTCGTCGCACTGGCCCTGCCGGGCCGGCAGCCCGTTGAAGTCGCGACCCTCGAGCACCTGCCCCTTGAGGAGCGGGTGGGCGGCGGAGACTCCGGAATCGATCACGGCCACCGTGATCCCGGCGCCCCGGGACAGCGGCCACGCCGAGGACGGCTCCAGCCGGCGGAGCGCCCACGGCATCTGGGTCAGGCTGTCGGTGCCGGTGGGACCGCAGAGGGGCGGCGCGGCGGTCGCGGGGGAGGGTGCCACCAGGCCGGCGCCGAGCAGGACCGCCAGCGTTCCACTGAGGACACCGTGAAGGGCACGGCGGGACGGGGTCGCGCTCAACGGCGGGCATTCGCGCACCCGCAAAGGTTACCGCCGCGACCGTCGGTCAGCGGCCCCCGGTGACCGGGGTCAGGCCTGGGGCTCTGCCTTCGCGGTGGGAACGTCGGCGAACAGCGCGAGCAGGTCGCCGACCTGCCGGTCGGCCTCGGCGGGGTGCCGGAACCGGCCGGCCGGGTTGAGGGTGTATTCGTTGCGTCGTCCGACCCGGGTGCGGTGCAGGTAACCGCCAGCCTCCAGGTCGGCGACGATCGCCTGCGCGGCTCGTTCGGTCACTCCGACCTCGGCGGCGACGTCGCGTAACCGGGCGGTCGGGTCGCGGGCGATGGCCAGCAGGACGTGCCCGTGATTGGTGAGGAACGTCCAGTTCCGCCCGCCGCCGGTGTCGTCCGTCACCGTGCTCGCCATCGTGTGACCGCCTTTCCGGATGTCCGCCTGCCCTCGCGAGAGTCTGGTCCGCCCTGCCCCGGGAAGGTTGCCCAGGGGGTGGCCGGAGTCAACGTATGAAATCTAAATCACGCATACCTTGACGCATCTTACGGTGCGTGTGACGGTGGAGCACGAGCCAGCGCCTGCCGCCCGGCCGGCGGAAAGCCGGTTTGACCAGGTCAGATGCGTCGAGACGAGGTGCGGGATGAGTCATACCGGGAGCTCCGGCGGTCAGCCGGGTCCGCAGCGGACCACCGGCCGGGCCACCGCGCCCAGCGAGCCGACCCGGGCGTACGCCGAGCTGGTTGCCGGCAACCGGCGCTTCGTCGATGGCGCCCCACGCCACCCCAACCAGGATGCCGGGCACCGGGCCGCCGTGGCCGACGGGCAACACCCGTTCGCGGTGATCGTCGGCTGCTCCGACTCGCGGCTGGCCGCCGAGATCATCTTCGACCGGGGGCTGGGCGACCTGTTCGTGGTTCGCACCGCCGGGCACACCGCCGGCCCCGAGGTGCTCGGCAGCGTCGAGTACGCGGTGACCGTCCTCGGCGTCCCGCTGGTGGTGGTGCTCGGCCACGACTCGTGCGGTGCGGTGCAGGCCGCCCGGGAGTCCGCCGCGACCGGTACCGCGCCGAGTGGCCATCTGGGCGCGGTGGTCGACGCCGTTCTGCCCAGCCTGCGCCGGGCCACGTCCGAGGGCGTGGACGACATCGACGGCATCGTCGACATCCACATCGCCCAGACCGTCGAGACGTTGCTCGGGCAGTCGCCCGTGCTCGCCGGCGAGGTGGCGCGGGGACGGTGCGCGGTGGTGGGAATGTCCTACCGGCTGGCCGCCGGAGCGGTGCGCCCGGTGGCCGTCGTACCGGCCGGCCTCGCGACGTTGGAGACCCCGGCCGGATCACCCGAGTCGACCGACCCGGCCGCGCCTGCCACCGTCTGACGCGACGAGGGCCGCTCCGCGTCACGCGGAACGGCCCTCGACCGGGATCGTGCGGGTCAGAGCAGCGACATGTGGACGTGGTCGGTGTGGTTCGACGGCCCGCTGTACGAACTCCAGCCGGTGGCCGGGAACCAGATCTGCCGGTTCCAGATCACGTAGTAGATGCCCAGCCGGTCGGCGTTACGGATGAGGAACGCGGCGACGTTGTTGCCGTACGTCCGGGTGTCGTTGTTGTGCCACGGGGAGAACCCGCTCTTCTGTAGCGACCAGTCGCAGGCGCGGCCCTTCGGGTGCTCCCACGGCCCGCCGGGGCGGTAGCAGCCGACGAACCGGTTGAAGCCGGCCGCCTTGACCTCCTTGTACGCGTGCAGCGTGCGCGGCGTGACGCAACCGGACGTGGTGGGGTCGTTCTCGCTGCACGACTGGGGCTTCCAGTCACCGTCGGCCGTGCGACCCGGGCCGATCTTCGCGACCTTGGAGGTGGCATCCACCAGGCCGCCGGTGAAACCCTTGCCGCCGACGAGGGAGAGCGCCTTGTCGGCCTCGCTCTTGCGCTTCGCCATCAGGGCGGTCTGCTTCTGCTGCTCGCGGACCTCGGTGTCGAGGGCCAGCTTGGCCTGCTCGGCGCGGGCCTTCACCTCGTTGACCTCGGAGAGCTTCTTCTCGTTGACCATGTTTATCTCGTCGAGCATCCCGGCGCGCTGGACGAACGAGTCGGGCGCATCGCTCTCCAGCAGCATCGCGACCGCACCGATCCGGCCGGTCCGGTACGCCTGGGCGGCGATCTGCCCGACCTGCGGGGCCAACGCGTCCAGGTCGGCCTTGGCCCGGTTGACCTCTGCGGCCAACTCGCCCTGCCGCTTCTTGGATTTGTCCAGCTTGGACTTTGCGGCGGAGTAGTCGCGGTTGGCCTGCTCGATGACGTCGTTGAGCAGCTTGGGCTCGCCGTCCTCCTCGTGCCCGGAGGGTGTGGGGTTCGTCGGGGCGGCGTGCGCAGGGAGCGGCCCGGCGAGCACGGTCAGTGCGGCGATCACGGCCACCACGGGACTCAACCAGCGGTGTAGGGGTGCCGTCACAATGTTCCCTTCCGTCGACCGCCGACCGGGTTAGCTGACGGGTTCGGGGCGGAAGTGGCCCCTACCGCTGACGCGGATTCACCCCAGGCACCTGGGTCCCCGGCTCGCCGGTTGGCGATTGGGCGGTGGCACCGCAGGCGCCGCTTCGCGCCTTCATCGGTAACCGGCAGCGAGGTTACCCGAGAGTCGACCGGGTGAGCTACGCCTGGATGCCGACCAAAAGCGTCATTTCGCCATAGCGTTGAGTGACCAGTGACGCGGTTCTCAGGGTGGATGCCCGATCTGGTCACGCTGAGGAGTGTCACCATGCCGTATCCGTGCTCCTGTTCGACTCCGGCCACCGGTCGGTGGCCTCGGATGGGGGTGCGGTCCGCGTCCGGGCCGGCTCGTCGGAGCCGGCCGTTCGCGGTGAGCTGAGTGCGGCCAGTGCCTCGCTGCGGTCCGGCTGGGGCCGGGGCGCGGAAGCGTCGGTGGACGCCGTGGCAGCGGTACGCCCGGCGGCGGTCACCACCGCGGCCAGCCCGGTGGTCAGCGGCACGGCGGCGATCAGACCGAGGGTGGCGACCGCGCTGCGGACGATCTCCTGCGCGAGGAACTCACTGGTGAGGATCTGTCCGATCGGCCGCGAGTCGGCGGTGAGCAGGAGCAGCAGGGGCAGTGACGCGCCTGCGTACGCCAGCACGATGGTGTTGACAGTGGAGGCGATGTGCGCGCGGCCGACCCGGGTGGCGGCACGGTACAGCTGCAACCGGGTCAGCCCGGGGTTGGCGTTCGCCAGTTCGGTGACGGTGGCCGCCTGGGTGACCGTCACGTCGTCGAGCACCCCGAGCGATCCGATGATGATCCCGGCGAGCAGCAGGCCGTGCAGGTCCACGTCGCCCTGGAACATTGACAGGGTGGTGGCGTCCTCGCTGCCGAAGCCGGTGAGGTGGGTCGCGGCCGTGGCGATGGTGGCGAGCACGCCGGTCAGCACCAGGCTGCCCAGGGTGCCGAGCACCGCGACCGAGGTCTGTGCGGTGACCCCGTGGGTCAGATAGAGCACCACGAACATGATCAGGGCCGCGCCGACCACCGCCACCAGCAGCGGTGACCCGCCGGCGCTGATGCCCGGCAGCACGAAGGTGAGCAGGATGGCGAAGCTGGCGGCCAGTCCGGCGAGCGCTGCCAGACCTCGCCACCGACCGAACGCGACGATCGCGGCCGCGAAGATCACCGCCAGCCACACCATCGGGGTGCCGCGTTGGTGCTCGGCGATGTTCCAGTTGCTGGTGGTGGGATCGGTCGGGTCAGCCAGCTCGACCAGGATGACCTCGTCGCCGACCTCGACCCGGGGTGCGCCGGGCCCGTCGGGCACCGGTGTCCGTACCTGCTGGCCGGCGGTCGGCCCATCGTCCACCCGCACGTCGACGGTGCCGCACCGCCCGTCCCCGACCCTCGGTGTGCCCTCGGGAACCGACGGCACCGGCGGGCACGGCTCGCTCACCACCCGGGTGACGGTGCCGGGGTAGCGCGGCACGTCCGCGCCACCATCGGTCTGCGGTGACCCGCCGCGCGGCCAGAGCAGCGCTGCTGCCAGCACGGTGGCGACGAAGAGGGGTACCACAGTCACGACGAGGATCCGTCGCACCCTTGGTGGGGCGGACGGAGCAGTGTGAGTGTGGTCGGAACCCAAAGCGAGACTCCCAACGATCCGGTGCGGGATACGGGTCAGCGGGCCTGGCGGTTCACCGTTGCGGTGGAAACGCGGCGGACGGCGGGGCGGATCGCTGCCTGACGACCGCTTGATCACGGACGGTCAGTGCTCGGCCCGGTCGGCCGGGGGCGCCGCCACGACGTGGCGGCGCGGGTGCCCGACTGTGCAGCGGCATTCGGAGGGCCATCGTGGGAGATGCTAGCCAGCCCTCCCGGGGCCTGCAGGTCGTGGCGGAGTGTCGGGCGGCCGAACCGCCCGCGCGGCGGACCTCGGGCGGTCAGCCGCGCTTCATGAGCCGGCCGACCGCCGCCATCATCTCGGTGGCCATCTCGTCGGCCCGACCCTCGGCGGCGCCCTCGTGCATGCAGTGCCGGGCGTGCCCGTCGAGCAGCCCGAGGGCCACCTTGTCGAGGGCGGCCTGGATGGCGGAGATCTGGGTGAGCACGTCGATGCAGTAGCGGTCGTCGTCGACCATCTTCTCGATGCCCCTGACCTGCCCCTCGACGCGGCGGAGCCGCGCGAGCAGCTGGTCCTTGCTGGCGGTGTATCCGCGGATCGGGGTGGGTGCGGTCATGTCCACCAGGATAGCGTACCCCCAGGGGGTATGGTACGGTCGGTTCTGTTGAGATACCCCCACCGGGTACCGGTACCTCGAAGGAGACGGTCCAATGGTCAACACCACGTACCAGGTCCAGGGCATGACCTGCGGCCACTGCGTCAGCGCGGTGAGTGCCGAGGTCGGCGCCATCCCGGGCGTGCGCGACGTCCAGGTCGACCTCGCGGCCGGCCGGGTCACCGTCAGCAGCGATCAGCCGCTGGACACCGCTGTCGTCCGAGCCGCAGTCGACGAGGCCGGCTACGACCTCGTCGACGCGTGATCGGCGGGTCGGCGTGCGCACCGTGACGAGACTGGCCGGGTTCGCCGTCGGCCTGGCGGCGATCTTCGGCGCGACGTACGGGGTCGGCCGGGTGGTCGACAGCGCCCCGGTGATCGAGGGCCGGCACGACGGCGACGCCGCCCATGCGACGGGCGAGCACGACGAGGTGGCCGATCGGCTCCCCGGCGGCCTGCTCGTCTCCGACCGGGGCTACACCCTCCAACCGGTCGCCGCCCCGGCCGGCGAGTTCGCCTTCCGGATCGCCGGCCCGGACGGCCGCCCGGTCACCCGGTACGACGTGGCGCACGACAAGCAGATGCACCTGATCGTCGCCCGTCGGGACCTCTCCGGCTTCCGTCACGTCCACCCCGAGCTTGCCCCGGACGGCACCTGGCGGGTCGACACCCCGCTGGCCGGCCCCGGGCAGTGGCGGGCGTTCGCCGACTTCACCCCGACCGGGGGTGAGTCGCTGACCCTCGGCGTGGACGTGACCGTCCCCGGCGAGTTGACCGAACGGCCGTTGCCCGCCCCGGCGACCAGCACCACAGTCGACGGCTACACGGTCACCCTGACCGGTGCGCCGCAGCCCGGCCGCACGTCGTCGCTGACCCTGACCGTCAGCCGGGACGGGCAGCCGGTCACCGACCTGGAGCCCTACCTGGGCGCGTACGGGCACCTGGTGGCACTACGTCGGGGTGATCTGGCGTACCTGCACGTGCACCCGGACGGGACGCCCGGCGATGGCCGCACCCGGCCCGGTCCGGCCGTCACCTTCCTCGCCGAGGTGCCCTCGGCCGGCAGCTACCGGCTCTACCTCGACTTCCAACACGGCGGGAGGGTGCACACCGCCGAGTTCACAGTGGTCGCCGGCGCCGCCCCGACCGGAGACGTCCCCACTCCGAGCGGACCCGCACCGACCGGCGGGACCGACCACGGCACCCCCGGGCACGGACACAACTGACGGGACCAGACGATGACCACCACCAGCAGACCACTACCTGAGGCGCCGAACCGGATCGAACTGGCGATCGGCGGGATGACCTGCGCCGCGTGCGCCGCCCGGATCGAGAAGAAGCTCAACCGGATGGACGGGGTGAGCGCCACCGTCAACTACGCCACCGAGAAGGCGACCGTCCGGTACGCCGACGGCGTCACGCCGGACGACCTGATCGGGACCGTGCAGAAGACCGGTTACACGGCGGCGCTGCCGGCCCCGCCCAGCGCGGAACCCCCGGTGGACCCGTTGCGGGCACCGCGTACCCGGCTCTGGGTGTCGGTGGTCCTGAGCGTGCCGGTGGTCCTGCTGGCCATGGTCCCGGCCTGGCAGTTCGACTACTGGCAGTGGTTGTCGCTGACCCTGGCCGCCCCGGTGGTGGTCTGGGGTGGGCTGCCGTTCCACCGGGCCGCCTGGACCAACCTGCGGCACGGCGCGGCGACCATGGACACCCTGGTGTCGCTCGGCACCCTGGCCGCGTTCGGCTGGTCGCTCTGGGCGCTCTTCCTCGGTGACGCGGGGATGCCCGGGATGACGCACCCGTTCCGCTTCGACATCACCCGGACCGACGGCGCCGGCAACATCTACCTGGAGGCGGCCGCCGGGGTCACCGTGTTCATCCTGGCTGGTCGCTACTTCGAGGCCCGGTCCAAGCGGACGGCCGGTGCCGCCCTGCGCGCCCTGCTCGACCTCGGCGCCAAGGACGTGACGGTGCTGCGTGACGGCGTGGAGACCCTGATCCCCGTGGACCGGCTCGCCGTCGGTGACCGGTTCGTGGTCCGCCCCGGGGAGAAGATCGCCACCGACGGGGTGGTCGACGAGGGCACCTCCGCTGTCGACGCCAGCATGCTCACCGGTGAGTCGGTGCCGGTCGAGGTCGCCCCGGGTGACGGCGTGGTCGGCGCCACGATCAACGCGGGTGGGCGGTTGATCGTCACCGCCACCCGGGTCGGCGCGGACACCCAGCTCTCCCGGATGGCCGACCTGGTGGAGCAGGCGCAGAGCGGCAAGGCGGCCGTGCAGCGGCTGGCGGACCGGATCTCCGGGGTCTTCGTGCCGATCGTCATCACCCTCGCAGTCGGCACGCTCGGCTGGTGGCTCGGCACCGGGGCCGGCCCGACCGCCGCGTTCACCGCCGCCGTGGCCGTGCTGATCATCGCCTGTCCGTGCGCGCTCGGCCTGGCCACCCCGACCGCGCTGCTGGTCGGCACCGGTCGGGGCGCCCAGCTCGGCGTGCTGATCAAGGGCCCGGAGGTGCTGGAGTCGACCCGCCGGGTGGACACCGTGGTGCTCGACAAGACCGGCACCGTGACGACCGGCCGGATGACACTGGTGGACGTTGTGCCGGCGAGCGGTGTGGACCGGGCCGAGCTGCTCCGGCTCGCCGGGGCGGTGGAGGCCGCTTCCGAGCACCCGATCGCCCGTGCGGTCGCGGCCGCTGCCACCGATGAGGGCGCGCTGCCCCCGGTGACCGCCTTCGGCAACCTCGAAGGGCTGGGGGTGACCGGCACTGTCGACGGACGGGCCGTGCTGGTCGGCCGGGTCCGGCTGCTGCGCGAGCGCGAGATCGACGTACCGCCGGAGGTCGAGTGGGCCGTGCGCGACGCGGAGGCCGCCGGCCGTACGGCGATCGTCGCCGGCTGGGACGGACGGGCCCGGGGCGTGCTCACTGTCGCCGACGTGGTCCGGCCGACCAGCCGGGCGGCGGTGGCGCGGCTGCGTGGGCTGGGGCTGACTCCGGTCCTGCTGACCGGGGACAACACCACAGTGGCTCGCGCGGTCGCCGCCGAGGTGGGCGTCGACGAGGTGATCGCCGAGGTGCTGCCGGCCGGGAAGGTCGACGTGATCAAGCGGCTCCAGGCCGAGGGACGGTCGGTGGCCATGGTCGGTGACGGGGTCAACGACGCCCCGGCGCTGGCCCAGGCCGACCTGGGGCTGGCCATGGGCACCGGCACCGACGTGGCGATCGAGGCGGCCGACCTCACCCTCGTCCGGGGCGACCTGGACGCGGCGGTGGACGCCATCCGGTTGTCCCGACGCACGCTCGGCATCATCCGGGGCAACCTGTTCTGGGCGTTCGGCTACAACGTGGCGGCCCTGCCGTTGGCCGCCGCCGGGCTGCTCAACCCGATGATCGCCGGCGCCACGATGGCGCTGTCCTCGGTCTTCGTGGTGGCCAACAGTCTGCGGCTGCGTCGGTTCCGTCCGGCCGCTGCCGATCTGTGACGACGGTAATGGTTGGGCCGTTGACGACGGGGGTACCTCTGTGGTTGTAGCGACGCTTGCAATGCTTGCAATGGAGGTTGGCAATGGGTATCGACGACAAGATCAACAACGCCACCGAGGACGCGACCGGCAAGCTGAAGGAAGGCGCCGGTCGGGCCACCGACAACGAGCAGCTGGAGGCGGAGGGTCGCGCTGACCAGTCCACCGCCAAGCTCAAGCAGGCGGGCGAGAAGATCAAGGACGCTTTCAAGAGCTGACGTACGACGTAACCCGCACGCCGGGCCGGTGATCATCACCGGCCCGGCGTGCTGTGTGTCCGCCTCTTTCGCCGACCCTGAGATCCCCCTGATTCCGTTTTCGTTCCGCACCGCAGCACGCCGGCACCTGCTAACTTTCCTTGGCATGTGCAAGGGCTGGTTATGAGCAGCGCTCCACCGCCGACCGGCGACGACCTGGTCCGGGTGCTGGCCACCCTGGCCAATCCGCACCGGCTGCGGGTCGTCGCCGCGTTGGCCCGCGAGCGTGCGTACGTCAGCGGGCTGGCCCGGCAACTGGGCATCAGCCGAGCGCTGTTGCAGGTCCACCTACGGAAGCTGGCGGCGGCCGGGCTGGTCACCGCCCGCCTGGAGTTGTCGGAGGACGGGAAGGCCATGAACTACTACGAGGTGGAGCCGTTCGTGCTCACACTCACCCCCGCGGTCATCGCGACCGCGGTCGAGACGCTGACAGTGCCCGACTCGGGCGAGCAGCCGGGAGCACAGCGATGAGCGAGCACGACTGGACCGAGGTGGTCGGCGCGATCGGCATCTTCGCCTTCCTGATCAGCGTGGTCACGGTGACAGTCGTGCAGCTCGCCAAGACCCGGCGGGCCCGGTACGAGGCGGACCGGGCGGACGACTACCGCCAGCTCGCCGAGACGGCAGCTCAGGCCCAGGCGGAGAACGCCCGACTGCTCGCGGCGATGGACGGTCGGCTGGGCGGGATGGAGACCCGGATGACCACGCTCGAACGCGTCCTGCGCGAGGTCGACTGACCCGGCGGACGAGGGCGGCCCCGGGCCGTCGAGCGGCTACTCGACGGCCCGGGTGGAAGCAGCATCACCTCGCCCAGTGGGCGAGTTTCACCGGCAACGCTCCCTCGAGGAGAGGACAGCACCTCATGCTGCGCGTACGCAAATCCGCAGTCGGCTGGGCGGTCGCCCTGGCTCTCACGGCCGCCGGCCTGGCCCCGGCGAGCCCGGCCGCCGCCCGACCACAGCCCGCCCCGACGATCGACTGGCGGCCCTGCGCCGCGGACACCAGCGCCGAGTGCGGCACCCTGTCTCTGCCGGTGGACTGGAACCGACCCCAGGGTGAGCGCTTCGACCTGTCGCTGGCCCGCCGGGTCGCCAAGCCAGCCACCCGGGAAGGCGCGCTGATCTTCGGCCCCGGCGGGCCGGGCGACAGCGGTGTCGACCGGGTGGTGAACGGCAGCTCCCGGTTCAGCGCCGACCTGCGTGCCCGGTTCGACATCGTCAGCTTCGACCCACGCGGCACCGGCGGCAGTCACCCGGTGGTCTGCGCCCGGGACCTGCTCGCCCGGCAACCACAGCTGATCGCCGATCAGGCCCAGTTCGACGCCGTCCTGGCCAACAACGCGCTGCTGCGCGCCGACTGCCGCGCCCGCACCGGGTCGCTCTACGACCACGTGGACACCACCAGCGCCGCCCGCGACCTGGACGCGGTCCGCGCCGCGCTCGGCGAACGGCAGTTGACCTTCCACGGCAGCTCGTACGGCACCCTGCTCGGGCAGCGGTACGCCGAGCTGTACCCCGACCGGGTCCGGGCCATGGTGCTGGAGGCAGCGATGGACCACAGCGTTGACACCCGCGCCTTCCTCGACAGTCAGGCCGTCACCGCGGAGGGTGCGTTCGACGAGTTCCTGGCCTGGTGCGCCCGCTCGGCCCACTGCGTTCTGCATGGTCGCGACGTCCGGGCCAGCTGGGCCGGGCTGCAAGCCCGGGCCGAGCGTGGCTCGCTGACCGACCCGGACCGGGCCGGAGCGGCGCTCGCCCCGTTCGAGTTGAGCCGCCTCGCCCACAAGAAGCTCTACGACACCTGGCGGTGGCCGGGGCTCGCCCAGTGGATCGTCCGACTGGAGGGCACCGCCACCACGCCGAGCGTCCGTCCGTCGGCGGACCAGGCCGTGGCTCCGTACCCCTTCGCGGTTTTCTGTCAGGACTGGAGCCTGCCGGTCCGCGACTACAGCGAGTACGTCGGACATCTGCGCCGGGCGGTCCGGCTCGCGCCGGACCTGCGCTACCCGCCGGCGCTGTTCGCGCTGGTCACCTGTCTGGGCACCCCGACGCCGGTGGCCAATCCGCAGCATCGGCTACGGGTCCACACCGACGTGCCGCTGCTGCTCGCCGCCACAGTGCACGACCCGGCCAGCGGCTACGGCTGGGCGCGCACCGTGGCGCGGCAGTTGGGTCGGCACGGCGCGCTGCTCACCTACCAGGGCTGGGGGCACGGCAGCTACACCACGAGCCCGTGTGTGCAACGAGCCGTCGACTCGTACCTGATCGATCAGGTGGTGCCCGCCCGGGGCGCCAGCTGCCCGGCCGTCGAACCTGAGGTGTGACCGCCACTGCCGGCCGTCGGTTCGCCCGGCGGTCGGCAGCGGTGTGCTCAGTGGCGTCGGGTGGCGCGTACGACCACGTCGTACAGCGGGACCTCCCGGCCGGGCACCGTGCGGCGGTGCTCCTCGGCAGTGACGATCTCCCAGGTGCTGCTGTCCAGGCCGGCGGTGATGTCCGCGAGGGTCACCGATGCCTCGTCGGGCGGGTGGTGCCCAGGCCCGTGTCCGTGTCCGTGCCCGTGCCCCTGCTCACCTGCCTCCGAGGTGTGCAGATGCCCGACGATCAGGAGGGTGCCGCCGGGGGCCACCCAACCGGCGATGCGGTCGTAGAAGGCCAACTGCGGCATCGCGGGGTGCGCGTAGTGCGTCGTGACCAGGTCGAACGGCGTCTCCGGGGCCCAGGCCGTCAGGTCCGCCTCCACCCACCGCACGCGTTCGGAGACGCCGCTCTCCGTCGCGCGTTCGGCGGCCCGAGCGAGGGCAACGGGTGCGATGTCGACGGCGGTGACCTGCCAGCCGTGGGCGGCGAGCGAGATGGCCTCGGCGCCCGCGCCGCACCCGGCGTCCAGCGCCGAGCCCGGCACCAGAGCGCCGATCTCCCGGGCCAGGTACGGGTGCGCGGGACTCGTGCTCATCGCGCCGGGACGGTCGTGGTGCGTCTGGTGCCAGTGCCGCTCCCAGTAGTCCTTGTCGAACTCGTGCTGCTCGGTCATCTGTGCCTGCTCCTTCGCGCGTCGGCCACGACTGTGACCGGCGAACGGGCGATGCGCAAAGATTGTTGCCAAAACGGCAAGATGGTGGTCCTCACCCCTGCCCGGTCAGCCGGGCCGCCCGCACCTCCAGGTAGCGCTGCTCGGGCCGGCTCGTGGTGCCCCGCGCCGCCATCAGGTACGCCTCCCGCGCCGCACCGACCTCCCCGGCCAGCTCCAACAGGTGCGCCCGGACGGCGGCCAGCCGGTGGTGTCCGGCCGTGCGTTCGTCGACGTCCAACGGCGTGAGCAGGGCGAGCCCGGCCCGGGGCCCGTCGACCATGGCCACCGCCACCGCCTGGTTGAGGGTGACCATCGGATTCGGCGCGATCCGGGCCAGCAGTCGGTAGAGCGCGACGATCTGCCGCCAGTCCGTCTCCGCCGCCGTCGACGCCTCGGCGTGCACAGCGGCGATCGCCGCCTGGAGCTGGTACGGGCCGGGCGGCGACCAGGTCAGCGCCTCGGTGATCAGGGCGACGCCCTCGGCGATGGCGGCGGCGTCCCATCGGGAACGGTCCTGCTCGGCCAGCGGCACCAACTCCCCGTCCGGTCCCACCCTCGCCGCCCGGTGCGCGTCGGTCAGCAGCATGAGCGCCAGCAGCCCGGTCACCTCGCCGTCGTCCGGCAGCAGCCCGCGCAGGACGCGGGCCAGCCGGATCGCCTCGCCGGTCAGTTCGGCCCGGCGCAGATCCGGGCCACTGGACGCCGTGTAGCCCTCGTTGAAGATCAGGTAGAGCACCCGCAGCACCGTTGTAAGCCGCTCGCCCCGCTCGGCCGGCCCGGGCATGGTGAACCGTGCCCCGGCAGCCTCGATCCGCTGCTTGGCCCGCCGGATCCGTTGACTCATCGTCGCCTCGGGCACCAGGTGCGCCCTGGCGATCTGGGCGGTGCTGAGACCGCCGACCGCCCGCAGGGTGAGCGCCACCTGCGCCGATCCGGGCAGCGCCGGGTGGCAGCAGAGGAACAGCAGCGTGAGGGTGTCGTCGTCGGCCGGAACGGCGGGCTCCGCGTCCGCCGCGGGCGCCACCCCGGCGTACGCCGGCTCGCGTCGCGCCACCGCCACCTCGCGGTCCCGGCGCGCACTCTCGCTGCGCCACTCGTCGGTGAGGCGGCGGGTGGCCACGGTGAGCAACCAGGCGCGCGGATTGTCCGGTACGCCCTGCCCGGGCCACTGCGTCGCGGCGGCGAGCAGCGCCTCCTGGACCGCGTCCTCGCACCTGTCGAACTGTCCGTGCCGACGGACCAGCAGGCCGAGGACCTGCGGCGCGGACGTGCGCAGCAGATCCTCGACCGTCCGGTCCTCGGTCACATCTCCGTCCCGGCCTCGTCCATGATCGGGCGGACCTCCATCGCGCCGCCGTACCGGACGTCCGGCCAGCGGGCGGCGATCTCGGCAGCCCGCTGCGGGCTGTCGCAGTCAACGGCCAGGTAACCGGCGAACTGCTCCTTGCTCTCCATGAACGGGCCGTCGAGGACCTCGGGGCTGCCGTCCACGAGCCGGACCGTCAACGTCCGCGACGGATTGGCCAACGCCTGGCCGCCGATCAGCTCGCCGGTCTCGGTCAGCTCCTTCATGATCTCGTCGACCTCACCGAAGAGGGCGGTGCGATCCTGCTCGCTCAGCTCCTCGGTGAAGCCGGGCCGGTTCCAGATCAGCAGCATGTACTTCACGGCAATGCTCCTCAGGCTCTGGTCGCACCCCGATCGGGGCGCGACTCACCGCAGGGTCGGAGCCGTTCCCCCGATCCCTACCGCGTACCGAAGAAAATCGCAGAAACATCCGCCGGGGGCGTTCCCACGCCGGATGGTTCAGCGCGGATCGGGTCGGCCGGGCACCTGTCGGGGCTTCCGGGCGCCGCCGACGTCCAGCGACGCCCGGTCGGCGGCCGAGGTGCCGGACGACCAGCCCTCGGCGTCGCGCACGCTGAGCCGGTGCCGGGTGACGCCGGGGAAGAGCGTGTCCAACCGTTCCCGGACCGCCTCACCCCGCGCCGCGAGCACCGGCAACAGCCGTTCCGCCCCGGCCGTCTCGGCCGCCGCCTGGTCCGCCGCGTCGGTCGCCGCCTCGGTGGCCGTCCGCAGCCGCTCGCCGATCCGCAGCGCGAACGCGTTGAGGAAAGACTCGTCCCAGACCTTCGTCCGTCGCCCCGACCCCTGCCGGCGCTCGGCACGCCCACGCAGCATCGCCGCCGTGGCCTGAACCAGCAGCGACGTGTAGAGCAACTCCACCGCCACCAGATCGGCCGGCCAACCCAGCACTGTGGCGAAGCCGAGATCGTCGGACCAGACCGCCTCGCACCGGTTCGCCGCCGCCACCTCCTGCACCAGCAATGCCTTCGCGCCCGCGTACGGGGTGTCGGTGCTCAGGCGGACGCCGCCGGGCAGGTCCCCGCGCTCCGACCCGGCCGCCAGCAGCGCCTCGTCGATGCTGTGCCGGGCTATCAGCTCCTGGGCCTTCCCGGTCAGCGCCTCCGCCTCCGCAGGGAAGGTGGTCGACTCGGCCTTCGCCAGCAGCGCCCGTACCCGATCCAGCATCGGCGACCCGCTGCGAGCCGAGCCGCCCGAGCGGGGCAGTGCCGCGCCGCTGGTGCCCGGCGGTGGGCGCAGCACCGCGATGGGCGGCAGGCTCTCCACCAGCGCGAGAGTGTCCACGGCCGCGCGGAGCGCGTCGGCCCGGTCCAGACCCTCCCGGCTGGCCCAGCCGGCCAACACGCTGCCACCGCCCTCGGTGGCCCCCAGTTCGCTCAGCTGGTCGTCCCACCAGGCCGGGACCGGCTCGGCCTGATCGCGCCGCTGGGCGGCCATCGCGGCACGGACCAGCCGGGCAGCGCGGGCGTCGAGCCGTCGACTGGTGATCCGGTCCACGTCGACCGGCTGCCAGCCGCGGGGCCACAGCCGACCCAGGCCGCGGACCAGGCGACGCAGCAGAGCGGCGTCCACCGCCGTGGTGCCGTCCGCGGCGCCGGTGCCGACCATCAGTTGGTCCAGCTGCCGTTCGGCCTGCCGTACGTCAGTGCCGCGCACCGCCGCGAGCGCGTTGGCGACGAGTTCGTCCGCGTCCGGCACGGGCACCTCCTTCTCGGGATCTGGCTGTCGCTGCCCCTCCAGGCTCCATGATCATGCCGCCCGTCGCCCGGGAGTCACGAAACGGGGATGTGCCGCCGGCCCATTGGGCCTTCCCGCAGCTCTGGCCCGGCATGTTTCATGCGGTTCGGGGTATTTCCGACCCGATCCAGCTGACTGCGAGGTGTGTGGTGGTCGATTCGAGCCTGCCGAGGCCCCGTTCCGCCGACGTACGCTCCTCCACCCTCGTCGGCGTCCTGATCGGCATCGCGATCATGGCTGCGGTGGACGAGATCGTCTTCCACCAGTTGCTGGCGTGGCACCACTTCTACGACCGGTCCACCCCATCGGTGGCGCTGCTCTCCGACGGGCTGCTGCACGCCGCCGAACTGATCATCCTGGTCGGCGGGTTCTTCTGGTTCGCCGACCTGCGTCGACGACGTGCCCTGTCGAACCGGCTGGCGTGGGGTGGCTTCCTGCTCGGTGCCGGAGGGTTCCAGGTCTTCGACGGGGTGGTCGACCACAAGGTGCTCCGGCTGCACCAGATCCGCTACGGCGTACACCTGCTGCCGTACGACGTGCTGTGGATCGCGTCCGGCGCGGTGCTCCTGCTGGCCGGTGCCGGGGTGGTGTGGTGGGCCCGATCCCGGCGGCCCGACTCCCGCCCCCGATGACGGTGGCCGGGCCGCTGGCGCACGCTGGGCACGGTGCGGCCGGGCCGAGTTGGTTCCCGCTGTTCCCGGTCGCGTTGTTGGCGGTCTGCTACGTGCTGGCCGCCGTCCGAGACCCGCGGGGTTGGGACCACCGACGTACCGCCGCGTGGCTGGTCGGCTGCGCCCTGCTGGCGGTCGCCGTCGGGCCGCTGGCCCAACTCCCCGACAACCCGAGCGGGCACATGGCGCAGCACCTGCTGCTCGGCATGCTGGCCCCGCTGGGGCTGGTGCTCGCCGCCCCGGTGACGCTGCTGCTGCGGGTCGCGCCTCCGCCGATGCGCCGGCTGGTGGGACGGCTGCTGCGCGCCCGCCCGCTGCACCTGCTCGCCCACCCGTTCACCGCCGCGCTGCTGACCACCGGCGGGTTGGCGCTGGTGCTGCTCACCCCGCTGTACGCGGTGGCCGAACGTCACCCCGTCCTGCACCACGCCGTGCACCTGCACTACCTGGCCGCCGGGTACCTCTTCGCCTGGTCGTTGGCCGGGCCGGACCCGGCGCCGCATCGCCCCGGACTGGCGGTACGGGTCGGCGCGCTACTGGCCGCGTCGGCCGGCCACGCCGTGCTGGCCAAGTACCTGTACGCCCAGGCCGAAACCCTCCCGCCCGGCCTCACCGACCGGGAACCGGAAGCGTTCCGCTCGGCCGCCCAGCTCATGTACTACGGCGGCGACCTGGCCGAACTGCTGCTGGCCGTAGCCCTCTTCGCCACCTGGTACCACCGCCGGATCGGGTCGAGGCGGGACGCACCGACCACTGTGACGGGACGGGCGCCTTCGACGCCTGATCTTGGGACAGGTACGGAAGCCCGTCCCGGTCGGACTCGCTCCGGCCGACTCCCCTGACAGGCGAGGATCCATGCATCGCATACCCAATCCCGCACATCGTCGCCGCCTGGCCGCGGCACTCAGCACCGGCGTGTTGGTGTCGCTGGTGACCGCGGTACTGCCCGCGTCTCCTGCCGCCGCCGCGCCCCCCGCCGCGGATCTGGTGGTCACCGCCACCGCCATCGCACCCCGTGACCAGGTCGTGGATGTCGGCGGTGGAGTCACCGTCGAGGTGGAGGCCCGCAACGCAGGCAGGAAGTCCGCGTCGGACGTCACTCTGACGTACGGGCTGCCGGCAGGTGCCTTCTTCACGGACGGCAACGCCGCCCCCGAGGGCTGGGCCTGTGACTTCGGCGCAGCCGCCAGGTGCACGTACGGAGCGCTGGCCGCGGGGGCGAGCGCGCCGCGACTGCGGTTCGATTTCGCCTTCCCGCCCGCACCGGTCGGCACCATTTCGGCGGTGACTGCCACGGCGCAGACGACCAGCACCGAGTTCTCCACGGCCAACAACGTGGACGAGGCCACGATCACCTACATCCGAGGGGTGACCGACCTGGAGGTCACCACGGTTCAGGCCGACCCAGCTCAGGCGATCGTCGGCGACACGGTGAACATCTACGTGCAGGTGCACAACACCGGGAACATGACGGCGGACGAGGTGCACGTCATCGTTCCGCTGCCCACCGGCTTCAGTCGAATCGAGGAGCCGTACAGCAGCCCCTGGTACTGCGAGTTCGGCGACGACCCCGCCTCCGGCCAGCCGACCTGGGACTGCACGGCCTACGGCCTGGTCAACGGGTACACACCCTCCGGGCTCTGGCTGACGGCCAAGGTTGCCGACGCGGTGCCGGGTGAGGTGGCGACCGTGACCGCCCGAGCGACGACCAACTCGCCGGAGGACGACCTCTCCGACAACACCGGCCAGGCCACCGTCACGATCGTGGAGGCGGCGACGGTGCGGTGACGTGGTCATCGACGCCGCTGTGACCAGGTGTTGACCATCGGCTGATCGTCGACTCAGAGCCGGCTGCTCTGGGCACGGGATCTCCCCCGCACTGCGTCTACCGATCGCGTGACGCAGTGCGGGGGTTCCGTCGAGCAGGGTTGATCAGGTCTCTTGTGGCCAGCCGGTGAGGATCTCCTCCACCGGGAGGACGTCCTGCTCCGGATCTGGTGCCGGGGTTGGCTGGTCGGTCGGGGTGCGGTCGAAGCGGGGTGCGGGGGCCGGCTGGATCTCGCCGCCCACCTCGACGAACGTGCCCCGGGCCGCGTTGTGCGGGTGCGCGTGCGCCTCGCCGGGGGCGAGCACCGGCGCGACGCAGGCGTCCAGGTCGGCGAAGACCGCCGTCCACTCGTCCCGGGTGCGCTCGGCGAACCGCTCGGCGAACCGGCGGCGCAGCTCGTCCCAGCCGCTCGGGTCGTACTGGGCGGGCAGGTCCGGGTCGCCGGCGAGGCCGAGGCCGGTGAGCAGTACGGCGTAGAAGGCCGGTTCCATCGCGCCGACCGCCATGAATCCACCGTCGGCGGTGGCGTACGTGTCGTAGAACGGCGCCCCGCCGTCGAACATGTTGCGCCCACGCGGGGCGGCCCACAGGCCGGTGCCGAGCAGCCCGTGCAGGAACGAGGTGAGCAGCGCCGAGCCGTCCACCATCGCCGCGTCGACCACCTGGCCGAAGCCGGAGCGCTCCCGCTCCAGCAGCGCGGCCAGCACCCCGACGGCGAGCAGCATCCCCCCGCCGCCGAAGTCGCCGAGCAGGTTCATCGGCGCGTACGGCCGCTCGCCGGCCCGTCCCAGCGGTTCCAACGCCCCGGCCACCGCGATGTAGTCGATGTCGTGCCCGGCTCGGGCTGCCAGCGGGCCGTCCTGACCCCAACCGGTCATCCGCGCGTACACCAGTCGGGGGTTGCGGGCCTGGCACACCTCCGGCCCGATGCCGAGCCGCTCGGCCACCCCGGGCCGGTACGCCTCGACCAGCACGTCCGCGCGTTCGGCGAGGCGCAGCAGGTCCGCCACTCCGGCCGGGGACTTCAGGTCCAGTGCGATGACCCGCCGGCCGCGTTGCAACGGCCCGCTGGTCGGTGCGGCCAGCCGGCCCGCTCCCGGGGCGCCCGGCCGGTCCACCCGCACCACGTCCGCGCCGAGGTCGGCGAGCACCATGCAGCCGAACGGCGCCGGCGCGAGGCTGGCCAGCTCGACCACGCGCACCCCGGCCAGCGGCCCGCCGCGTGCCGCCGTCACGCGACGTCAGCCGGTTCGGTCCGACGGGCGGCGAGCCGGTCGGCCAGGTCGGCGGGGGGAGCGAACCGGTCGCCGTAGCGGCCGGCCAACTCGGTGGCACGGGCCGCGAAGCCGGCCGGGCCGCCCGTGTACTGCCGGACGTAGCGGATCACCCCGCCCGTCCACGCCGGGAAGCCGATGCCGAAGATCGAGCCGATGTTGGCGTCGGTCTCGGTGCGCAGCACCCCCTCGTCGAGGCAGCGCAGCGCGTCCAGCGCCTCCGCGAAGAGCATCCGCTCCTGGAGGTCGGTGAACGGCACCGCCCGACCCGCGTCGGTGGTCAGATCGGCGAGGCCGGACCACAGCCGGCCCCGGGTGCCGTCGTCGTAGGAGTAGAAGCCGCGTCCGGCGGCGCGCCCCGGCCGGTCGTACGCGTCGACCAGCTCGTCCACCAGGCGGTGCGCCGGCAGCGGGCGGAACTCCTCGCTGGCCGCCTCGAACTGGCGGCGGATCCGCTGGATCAGTGTGAGACTGACCTCGTCGGCCAGCGCCAGCGGCCCGGTCGGGTAGCCGGCCTGAAGGGCGGCCTGCTCCACCGATGCGGCGGGGACACCCTCGGCGACCATGCCGACCGCCTCGTCGATGAACCTGCCGATCACCCGGCTCGTGAAGAAACCCCGGCCGTCGTTGACCACGATCGGGGTCTTGCCGATCCGCCGGCCCAGGTCGAACGCCCGGGCCAGCGCCACGTCCCCGGTCCGTTCGCCCACCACGATCTCCAGCAACGGCATCCGGTCCACCGGAGAGAAGAAGTGCATGCCGATGAAATCCGCTGGCCGGTCCACACCGGCGGCCAGCCCGGTGATCGGCAAGGTGGAGGTGTTGGAGGCGAGCAGCGCGTCGGGCGCCAGGACGGGCAGCACCTCGGCGAAGACCTGCTGTTTCAGCGCCGGGTCCTCGAAGACCGCCTCGATGACCGCGTCGCAGCCGGCCAGCGCGTCGGCCTGGTCGGTGGTGGTGATCCGGTCCAGTACGGCGCGGGCGTCCGCCTCGGTCGTGCGACCCTTGCGTACCGCGCGGGCCAGCAGCCGCTCGGCGTGTTCCCGGGCCCGGCCGGCGGCCTCCGGCGTGACGTCCTTGACCACGACGTCCAGCCCGGCTTTGGCGCAGGCGTACGCGATGCCCGCGCCCATCATGCCAGCCCCGAGCACCGCCACCCGGCGCACCGGTGGGGCGTCCACATCGGCCGGTCGGGCCGCGCCACCGTTGACGGCCTTCAGGTCGAAGAAGAACGCACCGATCATGTTTTTGGCGACCTGCCCGGTGAGCAGGCCGATCAGGTGCCGGGTCTCCACGGTCAGGGCGGTCTCCAGGTCGACCTGTGCGCCCTCGACGGCGGCGGCCAGGATCGCCTCGGGCGCGGGCAGCCGGGCACCCTTGAGCTGCTTGCGCAGCGTCGCTGGGAAGGCGGGCAGCTGTGCGGCCAGTGAGCGGCTGGCGGGGGTGCCGCCGGGCATCCGATAGTCCGGCCGGTCCCACGGCTGTGCCGGGCGCGGGTTCGCCGCGATCCAGGCCCGCGCCCGCTCCAGCAGCTCGGTGGGCGTGGCGACCACCTCGTCGACCAGCCCGACGGACAGCGCCTCGGTCGGGCGCATCCGCCGGCCGGTGAGCAGCACCGTGGTCAGCGCGCCGGCCAGGCCGAGCATCCGTACGGTCCGGGTGACGCCGCCCGCCCCGGGCAGCAGGCCCAGGGTCACCTCGGGCAGCCCGAGCCGGCTGCCGGGCGCGTCCAGTGCGATCCGGTGGTGGCAGGCGAGTGCGATCTCCAGGCCACCGCCGAGCGCGGAGCCGTTGACCGCGGCGACCACCGGTCGGCCCAGCCTCTCCAGGCGGCGCAGGTCCCGCTTGATGGTGCCGAGCAGGTCGGCCAGGTCGGGCGCGTCGGCGCGGGTGGCCCGGATCATCTCGGGCAGGTCGCCGCCGGCGAAGAAGGTCGACTTCGCGCTGGTCACGATGACGCCGACGAGATCGCTCTCGGCCTCCAGCCGGTCCAGCACGGCGCTCATCGAGGCGGCGTACGCCCGGTTCATGGTGTTGGCGGACTGGGTGGGGTCGTCCACTGTGAGCGTGACGATGCCGTCGGCGCCGCAGTCGTACCGGATGGTGTTGGTCATGGTCGTCCTCCGGGTCAGCAGCGCTCGAGAACGGTGGCGACGCCCATGCCGCCGCCGATGCAGAGGGTCACCACGGCGCGGCGCAGGTCGCGGCGCTCCAACTCGTCCAACGCCGTACCGAGCAGCATCGCTCCGGTCGCGCCGAGCGGATGGCCGAGCGCGATCGCGCCGCCGTTGACGTTCACCCGGTCCGGGTCGAGGCCCAGGTCACGGACGTACTTGAGCACCACCGCGGCGAACGCCTCGTTGATCTCGAACAGGTCGATGTCGTCGACTGTCAGCCCGGCGACGGCGAGCGCCTTGTGGGTGGCCGGGATCGGGCCGGTCAACATCAGCGTCGGGTCCGCGCCGGTGACCGCCGCACCGACGATCCGGGCGCGCGGGGTGAGGCCGAGATCCCGGCCAACCTGCTCCGAACCGATCAGCGTCAGCGCCGCGCCGTCCACGATGCCGGACGAGTTGCCCGCGTGGTGGACGTGCTCAATGGCCTCCAGCCAGTGGAACTTCTGCAACGCGACAGCGTCGAAGCCGGCCGCCTCGCCCATCGTGGCGAAGGACGGGGTGAGCTTCGCCAGCGCCTCCCGGGTGGTCTCCGGGCGCGGGTGCTCGTCGACGGTGAGGATGTCCAACCCGTTGCCGTCGCGGACCGGCACCACGGAGCGGGTGAAGTACCCGCCGGCCATCGCCTTGGCGGCCCGCTCCTGCGACCGCAGCGCGTAGCCGTCCACGTCGTCGCGGGTGAAGCCCTCCACTGTGGCGATCAGGTCGGCGCTGACGCCCTGCGGCACGAACGACGTGGCCAGCGCGGTCTGCGGATCGGTGGCCCAGGCCGCGCCGTCGGAGCCCATCGGCACCCGGGACATCGACTCGACCCCGCCGGCGAGCAGCAGATGCTCCCAGCCGGAGCGGATCCGCGCGGCGGCGGAGTTGACCGCCTCCAACCCGGAAGCGCAGAACCGGTTGAGCTGCACCCCGCCCACCTGGTCGGGCAGCCCGGCCAACAGCGCGGCCGCCCGGGCCAGGTCGCCGCCCTGCTCGCCGACCGGGGTCACGATGCCGAGCAGCAGATCCTCCAGCCGACCGACGTCCAGGCCGGGGTTGCGCTCCCGCAACGCGTCGATAAGGCCGACCACCAGGGAGATGGGCTTGACCCCGTGCAGCGCGCCGGTGTCCCGGCCGCGTCCGCGCGGGGTGCGGACCGCGTCATAGACGTACGCCTCAGAGGGCACGGGCGATCAACTCCTTCATGATCTCGTTGGTGCCGCCGTAGATCTTCTGGACGCGGGCATCGGCGTACATCCGGGCGATCGGATACTCCGTCGTGTAGCCGTAGCCGCCGAACAGTTGCAGGCACCGGTCGATGACCTCGCACTGCCCATCGGTGAGCCACGACTTCGCCATCGCCGCGGTGGAGACGTCCAGGTCGCCACGCGTATGTCGGACGATGCAGTCGTCCAGGAAGACCCGGCTGACCCGGGCGCGGGTCGCGCACTCGGCGAGCACCATCCGGGTGTTCTGGTGACCCATCAGGGTCTTGCCGAAGGCGGTGCGCTCCTTGGCGTACGCGACGGTCAGCGCGACGGCCCGTTCCATTGCCGCGACCGCGCCGACGCCGATGACCAGCCGTTCCTGCGGGAGTTGCTGCATGAGCTGGATGAAGCCCAGCCCTTCGGCGCCGCCGAGCAGGTTCGCCGCCGGAACCCGGAACTCGTCGAAGAACAACTCAGCGGTGTCGTTGGCGTGCAGCCCGATCTTGGACAGCAGTCGGCCCCGGCGGAAGCCCTCCGGGTCGCCGCCCACCTCGCAGATCAGCAGTGAGACGCCGGCCGCCCGCTGCTCGGGGTCGGTCTTCACGGCCACGATGATCAGGTCGGCCAGGCCGCCGTTGGTGATGAACGTCTTCGCGCCGGTCACCAGGTAGTCATCGCCGTCGCGGACCGCCCGGGTGCGCATCGCCTGAAGATCGGAGCCACCGTCCGGCTCGGTCATCGCGATCGCGCCAACCAGCTCACCGCTGCACAGACCGGGCAGCCAGCGCCGCTTCTGCTCCTCGCTGCCGTACGCCACCAGGTAGCCCGTGACGATGCCACTGTGGACGGCCAGGCCGAGGCTGCCCTCCCCGGCGTACGCCTGCTCGTGCAGCAGCACCGCCTCGTGGGTGAATCCGCCGCCCCCACCGCCGTACTCCTCCGGGACCGACAGGCCGAGCAGCCCCAGCTCACCGGCGCGCCGGTAGTGCTCGCGGTCCGGATGGCCCTGCTCCTGAAGGCGGTCGGCGTGCGGCAGCACCTCCTTGGTGAAGAAGGTGCGGGCCAGCTCGGCCAGGTCGTCATGCTCCGGCTCGCGCCAGTGTGAGGGGGAGCCGTCGGGCAGGGGGGTCGGCATGTGCACCACCCTCGCGCGCTGTTGGCAGCATGTCAATAAGTCGTGATCGGCGGACGGGCGCAGGCCGTCGGAACGTCCGCGAAGAGACGGGCTGAGCTTCGCCGGGGTCGCCGTGGCGTGCGGTGATCACTTGATGCTGAGTAGCTCAGTGGCAGCTCTGACGACTGCTGAGCATCAAGTGATCAAGGCGAGAGACGGCGGCCGACCGGTGAGCTGTCGATAGGGTCGGACAGATGAGTGTCGAGACGGCTCCGCGCCGCCGCCGTTTGGAGCCGGACGCCCGGCGTGGGCAGATCCTGGCCTGCGCGGTCCGGCTGTTCGGTGAGCGGCCGTACGCGGACGTGTCGACCACCGACGTCGCCCGCGAGGCAGGTGTCGCTCGCGGCCTGGTCAACCACTACTTCGGTGCGAAGAAGGACCTCTACCTGGAGGTCGTCCGGGTCATGGTGACCATCCCCGAGGTTGCCCTGGAGCGGCTGCCCAAGGGTGATCTCCGGACCCGGGTCGACGCCAGCGTCACCTGGTTCCTCGACGTGGTTTCCCGGCACAGCACCTCGTGGCTGGCGGCGGTCACCGCCCGGGGGATGGGCGGCGACGCCGACGTGGAGCGGGTGCTCGCCGAGGCCGAGGAGGTCGCCGCGGACCGCATGCTGGTCGCCGTCGGGCTGGCCGGCGAGGCGGAGCACCGCGAGGAGTTGCGCGGGATGGTCCGGGCGTACGGGGGTCTGGCCACCTCGACCGCCCGCGAATGGCTCCAGCGTGGCGCCCTGACCCGCGCCCAGGTGCACCTGCTGCTCACCACGACCCTGCTGACCATCGTCGAACAGGTCATCCCGCAGGTCATCGACGGCGACGTTTCGACACGGCCAGCGCCTCCCGCTTGAGTTTGCCCTGCCCTGCCCTGGTCGCACGGCCGCGCCGCCGTTGACGGAACCCACGCTCCGCCACCGAGCCAACCAGTGCCGAGCTTTCAGGCTGGCGCGGCGGTGGGGACCGATTGGCGGAAGTGGAGCACGATCACGATGGTCAGGATGACGATGGCGATCGGGTCGAACACCAACGAGATGAGGTTCATGTCGGCTCGCATGCCGACGTCGACGACGGTCAGGGCGAGGAACACCGACTTGGTGATGATGGCGGTCGCCGCCGCCGGCACTCTCGCCGGAAGGTGGAAGGCTCCCCAGATGATGGCCGCGCCAAGAGCCGCCTGCAGCACCCCTCGGTGCTGGAGCAGCGCAACTGTCATGCGGTCGGGGTCGGCCAATCCATAACTGCTGGTCAGCAGTTGTGGCCAGAACAGGGCAAGTGCGGGCGTCGCGGTGATCACGCCGACGATGGTGAGGATGACGCGCATCTTCATTCGACTCTCCCAGTGAGGTCGGCTCGCTGATCGTCAGCGTAGCTGATAATCAGCTCAGCGGATGACTAGGCTGTGGCCTATGCGCTCATCCGAAACCATCGCCTCCGCCACGGGGTACCTGCTGCTGAAGTTGGCCAACCTCGCCAGCGCCCGGATGGAAGAGGCACTCCTGCCCTTCCGCCTGCGCGGCCGGGACCTGCGGGTGCTGGCCTTCGTCGAGGACGGGGAGTTGTCCCAGCGCGATCTGTGTGAGCGAACCGGGCTCGACCGCACCACGATGGTCGCGGTAATCGACGAACTTGAGCGCAACGGATACGTCCGGCGCGAGCGCAGCCCCAGCGACCGCCGTAAACAGCTCATCACCGTCACCGCCGACGGCCGCACCATCTTGTCGGAAGCCCTCACGGCGATGCGCCGGACCGAGGACGACTTCCTCGCTCCCCTCGGCGAGGACGACCAGCGCCAGCTGCACCGACAGTTGTCACTGCTCTACGCGGCCCATGATCCCCGATGCCACACCGACGAGACGCCGGATCCCGAGCTGCTACCCAGCAGTGGCGTCGGCGTCGCCGGAACGCGCCACAGCGAGGGCCCGACCAGGCCCACGAGCTGAGCGCACGCCGGCTGGTCGAGGCTGCCGGAGATCAGGCGGCGCGGCGCCCGCCGGCCTGGTCGGTACGCGTGGCATCCCCGCCCTGCGCTGCCGGTGCGGCGTACCGGTCGGCGGCTTGTGCTGGATAGGACTCGGGGCGTACCACCCGCAGCGGGCGATCCACCTCGTCGGCCCCGAACCGCCAGCGTGACGGCGTCGGCTGCCGCTGTGGTGCCGGGCCGCCGGGGCGCAGCCCGGGACGGGACAGCAGCACGGTGATCAGATAGCCGACCACCAGGAAGCCGTGGCTGATCAGCCGTTCCCCGCCCACCGAGCCGGTGGCCAGGTCGTTGACCGACAGCAGCAGCAACGTGCCGACGAACGCGCTGAGCATCGGCAGCAGCCCGGCGGGTGGGCTGCGGCGCAGCGCCACGAAGAGGAAGCCCGCGCCCACTGCCACGTTCCACGCCGCCGACTCGTGCCACAGGTGCTGGCCGGTGGGGTGCAGGTGGTCGGCGGTCGCGCCCCGGCCCACCTGGGCCAGGCCGAGCACCAGTTGCACCGCGCCGAGCAACCCGAGCGCCGACCGCAGGCCGGCGACGAGCGGGCCACGTCCGAACGCCGCGCGCAACCCGGCGGCGAGCCGGCCCTGTCCGGGCACCTTCCGCAGGCCGGCGACCAGCGGGCCACGTCCGTCCGAACGCCGCCACCGCGACCGGCGCGCCGGGGCCGCGCTGGCGGCGGCAAGGATGGCCGCCGTCCGGTCGGGCACCTCAACCACCAGTCGGGTACGAACCCGACGGGTCACCGCGGCCGCCGCCGTGAACCAGGCCCGACACTCGGCACACCCGTCGAGGTGCCCCTGCACCGCCGTCAGTTCGGCGGCGGTCTCCTCCCCGTCCAGCTGCGCGGACAGGACCTCCCGCCACTGCTCACACCCCATGTATCGGTAGTCGCTCCGGCAGCCGCTCCGGTTCCCGGCGACCGTGACTGGTTGTGGAATACTCGCCGGATCATGACGCGTTACGGCCTGCTGATCCTGCCCGCCACCAACCGGGTGTACGCCCGCGCCGCCGTCGACCTCACCCGAGCCGAGCTGGAGATCTTCGGCCGCTCGGCGCTGGACGGTCGGATCGGCGAGCTGGACACCGAGGTTGTCGGAGGGGCGTCCTACATCACGTTCACAGGCGACGGGCTGACCGAGCGTGACCTTGCCGTCCTGGGCAACCTCTCCGCCGGGTACGCGTTGTTCGAGATCGTCGGTGAGCTGTTGCGGCCGATCGAGTGGAGTCGTCTGGACCGCTACGACGACGATCTGCTCACCATCCAGAAGTACCCGGGCAAGACCAATGAGCAGTTCACCAAGCTGCTGCTCAACGTCACACTGCTCGCCTCGGACTGGGCCGCCGAGATGACCAGCCGCCGGTTCCGGGTGCTCGACCCGCTCTGCGGTCGGGGCACCACCCTCAACCAGGCGCTGATGTACGGCTTCGACGCCGCCGGGATCGAGCGCGACCAGAAGGACGTCGAGGCGTACCGGGCGTTCATCACCACCTGGCTGAAGCAGAAGCGGGTCAAGCACCGGGTGCTGGAGTCGGGGCCGGTGCGGCGGGAGCGCAAGGTGGTCGGCCGGCGGGTGCGGATCGAGTTGGCGCCGACCCGTGAGGAGCACAAGGCCGGCCAGACGCAGTTGCTGGACGTGGTCAACGCCGACACCGCCCGCTCGGCGGAGTTCTTCCGCCCGGAGACCGTGGACCTGGTCGTCGCCGACGCGCCGTACGGCGTGCAGCACGGTAGTCGTACCGCTGGGCAGGGGTTGACCCGCGACCCGCTGGCGTTGCTCGCGGACGCCGCGCCGGTCTGGGCCCGGTTGTTGCGCCCCGGCGGTGCGCTCGGGATCTCCTGGAACACCCACGTCGCCAGCCGGGACGACGCGGCGGCGGCGTTGGCCGACGCCGGCCTGACAGTGGTCGACGCCGAGCCCTACCGTGCGCTGCGGCACCGGGTGGACCAGTCGATCATGCGGGACGTGCTGGTGGCCCGCCGCCCGGCCTGAAGGGCCTAGCCCCGCCGCACCGCACCATGAGCCACCCCGTCCGGGTCGCGCATGGTTTCTCTCGTCTTGGCCTCGCGGACCACCGAGGCCCTGTGCCGCGTTTCACCTGATCAGCCGCTCGGTGTGAAAACCACGTCAAGAAAAGGTTCGCCGCCGTCATGGTCGCGTTATGACCCATGCCGTCCGGCGGGTGGTGGGGCTTTGATTGCCCGGCGCGACCGGAAGGCGGTCGCGACGAACCTTTCCGGCTGAGGAGTCAGCGTGTCTGACGTGGTGTTCGTGGTCCTGACGGTGGTGCTGTTCGCAGTGCTCGCCCTGGTGGTCCGAGCGGTGGAGAAGCTGTGAGCGCTGTCAACGCCGTCGGTCTGGTGCTCGCGGTCGTCCTGGGCGCGTTCCTGGTGTTCGCCCTGCTGTTCCCGGAGCGCTTCTGATGACCATGACAACAGCGGGCGTCATCTTCGTGTTGACGCTGGTGGCGGCCCTGGTCGCCGTCTACAAGCCGTTCGGCGACCACATGTTCCGGGCGGTCTCCGGCACGAAGCAGTCGCGGGTCGAGCGGGGCATCTTCCGACTGGTCGGGGTCAACCCGGCGGCCGAGCAGACCTGGGGCGTGTACGCCCGCAGCGTGCTGGCGTTCTCCGCGGTCTCGATCCTGTTCCTGTACCTGTTCCAGCGGGTGCAGAACCACCTGTGGCTGTCGCTGGGCTTCGACCCGGTGGTGCCGCACGGCGCGTGGAACACGGCAGTGTCGTTCGTGACCAACACGAACTGGCAGTCGTACTCGGGTGAGTCGACGATGGGCCACCTGGTGCAGATGGCCGGCCTGGCGGTGCAGAACTTCGTCTCGGCGGCGGTCGGCATCGCGGTGGCGGTCGCGCTGGTACGCGGCTTCGCCCGCAGCCGCACCGGGCAGCTCGGCAACTTCTGGGTCGACCTGACCCGGATCACGCTGCGGATCCTGCTGCCGATCGCGGTGCTCGGCGCCATCGCCCTGATGATCGGCGGGGCGGTGCAGAACCTGTCCGCCGGCACCGACGTGAGCACGCTGACCGGCGGCACCCAGACCATCACCGGTGGTCCGGTCGCCAGCCAGGAAGTGATCAAGGAGCTGGGCACCAACGGTGGCGGCTTCTACAACGTCAACAGCGCGCACCCGTTCGAGAACCCCACCACCTGGACGAACTGGCTGGAGATCTTCCTGATCTTCCTGATCCCGTTCAGTCTGCCCCGGGTCTTCGGCCGGATGGTCGGGCAGAACCGGCAGGGCTACGCCATCGCCGCGGTGATGGGCATCCTCGCGTTCCTCAGCGTCGCCATCACCAACATCTTCGAGCTGGCCGGCCACGGCACGGTGCCGCAGGCGGTCGGCGCGGCGATGGAGGGCAAGGAGGTGCGGTTCGACGTGTCGAACTCGGCCACCTTCGCCGCCGCCACCACGCTCACCTCGACAGGTGCGGTGAACTCGTTCCACGATTCGTTCACCTCGCTCGGCGGCATGATGACGATGGTCAACATGATGCTCGGCGAGGTCGCGCCGGGCGGCACCGGCTCGGGGCTGTACGGCCTGCTCATCCTCGCGGTGATCACGGTCTTCGTGGCCGGGCTGATGGTGGGCCGCACTCCCGAGTACCTGGGCAAGAAGATCGGGTCGCGCGAGATCAAGTTCGCCTCGCTCTACTTCCTGATCACGCCGATCCTGGTGCTCGTCGGCACGGCGACGGCGTTCGCCACCGGCAACAACTCCACGGCGCTCAACGTCGGCCCGCACGGCCTCTCCGAGGTGCTGTACGCGTTCACCTCGGCCAGCAACAACAACGGCTCGGCCTTCGGCGGCATCACCGTCAACACGACCTGGTGGGACACCGCGCTGGGGTTGTGCATGCTGCTGGGCCGGTTCCTGCCGCTGATCTTCGTGCTCGCGTTGGCCGGCTCGCTGGCCCGCCAGGCACCCACCCCCGCGTCCGAGGGCACCCTGCCGACCCACCGACCGCTGTTCATCGGCATGGTCGTCGGCGTCACTGTGGTCCTCGTCGCGCTGACCTTCCTGCCCGCGCTCGCGCTCGGTCCGCTGGCAGAGGGGCTCTGACCATCATGAGGAACGAGGACATGTCCGTCACGTCCGCCCCAACCGAGCAACTCCCCGGCACGCCCGCCACCCAGGGCAACCGGATCGGCGGGGGCCTGCTCGACCCCAAGCAGTTGATCCGGTCCCTGCCGGACGCGGTACGCAAGCTCAACCCCAGCACGCTGTGGCGCAACCCGGTGATGCTGATCGTGGAGGTCGGTGCGGCCTTCACCACCGTCCTGGCGATGATCGACCCGTCGGTGTTCGCCTGGGCGATCACCATCTGGCTCTGGCTGACAGTGGTGTTCGCCAACCTGGCCGAGGCGGTCGCCGAGGGTCGGGGCAAGGCCCAGGCCGCGACCCTGCGGCAGGCGAAGAAGGACACCATCGCCACCCGGCTGATCGACTGGAAGCCGGGCGCGCGGGCCAACACCTACCGCGACGAGGCGGTGCCGGCGCCGGACCTGCGCCAGGGCGACGTCGTGCTCGTCGAGGCGGGCGGCATCATCCCCGGCGACGGCGACATCGTCGAGGGCATCGCCAGCGTCGACGAGTCGGCCATCACCGGCGAGTCGGCCCCGGTGATCCGGGAGTCCGGCGGCGACCGCAGCGCGGTCACCGGCGGCACCAGGGTGCTCTCCGACCAGATCATCGTGAAGATCACCCAGAAGCCGGGGGAGAGCTTCATCGACCGGATGATCGCCCTGGTCGAGGGGGCCAACCGGCAGAAGACGCCGAACGAGATCGCGCTGAACATCCTGCTCGCCGCGCTCACTGTCATCTTCCTGCTGGCCGTTGTCACCCTCCAGCCGCTGGCCATCTTCTCCAAGGCGTACCAGGCGGCCGCACCGAACAGTGGGGCGATCACCGACTCCGGCGTCACCGGCGTGGTGCTGATCTCGCTGCTGGTCTGCCTGATCCCCACCACCATCGGCGCGCTGCTCTCCGCCATCGGCATCGCCGGCATGGACCGGCTGGTACAGCGCAACGTCCTGGCCATGAGCGGCCGGGCCGTCGAGGCGGCCGGCGACGTCAACACCCTGCTGCTGGACAAGACCGGCACCATCACGCTGGGCAACCGGCAGGCCGCCGAGTTCGTACCGGTCGAGGGGGTCGACCCCGCGGCGCTGGCGGACGCCGCGCAGCTGTCCAGCCTGGCCGACGAGACCCCGGAGGGGCGCTCGGTGGTCGTCCTGGCCAAGAACGAGTTCGGGCTGCGCGAGCGCGAGCCCGGCGTGATGCCGCACGCCACCTTCGTACCGTTCACCGCGCAGACCCGGATGAGCGGCGTCGACCTCACCCCGGGCGCCAGCGTGGACGCCGGCGCGGTGGGCACGGCCCGCCGGGTCCGCAAGGGCGCCGCCGCCGCGGTGATGAAGTGGGTACGGGAGAACGGCGGCCACCCGACCGAGCAGGTCGGCGAGATCGTGGACGGGATCAGCGGCACCGGCGGCACGCCGCTGGTCGTCGCCGAGCACGTCGACGGTGCGCCCGCCCGCGCCCTGGGCGTCATCCACCTCAAGGACGTGGTCAAGTCCGGCATGCGGGAGCGGTTCGACGAGATGCGCCGGATGGGCATCCGAACCGTGATGATCACCGGCGACAACCCGCGGACCGCGAAGGCGATCGCCGACGAGGCCGGGGTGGACGACTTCCTGGCCGAGGCGACACCGGAGGACAAGCTCGCGCTGATCAAGCGGGAGCAGGAGGGTGGTCGGCTGGTCGCGATGACCGGTGACGGCACCAACGACGCGCCGGCGCTCGCGCAGGCCGACGTCGGGGTGGCGATGAACACCGGCACGTCGGCCGCCAAGGAGGCCGGCAACATGGTCGACCTCGACTCCGACCCGACCAAGCTGATCGAGATCGTGGAGATCGGCAAGCAGTTGCTGATCACCCGTGGCGCGCTGACCACCTTCAGCATCGCCAACGACATCGCGAAGTACTTCGCGATCATCCCGGCCATGTTCGCCGGCCTCTACCCGAGCCTGGACGCGCTGAACGTCATGCGGTTGTCCAGCCCGGAGTCGGCGATCCTGTCCGCTGTCATCTTCAACGCCCTGGTGATCATCGCGCTGATCCCGCTCGCCCTGCGGGGCGTGCGGTACCGGCCGGCGGCCGCGTCGAAGCTGCTCAGCCGCAACCTGCTGGTCTACGGGCTGGGCGGCATCATCGTGCCGTTCATCGGGATCAAGCTCATCGACCTGCTCATCCAGTTCATCCCGGGGATTTCGTGATGCGCCTACCCACCTGGATCGCCCAACACCTCGCCGCGCTGCGCGCCGTACTCGTCTTCACTGTGCTGCTCGGCCTGGTCTACCCGCTGGCCCTGGTAGCGGTCGGTCAGCTACCCGGCCTCAACCACAAGACCGACGGCTCGCTGATCTCCTCGGGCGGGACGACCGTCGGCAGCGCGCTGATCGGCCAGTCCTTCACCGACGCGGACGGCAACCCCGTCGCCCGGTACTTCCAGTCCCGCCCCTCCGCCGCTGGCGACGGCTACGACCCGACCTCCACGTCCGCCAGCAACCTGGGCCCGGAAAGCGTTGTCGACACCATCGCCACCGACCCGGAGGAATCCAGCGAGAGCCTGCTCACCCAGGTGTGCGGGCGCAGCAAGTCGGTCGGCGAGCTCAACGGCGTCGACGGCCGGCGCCCGTACTGCACCGACGACGGGGTGGGCGCCGTGCTCGCGGTCTTCCGCGCCGACGGTCTGACCGGCACTGTCACCCGGGTGGTCAGCGTCAACCAGGCCGCCCCGGCCACGCCGTTCGTCACCGAGTACCAGGGGGTGCCGGTGGAACCGGCCCAGCCCGGCGAGGACTACGTGGCCGCCGGCGGGGTGGTCACCCCGATCCGGGGCGACGCGCCCGCCGACCCGGCGGTGCCCGCCGACGCGGTCACCGCCAGCGCCAGCGGTCTCGACCCGCAGATCAGCCCCGCGTACGCCGAACTGCAGGTGAACCGGGTCGCGCGGGAGCGCGGCGCGGACCCGGCGGCGGTCCGCAAGCTGGTCGAGGAGCACACCGACGGGCGCGGGCTGGGCTTCCTGGGTGCGCCCGGTGTCAACGTGCTGGAGCTCAACCTCGCCCTCGACAAGCAGTTCGCCGCACGCTGAGCACCCTCGCGGGCGGGGCCGTGCCGACCGGCACGGCCCCGCCCGCCGATCTGAGCAGGGAGGATGGTCCCCGTGCCACGCGGAGAACTGCGCATCTATCTGGGGGCCGCCCCCGGCGTCGGCAAGACGTACGCCATGTTGGAGGAGGCCCAGCGGCGGGCCGCGCGCGGCACCGACGTGGTGATCGGTTTCGTGGAGACCCACGGCCGCCAGCACACCGCAGCGATGCTCGGCGACCTGGAGCAGGTGCCCCGCCGGACCATGAACTACCGGGGCGCGACGTTCACCGAGATGGACCTGGACGCGGTGCTGGCCCGCCGGCCACAGATCGCGGTGGTCGACGAGTTGGCGCACAGCAACGTGCCCGGTTCCCGGCACGACAAGCGCTGGCAGGACGTCCAGGAGCTGCTCGACGCGGGGATCGACGTGCTGTCCACCGTCAACGTGCAGCACCTGGAGTCGGTGAACGACGTCGTCGCGCAGATCACCGGCACCACCCAGCGGGAGACCGTGCCGGACGAGATCGTCCGCGCCGCCGAGCAGGTCGAGCTGGTCGACATGACCCCGGAGGCGCTGCGTCGGCGGATGGCGCACGGCAACATCTACCGACCCGACAAGATCGACGCCGCGTTGGGCAACTACTTCCGGGTCGGCAACCTCACCGCGCTGCGCGAGCTGGCGCTGCTCTGGCTGGCCGACAAGGTCGACGAGCAGCTCGACCGCTACCGCAGCCAGCAGGGCATCGCCGCCACCTGGGAGGCCCGGGAACGGGTGGTGGTCGCGCTGACCGGCGGCCCGGAGGGTGAGACGCTGATCCGTCGGGCGGCCCGGGTCGCGGCCCGCAGCAAGGGCGCCGACCTGCTCGCCGTGCACGTGGCCCGCAGCGACGGCCTGGCCGGTGCCGACCCGGCCCAGCTGGCCCGGCAACGAGTGCTGGTGGAGAGCCTCGGCGGCACGTACCACCAGGTGCTCGGCACCGACGTGCCGGCCGCGCTGCTGGACTTCGCCCAGGGCGTGAACGCCACCCAGTTGGTGCTGGGAGCCAGCCGGCGGGGTCGCCTCGCGCAGATCTTCGCCCGGGGCGTCGGGGTGACCACCACCGCGCTGTCCGGCTCGATCGACGTGCACCTGGTCACCCACAAGCAGGCCGGCAAGGGCCGCCGGGCGGCGGCGGTTCCGGCGGCGCTGTCCCGACGCCGCCGGCTGCTCGGCTTCGGCCTGGCGGTGCTGGGCATGCCGCTGCTCACAGTGCTGCTGAAGACCCTGCCCGACCTGACGTTGACAAACGACATCCTGTTGTTCCTCGCCGGGGTGGTCGGGGTCGCGCTGGTCGGCGGGGTGTGGCCGGCACTGGTGGCCGCGCTCGGCGGCTCGCTGCTGCTCAACTGGTTCTTCACGCCGCCCTACCGCACGCTGACCATCGCCGAGGCGGACAACCTGCTCGCCCTGGCCGTCTTCGTCGGCGTGGCCCTCGCAGTGAGCTGGATCGTCGACGTGGCCGCCCGGCGTACCCGGGAAGCCGCGCGGGCCGCCGCCGACGCGCAGACCCTCGCCGCCGTCGCCGGTGGGGTGCTGCGCGGCGAACGTCCGCTGCCCGCCCTGCTGGATCAGCTCCGGGAAACCTTCGGGCTGCGCGCGGTGAGCGTGCTGGAGTTGGCCGAGGAGGCCAGCGGGCGACCGGAGCGAGCCCGCGAGGAACACGCCTGGTGCGTGGTGGCCAGCGTCGGCGAGCAGCCGGCCTGCACGCCCGACGGCGGCGAGACGGCGGTGCCGGTCGACGACCGGATCACAGTCGTGCTCAGCGGCCGGCGGTTGGAGGCCGCCGACCGGCGGATCGTCGAGGCGTTCGCCGCCCAGGCCGCCGTCGCGCTGCGTCAGGAACGGCTAGCCGAGGAGGCCGCCACCGCCCGGCCCCTCGCCGCCGCCGACCGGATGCGCACCGCGCTGCTCGCGGCGGTCAGCCACGACCTGCGTACCCCACTGGCGTCCGCGAAGGCGGCAGTGACCAGCCTGCGCAGCCACGACATCGAGTTCGACGAGTCCGACCGCGAGGAGTTGTTGGAGACCGCCGAGGAGTCGCTGGACCGCCTCGCCCGGCTGGTCGGCAACCTGCTGGACATGAGCCGGCTCCAGGCGGGAGTGCTGGGCATCTCGGCGACCGCGATCGGCCTGGAGGACGCCGTACCCCTGGCGTTGGACGAACTGGGCCCGGCGGCCGCGACGGTCGGCACGGACATCCCGGCCGACCTGCCGGCCGCCACCGCCGACCCCGGCCTGCTGGAACGGGTGCTGGTCAACATCGTCGCCAACGCGCTGCGGTACAGCCCGCCCGGTCAGCCGCCCACGATCACCGCGAGCGCCCACGCCGGCCAGGTCGAGCTGCGGGTGATCGACCGGGGTCCGGGCATCCCGGAGGACCAGTGGGAGCACGTCTTCCTGCCGTTCCAACGCCTCGGGGACCGGGACAACCAGACCGGTGTCGGTCTCGGTCTTGCCCTGTCCCGGGGGTTGGCCGAGGCGATGGGTGGCAGCATCACCCCGGAGACCACCCCCGGCGGTGGGCTCACCATGGTGCTGCGGTTGCCGGCCGCGCCGACCAGCTCGGAGAGGCCGCAGGAATGACGCGCATCCTGGTCGTCGACGACGAACCGCAGATCCTGCGTGCCCTGCGGATCAACCTGCGGGCCCGCCGGTACGACGTGGACGTCGCCGGCACCGGGGCCGCCGCGTTGAAGGCCGCCGCCAGCCACCCGCCCGACCTGGTGGTGCTGGACCTCGGCCTGCCCGACATCGACGGCGTGGAGGTGATCCGGGGTCTGCGCGGGTGGACCACAGTGCCGATCATCGTGCTCTCCGGCCGGGCCGGCAGCGAGGACAAGGTCGCGGCGCTGGACGCGGGCGCTGACGACTACGTCACCAAGCCGTTCGGGGTGGAGGAGTTGCTGGCCCGCATCCGCGCGGTGACCCGCCGCCTCGGCGCGCCCAGCGACGCGGTGCCGGCCCTGCGGATCGGCCAGCACACAGTCGACCTGGCCGACCACAGCGTGCTGCGGGACGACGGCACCGAGGTAAAGCTGACCCCCACCCAGTGGAGCGTGCTGGAGAAGCTGCTGCGTCACCCCGGCAAGCTGGTCAGCCAACGTCAGCTCCTCCAGGACGTGTGGGGGCCGGAATACCAGAACGAGACGAACTACCTGCGGCAGTACCTGGCCCAGCTGCGGCGCAAGCTTGAAGACGACCCGGCCCGCCCCCGCCACCTCATCACCGAGCCGGGAATGGGTTACCGCTACCGGCCGTGAACCGTTGACACCCGCCGGCAGAGATTGAAGAATTTCTTTCGCAGCGGCAGCGGCGTGCTTCTGTAACCGTCCCCTTCACCGGTTACCCCTCGGGAGCTCGCCGTGTCAGTGCCCCTGCCCCTGTCCCGTCGTCGGCTGCTGGTCGCCGGCGGTGCCGGCCTCGTCCTGGCCGGTCTCACCGACCCGTTCCGGGCCGCCCCCGCCCGAGCCGCCGTCACCACCGCCGACCTGGTCGTCTACGGCGCCACCTCCGGCGGGCTGGCCGCCGCGATCACCATGCGCCGACTCGGCCGCACCGCCGTGGTGGTGGAGCCCACCGGCCACGTCGGCGGGTTGAGCACCGCCGGGCTGGGCGCCACCGACACCGGCGTCCAGGCGTCCATCGGCGGGCTGGCCGCCGAGTTCTACCGCCGGGTGTACGTGAAGTACCACGGCGGAACCCTCACGCCGACCTCGCCGCTGCGGATGACCTTCGAACCGCGCGTCGCCACCGCCGTCTTCGCCGAGATGCTGGCCGAGGCGGGCGTCCCGGTGGTCGTCGACGCCCGGCTGTCCGGCCTCGGCCGAACCGGGAACCGGATCACCGAGCTGCGCACCGAGGACGGGTCGATCTACCGGGGCGGGGTGTTCGTCGACGCCACCTACGAGGGCGATCTGCTGGCCATGGCCGGGGTGGGGTTCACCGTCGGGCGGGAGTCCAACGACACCTACGGTGAGACGATCAACGGGGTGCAGTCACGCAACACCCACCAGTTCGCCTACCCCGTCGACCCGTACGTGACTGCCGGCTCGCCCGCCAGCGGGCTGCTGCCGGGCATCTCCGCCACCCCGCTCCCCCCGCAGGGCAGCGGCGACGACAAGATCCAGGCGTACTGCTTCCGGATGTGCCTGACCCAGGCGGCCAACCGGATCCCGTTCGGCAAGCCGTCCGGTTACGACCCGATCCGGTACGAGTTGCTGCTGCGGCACATCCAGGCCGGCTACACCGGGCCGTACTTCACCACCCACTCCGTCGGCGGCGGGAAGACCGACTCCAACAACAACGGCGCCGTGTCGACGGACAACATCGGCTTCAACTACGCGTACCCGACGGCGAGCTGGGCGACGCGGGAGAGCATCATCGCCGAGCACCGCACCTACCAGCAGGGGCTGATGTGGTTCCTGGCCAACGACCCCCGGCTGCCGGCGTCGGTCCGCGACTCGACGGCCCGGTGGGGGCTACCGGTGGACGAGTTCACCGGCACGGGCGGCTGGCCGCCGATGCTCTACATCCGCGAGGCACGCCGGATGATCTCCGCGTACGTGATGACCGAGGCCGACTGCCGGGGCCGGGTACGCGCCACCGACTCGGTGGGCCTGGCCAGCTACACGATGGACTCGCACAACTGTCAGCGGGTGGTCGTCGACGGCAGGGTGCGCAACGAGGGGGACGTGCAGATCGGCGTGCCGGCGCCGTACCCGGTGAGCTACCGCGCGATAGTGCCGCACCAGGCGCAGTGCGCGAACCTGCTGGTGCCGGTCTGCCTCTCGTCGAGCCACATCGCGTACGGCTCGATCCGGATGGAACCCGTGTTCATGATCCTCGGGCAGGCGGCGGCCACTGCGGCGTCCCTGGCGCTCGCCGGGAACCTCGCCGTGCAGGCCGTCTCCGTGCCCGCCCTCCAGACCCGGCTGCGCCAGGACGGCGCGGTGCTGGAGTGGGGCTCCACCAGCGAGGTGATCCTGGACAACGCCGCGTCCAGCGGGATCACCCGGGCCGGGACGTGGCTGCGCAGCACCAGCATCGGCGGCTACTACGGCCCGGACTACGAGCACGACGGCAACACCGCCAAGGGCGTCAACCGGCTGCGGTTCCGCCCTTCACTGCCCGCCTCCGGGTCGTGGACAGTGCAGTTGCGCTGGACCGCGGACCCGAACCGCGCGACGAACGTGCCGGTGGACATCGCGTACTCCGGGGGGTTGGTCACCCGGACTGTCAACCAGCGACAGTCCGGCGGCCAGTGGGTGCCGTTGGGCACCTATCAGTTCACTGCGGGCAGCGACGGAAGCGTGCTGATCCGCACCGAGGACACCGACGGCCACGTGGTCGCGGACGCGGTCCGCTTCGTCCGCGTCTGATCAGCGTCGGATCTGGGCCCGATCGACTTCTGGACGCCGCGTTCACGCGGCTGCCCGCCGGGGGTGCCGATACGGCGAGTAACGTTCCGAACGGACCAAGATCGGCGTACGAGGAGGCACGGTGCTGACGACGACGGTGGACATCCCGACCAGTGACGGAGTGGCGGACGCGAGTCTGACCCGACCGGATGGCGAGGGTCCGTTCCCGGCGGTGCTGCTCTTCATGGACGCCTTCGGGCCGCGCCCCCGCCTGGTCGAGATGGCCGAGCGGATCGCCGAACGGGGCTACCTGGTGCTGACGCCCCACCTGTTCTACCGGGCCGGCCGGGCACCGCTCTTCGACCTGTCCCGCCTCGGCGAGGCCGACCAGCGCGCCGCCCTCTTCGAGAAGATCATGCCGCTGGTCGGCGTGTTGACTCCCGACGTGATCAACCGGGACACCGCCGCGTTCCTCGACTTCCTGGCCACCCGCGACGACGTGCGGCCGGGGCCGGTTGCGATCACCGGTTACTGCATGGGCGGCACGAACGCGCTGCGGGCCATCGAGGCGCACCCGGACCGCATCGCCGCGGTGGCGAGCTTCCACGGCGGGCGGATCGTCACCGAGGCGCCGGACAGCCCACACCGGGGCGTCGCCTCGATCACCGGCGAGGTGTACTTCGGGCACGCCGACGCCGACCAGTCGATGACGCCCGAGCAGATCGCCACGCTGGAGAAGGCGCTCGACGCAGCGGGCGTGCGCTACCGCTCCGAGGTGTACACCGGGGCGCACCACGGCTACACCATGGCGGACACCCCGGCGTACGACGAGGAGGCCACCGAGCGTCACTGGGCCGCCCTGTTCGACCTCCTGGACCGCACCCTGCCCGTCAGCTGACGGGCGCGTCGGCCGCTCAGCGGCGCAGCAGCACCGGGCCGGCGTCGATGCGGGTGCGGAACAGCGCGTACGGCTTGCGCCGCAGGTCCTTTCCCCGCTGGTACTGCGGCTGCCGGTGCAGTTGGTTGGCGGTGACGTAGAGGTACCCGTCGGTGGCCACCGACATGGTGTCCGGCCAGAGCAGTCGTGGGTCGTGCACCAGCGTCTCGTACTCGCCGTCGGGCAGTCGACGCAGCACCGCGTTGTGCTCGTACGAGGTGAGGTAGAGCCGTCCGGCGTCGTCGCTCTCCAACCCGTCCGAGGCGGTGCCCCGGTCGCCCTCGTCGACCACTGTGGCGGCGACCGCCTCCTGGGTGACGCCCGGGTCGGCCAGCGCCTCGGTGGACACGCTGTGCAGGCGCCGGGAGGCCAGCGGGCAGTAGTAGAGCCGATCGCCGTCGGCGGAGATGGCGATGCCGTCGGAGCCCATGCTCACCGGCTTCGGCGGGCCGTCGGCCGGCCGTTCGAGGAACGGTCGGCCCTCGACCACCGGCCGGAACGACGTCAGCGGCTCCGCCTTGGTGGACGGGTGGTCGTGCAGCCGCCGCCAGGAGGCCCCGCTGGCCAGGTCCACCACGATGATCCCGTTCGGCCCGGAGTCGGCGGAGTCGGTGATGTACGCGACCCCCGCCTCGCCCCGCCGCAGGTCGAAGCGGACGTCGTTGAGGTACGTCGTCGGCAGCGCCACGTCCACCGGGAAGGTGATCACCTGGGCGACCGTGTCGGTGTCCAGGTCGATCCGGACCAGCTTGGGGCCGCCCGGCTTGGTGGGCTGGAACATCGGGCTGCCGGTGTCCAGCACCCAGAGTCGGTCGGCGGGGTCCACCACGATGCTCTGCACCGAGACGAACGCGCCCGCGTCGTCGTCGCCGGACGGGTCGTTCCAGGCCTGGTCGGGGTAGGGCATCTCCCGGCCGTCGCGCAGCTCGACGACGGTGGCCGGCACCTCGTCGCCCCACTTCGGGAAGTTGACAAAGATCCGGCCCCGGTGCGAGACGCTCACACCGGTCGGCATCGGGCCGGTGAAGGTGTGCACCAGCTCCAGCTCGCCCATCGGCTCGTCGCCGACCGGCCCGTTCATGACGTCCGCCCCACGGTGCTCATCGGCTCGCTCCCTACCGGTCGGCTGTTACGGCGCTTTGGTGCGGTTGTTCCCGCCCTGGCGTCCGATATGCCTCCGATCAGCTCGCTGGTGCGCCGGCCCGCGCGGCGGGCAGGCCGGGCACCGGGACGTCCACCGCGAGCAGCGCGCCGTCCTGCGGGCCCGCCGAGTCAAGCCCCACCCGGGCGGTGCCGATGAAGAGTCGCCGCAGGTCGGGGCCGCCCAGGCAGATGCCGGCCGGCTGCTTGGCCGGCAGCCGGATCTCCCGGTCGAGGGTGCCGTCGGGCCGGTAGCGGCGTACCGCCGAACCGCCCCACAACGCGATCCAGAGGTGGTCGGCCGCGTCCAGCGTCATGCCGTCCGGGCCGCCGTCGGCGGGGGACAACCGCAGGAACGGCTCCCGCCCGCGCAGGTCACCGGTGGCGGGGTCGACGGTGAACCGGTCGATCTCGCCGCGCGGGGTGTCGGCCAGGTACATGGTGGTGCCGGTCGCGTCGAACGCCGGCCCGTTCGGGATGGTCAGCCCGGTCACCGCGGGGACCGGCTCGGCGCCCGGGGTGAGGCGGAACAGCGTGCCTCCGCCGGGCACCATCGCGTACGTCATGCTGCCGGCCCAGAAGCGGCCGTGCGGGTCGGCGACCGCGTCGTTCATCCGGGTCGGCTCGGGGGCCTCGGCGACCAGCTCGGCGACCGGGCGGGGGTCGCCGGTGGCGGGCAGCACCGTGACGCCGGTCCCGGCGGCGGCCAGCCAGTCGCCGGGTCGGTCGGCCACCGGGGCGACAGCGCCGAGCGGCACGTCCAGGCGGCGTAGCTCCCGCAGCGGGGTGGGGGCGTCGCCGTCGGTTTCCAACAGTCGCCCGGCCAGCAGGTCGACGAGGACCAGCCGGTCGTCGACCCAGCGCAGGCCCTCACCCAACTCCAGCCGGTCGGTGCTCCAGACGGTCGGCTCGGTCAGCTCCATGGTGCTCCTCCAAAAGATCGTCAGCGGACCGTACCGCCGGGGCCGTGGTCGAGCAGCGCCAGCTCGGCCCGGTCGGGCAGGCCCTCCCAGTCGCCCCGGCTGGCGACCGCGAACGCGCCGGTGGTGACGGCCCGGTCCAGTCGGGCCGACGCGTCGACGCCGTCGAGCCAGCCGGAGAGCAGCCCGGCGACGAAGGCGTCGCCCGCGCCGACGGTGTCCACCACCGGCACCGTCCGGGCTGGACGGTGGATGGTGCCGGTCGCGCTGTGGCTGGTTGCTCCGTCGGCGCCGTGCTTGACCACGACCTCGGTGACGCCGGCCGAGAGTAGCGCCGGGGCCGGGTCGGTCGCGTCGGTGAGCACCGCCAACTCGTCGTCGGAGGCGATCACCAGGTCGATCGAGGGCAGCAGCGGGCGCAACGCGGCGGCGGCCTCGGTGAGGGACCAGAGCCGGTTGCGGTGGTTGACGTCCAGGCAGATCGTGCTGCCGGCGACGCGGGCGCGCCGTACGGCTTCCACCACCGCCTGGTACGGCTCGACGCCGAGCGCGCAGGTGATGCCGGTGACGTGCAGCAGCCGGGGTGGCGGCCCGGGCGCGTCGAAGGCCCGGGTCACGTCGGCCGGGCCCAGCCGGGAGCCGGCCGAGAAGGAGCGGTGGTAGGTGACCCGGTTGATGTCCGCGACACGATTCTCGAAGAGGATCAGGCCGGTGGGGGCGGCCGTGTCGACCCGGGACCAGGTCAGGTCGACACCCTCGGCGCGCAGCGTGCGGCGGACCAGCTCGCCGGGCTCGTCGGCGCCGGTGACGCCGACCCAGGCCGCCCGGTGGCCGAGCCGGGCCACGCCGATCGCCACGTTCGACTCGGACCCGGCGACGGAGATGCCGGCGGTACCGCCCAGTCGCAGTGGGCCGGTGGTGCGGAACGCCGCCATCGTCTCGCCGAGCGTGAGCAGGTCGGTCATGGCCGGACCGCCGCGAGGAAGGCCGCGGCGCGCTCGCGCAGCGCCGCCGTGTCGCCGCCTCGGACGGCGTCGCCGAGCAGCGGGGAACCGACGCCGACAGCTGTCGCACCCCGTTCGAGGTAGCGCCGAGCACCGTCCGCGTCGACACCACCGACCGGCACGAACGCGGTACCGGGGAACGGGTCCCGTAGAGCGCCGAGGTAGTCGGGCCCGCCGAGCGAGGCCGGGAAGAGCTTGATCGCGGTGGCCCCGCCGTCGTTGGCCTGCACCACTTCGGTGGGGGTGAGGGCGCCGGCGAGCACCGGCAGCCCGAGCCGGCCGCCCTCGGCGAGGCTCGCCGCGATGGCCGGGGTGACCAGGAAACCGGCGCCCGCGTCGGCCGCCGCGCGGGCGTCCTCGACGCTGAGCACGGTGCCGGCACCCAAGGCGAAGTCGGGCCCGAGGGCAGCTCGGGCGCGGCGGATGACGCCGAGCGCGTCGGCGCTGGTCATCGAAACCTCGACCACTGCGACGCCGCTCTCGGCCACTGTGAGTACGGCGGTCAGCGCGGCGTCCGGGTCCGGGCCGCGCACAATGGCCAACAGCCGGTGGGTACGCAGCTCGTCGAGCAGGTTCATCACGGTGTCCTCAGTGGTTGCGGTGGGCGGAGATGGTGAGTCGCCAGGTGACCTGGCCGGTGGGCGGGACGACCGCCGCGTCGGAGGGGCCGGCGTCGGCCAGGTCGAAGGCCGCGCCGAGCATCGGTTCGATGCCGACGCTGCGGTAGGGGCCGTTCGCCGGCCAGCCGCCCAGGTTGCGCCAGAGCGCGGTGCTGCGGGGCTGGTCGGCGCACTCCAGCTCCAGAGTCAGCCGGTCGGCTCCGTCGATCACCTGGACCCGGGCGCAGTCGAGCAGCACCGCGCCGAGCGCGGTCCCGTCGTCCGGCCCGAACATGTCCACTGTCAGCCCGGCCGGGGCCGGCCACGGCCCGGTCAACCACGGGTCGCCGGTGGGCCAGCTGCCCGGTGGCAGGAGCGCGGCGGCTTCCGGGTGCAGCCGGGTCGGGGTGCCGGCGGGCGCGTCGAGGCGGGCGGCGGGGGAGAGGTCGAGCAGGGCGTGCGCGGCCCAGACGAACCGGTACCCGGGGTCGGCGGCCAACCGGTAGTCGGCCACCACCACGCCGCCTTCGTCGGTGATCCGGCGGCTCAGGGTGAACGTCGGCCGCTCGATCACCAGCGTGCCCGGGCCGGCGCTGTGCCACGGCCGCGACCACACCTCGCCGTGGTCGGGCTCGCCGCGCACGGTGGGCAGGCACTCCTCCAGGCCACCGGCGTCGACGAACGCGTCGTCGGGGCGTACCTCGTGCCGGCCGGGTTCCGGGCCACGCCACAGCCACTCCCGGCCGCCACCGCGCAGACTCGTCCACCGACCGCCGTGCGCCGCGTCGTACGCCACCCGCAGGGCCACCGGCCGCGCACCGGTCACCACTCGGCGAAGGACCCGTCGGCGTGCTGCCAGACCGGGTTGCGCCAGGCGTGTGGGGTCTGGGCGGCCTTGCGGACCGCCACCTCGTCGACAGTGATGCCCAGACCGGGCCGGTCGAGGCGGGCAATGTGCCCGTCCACGAACCGGAACGGCTCCGGGTCGACCAGGTAGTCCAGCAACTCCGAGCCGGCGTTGTAGTGGATGCCGATGCTCTGCTCCTGGATCAGGAAGTTCGGCGTCGCGAAGGCCACCTGGAGGCTGGCCGCCAGGGAGATCGGGCCGAGCGGGCAGTGCGGGGCGAGCAGCGCGCCGTACGTCTCGGCCAGCGCGGCGATCCGGCGGACCTCGGAGATCCCACCGGCGTGCGACAGGTCCGGTTGAACCACGGCGACCCCGGCCTGCAACGGGCCGAGGAACTCGGACCGACCGTAGAGCCGTTCGCCGGTGGCCACCGGGATCGGCGTACTGGCGACGATGTCGCGCAGGTGGTGAGCCTGATCGGGCAGGACCGGCTCCTCCACGAAGAACGGGCGCAGGGCGGCCAGTTCGGGCAGGATCCGGCGTACGGCGGCCATTCCGGCGCGACCGTGGAAGTCCACAGCGATGTCCCGGTCGGGGCCGAGCACCTCGCGGGCGGCGGCCACCCGGCCGATGACCGCGTCCACTTCGGCCGTTGTGGGAATCGGCGAGAGCCGCCCGCAGGCGTTCATCTTGACCCCGGTCAGGCCGGCGGCGACCTGCGCGGCGGCGGCTTCGGCCACCTCGCCGGGTTCGTCCCCGCCGATCCACGAGTAGATCCGTACCCGGTCGCGTACGTGCCCGCCTAGCAGCGCGTGCACCGGCGCGCCGTACGCCTGCCCGGCGATGTCCCAGAGCGCCTGGTCGAGGCCGGCGACCGCGCTGGAGAGGATCGGGCCGCCCCGGTAGAAGCCGCCCTTGGTGAGCACCTGCCAGTGCTGCTCGATGCGCAGGGGGTCCGCACCGATCAGATATTCGGAGAGCACCTCGACCGCGCTGCGCACCACCTCGGCGCGGCCCTCGACCACCGGCTCACCCCACCCGACCAGCCCGTCGTCGGTCTCCACCCGGCAGAACAACCACCGTGGCGCGACCAGGAAGGTCTCGATCCGCTCGATCTTCACTGACTGCCCCTTCGTCCCCGTGCCTTCTCGACGTCGCGGACGGCCTTGTCCAGCAACTCACGCATGGCGGTCTCGGCCGCCGTCTCGTCCCGTTCGCGCAGCCCGTCGACGACCGCACGGTGGCTGGGCACCGGGTCGTCGTGCGCGTCACCGCCGTGCACCAGCCGGTCCCGTTCGGCGAGCCCGGTCTCCATCACCACCTCCATCCGCTCCAGCAGCTCGTTGTGGGTGGCGGCGAGCAGCGCGCGGTGGAAGGCGAGGTCGGCGGCGATGGCGGCGGCGGGATCACCGATGGCGTCCGTCATCTCGGCGAGTGCCTGATCGAGGGCGGCCAGGTCGTCTTCGGTCGCACGGGTGGCGGCCAGCCGTGCGGCGGCGGGCTCGATGATGGCGCGTACCTCGTGCAGCTTTTCGAGCAGGCGCTCGTCGGGGCCCTCGGCGAACTGCCAGCGGATCACGTCACCGTCGAGCAGGTTCCAGTCCGCGCGGGGCCGCACGAAGGTGCCGCGCTTCTGCCGGGCGTCGACGATGCCCTTCGCGGAGAGGACCTTCAGCGCCTCGCGGAGCGCCGTCAGGCTGACGCCGAACTCCTCCTGCAACGCGACGATGTTCAGGGTCGCGCCGACAGCGATCTCGCCGGTGAGGATGCGACGGGCGATCGCTTCGACGGTCTGCCCGTGGACGCCGCGGCGTGCGTACTGTGCCAATGCTCCTGGCCTTTTCGCTGGTCGGTATCGATCTCTCAGGCCGAGGCTTTCACCGCTGTCCAGCCACCGTCCACCACGAGGCTCGCGCCGGTGACGTAGGCGGCGTCCGGCGAGGCGAGGAAGGCGACAGTGGCGGCCACCTCGTCCGGTGTGCCGAAGCGCTTCGCGACGGTCTCCGCGATGCTGCGCTGGCGGTCCTCTTCGGACACGTCGGCCCAGGCGGCGGTGAGGATCGGCCCGGGCAGCACGGTGTTGACCCGCACCTGCGGGCCGTACTCGACGGCGAGTTGGCGGCCGAGCGCGACCAGGCCGCCCTTGGCCGCGGCGTACGCGGGCCGGCCGGGCAACCCGACCAGCGCGTGCACCGAGGAGATCAGCACCACCGCGCCCGAGCGTGCCCGCAGGTCGTCCAGGCAGGCGCGGACGCCGAGGAACGAGCCGGTGAGGCTGACGCCGAGCTGGTGGTCCCAGGACTCTCGGCTGATCTCGTGCGCCGGGGCGACCCGCACGGCGTACGCGGTGCTGACCAGGATGTCGACCGGGCCGAGGCGGTCCCGTACGGCGCTCACGGCGGCCGTCCAGTCGGCCTCGTCGCTGACATCACCCACTACGGACAGTGCGCGGTCGCCTCGTGCGGTCAGTTCCGCGGCAAGTGGGGCCGGGTCGGCCACGTCGAGCAGCGCGACCGCTGCCCCCTCGGCGGCGAGTCGCCGGGCGATGGCCGTGCCGATCCCACCCATTGCGCCGGTGACCAGCGCGTTCTTGCCCTCAAGCCGACGCATAAGCTGATCCACCTGACTCTCGCCTTGGTCTCGTCTAATCATTAATTACGAAGATATCTTGACAGTCGGCGACGGCCGATGCAACCTTCTCGTCACAGCATTCACATGGACGACACATCGCGTGGTGACGCTGAGTGTCGTAAAGGAAGGGATACCTCCGTGAGCGACTTCGACCCCGGTCGCCGGCGATTCCTTGGCCACCTTGGGCTCGCCGGCCTGGGCGCGCTCGGCGCCAGCTCGTTCCTCAGCGCGTGCGCCAGCTCCGCCAGCGGGCCGACCACGAGCAACGGCTCGGGCGCGGTCACCATCCAGTCCAACCTCTCCTCGCCGCAGGCCAAGGCGGCGATGGAGAAGCTGATCGAGACCTTCAACGCGCAGGGCAAGGGCACGGCGAGCCTCAACACGATCGCCTCGGAGACCTTCCGGACCCAGCTGCCGACCTACCTGACCTCGGCCAACCCGCCGGACCTCTACACCTGGTACGCGGGCTCGGTCGCCAACGACTACGCCAGCAAGAACCTGCTGCTGGACGTCTCCGAGGTGTGGAAGTCACTGGACGACTACCCCCAGTCGCTGCGCACCCTCTCCACCGACGCCAGCGGCAAGCAGATCTTCGTGCCGATGAACAACTACTGGTGGGGCTTCTTCTACCGCAAGTCCAACTTCGCCAAGTGGGGCGTGCAGGAGCCGAAGACCTGGACCGAGTTCCTGGCGCTCTGCGAGACGCTGAAGAGCAAGGGCATCCCGCCGATCGGCATCGGCCTCGGTGACACCCCGTGGGTGGCCTCGGCCTGGTTCGACTACCTGAACATCCGGATCAACGGCGCGCCGTTCCACCGCGAGCTGCTCGCCGGCAAGCAGCGCTTCGACGACCCGAAGGTCAAGGCGGTCTTCACCCGCTGGCGCGAGGCACTGCCCTACTTCGACCCGAAGGGCAAGGCGTACCCGTTCCAGGAGGCGACCACCGCGTTGCTGGCCGGCAAGACCGGCATGTTCCTGATCGGCACCTTCTTCGCCGACGCCGCACCCAAGGACGCGCTCGGCGACCTGGACTTCTTCCGGTTCCCGATCATCGACCCGGCGGTGCCGCTGGCCGAGGAGGCGCCCACCGACGGCTTCTTCGCGAGCGCGAAGACCGCCAACCCGACCGGCACCAAGGCCCTGCTCAGCTACCTGGCCGGGGTCGAGGCCCAGGAGGCGTACGTCAAGGCCAGCTCCGGCATCGTGCTGCCGGCCAACCCCAGGGCCAAGGCGTCGGACTCGCCGCTGGTCGTCAAGGGCAAGGCGATGTTGAACGAGGCCAAGGAGCTGACCCAGTTCTTCAACCGCGACTCCAGCGACGCGCTCCAGCCGACCGCGGACACCGCGCTGACCAAGTTCATCGACAAGCCGGACCAGATCGACGCGATCCTGCGGGAGTGGCAGGCCGGCGCCGAGAAGGTCTTCAAGGGCTGACGTGACAGCAACGATCTCCACGACTTCGGTCACCCCCACCCGGCGGCGGCGACGGTCGGCTCGACTGTCGCCGCTGCTGGTGGCGTTCGTCCTCGTGCCGTTCGCGGTCGAGAGCGTCTGGGTCTTCTGGCCGGCGATCCAGGGCTTCTGGTTCTCTCTCACCCGCTGGGACGGGATGACACCGCCGACCTTCGTCGGCGCCGACAACTACGTCGAGTTGGCCGGCGACGCCACCTTCCGGGGTGCGCTGGTCAACACGGTGATCTGGCTGGTGCTCTTCGGCGGCCTCTCCGTGCTGGGTGGCTTCGGCATGGCGCTCGTCCTGCAGAAGGAGCGGCGCTGGGTCGGCTTCTACCGGGCCGCGTTGTTCACCCCTGTGGTGTTCTCGCTGGTGGTGACCGCGCTGGTCTGGCGGGTCTTCTACCAGCCCGACGGCATCGCCGACACGCTGCTGCGGGCGGTCGGCCTGGAACAGCTGATCCGGCCCTGGCTCGCCGACCCGCAGACCGCCCTGTACGCGGTGATCCTGCCCGCGCTGTGGCGGCAGATCGGGTACGTGATGGTGCTGTTCCTGGCCGGTTTGAAGGCGATTGATCCGGCGCTGCACGAGGCGGCCCGGATGGACGGCGCCAACGCCTGGCAGCGGCTACGGCACGTCACGATTCCCCAGCTCAAGGGGGTCAACGCAGTGGTGCTGTCGGTCATCGTGATCGACTCGCTGCGCTCGTTCGACATTGTCTGGTCGCTGACCAAGGGCGGGCCGTACCACTCGTCCGAGCTGCTCAGCACCTACATGTACTCGACCGCCTTCCAGAGCCTGCGGCTGGGCTACGCCTCGGCGATCGCTGTCGTGATCTTCGTGCTCGCGCTGGCCGTCATCCTCGGCTACCTGGTCCGCGCGTTCCGGGAGGAAGCGTCATGAACAAGCTCCGTACCGGGGCCTTCCACACCGGCATGATCCTGCTCTCGCTGCTCTGGCTGGGCCCGGTGCTCTGGGTGGTGGTGATGTCCACCCGGTCGTTCGACGACATCGCCGCGCACGGCGTGGGCAGCCTGCCCCGGTCGTTCACGCTGGACACCTACCGGCAGGCGTGGACCGACGGCGGCGAGCTGCGGGCGCTGATCAACAGCATGCTGGTCACCGTCCCGTCGGTGGCGCTGAGCCTGGGGTTGGCCGCGATGGCCGCGTTCGCGCTGAGTCGCTTCCGGATCCCCGGACGGCGCACGATCCTGCTGCTGATGCTCGCCGGCAACCTGCTCCCACCGCAGATCCTGCTCATCCCGGTGGCCAAGTTCAGCGAGCTGACCGGCCTGTACGACACGCTCTGGGCGTTGATCGCGGTGCAGGTCGGCTTCGGGCTCGGCTTCTACACGTTCGTCCTGCACGGCTTCATGCGGGACCTGCCGGGCGAGATCCAGGAGGCCGCCACCATCGACGGTGCCGGCACGGCGCAGATCTTCACCCGGGTGATGCTGCCGCTGACCCGACCCGCGCTGGCCGCTCTCGGGGCGCTCTCCTTCACCTGGATCTTCAACGACCTGCTCTGGGCGATCACCGTGCTGCGTACCGATGACAACATGCCGGTCACCCCGGCGCTGCTCGCCCTCCAGGGCCAGTTCGTCTCGTCCTGGAACGTCATCGCCGCCGGTACGGTCATCGCGGCCGTGCCCACCGTCGCGGTGTTCCTTCGCTTCCAGCGGCACTTCGTCTCCGGCCTGGCGCTCGGAGCGGTCAAGTGACCGCCGAGGCCGGGCAGCGCTGGACGCTGCGGGGCACGCACACCGAGTACACAGTGACGGTGCCCGCGCACTGTCGCTGGCTGGAACTTGTCGCGTGGGGGCCGCACGGCGTCTCCGACGGGCCCTCGCCGGTCGCCTACGACGGCCCGGTCCCGTTCCTCACCGCCGGCGACGCGGCCCCCATCGAGTACGCCACCGACGCCGACCGCCCGTTCACCGGCGCCGACCTGGTGATCGAGACCTCGAACGGGCAGCGCCGGGTGGGCTTCGTGCACACCGACGCGCGCATTGACGCCGACCAGCGGGAGCTGGCCGTGGACTTCGCCGACCCGGTCACCGGGCTGCGCGCCACAGTGCACTACCGGGTGCCCGCCGGCACCGATGTGGTGCAGCGCTGGGTCGAACTGGCCAACGACGGCGCCGACGCGCTGCGGGTCGTCCGGGCCGGATCGGGCGGGTTCTGCGTACCGACGCCGCACGGCGCGCTGCTCAGCCACCAGTGGGGTCAGTGGGAGCAGGAGTTCCAGCTCTCCCACGTCGAGCTGGGCCACGGCACGTTCAGCATCGGCAGTTCCCAAGGCGTACCCGGGCATCTGCACGTGCCGTGGCTGGCCGTGCGCGACACCGCCGAGCCGGCCGGTCCGGCGTGGGGGATGGCGCTGGCCTGGACCGGCTCGTGGGAGATCAGCGCCGAGCGGGACACCGGCGGCCTGACCCGGGTCCGGGTCGGCCGTCAACTGGTCGACGGCCCGCTGGAGTTGGCCGCGGGCGAGCGGTTGACACTGCCGGTGGCCACCGGCGCGTACAGCCCGGACGGCCTGGACGGGCTGGCCCGGGTCTGGCACACCCACCAGCGGTTGCTGGCCGCCGAGCGGCTCAGCCCTCGCCCGGTGCTCTACAACTCCTGGGAGGCGACCTACTTCGCCGTCGAGGCGCAGAGTCAGCTCGCGCTCGCCCGGATCGCCGCCGAGCTGGGCGTGGAGACGTTCGTCGTGGACGACGGCTGGTTCGTGGGCCGCGACGACGACACCGCCGGGCTGGGCGACTGGACGCCCGACCCGGCGAAGTTCCCGACCGGGTTCGACACCTTCATCGCCGACGTCCGCTCCCTCGGGCTGAACTTCGGGCTCTGGGTCGAGCCGGAGTGCGTCAACCCGAAGTCCTCCCTGTACGCCGAGCACCCGGACTGGGTCTACTCCGTCGACGGCCGACCGCTCACCCCGGTCCGCAACCAGTACCTGCTCGACCTGGGCCAGCCGGAGGTCGCCGAGTTCGTCCACTCCACGGTCGACGGCCTGCTGCGCCGGTACGACATCGACTACCTGAAGTGGGACTTCAACCGGCCGCGTACCGAGCCGGGTCGGTCCGGCGGGGTGGGCCCGCTCGACCTGGACGGCGCGCACGTCGCGAACCTGCACCGGATCTACGAGTGGTTGCGCCGGGACCATCCCGGTGTGCTGATCGAGGCGTGCGCCGGCGGGGGCGCGCGGACCGACCTGGCGATGGCCGCCCGGGCCGACGTCTTCTGGCCCAGCGACAACACGGGCCCGCTGGACCGGCTGGCCATCCAGTACGGCTTCCTGCACGCCAACGCCCCGCACCTGCTCAGCTCCTGGGTCACCGACGCGCCCGGCCTGTTCGACAGTCGCCCCCGATCGCTGGCGTTCCGGTTCGTCCTGGCGATGGCCGGTGTGCTCGGCATCGGCGCGGACATCCGGGCGTGGACCCCCGCCGAGCGGGCCGAGGCGGCCGGCTGGATCGCCCGCTACAAGGAGATCCGGGACGTCGTCACGCGTGGTGACGTGCACCTGATCGGTGGCCCCGACCAGGCCCGCTGTGCGGTGCAGTACACCGCGCCGGACGAGAACCAGGTGGTCGTCCTGGCCTGGCACACCGGCCGGCTCGACGGCGCCGGGCTGCTTCCGTCCCGCCCGGTCCGGTTGCCTCTGCGCGGCCTCGACCCGGCGGCCCGTTACTCGCACGGCGATCGGCACTACTCCGGCAGCCACCTCGCCACCGTCGGCCTGCCCGTGCAGTGGAGCGCGACCCACGACGCCGACCTCATCGTGCTGACCCGCGACTGAGATCGGAGCACCACCACCCCCACCCCCGAGGGACAGGAGTACCTCCATGCGCCTGAACCGACAGCTGACCGCTGCCCTGGCCGTGCTCGGCCTGGGCCTGGCCATCCCGATGCCGGCGATGGCCGGCCCACCCCACGCCGACCCACCACAGGCCGGCCACGGGCCCGGCCGCCCCGGTCACGCCCCGGCGGTCACCGGCGCCGAGGACCAGGGCGCGCCGGCCTTCTTCAACAGCGGGCTCGCCCCGACGCCCTACCAGGGCTGGAACACCTACTTCGGTCTCGGTGGCGATCCCACCGAGGCGGAAGTACGGTCGGTCACCGACTACATGGTCAACAGTGGCCTGCGGGATGCCGGCTACACCTACGTCTGGATCGACGGCAACTGGGCGGCGCCCACCCCGCGTAACGAGGCCGGTCAGCTCGTCGCCGACCCGGCCCGCTTCCCCGGTGGAATGGCCGCGCTGGCCGCGTACATCCACAGCAAGGGGATGAAGGCCGGCATCTACACCGACGCCGGCCCGTACCTGCCGGGGCAGTGTGGGCTCGGCAGCAACGGCCACTACCGGGCGGACATCGCCCAGTTCGCCGGCTGGGGCTTCGACGCGCTGAAGGCCGACTGGCTCTGCGGCCGCGCCGCCGGCCTCGACCCGGAGGCCACCTTCCGTGAGCTCGCCGAGGCGGTACGCCATTCGCCGCGGCCGATGCTGCTCAACATCTGCAACCCGGTCAGCTCGGACTGGGGTGGCGGCCCGTACACCCCGGAGCAGCTCTCCACCTGGAGCTACACGTACGCGCCCACCGTCGCCGACTCCTGGCGGACCTACACCGACGTGGGGCTCACCGACCCGTCCCCGCAGTGGGCGTACCCGTGGGTGCTGCGCAACATGGACGTCAACGCGTACCACCCGGCGGCCACCGGGCCGGGGCACTACAACGACCCGGACTACCTGCTGCCGATGCGTCCACTGCCCGACGGCGGGTACGAGTTGAGCCTGGACGAGTCCAAGACGCAGCTCGGCATGTGGGCCATCATGGCCGCGCCGCTGGTGATCGGCTCCGACCCGCGTGGCCTGCCGAAGGAGATGATCTCGGCGCTGACGAACCCGGAGATCATTGCGGTGGACCAGGACCCACTGGTCCGGCAGGGCGTCAAGGTCGCCGACACCGGTACCGACGCACAGGTGTGGAGCAAGGTGCTCGCCGGCTCCGGAAAGCGGGCGGTCGCGCTGCTCAACCGGCACGACACCGCCCAGCAGATCACCGTGAACTTCGCCGACGTCGCTCTCGGCGGGTCGGTTCGGGTCCGTGACCTGTGGTCCCGTTCCAACGTGGACGCCCAACCGGGCACCCCGGGCGTACAGCCGTTCACCGGCTCGTACACCGTCGAGGTGCCGGCGCACGGGGTGGCCATGCTCGGCCTGACCGGCACCGACCAGGTCGCCGGCGCCGACCTCGGTGGCACCTCCAGCGCAAGCCCGGCGCTGGTCCGGGTGGACGACACGCACGCCACCGCCTTCGTCCGCGACGCTTCCGGTGCGCTGGCCGTCAACACCCGCACCGGTACGACCTGGGGAAGCCGGTGGGCCTCCCTCGGCGGCCCGGTCGGCGGCCGGATCCTCGGTCAGCCGGCGGCGTACGGCTCCGCCGACGGGCGGCTCGACGTCTTCGTCCGCGGCACCGACAACGCGGCCTGGCAGCGCAGTTACGTCGCCGGCAACTGGCTGCCGTGGCGCAGCCTCGGTGGCACGCTGACCGACGCGCCCACTGTGGCCTGGACCAACCCGACGCAGTGGACCCTCGTCGCCCGCGGTGCCGACGGCAAGCTCTGGTCGCGTACGCCGAACGCCGGCTGGACCGGCGTCGGGGCTCCCGAGAGCCGGCCGTTCTACGGTCGGCCGAGCGCTGTCGTCGACGACGCCGGCGTGCTGCACGTGGCGGTCCGCAGCCGCACCGACGAGGTCTGGTGGAGCAGCCGGGCCGGCACCACCTGGTCGGCCTGGACCAACCTGGGCGGCACCACCAGCGGCAGCCCGACCCTGCTCGCCACCTCCGGCCGGGTCTACCTGTTCGCGCTGGCCGCCGACAACCGGCTCTGGCAGCGCAACCTGGCCGACGGCGCCTGGGGCGGCTGGTTCCGGCGCGGTGAGTTCGCCACCGACGCGTTCCGGGGTGCGCCCGGGGCCGCCGCCGGTGCCAACGGCAGCGCCTGGCTGGCGGTACGCGGCGTCGACGACCGGGTGCACCAGGTCACCCTCTGATCCACTGTGGCGGGCCGCCGGCCAGGTTGCGGCGGCGGCCCGTCACCTCGGTTTCCCTGCCCCGGCGCCGGGAGGGCTGGTGGGCCCGCGACCGAAAGGTCGAGGTCAGCGCGTCCGGGCGTTGACTGAGTCAGTGACGGGGGTCGATGATGTGACTCGGTCGTCCTCCGTCCATTCCGGGCGGGTGGGCCACCCGGAGACGGAGCCCGTCCGATGCCACGCACCCGCCGCTTGACCGCGATGACCCTGGCCCTCGTGTTGCCGATGCTCGTGCTCGTTGGCGCCGCTCCGGCGGCCGCCGCCACCCCCACCCTCCAGATCAGCTCGGTGACCCTGGTGGCCAAGGGCGCCGGTGTGCGCCTGGACTACGTGGTGACCTGTGACGAGGGCGCCTCCGGCGAGGTGCGTGCCAGAATCACCCAGGCGGTCGGCAACCGCATCGCCTACGCGTCCGAACCGCAGTACCCTGCCTGGACCTGTACCGGTCAGGCACAGCCGTTGTCGGCGTTCTTCCCGGCCGATGTCGCCGGCGTTCCGTTCCGCACCGGCGAGGCGCTGCTGCTGGCGTCGATCTCCGCCTGTCCGGGGGCGAACTGCGAATTCGCCCAGGCCGAACAGGTGGTGCGGATCGTCCGCTGACACCGGGCGGGCCGCTGTTGCGCGGCACCCGGCGCGGCGACCGAGCCGGTAATGCCGCAGACCTCTGGAGACGGACCGGGCGGTCCCCCACCCGCACCATCCGTCTGGCCGGTTCAGGCCGGGACGAGGTCGCGGCATTGGCGCAGGGCGGCCCGGGCGAGGGGCGTGTCACGGCCGGCGATCCCGGCTTCCAGTTCGGCGACGGCCGCCGCGGCCCGCGCCGGTTCACCTTGCGCGGCTGCGGCCTCGGCCAGCACCAGCACCGCGTCGGCGGCCCACGCCAGGATGCCCTTTCCGCGTACCACAGACAGCGCCTCCGCCGCGTGTCGGACCGCCTCGTCCGGTCGCCCGGCCACCGTCAGTCGGGCCAGCGCCGAGAGTGCCTGCACCAGCGGCCAGATCGCGCCCACCCGCCGGGCGTCGGCGACCACCTCGCGCAGCGCCCGCTTGGCCGACTCCACCTCGTTGCGGCCTCTGTTGCCGCCGCCAAGCCCGGCGCATCCCTCGGTGCGGCTGACGGGGCTGTCGTATTCCCTGCCAGCTCGTTCGGCGGTGGCCGTGAGCGCCAGCACGGTCGCCAGTTCGGCCCGCGCGTCCAGCAGGGTCACCGGCATCCGCTCGCTGCTGGCGACCAGCCGGCGGAGCCGCTCGGCGAGCCCGTCCAGTCGGCCGGCGGCCCGGTCCAGCGACAGTTCGGTCGCCTCCACCAGGGACGTCAGCCGCTCGTACCCGGTCTCGTCGACCAGCGCCCGACCGGCCGCCAGCAACGCTTCGGCCTGCTCCGGGTGACCGGCGTGCAGCGCGCCCTGCGCCCAGTTCAGGCAGGCCCGCGCGTGTTCGCGGGGCCGGTCGGCCAGTTCGGCGGAAGCGCGCAGCTCGGAGATGATCGCCCACGCCGCCGGGTCGCCCAGCTCCAGCAGCAGGGAGGCTCGGGCGATGCGGACCGCGAGGTGCGCCGCCGGATCCCCGCTGGCCGCGGCGGCGGTCTCCGCCTCCGCGCAGCGGGCCAGGTGGTCGTCGACGTGCCGGCCGACGACGGTGTCGGGGGCCGCCAGCACCGCGAGCGCCGGGGCCTTGCGGCGCGGCGCACGCAGGTACGGCACGGCACGCTCGATCTCGGTGTACCCACGCAGCGCCTCGCCCTGCTGGCGCAGCATCCGCCCGAGCACCAGACCCAGCTCACCTCGGGCGCCCGGCGGCAATCGTCGGTCGGCGAGCAGCCGTTCCAGCACCGGGATCGCCTCGGCCTGGCTGAGTCCGTCGATGGCCGACCGGCCCAGCTTGGCGGCGAGCCGAACCCGTACCGGCCGGGGCAGCTCGGCGACGTCCATCGTCTGGAGCAGGAAGCTGGCGGCGGTCGCGTCGTCGCCGCGCTCGGTGGCCAGGTCGGCGGCCGCCTCGGCGTTGCGGACGAAGTCGGCCCCGCTGCCGGCCCGACGGTAGTGGTGCGCCAGTTGGGCCACCGGCCTCGGCAGCTCCTGCTCCAACACCCGCGCCACCCGCAGGTGCAGCCACTCCCGGCTCTCCCGGGGCACCAGGTCGTACACCACCTGGCGGGCCAGGTCGTGGCGGAACCGCAGGCCGTCCCCGGCGTCGTGCAGCAGGCCCGCCCGGTGTGCGGCGGTCAACGCCGCGCCGATCGCCACCCGGTCCAGGCTGAGCACCGGGGCGAGGATGCGCTGATCGGGTGTCATCCCCAGTACGGCCGCCGCGCCGAGCACCTCCCGGGTGGCCTCGTCGAGCGGGCGAAGCCGCCAGAGCAACACGTCACGCAGGACGAACGGGACGCTGTCGTCGGCCAACGGGTCGCCGCCCCGCTCGGCGAGCGTCCGCAGCACCTCCTCGACCACGAACGGGATGCCGGCGGTGCGGTCGAGCAGGGTGGCGGTCAGTTGCTGCGGCGGATCATCGAGGCGCAGGGTGCGGGCCGCCAGCCGGCGTACGTCGTCGGCGTCCAGCGGGCTGAGCGCAACGCGCGTGACGCTCCACGGGGGAGTCCGCGCCAGGGCGTCGTGGATCGGCGTACTGCTCCCCGGCGTCGCCGTACGCGCGGTCAGCACGACGGCCAGCCCCTCCACCGGGTGGGTGCTCAGGTAGGCGAGGAGTTCGCAGGTCGCCGGGTCCGCCCAGTGCAGATCCTCCAGCAGCAGCGTGGCCGGGCTCAGCGCGGCGAGCACCGCCGCGACGGCGCGGAGCAGGCGATGTCGCTCGGCCGCCGGGTCGGTCAACGGGGGCGGCGCGTCCGGCAGTACGTCAGCCAGTTCGGGCAGCAGTGGCGCGAGGGCGCCGGCCACCGGGTTGAGCGGACCGAGTCGGTCGGCGCCGCCCCGGATCGCGTCCAGCAGCACGCCGAGTGGGAAGGGCTCGGGCACGTCGTCGCACTCGCCGATGAGGTGCCGCCCGGGGAGTTCGGCGAGCAGTTCGGCGACGAGTCGGCTCTTGCCGATCCCGGGCTCACCCTCCAGCAGGATCAGGCAGGGCGGGGTTGCGACGAGCCGGCGTAACTGGGCCAGCTCCGCCGCCCGGCCGACGAACTCGACGGGGCCGCGCAGACGTTCGGGGCGGACGGGAGTTGGGCTCCCACCGCCCCGTGTCTTGTCCTCGCCGCCGTCGATCACCGTGAGCCGAGCAGATCACCTCTGCTCGGCGCGACGGTGGGCCGGCGGACCGGCGGTGACCTGGGTCACATACCGGCCTGCCGGCCCGTTGGCACGGTCAGGACTGGACGGTGACCGGCACGGTCTTCAGCGAGCCGTCACCGTTGCGGAACTCCAGCACCCCGAGGTAGCGCTGACCCGGCGCGAGACCGAACCAGCGCACTGTCAGGTTCGCCGTCGCGCCCGGCCGCACGCTGCGCTGCTTCGGGTCGATGGTGAACCGGCCGGTGGAGGTACCCGGCGCGCCCGGCAGGTAGCTGGTCACGGTGTACGCGTTCGCGCCGTCAGTGATGTTCTCGGTGAACTCCTGCTCGACGACCACGATGTAGTCCCCGGCACCCTCCGGCAGGGTCACCTTGGCGCCGTCCCGGCCGCTGGCCGTGGCGGTGACGAACTTCCCGTACTTGTCATAGACGTTGAGGCTGAACTCGGTGCACTCCATCACCCCCTCCTCGTCGTCCCAGTCGATGTGGGAGCAGGTGGGCCGCTCCGACGTCACCTGGACGAGCGGGCTGCGGGTCCCGGCCGGCACGTGCAGTGTGGTCCTGCTGATCGACGCCGGCAGCGGCACCGGCAGGTTGTTCGACGTGCTCCAGTCCCAGCTCGGCCCGTCGCCCTTGAGGGTGACCACGTTGCTGGTGCCCGAGGTGAGGCCGGAGAGCTGGGAGATCAGCTGACCCTGGTAGCCGACCTCGGCGGCGATCCGGACGCTGCCGAAGGTGCCCTTGCCGGTGATGGCGTCGGGGGCGACCAACCCGGAGTTGCGCACGACCAGCGGGCTGCGTACCGCGTGCTTGAACTGGTCGCGCCAGGTCAGCGAGCCGTCGGCCCAGGTGTCGAACGCGCCACCGGTGTTGGTGACCTCAACTGTGAAGCGGGCGCTCTTGCCCGGACGGATCTGCAGCTTCTTCGGGGTGACAGTGACCTGGTAGCCCGGCGGGGCCTGCACAGACGAGGAGTAGGTGCTGGTCTTGTCGCTGACGTTGGTGACCGTACGGGTCACGCTCTGCTTGCCCACCATCCGGCCCAGCGAAATGGACGGGTAGTTGAGCTGTGCCGTGTCGATCGCGCCGATGGTGTCGCAGCCGTCCAGGTCGCCGAGCCCGTAGTCGCCGCCACGGTCGGCGGAAACCCCGCACAGGTACTGGATCCAGTCCTGCTGGTTGGAGTCGTAGACCAGGCCCGGGTCGAAGGCGCTGCCCGGCTCGACCTGGCCGGCGCCGTAGTTCAGCGGAGTCGCGTCGTACGTGCCGATCTTGATCGGGTTGCCCTTGTCGGTCTTGTCCACCGCGCTGGTCATCAGCGCCGAGCGGACCGCCGCCGGCGACCAGCCGGGGTGCTTGGCCAGCAGCAGGGCGGCGATGCCGGCGATGTGCGGTGCCGCCATCGAGGTGCCCGACTCCAGTGCGAAGTCGTTGCCGCCGATGGACGGGGAGAACGCGGCGACGATGTCCTGACCGGGCGCGCTGATGTCCGGCTTGAGCAGCTCACCGGCATTCAGGTTCGACGGGCCCGCCGAGGAGAAGGCGGCGACCGCGGGCGCCTCGACCGTCTCCAGCTTGCTCGGCGAGATGGTCGCCGTGGCGTTGCCCTTGGCGACGTACGCGGTGACCGTGGCCAGGTCGACCTCGTTGATGTGCACTGTCGGCACGGCCTGCACGTCGGCGTTCAGGGAGTTCAGCTCGTCGTTGTACAGCACCATGCCGACGCCGCCGGCCCGTGCCACCTCGATGCTCTTGTCGGTACGCGGGATCTCGCCCCGCAGGCAGAGCACGATCGCGCCCTTGACCTTGGCCGGATCCAACGTGTCGTCGGCGCAGAGGCCGGCACCGTAGGCGCCGTCCGGGTTGATCGCGCTGTCCTTCGCGAAGACCAGTCGGGCCGGCCCGACACCGGTGTCGCCCATGCCCACACCGGCGATGGTGGTGCCGTCGCCGAGGGTGAGCTTCCGGGTGTTCTGCCGGTCGGTCGTGCTCGCGGCCACCGTGGTCAGCCAGGGCGTCGAGTTGTCGACGGTGTTGGCGAACGGGCCGGAGTTGCCGGCGGCGGCGGCGACGAACACCCCGGCGGCGGCCGCGTTGAAGAACGTCGCGTCGACCGCCCCGAACCGCTCGGTGTCGTCACCGATCGAGTAGTTGATCACGTCGACGCCGTCCGCGACCGCGTCGTCGATGGCGTGCACGATGTCGATGTCGGTGCCGGTCGCGCCGCCCGCCCCGTTGTCGTACAGAGCCTTGTAGATCGCCAACCGCGCGGCCGGCGCCATGCCGGAGATCATGCCCAGGTCCTGGGTGCCCGACGTGGCCCGCACGCCGTGGATGCCGGCCGCGGTGCTGGCGGTGTGGGTGCCGTGGCCGTTGCGGTCGCGCGGCGAGGAGTAGTCGTCCGGGAAGGCCTCGGCGATGCCGCTGTCGTTGTACCAGCGCGCCCCGATCACCTTGTTGTTGCAGGTGACCGGCGCTTCGACGCCGACGTCACAGGTGCCCTTCCACTTGGCGTCGATGACGGCCTGGTCGGGGCGCGGGCTGGGCAGCGGCGCGAAGCTCGCGCTCTCCGGCCAGTAGCCGCTGTCGATGACCCCGATGATCACGCCCTCGCCGGCGTGGGAGTCTCCACCGAACTCCTTGTTCCACACCCCGCCCTTGCCGGTCAGGCCCAGGTAGTCGGGGGTGTGTGAGGTGGCGGCGTGCACCTTCTGGCTCTCGTACACCGCTCGGACACCGTTGGTGGCGCGCAGCCGGGCGGCCTGCGGCCCGGTCAGGTCGGCGGCGAAGCCGTTGAAGGCCGTCTCCATGGTCACGCGGGTGCGCTCGGCTGGCACACCGACGTGGTCCAGCACCGACTTGCGCTGCTGGCGCAGGTGATCCCGGTACGCGTTGGCGTTCCCGGACGTGCGGTTCAGCTTGGCCCCTTCGGCCGGCTTGGTCGCCGCGATCCCGGGAACCCCGCCGGTGTAGGTGGCCAGCGGTTCCTCGGCGAGCTGGACGAGGTAGCGGGCGGTTGGCCCACTGCCGGCCGGCGCGGCGGTGGCGCTGGCGGGCAGGCTGGTCAGGCCGGCCGCGGTCAGCGCCACGGCGGCCAGCATGCTGACCCCGTACCTGGCCCGTCCGGTCCGATGTGTGTTCGGTTGTGGCACGTCGTTGCCTCCACGTTCGGTGCCGGCCGCCACGACTGATGACGGTGGCCGAAACCTAGGATCGGTACCGATCATCGAGAAGCACCCGTAACCTGGCTGTCATCTTGGAAACAAGCTCGTAACACAACGGGTACTTTGCGCGTCATTTGAGAGCGCCGACCTGGGGGATCCATGGCATTTGGTCGGTTGCCCGTGCCGTCTGTCGAGTCGGCCTTTGTGGTCTTCGACGCCCAGGACTCCGGATGCCTGTCCTATGGGGTCGAGGAGGCGGGCCGCCGCTGGCTCGTCAAGACGGCCACCACGGTCGAGGGCCGAGCATCCCTCCACCGGGCCGTCGCGGTGCACGCCGCCGTCCGCCACCCGGCCATCGTCCGTCCCGTCCGGACGATCCACGGCGCGGCGGGTCCGACGCTCGTCTACCCCTGGTACGACGGCAGCGTCCTGAACCACGCCACTGTGCATCGCGCGGACCGCAGCGGGCTGAACCGATTCCAACACCTGCCGGTCCCGCAGATCGAGGTGGCGCTCGACGCGATCCTCGACGCCCACCTCGCCGTCAGCGCTGTCGGCCTGGTCGCGGTCGACCTCTACGACGGCTGCTTCCTGTACGACTTCGCGGCCAGCCGGATACGGCTGATCGACCTCGACGAGTACCGGCCCGGTCCGTTCGTACTTGCGGCGGATCGGCTGCCAGGTTCACGTCGCTACATGGCGCCGGAGGAGTTCGCCCGCGGCTCGGTCATCGACGAACGGACCACCGTGCACGCCCTCGGCCGTACCCTGCACCACCTGCTCGATTCGCCGGAGGGCTGGCGCGATCCTCAGGATTGCCGGCCAAATTCACCAAAGGCCTGGCGGGGCACCAACGAGCAGCACGGGGTCGTGGAACGAGCAACGAGGCAGGCGCCGGCCGCCCGGTACCCCGACGTGCCAGCACTGGTCCGCGCCTGGCGGCTGGCGACACCCTGAAGCGGGCGGTGGTACGAACGGACGCATCTGTGTAGCCCGCGCCGTCAAGCGCCCGGGAGCAGCCCGCTTGCGTTGAACGGGTGAAGTGCCTCCCCGCGTCGTTGAGCAGGCGGTGGAGCGGCTGCGTCCCCGTCGAGCGGGCGAAGCGTAGCGCCAGCCCGGCCCCGGCCCCGGCCCCGGGGAGCAAATCCGGCCGCCCGGAACGCGTGGTTTGTGGTTGCCCGGTTTGAGGGGCTGGTTGGCGCCGGCTGGCTGCTCTTACGTTCGTCGGTGGTAGTGGTTGCGGCGGGGGAGTTGTTCGGGGTCGAGCCAGGCGGGTGGAATGAACTCCGGGTGTCCGTCGTCGCCGAGCCGGACGAGCCAGTCAGTCTGGTGGACGTGTCGGTGGTGGTGGCCGCAGAGGAGGACGGCGTTGCTGAGGCTGGTTGGGCCGCCGT
>NZ_PYAK01000030.1 GCF_003264365.1 Micromonospora noduli
GCCGCGCGGCGAGGTCGCGGCGGACGCGGCCGCGCCGGCGAGCACCGTGCCGCCGGTGACCGTCGCGGCGGTGCCGCCGGCCGGACGGCAGATCCGGCTCTGGTACCGCGCCGGTGGTGGGCCCACCGGCAACGTGGCGGCGGGCACGCTGACCAGCCTGCGCGACCCACTACCCGGGGTACGCGTGGACAACCCCACCCCGGCGGCCGGCGGCCGGGAGATGGAGGCGCTGGAGTCCGTGCTGCTGCGCGGTCCGTACGAGTTCTTCGCCCAGCAGCGGGCGGTCACCGCCCGCGACTTCGAGGTCCTCGCGACCAGCTCCGGCGCGGTGGCGCGGGCGCGGGCGTTCACCCGCGCGGCGGTGTACAGCTTCGCCCGGCCGGGCGAGGTCGAGGTGGTGCTGGTGCCGTACGTGCCGGAGGCGGCCCGACCGGGCGGTCGGCTGCCGGTTGCGGTGCTGCGCGAGCACGAGGTGCCCGAGGCGCGCCACCGGGTCGAGGCGGACCTGGAGGAACGCCGGATGGTCGGCATCCGCTCCCGGGCCACCTGGGCGCGGTTCAAGGCGGTGTCAGTGCGGGCCCGGGTGGTGGTCCGCCGCGAGGAGGATGTGGACGCGGTCCGTCGTCGCATCCACGATCGGCTGCACCAGACGTTGAGCCCGCTGCCCACCGCGCTCAACCCGACCGGCTGGCCGTTCGGCGAGCCGCTGCGGGCGTCCAACGTGTACCGGCTGCTGGAGCACGCCGAGCCGGGGGTGCGCTACGTCGAGTCGGTGCGGTTCGTTGTCGACGAGGCCCCCGACGCCGACGTCCGCGCCCTCGCCGTGGACCAGTACCAGCCGCGCACCTGGTACGCCGGGCGCGGCCCGGTGCTGTTCCGCTCCAGCAACGGCGGCGCGGGTTGGGAACCGGCCGGTCGCTTCGACGACGAGACGGTGCTGCGGGTGGCACCCGCTCCCGCGCCGGTACGGCCGGGCATCGTCGCGCGTCCCGGCTCGGTGGCCGTGGTGACGCTGCGCGCCTCGGGCGGCTCCCGGGTGCATCTGAGCAGCGACCTGGGCGAGACGTGGTCGCTGCTCACCGACCTGGACTCACGGATCTCCGACGTGGCGTGGCTGGACCGCGACGGCGCGGGCGCACTGCTGGTGGCCACCGACACCGGCCTGTACGAGGTGTCGCTGCTGCCCGGGGCGGTGCCGTTGCAGATCCTGGTCGACCCGTCCGACGCCGACCGGGGCTTCTACGCGGTCCGCACGTTCGTCTCCGAGCGGGGTGCGCCGGGGGTGGCGGTGGCCGCCCAGGCCAGTTTCGGGGTGTACCTGTCGACCAGCGGCGGCCGACCCGGCAGCTTCACCCACGTCGGTCTGGCCAACGTGGACAACCGGGTCCTCGCCGTGCAGTACGACGGCCCGGCGACCCTGCTGTGGAGCGGCGCGGGCGAACCGGATCCGAAGAAGCCCGGCCAGGGCTGCCACCGCACCCGGCTGTTCGAGTCCGACGTGAAGTGGCAGTCGATGCAGGCCGGGTGGCTCGGCGGAACCTGCCGGGACCTCGCGTTCACCGGCCAGCAGGCGGTGGCGGCCACGCAGAGCGGCGGGGTGCTGCGGCTGGACACCCTTGCCGCCCAGCCGCAGTGGCAGGCGGTGTCGGTCAACTGCGGGTTGCCGTTGCGGGACCGGACCCGGTTCGTGCCGGTCGACGCCATCGCGGTGAGCGGCCCGACGGCCGCCAGCGCGACAGCCGGCGGCACCGGCACGGCAGAGCGGTTGATCCTGGCCAGCGGCGAACGCGGCGTGCACCGCAGCGCCGACGCCGTCACCTGGACGCCCAGTGCCAACCAGGCCACCGCCGACGTGGTGACCGTCCCCGATACCTGGCTGCTCTGCTCCGGCGAGCACGACATCGAGGTGGTGCGCCAGGATGCGACGCTCGGCGATTGAACGGCTGCTGCCCGCCGCCTACCAGCGGGCCTGCGTGCCGGGCAGCGTGCTCTGGGCGCTGCTCGACGTGATGGAGGGGCTGCACGCCCCGGACGAGGCGATCCTCGCCGAGGTGGACGCGCTGTTCGACCCGTACCGGGCGCCGGACGGGCTGGTCGTGCGGTTGACCCGCTGGGTGGCCATGGACCATGTGGTGGCCTCGCCCCGGCCGGACACCCCGCTGCCGCTGCCGGTGGGTCGGCTGCGCGACCTGGTGGCCAACGCGGCCCTGCTGGCCCGCTGGCGCGGCACCCCCTACGGAATGCGCCGCGCCCTGGAGCTGGCCACCGGGATGTCGGGCTTCGCCATCGACGAGCCCGCCGAGCGGGCCTTCCACGTCGTGGTGCGGGTACCGGTCGCCGCCGCCGGTCAGCTCGCCGTGATCACCCGCATCGTCGAGGCGGAGAAGCCCGCCTCGGCCACTGTCGAGATCGTCCTGGAAGAGGAGTCGTCATGACCACCGAGTGGGCGGTCGTCGCCGCCGCCGAGCAGTTCACAGTCGACCCGCGCAACAGCGGCGAGCTGACCTTCACCGTCTCCAACCCGGGCAACGCGCCGGACACCGTGGTGTTCGACGTGGCACCCGGTGACGGCTCCCAGCGGGCGTGGTTCACCGTCGCCGAACCCCAACGGGTGGTGCCCGGCCAGGGCTCGGTGTCGTTCCTGGTCAAGCTCGCCGTGCCGGCCGGCACCCCGCCCCGCCGCTACGACATGACCGGGTTCGCGTACTCGGCGAACACCGCGCCGGAGGAGAGCTCCCGCTCCAGCGGCCGGGTCACGTACGAGGTGCGGGCCGTCGCGCCGCCACGGCGTACCCCGTGGCTGTGGATCGCCGCCGCCGCGGCGTTGGTGCTGGTGGTGGTCGCCGTGGGGGTGGTGTTGCTGACCCGCGACGGCGAGCCGGCCCCCGGCGAGCCGCGGGTGGTCACCGTCGAGGCGGAGAGCCTGGTGGAGGGTGCGGTGATCAAGTCGCCGCAGAACAGCAAGGCGGCCGTGGGCGCGCAGCCCAACTGCTGTGGGGTGACCTGGTCCGGGGACAAGCAGCTCTTCTTCACGGGGCTGGCGATCGGCGATCAGGTCACCGTGACGGTGCAGATCCCGGCCGACGGCACCTGGCGTTTCGCCGCGGTACGCACCACGGCCCTCGACTACGCCAACACCGTCTTCGCCATCGACGGCAACCAGGTCGGCGGCACGTTCCTCGGCTTCACGCCAACGGTGCGGAAGACGGAGTTCCTGGATGTCGGCACGGTCCGGCTCGCCAAGGGCCCCCACCAGGTCACGCTGCTGGTGGTCGGCAAGACACAGGGCACGAACTCCTACTTCGCCGGGGTGGACACGATCCGGTTCACCGAGATCGTGGCGCAGGCCGTGGCGCGATGAGTGGTCGGCAGAAGGCGTTGCTGGGGCTGTTCGCCGTCCTGCTGGTGGCGCTGTTCGTGGTCGCGGTCGGCGCGGGCCGCGACGACCAGGGTGATCCGGGGGCCCGGCACGGGTTCGTCGACCGGTTGGGTGCGCTGGGCGGCGAGCGGTCCGCTGTGGACCCGGCGACGGTCAGCGCCGACTGCGCCGACGAGACGGGTCGGCTGGCGTTCTCCGGCAGCTGCGTGGTGCGGGTCGCGGACCCCGGCGGGCTGCGCACCCTGGTGCTGCGCAGCGCGGCGCGGTTCACGGTCGTCGCCCCGGCACCCGGCGACGCCGACCTCACCATCCGCGACGAGGTCGAGCCGGCGGCGGACGGCACCGGCGCGGTGGCGAAGATCGCCGTCGACCAGGCCACCGAGGTGGGCCTGGTCTGCCCCGGCCTGGGCGGCTGCACTGTCGCCGTGGCCACGTCCTGACCCGACCCGGACTGAGAGGAAGGTGCCGCCGTGGGTGATCTGCGCAAGCCGTTCCTGCTGCTGGCCATGCTCGCCATCGTCCTGGCGATCGGGGTGGAACTCGGCGCCGGGCTGCTGCTCGGCGGCGGCGACGCCGGTGCGGCCCTCGCGGACAGCGCCGGCGCGCTGGACGTGGAGATCGACGACGTGTCCGGTGTCAGCGAACCGTCCGGCCGGGGCACCGGCTACCTGGCGTTGATCGACGCGGTGGCGGTCTGGAGCACCGGGCTGTTCTGCCTGGGCCTGCTGCTGCCCGAGCGCGTGCAGGGCCGGGTGCAGGGCGTCGCCAGTCTGATCTTCTCGATCATCCTGATCATCGTCGGGCTGGTCGCGCTGGTCGTCGCGTTCGTGGAGCTGTCCATCATGGTGTCGCTGTTCCTGGCCGTTCCGTTCGGCACCCTGGCGTACCTGGCGCTGTGGGGGTTCTTCCCGGTCGGCGAGGCGGCGGTGCTGCTCGGGCTGGTGCTGCTGCTCAAGCTGGTGTGGGCCGGGATGCTGGTGCTGGCCCAGCCGCGCTTCCTGCAGAACAAGGGCCTCGTCCTGCTGATCCTCACCACAGTGCTGTGCACGGTCGTGCTGGAGTTCCTGCACAACCTGGTGCCGGTGATCCTGGTCAGCATCGTCGACGACGTGGCGGCGCTGGTCTTCGCGATCATCGCGATCATCTGGGGGCTGGTGCTGTTGATCGGCTCCATCCCGGCGATCGTCAAGGCCATCCGAGTCACCGCCGCCCTACCAGCCCGCACCAGCAGCCCCTCGTCCCGTTGATCATGAAGTTATTGCCACTCGGCCCGGCGTGTCATGGCAATAACTCCATGATCAACGAGGGCGGCGGGCTCGGCGTGGTCACGGCACCGTCGCTACCAGGGTCGCTACGGCGTCCCGGTCGAGGGTCCCGTCGGCCACCCACACCTGGTACCGGCCGTGCCGGCTCCCACCGGCCGGCACCACCGCCGGGCGGTCGAACGCGAACGCCACACAGACTCCCGGATACATCCCGGTCCGCACGAACCACCGGTCGTCGTGGCCGAGGCCCGCGAAGACCAGGGTGTACGCCCCGCCGCCCGACCCGACGCCGGTCAGCGCGAGCCACGGCGCCGCGCTGCCGTTGACCGTCTCCTCCCCGGCCGCGTCGGCGGTGAACACCGCCGGTTCGCCGTCGGCGGCGGCTCGCCAGAAGAACCCCCCGTAGCCGGCCCCGCCCGGGCGGCCGTTGGTGGCCGGGCTACCCAGTCTGATCTCCCGGTCGTCCGGAGCGACGAGAACGGACTCCACATCGAGCCGCCAGGCGTCCGGCGCGACCACCGATGCGGCCAGCCACCTCCGCTCGGTCAGCAGCACCCCGCCGGCCCGGTCGCGCCACTGGAGATCGTGCGCGTACCGGCCCGGGGACCGTTCGACCTCGCCGGTGTGCGCGATGACGCCGTGGTCGTCCCGCCAGGTGTAGCCGACGTCGCGGACGTAGGTGCGCCCGCCCCAGAGGTTGCTGCCGTCGACGTCCTGCACCGCGAGGGACGCGCCGAGGTGCCACACGTGGTCGGCGGGGAGCGCGTCGGTGACCACCGTTCCGCCGAGCGTGCGTACCGGGTGCAGGTACGGTCGGGGCCCGTGCCGCGCGTCCAACGCCGGGTCGAGCACGTACTCGGCCACCTCCGTGGCCCCGACCGTCAGCCGCACCGGCTCCTCGCTCACGGCATCTCCCGGCGGGCGACGGCGACCGGGACCGGCCGGCGGACGGTGACGGCGTGCAGGGCGGCCACTGTGTAGCCGGCGAGGATCGGCACCGCGACCGGGGTGACCAGGACGGTGAGCAGCCCGGCCAGCGCGACGACCCCGGTGAGCGCCGCCCAGCGGGTGGGCGCGTCGAGGCAGGCGCGGGCGGCGGAGCGGGCCGAGGCCCTCCACTGCCCGCCCCCGTTGCCGCCCACCTCGACGACGACCAGCCCGGCGTAACCGGCCAGGCCGGCCGCGATCAGCGCCGTCACGAGCAGCGCAGCCGTGCCGCCCGGCACCCGGCCGGTGGCCAGCGCCGCCAGGTCGGCGACGAGCAGCGCGGCGCCGGCGAGCGCGAGCAGGCTGACCGGCACACCGGGCAGCACCGCGCGGCCGAACCGGCGCACCGTCGTGCGCGCCGACGGCCAACTGCCGGTACGCGTCCAGTCGTGCACCGCCGCGCTGGCCGTGCCCGCCGCCGCGGCGGCGGTGAGCAGGGGCACCGCCGCGAGGGTCAACAGGATGCCCAGCAGTGCCAGGTCGGCGGCGTCACGGGCGACGTCGCGCCAGTCCCGCCGTCCGCCGGTGTCGACGGGTTCAGCCCTTGATGCCACTGGTGTTGATCCCCTCGACGAGCATCCGCTGGAACGCGACGAAGAACAGGAAGACCGGCAGCAGCGACAGCACCGACATGGCGAACATCGGGCCGACCGCGCTCTGGCTGGTCGAGTCGATGAACAGGGTCAGCGCGACCGGAACTGTGTAGTCCTCCAGCTGGGACAGGAAGACCAGTTGGCGGAAGAAGTCGTTCCAGGTCCAGATGAACGAGAAGATGGCTGTGGTGACCAGCGCCGGGCGGCTCAGCGGCAGGATGATGTGCCGGAAGATGCCGAACGGGCCGGCGCCGTCGATGCGGGCCGCCTCGTCCAGCTCCCGGGGAACGCCCCGCATGAACTGCACCATGAGGAAGACGAAGAACGCCTCGGTGGCCAGGAACTGCGGGATGAGCAGCGGCAGGTAGGGCCAGTCACCGCCGACCAGCCCGAGCGTGCGGAACAGGATGTACTGCGGAACGATCAGCACGTGCTGGGGCAGCAGCAGTGTGCCGATCATGACGGCGAACCACATGCCGCGCAGCCGGAACCGCAGCCGGGCGAAGGCGTACGCGGCCAGCAGGCAGGAGAGCCCGTTGCCGATGACGGTGAGCAGGCTGACCATGGCGCTGTTGAGGAAGAACCGGCCGAAGCTGACGTCGAAGTTGGACCACCCGGCGGTGTAGTTGCCCGGGGTGAAACGCTCGGGCAGCAGCCCGACGTTGTTGACGATCTCCTCCTGGGACTTCAGCGAGGTGCCCACCATCCAGATCAGCGGGTAGAGCACCACGACGACGATCGCCACCAGGATCACCAGCCGCAGGACGGGCCGTCCGCCGGGTCGTCGGCGCGCGGTCGGCGGCGCTGCGGTCGGCGCTGCGGTTGTCGGGGTCACCGTCACCATCACCGGTCCTCCCCGTCGGAGTAGTGCACCCAGAACCGTCCGGTGCTGAAGAAGATCGCGGTGATGACCGCGATGGCGAGCAGGAACACCCAGGCCATCGCCGAGGCGTAGCCCATGTTGAGGTCGGTGAAGCCGGTGATGTAGAGGTTCAGCGTGTACATCAGGGTGGAGTCGACCGGGCCGCCGGTGCCGTTGCTGAGCACGAACGCGGCGGTGAAGCCCTGGAAGCCGTTGATGGTCTCCAGCACCAGGTTGAAGAAGATGACCGGGGAGAGCATCGGCAGGGTGACATTGCGGAACTGGCGGAACCGGCCGGCCCCGTCGACCGACGCGGCCTCGTACAGCTCGGTGGGCACCTGCTTGAGCCCGGCCAGGAAGATCACCATCGGTGCGCCGAACTGCCAGATGGCCAGCACCATCAGTGTTTCCAGGGCCCAGTCGGGGTCGTTGACCCACGGTTTCCCGGTGATGCCGAAGAGGCTCAGCAGCGAGTTGAACGCGCCGTCGCGGTTGAACATGTTGACCCAGACGATGGCCAGCGCGACGCTGCCGCCGAGCAGGGACGGCAGGTAGAACAGCCCGCGGAACAGCCCGACGCCGCGCCAGGCGCGGTTGAGCAGCAGCGCCACACCGAGCGCCGCGGCCAGCTTCAGCGGTACGGCGATCAGCGCGAACGTCAGTGTGACCCGCACCGCGTGCCAGTACGACGGGTCGGCGGTGAACATGCGTTCGTAGTTGGCCAGCCCCACCCACTCCACCTCGGAGAAGGGGGTGAGGATGTCGTAGTTGGTGAAGCTCAGGTAGAGCGACAGCAGCATGGGGATTGCCGTGACACCCATCAGGCCGATGAGCCACGGCGACAGGAAGACGTACCCGGCCAGACCTTCGCTGTGCCGGAAGCGTCCGGGCCCACGCCTCTCAGCGTGGGCCCGGTCGGATCCGGGGCCGCGTCGGGTCGGGTCGGGTGCCGTGGTCAACGCCACGAACAGCTCCTCTCCTCGCGATGGGTCTGTGTCGAAGTCCCCGGTCGAGCCGAGGCGGAGTCCAGGCGGCGGTCCGGCAAGGCGGAGATTGGTCCGGATACCGGTGTTGTATCCGGACCAATCTCCAACGCGGCCGGTCGTTGCCTGGGCCCGCCGCAGGCCGGCCAGGGACTTCGACACAGACCCTGGACGGCGTCAGGCGATGGCGGACTTGCACGCCTCGATGAACTGGGTGGCGGCCTCGGCGGTGGTGGCCCGGCCGTACTGGGCGTTCTCGGCAGCCTTGATCAGCTCGGAACGCACCTTGCTGTGTCCCTTGATCGGCACCTGCGGTGACTTGCCGAACTTCTGGGTCAGCTCCGCCTCGACGGCGATGGACTGCTTCATGGCCGGGTCGGTGGTGTCGTCGCTGACCACGCGGCGCAGGTCCTGGTTGGACGGAAGACCGCGGTCGGTGCCGAGCAGCTTGACCGCCTCCTGGTCGTTGTTCAGGAAGTTGATCACGTCGACCGCGACGTCCTTGTTCTTGCTGCCCTTGAACACCGACCAGTACATCGAGGCCCGGGCCCACTGCGCGCTCGGGTCACCGGGGTAGGCGATGACCCCCAGCTCGTCCTTGGTGTTCTTCTTCAGGTCCGGCATCTGGTTGGCCCAGACCCAGGAGGTCGCCGACTTCCCGGTGACCACCAGCTGCTTGGTGATGTCGCTGGAGTTGCCCTCGTGGATGACGTCGGCGGTCGGGGTGGCCTTGCGGTCCCGGGCGCCCTTCCACAGGTCGAACCACTTGGTCACGTCCTCGGCGGTGAAGCCCAGCTCCTTGCCCTTGTAGAGGTCCTTGCCCTGTTGGCGCAGCCAGACCCAGAACGCCTTGTAGTCGGCGCTCGGGTCCTGGGTGCCGGGCACCTTGGTCTTGGCGGTTACCTGCTCGGCCCAGGCGATGTGCTCCTCCCACGACATTCCGGTGGTCGGCTCGGGAAGGTTGTGCTTGGTCAACAGCGTCTTGTTGTAGACCAGGCCCTGGGTGTTCTCCCCGGCGGCCAGACCGGCGAGCTTGCCGTCGACCACGCCGTACTGCCAGAGGCTCTCGGGGAACTTGGAGGTGTCCAGCTTTCCGGACTTCTGGTACGAGGTCAGGTCCAGCGTGGTGTTGCGGGCCGCGTACTCGGCCAGGTAGTTGTCGTCGATCTGGAACAGGTCCGGCGGGTTGCCGCCGGCGGTCAGGGTGGCCAGCTTGTCGAAGTAGCCCTGGTTGGCCTGCCAGGTCTTCTCGAACGTCACGTTCGGGTGCTTCTTGGTGTAGAGGGCCAGGGCGTCCTCGGTCAGCTTGGCCCGGGCGTCGCCGCCCCACCAGAAGATGGAGAGCTTGACCGGGGCGTTCGGGTCGGCCGCGCCGCCGCCGTCGTCGTCTCCGCAGGCGGCGGCGCCGAACATCAGCGGTGCGGCGACCGTCACGGCGAGCAGGCCACGCAGCAGGCGCCGCCGAGGCAGCGGGGTACGGTGGGCGCGCCCGACGGGCGCGTCAGTGGTGGGGGGCGTTGCGGGGTGCATATGCGCTCACTCCTCGGCATTAGGAGGCGACGGCGTCACCGGTGGCCGCAGTCGGGATGCCCGGGCCCGCAGGGCAATGCGGGCCCGGGCCACGTGGTGCGGCCAGGGGACGTGCCGGTCGGGCGTACGGGCCCGGACCGGTCGAGTCGCGGATGACCAGGTCGGTCTGGAGCATTACCTGTGCGGTGGTACGACGGACGCCGAGCGCCGTGCCGGCACCGGACCCCCGCGCACCGCGCGGTGACTCGATGTCCTGTTGCAGCAGCATGTCGACGGCCGTCCGGCCGGCGGCCCCGGTGGGTGTGGCCACCGTCGTCAGTTTGGGGCGGGTCAGCCGGCTCAGGGTGATGTCGTCGACCCCGACGACGCTCACCTCCTGCGGCACCCGGACCCCGAGCGCGTCCAGCCCTTCGATCAGGCCGATCGCCATCAGGTCGTTGTAGGCGAGCACTGCCGACACGCCACTGCGTCGCACCTGCTCGGCGACGGCGGAGCCGCCGACCTCGGTGGGCGCGTTGGGGCCGAGCATGGTCAGCTCCGCGCCACCGGCTCGGGCGGCCGCGCCGGCGGCACGGCGCATCTCCCGGTTGGTCCACGAGCTGCGCGGGCCACCGAGCAGCGCGATGCTGCGGTGCCCCAGGCCGACCAGGTGCTCGATCGCCGAACGGGCGCCCTGCCCGACGTCCATCAGCACGCAGGGCAGGCCGGTCACCTGACGGTTCACCACTACCAGTGGCACCTCGCGGCTGAGCTGCTCGATCAGGCTGTTGCTCATCCGAGGGCTGCACAGCAGCACCCCGTCCACCTGCTTGGCCAGCGCGTGGACCAGTTCTTCCTCGGCCGTCGGGTCCTCGTTGGTGTCGGCCACGAAGACGTGGTAGTCGCGGTGCCGCGCCTGACTCTCCGCCGCCTTGATCAGCGGCGGGAAGAACGGGTTCGCGATGTCCGCGATGATCAGCCCGATGTTGTGCGTCCGCCCGGTGATCAGGGCTCGGGCGGCGCGGTTCGGCCGATAGCCCAGATCCTCCGCGCAGGCCAGCACCCGGACCCGGGTCTCCGGGTTGACCAGGTGTGGAGCGGAGAACGTGCGGGACACGGTGGAGATGTGCACACCGGACGCCCGGGCGACGTCCCGGATGGTGACTGGCACGGCGGCCCCTTCGTCCGATGTGGTGGCGGTCACGCAGGTGTCGCCCATTAATGCAAACGGTTGCGTCAGTGTCAACGGTCAATGATTACGGCTTCGTTGCACCCACACTCCCCTTGGTCACCTGCAGCTCCTCAAACGCTGACAAATGACGCCGATCCCGCTGTCGTCGTTGACGCGAACGGATCGATCGTGATTACTTCATTGCAAACCTTTGCAGCACCACGGGAGGCGACCGCATGTCACCGAGAGCCGCCGGGCGAGTCCGGTACGCCGTCGTGGGCACCGGCGCGCGGGCCGAGATGTTCGTCCGGGCGCTGGTGCTCGACCACGCCGACACCACCGAACTGGTCGCCTTCGCCGACGTCAACCAGGCCCGGATGGACGCGCACAACCGCTGGCTGGGCGAGCTGGGTCACCGCGCGGTGCCCACGTACCCGGCCGGTGACTTCGCGGCCATGCTGGACAAGGAGCACGTCGACGTCGTCCTGGTCACCAGCGTGGACGTCACCCACGACGAGTACGTGGTGGCCGCGCTGCGCGCCGGCCGGGAGGTCGTCACCGAGAAACCGATGACGGTGGACGTGACCCGCTGCCGGCGGATCCTGGACACGGTCACCGAGACCGGTGGGCGGGTGACGGTCGCCTTCAACTACCGCTACAACCCGCTGCACGAACAGGTTCGCCGGCTGCTCGCCGAGGGCGCGGTCGGCGAGATCGGCTCGGTGCACTTCGAGTGGCTGCTCGACGTCCGCCACGGTGCCGACTACTTCCGCCGCTGGCACCGCGACAAGGCGACCTCGGGCGGGCTGATGGTGCACAAGGCCAGCCACCACTTCGACCTGGTCAACTGGTGGCTGGCCGCCACGCCCGTCGAGGTGTACGCGGCCGGCCGACTCTTCTTCTACGGGCAGGACGGTCGCCGACACGGCTACGCCCGCGACTACGACCGGGCGCACGGCTCCCCCGCCGCCGCCGACGACCCGTTCGCGCTGCGGCTGGACGCGCATCCCCGGTTGCGCGAGCTGTACCTCGACGCCGAGGCCGAGGACGGCTACCAGCGCGACCGCAACGTCTTCGCGCCCGGGGTGAGCATCGAGGACGACATGGCGGTGCTGGCCCGCTACTCCACCGGCGCCACCATGACCTACCACCTCACCGCGTACGCGCCCTGGGAGGGCTACCGGGTGATGGTCAACGGCAGCCGGGGCCGACTGGAGCTGGACGTGGCCGAGAACGACTTCGTCGACCGGGGCACCGCCGGCGCGGTCAAGGGCGCCGCCCTGCACGGTGCCGAGGCGCCGGCCGAGGGCGGTGGTGCGACGCTAACCCTGCGCCCGTTCTGGGCCCCGCCCCGGCAGATCCCGGTGGAGGGTCGCAGTCGGCACGGGCACGGCGGCGCGGACGCCCGGATGACCGGGGTCCTCCTCGGCGGTCAACCCGACCCGTTGGGCCGCGCCGCGACCGCAGACGACGGCGCGTTGGCACTGCTCACCGGTCTGGCCGCCAACCGGTCCTTCGAGACCGGCCAACCCGTTCGCGTCGCCGACCTGCTCACCCCCCGCTGACACAGGAGACGAGGAGTCCCACTCCGTGCCCACGTTCGACCACACCGACCTGCTCCTGCCGCCCGAGCCGGGCCAGCGCGCGCTGGCCCGGGAGCTGTACGCCCTGGCGGCGGAGCAGCCCATCATCTCGCCGCACGGGCACGTCGACCCCGCCCTGCTGGCCGAGGACCGACCCTTCCCGGACCCGGCGCAGCTGCTCATCGTGCCCGACCACTACCTGACCCGGATGCTGCTCAGCCAGGGTGTCCCCCCGTCCGACCTGGGTGTGCCCACCCGCGACGGCAGCCCGGTGGAGACCGACGGCCGGGTGATCTGGCGACGCTTCGCCGCGCACTGGCACCTGTTCCGGGGCACCCCGTCGCGACTCTGGCTGGAGCAGACCTTCCGCACCGTGTTCGGGGTGCACACCCCGCTCGGCCCGGCCACCGCCGACACCCTCTACGACGAGATCGCGGCCCGGCTCGCCGAGCCGGACTTCCGGCCCCGCGCGCTGTTCGAGCGGTTCAACATCGAGGTCCTCGCCACCACCGAGTCGCCGCTGGACGACCTCGCGCAGCACGCCAAGCTCGCCGCCGACGGGTGGGGCGGGCCGGGCGGCCGGGTGGTCACCACGTTCCGCCCGGACGACGTGGTGGACATGGAGTTCGAGGGTTGGTCGACCAACGTGGACCGTCTCGGCGACCGGGCCGGTGAGGACACCGGCACGTACGCCGGCTACCTGGCCGCGCTGCGGGCTCGACGCGCCGCGTTCATCGCCGCCGGCGCCACCTCCTCCGACCACGGCCACCCCACGGCGCGCACGCTGGACCTGACCCCGGCCGAGGCCGAGCGGCTCTACGACCGGGGCCGGCGCGGCGAGGCCGACGCCGCCGACGCGGAGACGTTCCGGGCGCACATGCTCGTGGAGTTCGCCCGGATGTCGCTCGACGACGGCCTGGTCATGCAGCTGCACCCCGGCGCGGTGCGCAACCACAACCGGTGGCTGCACGCCCGGCACGGCCGCGACGTCGGCGGTGACATCCCGCAGGCCACCGAGTACGTGCACGCGCTCGCGCCGCTGCTGGAGCGCTACGGCAACGACCCCCGGCTGCGCCTGGTGCTCTACACCCTCGACGAGGACACCTTCACCCGCGAGTTGGCACCCCTCGCGGGCGGGTACGCCGCGCTGCTGCTCGGCGCGCCCTGGTGGTTCCTGGACTCCCCGGAGGTGCTGCGCCGGTTCCGGGAGACGGTGACCGAGAGCGCCGGCTTCTACAACACCACCGGGTTCGTCGACGACACCCGGGCGTTCTGTTCCATCCCGGTACGCCACGACGTGGCCCGCCGGGTGGACGCCGGCTTCCTGGCCCGGCTCGTCGCCGAGCACCGGCTGCCGATGGACGAGGCCGCCGAGACCATCGTCGACCTGGCGTACCGGCTGCCCAAGCGGGTCTTCAACTTCGGAGGACACCAGCAATGACCGTCACCATCACCTCCGTCGAGGTGCACGACGTGCGGTTCCCCACCGCCGCCCGGGGCGACGGCTCCGACGCGATCAACCGTGGCGACTACTCGGCGACGTACGTGGAGCTGGGCACCGACTCGGGCGCGACCGGCGCCGGGTTCACCTTCACCAACGGCCGGGGCAACGAGATCACCTGCGCGGCGGTGCGCGCCCTGGCCCACCACGTCCAGGGGCGCACCATCGAGGAGATCGCGGCCGAGCCGGTGGCGTTCTGGCGCTCGCTCAGCGCCGATGTGCAGCTGCGCTGGCTGGGCCCGGAAAAGGGCGTCATCCACATGGCGACCGGCGCGCTGGTCAACGCGGTGTGGGACCTGCGGGCCACTCTGGCCGGCAAGCCGATGTGGCGCTTCCTCGCCGACCTGCCCACCGAGGATCTCGTGGCCAGCGTCGACTTCCGGCACATCACCGACGCGCTCACCCCGGACGAGGCGGCTGCCATCCTTGACAAGGGATTAATCGGAAAGGATGGCCGGCTCGCGGAACTCAAGCAGAGTGGTTTCGCTTCGTACACCACCTCGGTCGGGTGGCTCGGCTACCCCGACGAGAAGGTGCGGGCGCTGACCCGGCAGGCGTACGCCGACGGCTGGCGGGCGATGAAGATGAAGGTCGGCGGCCCGCTCGCCGACGATCTGCGGCGGGCCCGGATCATCCGGGAGGAGATCGGCCCGGACGCGCTGTTGATGATGGATGCCAACCAGGTCTGGGACGTCGACGAGGCGATCACCGCGATGGCGGCGCTGGCCGAGGTGAACCCGTACTGGATCGAGGAGCCCACCCACGCCGACGACATCCTCGGGCACGCCCGGATCGCCCGCGCGGTGACCGAGTTGACCGCCGGCCGCTGTCGGGTCGCCACCGGGGAGGTGGCCGCCAACCGAGTGATCTTCAAACAGCTGCTCCAGGCCGAGGCGATCGGGGTGATGCAGGTCGACGCCTGCCGGGTCGGTGGCGTCAACGAGGTCCTGGCCGAGCTGCTGCTGGCGGCGAAGTTCGGCGTGCCGGTGTGCCCGCACGCCGGCGGCGTGGGCCTCTGCGAGTACGTCCAGCACCTGGCGATCTTCGACTACCTGCGGGTGGGCACCGGTCTGGACGGTCGGATGATCGAGTACGTCGACCATCTGCACGAACATTTCGTCGATCCGGTGCGGACCCGCGGTGGCCGCTACCTGCTGCCCGAACGGCCCGGTTACAGCGCCACCATGAAGCCCGCGTCGATCGCCGAGTTCCGCTTCCCGGACGGTCCGGCATGGCGGTGACCGTCGGCTCCCGGCTCGGCCTGGGCATGCTGCGCCGGCTGCCCGCCGAGGCCCGCCCGCTGATCCGGCCGGGCACCGTGCCGACCGGCGTCGTACACCTGGGGTTGGGCGCGTTCCACCGGGCCCACCAGGCGGTCTTCACCGAGGCGGCGGTCGGCGCGGCCGGCGGTGACTGGGGCATCATGGCCGTTGCCCCGCGCAGCACCGCCGTGGTCGAGGCGATCGCCGCGCAGGACAACCTGTTCAGCGTCAGCGCCCTCTCCGCGGCCGGCAGCTCCACCCGGGTGGTGGGCGCCCTGAGCGGTGTCCGGCACGCGCCCAGCGACCCGGACGCCGTGGTGGCGCTGCTCGCCGACCCGGCGGTCCGCGTGGTGACCCTGACCGTCACCGAGAAGGCGTACCAACTCGACCCGGTGACCGGCCGACTGTCCCCGGACTCGGCGCTCGCCGCGGACCTGGCCGGCGGCGGACCGCCGACCACGGTGCCGGGCCTGCTGCTGCGCGGGCTGGCCGCCCGGGCCGCCGCGGACGCCGGGCCGGTGGCCCTGGTGAGCTGCGACAACCTGCCGGCCAACGGTCGACGACTGCGCGGCATGCTCGACCAGGCGGTCAGCCGGGCCGGTGCGGTGCCCACCGGGCTGGTCGAGTGGGTGGCTGGCAACGTCACCTGCCCCGGCACCATGGTGGACCGGATCGTGCCGGCCAGCACCCCGGAGACGATCGAGGCGGCCCGGCGGGCGCTCGGCGTGACCGACCTGGCCGCGGTGGCCGCCGAACCGTACGCGCAGTGGGTGATCGAGGACGATTTCCCCGGCGGTCGGCCCGGCTGGGAGTTCGCCGGGGCGGTGCTCACCGACGACGCCGGCCCGTGGGAGCGGTTGAAGCTGCGCGCCCTCAACGGGGTGCACTCCGCCATCGCGTACCTCGGAGCCTTGGCCGGTCGGGAGACGATCGCCGACGCGCTGGAGATCCCGCACCTGCGTGAGGTGCTGCGCCGGCTGATCGCCGAGGACGTGGCGGCCAGCTTCACCCCACCGGACGGGGTGCGGGTGGTCGACTACGGCGAGCAGGCCCTCGCCCGGTTCGGTAACCCGGCGATCCACCACCGCACCCTCCAGGTGGCGATCGACGGCTCCCAGAAGCTGCCGCAGCGCGTCCTGCACACCATCGCCGACCTGCGCTCGACCGGGCGGTCCGCGCGCTGGGGCGCGCTGGTGGTGGCGTCCTGGTTGCGCTTCGCGCTGGGGTACGCCGACGACGGCCGGCCGTTGCCGCTCCAGGACCCGCTGGCCGGGCCGATCCGGGCCGCGCTGGACGCCGGGGCGCAGAGCCCGGCGGGCGCGGTCGACGCGGTCTTCGCGCTGCGCGACGTCATCCCGGTGGAGGTGGCCGAGGACGACGAGGTCCGCGCCGACGTGATCGCCTGGCTCACCGCGTTGGAGCGGCACGGCGTCGAGGCAACCCTGGCCGGTGCACGGTGACCGGGTCGACCCGGACCGGTCGGCGGTGAGCGGGACAACCCCGCCGCCCCGGGTGGCGGTGATCGGGGCGAACGGGCACGGTCGCTGGCACCGGCGGGTGATCGCGCCCCTGCACGCCGCCGGTCGGCTGCGGTTGGTCGCCCTGGTCGACGTCCGACCGGTGGAGGACGACCCGGCCGCCCCGGTGCCGCCCGGGGTGGCGGTGTTCACCGACCACCGGGCGATGCTCGCGGCCACCCGGCCGGAGGTGGTGGTGATCTGCACGCCACCGCACACCCACCTGGCGATCGCCCGCGACGCCCTGGCCACCGGCGCGGACCTGCTGCTGGAGAAGCCGCCGGTGCTGTCGTTGGCCGAGCACGAGGAGCTGACCTGGGCCCTCACCGCCGCCGGCCGGGTGGCCCAGGTCGGCTTCCAGGCGCTCGGCTCGGCGGCTCTCACCGCGCTGACCGACGCGCTGGCCGCCGGCCGGCTGGGCACTGTCACCGGCATCTCCACCATCGCCGCCTGGCAACGGCCGGACGCCTACTACGCCCGCTCCCCCTGGGCCGGTCGACGGAGTGTGGACGGCCGACCGGTGCTGGACGGCGCGCTCGCCAACCCGCTCGCGCACGCGGTGATGCAGTGCCTGGCGATCGCCGAGGCGCTCGCCGGGGCGACGCCGTGGCCGGTCGCGATCGAGGTGGAACGCTACCGGGTCCGGCCGATCGAGGTGGAGGACACGGCCGTGCTGCGGGTCCGGTTCCGCGCCGGGCCGCCGGTGCTGGTCGCGGTGACCCTGGCCGCCGAGGAGTTCGTGGCGGGCGAGGTGGTGGTGACCGGTACGACGGGGCAGGCGGTGCTGGAGTACCCGACCGACCGGCTGCGTCTGCCCGGGGACGTGGTTACCCGCCGCGTGCCGGGGCGGTTGGGGCTGCTGGAGAACCTGCTCGCCCACCGGGTCGACCCGGTGGGCGTGCCACTGATCGCACCGCTGGCCCGTACCGCGCCGTTCACCGCGCTGCTGGACGCGTTGCGGCCCGCGCCGGAGCCCCGGCTGCTCGACGGCGAGCTGGTGATCACCCTCGGCGAGGGCGGGGAGCGGGTCCGCCACCTGCGGGGAGTCGTCGATGTGTTGCGCCGGTCGGCCGAGCGGGGGGCGCTGCCGAGCGAACTGGGGGTGCCGTGGGCGTCCGCCGCCTACCGCGCCGAGCTGGCCGGATAGCGGCAGACCTACCTGGGACGGACCTCCACCACCAACGAATGGAGTGAGTCGATGCGCAGAATCCTCGGCGGCGCCACAGTGGTCGCCCTACTTCTCGGCGCCGCCCCGGCCGCGGCCGCCGCCCGTCCGGACGTCCCGTCCGCCGACCGGCTCTCCTGGTTGGCCGACCACCTCGGCCGGCAGACGCTGGCCGAGCGGGACGGTTGGGCAGCCGACGGCCCCGGCACCACCGGGGGCTCGGCGGCCACCCCCGAGCGGACCCGGGTGGTCCACAACCGGGCGGAGCTGGTTGCCGCGCTGGGCGGCGACAACGCTGGCAACGCCGCCGACGCCACCCCGAAGCTCATCTACGTCGACGGTGCCATCGATGGCTTCGAAGGACCCGGCGGCACGCCGCTGAGCTGTGCCGACCTGGCCGACCCGGCCTACCGGTTGGACGCCTACCTGGCCGCGTACGACCCGGCGGTGTGGGGACGGGTGCCACCGAGCGGGCCGCTGGAGGAGGCTCGGGTGCGCTCGGTGACCAACCAGACCCGGCAGACCCAGATCAACGTCGGGCCGAACACCACGATCATCGGGCTGCACGGCGCTCGACTGACCGGCCTCACCCTCATGATCGACCGGGCGTCGAACGTCATCGTCCGCAATCTGACCCTCGTCGACGCCCGGGACTGCTTCCCCGCCTGGTCGCCGACTGACGGCGAGGCAGGCAACTGGAACAGCCAGTACGACCAGATTTCGGTACGCCGCAGCGAGAACGTCTGGGTCGACCACAACACCTTCACCGACGGCGACAACCCGGACAGCGCCCAGCCGGTGTACTTCGGTCGGCCGTACCAGGTGCACGACGGGTCGCTGGACGTGACGCACACCGCGAGCCTGGTCACCGCCTCGTGGAACCGCTTCACCGGTCGGGACAAGCTGCTGTTGATCGGCTCGTCCAACACCGTCGGCCCGGACGTGGGCCGGCTGAGGGTCACCCTGCACCACAACCTCTTCGACGGCGTCCTGCAACGGCTGCCCCGGGTGCGTTTCGGTCAGGTCGACATCTACAACAACCACTACCGACTCGGTGGGGACGACTTCCAGTACGCGCTCGGCGTCGGTGTCCAGTCGGCGATCTACGCGCAGAACAACTTCTTCACACTGGACGCGGCGGTCGACCCGGCGGACCTGCTCTACGACTGGGGCGGCACCGCGGTGACCGAGCGAGGCTCCTGGGTCCGCCGGGGCGGCGGCGCGGCCCGACCGGTCGACCTGCTGGCGGCGTACAACGCGACCCATGACCCCGACCTGGCCGCGGATGCGGGTTGGACGCCCACCCTGCGCCGCGACCCCGTGCTACCGGCGCCGCTGGTCCCTCTCCTGGTGGGCCCGCTCGCCGGCGCCGACCGGCTGCCGATCTGACGGCTCGGCACGCCCGCGAATCGCGGTCGGGTCGACGACGTACGGGCTCATCGATGTGGTGAAGATCGGCTATAAGTGACGCATGGACTTCCCGCCGCACCTGGGCAGCATGCCGATGCACGCGATCACCGAGATCCACGGGGAACCGGGCCTGCTGGAACGTTTCCGGTTGGAGGTCCAGCAGTTCGACGACGCCGCCCGGGCGCGGTTGACCGCCGCGCTCGACCTCGCCGCCGAACTGCACCGCGACGATCGACGCGTCCGCGAGCCGTACCTGAACCACCTGCTGCGGGTGGCGATCAGGCTGATGCACCACTACCAGGTGCGGGACGTGGACGTGATCGTCGCCGGTCTGCTGCACGACGCGGTGGAGGACCATCCGGTCGAGCTGGCCGACGGCGACCCAGGCACCGACCCGACCGGGGCCGCGCTGGCCGCGCTCGCCGCGCGGTTCGGGCCACGGGTGGCCACCCTGGTCGCCGCGGTCACCAATCCGGTGTACGACCCCGAGCGTGACCGCAACGCGCAGTACCGGGAGCATCTGGCGGTCAGTCTGGACCGGGAGCCCTGGGCCCGGGTGATCAAGGTGTCGGACTTCACCGACAACGGGGTGGGCGTGATCCACACGGTCGGGCCGAAGGTGATCTCGTCGGCCCGGAAGTACCGGCCGCTGGTGCCGCTGTTCCGGGATCTGATCGGCCGGCCGGACACCCCGTTGTCGCCTGCGGTGAAGCGGCACATCTTCGGCCAGCTGGACCTTGCCGAGGAGCGGTTCAGCGCCATCCTGGACCAGCCCGCCCCGAACTGATCCGTCTCCGGATCACCCGACCGGGTTCCGTGACAAGTTCTCAGATCTGCCAGGAAGCCTCGGGCATTACGGTTGGTTTGCGCCAAATGAGAGGAAATGCCCCTCTCGATTCGTTTTTCTGGCGTGTCACCAATCGAGAGGATTCGGACCATGCGCGACCTTTCCCGTCGTGATCTGCTCAGGGCGACGGCCGTCGGCGCCGGAGCGGTCGCTATCCCGAGCGTGATCGCCGGCAGCTCGGCCGTCGCGGCCGACGGTCCCGGGTGGCCCTCCGACACGAAGTTCCCGCCGGCACAGCTGACCGGCCGGATCGTCCGCCCGCAGAGCCCCAACTACGCGGAGGCGAGCCTCGGCTGGGACGAGCTGTTCGTGCACTACCCGCTGGTCATCGTCTTCGCTCAGGAGACCCAGGACGTGGTCAACGCGCTCACCTGGGCGCGGCAGCACAACGTCGCGCTGCGGGTACGCAGTGGCCGGCACAACCTGGAAGGCTGGTCGAACGTCGACAACGGCATCGTGATCGACGTCAGCGAGCTGAAGGACGTCCACATCGACACCGCCACCCGCACGGCGAAGGTCGGCGCAGGGCTCACCCAGTCGGAGGCCGTGACCGCCCTCGGCGAGCACGACCTGGCGGCGACGACGGGCACGGAGGGGACCGTGGGCCTCTCCGGCGCCACCCTCGGCGGCGGCTTCGGCTTCCTCACCCGCTATCTCGGGATGGCCTGCGACAACCTGATCGGTGCGGAGATCGTCGTGGCGGCGGGCGCCGACGGCGCGAAGGTGCTCGAAGTGGACCCGTGGAACCACTCGGACCTGCTCTGGGCGCTGCGCGGAGCGGGCAACGGCAACTTCGGGATCGTCACCTCCCTGACCTACAAGGTCGCGCCGCTCACCAGCGTCGCCTACCTGCAGGTGACCTGGCCCGGTCTCGGCGACCTGCACGAGGTCTTCGACGCCTGGCAGCGGGTCGCACCCTTCACCGACCCCCGCCTCGGCAGCCAGGTCGAGGTCCACCCGGATGAGATCCTGCTGTTCGCGGTGCTCGCCGAGGGGTCCGAGGCAGAGGCCAGGAAGCTGCTGGCGCCGATCCTGTCGATCGGCAACCCCACGGTCACCGTGCAGACCGGCGGCTGGGGCGACGTCTACGCCGGCTTCCAGATCCCGAACGAGGACGAGCCGGCGAAGTGGAAGTTCTTCTCCCAGTTCACCCGCGAACCGTTCCCGGAGAAGGCGGTCAGCATCGTCCGTGAGTTCATGGAGAAGTCGCCCTCGCCCGACAGCAACTTCTTCACCCAGGCCTTCGGCCGCGGGGCGCAACGACAGGAGCCTTTTGGCGGCTCGGCGTTCCCGCACCGCGACGCGCTCTTCTACTCGGAGCCCGGCGTCGGCTGGGGCACCCGCGGCGAACCCGACAGCGACGACGCCGTCACCCCGATCGCCCAGACCTGGATCGCCGAGTTCAGCCAGGCGCTGCGACCCTACGTGGACGGCGCCTACGTCAACGTGCCGAACATCGGCATGGCCGAGTGGGAGAAGGCCTACTGGGGGCACAACTTCCCCCGGCTGCGCAAGATCAAGGCGAAGTACGACCCGCACAACGTCTTCCAGTACGAGCAGAGCATCCCGCCCGCGACGCACTGACCGGATGACCGGCGGTGCGGGTGACACCGACCCGCACCGCCGGACCACCAACCTCGCGTCCGGGAGAAGGCGCGACTCGGCGCGGGAGGCGTGTCACTCGTGAGTGCGGTATACCTCAGAGTCATATTCATACCTCTGAGGTATACCGCTCATCGAAGAAACTCCCCCCGGCGGCCGTCACCCACTGTGAGATGCGGTCCCCACCGCCGCCGACGGCGGGGCTCGACCCACCGGTCAGGACGGCGCGGTCTCGTTGAGGACGACACGCAGCGGGTGCGGGGCGCTGGTGGCGAGGTCGCCGAGCACGGCGAGCAGCAGACCGTGCTGATCGGACGGCTCGTCGACGAGCAGTTGGCCGGCGTCGGTGATCAGCACTGTGAGCGGACCGGCGTCGAGCCGGTCCCGGAGCACGTCGGAGAGGGCGTCCCAGGTCTCCCCCAGGTACGCCGGCAGGGCCAGCACGGAGGCGAGCGCGGCGAAGAACCCGGCCCGGGTCCGCGTCGTCGCTCCGGCCAACACCACAGCGCCGGACACGTCGAGGTCGCCATCGTGGCAGACGATCAGCCAATCGGGCACCCGACCCGCGTGCTCGTCGACCATCATGTTCCTCCTGATCTGACCGGTACGACATCTGACCGGGCGACATTCGACCGGGACGACGCCGTAGCGGGGCCGGCCGACCGAGGCCAGCCGACCCCCGGCTCGGATCAGAGCCGGTAGAAGTCGGTGTAGTGGTTGGGCGAGAACCAGGTGACCCCGGTGCTGCGGTTCACCACGATCCGGTACGCGTCCCGGGCGGCGCCCTGGGTGCGCGGATAGACGTCGTACTCGTAGTAGGTGGCGTTGGTGGGCAGTTGACCCTCGTAGTTGTAGAACTGGCCGCCGGCGAAGTTGGACTTCCCGCCGCTCCAGGAGTACCAACCCCGGCTGGTCGGGAACCCCTTGGCGGACCAGCCCGAACGGGCGGTGCGGGCGTCCGCGCAGCGGCTCATGGTGCAGGAGCTGTAGACCGATGCGAAGGCCGGGTCGGTCAACCGGGGGGAGACCACGGACGGGCCGACCAGCGCGGCGGCGACCATGGCGAGGAGCAGGGCGAGGGTGGTGGTACGCCGGCGGATCGCGCCGAGCGTGGCCAGCGGGGACACGAGGGTGGACACAGGCTGCCTCCAGACCATCCATTCCATCGATCCGCTTGATTGTCGGACCGAACCCAGTCTCACCGCTGCCGGTCGACGACAACACCCCTGGCATCCCAACTGCTCCACAATGCTCGGTTAACCCCGAATGATCATCAGTCTGGTTGGTGTCGATATGCCGTCTGCTCGGTGACGGCGTGGCGGCGGGCATATCGGTCACCGGTTGTTAGCGTGAAACGCGGATCCGTGACCGTGGAGGGGTGTCATGACGGACGCCCCCGACGGGAGGCCGAGGCCCCCGGACCAGTGGCGACACCGGGGCGTACGCGGGTTGACCATCGCCCGCGACGCCGGTGTGCGCGGCTGGCGGTGGTGGGCGCGTAGCTGGGATCGGCTGGTCGCCGCGCTCCAGGACGAGGCGCCCGTCGGCTCCGCCGCCGCGCCGTCGCCGTCCGGTCCACTCGTCGAACAACGCGACGTACCCCGGCTCATCGCGGTCCCCGCACGCGGGTACGTGTACTCGTTCTACATCCGCGCCACGTTCGCCTGGTCGTCACCGGCGAGCCTGCGGTCAGAGGTGCTGAGCTGGTACGTGCAGTACTTCCAACCGAACGCGATCCAGCGGCTGACCCGCCTGGCTGCCGACGCCGCCCGGGACCTGCCCCCACACCGGGCCGGTGACCTGGAGGTGGCGTTGCAGCGGGCGCTCGCCGAGGATCCCCTGTGGCACTACCAACGGGGTGACATCACGCTCACCTGCCGCCCCGACGCCTCCGTACGACTCGACGAGCGGATCCTGCCCGCGCTCCAGCCGCACGTCGACCGTCTGGTCAAGCTGGAATACCAGTTCGACGAGCAGATCCGAAAGGCCCGGTACGCCGAGGAGCTCAGCCGCCAGTGGGCGACGATCCTGGATGATCACGGGGACGACCACGACCTGGCCGACGCCCGCGATCACATGCTCACCGCGCAACGAGAAGCCGCACGATGGATCGCCGAACTCCTCCACCGCCACGCCAACCCCTCACCAGAGTCGGCACCCTCGCCCCGAGTTCCCCCGAACGTCTAACCGCCGAAGCTCAGCGCCTGTCGCAGATCCACGTCCAGGCTCTCGTCGTACTGCGGATCGGGCTCGGCCCCGGCAGCACTGAGGACGGTGCTGAAAAAGCATCTGGCGCCAACGGCGAGGATCACGTGGAAGATATCCGTGTCATCGAGACCGTGGCCGCGCAGGCCGGCGACGTCGGCCTCGGTGACGGAGTTCGCATCGGCCGCGACCTTTCCGGCGAAGTCGACGACTGCGATCTCCTGCGGGGAGAGACCGGCGCTGCCGTGGTCTGACGCGATGGCGGCGACGGTTGGCGCGTCGAAGAACTTGTCGCGTAGGACCTTTCCATGTGCCAGGCCGCAGTAGGAGGATTTCAGGGCCCGGGCCGCGGCGAGGGTTGCCAACTCATAGCGGCGCAGCTCCATCCCGGCCTTCACCGCACCGTTGAGCTGCTGCCATGCCACGTACACCGCCGGGCTCTGGGCGAACAACCTGGTGTAGTTGGGCAGGTAGCCCATCGCCTTCGTGTCGGCATCGAACATCCGCTCGGTGTCCGGCGACTGCGCTGCCTGCTGCAGGAAACTCATCCGACTCCTCCCCATGCTCGACCCGGACGGTACGCCGTTGGCACTGCGGACGCTGTCAGGAAATCGGCCGTGCGCGCCCGGACCGACGGATCAGCTGCGCAGCCACCTGTCCCATGGCGGATGACCGCCGCCGGTCCGGTCGACACGGCGGCGGCCAATCGGGTTCGGGAGCGCCCGTCCGAGGAGGTGCGCGCTAGGAGGTGAAGGTCCAGAGGAAGTAGAAGCCGGGGGCGTTGGGGCCGTACTGGCGGTACTCGCAGTAGTACCGACTCCAGAGGCCGGTTCGAACACCCTCACTGCCGTAGCTGTTGCAGAACTGACCGTCGGAGTAGACGTTGCGCAGCGTGCCGCCCGGCGGATCCGCCGCAGCCGGAGTGGCGCTGAACCCGACCAACCCGCCCAGTGCCAGCGCCACCGCCGTCACCAGGGTCGCCCATCTGCGTCCGAGCATGAAGCCTCCTCATCACCGTCCACGGCGCATGGCGGCTCCGCGTTGAACCGAGACCGGGACATCGAAGTTCGTGAAAGTAGAGGCTCGCATGGGTAGGTGTGGTTCGGCTCCCGACAACGGGCGGCGCTACCGCGATGATCCGCCAGCGCGATCTCCATCGAATGGGCATCCGCCCTGAACACGCGTCAGCCGCCGTGCCACATCGGGGCGCTGCGGTTGACGGTCTGCACCAGGATGGCCGGCTCGATGAGGACGGCGACCAGCCGTCGGGACGCCGCGACCGCGAATGGGCCCAACGTCTGTCGCTCGGTCACCGCCTGGCACCGAGCATCGGTCGGTCAGGTTGGAGAAAGGTAGGTCATCTGCATTGGCTCGGCGAGAATCGCCCGGGTCGCCGGAATGTCCGCCAGTCGGGAGGCCAGGGTGGCGACGGCGAGCCGCTCCGGCAAAGCGGCACTGAACTTGAGACCGGCAAGCGCCTTGTCCGACACGTCGGGCAGGCAGATTCGGTCGGCCGCGTCTGACATGGCCCGATGCACCAGGGTGCGGTCCAAATCTGGTCGCAGCCGAATGGAGGCGTCGTCGTACCGTTGAGTCGGATCGGCAAGTTCGCTAAGCGTAGCGATCAGAGTGGCATTGGCCCGGAAGCCCGCCCAGGTCCACCAGCGCACCTCACCATCGCCGTCCCTGATCAGCACCGGACCCGCGGGATGGACGACAGGGGCCGCGTCGTCCCGGAGAACAGCTAGTCTGCTCTTTGCCCGGCCGGTGAGGGCGACCGGCGGGTCAGCACCGAGCAGCACATCACGCATTGCCCGGACCATCCGGTACGACAGTCCCTGCGGCGATCCGCCAGTTATCCAGAGGGCCCTTCCACCGCCCTCGGCTGGCTCGACGAAGCAACGTTGGCGCTTCCAGTCGATATAGGTGACGCGCCAGCTTCGGCCGGCGAGCAGCAGCAGCCGGGGGCCGAGCACCTTGGCTGTCAACAGTGCGGGATCGGTCCGGCCGATCTCGGTGCGACCCGCCAGCACTGTGAACTGCGGTGGTGCGGTGAACACCGCCAGCATGTCCATGAAGTGCCGACGCCCGAAGCGCAGTTCAGCTTCTGGCCCGATGAAGAGCATCCCGGAGTCGACGTCGAGGTAGCCCCGCTCGACGAGGTGCCGCATGATCACGTCGGCGCTCTTGTCGAAGGGCGCCAGCCCGTTCCACTCCTGCGACCAGAGGTTGTCACCGACTCGGCGCTGTTGCAGCGATAGCGCCAATATCTGCTGGGCCACAATGTGGCGCGGCTCGGGCGGTGGGACGACGGCTTCGACCCAGCCCTGCGCCCAGAGGTGCAACAGCCCGGCGGCGTGCAGCAGTCCCTCCCCGTCCAAGGCGAGGAAGAGGCAGTTGCGGCTGCTGCCGGGACGCCGACCCGTCCGGCCGATCCGTTGCAGGAACGCAGCGACGCTACGTGGGGCGTTGATCTGGATGACCCGGTCAAGGTCACCCACATCGATTCCGAGCTCAAGGGTGCTGGTGGCGACGATGACGCAGTCCCGCTCCTGCGCGAAGGCTTCCTCGGCCCGCCGCCGCTCGTCAACCGAGAGTGACGCATGAGAGAGGAAGGTCGTCACGTTGAGCGCGCGGAGCCGTTGCCCGAGATCCTCGACCAGCGCTCGGGAGTCGCAGAAGACCAAGCGCTTTTGCCCGTGATGAAGGGCCGCGATGACCTTGGCCGCGTTGTGCACGGACCCGACGTAGTCCAGCTCGACCTCACTGGCTGGACGTGGCACCGGTTTCGCCGGAACTTCCGCCGAAAGACGATCGGGTGCCACCACCTGCGCAGACCGCTGGTCACGGCCCGAGCCCTGCAACCACTTCAACAGTTCGTCAGGGTTACCGACCGTCGCTGAGAGTCCGATTCGCTGTACTGGTCGCCCCGCCACGCGGCTGAGCCGCTCCAACACGGCCAACAGGTGCCAGCCGCGATCATCGCCAGCGAAGGCATGCACCTCGTCGACCACGATCGCTCGTAGTTGGCCGAAGAATGAGTCGTGGTCGACGGCGGTGCTGACCAGCATCGACTCCAGGGACTCCGGGGTGGTCAGCAGGATGTCGGGCTTTTCTCGGAGGATCACCCGACGCCGCCCCATCGTCACGTCGCCGTGCCAGAGCGCTGCCCGACGCCCCAGCCACGCCGTATAGCTCTCCAGCCGAGGCAGGAGATTGTTGAGCAGTGCCTTCAGCGGACAGACGTAGAGAACGGAGGTACCTGACCAGCTCTCCCCCGCCATCCGGGACAGCAGGGGGAACACTGCCGCCTCGGTCTTGCCACCAGCCGTCGGCGCGAGCAGCAGTGCGTCCTCGCCGGCAAGTAGCGGCTGCACCGCAGCCTCCTGCAACGGCCGCAACGTTGGCCACTGCAGTGAGTTCACGACGTGATGCAGGATGACCGGGTGCAGCAGCTCCGCGCCGGTCATGACGAGTGCATGGGCACATCGTCGAGCCGCTTCAGGACCTTTTCGCTCAACGACTTGAAATCCTGGAAGCACCGCTGCACCAGGGTCTGGGTGCTGCCGAGAGCGCCGTCGGCCGACCGAAGGTCGAACATCGGCTTGCGCGCATCATGGGCGAGTGGCATCAAACTCTGATAGTTGCGCAAGGTCGCCACCTCGTACGAGCCGTCGCTCCCCTCACTCGGCTGGTTCAGGACCGAAGTCGCGAAGACAACCGGCACCCGGTCGAGCCAACGCTGATATGCCTTGACCGGCCGGTCGAGCCTCATCTTCGGCTGCATGACCACATAGCCCAGGGGTGTCATGGTGCCAAGAGGCGCTGAAATATCTGGTGGGACATGGGGGAGAACGTTCGTCTGCCATACCCGCCGCCAATCACGCAACGCAGGGCCCAGGTTGCGTAGACCCCGCAGCGAGAAGAGGTCAGCAGCCAGAGGCATCAGGACCGTGTCGGCGGCAAGTAGCGCCGCTCGGTTGATCGCACCAAGGTTTGGGCCGACGTCAACCAGCACGATCTCGGCACGAACCCTGCGCGCAGCATCAGTGATCAATCGGTGAAATGCTGTAGTCGTTCGAAGAGCCGCAGGATCGCCAATCAGACTATTTGGCCATGCCGCCGAGAGCTTGTCCTCGAAGGCGCTCAGGTTGAGATCACCGGGTACCAGCCACAGGCCGTCGGTGATGGTGATCGGATCGTTGAAGCGGACGTCACCCAAACCCTGCATGATCGGCTGGACCGCCGACGCCACCGTGCCCGAGTCGCGGTATGCCCGCAGGAGAAGCTTCTGTTGGCCCTCCGCAAGCGGCCAGTTCGACTCAAGTCCTTCCTGCCAGATCTCGCTGAGCTCGTCCTCGTCGAGGAACGCCGCTGTCAGGTTCGACTGTGGGTCCAGGTCCACCGCCAGCACGCGATGCCCCAGCCGCTGAAGCATGTGCGCGAGGTGGTAGGTCAGGGTCGTCTTGCCGACGCCGCCTTTGTTGTTGAACAGCGCGACGGAGATCACGAGGCGCTCCTAACCATGACGGTCCAGGAAGAGTCGTCAACCACAAACTCCGGTGGCGGGTTGCCGTTACGCGCGAGGGAAGCTCGGATCCGGCCGATTCCCCGGCCAAACTGGTTAACGTAGCCCAACGACTTCATCGCAGCGGCTAGCGACGGGTTCCGGTAGTCATTGACCCGGTCGAAGTTGTCGGCCCTGACCTGACCGAACGGACCGCCCGGGTTGGTCACCTCCACCCGGTCGTCGAACCAGGCGACGCGCACCGGCGCGTTCGAGGACTCGTAGTTGCGGTGCATCAGCGCGTTCATGCACACCTCCCGCAGCGCCTCGATCGGATAGTTTGGGCGGGACTCCTCGCGGAATCCGCTCACCTCGACCAGTCGGGTCCGAAGGTGTCCCTTCAGCACGCTCTCAAGTCGCTCAGCGACATCGATGACGTTGATCCGGAGTTCGTGCTCGTCCTGAATGGCGCCGCCCACGTCGATACCTTCGTAGCGGACGAACTGGAGGTAGGCGCCGGGAATCCGGCTTGTCGGGTCGAGGCCGATAAGTATAAGGCCGAGCACAGTTGGAGAACCGTCCGCGTCGGCCAGGCGGAGCGAGGCGAGTTGCTGAGCCGTCGGTCGATGGTTCTCCTCCAGCACAGAAATATCAACGGCCTGGCGCAAATACTCGGATCGGAAGAGGTCCAGATCGAGTTCATCCAGAGTTCCGCCGACAATGGGCCGGACATCGAACGGGGTGTCGTAGGCACGGCGGCGTTCGGAAAGCACACGCTCGTCGGTGCTGCTCGCGGTACGGGTGGAGGGGCCGGGCCGAACGTAGACGACGTTGTCGAACCTGACCGGTGGTGTGTGGGAGGCGTTGACTCGTATCCGGATAACCTGCTCGCCCTGGTACGGCTCCCGGGTGACGACCATCGACGGGCGATCGAGGATCCGACCCTCGTCACGGATGCTGGTGAAGGTCAGCAGAGCCTCATCAGAGGTGTCCAACCCCGTGACCGGCTGGCCGTGTTTGTCCACACCGATGAGCAGGTCGCCGCCTCCGAGCCGGGGCAGGTCGTTCGCGAGTGCGCAGATTGCCTTCCTGATCGCGTTGCGATCCTTCGCCTCGCGCTTGAACTCGAGTACGGCCGTCTCCTGCGTGCCGAGGAGTGCGGCGAGGTCGTTGCTCATGAACCGATTCTTTCTTAGAGGTCGAGCGAGATCTCGTCGGCGCTCGTAGCGTTTCGCTCTACGTCCGTCATCTCGGCGGTGGACAGGGTGAGCGCGTAGTGTTGCCGAGGGTCGAACTCGGGGAACTGGTCCACCCGATCGAGCACCTCTCCCACGAGCTTCTTGAGAAACAGCCGCGGCGCCACCCCGACCTTGCCGCCGAGACCGCCAGCTATTGCCCGTGCCAGCTCGCCGAGGTATCCGTCGTCAACCTGCCCGGACACCCGCTCTGGCACGGCGGATCCATCGGCGTAGAGGTCACGCACCCGACCGCCGAGTTCCACGAGGGAGTCGACGGTGAAGCCCGGCAGCCGGATCTGCACCGCGCGGGGGTTGTCGAATCGTGGGTCGGTGCTGAAATCCACGGCGAGGCGCTGTGCCAGTGGCGCGAGCCGCTGGACGCCCTGCGGGCCATCGTAAAAAGCCGGCGTGCCGGTAATCACCAGGTAAAGACCGGGAAACCGTCCGGAGTGCACCTCGTCGATGAGTTGCCGGAGGGCGTTGAGCGCCTTGTCGCGGGCATCCGACCGGACCCGTTGCAGCGTCTCCACCTCGTCGAGCACAAGCAGCAGACCCGGATGCCCACTGTCGCGCAGCACGGCCAGCAACCCTTGCAGAAAGCTGAGTGCCGCGAAGTGGTCGAGATCGCCCCGTACACCGGCTGCCCGACGGGCGGCGGCCGCGACGTGTGGCTGCCCGCCGAGCCAGGCGAGCACGGCGTCTGCGGTCGCCGCATCGCCCCGCGCGGCAGCAGCTCGATAGCCGCGCAACGCGGCAGCGAAAGCGGGAGCGCTCCGGCTCACCAGGGCCAACCGTTGGTCGAGCAGAGTTTCGACAGCGCCGTCGAGAGCGTCGGCGTCATCCGCAGCGATCTGCCCTGCCGCCAAGACATCCTCCTCCAGCGCATAGAACCAGCCGTCCACGATCGGACGAAGTGCGCTGGGCGGGAACGTCGAAGTGGTGAGTCGCTCGCTGAGCCGGCGGTAGACGGTTTCCAGCTTGTGCAGGGGGGTTTCGTTCTCGGATATCTGCACCTCGGCGACGGCGAGGTTCGCCTGTTTGGCCCGCTCGGCGATCCACCGGGCGAAGAACGTCTTGCCGGAGCCGTACTCACCGCGGACCGCCTTGAAGACGGATCTGCCGGCGGCGACGCTGTCCAGGTCATCATTGATGGCCCCGCCGAAGCCGTCCAACCCCACGGCGAAGAGGTCCAGCCCGGCCGATGGCACGGCGCCGCGTCGCAGGGCGTCGATCACCTCGCGGCGCCGCGCCGGGCTGACCGTCGTCACTCTGCCCCTCCCCGCAGGCGGAACTGCTCCTGGAGCAACCGGAGGTCCAGCCGGACGGTCCGAGCGTTGTCGGTGAGCGACAACACCGGATAGTTGTCCACGTTGAAGATCCGTTGCAGTGTGGTGGCGAAGCCGACCGCCCGCACCGGTGCCTCGCCGGCCCGCTGCGCCAGCACCGCAACGGGCAGCACCCCCTTGGCGTCGATCAAGGCTCGTAGCGCCGCCTGGATCTTCTTCAGTTCCACCCGGCGCGGCGTCAGGCTGTGCTGCGCCTCGAACAGCTCGGTGGCTAGTAGCGCCGCCACCAGGTCACCGTCGCTGGCCGGCGATGCTGCCTGCGGCTCGGCCGCCACTTCCGGTACCTCGAAGAGCGCGTCCCCAGCGATGGCGGGTGCCTTCCGGCGCGGCTTCGGCATGTTGGTCGGCCGTGCCGGAGCGCTCGGCTCCGACGCGGCAGCGCCCGTCTGCCACCACTCCGGTGTGCGCTCCTCGACGGGCGCCCAGCCCGCCGGCGGGTCGGTTACGTTGGGCAGCAGGTAGGCCAACAACGGGATGGTCACCTCGGCCAGCGAGGCACCGCCGTGGTATCCCGCCCGGCTCGGTCGGTGGCGCAGCAGCGGATCCCAGAGCGCGATGATCCGATTGTCATCCGAAATGACCCTCGGACCTGTCAGTTCCACCTCACCGGGGCCGGCCGGGCCGGCCCCGATCCGATGCCTGGCGGATGCCGCGTCTGGTGTCTTGAGGTGCTGACCTCCGCGCTCAAGGATGTGCCCGTGGTCACTGGTGACGATGACGGCCCGGCCGGTGCGACGAGCCTGGTCGAGCAGGCTGCGCAGGAAACCGAGGTCGTTGAGTTGCCACCCGGCTTCATCGCCCTCCCGGCCGTGGGCCAACGCGTCATCAACCGTGTTGATCACGACAGCCACCACGGGGGCAGAACTCGCCACGGCATCGGTCAACTCGGCGGCGATGACCTCGCCCGCACCGCCGCGCGCCGGGCCCTTGTGGAAGATTCGGGAGTCCCGGCCCCATCGCCCCTCGGCGAAGAGCCTCCGCTCAAGGTCCTGATTGCCGGCGCGCAGTGCTCCGGCGAAGAGCGACGTGCGGGATACCGCCGTGAGTGTGGGCAGCGCGGCAACAATTCCCCGACGCCGGGCCGCTCCCGACCCTGCGAGCGGGTCGTACTCCACCCAGTGCGGAGCCAACTCGTCAGCGAGCTGCACCGCCACCGCAGCGCTCATTCCGTCGAGCACGGCGAGTAGCACGGGGCGGCCGGCCCGGATCAGCGGATCGACCACGCGCGGCAGGAGATTCTCGACGGTGAGCAGGTCGCCGTCGCCTCCCGGCCCAGCAGTGGCCCACGCTGCGAGCCGGCCGGCGAACGCGCCGTCGAGTTCGCGCCGCCGCTGCTGCGCCAGCTCATGAATCTCCCGATACGCCCGCTGCAGCTGCGGATGGGTCTCCTCGCCAGCCCAGACGTGGTTGAGCGCCTGATCCACCCATCCCCACTCGGCGATGTGCCGGTCCACGCCGTCCGCGACGCTCTGCGGAGGCACCGCCGTCGTGCCGAGCCACCGCACCAGCCGCTGGGCCATCCGGGCTCGACGTACCGGTTCTGCCTCGGCCTCAGCGAGCCGATGTCCGGCGAGGTGTTCGACCGCCAGGTCGAGTTCCGGGTTCGCGGGGTTCCGCAGACCGGCGAGCAGGGCTCCCGCCGCGGCACCGAGACGGTTGGCGAAGCCGGTCCGTAGGATTGGACTGTGGCCCGCGCTGCTGGTCGCAGAAAACTGGATGAGCAGCTGCTCCGCTCGGTCGAGGATGGCATGTCCGTCCCGGCGAACCGCCGCGCGCGGCGCGTTCAACAGGGCGCCGACCACTTGCACGGCCGCCGCCGCGAAGCTGCGCACTGTGGCATCGTCGTCAAGGTTGCCGAAGTACTGGTCGATACGCCCCTGGGCGCGCACCGAGTCGGCGCTCTCGGCGCTCCAGAGCGCATCACAGACCAAACCCAGCGGCAACGCCTCGTTGCCATGCCCGGCATCGACCAGCGCAAAGAGTGCCTTCGCCGGCCGGCCGAACTGCTCCAGCAGCCAGCGCGCGAGCCCGTTCCGCTCGGCCTCCCGTAGCAGTCCATACGCCTCGACGGCACCTGGCTCGGCACTCCACCGCAACAGCGCCGTCACGTCCAGGTCGTCCGGGCCGATGCCCTGCCGGTCGAGACCGAGCCGCACCGCCGCGAGATGCCGCAGAGCCATGTCGCGGGTCAGCACCGACGTGGCCAGCCCTGGCCAGCCGCCCGGCGGCATGGCGTCGAGCAACGCCTCGCCGGCCCATGTTTCGCGTTCGAGCGCGGTGTCCGGTAGCTGCGCGCCGAACGCGTCGACGACCAGGTCCCAGGGTTCCACGGTGATGACGCGCTGACGGAAGACCCGGCTACGCACGCCGTAGTGCAGCACCGACTCTGGAATATCGGTCAGCAGGACGAGAACCTCCTCGTCGCGGTCGCTGACGAGGTGCTCCCACACGGCCAGCGGGGAGACGCATGGCACTACTCGGACCGGGCGTCCGTCCGGCAACAGCACCGTCGGGTCGTGCGGCCATGTCGGCTCCGCCCGGATCACCATCACCGGGTACGCGTCGCCGCTACGGTGCCGTTCGAGCTGCTGCGCCACCTTCTGCCGCAGCGCCACGGGGCTGATCCGCAGTGCCTGAGCCGGTGCAGGTGCCTGAGTCACGAAACGATTCTCCAGGTGACCTCGATGGTGGCGGCCGGGTGGGCGGCTACGTACTGGCGAAGTTCGTTCACCGCATCCTCGGAGAGCCCGGCCGGTACGACCGCCTTACCCCCGATGGGCGGGGGCGGCGGAGGCGGCGGCAATGGAGGCAGCGGCGGCGGAGGCGGGGGCCTCTTGGTGGCACGCCGGATGAGCGCCACCGCGTCAGACTGTGCGCGCCGGAGAGCTGGGCTCAACGGCGCGGTCAACTCGTCGGCCTGGCCGACGCGGCGCAGCTCGGCGAGGATCGCAGTCGCCTCCCCGGCGTATGGCTCGCCGAGGCCGGCAATGATCTCGAAGTTCTCCCACGCCGCGTGGGCCAGCTCGGCGGACACCTGGGCCGCGCTCTTGATGCTCTTTCCGACCCTGTCGGCCGGGCCGACAAGCTCCGCCCGAGCCAACCGCTCGATGGTCTCCACGGCCGTACGCCCGGTCGCCAGCCGCTCCAAAAGGTCAGCCGCCGCGCGAGCGGTGGAGAGCCGGCCCGACGACGATGCCTGGTCAATACCCAGCCATTTGTCGTGCTGCTCGAGCCGGGTGGTCAGGCCGTGCGCCGCTTCTCGATACCGCGCACCCTCGTTGCTGAGGTCGCGACCAAACATCGCCACCAGCCGGCCCCGCCGCAAGTTCAGGTTGTGCACACCGAAAATCGCCCCGGCTCGGGCCCGAGCCTCTGCCCAATCCTCCTCGCTGGGCAGCCGTTCCTCGCGCAGAGCGTGGTCGGTCGTGATCTTGCCTGGCTCAGGAGCGGGTGTGACCGCGCTTCCGTGCAGGTGGAAGGCGCGGTCGGTCTGCTCGGCGAAGGTGGCCACAACGAGCTGCGCGACGATCGGGTCGAGACCGCGTGGGCTGGGTTCGTCGATCCAGCCCAGGATGTCGGCGACGCGTAGCTCCCCGCTGATGCCCTCGGCGGCCGCCCGGTGGTGGAAGTGCTGCGCCCACTGGCCCTCGACGACGAAGGCCGCCTCGTGCATCGTGCCGAGCCCGAGCGGATTGGCGATCCGGCGCATGGTCTGGCGGTGCGCTCGCTCAACCTCGACGCGTCCCTCCGGCGACTCGACCGCTCGCCGGACGTGGTCGAGCACCACCTTCACGTCGGGCAGACGCACAGGCTCGCCCTTGCGGTCGGGGTCGAAGTCAGGATGGGCGGGGAACTGCTGGCTGAGCATCTGATCGCCGAGACTGCGCAGCGCGTCAGCGAATGTGGCGCCCATGGGCAGCTTCGGCTCCAACGCACGGGTGAGCGACTGCAGGTGGTCATCGAAGCCGAGCTGCACATCCGAGGGCTGCTTGCCCGCCAGTCCGTACGCCTGGCGCAGCACCGCCTGCATCTTGTTCAGCAGCGCGCTGCGCTGGTTGGTCAGCGCCGCGTGTGCCCGCCGACGGTCGTCGGGGTTGAGGTGCTCGGCGTGGCTGTCGAAGCGCTGCCCCTCCAGCAACTTGTCGATGATGGCGAGCTTGCCGAGTTCGTTGCGGCGCTCAATGGTCAGGGCCGCCGGGATCCAGCAGACCGTACGAGGGCTCATCCGGCCGCTCAGCTCCTGGACCCGCTGCCGGTCATCGGCCGGACCGTGACTGCCGTCGTCGAACGGATAGTCGACGATCAAACGCCAGCCGGTCGGGTCGTTCGGAGGGAACGCCTCGTCCCTGATGTCGTGCGGGTCTCGGACGTTGCCGTACACCAGCTCGATCGTGCGGCGACTCCCCCGCCAGCTCAGTGCGGCCTCGGCAAAGAATGAGTCGCTCCACGGCACGCCGAGCTGTTTCCAGAGCAGCCGCTGCACGAGGTGCTTGCGGGCACCCTCGTTGTCGTAGTGCTTGGCGGTGGCGAGCACGCTGTCAACATCGACGCCGACCAACTCCAGCGACACGATCGGGTCGTCGCCCTCACCGATGCGGATCTCGGCGAAGCGACCGGCCCAGTCGGTCAGCTTCCGGTTGACCTGGGCGACCTCACCTCCCGGGATTGGGCTGGTGATGCTGCCGTGGTTGAGCGCCGACAGCCGTCGGGCGGTGAGATTGCGCAGCGCCGGGACGCTGGGCGCCAGCGCGGCCAGCAGCAGCGTCTTGATCAGCCGGTCGTCGCCGGTGAAGGCTCGGACCCGTCCGACCGTCTCAGTCGGCTGGGTGTCACCGCGTCGCGCCGCCTCCAGGTCGTCGTCAGTGAGGTCGTACTGGCTCAGCAGGTAGGGACGGAGTTTCAGGTCGTAGAGCTTCTGGGCCATCTCGAACTCGGCCTTGAGCTTCTCGGTGAAGGGCTGGTCGCCGCCCGTGCTGATGACGTCGTAGAGGTCTCCGAGGGGCACCAGCTGACCGAGGCGCAGGGTGTCGCGGCGATCGACCAATAGCTGGCGCATCAGCTTCAGGGCCGTCCGGGAGCGCTGCAACGCGCTGGAGACGTGCACCAGGGTGGAGAGGAATGCCGGGCTGAACGGGTACGTCGACCGGAAGGCGTCGATGTCGGCGCCACTGCCCGAGTCGGTGCCGAGCAGGGTGTCGAACACCTCTCGCCGTACCTTGGTGGTGGCATCGAAGGCCCGGGAGATGGCCTCGCCCGCCCCGGGTCGGTCGTCGCGCGCTTTGAGCAGCCGGCGGCGAGCGATCTCTGGAAGGTTGCGGTCCTCCAACTTGATCACGTCGAACCGGCCGCTGGCCAGATTGAGGGTGTCCTGGTAGCTCAGCTCGTTGGCGCCGGTGACCTCCTCGCCGACCAGCTCTCGGAGATCACGCTGCCGGGCGATGAAGCTGACCACCGGGATCGGCCGGCGGGTGTCGCCGCCCTCGACAAAGTTGGTGATCTTCTGGATCTCGCGGGAGACGAACTGCTGGTCGCCGATCGAGTTGGCCAACCAGAGGATCAACTCGTCGAGGAAGAGGATCAACCCGTGGTAGCCGAGTTCCTTGGCGTGCCGGCTGATCTCGGTCAGGCCCCGGTCGAGCGAGACGAACGCTTCGGCGTCCTCCCGGGCGTTGCTGAAGAAGCCGACGTTCCAGCTCGTCAGCAGGTCGTTGACCAGCTTGCGGCGCAGCTCGTCGGAGTACGCGCCGCCGAACGCCTCATTCAGCCGCTCCGGCGTCCAGAACGTCTCGCTGTCGCCCCACTCGTCTTCGGCATCCCCGCCGGGCAGGCCGTCGATGAACTGCTTGTCGCCAATCTTTTCCCGCAGCGAGGCGGCCTGCTCCAGCAGCGCGTCGGTGCGGTGGACCGCCGGGATGGGCGCATCGGGGTGCAGCGCACGGACCCGGTCGACGTAGCCGCCAAGCACCCGCTGCTCCAACGAACGCGCATCGAGCAGGTGGTACGGGATGAGCAGGAACTTGCGTCCGTCCAGCCAGACGCTGTGCTTCGCCACCAGCGGGGCCAGCTCGTCGCGGCCTCGGGCGGCCGATTCGCCACGCAGCAGCGCGTGCAGCACCGCCATGAAGTGCGACTTACCGGAACCGAAGGAGCCGTGCAGGTAAGCGGCCTTGGAGGCGTGCCCTTCGACAGCGGAGCGAATCAGCCCGAGCGCCTCGTCGAAGTTAGCGAGCAGCCGTTCCGTGACGACATAGTCGCGCAGGGTGGCATCGGCGTCGGCAACGCTGTCGGCGAGTTTGAGCACGAAGTCGCTCTGGCTCGTGCGCTCCGGGATGTGGATGAACTCCCGAAGCAGCGGCGCGGGGCTGGGCGAAGACATGCTGGATACCGTACCGATCCAACGTCTGCCCAACTGACCAGGCACGGCGACGGTACAGCCAGATTGACCGTTGGAGGGGCCGCAGGGATCGGACGTACCAACCGGTGCGCGAGATTCGGGGGCAGGTCGCCCGCAAGTGGGGTGGACACCTCAATCACGACAGGGTAGGAAACATCGAGTCGTTTCTGAAGTCACCGCTGCATCACCTACAGAGCCAGCGGTTGCCACCACGGCCTCACGATGCGGGGAAAGTGGCTGGCCTGCACCGACGTCCAGCCATGACGAAGAGGGTCATACATGCACGTAGACAGGATCGACCGGTCGATTGGCGAACTCATCGACCAGATTTCGAACGCCGAGATCCTGCTGCCAGAGATCCAGCGGGAATATGTCTGGAAGCCGACACAGGTCGCGAAGCTGATGGACTCGATCTACCGCGGCTATCCGTTCGGCTCGTTGCTGTTCTGGGAGACCGACGACACGCCGCAGACCCGTGAGATGTCAGTGAGAGGCACCGAGGTCAGCCCACTCCGTCCTCCCCTGTTCCTCCTCGACGGGCAGCAGCGGCTGACATCGCTGCACCGAGTCTTCAATGACCACCCGGAGGCCCAGGTGGTCTTCAACGTCGAAACCCAGAAGTTTCAGAACCAGAGCGCAGCCACGCAGCGCGACCCCAAGTGGATCAAAGTGGCGGACGTGCTTGACCCGAAGGCCAGTATGTTGCGGCTGACCAAGCAGCTGCTCGACGCGGGCTCCACGCTGCCAGACCATGACATTGAAGACCGGCTCAGCCACATTAAGCGGCTACGAGACCGGCGATTTGTCATGGAGGTGCTCAAAGGCTTCCCTTACGAAGAGGTCGCCGAGATCTTCGTGCGGGTCAACAGCGGCGGTCGCCGACTGGGCACGCTGGACCTCGCCATGGCCACCCTCTCAACCCGCTGGACGGGCGTGCTGGCCAAGTTGAAGGACGAGGCGCAGTACTGGGCGCAACGCGGTTATCCGGATATCGACGTCAACTTTCTTTCCCGCGCCCTGGCTGGCGTGGTGCTCGGACGCGGGCTCTCGATCTGGTCGCACAGTCGGCTGAGGCAGACGGAAGACGTAGAACTCGAACGCGGCTGGGAGGTTGTCAAGCGCGGTCTTCGGCGGCTGGTCCCGTTGCTCCAGGCGAACCTGCGGCTTACCCGGTCCGACCCACTCCCCTCCATGGTCGTTCTCATCCCACTGGTGGTCCTCGTTGGCGAGCGGAGCGACGAGCCGATCGACAAACCGACCACCGACGGCATTGTCTACTGGCTGCTCCTAGCCACGATCCAGACTCGCTACAGCGGGTCCACGGACACCAAACTGAGCCAGGACATCCGGGCAGCGCGTCAACCGGAGCCGGTCCGCGCCCTGCTTGAGGGCCTCAATGTGGAGCAATCCCGCGCCGAAGTAACCGACAGGGCACTGCGAGGCCGGACGAAGGAGAGCCCGTACTTCTTCCTCAGCCTCTTGGTGTCGCTAGCCAGGGGTGCCCGCGACTGGTGGTATGGCACCGAGATCCTGCCTGGACACGATGACGGGCAGAGACTCGAGCACCATCACATCCATCCCCCCACGACCCTTGACGACCGATTCGACAAAGGAGTGGTCAACGACCTTTCCAATCTGGTCTTCATCTCGACAAAGGCCAACAAGCAGATCAACGGCAGGAGTCCGGTCGAGTACTTCCCGACGCTAGAGGAACAGGAGCTTCGTGCACACTGCGTGCCTTCGGATGAGCCTTTGCGCGACGCAGACGGCTACGCCCGATTTCTGATCGAACGACGGCGGATGCTGGCTGACGCGATGAATGCCCTACTGGACCGGTTCCGGCCGGACTTCCTCGATGAGGTGCCGACTGGCCCTGCGGACCCGAACGCTGGTTTCTCGCTTGACCTGGCACTGTTCGAGAGCCGTCGAGACGATGGGCAAATGGTCTTCACCGCGACCGGCGACAACATCTCCTGGCACGGTTCCGCCGATGTCGGGGAGCTAGAAGCCGCGATCGACTCGGCCCGCATCGCCGGTATCGACAGCGATGTGACCATCGCCGGGGAGTCGGTGCCCGTCCAGATGATCGAGGACTCCCTCCACGTTCCCATCGGTCCGTTCCTCGTGACCGGCACTCCCGAGGAGTGGCGCGCAGTGTTCGACCGGGAGCGACTCGCCTCGCAACCACTGTCGGCGGCGCCACCGCTCGCTCCGGCTCCCTGGAGCGGTGACCGGATCAAATTCCCCGTCACCAGCACCGACTGAAGGAGGAACCCGTGACTCAGGCGTGGATCGTCCGGGCTGGACGGGACGACAGCTACGAGGAGTTGGCTCTCAACAAGAATCTGATCGCGGTCGGCTGGTCGGCGACCGGTGATCTCAGTGATTCGACGACACTCACCGCCATCCGAAATCGGGTGCTGTCCGCGTACCCCTCAGTGGAGCACCAGGCGGCGGACGGATACTCCATCCAGCTCCTCGCCTTCCGGGCGCGGATGGCTCCGGGTGACGTCGTTCTCCTCCTGCGCCGATCGAGTCCAGATGTAGCGCTCGGTCGGATCACCGGCGGCTATGAGTTCCGCCAGGACCTCGCTACGGGGATCGGTCACGTTCGCGCGGTCACCTGGGTTCGTACCGATTTGCCCCGCGCCTCGGTCGAGCGGGAGTTGCTCGCCCTCCCTGCCCTCACCACCGTCTACCGCATCAACCAAGGCGAGACCGTCGCACGACTTGAGCGACTTGCGGGCAACCCACAGCCGCTGGCTGACGCGGTCGTCATCAGGCCTGAGGTGGTCGCCGCCGCCCGACCGGACGAGGTGTCCGAGCCCTTCGCCAACCTCCAGCGGAACCTGAATTACGCCCGCAGTCTCGCAACCGCCGGTCAGCACTTGGCCCTGCTGAAGGTCGGCGCGTTCGAGATCTCTGACGTCTTCCGCGCGGCATGGGTGCAGAGTGTCGCGGCTCTGGACCACTGGGTACGCCAGGAGATCCGAGCCCGGATGCTACGACTGGCGGCGCAGCCCGGTGTCGAGAAACCGCGAGCCTTTGCTGCCTTCCAGATCTCCATGGGGCTGGTCGAACAGGTGCAGATGGGCACGGCGACTCTGGTCGACGCGGTGGACCAGCAATTGCGCGACCGCGGCCACCTCGTCTACCAGCACCCGGACAAGATCCGCGAAGGATTCGCGCTGGTCGCCGACGTAAACGGGTTCTGGAACAAGGTCGCAAAAGTGCTCACCGAGCAGAGCGGCGACGGGATTTCCTTTACTGGGGCAGAGGTGCAGGACCAGTTGCACCAGATCGTGCAACGGCGACACAAGATCGCGCACGAGTACGACGAGGATCCCGAGAATCCCAGCAGGAAGCGTGCGATCGATGCGCCTGGCGCGACCAAAACGATCGACTGGATCGAGCAGACTGCCGCCGCCATCCTTGTCGTGCTCGGCACCAACGTTCCCGCAGGCAAATAGCGCAGGAGGAAACGTCACTGTTGGGTCGGACGACAATGCCGGGCGGCGAGGCCAGTCAGCGCAGTGACGATGGCCCCAACGGCGGCTACCGCAGCAGTCGCCGTACCGTCAGGGCCAGTCAGTGCCACCACCAGAAGCACTCCAGTGGACACCGCGCCGACAGCCAGGGTGCCACCGACCACTGCTGACGGCAGACCATCCCCTGCCTGGTTCTCCGACTCATCCATCACGACTCCCAACGAGTAGCGTCCATCGCGTTCAGCACAGCAGGCATGTGGGTGTTCAGGCACCCGGCGCGTCGTATTGCGGAACAGGCTTGCGTGAGACGCCATTCACGCAGCACAGTCGGCAGAGGCAATATCAGGGCCGACTGGAGGCCGCCATGAGTGCGGACCGTCGCTGGTACGAGCTGCCGGAGGCCAAGCAGGCGTCCTCCACGGGGGACTTCGGCGTGCTGCTGCGGGTCGCACGTACCGCCGCTCGGCTCACCCTCGCGGAGGCCGGCCAGCGCTGCGGATACTCGGCGGCGACCCTCTCCCGGATCGAGCGTGGTCGCCAACCGCTGACGGACGTTACGGTGTTGCGTCGCCTCGCCGAGATATTCGACATTCCGCCGGAGCTGTTCGGACTCGCGACGGGAGACGGCCGGAGATTCAACGGTCTTGGTGGCTCACTGGATAGGGTGCTCGGTGAAGAGCCATCGCGCGAGGCGGGAGGTGGTCCGGTGCGACGACGTGACGTGCTCGGCGGCCTGGCAGGCATCGTGGGCGCTACCGTTCCCGTGACGGATGACGGTCCGGCTGCGATGCCTGGCCGCGTCGTCAGCAGCCTGGAGGACGCACTGCTGGGGAATGCACCGCCCCCGGCCGGCCCCGCTGACCCGGCTCGGTTACGTGCGGCGCTTGGCACCGCCTGGTCCGACTTCCACGCCTGCCGTTACACCCGATTATCGTCACGGCTGTCAGGGCTGGTATCGATGGCAACGTCTGCCCACAGCGTCGCCAACGTTGACGATCGGTCGACGACGGCCAGCACCCTGGCCGAGACTTATCACCTGACCACGCAGGTGCTCATCAAGCTGCATGAGGACGGCATGGCGTGGTCGGCCATGGACCGGGCTCGCCAGGCGGCCCGGGAAGCCGACGACCCACTCCTGAGCGCCGAGACCGCACGGATCTCCGCCATCGTGTTACGACGTTCCCGGCACCGAGTCCGGGCAGAGCAGACGGTGATCAGCGCCGCCCAGGACCTCGACGCGGCAACAGGGTTGACCTCAATTGAGCAGGGCTGCGCCTACGGACGACTGCTGGCGACAGCGGCATACACGGCCGCGCTTTCGGACCGCCGTGACACCGCTTGGGAACTGCTGACAGAGGCAGACGAGGCCAGCCGGCGGGCCGGGGCGGGCAGCGGCTTCGCGGGGGTGGACGTCGCGCTCTACAAAATCAGCGTCGCCCGGACACTGGGTGACTTCGGTGCGGCGGTCCAATACGCCCGCGCACTACGTCCAGAGCGGCTGGTCAATGTGGAGCGGCGGGCGCGGTACTGGGAGGACGTAGCGTTGGCACTGTTCGGCCGCGGCGCGCACGCCGAGGCGTACCGGGCGCTGCTCGCCGCCGAGCAGACGGCTCCACAGGAGGTCCGATATCGGCCCTGGGCTCAGCAGCTCACCGGCGCACTGCTCAGCGTCGACCACCGCCAGACACTACCCGGGCTCCGCAGCTTCGCCGCCCGTACCGGCGTCACCTGACCACGCCGGCTCGAAACTGCCCTGGTCGGTTTACGCGCATACGCAGTCTCCGCCGGCAACAAGCCGATGATCGCGGCCCAACAAGACCTACGTCGAACGACCATTTTGGTAGACGATCCTGAACCCATAGTGCTGCGCCAGCGCCGCCCAACGCGACGATTTGACCAGCCGCTCTACGCTGTCGACCTTGCCACCGTTGACCATGTTGTTGAGGACCACGGTCTCGAATGCCGCAGACTCGATCCAGTCGATCTCCTTCGTAAAGCCGCACAGCATCGCTGCCTTCGTCTCGCGAAGGAACTCCACGAGCGTGGTGTCGGAGGCGCGAAGCACCGAGCAGCTTCCGAAGTAGAACCGCTTGCCCTCGCACTGACCTGACATCCAGCTCGCGATCTCGGCGAGCCCTACCGAGTGCGACCCGGACAGGTGCAGCCGAGTGGGCGAGCCATGCAGCGCGAAGAAGCCGACCTGGTAGGCGGAGTACTTGCGAGACAGCCACCGTTCGAGGAAATAGCGCAGTTCCTGTGGGGTGGCGGTGTCACGGTGGATGAAGCGAATGCTGCCCAGCCGTTCAAGCAATTCGAGGGTCGGCAAAACGGATCCCCGCTCCGCAAGATCTTCCTCCCACTCGCCCTCGAAGCAGAAGACACCACCTGGCTTCGCCACGCCGGCTCCCCTCGCCTGGTCTCGGACGTTGACCTTAACGAATCCGATGGACGTCGACGTACCGCTGATGGTCCGGCCCCCTACGGGCCGCCCGTGGCCCCGGTCTAGCCGATCGGACGAAGCCTGCGCCCGGCGCCGACAATAGGCTGCCTCCTCACCTGACGATTACAACGGGATGCCGATCTCCGGACAAAGTCGGCGGAGGACGACATGTCGAAGTACAACGCCCTACGCGATCACCTCCGGTGCCGGACAGGTGAGGTTGGGTACACGCTGAAGGAGATCTCTGATTTGGTGCCGGGTGGGCTTCCCCCGTCGGCGTATCGGTACGAGGCGTGGTGGGCCAACGGCGACCCAAGCCATCCGCACAGCCGGTCGTGGGGCGACGCCGGATTCACAGCTCATCCGGATCTTGCGCGTGGCACAGTTCGATTCGTCCCAGAGCAGAGGACGTCACAGTAACGGGGACGGCAGCCTGTACGCCGCTCTTCGATGAGGCCCCTCCCCCGCGGGGGACGTACATCCTTGATCACGGGTTCCGGTTCAATCCGGAGATTTGGCGACGGCGCTTGCCTGACGGGATCGACCTCCCGGCCTGGTTCGGTGATCTCCCGCGCGCCGGCCGATGGCCGCGGATCTCACGGGGTGACCTGCTGCGGAACGGTGCCGCCGCAGACACCGGCCGCGTGGCAGTCGACGTTCTGATCGGGGCGTACGTGTGGGGCCACGGGCTGCCCGCCCGCCGGGGGCCTGCCCGCCTGAGCCAGGTGTTCGACCGCAACATTGGCCGTGTCGAGCAGCACCTTGGTGAGGCCCTTGGCCTTCTGCGAAGTGGAGGTCCTCTCGCCGCCTACGAAGGCCTCCATCAGGGCGGCGACCACAGGTTAAGGCGGCTGGGCGCATCCTTCTTCACCAAAGTGCTCTACTTCCTCGGCTGGGATTCAGCGGCGGGGAGTCATCGGCCCCTGATTATGGACCAGTACGTCGTGATCGGCTTGAACGCGTCCCGGAACACAGCATGGAAGCCGCTCGGCCCGTGGACGGCGGATCAGTACGGCGAGTACCTCTCCTGGGCCGAGGAGATAGCAAGGGCATGGGGTGCCGGGACGGAGACTGACGTCGTGGAGCGGGCAGTCTGGGAGCACGGGAGCCGCCTTGCAACGAGGGGACGAGACGCCCCCTGACCAGCAACAAGCGCTAGGACCGCAACAGGCGAGCGAGGTCTACGATTGGGCTTCGACGGGCTCGTAGTCGTACCCGGGCAGTTGCGCAAGCGCTAGTAGCGCGTCGAGGCCGTCCGCCGTGTCCGCACCCCACATCTTCGACAGCACCCAAGTTCTGCCGTCCTGGTGGAAGGGCCGCTCGAAAAACCACCGCTGAAGTTGATTGGCGTACCTGGGGTAGGCCCGGGCGAACGCCTCCTCGTGCAGTTGACCGTTAAGAGTGCCGTCGACTGGCAGGAGTCGTGGCCATCTGGGAAGCACTTTCGTCATCTCGGCGACGTCCACACCAGCCTCGTGCAGCGCGGTGACGAGCGCGAGCATTGCCCGGCGCTTTGGCAGTGGTTCTGTCGTTCCCGAGGGGGTAACGACTGCGTACCGAGTCAGGTCTCGACCGCTGCTCGCCTGCGCGGCTCGTGCCGCCGTCTCGCGGCGGCGCAACTGCACCGTCAGTTCCGCGGCCTCGGGTAGCGGAATGACCTGCTGCACGTCAAGGAGTCGCCTCTCGCCGATGCGATAGGGAGTAAGGCGGACGCAGGTGATGTCCAAACCATAGATGTCGTTCAACCAGAGAACGGTGGTGGTGATCTGAGGGTCGAAGCCAGCGGAAGCGAGGACGATCCGGACCTGACGCTGGATGACGGCGGCGTCCCCGCCGGCCTCCTCCAGCCATTCGGCGAGGCGCTCACGGGCGCTGTCCGCATTCTCGGGATCGGTCTGCGCCAGATGCCGTTCGTACGTGTCGACGAGTTGGTCGAAGGTCATCGCCGACACCATCGCGGCATAGCGGAGCGCCTGCAACTCCATGTGGCCACCGTCCTCGGTGCGCTTCAGTTCCACAACCACCAGCCGACCACTGCGGTCGACGCAGAGTAGGTCGACACGGCGGCGTACCTCGAAGTCACCGAACTCCTCCGCGACGACGAGCAGGTCCTCGCCGAGGGCCGCGATGTGTTCCCGAAGGGCTCGCTGAAGATCCGCTCGCTCCAGGATCTGTTCAGCGGCGAAGGTGGAGGACGGCACGGGAACGAGTTCCCCGTCGACGGTCAACTCGAACAAACCCATCCCGAAAGTCTGCCGGAGGACGAGCATTCGTCAAGACCGCTCCGCTGACGCTTGGCCGATCCGTCAGGTCCGGCTCATCAGCCGGACCCCGTTCCGCAGGTCGTCGGTCGACTCACCGCTTGCGATGGTGGGGGCGCACGAATGTGTAGCCGTCGGGCAGCGGGCGGTTCACCATTTGCTTGGAGCGAACCGCCTCATGATGCAGTTCCTTCTGTTCGTCGGATGCCTGCCGTCCGGCCGGGAGGCGACGGACAAATCCGTTCACCACCTCTTCACGGCCAGGGGATTGCGCTTCCGGGCGCCTAGGTGCGGGTGGGGCGAGGCGTTCCAGTCGCGGAGCGTAGCGGAGAAGTCGGACTCGGGTTTCTCCGCGTCGCGGCGGATAGCTGGGTTGATCGCTGCCGTCCAGGCTGCCCCATACGCGCCCGATACGCTGCTCCTTCAACAACCGCTCGACCGCAGAATGAACGCGTGTCACCCTCTTCTGCTGCAGGCCCAGCTCCAGGCAGTTACGCACGAGCGCTTCCTCAGCCAGGATGGCGCTGCCGTCCGCACTGAGGTGACCCAAGATTCGCAGGGTACGCATCACCCAGGCGGCATCCGACAGATCATGGCCTTGCCCACCCTGTTCCGCTCCGGGTGCGTTCTCCCTGGTGACAACCCGTATGTCGTACCGGTGTCGGTAGGTCAGATCATCGATCCGCTCTGGTTGCGGCAGCAGTTCGCTGCTCGCCCTGATGAGGCGTTCACTCGCACGCCAGCGGTAGGTGACCAGCGTTCCCGGAAGTATCCCTCGAGGCCAGCTCACCCCGTGCAGCTCCCATCGTCGGCCGGTACGCCGAAGCAGCACCTCGCTCTCGGTCTGAAGGGGCGTGGACCCTCGACGGGGATGGTCAACGACGAGACGCAGCCGTTGCCGGTCCTCGACTGTGGCCTTCAGCCCGTCAGGAAGTTCGGTCCAGCCATCGGCTAGGTGGACCCGAAGCAACGCGCCTCGCCAGTGGAGCTCTCCCGCGTTGGACCCGCCCGGCACCCAAAGCGCCCTGCCGCTCTCCTTCGGTGACTGCACGCTGTTCGTCTCTGACAGCCTGCGGAACTCCTCTGCGACCTTGTCCCCCGCGGCTTTGATGGCCTCCGTCCCGCCCGGCTGGCGAGCGCGGATCGCGAGGTCGGCCAGTCGCCCTGCCGCCTCGGCCCCACGATGGCGCTCCTGGCAGCAGTTAGCTGAGGCCGAAACCTTGCCCCGGCTATCAATCAGCCGTGTCAGCAGCTTTCGGGTCTGCTCGGTGACCGGAAATCCCAGCGCTTCGGCAACGAATTTGACCTTCACGACGTGGTTCACCACGGAGGCTGCTCGCTGGTCGCGACAGAGAACATAGACGCGAGACACCCCACCGCCAAGCTCCAGTGCCGTACGGCATACGGCCTGCAGCCATGCGTCATGCACATTGGCGGCCGCGCCACCTCCGGTGCCCCACTCCCCGTGCTCGGTCATCCAGCCGTAGCCGAAGCGTCCCGTTGCAGTGTCATGCTGCAGCTCAGTGACACCGATTATCCGCCCGAGGTTTGCCGACAGTTGCCCGCGGAAATCCGAGCAGGCGAAGGATTTGCGTCCGCCACTACAGGTGCTGCCCGTGACATCCCCAGCTTCGACTTCAGAGGGCGCGGAGGTCGCAGTCTGTGCCTTGCCCGCACTCGCATCCGCCCGTGTCGAGAGGCGCTCGCGTACGACGGTCGCCACTCCTGGCGCGCACGTCAGACAGGGGTTACCGGGGGACCACCGCGGGCAGGTCCGCCGGTGCTCCGCGCTGGCCCGCGCCACCTCGGCTGCCAATGCCGGCTCGGTCCGAAAGACCGTCTCCGTAGCCTCCTTCAGGATTGCGACACGGAACTGCTGGAATCGTTGCTGCCCGTACTGTTGCAACACCTGCAGCCGAAGCGACTTCAGCGCGAAGTCAGCCATCAGGTTGCGTGCCGACGCCATCGCGTATGCGCCTGCGGCGGAGCGCAGCCTGCCGGTCTCCTTGGCTCGCTGTCCCTTCGGCACCCTCCCACGCAGCGTCCGGTCACATTGGTCACGGGCAGACCTCAACCGAGACTCGACCTCGCTGGTGCAGGACGCCCAGCGCTCCACAACAGCTGGATGTTCAAAGGCGGCCTCAGGATGGGAGCTCTTCGCATCGGCCATGACGGCCTGCACGAAGGCCGTGTCGTGCATACGCAAGAGCCGGCGGACGCCTGGGGGCACAGCTTCATCGCCGGGCGTTCGGGCGCCTGCCGCATTGTTGAGCCAGGACCAGAGGCGAACAGTGGGGAGGCTGATGGCCTCGGAGCGCAGACCTCGTTGCCGCAGGACGGAGGCGAGTGCCCGGTCGTACTCTCTTCCGGCTATCTCCCGCACTACCAGGACGCTCAATCGATCTGAAACGCTGCTCGTGCCTCGCGCGTGGGTGAGCCGTTGCCGGTAGTGGCTCTCAAGGCGCCGCACAGCGTCGATGCGTTGCCGAGCCAGCGCCTTGACGTGGTGGGTTGCGGGGCGCCCGCTGTGCCTGGCCACCATGGCTTCGCCCTCATCGAGCAACTCCGCATAACGCAACGCCACCGAAAAGATGGGGTCGTCAGCGAGGACTTTGAGCGCCTGCCGCTCTACGGGGTCCAGCTTCACGCCGGCAGCCCGGTCCCGCAGAATGGTGGCCAGTTGCACGAAGTTCTTGCGCAGTGTTCCCGGTGACCCAGTCCGGGCCTCTCGCTTCTGCGGCTTCGCGTTGGTTGACGCAGGTTTCCGCGGCTCTGGAGCGTACGGCTTCCACGGCTCGGGAACCACCGGCCAGATGGGATCGGCGTGCGTGGTCTTGGACAGTTCGCCGTGGCAGCCTTCGCATATCGGGGCTGACCAGTCCCATTCAAGGGTGGCGACTGTCTGAGTCGTCGTATCACGGCCGCAGCGGCCGCAAGGAAACGTCACAGCTGACTGAAGCCGGTACTGCTGCAGCCGCCCCCGGACAGGAAGCATCTCCCTGATGCGCCAGCCGGACGGGATGTCTCTCACTACCACCGCTCCCTCCATCCCGGCCGGCCGCTGAGACCGGCTTCACGGTGAGGACAGTTCAGGTCCCTTCAGTTGACCGCCGTCACACCGCTCGGCGCGCGGCGTCCGTCAGGCAGCGACTGCAGGAAACACTACGAGCGACCCGTCGCTGCTTCGTTCGATCTCAATCGCAACGTCGGCTCGGTGGTGTCCCACGCTGAGGCCGTCGCCCAAGGCGCGAAGGCGGTACGCGGCTTTGAGTAGGTCGTCGACCTCGCCTTGCGTGAACATGATGCTTCGGAACCCGCTGGGGCGCTTCAACTCCAGGGTCGACAGCCGAAGCAGGACCGAGTTGATGCCTGACTCCAACTCGTCGACGCGACGCTCGTCGTCGCGCAAGCTTCCGATAAAGCTCTGGAACGGGTTGTCCGTCCCCACCAGTTGAGCGTGCTCGACTGCTTGAAGCACGAGCACTCGGCGCTTGAGGGCGACGGCGAGTCGCGCAAGCTCCAGGTGGGCGCGGAACGCGCCCCCATCCTCGTTGATGCCGGGAAACGGCTTCGTCAATGTACCGACTTCAACTGGCCCGTCCGGCAGCGCAGCTAGCGCGTCTTGCCATTTCGTGAGCCGACGCTTGGCACCTTCGATGGCTGTGTTGATCGCGTACGACGAGGAATCCAGCCCCAACGACAGGCCGATCCTGCCCTGGTCGAGGAGGACCGACGTCGCCTTGTCGATTGCGTCACGACAACCGTCCAACCCGCTGCGTTCCTTCTCCAGGTTGTCTTCGTGCAACTCCTCCAGGAGGTCGGTGATTCGCTCGATCGCTTCCTGGCGTTGGTGATCAGCGTAGGCGCTGACGCCGACCGCGACGGCCATCAACACAAGTGGCGCGGCCACTGTCAACGCTCCGGCGCTGGCGGCAGCCACACCAGCTGTGGCGGCTGAGCCGGTTGCCGCACCTGCAACAGCGGCCTTCCCCGCAACGGGCACGAACGTGGCTTGGGCTGCGATGCCGGTGGAGTTGAGCAGGGCGCTGTGAATACCTCCAGCGGACGCCTTCGCCGCCATCGGTCGGACAAGCCCTTTCCCGAACTGCGCGGCGACCTTTGCCGGCACCACCATTCGGTAAAGCACGTCACCGGTAGCGGCGACGTTCAGCGTCGGAGGTGCCGACTTCGCTGTCTGAGTCACGAGGTGCGACAACTGCTGAGCGAGCGGACTGGTCGCATGAAGCGGGATTCCACCGTTCCGATCGCGCTTGGTTGCGATCGGATGCGCTTCCAGCGTGGCGATGGGTGAATCCGCAAGTGTTGCCAGGACTGTTCTCAGTTCTTCGAGTCGAGCCGGCGTCATGCCCTCATCGCCGAGCACGTCCGGCACGCTCACCGCATCCGTGGCGAGTGTCCATACTGGCACGGGTGCCCGGTTATCAATGGTCACGCGTTGTCCCTTCCCGAACTGACATCGCCGTCGGCGGTGTTAGCGACACCGACAACCTCAGGCCGCAGGTCGGCCGTCCAATTCGGTGTGCCCTCACCCTGTGGCAGGATGAGGCGGTTGTCACCGCAGATGGCCGGCCAAGCCCGGTCCGTGCATCTCGACACGATCAGGACGGGCGTCGCGACGATTCCGCGCGCCGCGAGGCGGTGACGGTATTCGAGGACCTGACCGAGGCCCAGCCGAAGCTGCTCGACCTCGTTGACCCCGACCACGCTCTTCACCTCGGCGATGAACTGCCGCCCGTCGGCGTCCCGCCAGGCCAGATCCACCGGTACGCCGTTCAACCCCGCACCAACCCGCACACCCTCGGCGGCGAGGTGATCAATCAGCGCCCGGCACAGCCGATCGTGCTCACTTACTCCAGCCCGGTAGGCGTCCGCGTCGAACGACCGCTGGGCCGGCAGGTCGACCGGCACGGCCGTCCCCGCGTACTCGCGGTCGAAGCCCCGCTCTCCGCTGGCTGCGGCGGGCGCCGCGGCCCCGAGCAGAGATTCCGCCGCCCGCCAGGCTCGGCCGATGACCTCGGGCCGGTATCGGCTTTCGAACGGGAACGGGCCGGCGGACACCCAGGCGTTGAGCATCCGGGCGGCGGCCATGACCGGTGGCTGCCGGAGCAGCCACAGCGCCGTGTCGATGTCGGGGCAGGTGAGAAGCAGCTTCTCCTCAGCGAGTGTCTTCGTCGAGTCTTCCTGAATGTCGATGCCGCGCCGTCCCCACTCCTCCAGGTCCGCCGCACCCGCCTCCATGGCGAGGACGATCGGCGCTCCTGCCACCCGCAGCCACACCTCCTCTCCGGACTCGTAGACGCCGAGGGTTTCCAGCACTCCTACGGTCAGCCGCAGCAGCGGACCGCGGCCATCACTCACCCGCGACAGCAGCCAGTGCCTGCCGGCGGTCGGTGCGGCTTCGGGCACCGCCATCCGGGCCAGCCATCCGGTGAGGGCCCAGGCCGCGCGCTGTGACTCGTCAAGTCCATCGGCCCAGCCACCGTCGAAGGGAGCTGGCGGTGGGTCGAGCGGCGCGGGCTCCGGGTTGGCGAACACCCACGCCGCGAGCTCGGCCGGCTGGGTGATCTGCCACAGCCGGGAACGGCGGGCCGCTAGGAGCCCCGGTCAACTCCTCGACGTCATTCGTCGACCACAGGCCGGTCGGCACTGACTCGGTCGTCACACCTTGGCCTTCCGGCCGCGGGTTGTCTTGGCCGGTCGCCACGAGGTCAGTGCCTCGTCGGTGAGGTGCAGGCGGTTGGTGGTCTCGGCGAGGAAACCGTCGTAGATGTCCGCCGGCGAGGCACCCCACTCCGGATCGAACTCGCCGTGCCACTGGCGTACCCAGGGAAGGATCTCGCGCAACCCCGCGACCAGCGGCAACAGCCGGTCGTCGGCCCAGCCGTCCTCCTGCTCGCGGGCCACGATCAGGGTGGCCAGGGCCTGGGCCTGCTCGCGGTGGTCCCAGCCCGCCCAGCCGACCAGCAGCGACGGGTCACCGTCGCGGCTGGCACCGGGGTACGAGACGAACCGCTCCTTGGGTACGTCGAGCTTGCCCCGATGCCGCCAGTAGCTGGTCTTGAGGAAGTCCGCCGAGGTGTACTTCGGCGGCACCGGAATGGCCTTGCGGAACTCCCGCTTCGCGGCCTCGTCGGGCAGCGCGTCCTCCTGCCGCTGCAGGTCCCACACCTGCTCCCAGTCGGCGCGCTTGGCCAGCCCGGTGTCCTTGTAGCGCAGCGCGGCCAGATGCGGCACATGCTCGTCGGCGACCAGGCCAGCGATCACCTTGCCGAGATCCTGACCGGGCGCGTAGAGGCTGGCGACGGTGAGCACGTCGTCGTCGCGGCGCAGCTCGTCGGCGAGCTGCGCCGTGGTCAGCGGGCGCGGCTGTTCGAGGCCGTCGACGTGCTGGTACCACAACTCCCGCGCCTCACACCGGTCCAACAGCCAGTCGCGCAGCGCCTTCTGCTGCATGACGTCCCAACCGTCGGTGGCCCAGCGCCGCTTGCACTCCGGCCGCTCGATCAGCCCGATGTTGCGGTTGCCCTCGATGACCGCGATCCGCCGCTCCACAATCGCCCGGTACTCGTCCGACCAATGCGACGGCAGCTCCGTGATCGGCGTCGACCCGTGCCGAGCAAACCACTGCGTCTCTGCCTCACCGGCTGCCACCTCGCGAGCGAGCACGATCTCGAACGCCCGCTCTCCGAGGCTGAGCATCGGCGGCCGGACGCTCTCCGGCGCGGTCAACTCCTCGTCCAGCAGCCCGTAGAGCGAGTAAACCTGCCAGTCCAACTCCTCCTGCAAGCAGATCATCTGACCCCGCGTGGCGTGCCACTCGTAGGCGGTGGCGCTCAACCGCTCACGAGTTGGCACACCGGAGTCCGCGACCGCCGCCGGGGTCACCGAGGCAAGTCGCTGCGCCAGGCCGTCAATCTCCCGGCTCAGTTCAAGGGGGTACGCCGAAGGCAGCGGAAACTTGGCCAACTTAGTGCTACTGAACTGGTAGAACCTCTCCCAATCATCACTGGTGAAACCACCACCCTCACCACGAATTCCCTTGTCGTGGCAGACCTGCTTCAACCAGAAGCAGGCCGTTGAGCTGTTCAGCATGCCGAGCAGCCGCAGATGGTCATCCTGCGATGCGTCCTGCGGCAACTTGATCACCGGCGCGGTCCTGTTGAAGATATTCCCGCCCCGGTCCAGCGCGAAGTGGTTGTGTGTCGCCACCTCTCCGAACGCAACGGACAACCGTGTGCGTAGTTTCTCACGGTACAGTTCTCCGTACTCGTGCCATTGCAGCGCGGGAATGTTCTCAATCAACACACCAAAACGCTTCCGCCGCTGCAGGACGCGACGGTTCGGCCACAGATGCCTGTAGATCTGCGGCAGCGCTGACAGCGGCCGTGCCTTCAGGTGTTCGTCATACGGCCAGATACTCGCGATGTCTGGTGCGGTTTGGTAGTCCCGCACTACGTCGCCGGCCACCATTAGTCGAACAGCTTCAGCCTTCGCTCGCGCTGCTTGCGGCAGGAAGAAGGCTTCGTCCTCGGCAGTGATGGCGACGAAGCCACTCGCGGCGAGCAGCGCAGCGAGAGTCTTCTGCTTGCCGTCATCGAGAGCATCCATCAAGTCACCTGCGCCGCCGCCACTGAGGCTCCACGGGAAGACCGCTAGGTCTGCACGCGGCGTATCACCAGCGGTCAACCACTGGGTCTCCGAGCCCGGGTTCCTCACCTGTTTGACGATGGCCTGCCAGACAAATCCCTCAGACGGGTTGTCCGGGGCGCTCGGCTCACCTCGAATCCCCATGACGGTACGGATCGTGCCCGCACGGCCTCGGTTGGCATTCCGACCAATCAGGATGACAGTTGGGGTGCCGTGGCCGGGAATGTAAGCACCAGAGGTGTCGATGATGTGGGTCAGGTTGACCTCGACGGCAAACAGCTTCTCGATCATCTTCTTGCCAAACTCGCGCTTCATGAACGAGTTGGCGGTGATCTGACCTACATGCCCGGCACCTTCGCCGTCCTCGTCACCGGCCTTCGCAAGCTGGAAGAACCGTTGGGCGAACGGCACCGAAAGGGCGTACTTGCCGGAGCAGGCGTCGTACATTTCGCGGTATGCCTCGTTGAGGCCCTTATCCTTGACGGTGATGTAGGGCGGGTTGCCGACGACGACGTGATAGCTGCCAGGGCTGAGGATGCTCGGGTGCTCCTGGAGGTCCTCGGTCGCATAGGCGAACTCCGTCATCGAGTCCTCGCCGAACAGCATGGCCTGCCGCCGTTTGATCAGCGAGTCGCCAACAGCGAGGTGCAGCGGCAGGAGGTAGCTGACTGAATCGGCCAGGGTCTTGACGTCGCTGGCGCGGAGGGCGGCGACCAAGAGGCGGAAGCGCGCGATTGCCACGGCGAACGGGTTGATGTCGACGCCGTGGACGGCGTCGAGAGCTAGGCGCACTCGCTCGTGGGGGTCGCGATTGGGCGCGTGCTGCTCCCACTCCTTGAGGAGCCGGTGGAAGGCACCGAGGACGAAGTGGCCCGAGCCGCAGGTTGGGTCGATCATCTTGACCACGTCGTGGCCGAACTCTTCGATCGCCGGGGTGAGGGTCAGATCGAGGATGAACTCCTCGACGAACTCCGGGGTCTGGAGCAGGGCGTAGGTCTTGCGGGCCTCCTCGGAGAGGTCCTGGTAGAGGTCGCCGAGGAAGCGGGTGTCCCACTCCGGGTCGGTGAAGTCGTGGGCCAGACTGCCGGTCTCGCCGCGGCGGCGCCAGAAGGCGATGAGGTTCTTGGCCTCGTCGTGAGAGAGCGGAATCTGGTAGAGCGGGTTGTGCCGCTTATCGAAGAGTGACTTGCCGGCCTGAGTGCTGGCGATTGCGTCGTAGCCCTGGTGCAGCCAGTCGCGGAGGGTCTTGTCGGGCTGGTCACGGAAGAACTGTGCCTCGGCTTCCTCGGCGAGGACCAGGCGGTCCCCCGGGCCAGCCAGGTAGGGATCTGGCAGCAGGCCGTTGTCCTCGCAAAAGCGCACGAAGACGGTGCCGAGCACCCAGGCGACGGCGGCCTGGGTGACCCGCTCGTCTCGCCACGCTGCCCAGGTGGCGGCGGTACGCCCAACGTTGAAGGCGTGGTCGTACTCGCTACGCAGGCGGAGGCGCACCTCCTCGACCGACTCGGCCTGCACTCGCAGGTCCTTTTCCAGGTTCTTGACCTGCTTCTGCAGGTCGGACAAGAGCAGTTTCCGGTCGATCACGCGCCGACTCTAGCCGTCCCGTCGACGGGACGGGGGTACCCAAAAGGCTCGTATAGGTAGCCGGCCCGCTACCTACGGCTCCCGCATCCAGGTCTTGGGGTCGGTCACGAAGACACCCTTGCCCTGCTGCCGTCGAATCACCCGCAGAGCTTCCAACCGGGCGTAGGCCATCTGCACGGTCCCGTGGCTGACGTCGTAGCGAGCACGCAGCTCAATGATCGAGGGCAGCTTGTCCCCGGGCTTCAACTTCTTCGACCTGACGTCGGCGATCACATCATCGGCGATGCGCCAGTAATCCGGCACTTCTCGCATGGCACTCCTCGCGTGGCAACCCGATTTGATCACACCGCGACGCACCTAACAAGCAACGTTGACTCATCTGACATGTCGAGCTATGTTGATTCCGAGCTGCTTCTCGCGTGGCAACGAGTTCGGCTCATCCCCTGGTCGGGGCGGGTGCGTGTGCCCGTCCCGACCCACCGGACTGCTCTGCTGTCGTACCGCCGAATTGGGCTGCGGCGGCGGAGCGGGCGGGTCGCCCGCGGCCCCCGAGCGGACGGCCCGCCCTTCCAGACCCACCACAAGGACCTTTCGCGCTCCCACCTGCCCTCAGAGAGGACCGTCGTGGCCCAGGTGTATCGAGGTGGCCAGCCCTACCCCGCCGGCTACCCAGGCCGGTTGACGCCGCACGAGGTGCGGACCCGCGAGTTCGCCGCGTGTCGGCGCGGCGTCGACCCCGATGAGGTACGCGAGTTCCAGGCCCGGGTGGCCGACGATCTGGCCATGCTCAACGAGACGGTACGGCTGCTCAGCCAGGAGAACGACCGGATCAAGCGAGCGCTGCGTGACTGGCAGACCATGCACGCGCGGGAGTGCCCGCCACCGCAGGAGCGCCACCACAACTCCGGCCACTGGTGACCGCGCGCCCCTCCCCCGGAGACCTGCTCGTCATCGACGGCCGAGCCTCGGTGCAGTTCGCCGGAGACCGTGCGCTGACCTTCCGCGTCGTCTCAGTCTGCGACCGACCGACGTACGAGGGCTGGGTCTGGTTGACCGGCTACGTCATCAACCGCCGAGGCAACGCAACCGCCAAACGCGAGATCTTCGTCCAACTCGCCGGCCTCCGTCCCGCTCCCGTGCTCGCCCCACCGACTCGGAGCGGGCGGGGCCGCCGACCCCGAGCCGCTCGTTGAGCGATGCCACCCAAGTGCTTCGCGGCCACTCACCGATGCCTCAACAGAGGGCATTACGGGGCAGTTGCTGGGCCCTTTCGATGCCACCACGCCGTGAAGAGAGTGGTCACCTGCGCCTTGACATCCTCCGCGACGATTCCTTGGGCGTCACCCATGAGCGGCACGACGGCGTGCTGGTAGACATCCCGGTGCCGTTCGATGGAGGGGCAGGCGAACACGGCCAGCATCCGGAGGACGCGCACGGTGTCGGCGCCCAGCAGAGGGAAGTGAGCTTCGAGCAGGCGGGTCAGAGCCGCCCACACCTTGTCGACGACGATGTCTACGACAGCGTCCTTCACCAGCTCGGAGATGCGGGACGTGAAGTGATTCGACAACGCCTTCTTGACGGCCTGCTTGGCCGCGTCGGTGAAAAGGCCGACGACCTTGTTGATCCTCTCGATCAACTGGATCAGCGCCACCAGGAGGCTGCACCAGCCGTGACTGGCCAGACCCTTCTTAATCTCCCGCGCGGTTGGCTCATTCTGAACGAGGTTGTCGATGTCGCGCGATATCTCGTCCCAGGGGTCCACCATGATCGCATCGGCGAGGATGTTCATCCGCCCGTTGTCGAACGCCACCGCCGTCCCGTCGCCGACCTCGAAGTCACGTTCGAGCCTGCCCTCGGTCTTGGGACGCGGGTCTGTGGCCCACAGGTGCTCAGCGATGCCGAGACGGGCAAGATCGAGGGAGACCTGTCGGCTTTTCGCGTTGGACCTCAGTTCCCCGGCGCGGTCTTTTTGGAGGTCGCCGTTGAGCGCATGTCGCCGCTCGTCGCGTACGGCCGGGCGCTCGACGGCGAGCTCTGCCCATCCATCCCAGCCATGCAGCGAGCCGCCACAGCCGGAGCACTTACAGCCCGGATTTTGGGCCTTCGCGCAGTTCGCTCGATGAGTGTTCACAGCCATCCACAGCCCCCAGATCGGCTCGCCGTCGCTTGGGGTGAAGCACCGATAACCCTAAGTACCTAGCTAGTCGCTGCCAATCTGGTCCTGTCGCTGAAGATCAGGCATTTCGCCGCTCCAGCGAGATTGCTTAGCTGCCAGGTGCGTAGGCACCTCGCCTGCATCTATTGATGCTGTCGGATTCTTGATGGACGTGGGCGGAACGATCTGCAGGTCCGGATGGCCGGCAAGATGGCGTCCAACTGGCCGGCCTCCGCGCCGCGCCGCGCACGACGCCTCAGGCATGGCGGCCTTCGCGCAGCAGGGCCGACATCTATGCTCGTCGCGACGGCGTGCCGCGTGCCCGTACCGTCTCCGGCGCCTGCCGTTGCCTCGGCAAGGTGACACCGGGTGACAGAGACGGGGCCGACGGGATCACCAAGACGTTGATGCCTCTCTGTCTGGTGCCACTTCGACCAGACCGGCCGGGCGAGCGATGGAGGAGGCAACTTCACATGGCTGCCATCGACGGATTCCGGCCCTGGGTCGTCGAGGCCCTCGGCCCCGACCGAATGGACAAGCTGGTCCACCTCGCAAGCCGCAACGACGAGTTGGACAGCTTGACGGTTGATGCCGGGACCGTGGAAGTGACGATGGTGCCTCTGCAGGGCCGTGAGGCAGAACGCTGGGCACGCCAGGCGTCCCTTCGCGGCGAAGACTGGGCCTACGTTGAAGCCGGCGAAACAGTGCTGGGCATGGACGAGTTATCGGAGGAGGGCCGCCGCGACCCCGGCAACGCGGTCGTCTTTCCGGAGCTGCACATGCGTCTGGTGAGCTGGTGGCTGTTCCATGCCTGGCGGGCAGTGGACCTCGTGCAGGACGGACTGAACGCGCTCGCCCGTTGGCGGATCAGCTCGGCGGTGCTGTTCTCCCGCGCGCTCATCGAGCAGGCGGGCTGCCTGTTGGTGGAAAGTGGTCAATTGGGTGCGGCCTGGTCCCAGGTAAAGGGCACACCGGAGGATCTGCCGTTGGATCGGTGCAGGGCCGCCCGCAGTCAGCTACATCCCGTCCTGCTACGTGCCGCGTTCGGTTCCCGCATCGAGGGGATTCCCGAGCAACTGAAGGCCACCAGCGTCTTGACCTACCGTGACAAGCTCTGCAAAGCGACCGGTGATCAACGCTTCAAGACCTGGTACGACTGGCTCTCCGATGCCGCACATCCCGCGTTCGGCGCGCGAATCGCCCTATCCACTCCGCCGATGCGGCACGATTCCGGGGGTCTCGTCGTGCGTTACCACGCTCGCTCCCCTATGACGCTGACGTCCGCCGATGGCGGCACCGAGCGGTTGGACAACGACCTCGCGTCGCAGGCCGCCGACGCACTCGTCGCCGCAGCCTCGATCATCTACGAGCTTCTCGACGACTCGCTTCGCGTCGTGGACGACCTCGGCCTTACCACCGGGGCCGCCCGGTTGACCACGCGGGTGTACTGGCGGAACCACAAGCCGGTCAAGGGGAAACGACGTTGCCCGTGCGGCCTTGGACCATGGTCGTCATGCGGTCATCGGTGGGGGGAACCAGCACCAAGCATCCGGATGTACCGCTAGGACCGACATCGCAACGACGAGAGATGCTCTCCCTGTTCGGCTGAGGCGACAGCACCCGGCGGCTGGTCAGGCGGTGACCGCGCTGCGGTGGGCGTTGACGACCCAGGCGTCGGGTAGCGCGATCCACTCGTTGTCGCCCACCCGCACCACCGCACCGTCGAGCTTGGGCAGCAGCGCCGGATCCTCCATCGGGCAGAGCAGCCAGACATCCCCCGCCCCGCCGCGCGCCGCGTCAGCCACCTCGTGCAGTCGCTCCATCGCCCGGTACCGCGCCAGCACCGCCGCGTCGTGCAGCAGTACCGGCCCATCCGCGGCAGACAGCGAGTCGTGCAGCGATGGCAAGGTAAGCTGCCACGCCTGCTCGACGTACTCCCCCAGCTTGATAGCCGCCCGCGACCCCTCTTGGGCGATGTCCGCGCTGAGCACGGTCTCCCACGTCGGCTTCGGTCGGGCGTCGACCAGGGCGTGCAGGTGATCCAGGAAGCGCGCCGCCACGTTGACCGGCCGGGCGTCGAAGCGCCGCGCCAGCTCCTCCTGGGCCAGGTGATACCGGTCGAGGCGTACCGTCAGGGCCCGGAACCCACCTGCGGACCGCGCCCCCGCCAGCCGCTCCTCGGCACGCATCGCCGCCGCCAGTTCCGGAGACTCTGCCGTCCATCGGCTCGGTTTGGCAGTGACCGACGGTCGCCGCTGAATGATCGACACCGAGGACGAGGCCGCGCGGGGCGGCGGCGAGACGTACCGGTCCCGGTCCCAGCGCAGCTCGAAGCCAGCCTCGGCCAGCAGCCGGTCCAGTTTGGGGTGGCCCGGCAGGGGGTCCAGCTCCGGGAAACGCGCGGTGACCCGGTCCGCGACGTGCGTCGGGGTCAGCCCACGCCGTCCGTCGGAAGCGACCGTCGGCGGCACCACACCAGCCTGGGCCAGCCGCAGTGCCCGCACCGGGTCGAGGTCGCGCGGGTAGAGCTCCAGCCGCGCGGTGGCGGCGGCCCGCTCCGAGGCCACTGCGGCGAGCAACACCCGTCGTCGTTCGTCGAACGCCTCGGCCGCCCCGCCGGGAGCGGTCACCGCCGCGAGGGTCCGCAGCACTGTCGCTGGGCTGGGCAGCACCTCACTCGCGGCGAGTTTGTCGGCGGCCTTGCCGAGCGCGTCGGCGTAGTCGAGCAGCGCCGGCGCGGCCGGGGTTTCCGGCGCGTCGTCCTCGCTGACCTCCAACGCGACCAGCAGCCGGTCGCCGCGCGGGTGCGGCTTGCCGTTGATGTCGGCGCGGGTGTGTCGGCGCAGCAACAGGCGCGGCTCCTCGGCGAGCGCGTCGACCTCCACAGCGGCGCGCACCGCCGCGACGGCCACCGCGAGACGCAGCTCGTCCCCGGTGCGCACTGAGCCACGACTGCTCAGCAGCGCTGCGGCCAGCTCGGCGACACCCATCACCCGGCCGCCCTCGTGCAACAGCTCGATGATCTGGGTACGCACGCTGCCGACCACCGGGATCTCGTGCCAGCGCTTGCGTTGCTTACCGAGGATCTGCGCGACCCGACCGGAGGTGACGCCCAGCGCCGTGGCCACCTGCGGCTGCTGCGGCCACAGTTGCAACGCCGGCAACGCCCCTGACTCATCGGGCAGGTGCAGCAGCAGCCGGGTCCCCTCGATCTCGGTGGCGTTCCGGCCGTTCTTCGCCGGAACGAGCAGCGTGGCGATGGCATCCAGGCCGACGCGTACCAGATCGGTGTCGCCGTGGCCGGAATTGGTCTCGGTGGCCGCCTCTTCGCTGGCTGCCCTGCGGGCGGCGGGCGTGGTGGGCAGCGTTTCCCGCTCCCCCAGCCGCTGCCGCCACTCCTTGACCCGGCGTTGCAGCTCCTGACGGGTCTTTGCCCCCAGACCGGGCAGGTGGGCGAGCTTGTTCGCGACCGCGAGCAGCTCACCGACGGTGGTGGCCTCCAGACGGTGCGCAGCAGATACCGCGCGTGGGGTGAGACCCGCCGCCTCCAGCGTGGTGGCCCGGGTGGCCTTGCCGGCGGCCTCGTCTCGGGCCGCAGCGGCGACCTGCTCGTCCGGCTCGTCGACATCGGGGTGCTCGGTGCCGACCGGGGTGCTCGCGTCCGAGCGGCGGAACACGTCCTGCCAGGCGTCGCGCAGATCCTTCAGCGACGCGTGGCGTCGACGGTGGTCACGGTGCAGTGCACGCTGGAAGAACTCCACAAGGCCGTCGCGAATCGCCGGGTCGAACGCCTCGGCGGCCAGCACCGGCGGGCCATCGGTGAGCTGCGGTTCGGTTCCGCCGTCGCCCCAGACCGGCAGCTCTCCGGACGCCATCTCGTGCAGGGTGACCGCGAGCGCGTACCACTCGGCGTGCTTGTCGAAGACCGGGCGGTTGGCGGTGCCGAGGAACGGGTCCAGATAGCGAGGAGTGCCGGCGGTGATCTCCTTGACCGACACTCCGGCCAGGGAGAAGTCGAAGAGCACCAACTGCCTCGTGCGGTTGGGCCGGATCCGGATGGCGATGTTGTCCGGCTTGATGTCGCGGTGGTAGACGCCCTCGCCCTCCAGGTAGTCGAGGGCGCCAAACAGATAGTCGCTGTACGTCTCCAGCTCGTCGACCGTGAGCCGACCGTCGTCGCGCAGCTTGCGCGCCAGTGTGTGGTCGCCAGCGTGCTCGAGCACCACCACGGTGCGGTTGCCCAGCTGCAACGGCTCCGGCCGGGCCAGCCGGATCACCCGGGAGTCGGTGAGCGGGCCGAGCACCCGGGCCTCGTGGGCCAGCCGGGCACCCTTCTCGTCGGAAAGCCCGACCTTCAGGACCTCTTCCCGCCGGGTCCGCTCGTTGAAGCCGAGGAACGCCCGACAGGTCGAGCCGGTGCCGAGGCGGCGGACGATCTTCCACTCGCCGACTCGGTCGCCCCCACGCGCCTCCAGCGGGTCGGGTTGCTCGGGTGCCGGCTCCTCCGGGTGCACCGAGCCCGGCGGCGGGCTGGTCAACTCGTCCTCGACGAGCTGGAGCATCTCGACGAAGTCGGCGACCGTGGTGAGCCGCTGGGCCGGAACCGGTGCGGTGGCGGCCTGGATCAACTCGTCGGCGAACTCGCTGATGCCGTCGGCAACAGCGGCGGCCCGCAGACCGTTGTCCCGAGCCAACCGGGCCAGCAGTTCGGGGCGCTTCGTGGCCGGTGGTTGACCGGTCAGGATCAGATACGCCAGTGCGCCGAGGCCGAAGACGTCCATCGCCACAGGGTCCGGCGTCGGCGCTGTCAACTCGGGAGCCAGGTACGCCTCGGCGGACCGCTCGATATGAGCGGTCGCGTGCGAGGAGAGAGTCACTGGCTGGCCGCTGCTGCCACCGGCACTGTCCACGCCTCGGGTCGCCGCCTGCCAGTCACTGACCTGTAGTTGAGGCATCAGCCACGCTTCGTCGTCGCTGCCACCACGCCGCATCCGGCCAGGGTTCACCAACACGCTGCGGGCAGAGAGCGCACGGTGGTGCAGCCGTCGACCGTGTGCGTACGCCACCGTCTCGGCGAGCTGTCGGATCATCGCGAGTCGGCTCAACGCGTCGAGGCGGTCGCCGTACTGGGCGATGTAATGGTCGAGACGCACCGACCGAGGGTCGTACCGGAAGATCAGCGCCGGGCCGGCCTCGTGCGACTCCATCGCGTCGACCTGCACGATGCCCGGGTGGTTGATGCCGTGCAGGGCCAGCATCTCGCGCTTGGCCGCACGTTCGATGCTGGCCCGTTCGGTCTGCACGGCGTTGCGCTCGACCAGGTAGATCCGCACCCGGCGCCGTTCGCGCTCCAGATCGCGGTGCCGTGCCTGGTGGTCCTGCCAGGTGGGGCCGACGTCGAACGGGCGGGTCTCCAACTCCCACGCGCCAATCTGGTAGTGGCGGCGACTACGGGCGATGCCCACGGCATCGAGGAGGTCGGGCAGCGCAGCCGACATCTCCTTGGTGACCCGCTGCCATTCGTCCTGCGGTGGACGCTGCAGCAGCGAGGTGATCGCCGGCAACAGCCCCGGTTCGTGACCCGGGGCCGGCTCCGGACCGAAGATGCCGTGCAGATGATGCTCCGATAGCTCTACCCGCAGACCAGGCTTGGACAGGAACACCGCCGCCTGCACGAACGGGATCCTGACCGGCTGACCCTTGCGTCGCGAGGCGGCCACCTGGAGCAGCGACTTGAGTTTCTTGGCCTTGGCGTCGGCCAGATGCAGCGGGTTGTCGAAGGTGCGGGTGCCGTTCGGGCCCTGGAGGATCCAGTTGGAGCCGCTGGATCGCAGCCGGCCGTTCAGACTCTTGATCTCGATGAGATAGAGGCCGCCGGGCGCGGCGACCAACAGGTCAACCTCGTAGGGGTGCCCGGTCTGGGCGGTGAAGGTGAAGTTCGACCAGGCGCGGTAGGGCTCACTGTCCGGCAGCAACGCCTGGACGTGCGCCAGCGCCTCCCGCTCGTGCGCGAACTGCGACGGCGTGATCGTCGTCCAACGGCCCTCCTGCATTCCAGAGATCCTAGGGGCAGAGTGCCGAACCATCGGGGACCCACCTGCGCAATCAGAGCCGGGAGAGGATTTCCGCCTTCTCGGTAGTAGATGACTTGACCGATTCCGGCCGCGTCAGTGCGACCCGCCTCCCGCGATGGACCCCAGCGCTGGTCTCCCCGTCCAGGCCCACATTTCCAGCGCATCCCGGTCGATGAGCGTGATGTTGAGCTGTCGGGCAATCTGGATGCCGTCGCCCGCGGTGAAGAAGCTGTTCGTCACGAGCATGCAGATCTCGCCACCGTGGATGACCCGGCAGGTGCCGGCGAACCGCTGGATCGCGGCGCTGCCGACCCGGTTGTGAGGGCTCTGCCGCTTGCACTGCACCACGACGCGTCGGCCGTCGGGGGCGATCGCCAGGACGTCCGCTCCCCGGTCGCCGGAGCCACCGCACACCGTCACGCTCCGAAACCCGGACGCGACCAGGATCCGGGCGAACCACTGCTCGAACTCGGGTCCACTCATCGTGTCGGTCACCGCGATCAGCCTGTCCCGCTGGGCCTGGTCGGCCCGTTCGCGGGCACGCTGCTTCACCACGACAACACCCACCATGATCGCCCCCGCAACGATGACGCTCACGACGAAGGCGGACCAGTATGGATGCCGCTGCACGAGGTCGATGACCATGCGGAGCAGCACGAAAGCGACGACGGCACACAGCGCCAGAACCCAGGCGTTGGCCGACCCGCCGCCACCGGCCACGCGGCGGACCGTCGATCTGCGCCGAACACTGCCGGAGCGCCGCCTTCGGTAGTGCGCCCGAACCCGCGCGCCACCCTTCCTGGTGTGTGACCTGACATACGGCACGAGGCACCTCCCCGGTCGAGGAAGCCTCAGTGTCGCGGCAGCGTCCGACAAACCGCCTGCACGGCGGTCAATAGTGTCCGGTACCCGTCAGCCGTCGTGCCACATGGGGGCGCTGCGGTTGACGGTCTGCACGACGATGGCGGGCTCGGCGAGGATGGTGACCAGCCGTCGGGACGCCGCGACCGCGAGCGGGCCCAACGTCTGGTGCTCGATCACGGCGTGGCACAGCTGGAGTCCCAGCTCAGCCAGCTCGCGTCGACCCATCTCGATCCGCCGTGGGTGCTCTCGGCGACCTGTCAGCACCGCCCGGATACGGCGGCGCAGCTCGGCCCGTTCGTCGGTGTTGCGTCGCTTCACCTCGACCGACCAGCGCCATGCCTCGGCGAGAAGCAACAGGTCGACCCGGTCGGGTGGTTGATCGGCGAGGAGTAGTTCCTGATGGCAGACAACCAGTGCCGTGGCGGGTTCACTGTCGTGGACGAGTAGCCCGGCGAGCAGGCCGGCGCCGATCGGCGCCGGCTCCCCGACGTCCTGATTGGCAGCCGTACGTAGCAGGTCCAGGCGGGTGCGCGCGGCTTCGTTGTCCCCATTGACGTGGTGTAGGACGGCCAGGAACTCCTGCGCTCCAGGCGCCGCCGGGCGGGTCGCGGACGCAGGCTCCGGCGTGACGGCGATGGCCCCGTGGCTCAGCTCCTCGGCCGCGACGATCAGCTGTGCCACCGGTGCGTCGTCGGCGATCAGCCGGGCGATCCGCTGCCGCTGCACCGCCAACGGCGTCGGCTCGCTGGGTGGTGGGATAAGTGCCAGCAGGCTCGCCAGCCGGGTCCACTCCCCCGCAGCCGCCCCGGCCAGCAGTGCCCGGCGCAGTGCCGCCACGGTGAGGTCGTCGGCGTGCCCGATGCTCGCGGCCCGTGCCTGCGTGACGTCGGCGAAGACGCCAAACGCCTCCGGCCAGTAGCCGGCGCGGGCAGTTCGACACCCAGCTCCTCGCGCAGCCGGCTGCCCCGTCGCGCGCTCACCGACCCTCCGGCGAGTCGGCTCTGCAGGCGACCGTGCCGGAACCGGTAGGCTCCCGCGCCGTCGCGCAGCAGACCGACGGTCTCGGCGTACGCGAGGAAGGCGAGCAGTCGGTGGGGCGTACGGCCACGGACGGCGAGGGCGGCACGGGTGAGGGCGAAGCGCATCCACGCCCCGCCACCGCGCCGGTGCAGCCACCAGCCCAGCCCGAGCCCCGCCCCGGCCCAGACCAGCGCCGGCAGCGGCGGTACGGCGGGCAGCGCCCCGATGAGACGCAGCGCCGCGACGACGATGAGCACCCGGAGGACGCCGACGGCGGCGCTGGCCAGCGCGGAGGCGACGCTGGCGGCACGGTCGGCTTCGACGGTTTCGACCACGCTGGTCGCCCCAAGTTCGGGAGCGGGTGCGGCGACGTCCACCCGCAGTCCGGCCCGGACCGCTCCGTACGCCCAGCTCACCAGACCGACCGCGACGGCGGCCCGGACCGGATCCGACCACAGTGGCAGTCCCGGCACACGGTCCAGCAGCGCGACCAGTTGCGGGGTGGGCGCAAAGGCCGTGAGGAAGCCGAACGTGAACAGTGCCAGGAAGGCCCCGCCGAACAACCCACTGAGCAGCCCGTCGCGGAACGCTCGGAGTCCGCCGACGAACGCCACCCGGCGGGGTCGTTCTTGACCGGCCCGACCAGAGCCGCGGACCAACGCCACGACAGAGGCCAGCAGGAAAGCCGTGATCGTCAGGGCGTCCGTCTCGTGGACCAGGTCGTCGAGGAGACTCCGGGTCGGTGGGTGGGTCACCAGCTCCGCCGTCGCCGTGAGAGCGTCCGCGGAGAGGGTCAGCGCCAGCCACACCGCCACCGCGGTACGCGCACCGGCGACGAGCGCCCAGAACGGGCCGGGCTGCGCGTTCGCCAACTGCCACCAGCGGAACTCCCGGACGTCGAGCGACTCCAGGTGCGCCGCGAGGAAGGCCAGGTAACGCCGGGCGGTCTTGGGTTCCCAGCGCCGTAGGCCCTGGGAACCGCGGCGCGACCGCAACGCGGCGTCGACGGCCCTGGTCAGCAGGTCGTCCTCGACGGAGCGCCGACCCCGCTCGCTAGCCAGCGGCACGAGGTCCCGAGGGTCGGTGCCCGGCTGGTCGAAGGCGCTGCGGGCCATCGCCACCATCAGCGGGGTGGAGAGGGCGGCGGTCAACTGCGGGGCGTCCCCGAGTGTGGTGGCGACGGCGGTCCAGTTCTCGACCTGATGTAGCGGAGCCGCGTCCACCAGGTAGTCGGCGACCTCGGCGGGCGCCGGCGGTTCGAGCATCACCACGGCCGCACCGCGGAGCTTCTCTCCCTGGGTCAGGTAGCGCTCGTACACCGAGGTCCGGCAGGTGAGGACGAAACGCTGGGTCGGCAGTGCGTTGAGCTCGTCGAGGCAGGTGATCAGCCGGTCCTCGGGCACCTCGTCCAAGCCGTCGAGGACGGGCACCACCAGGCCGGTCTCGACGAGGTCGCGCAGCACGGCGTCCCGGCGCGGGTGACCGGCCGCGAGCTGCGGGTAGCGCCGGGCGAGCCGATCGACCAGCCAGTCGTGGAAGCCCTCCCGATCGGGATCCCACGAGTCGGCGGGGACCAGCGCCGGTACGGGAGTGTCCGGCTCGCGGTGCACGGGCAACTCCCGAGCCATCCGCAGCGCGAGGATCGACTTACCGGAGCCGGCCGGTCCCAGCAACAACAGCCGACCAGAGGGTACGCGCCGGTAGCAGCTCCACAGTGTCCCGTCGCCCCCGGCGAGGTCCACTGGGATGGCGGCGCTGGATCGGCCAATGGCCCGCCAGGAGGGGAGGAACCGGTCGGGAGCGGTGTGCCACCGCACCGGCAGCGGGTACGGCTCGTCGACGGTACGCAACAGCGTCTCGTCGGTCGGGTCGCGTCGGATCAGCTCCACGAGTTCGTCGGCGGCGGCACGCCGGTGGGCGGCGGCCTGGGCGAGACCCGCCGTTCCGGTGCGGAAGAGCTGATCCAGCAGGACGTAGACGGCGATGACCCCGGCGACGACGCCCCAGGTCCAGTTGACCTTCTCGAAGTCGTACCGCAGCCACACCCATGCCGTGCCGCCCGCCGCCAGCGCGGCCACGACGCCCAGCGATCCCCACTCCCACCCGCGACGCCGCACCGCACGATTGTGGTCGACCCGCGCCCGCCAGGACACCCCTCCGGCACCGCCGCGCTCAGTTGGCGGACACCTCCGGCGTGGCGGTGGACCGGTCGACCAGCGCCTGCCGCAGCGTCGCGGACTGCTCCACCGATCCCCCGCGTACCCCGAGGCTGCGCCGGGCCGCCCGGTAGTACCCGTCGCGGGCCTCGTCGACGCGGGTCAGCATCCCCGCCACGTCCGATGGCGGCTCGACGATTCCCCGGGCGAGCCGTTCGACCTGCCAGATCGCATCCCGCCAGTTGGCGGCGGCGGCGACAGTCGGCTCGTCGCCGAGCAGCAGCAGGTTCTCCCAGACGATGGTGCGTCGAGCGTCCGCCTCAGCCAGCCGGACCAGCCCTTCCTCGCGGTCGATGGGGTGGCTCCGCGATCCCGGCCGGTGGTCGGCCGTGAGTCGCAGCGCCACCGCGTGACTCTCCTTGAGGGCGTGCGCGTAGTCGACGTACGCGTCGAGCCGCCGCTCGTCCCAGCGGACGCTCTGGCCGCGACGCCATCGGGCGCGGTCGGCGAGGGAGGTGGCGAGGATCGTGCCCAGGGTGCCCACCAGGACGCCGAGGAGCGCCGGAAGCTGCGTCAGAAGGTCGCTCACGCGCTCGAGGCTGCCAGCACCAGGCAACCCCGTCAGCGGCTGCCCACCGCGTCAAGTTCGGCGGGTCGCCAAAATGGCAAGGGTTTCCCGGCGTACTTCGTCGACGTCGTGCACGAGGCGGCGGTGGGCGAAGCGGACCACCAGGATCCCGACGGCCGCCAGTAGGGCATCACGGCGCAGGTCGATCTCCCGCTGGCCTGGGCTGCCGTGGGTGGTAGCCCCGTCGAGTTCGATGTTGACCTGTTCCCGCTCGGCGAACACGTCGAGGTACACCAGACGGCGCCCGACACGGACCGACACCTGCCAGCGGAACGCCGGCATCCCGGGACCGGTAAAGACGTGCTCGTGTCCCCAGATTTCGAGCCGGCTGCGGCACCCGTCGGCAAGCTGCGCAAGCAAATGCCGGAGCGCCGCCCGGTCGATCAGCTTCGGCGCCAACTCCAGGGCTGCCGACAGCCGTTCGGGTGTGGTCAGCCGGTCGTTGACCGCTCGGATCACCAACGCACGTCGGTCGGGGGACGGCATCGTCGGCCACGAGTCGACGAGGGCCTGTTCGAGGCGGGTGACCGTCAGGCCCCGCCGAACTATCACCTGCGGCGGCTCGATGGCCAGGCCGCGGCGTCGATGCACGATCACCCCGGGCCGGGTGCGCAGGCTCGCGCTCGCCGGCGCACTCAGGTGCACGAGGTCACCAACCACCTCGGGGCGTAATCCCCACACGGCGAGCGCGCTGAGATGACTGAGCGCGCCGTAGCCGTCGGCCCAGGCGAGAGCCGCCCGCCGACTGATGGCAGGGTCGAGTCGACTCAGAACCGGAGCGCCGGGTCGCCCACCAACGAGGTGCGCCGCCACGAACACCTCAGGCAGCACCCGTACCAACTCGCCGTTACGGCAAGCCTGCTGAAGCGTCCACGACGGCACCACCTGCCCGGCCGTCCCGAGCGTGACCAACCCACTACCAAGCTCCACGAGTTCCCGAAGCACCGAGTTCACGCACGGAACCGTCAGGCCGCACCCCGGCCCTCCGCAACCGCACCAGCCGGCCCTCTGTGGACAGCCGCCGACCTGTGTACAACGCCCGGCCGGAACCCACGTGTGCTAGTTCAGGTGATCGGTGGCAGCTCAGCAGGGCTGACGTCGGCGTGTCGAGTCGCTCAGCTGCCAACGATCATCGGGACGCCTGAAACGTGGCTCACGACGGCACGTCGCGGTGGCGGAAGCCGGCCACGCCGACGGCGAGCAGGGCCGCGGCCACCGCCGCCAGCACCACCAGGGGAAGCGCCGCCGGGTCGGCCGCGGGCACGGCCGGCACGTGGGTGTACGGCGAGACGTTCAGCGCGGCCTGCGGCAGTTCCAGCACCGCGCCGAGCTGCCCGAGGAGCAGGAAGACCAGCAGCGTCGTCCAGGACAGCACCACCGACCAGCGGGGCAGCAGCCCGAAGATCGCGGTCACCACACCGGCGATCACGAGCAGGGCGGGCAGGCGCAGCAGCGCGGCGCCGCCCAGCTCGACGGCCTCACCGAGCGGGTCTCCGGTGACGATGCCGTAGCCGAGGCCGGTGGTCACGCCGGCGAGGAGCAGCAGGGCGACCGCGCCGAGTGTCGCGGCGAGCACCTGGGTGCCGAGCCAGCGGGTACGGCTGACCGCCGTGGCGAGGGCGGCCTCCAGCACCCCGTCGGCTTCGTCGCCGCGTACGCGGAGCAGGGCCTGCACGACGTACGCGCCGATGGTCAGGGCGAAGAGGCCGAGCATCGCGGCCAGGTACGCCTTGATCAGGTCAGCTCCGCCACCCATCGCGTTGATCGCTTCGGCGGCGGCCGGATTCGCGTCGATCATGTCGTTGAACTCGTCGCCGGCGATGCCCATGGAGAAGCCGAGTACGGCCACCCCGACAGCCCAGCCGAGCAGCGTGCCGCGCTGCATCCGCCAGGCCAACCCGGAGGGGCTGAGCAGCTGCGGCGCACCGGTCGAGGGGCCGGGCCGGGGGGCGATCAGCCCGGCGCCCTGGTCGCGTCGCTCGGCGAGGGCGTACGCCAGCGCCACCCCGGCGAGCAGCAGCGCGACGGGCAGGGCGAGCACCCACCAGCGTTCACCGTCGAAGGCTCGTACCTGGTTGCCCCAGCCGAGCGGGGAGATCCACGACGGCCAGGCGCTGCGCACGCGGGTGCCGTCGGCGCTCTGTTCGCCGAGGACGTCTCCGGCGGCGCGCAGCACGAAGGAGAGCCCGACGGTGGCGGCGGCGAGCGCGTTGGCGCCGCGCGAGGTGACGGAGAGCTGGGCGGTGACCGCGGCGATCGCGGTGAAGGCGACCCCGACGCCGCCGATCGCGGCCGCTGCCGCGACGGAGCCGGCGAGCGGCAGACCAGCGCCGACCAGCGCGACCGCGAGCAGCACGGCGGCCAGGGCGTTCGCGACAACGATGACGAGCAGCGCGGCGGTGAGCGGCGCGTACCGGCCGACCACGTTGGCGCCGAGCAGTTCGGCCCGGCCGGTCTCCTCGTTCTGGCGGGTGTGCCGGGTCACCGCGAAGGTGCTCAGCAGCGCGACGATCAGGGCCAGCGTCACGTACGTCTCGGCGACCACCACGGCGCCGAGGTCGGTGCCGTGGATGGGGCCGTTGAAGGCGCGGGCGACGAGGCTGGACGCCGAGGTGGTGGCGTAACCCAGCCGGGCCTCCTGGTCCGGGTAGATGCCGGCGACGCTGCCGGCGAGGGCGTAGCCGAGCAGGGGCGTGCCGAGGATCCAGATGGCGAGGCGGATCCGGTCGCGGCGCAGCACGAGCCGGGCCAGCCGGGTCGTGCCGGTGAGGGCGCTCACCGGGCACCGCCCTGCGGGGCGTCAGCCTGCACATCGGCGTCCGAGGAACTGACGGTCGGAGCGCCCGACGCAGCGGCGGCGGCGGAAGCGCCCGGTGCAGCAGCGGCGGGAGCACCCGTGGCAGCAGCGGCGGGATCGTCGCCGTAGTGCCGTAGGAAGAGCTGCTCCAGAGTGGGTGGTGTGCTGGTCAGCGCGCGGACGCCGAAGCGGATGAGCTGGCCGAGCAACTCGTCGAGGTGGGCGGGCTCGACCTCCAGGTGGGTGCGGCCGTCGACCTCGTGCACGTCGTGCACGCCGGGCAGCACGTCCAGGCCGCTGACCGGGCGGGCGGTCTCGACGGTCACCGCCGTGCGGGTGAGGTGGCGCAGCTCGGTGAGGGTGCCGGATTCGACGGTACGGCCCTCGCGGATGATGCTGACCCGGTCGCAGAGGGCCTCGACCTCGGCGAGCACGTGGCTGGAGAGCAGCACTGTGGCGCCGGCCTGCTTGACCCGCCGGACCTCGTCCTGGAACACCGCCTCCATGAGGGGGTCGAGGCCGGAGGTCGGCTCGTCGAGCACGTACAGCTCCACCGGGGAGGAAAAGGCGGCGACGATGGCGACCTTCTGCCGGTTGCCCTTGGAGTAGGTGCGGCATCGGCGGGTCGGGTCCAGGTCGAAGCGGTGCAACAGCTCGTCGCGGCGACGCCGGTCGAGGCCGCCGCGCAGTTGACCGAGCAGGTCGATGGCTTCCCCGCCGGTGAGGTTGGGCCAGAGACTGACGTCGCCCGGTACGTACGCCAGCCGGCGGTGCAGGCGGACCGCGTCGCGCCACGGGTCGGCGCCGAGCACCTGGGCGTCGCCGGAGTCGCGGCGGAGCAGCCCGAGCAGGATCCGGATGGTGGTGGACTTTCCGGAGCCGTTGGGCCCGAGGAAGCCGTGCACCTCCCCCTGCTCGACGTGCAGGTCCAACCCGTCGAGTGCCCGGATGGCGCCGAACGTCTTGACCAGGTTGCCGATCGAGATGACGGGCATGTCCCCTCCTGCGGTTGGCTGCGTCGACCGTCACCACTGTACTGACCGACGGTCAGTGGAATCAACGGTGATCGTGCCCACCGGTCAGGGCGTCGCTAGGCTGGCCGCATGACCGCCGATCCCGCGGACGACACCCGCACCCGGATCCTGCGCGCCGCGCTCGACCTGTTCGCCGAACACGGCTACCAGCGCACCTCGCTGCGCCAGATCGGCGAGCGGCTGCGGCTCACCAAAACCGCGATCCTGTACCACTTTCCGGCCAAGGAGCATCTGCTCGCCGCCCTGATCGAGCCACTGCTGGCCGACCTGGAGAGGCTGCTCGACGCCGCACAGGGACAGCCGACCGAACAGGCCCGGTGGACGGTGCTGGAGGGCTGGGTGGACATCATGCTCGCCCACCGCCGGCCGCTCGGCATGCTCTATCACGACATCGCGCTTGTCGGTCGGGGCGACACGTACCATCGGTTGATCACGATTGCGATGCGGGCGAACGACGTCATCGCGGGGCCGGACGCCGGGCGTCGGGAGCGGGTCCGGGCGGTGCAGGCGGTCGCCGCGTGCAGCGATCCGATCGTCTTCTTCACCGACGTGTCCGACGAGGTGCTGCGCGCGGACATGCTCGACGGCGTACGCCGACTGCTGGGCCCGCTGCCCGCGAACGCGGCAGCCGGGCCGCACGCGAACGCCGCAGCCGGGCCGCACGCGAACGCCGCAGCCGGGCCGCTCGCGAACGCGGGTGCCGGACCGCATGCGGACGCCGC
>NZ_PYAK01000031.1 GCF_003264365.1 Micromonospora noduli
GTGGTGGGCTTGCTGGTGGTGGGTGCGGCGAAGGCGGTGGTGACGGGGCCGGCGATGGCGCCGCCGGTGAAGGCGAGGCCGGCGGCGGTCAGGGCGGTCTTACGGATCAGATCGGTACGCATGATGGCGTGCTCCTCTGGCGTCGGTGCCCGCACGGCACTCAACGGGGGGATCAGTGCGTGCGGGGGAAGTTCGAAGGGGTGCTGCCCGGTGACCCGCAACGAGGGGGTCGGCGTCGGGACAGGGTGCAACGGGTGCCGGTGGCGGATCATTCCGCCTACCCGCACGGGTCGGCCTGTTGTGGTGCTCGGCCGTTCGGGGGGTGTAACCGGGGCGGCCCGGCGGGTGTTCCCGGCGGAGCCGGCCCGCCATGACCCGGACTGTTGCGGTGGTCTGCCAGGTATAACGACCCGGCCTGGCCGCCGATTCCGCCGCCGGGGTGGCCCCAACCACCCGACACTCAACAACAAACCCGGCAAATCACCCACCTTGCCGGGCCAGTGACCCCGACACGGAGGTCACGGCGGCGTGATCCACTCGGGTTCCTGAAAGTCGCGGTGTCCGGGCGGCGGGGATGCCCCGACATCATGAAAGCCGAGTGGATCACTTCGGTACGTCCAGCCCGACTGATGCGGTCCACCTCGCCCTCACCGCCGCCCACTACTCCGCTGGGCGAAGGCGGCCGGTCCGACTGGCCGGACATTCAACGCTAACGGCATGCCAAGGCTCACCAGGCACCGAAACGACGTGAACCGTCGCTTATGAATCGAGTACCTGGTCTGCGGCGCGCTGCCACCAGGCAACATCTAGGCTCTGACCGAGAAGGGTGGATCATGGACGCTGCAATGTGCCGGGCTCTGGCTCCTTCCCCGCCCGGGGTCGGCCGATGAGCGCAGTGGCATTCCTGAACATCGCCATGCACGGGCACATCAACCCGACACTGCCCGTCGTGGCCGAGCTTGTTCGTCGTGGTCACTCCGTCACCTACCACACGACGCCGGCCTACGCCGAGCAGATCGCGGCCACCGGGGCAGGGGTGTTCCTCTACCCCGGGGACGACCTACCGCTCTCCGGCCCGCCGACGCCCGTCACGGTGATGGAGCAGCTTGCGCGTACCGCCGTACGCGTGCTGCCCGCCGTCCTCACCGATCTGCGGGGCACCCGACCCGATCTGATCGTGCACGACTCCCTCTGCCCGTGGGGGCCGGTGGCCGCCCGCGAACTCGGCGTGCCGCCGGCATCGTCGTTCACCACGTTCGCCTTCAACCGGCACGTGCCCAGCCCGACCCGCGGCTCCTGGGAGTTGCTCGGCGCCGCGGCGGCCCTTCCCCGTCCGACCGTGGGCTATCTGAGGTCCCGCTGGGAGCTGCGCCGCCGGTACGACACCCGCCGGCTGCCCCTGATCGACCTGGCCAACATCCGTCAGCCGCTCAACCTGGTCTACACCTCGCGGGCGTTCCACCCCGAGGCGGACAGTTTCGACCAGTCCTACCAGTTCGTCGGGCCCAGCATCGGTGCCCGCCCCGCAGACTCGTCGTTCCCGGCCGATCGACTGCGGGACCCGGTGGTGTACGCCTCGATGGGCACGGTGTTCGACGCCCCGCAGCTGCTACGCACCTTCGCCGATGCGCTCGCCCCGCTGGGTGGCACCGTGATCATGTCCACCGGACACACCGATCCCGCCGCGCTTGGCCCGCTACCGGACAACGTGCTCGCCTACCGTTCCGTACCGCAGCTGGAGGTGCTGGCCCGCGCGGCGCTGTTCATCACCCACGGCGGGGTGAACAGCGTCAACGAAGCCCTGTACGCCGGCACCCCGATGCTGGTGGTCCCGCAGGGCGCCGACCAACTGCTGGTGGCTTCCCGCATCGTCGAGCTCGACGCCGGCCTGTCGATCCGTACCGAGGACGTCACGGTGGAGGTCGTGCGGGCCCTCGCTCAGTGCCTGCTCGACGAGCCTCGATTCCGCGCCGCCGCGAGCACCCTGCAGGCCGCCCAGCGTCAGGCGGGCGGCTACGTGCGTGCCGCCGACGTACTCGAGCACTTCGTGCAGCAGACCGGCTCGGTCACTCGGCCGGGTGCCGTCGATCTGCCACCACAGGGCTGACCGATGTCTCCCGTCGTCGCCATCCTGCTGCTGGTCGCCGGGCTGTCCGAGGCCGCCGGGCGTCTCCTGCCGGTGGTGGCACGCCTGTCCGGCGTGTCGCACGTGCGGGTGGTCAGCCTGTTGCTGGCGGGCGCGATCGTCGACGGCGCGGTGTTCGCGCTCTGGCCGCTGTCCGCGTGGGCCGTTGCCGGTCTGGTGCTGCCGACCTCGGCGTCCGACGAGGCCGCGCTGGTCTGGACACCCGGCCTGGCTGCGCCGCTGGTGCTTGCCGGCGTCCTCGCGTTCCCGCTTCTCGGGCCACTGCTGCACCTGTTGCTCATGGTCGGGGTGGGGGCCGGCCTCGCCGGTGCACTCGCCACGGTGGCCGGGGTTGGCTGGTGGGAGGCCGCCGGCTGCGTAACAATCGCGGGAATCGGGCTCGGCGTCTCCGTCGAGGCCGTCCGCCGCCTCGTCGTGAAGCTCAACACCAGACGAGCACCGGAGCCTGTCGCGTGATCGGACTGGCGCTCCTGCTGCTGCTCGGCGGGCTGGGACTGGTGCTGATCGCCGAGGCCCTGCTCGCCCGCTACGAGGTGCTGGTCTACGCCGCAGGATGGCGCACACCCACCATCGCCCGCCCCGAGGGCATGTCCTACGCCCGCGGGGCCGATCCGGACCGCCCTCCGGATGCCTACCTGGTCTATCTGGACGGCATCGGGAAACGCCGTTTCCACGACACCCGCGATGGTGGCCGACTGGTCAAGAGCCTGATCAACCGCGCGCCGGAGCTCAGGGTGCTGGGCCAGGTGCAGCCCTACTCCCCGCTGGCCGTGCCGCTCGCCGACCGGCCGGTCTGGACCTGGGTGCGCCGCCACATCGGGCTGCTGCTGTTCCTGCACAACGTGATGCAGATCTTCGTCGCCGCCGACCGCCGCTACCGCCCCCTGTACAACCGTGCCGTCGGTGCACAGATCGCCACCGAGCTCCAGGTCGCCGGTTACCAGCCGGACAGCGGCATACCCGTGGTTTTGCTCAGCTACAGCGGTGGCGCCCAGGTCGCCAGCGGCGCGGTGAACGAACTGTGGTCCCAATTACGCACCCCGCTCTGGCTGATCACTCTCGGTGGGTTCCACAACGGTGCCAACGACATCACCCACGCCCAGCACCTCTACCGGCTGACCAGCGCCGGCGACTGGATCGAGCGAGTCGGCACCTGGATCTTTCCGCAGCGGTGGCGGCTGTTCCGCTGGAGCGGATGGAACCGGGCCGACCGCGAAGGCAAGATCACCGTGCATCGGCTCGACCCCGCCACGCACATTGGTCCCCGCAGCTACATCGCCCCGGAGGCTCGCCTACCCGACGGGCGCAGCCACCTCGACCGGACCACCGACACCGTGCTCGCGCTGATCCGGGATCGGCTCAGCCTGACGGCGGAGACCGACGGCCCGCTGCCCTGAACGCTCACACGTCGGCATTCAAACCGGCCTGCTGATTCGCCTCCGTCTGGGGGAGCCCGGAGATCTGGAGCAGTTGACTGACGACAACCCGCAGTTGCGCGACGACGACAGCCCCGGAGGACCCGACACCCTCGGCACACGCCTCGTCGATGTCACTGATCACCTGAAGCGCTCGCTCCCGCGCGCGGTCCGGCTCTCGTCCGGCCAGGAAGTCACGATGTAGAAGCCTGAACGCCTGGCCGAAGTGCTCGATCGCCGTGGAGAGACCGGCCGGCAGCGTCTCCCGGGCGTGTAGTGCCGACACCGCCCACTGCACCATCTCGCGGCTGCTGGTGTAGGCGAGTTCCAGGTGTTCGGCCGCCCGCGCGTACCGACGCAGGATGCCCAGCCGTCTCCTCCGCCACGGTGAGAGAATCGCGACTTCGCATGCTGCGGCGACCACATCGCCGGTGTTCCGTCGTTGCGCCTCTGCCGCACGCAGTCGCTGTAATGCATCCTCGGCCTGCCGCGCGTCGCGCTGAGCCAGAGCGTTGGCGATGGCTGTCATTTCCCGGGCGATGGCATCGACTGTCGGGCCAGCGGCGCGGTGCACGATCCGCACCGGATTGAGCGGCAGGATCAGCAAGGCCACCACGATGGCCACCACCACACCGACCAGCGCATTCGCCGTCCGGGGCACGGCCAGGTCCGGTCGGTCCGGAGACACTGTGCCGAGCAGGACCGCGGTGCTTCCCGCCTGCACCATGACGGCGCCGTTGCCGCGAAAGACGGCTGCCGCCGAAATGGCCAGTGCCACGACCACACCGGTCTGTATTGGTCCCGCCCCGATGAACCGTACGATCCCGTTTCCGACCAGCACCCCCAGGAACACCCCGGCGAGAAGTTCCAGAGTGCGACGAGCCCGATTGCCGACGGCCGCCGCGATGGTGCCGACCGCGGCGGCGGGTGCGAACAGCGGCTGCGGATTGTGCAGCACGTCGCTGGCAACAAACCAGGCCAAGCCGGCGGCCAGCCCCGCCTGCACCGCGAGGATGAGGTAGGTGCGAAGCCGTTCATAGGCTTCCCGGCCTTCGCGCAGCGCACTCTCCGCCGGTCGGGCACCCCGACGTCTGCCGCGCACATCTCACCCCCACCACCGATCGGCTCTCCCACGATCGTCGTACGGCGGCGAACGTCGGGTGCGAGAGATCCCCAATCTGATGCAGCAGCGACGGAAGCCTCCGCATCCGCACACGAGGGGTATTCGGCCCGAGGGGTGGGTCAGCCGGCGCCGAGTAGTTCCAGGACGGCGTCGCGGGCGGCCAGGACGGCTGCCTCGGATTGCGGGCCGTGGTTGAGGATTTCGAAGGAGTGCTGGCCGTCCGGCACCTCGATCACCTGCATCGGCCAGCTCTGGGCGGTCGCTGCGGGGAGGAACGCGTCGATGCCGGCCAGGACCGGCGGGATGTCCTGGCCGGCGCGGGTCAGCACCAGTGGCACGCCGGTGCCGGAGCTGAGTGCCTCGACCGGCAGGAACCGGGCGTCGACCTCCCAGCCGGGGAACGGGATGAGCAGCGGGTACGTCAGTGCGATCCCGCGTAGCCATGGCGGCGGGACGCGCAGCCAGTCGGCCGCGAAGAGGCCGCCACCGGAGAAGAACCACAGCACCACCCGCTCGGGGTCGACCCGCGGATCGGCGCGGACCTGCTCAACCATGGCGGCGATGTCGTCGGCGGCGGCGGGCAGCGCCGACAGGTCGGACACCTGGTAGCTGACCAGCGCGGTGACCACGCCGCTCGCGGCGAGCAGCGCTCCGTAGCCGCGGTAGAGCAACCAGTCGCGGGGGTCGGGCGCGTCGGGTGGCAGCGGAGCGCCGTGCACCACCACGACGGCGGGCGCGGGGCCGGCGTCGGTGGGCAGGTGCAGGTCGACGTTGCCGTGTCGTTCGACCGGCGCGGTCGGAATGGACAGGACGAAGGGCCGCTGTGCGACGGGCGTCGTCATGGCCGCATCGTATCGATCATCAACCGGCCTGGCTGCCCCAACAATGATCTACAGAGGACGGTGAGTCAGGCCGGGTCGCCGGGTTTCGCGGCGTCGCCGGCCTGGGCGTGCCGTTCCAGCAGCCGCTGCCGGATCTCCTCGGGGGTGTACGCGCGCCGACGCCGTTCGGCCCGCGCGATGACCACACCGGAGGCCGCGACGCCGGCGAGCCCGGCCAGCCCGAGAACCTTCCACCACCGCATTCGTTGCCGCATCGGCCTAGGCTAGACCCTCATGAGCATCAGCCTGGATGAGGCCGTCGAGTTGACCCGCACCGGTGACGTGTGGGTGTTCCGGGGTCGCAGCGTGCCGGACCGGGCGATCCAGTTCACCACCAACAGCCCGGTGAACCACGTCGGGATGGCGGTGGTGCTGGACGACATGCCGCCGCTGATGTGGCACGCGGAGTTGGGCAGGTCATTGCCGGACCTGTGGTCGGGCAGCCACCAACGCGGCGTCCAGCTGCACGACCTGCGGGACGCGGTCTGCGTCTGGGCCAACCGGTACGGCCAACGGGCCTGGCTGCGGCAGCTCGACCCGCCGGCCGACGCGGAGATGGAGCGGGCGGTGCTGCGGACCATCGCGCGGTTGGACGGCACGCCGTTCCCGTCAACCGCCCAGTTGGCGTGGCGCTGGGTGCGGGGTCGGGTGCCGGCGCTGCCGAGCCCTGGCCGGCTTCCCGCGCTGCCGCACCTCGGTCGGCTGTCGGCGCTGTCACGCCTCGGCCAGCCGGCACCTCGACCAACCTCGACCGACCGCCCCAACCCGGCCGACCGCGCCAACCCCTCCAGTCCGGCCCGGTCGGCAGGGGAGCGGGACCGGGCGCTGGAGACGGCGTACTGCGCCGAGGTGGTGGCGGTGACCTATGAGGCAATGGGGTTGCTGCCGGCGGGCCGGCGTCCGAACTGGTATGACCCGGGGCGGTTCTGGAGTGGGGACGACCTGGGTCTGGCCGCTGACGCCCGGTTGGGTTCCGAGATCGAGGTTCAGGTACCGCCGCGCTGAGGTTTGACCTGGGCGGTGACCGGCAATTGCTGTGACCGTGAACGCCTCCACGGATCTTGACACGTTGGCCGACTTCTTCGACCGGTACGGCGTGGCGTTGACCTCCGGCGACCTGCCGGCCATCGCCGGCTGTTACGCCCTGCCGGGGCTGGTGGTGGCCGACACCTACAGCTTCTCGTTTACGTCCGCTGCGGCGGTGGCGCTGTCCTTCGTGGGCGCCGCACCCGACTACCAGGACCGGGAGTTGGTCGCGGCCCACGCCCGGATCGAGGACGTGCAGCCGGTGTCCGCGCTGTTGACGATGGTGGCGGTGGAGTGGGAGTTCCTGGACAGTCGGGGGCAGGCGGTGCCGGGGGAGCGGTACCGGTACCTGCTGCGTATGTCGGATGACGGACCACTGATCTGCACTGTCGTCCGGACGGGCTGACCGACGGGGGCCGGTCGGCCCGATCCGTACCCGGCCGGTTTCCGGTCCGTGCGGCGCTGGCTACGCTGTCGCGTCGGTGGGGACGAGGGGAGACCTGATGGCAGTGCGGCCGGACGGTGCGGCAGATTCGCGGGCGGCGCGGGTATTGGCGTCGGTGCCATGGATCGTGGTGCTGCTCGGTGTGTGCGCGCTGGTGGTGCTCCTGGTGATCGCGCTGTTGTCGTTCCGGACCAGGGAGCGGGACGCGCCGCCGCAGGCTGCGCCTCCGGCGTTCCTGCCGACCGTGCCGGCCGCCGCGTCGGCCACCGGTGGGCCGACTCCGGCCGCCGTGGAGCGGCGCTCGGTGTCGCCGCGACCGTCACGTAGTAGTCGGACGCCGTCACCGCGGGCCACCGTCACCGGCTCGCCGACTCCGGGGCGGACGAGCGTCCTGATGGCACCGTCGGCGGACGACACGGTCAGCGCCCGGTACGAGGTCGGTACGAACGGCTGGGACGGGGACGCGGCGGTGCTCGCGATCGCCAACGAGTCGAGTCGGTCGGTGGACTGGCAGGTGGAGTTGGTGTTCGACGACGACACCTGGACTCTGCGGGTGAGTGAGGACTCGGGCGTCTCGGTGCGAGGGCGTGGGCACGGGGAGTTCGTGTTGCGCGGGACCAGTTCGCTGGATGCGGGTGACTCTCGGACGCTGCGGCTGCGCGTCGGCTGGGGTGACTCGGCGCAGCGACCGGTCAAGTGCACGATCAACGAGGTCGACTGCCGGATCGGCTGAGCCAGCGCTGCACCGCAAGACCGTCGCACCGCAAGACGCCGCACCGCAAGACGCCGCACCGCAAGACCGCCGCGCCGGCGCACCGCTGCACCGCTGCACCGCTGCACCGCTGCACCGCCAAGGCTTTCCGGGCCGGGCCGCCGATCGCTACGCTGCGCGGACGGTCCGCTGAAGGAGGTACATGTCCGGCATGCGCCGTGTTCCGCGCCCGCCACACGGTCCGGTGGCGATCGCCACGTCGCCCTGGATCGTGGTCGGCGCCGGTGTCGTCGTGATGGTGGTCCTGCTCATCGTGGCCCTGGGCGCGTACCGGGGACGTAGCCCCGCGCCGGACGGCGCGCAACCGCCGGCGCTGCCGGTGCCGTCCGCAGTGGTGGCGCCGAGCGTGCCCACCTCGGTGCCGTCTCCGGCGCCGGTGCTGCCGGGGATATCCGGCCGTGCGAGCGGGCTGCCGCCGAGCGCCGTCGGGTCCGGTTCACCATCGGCCGACCCGACGGTCGGTCCGATCAGGCCGACGGCGACGCGGTCGCCGAGCCGGGCCGCGCCGGTACAGCCGGCGGTGACCGGGCGGTACCGGGTGGTGCAGAGCTTCGACGGGGGTTTCATCGGCGAGGTGGCGATGGTCAACACGTCCGCCCGGAGCCGCGGTTGGACGGTGCGGTTGGAGTTCTCCGGTGGACGGCTGGTGACCGCCTGGGTGGAGGGCGTCCCGCAGGGGACGGTCCGCCAGTCAGATGACGGCTTCACGTACGTCAGCGGGGTCGAGGTGTCGCCCGGCGGTTCGGTGTCGTTGCGGTTCCACATGGAGCGGGCGTCCAGCACGCCGAGGGAGTGCACTGTGGACGGGGTTCGCTGCGACGGGCTCTGAGCGGCGCTTCCGCAAGGATGCTGCTTTGTTGCGACCATGTTTGCAAGGTATTGCAGAATGTTTCGGCAAGGGTTAGCGTGCGGCCAATCAGCGACCAGAGGAAGGCGTCGATGAAACCCCCGCCGATACCGCGCACTGCCCTGCTGGCCCTTGCCTCCCTGCTCACCGTCACGCTCGTCGGCGCTCCGGTCGCCGTGCACCCCGCCGCCGCGGCCCCCCGGCCGTCCGACGGCGCCGCACTCGCGATCGGCGGCGCGACCCAGTGGCGTGACGAACCCTCCGCCGAGGCGCTGCTGAAGGCCGGCGGCAACTCCGCCCGAGCCGAGCAGTTCTACTTCGTCCTACCGGACCGGTTCGCCAACGGAGACCCCCGCAACGACCGCGGCGGCCTCACCGGCGATCGGCTGCGGACCGGCCTCGACCCGACCGACAAGGGCTTCTACCACGGCGGCGACCTCAAGGGCGTCATCGACAAGTTGGACTACATCGAGGGGATGGGCACCACCGCCATCTGGCTTGCCCCGATCTTCAAGAACCGGCCGGTGCAGGGTGCCGGCAACGACATCTCGGCCGGCTACCACGGTTACTGGATCACCGACTTCACCCAGGTGGACCCGCACTTCGGCACCATGGAAGAGATGAAGCGGCTGGTCAAGCTCGCTCACCAGCGCGGCCTCAAGATCTACCTTGACGTGATCGTCAACCACACCGCCGACGTGATCAAGTACGCCGAGGACAAGTACGCGTACGTGGACAAGGCGACCTCGCCGTACACCGACGCGCAGGGCCGGGCGTTCGAGGACCGCAACTACGCCGACGGCTCCCGGGCGTTCCCGCCGGTCGACAAGGAATCCTTCCCGTACACGCCGACGTTCGCCGAGCCGAAGGACGCGAGCGTCAAGGTCCCCGCCTGGCTGAACGACGCCACCATGTACCACAACCGGGGTGACTCCACCTTCGCCGGCGAGAACAGCGAGTACGGCGACTTTTTCGGCCTCGACGACCTGTGGACCGAGCGCCCCGAGGTGGTCCGGGGTCTGACCAAGGCGTACGGGGACTGGATCGGCGCGACCGGCGTCGACGGCTTCCGACTGGACACCGTGAAGCACGTCAACATGGACTTCTGGCCGCAGTTCAGCCAGGGCATCGAGCGGGCCGCCGAGAAGGCCGGCAAGAAGGACTTCTTCATGTTCGGCGAGGTGTACAGCGCCGACCCGGAGATCAGCTCCAGCTACGTCCGCCAGGGTGGCCTGCCGGCCACCCTCGACTTCGCCTTCCAGGAGGCCGCGCGGGGCTTCACCGCCGGCGCCGGCTCCGCGAAGGCGCTCGCCGACGTGTACGCCCGCGACGACCTCTACGCGGCCCGGGACACCGACGCCGGCCGGTTGACCACGTTCCTCGGCAACCACGACATGGGCCGGATCGGATCGTTCATCGCCGGTGGTGGCAGCGACCCGGCCAGCCACCTGCGTCGTGACCAGCTCGCGCACCAGTTGATGTTCCTGACCCGTGGCCAGCCGGTGGTCTACTCCGGCGACGAGCAGGGCTTCACCGGCCCGGGCGGCGACAAGGACGCCCGCCAGGACATGTTCGCGTCGAAGGTTCCCGACTACCTCGACGACGACCTGCTCGGCACCGACCGCACGCACGCCAGCGACCAGTTCGACACAGCCCACCCGTTGTACCGGACCATCGCCGACCTTGGCCGGCTGCGCCAGGCCCACCCGGCGTTGCGCGACGGTGTGCAGGTCACCCGGTACGCGGCCGACGGGCCCGGCGTCTTCGCCGCCTCCCGGATCGCCCCGGCCGACCGTACCGAGTACGTGGTGGCCGTGAACAACGCCGACAGCCCGCAGACTGTCACGGTGGACACCTGGTCGGCCGGCGCCACCTTCACCGGCATCTACGGCGGCTCGGGCGACGAACACGCCAGCGGTGACGGGGAACTGACCCTCACCGTGCCGCCGCTGTCGGCGGCGGTGTACCGGGCCGGCAGCCCCATCGCGCCCGCGGCCGACAAGCCGACCATCACCATCACCAGCCCGGCTCCGGACGCGTCGGTCGCCACCCGGGCGGCGGTCACCGCCCGGGTGACCGGCGATCCGCTGGCCACCGTCACCGTCGCGGCCCGGGTGGCCGGCGGCCGGTGGACGCTGCTGGGCAGCGCCGACCACGCCCCGTACACGGTGCAGCACGACCTGACCGGCCTGGCCGGCGGCACCCCTGTCGAGTACAAGGCGGTGGTCCGCGACGGCCGTGGCCGTACCGCCACCGCCCGGTCCACCGCCGTGGTGGGGACCCCGGCGCAGGGCAGCTCCCGGGAGTGGGCGGTGGTGCACTACCAGCGTCCCGCCGGGGGGTACGACGACTGGGGGCTGTACGCCTGGGGAGACATCGACCCGGCGTACGTCACCGAGTGGCCGAAGGGGCAGCCGTTCGCCGGGGAGGACTCCTACGGCCGGTTCGCCTGGGTGAAACTCAAGCCGGGCGCGACGTCGGTGAACTTCCTGGTTGTCGACAAGGCTGGTACGAAGGACGTCGCCCAGGACCGCAGCATCGACGTCACCCAGACCGGCGAGATCTGGCTCAAGCAGGGCGACCCGGCGATCTACCCGAGCCGGCAGGCGGCCGCCGGTGAACCGGACCCGCCGGTCGAGGAGGGCACCGCCGTGCTCCACTATCGGCGGGCCGACGGCAACTACGACGGCTGGGGCCTGCACCTGTGGGACGGCGCGGCCAACCCGACCGACTGGTCCGCGCCGCTGAAGCCCACAAGGACTGACGCGTTCGGGGCGGTGTTCCGGGTGCCGCTGGCGGCCGGTGCCACCGGCCTGAACTACATCATCCACCAGGGCGACACCAAGGACCTGCCCGACGACCAGCGGCTCGACTTCGCCAGCGCCGGCCGGGAGGTGTGGTTGCTCGCCGCCACGCCGGGCCGCCTGCTGCCGTCGACGGCCACCACGGCCAGCGGAGACACCGACATCAGCAAGCAGAAGGCGCACTGGATCGACAGGTCCACGGTGGCGTGGCAGACCCCGCCGACCGACGGCAAGACGTACGCGCTGGTCGCCGCGCCCACCGGCGGGGTCAGCGTGGTCGACGGCGAGCTGACCGGCAGGTACACCACGTTGCCGCTGCGGGCGCAGCGCAACGGGCTCACCGAGGCCCAACGCGACAGGTTCCCGCACCTGTGGTCGTACCGTAGCTTCGCCCTGGACCGGGCGGACCTGGCCAAGGTCCCGGCGGCGCTGCGGGGGCAGTTGCTGGTCACCGAGCGCGACGCCGAGGGCGCGCTGCTCGCCGCGACCGGCGTGCAGATCCCCGGCGTGCTCGACGACGTGTACTCCCGGGCGGCCGACGCCACCCTCGGGCCCACCTTCGTCGGCCGGACGCCGAACCTCGCGCTGTGGGCGCCGACCGCCCACAGCGTGCGCCTGCACCTGTTCGACTCGCCCACCGCCGCGCCGAAGACGGTGCCGATGCGCCGCGACGACCGCACCGGCGTCTGGTCGGTGCGCGGCGACCACGGCTGGACCGGCAAGTTCTACCGCTACGAGGTGCGGGCGTGGCAGCCGGCGGCACAGCGGATGGTCACCGCGTCGGTGACCGACCCGTACTCGGTGGCCCTCGCCGCGGACTCCACGCACAGCCAGCTCGTCGACCTGAACGACAGGGCGCTGGCCCCGACCGGCTGGCGCACGCTGCGCAAACCGGCACCGGTGCCGGCCGCGAAGGTGCAGATCACCGAGCTGTCCGTGCGGGACTTCTCCATCGCCGACGACACAGTGCCGGCCGAGCGGCGGGGGACCTTCCTCGCGTTCACCGACCCGGGAACCGCCGGCATGACCCACCTGCGGGCGCTCGGCGACGCCGGGGTCACCCACCTGCACCTGCTACCGGCGTTCGACTTCGCGACGATCCCGGAGAAGCGGGCCGACCAGCGCAAGCCGGCCTGCGACCTGGCGGCGCTGCCGCCGGACTCGGCCGAGCAGCAGAAGTGCGTGGCGGCGGTCGCCGAAACCGACGGCTACAACTGGGGGTACGACCCGCTGCACTACACAGTGCCCGAGGGCGGCTACGCCGTCGACCCGGTCGGCGCGGCGCGGACCACCGAGTTCCGGCGGATGGTCGCCGGGGTGAACGACGCCGGGCTGCGCGTGGTCATGGACGTGGTCTACAACCACACGTCGGCGGCCGGCACCGACGCGAAGTCGGTGCTCGACCAGATCGTGCCCGGCTACTACCACCGGCTGCTGGAGGACGGCACGGTGGCCAACTCCACCTGCTGCGCCAACACCGCTCCCGAGCACGCCATGATGGGCAAGCTGGTGGTCGACTCGCTGGTCACCTGGGCCCGGCAGTACAAGGTGGACGGCTTCCGCTTCGACCTGATGGGTCACCACCCGAAGGCGAACATCCTGGCCGTCCGGGCGGCCCTGGACCGGCTCACCGTCGCCCGCGACGGCGTGGACGGCAAGGCGATCATGCTCTACGGCGAGGGCTGGAACTTCGGCGAAGTCGCCAACGACGCCCGTTTCGTCCAGGCCACCCAGGCCAACATGGCCGGCACCGGCATCGGCACCTTCAACGACCGGCTGCGCGACGCGGTGCGCGGCGGCGGACCGTTCGACGAGAACCCGAGGGTGCAGGGTTTCGCCTCCGGGCTCTACACCGACCCGAACGGCGACGCGGTCAACGGCTCACCGGCCGAGCAGAAGGCCCGGCTGCTGCACGCCCACGACCTGATCAAGGTGGGGCTCACCGGCAACCTGCGCGGCTACCGGTTCACCGACACCGCCGGGCGGCAGGTCACCGGGGCTCAGGTGGACTACAACGGCTCCCCGGCCGGCTACACCGCCGCACCGGGGGAGGCCGTCACCTACGCCGACGCGCACGACAACGAGATCCTGTACGACGCGTTGGCGTACAAACTGCCGCAGGCCACCACGGCGGCGGACCGCTCCCGGATGCAGGTGCTGGCGCTGGGCACTGTGGTGCTGGGACAGGGCACCGGGTTCGTCACCGCCGGCACCGAACGGCTGCGGTCGAAGTCATTGGACCGCAACTCGTACAACTCCGGTGACTGGTTCAACCAGATCCGCTGGGACTGTGAACGGGGCAACGGGTTCGGTGCCGGTCTGCCGCCCGCGCCCGACAACGAGGACAAGTGGTCGTACGCGAAGCCGCTGCTGGCCGACCCGGCGCTGGTGCCGGACTGCGCGGCGATCAACACGACCGACGCCCGGTACGCCGAGTTGCTGCGCATCCGGGCGTCGTCGCCGGTGTTCGGGCTGGCCACCGCCGAGCAGGTGCAGCGGCGGGTGGCGTTCCCGCTGTCCGGCGCGCAGGAGACACCGGGGGTGCTGACCATGACCCTCGACGCCAGTGGGCTGGGCGGGCCGTGGAAGTCGCTGACCGTCGTCTTCAACAGCACCCCGTCGGCGGCCAACGAGACGGTGACCGAACTGCGCGGAGCGGACGTGGCACTGCACCCGGTGCTTGTCGACTCGGCCGACCCGGTGCTGCGTACCGCATCGTTCGACCGGGCGGCCGGCACGTTCACCGTACCGGCGCGCAGCGTGGCGGTCTTCGTCCAGAAGTGACGTGAACCGGCCCCCTTCCGCGTCTCGCGGAAGGGGGCCGGTCCGTTGTGCTGGCGCTATGCCGTCGTCACCCGAGGGTGAGCGATCAGGCGAAGCAGTTGTCGATCGTGCCGCCCGGGATGGCCAGGCAGTTGGTCGGACGGTTCGCGGTGATGGCGGACTTGTCGTCCACGTTCACGTCTCCGAAGAAGCTGAAGACACCGCCCGGCTCGAAGGTGGAGAAGTTGTGGGCGACCTTCGTCTTCGACAGGTTGACCTCGCCGAAGATGTTGAAGATGCCGCCGCCGACCCCGATCGGGCCGATGGCCCGGTTGCCGACGACCTCGCTGTCGCGCAGCGTGGTGACGCTGAGGACGTTGAAGAGCCCGCCGCCGAAGAAGCCGGCGGTGTTGTCCTTGATGCTGCTCTTCTCGAACGTGACCGCGCTGTCGAAGGCGATGGCCACACCGCCACCGACACCGGCGGTGCTGTTCCTCTCGACCGTTGCGTTGTGCAGGTTGAGCTGGCTGTCCGCGGCAGCGAGACCGCCGCCGGCGAGAACCGCGGTGTTCGAGACGAACTTGGTCTCGTACGCCGTGGTGTTGCCCTCGATGTCGAGGTAGCCACCGCCGAAGCCGAGCGTCTCGTTGTCGGTGATCTCGGCCTTCTTGAGCTCGACAGTACCGCCGTCGACGTCGTCGGCGAAGATCCGCGCAGCGCCGTTGGAGATACCGCCACCACCGATGATGGCGGTGTTGTCCTTGATCTTCGACTCCTCGACCTTGAGCAGGCCGGCGTTGAACACACCGCCACCGAAGAAGAAGGCGGTGTTACGGGTGACGGTGCTGTGCCAGATCTTCGTGGTGCCGAAGTTGGCCACACCACCACCGTTGCCGCCCGACTGGTTCAGGACGACCTCGGACTCCAGGATCTCGGCGGTGCCACCCGGCTGCACCAGGATGCCGGCGCCGTCGGTGGCGTCCGGGTACTCCACGAGCGGCGTGACGACACCCGCCTTCGCGGTCGGCGCGGCCTTGGGCGTCACCTTCGGCGTCGCCGTCAGGCCGGCCTTCGGGTTGGCCTGACGGGCGGTGAGCGCCTGGTTCAGCGGGACGCCCGCCTTCACCTGCGCCGCGATCGCCTCGGAGTCCGAGTACGACGCCCAGACGGCCGCCGGCTCGACGCTGTTGTACAGCTCCAGGGTCTGGCCACCCTTGATGGTCAGGCCCTTGATCGTGAGGTGACCACCGGCGCCGACGTTGAGGATGCGGAAGTAGTCCGCTGTGGCTTCCCGAGAGATCGTGGTGTGCTCGCCCTTGAGCGTGATCCGCTCGGTGATCACCGGCAGGCCGTTGCCCTCGTAGTCGTTGCGGGACAGGTTGTAGGTGCAGCCCTTGGCCAGCTCCAGCACACCGCCGTGCCTGTTGTTGGCGAACACGATCGCCTGAATCAGCTTGTCGGTGTCGCAGGGCACCTCCTTCCCGCGCTCGTGGTCCTTGTCCCGGTCCTTGTCCTTGTCCTTGTCCCGGTCCTTGTTCCGGTCCTCGTCCTTGTCCCAGTCGCGCGCCTCGTCACCCCGCTGGTCGCCGTCCTTGCTGACCTGCGCGGTGTTCCAGTTCAAGCCGACCGCTCCGGCGCTGCCCGCGACGCCAACCGCCGCGAGACTGATCACGCCCGTCAAACCGGCCACGCCACTGGCGAGCCAGAGCTTGCGGCGGCTCTTGGCCGTCGCCCGCCCGGAGGCTTCGTTGTTCGTTAGGTAGTTGGACATCGGAGCTCTCTGCCCTCTCCTCGTACCAGACAGGGTCGCCGCCGTCAGACGGGCGTCCCCTGCTACAAATCGGTTGTAGCTCCCAAAACCACCGTATGAGAAGGTTCCTCGCCTCGCGGGCTTATCCGAGAGAAGCCCACATTCGGTTCATGTTGCCCCCAGCGGGGCCCGGACCGACACACCGCCGCCCAAGCCGGCCTGCACGCGCCTGACCTGCCCAAATGGGTACGCCCCTCCGAGCCGGTCACGGCTCGAAGGGGCGCGCCCTCTATGTGGTTCGGCCCCACCCGATCAGGCGAAGCAGTCCAGAACGTTGAAGCAGTTGGTCGGGCGGTTGGCAGTGACGGCGGACTCGTCGTCCAGCGTCACGGTGCCGCCGATGCTGTTGAAGATGCCCCCCGGCTCAAGGGTGGAGAAGTTGTGCGCCACCTTCGTCCGGTGGAGCGTGACCTCGCCGCCCTCGGTGTTGAGGATGCCGCCGCCGCGGCCGAACGGACCGACGGCCCGGTTGCCCGACACCTCGCTGTCGCGCAGCGTGGTGACGCTCTCCTCGTTGAAGAGGCCCGCGCCGGAGAAGCCCGCGGTGTTGTCGTTGATCCTGCTGTTCTCGATCGTCGCAACGCTGTCGTTGGTCACGGCCAGGCCGCCACCCGAGCGAGCGGCGCTGTTCTTGACCACCGTGGCGTCCTTGAGGGTGAGCTGGCTGTCGGCCACCGCGACGCCACCACCGTCGAGCACCGCGGTGTTGTCACTGACCGTCGTCTGGTGCAACGTCGTGGTGCCCTCGACATCCAGGACACCGCCGCCGAAGCCGAGCGTCTCGTTGTCGGTGACCTCGCTCTTGTGGACCCAGACCGAGCCGCCGTCGACCTCCTCGGTGAAGATCCGCGCCGCGCCGTTGGAGATGCCGCCGCCGCCGATGATGCCGGTGTTGTCCTTGATCTTCGACTCGTCGACCTGGAGCAGGCCGGCGTTGAAGATGCCGCCGCCGAAGAAGAAGGCGGTGTTGTGCGCAACAGTCGTCTTGCTGAGCCTGGTGCTGCCGAAGTTGGCCAACCCGCCGCCGTTGCCGCCGGACTGGTTGTAGAGCAACTCGCTGTCCAGGATCTCCGCGCGACCACCGGGCTGCACCAGCACCCCGGCGCCGTCGGTGAACCCAGGCTGCTCGACCAGCGGCACCACCGCCGTACCGGCACCCACCGGCTTCGCCGCCGCGGCCACCGGCTTGGCCGTGGCGGCCTTGGTGGCAGTCGTGGCGGCCTTTGTTGCTGCCGCCGCGGGCTTGGCTGGCGCTGCTTTCGCGGCCTGCTTGGCGGCGGCCTTGGCGGGCGCGGCCTTGGCGGTGGCCTTCGTGGCCGGTTTGGCGGCGGTTGCTGCCGCCGTCGCGGTCGCTGGCTTGGCGCCGGCCGCCGTCGCGGTCGCCGGCTTCGCGGCGGGCGCCGCTGCGGCCGGTGGCGCGGCCACGGTCGAGCGGACCTGGACCGAGTACGGCGCCCAGACCGTCGCCGGGTCGGCGGTTATCGGGGACTGAAGGGTCTGGCCACCCCTGATGCTCAGGCCCTTGAGAGTGAGGTGCCCGCCAGCGCCGACGTTGAGGATGCGGAAGTAGTCGGCCGTGGCCTCGCGACCGATGGTGGTGTGCTCACCCTTGAGGGTGATGTGCTCAGTGATCACCGGGAGGCCGTTGCCGTCCTGGTTGCGGGTCAGGGTGTAGGTGCAGCCCCTGGCCAGCTCCAGCACGCCGCCGTCCTCGTTGTTGGCGAACGTGATCGCCTGGATCAGCTTGTCGGAGTCGCACGGGACCTGCTTGGTGCGGTCCTTCTCGTCGTGCTTGCCGTCCTTGCCGTCCTTCCGGTCCTTGCCATCCTCGCCGGACCGGTCGTCGAAGCCGCTCCAGTCGTCGCCGCTCCACTCGTCGTCCTGACCGCCGTCGTCCTTGGCGCCGCCCTTGTCCGCGCCGCCGTCGTCGCTGACGGTCTGCCGGTTGGTCGACGGCTGCGCGTCGGACACCTGGTCGGACTTTGGCTTGTCGTTCCGAGCGGCGACGCCGCCGAGGGCCGCGAGGCCGACCACGCCGGTCAGCCCGGCCACGCCGGCGACCCAGAGCGCCCGCCTTCGCCGTGTTGGCGGAGCCGTCGAGGCCCCGCCGTCGGTACTCGTTACGTCGTTGGACATCAGAGCCTTCCGCCCTTTCCTGCTACCAGACGGGATCGCACCGCCCGAGGCGCCACGACCAGCTACAAATGGGTTGTAGCCTCTGATCCTCACCGTATGAGAACCATCTTCGCGATGCGGACTTATCTGAGATAACCACGCATTTGGCACAGGTCAGGTGAGGGCGGCCAGCCGGTCCGGGCCGGTGGAAAGGTCCCGAGCAGCACGAACACCGAATGTCGACGGCCGGGGCACCTGGTTGCCAGCCCTCAGTGAGGGTCGGGCGGGCTGCTGCGGGCCAGACGGCGGCTGGGACGGGCGGGGCGTGGCCGGGCACCTGGTTGCCAGCTGCCACTGACGGGCAGGCGGCTGCTGCGGGCCTGGGCCGGGCCAGACGGCGGCCGGGACGGGCGGGGCGCGGGCCGGAGGGCGTTGGGTCAGGCGGAAAGCGCGGTCGGGCGTGGGTCGACTAGGGCTGGGCCGGACGCTTCAACGTTGCGGCGAGGTCAAGGTGCGGCGAGGTCGGTCCGTGGCGGGGTCGGTCCGTGGTGGGTGATCCACTCGGTTTTCTTGAAAACGCGGTATCCGAGCGGCCGGGACAGCGCGACTTCAAGGAAGTCGAGTGGATCACGCAGCGAGCCCCTGGCCCGCCAGCCCTCAAGAAGGGCCAGGCGGGCCAGGGGCGGGGCTTGATTCGCCAACCCCGGCAGACAGCCGGCTCAGCTGGGCAGGCGGGGGCCGGCTTCGCGCTGCTCGGCCAGCCAGGTCTCCACCTCGTCGGAGGTGCGGGGCAGCCCGGCCGACAGGTTGACCGCGCCGGTCGCGGTGACCAGCACGTCGTCCTCGATCCGAATGCCCATACCGCGCAGCTCGGCGGGGACCAGTTCGTCCTCCGGCTGGAAGTACAGACCGGGCTCGACGGTGAGCACGTAGCCCTCACCCAGCGCGCCGTCGCGGTAGGTCTCCTTACGGGCGTTGGAGCAGTCGTGCACGTCGATGCCGAGCATGTGGCCGAAGCCGTGCAGCGTCCACCGTCGGTAGACGGTCGACTTCTCGTCCATCGCCTCGTCCACGCTCACCGGCAGCAGACCCAGCTCGGACAGGCCCTCGGCGAGCACCCGCATGCAGGTCAGGTGGACGTCCTTGAACTTCACCCCGGGGCGGATGGCCTCGATGCCGGCCTGCTGCGAGGCGTACACGATGTCGTAGACCTGGCGCTGTAGCGCGGTGAACCGGCCGCTCACCGGCAGGACCCGGGTGACGTCGGCGGTGTAGAGGTTGCGGCCCTCGACGCCCATGTCCATCAGCAGCAGGTCACCCGGTCGGGTGGCGCCGTGGTTGTGCACCCAGTGCAGGATCGTGGCGTGCTCGCCGGCGCCGACGATCGAGCCGTACCCGACGTCGTTGCCGTCGTGGCGGGCCCGCAGCGCGAAGACGCCCTCCAGCAGCCGCTCGGAGACCGCCCGGTCCGCCGGCAGGATCCGGGCGACGTCCTCGAAGCCGCGTACGGTGGCGTCGATCGCGTCCTGGAGTTGGCCGATCTCCCACTCGTCCTTGACCAGCTTCATCTCCGAGATGGCGATGGCCAGCTCACGGTCCCGGGCCGGCTGGCCCTCGGTGCGGGGTCCGTCGTAGGGGCGGACGGCCGCGTCCACCTGGGCGTCGAAACCGCGCAACACCCGGGTACGCCCCGGAGCCAGGTCGGCGAGCGTCGCCTCCAGGCCGGTCAGGTCGGCGGTGGGCAGGCCCAGCTCGGTCGACTTCTCGCCGAGAGTGTGCCGCCGGCCCACCCACAGCTCGCCGTTGCGGCTGCGGAAGAACTCGTCGGTCTCCCGGGAGGACCGGGGCCGCATGTACAGCGTCGCGTCATGCCCCGAGCCGTTCGGGCGCAGCACCAGCACGCTGTCGGCGTCGTGGTCGCCGGTCAGGTAGGCGAAGTCGCTGCCCGGCCGGAACGGGTAGTCGGTGTCGTTGGCCCGGACCTTCTCGGTGCCGGTGGGGATCACCAGCGTCTCGCCGGGGAAGGCCGCCGAGAGGGCCGCCCGCCGCTTGGCGTAGTTGGGCGTCTCCGGGCGGGGCGTCACGGGGAGCGCGGTGTCGCTCCAGCCCTGCCGCATGAAGGACAGGAACGCCTCCGGGAAGTCCGGATCGTGCGATTCCGTACCGTCCGTCGGCGTACCGTCGGTCTGTCCCTCGGTCATTGCGCCGCTCCCTCCGCTTCGTTGCTGGTCCCGACGGTACCGCGCGTCCGGTTGGCGGTAACGCCCCCTGGGAGTCGGGTGGATCGACGGACGGCTGCAAGGGCCGACAGCGCGCGTGGAAAGATGGCCACCATGTGCGGACTTCTGGCCTTCTTCAGCGCGAACGGCAACGCCGCCGCGCATCGCGACCACATCGCCGGAGCGTTGGAATGCCTGCACCACCGCGGCCCTGACGAGACAGGGGTCGAGGTGGTCGGCGACGCCTCGGGCCGGTACGCGGACGGCGTGTTCGCCCACAAGCGGCTGGCCATCATCGACGTCGCGTCGAGCCACGAGCCACTGCCCTACGCGAACGGCCGTTACCTGCTGACCTTCAACGGCGAGATCTACAACTACATCGAGCTGCGCGAGGAGTTGATCAGAAACTTCGGTGCCCAGTTCGCCACCGCCGGTGACGGCGAGGTGATCGTCGCGGGCTACCACTTCTGGGGTGAGCAGGTGCTCACCCGGCTGCGGGGCATGTTCGCCTTCGTCATCTGGGACCGGCAGGAGCGCCGGGCGTTCGGTGCCCGTGACTATTTCGGCATCAAGCCGATGCACTACCTGGAGACCGCCGACGGCCTCTACCTGGCCTCGGAGAAGAAGGCGCTGCTGCCGTTCGCGCACAGCAACTACCAGGGCGACGCGGGCGTCGACACGGCCAACCTGAGCCACTACCTGACCCTGCAGTACGTCCCCGAGCCCGGCACCCTGCACAAGGGCATCAGCCGGATCGGCTCGGGGGAGTACCTGAACTGGACCCCGGGCGGCCGGATCGACGTACGCCGGTGGTACCGGCCGGTGTTCCGGCCGGCGCCGGTCGACGACGAGCAGAAGCTCTACCACGAGATCCGCGAGACGCTGCGGGAGAGCGTGCGCATGCACATGCGCTCCGACGTGCCGGTCGGCTCGTTCCTGTCCAGCGGCATCGACTCCACAGCTGTGGTGGCGCTGGCGCGGGAGTTCAACCCGAACATCCTCACCTTCACCGTCGGCTACGACGTGCCGGGTTACTCGGAGATCGACGTCGCCCAGGATTCGGCCCGGCACCTCGACGTCACCACGATCCCCACCAAGATCGGTCCGCAGGACATGATCGACGCGCTACCGAAGATCGTCTGGCACCTGGACGACCCGGTGGCCGACCCGGCGCTGGTGCCGCTCTACTTCGTGGCGAAGAAGGCCGCCGAGCACGTCACCGTGGTGCTCTCCGGTGAGGGCGCGGACGAGTTCTTCGGCGGTTACACGATCTACCGGGAGCCGCTGTCGCTGGGCACCGTCAACGGTCTGCCCGGCGGCGTGCAGAAGGGGCTGCGCGCGGTTTCCAAGGCGATCCCGCAGGGGGTCAAGGGCAAGAGCTTCCTGGAGCGCGGCACCACCCCGATCGAGGAGCGTTACTACGGCAACGCCCGGATGTTCACCGAGGAGGAGAAGCAGCACCTGATGCGCCGCTACGACCCCTCGGTGCGCTACACGGACGTGACCGCCCCGATCTACGCCGAGTGCACGGAGCTCGACGACGTCACCAAGATGCAGTACGTCGACCTCTACACCTGGCTGCGCGGCGACATCCTGGTCAAGGCCGACCGGATCTCGATGTCGCACTCGCTGGAGGTGCGGGTGCCGTTCCTCGACCGTGAGGTCTTCGACGTCGCGGCGAAGATCCCGGTCGACCTGAAGCTGCCGCCGCGCTCCGACGCCACGAAGTACGCGATGCGTCAGGCGTTGCAGGGTGTCGTGCCGCCGGCCATCGTCAACCGCAAGAAGCTGGGCTTCCCGACCCCCACCCGGGTCTGGCTGCGCGGCGAGATGTACGAGTGGGCCCGGCACGTGCTCAGCACCTCGGGTGCGGGTGACCTGCTCGACCTGTCGTACGCGCTGCGGCTGCTCGACGAGCACAAGCGGGAGGAGGCCGACCACTCCCGCAAGGTGTGGACGGTGCTGATCTTCTGCATCTGGCACGCGATCTTCGTGGCCAAGACCCTCGACCCGGGCATCCAGCGCAACCAGTCCGCCCTGCTCACGAAGCCGGTCGTCGGCTCCATGGTCCGCTGACCCCTGCCCCACCCTGTTGATCAAGAGGTTTGCGTCATCCGGAGCGGTTCCGGTGACGCAAACCTCTTGATCATTTCAGGGTGGTGGTGGTGGTTAGCGGCGGGCGCAGGTGACTGTGGGGAGTCCGTTGGTTCCTGTGGAGCTGGCCAGGAAGCCGAACGTTGTGGTGCCTTCCGGTGCGACAGTGCCGTTGTAGGCGACGTTTGTCGCCGTCACCGTCGAGCCGGACGATGTCTGGGTGGCACCCCAGATCTGACTGATCGCCTGCCCGTTGGGCCAGGTCCAGCTCGCGGTCCAACCGGCGAACGGCGTACTGCCGTGGTTCATGATCGTGACCTCGCCCTGGAAGCCGCCCTGCCAGGTGCTGGACACCTTGTAGGTGGCCATGCAGTCACCGCCGGACGGCGGCGGGGTGGTGGGCGGCGGGGTGGTGGGCGGCGGGTCGGTGGGCGGCGGGGTGGTGGGCGGCGGGTCGGTCGGCGTGCCACCCGGACCCACGCCGGTGACCTGGCCGTTGCCGCCGTCGAAGGTCACGTCGGAGCAGCCGAAGAAGTTCTCCTGCGAGTCCGAGCGGACCCAGCGGGAGTAGATGATGTGCCGGCCACTCTTGCCCGACGGCAGGTTGCCGCTGAAGTAGTAGTGCCCGTCGTTACTGCCGACCGAGCCGCGCTGCGGCGGGTTGGTCACCGTGAGGAACGGCTCCTCCAGGTCACTCCAGGCCAGGGCCCGGGTCGGGCTCCAGCTGTTCTTCGTCACGTAGAAGTAGAACGTGCCCGGGTGGTGCGCCCAGTTGCTGTACTTGAAGTCCAACCGCGCCCCGGCGGTCAGGTGGGTCAGCGGCCAGTCGGTGCGGGGCAGGTCGTAGCCGCGGAAACCGGTTGCGCCGCCGCTGCACAGTTGCCCGTCCGGGATGAAGCCGGTGGTCCGGCCGCCAGCGTCGGAGCGCAGCACGCTGAACCAGTTGTACAGCGAGTTCGCCCCGCTCTGCGCCACGGCGGCAGAGCACGCGGGGTTGTTCGGCCTGATCTCACCGGTCTGGCTGCGGCCGTCCTGCCAGCACAGGTAGGTGCGGCTGCCCGGCGTCATCGCCGCGCCGTGCGCGGCGGCCGGCTGAGGATTGGACGCCAGGGCGACAGCGCCCAGCGCGAGGGTCATGGCCGCGGTGAGCAAGGCGGCCGTACGGGAACGGTTCACGGGTTCTCCTGACTCGCGAGGGGCGCTGCCTGAGCCGCCCCGCCGCAATCGGGTGGGATGTGGCGTGATCGCCCCGCTGTCGTGAGCGGTCGACGATCACGGCGACGTGCCCCGGCGGAAAACAGCCAGTGGACGTGCGCCGTCGACGGTCCTGTCCTGGACCGGTGCCCTCGCGTCTAACCAACCCGGCAACCGGCGGTGCCGCAGCCCTCGCACCGCCCGGTACGCGTCATCCCACCACGCCGCAGGGCCGAGCGCAATAGGTCTTCCTCGATGCATGAGAAGGCCCGCCGGCCGCGGCTGGACGCCATATCCTGCGTACGGGGAGCGGGAACGGAGAGGCGGCAGCCGGTGCCGGACGTGTTCGACGAGGTGCACCGCCGGTGCCGCGACGGCGAGCCGATCGCGCTGGCCACCGTGGTGGCCACCTGGCACTCCGCCCCGCAGCCACCCGGTACCGCCATGGTGGTCACGACCGACGGCACGGTCATCGGCAGCGTCTCCGGCGGCTGCGTCGAGGCGGATCTCTACGAACGGGCCCGCCGTGTGCTCGACACCGGCCAACCCGAGCTGTGCCGCTACGGGATCAGCGACGACGACGCGTACACCGTGGGCCTGACCTGCGGCGGCATCCTCGACGTGTTCGTGGAGCGCGTCGACACGAGAGCCCTGCCGGCGCTGGACGCGGTCGCCGCCGCCCGCCGCAGCGGCCACCCGGCGGCGATCGTCACCTGCGTGGCCGCCGACGCCACCGACGATCCACCCGCCGATGCCGGCAGTTCTCCGGGCGTCGCACCGACCGACCCGGCCCGGCGGCTCGGCCGGCGGCTGGTGCTGACCGGCCAGCGGTCCGTCGGCTCGCTCGGCGACGACCGGCTCGACGACGCCGCCAGCGCCGACGCCCTCGGGCTGCTCGCCGCCGGACGCAGCGGAATGCTCCGGTACGGGTACCACGGGCAGCGCCGAGGCGGCGGCATCAGCCTCTTCGTGACCGCGTACGCCACCCCGCCCCGGATGATCGTCTTCGGGGCGATCGACTTCGCCGCCGCGGTGGCCCGGATCGGCGCGTTCCTCGGCTACCGGGTCACCGTCTGCGACGCCCGGCCGGTCTTCGCCACCGCGCGGCGCTTTCCCGAGGCGGACGAGGTCGTGGTGCAGTGGCCGCACCGCTACCTGCGTACCGAGTTGGCGGCCGATCGGCTCGACGAGCGGACGGTGCTGTGCGTGCTCACCCACGACCCCAGGTTCGACGTGCCGTTGCTGGAGCTGGCGCTGCGCCACCCGCTGGCGTACGTCGGCGCGATGGGCTCACGACGCACCCACGACGAGCGACACAAGCTGCTGAGCGAGGCGGGGCTCAGTCCGGCGCAGCTCGCCCGGCTCGCCTCCCCGATCGGCTTGGACCTCGGTGGTCGTACCCCGGAGGAGACCGCCGTGAGTGTGGCCGCGCAGATCGTCGCGGCCCGGTGGGGCGGCACTGGTCGCCCGCTCGCGGTACTCGACGGGCCGATCCACCAGCCGGGGTAGCGCGCACGTCGGTGCGTGGCCTTCGGCGCCCATCGGGCCGTGCGCTGTGCCAGCCTGGTGCCACGGAGATCGGCTCGGCGATCGGCGGCCGGTGGCGACGACGAGAGGATCGGCATGGGATACGCGGTGGTGCTCGGTGAAGCGCTCGTCGACCTGCTCGACAGCGAGCTCGACGGGGAACGGGTCTATCGGCAGGCCATCGGCGGCGGGCCACTGAACGTCGCCGTCGGGGTGGCCCGACTCGGCGGTGCGGCACAGTTCGTCGGCTCGCTCGGTGACGACGCGCTGGGCGGCCGGATCCGCGCCTTCCTCACCGCTGCCGACGTCGGGGTGGCCGGTGCGATCACGGTCCCCGCGCCGACCACGCTCGCGGTGGTCACGTACGCCGGGCCGGAGCCGGACTTCCGTTTCTACGGCGAGCCGGCCTCCTACGCACTGCTCGGCCCAGATGATCTGGACCTGGCGCTGCTGGAGGGCGCCGACGTGCTCTACTGCGGCTCGATAGTGCTGCTGCAACCCGCCCCGCTCGCCGCCGCCCGCCGTGCCTGGTCGCTCGTCCCCGGCCTGCGGGTCTTCGACCCGAACGTGCGTCCCCGGCTGCTGGACGGGCCGGCCGCGCTGGAAGGGCTGCGCGAGGTGGTGGCCGAGTTCGCCGCCGGCGCGCACCTGGTCAAGCTGAGCGCCGCCGACGCGGTGCTGCTCTATCCCGGTGAGCCGGTCGAGGGGGTGGCGGCGTACCTGCGTGAGTTGGGGGCGGCCACCGTGGTGGTGACGCTCGGCGCGGCCGGTGCGGTGCTGGCCGCCGCCGAGGCTGACCCGGTCCGGGTGCCGGCCCCCAAGGTCAACGCGATCGACGCCACCGGCGCTGGTGACTCCGTGATGGCCGCGCTGATCGCCGACCTGCTCGTCGACGGTGAGCCGGAGGGCCCGTCGGGCTGGGCCGATCGGGTCGCCTTCGCGCTGCGGGTTGCCGGCCTGGTCTGCGAATCCCCGGGCGGCGCCACCGCCATGCCCACCCGCACCGCCGTACACAACCGCTTCAACACCTAACCCCGCGCCCCACCCACCTCACCCCGCGCCGATCTTGCACTTTCGGTCGACGGTTGGTCCGCTCTGCTCTTATTCGACGCCGCAGAAAGTGCAAGATCGCGGCAGGAGTGGGGCGGGGGAGCGCGGGTTGACCTCCGACTTTGTGAGCGTTAACATCGATGATGCGCGATGGAAGCGTGCGCGTCGTCGGGGAGGCTCTGATGCGGGTGGTTCTGGTACCTCTGGCGTTCCGCCGCGTCGCGGCCCTGCTGGTCATGCTGCTCGTGGCTGCCGGGATGGTCGTCGCCGACCCGCCGGAGCGGGCGGCCGCGTGGGACAACGGGGTGGCCGACACCCCGCCGATGGGGTGGAACAGCTACGACTCGTTCAACTGGAGCGTCACCGAGGCCGACGTCCGGGCCAACGCCGACTACATGGCCACGAACCTGCGGCAGTTCGGCTGGGAGTACGTGGTGATCGACTGGGCCTGGTACTACCCCGGTCGGCACAACAACAGCCCCAACCAGGACGCGAACCTGCAACCCCGGCTCCGGATGGACGCCAACGGACGGCTGCTGCCGGACACCACCCGGTTCCCCTCCGCCGCCGGTGAGAACGGGTTCAAGCCGCTCGCCGACTACGTCCACGCGCAGGGGCTGAAGTTCGGCGTCCACCTGATGCGAGGCATTCCCCGCCAGGCGGTCGCCGACAACGTCCCGATCCTCGGCACCACCTGCCGCGCCAACCAGATCAACAGCACCAACACCGCGGCCTGGCTCAACCTGATGTGGGGCCTGAACATGGCCAACCCCTGCGCGCAGACCTACCTGGACTCGATGTTCCAGCTGCTGGCGTCCTGGGGAGTCGACTACGTGAAGGTGGACGACATCGCCGCCCCGACGTACCGGCAGTCGGAGGTCGAGGGATACCGGCTCGCCATCCAGCGCAGCGGTCGCCCGATGGTGCTGAGCCTGTCACCCGGCCCGACCTCGCTGGCCAGCGGCGCACACGTCCAGGCCAACGCCCACATGTGGCGGATCGTCAACGATCTCTGGGACAACTGGTCGTCCGTGGACGCGCTCTTCGACCAACTGCGCAACTGGACCCCGTACCGCACCACCGGCGCCTGGCCCGACGCCGACATGATTCCGATCGGTCGGCTCTCCAGGTACGGGCCGGTCGGCTCGCCGCGATACTCCAACCTGACCCCCGACGAGCAGCGCACCCTGATGTCACTCTGGGCGATCAACCGGGCGCCACTGATGTGGGGCGGCAATCTGGTCGAGAACCGCGCCGCGGAGCTGGCGTTGATGACCAACGCCGCGGTCATCGGGGTCAACCAGAACAGCACGAACAACCGTCAGCTCTACGGCGGCAGCCGGCAGGCGTGGATCGCCGACGTGCCGGGCAGCAACGATCGGTACGTCGCCCTGTTCAACAGGGACGGCAGCGCGGCGCAGGTGTCGGTGAACCTCGCCGACCTCGGGATCGGGTCGGCCGCCGTGACCGACCTGTGGTCCGGCGCGGCCCTCGGCGCGGTGACCGGCACCCTCACCCGGTCGCTCCCGGCCCACGGAGCCGGGCTGTACCGGCTGACCCCGGACACCACAGTGCCGGTGCCGACCGCGTACACCCTCACCGCGCGACACAGTGGCAAGCTGCTGGACGTCTACAACAACGCGACCACCGACGGCGCCGAGATGGTGCAGTGGGCCGCGAACGGTCAGCCCAACCAGCGGTGGCGCTTCCAGGACGCGGGTGGCGGTTACCAGACGGTGGTCAGCGTGCACAGCGGCAAGTGCCTGGACGTCAACGGCGGCGCGAGCGCCACAGCCGACGGGATCCGCGTGATCCAGTGGAGCTGCAACGGCGGCACCAACCAGCAGTGGCGCATACAGGATCTCGGCTCGGGGTACGTGCAGCTCGTCGCCCGGCACAGCGGCAAGTGCCTGGAGGTGCTCAACGCCGCCACCACCGACGGTGCCCGCCTGGCCCAGTGGACGTGTGGCGCCGGCACCCACCAGCAGTGGCGGCGTACCCAGGTGTAGCTGCGCCGGGTGGGTCAGGCAGTGCCGGTCAGTTCCAGGTAGCCGCGGTGGGCGGCGACCAGGGCCGGGCGGGCCCCGAAGGGGGCCTCGGCGGCCACCCGCTCCGGCGGGGCGCTGCCGGTGTGCGCGGCCCGGATCAACCAGGCCAGCTTCGCCAGCTCCGCGTGCTGGGCCCGGACGAAGTCGACGTCCACCGGGTCGCCGTGGCCCGGAATCACCACAGTGCGCGCGGTGGTCAGTCGCAGCAGATCCGCGACCGCGTCCGGCCACTGCAACGGGTACGAGTCCTCGAAGGCGGGCGGACCGCTCTGCTCCACCAGGTCCCCGGCCACCAACACGTCGGCGTCCGGCACGTGCACCACCAGGTCGGCCTCGGTGTGCCCCCGCCCCGGGTGACGCAGCAGCACCCGTCGACCGCCCAGGTCCAGGACCGTCTCGACGTGCACTGTGTGCGTGGGGGCGAGCAGCGAGGTGTCGGCCAGCTCGGCGGCGAGCGCCGGGTGCTCCGTGCGCAACTCCTCGTACGCCTCCCGGCGCAGCCGCTCCGGCTCCTCGCGGAGGGCGGTGGCGGCCAGTTCGTGCGCGTACACCGGGCGGGGTGGGTCGCCGGCCAGGACGGCGTTGCCGAAGCAGTGGTCGTAGTGGTGGTGGGTGTTCACCAGCGTCAACGGACGGTCGGTGACCGCCCGGACGGCCGCGGCCAGCTCGGTGGCCTGGGCGGCCGAGGAGAGCGTGTCCACCAGTAGCGCCTCGTCGTCGCCGACGACCAGTGTGACGTTGACCCGCAGCAGCGGTTCGGCCAGCACGTGCACCCGGTCGGCGACCTCGACGAAACCGGCGTTCACGACGCCCGCCCGGCGCGTTCGACGAAGCGCGCCCGGTCGACCAGGATCCGGTCCACCCGGCCCCGGGCCACCGTCTGGTCGCCGTCGCTGACAGTGACCTCGAACGACAGCCGGCGACCGTCGACGGTCGTCAGCAGCGCCTGCGCGCGGACCGTCCGGCCGACCACTGTCGGCGCCAGGTGCTCCAACTCGACCCGGGTGCCCACTGTCGTCGAACCGGGCGGCATCCCGGTCGCCGTCGCCGCGACGGTGGCCGCCTCTGCCAGCGCCAGCACCCGGGGAGTGCCGAGCACCGGTACGTCCCCGGAACCGACCGCCTGGGCGGTGTCCGCGTCGGTGACGGTCAACTCGACCTGGGCGGTCAGACCCGGCGCGAAGGCCGGCTCGGGCTGCTCCTGCATGGTCGTCAGCCTAGGTGCTCGCTGGACGCGTCGAGCACGCGCCCGACGATCCGGGCGGGGCCACCCCCGACGTGCAACGGGTGGTCCCCGTCGGTCGATGCCGTCCCCGTCGTTAACCTTGACCCCGATGGCCGTCGTGACTGACCCCCAGCCCCCCGCCCGGACCGACCCGCCCGCGTCCCCGGACGGGGGTCGTCGGCGCGTCGTCGCCATGACCGTCTGGGCGGTCGCCTTCGTCGCCGCGTGGCTGGCCATCGGCCTGCCCACCGACCCGGCGTACGCCTTCGTCTGGATCTGGCTTGCGACCATCGCCTGGAACAGCGAGCGGCCGTGGCGCAGCCACCTGCGCTTCGCCCGGGACTGGGTGCCGGTGGTACTGCTGTTCGTGATCTACAACCTCTCGCGCGGGTTCGCCGACAACGGGGCCACGCCGCACGCGATGGAGCTGATCGTCGCCGACCGGTTCATGTTCGGCTGGGCCACCGGCGGCGAGGTGCCCACCGTCTGGTTGCAGCAGCACCTCTACCACCCGCAGGTGCACTGGTGGGATGTCGCCGCGAGCTGGGTGTACTTCTCCCACTTCGTGGTGGCGCTGACCGCCGCCGCGGTGCTCTGGCTGCGTGACCGGCACCGCTGGGCCGCGTACATGAGGCGCTGGGGTTTCCTCTGCGCGGCCGGCCTGGTCACCTACTTCATCTACCCGGCCGCCCCGCCCTGGTGGGCGGCGCAGAACGGCCTGCTCACCGAGGTCGCCCGGATCTCGACCCGGGGTTGGAAGGCGTTCGGCATGCACGGTGCCGGCAACGTCCTCAACGCCGGTCAGATCGCCTCCAACCCGGTCGCCGCGATGCCGTCGCTGCACACCGCGTGGGCGTTGTTCGTGGTGCTGTTCTTCCTGACCGCGACCCGTCGTCGCTGGTGGCCGCTGCTGCTCGCGTACCCGCTGGCGATGACCTTCACCCTGGTCTACTCGGGTGAGCACTACGTGATCGACGTGCTGGTCGGCTGGGCCTACGTGGGGCTGACGTTCCTGGTGGTCGGTCTGGCGGAGCGCGGCTGGGCGGCGTGGCGCGTCCGCCACCCGAGCGCCAAGTCGGCACCGGCCACGGAACCCCCACCGACGCCCACCGACCCCCCGCCCGGCGAGCCCGAGCCCCCGTCACCACGGGAACCGGACACCACCACCCACCCCGCGATCCCCGCCGACCGTTAGGTTTCTGTCCCCGACCCGGAGTTGGTATTCAGCGCAGCACGGGTTCGTCGGGTGGTAGCGACCGCACCTCGGGCCTCAGGCGACGGGTGAGGCGATTGATGCCGGCCATGGTGGCGGCGATCACCGTGATGAGGATCGCCAGCGGCAGCGGCTGACCGTCGAAGTGCCGCATCGCCGTGTTGGAGAGCAGCGGGTCGGGGACGAGCCATCCGGCGATGAAGCCGGTGAGTCCGACACCGATGATGACGGCGGGCCGGTGGCGGCGGACTGCGAAGGCGGCTCCGACAGCGACGGCGGCGGCGGTGAGGATCCCGATGACGGTCGGCACGGCGTCGGGAACGTAGACGCCGTGGCGCCCCCACTCTCCGGTGCCCTTCCAGGCGAGGATCCCGAGCGGGACGAGGGCCCACCAGAACAGGCGCGGCCGGGGCACGGCCCACCGCTCGCGGGCGGCGATCGCGAGCAGGACGAGGGTCAGGGCCGGTGGGGCGGCGGACGCCACGAGTTGCTGGCCGGGGTTGATTCCCAGGCCGGCGCCGCTGACCACGTCGATGACGAGCCAACCTACGGTGGCCGTCAGGAATATCGCCTGCAGGGTGAGGGCGGTCCGGGTCGCGCCGCACAGCCAGGCGATCAGCGGTGCGAGGGGCAGCAGACCGAGAGCGACAAGCTGCGGCCAGCCGGCGATGACGGCCGACATGTCGGTGGCGAGGACGGCACCGGTGAACAAATCCAGGGTGTGACCAGCGGGCTGGGTGCCGGCGGCGACCAGCAGGGCGGTGAGCCCGGTGGTCAGGGCCGTGGTGGTGACGGGCGTGGTGAGTCGCAGCCGGATCGCCAGGGCGATGATGTGCAGTGTCTCGTGTCGGCTGGGGCGCCGGCGGCCGTCGTCGAGGTCGAGCAGCAGCCCGAGCAGTTCCTCACCGCGGGTGGTGCGGTGCGTGGCCGGCAGCAGGCGCAGCAGTCGCCGATATCGTCGTTCCAGGGGGCTGATGTCCGGGCTCATCCGATGGTCCCAAGGCGCGGGGCGTTGCGGGCGGCACGCTTGTTGAGGCGCTCCTCGGCGAGCCGGACCGCGGTGGCCATCCGCTGGCTCTCGGCGCGGATGGCGTCTGCCCCCGCGTCGGTCAGTTTGTAGAAACGGCGCAGCCGGCCCTTCTCCACCTCGTCGTGGTCGGGGGCGATGAGCCCCTGGGTGACGAGGCGGTCGAGGGCCCCGTAGAGCGTGCCGGCGCGTAACCGGATCCGGCCGTCGGTCATCTCGTCGACCTCTGTCACCACCGCGTAGCCATGGCGGGGTTGGTCGGCGAGGGCGGAGAGGATCAGGAACGTCTGCTCACTGATGTCCATGGGCTATATATATCGCACTCCGATATATATAGCAATGACGTCGACCGTGGCGGGTCAGGGTTGGGTGCGGGCCTGGTGGGCTCTTGCGGTCAGCTCGGCTGCCAGGGCCCAGGCCTCTGCCAGGTCGCGGTCCTGGGCGGTGGCGCCGGAGCCGCCCGCGGTGTCCGCGTGGACGGTGGCCAACCCGAGACGGCGCTGGATGGGCCCCTGGACCACTCGCACGCTCTGGATCCGGGCGTACGGCACGATCACCAACTGCCGGGTGAGCCGCCCGGACCGGGTGGCGAAGACCCGCTCGAACAGCCCCGCGCCGAACGCGGCACGGCCCAGCGGGTGCAGCCAACGGGTCCGGCGCGGCGGCGGGCTCAGCGTGAGCGCGTCGAGGCGTACCCCGGGAAGCACCTCGGCGACGATCATCGTCGCCGTCGGCAGGTCGCCGACCGGCAGCAGCCGGTCGGGCCGGTTGCGGTCGTCGGCCTCCGTGACGGAGTAGCCGGCCACCTCCAGCCGCAGGCGCAGCCAGCCCTTCATCCGCCACAGCAGCGGCCAGGTGGCCCGCACGGTCTGCACCCGCTCCAGCGGCACGGTCTGCGCCCGCGTCTCCAGCAGGCCGTTGTGCACCCGCAGCGTGCCGCCGTCGCGGGCCAGCCGGAAGTTCCAGTCGTCGAGGACCCGGCGGATCGGTTGCAGCAGTACACCCGCCATCGCGGTCAGGGTGCTCGCCACCGCGACGAACGACCACGAACCGGCGGTGAGGAACTGCACCACGACGAAGGCCACACCGAACGGGAGCAGGAACGCCTGCGGGGTGAGCAGTTGGCTGATCAGCAGGCTCTGGTTACGTACCGCATGCAGTGGCCGGCCCGGCACGACCGCCGGTGGCGCCGTCGCACCCGGGGCCACCGGGGCCGCCGCGTCGCCGGGCGCGGGCTGCTGCGCCACCCGCCCGGCCAGCGCCAGCAGACGCTCGCGCAGCACTGCCGCGTCGGCCACCCCGAGGTACGCCAGTGGCGCCTCGGTCTTGCCCCCGCCGACCACTTCCAGACGCAGCTCGGCCAGGCCGGTGAGCTGGGCGAGCAGCGGCCGGACCACCTCCACGGCCTGCAACCGTTCCAACGGGATGGCCCGGGTACGCCGCCAGAGCAGCCCCTCGTACACCCGTAGTTCCCGGCCGACGACGTGGTAGCCGGTGTTGTACCAGCTGATCACCGACAGCACTGTCGCGCCGAGCGCCAGCACCGCCACCATGGCGGCGAACCAGCCGAAGCCCACCCGGGACAGCGTCGACCAGGACAACCCGGCGATCACCACGACCAGGGACTTGGCGCCGTGCAGCACCGGGCTGAGTGGGTGCAGTCGCTGCCGGGGTTCGCCCTCGCCGCCGCCCGGTGGTGCCGGCCACGGCGCGGGCGTCCCGGGCGGCGCCGGCCCATCGGGTGCCGCGCCAGTCGGCACCGGCCCAGGCGGTGCCGCGCCAGCAGGTGCCGAGCCAGCGGGCAGCACCGGCCCCGGTGGCGTCGGGCCGGTGGGTGGCACGGTGCTCGGCTCGGCGGGCCTGTCGCTCATCGGAGCGGCCCTCGGCGCGGTCGGCGGCTGCCCGCGCGGGTGCTCACAGCCCCTCCGCCCGGTCCTCGCCGAGCGCGGTGAGTCGATCGCGCAGCCGGGACGCCTCCGCCGGACGCAGCCCGGGCACCCGGGCGTCGCTCGCTGCCGCCGCGGTGTGCAACTGCACGGTGGCCAGGTCGAAGGCGCGCTCCAACGGCCCGGCGCTCACGTCGACGAACTGCATCCGCGAGTACGGCACGATGGAGAGCCGGCGGACCAGCAGCCCGTGCCGGACCAGCAGGTCGTTCTCCCGCTCGGCGTACCCCCAGGCCCGGACCGCGCGGACGATTGCGACGGCCCGCCACGCGCCGAGCACCAGCACGACGGCCACGGCGAGCCCGAACAACCAGTGACCGCTGAACGCCCAGCCGACCCCTGTCACCGCCAGCCCGATGGCGACCACGATCGCCAGCCGGATCAGCTCCACCCAGATCAGATCGGTGGAGATCGGCTGCCAGTGGACCGTGTCCGGCCAGGGCTCCAGCGGACCCCGGCCACCCGGCGCAGCCGTCAGCAGCGCGCCGGGCTCGGGCGGCAGGAGGCCCGGGGGTGGCAGGTCGGGCGCCCGCTGGTCGGCGGCGGATGCCGGCCGGTGACCGGGCGGCAGCGCGCCCGGTGGCAGCGGGGCGGGCGTCGAGACATCCGGCGCGGTGGGCTCCGGGCCGAGCGTGCCGGGTGCCGGGAACGCGCCGGGCGGCGGATCGACGCCGGGTGGTGCGGTGGCCGGGGTGGGCGGCCAGGACGGGGAGGTGGTGCCGGGGGAAGCCGGAGGGTCGCCGCTCACAGGTCGAGCGTAGGCGATCCGGGCACCGGAGTGACGGCACGCAGGAAGCCTCGGGCGTCGAGGAAGTCACCGAGGCTGCCCCGGTGCTGGGTGCAGGCCAACCAGGTCTTGCGCCGATCGGCGTCGTGCAGACGGGGATTGTTCCACTCCAGCGCCCAGATGGCGGCGGACCGGCAGCCCCGGGCCGAACAGACCAGGGCTTCGTCGGCGGGGGAGGGGATGCTCATCCCGGCCAGTCTAGGGCGGCGGGACGGAGAAGTTGAGCGCCGGGCGACCACGGGGGGAGTCGCCCGGCGACGGGGTGAATCGTACACGCGGCGAGCCGGTGCGCGCATACCCGCGATGCACGATTCGGCCGCTGGGGACGGCGCGGTCAAAATCGGCTTCTCCCCACCTCGACACTCAGCAAGGCGTGCGAGTCTTGATACCGCACGAGCCGCGACGACCGACAAACGCTGTGGAGGACCGGTGGCCCAGCCGACCATGCCCGACGCCCCGACGCCGAACGGAGCGGCACCTGCCCCGGTGACCACACCCGCGCAGGACGCCAGCCTGCTGGAGAAGGGCCTGTTCGAGATCAAACGCGTGATCGTCGGGCAGGACCGGATGGTGGAGCGGATGTTCGTCGCGCTGCTCGCTCGCGGTCACTGCCTGCTCGAAGGCGTGCCCGGGGTGGCCAAGACCCTCGCGGTGGAGACCCTCGCCAAGGTCGTCGGTGGGTCCTTCGCCCGGGTCCAGTTCACCCCGGATCTGGTGCCCGCCGACATCATGGGCACCCGGATCTACCGGCAGTCGAGCGAGAAGTTCGACGTCGAGTTGGGCCCGGTCTTCGTCAACTTCCTGCTCGCCGACGAGATCAACCGGGCGCCGGCGAAGGTGCAGTCCGCGCTGCTGGAGGTCATGAGCGAGCGGCAGGTGTCCATCGGTGGGGAGAGCCACCGGGTGCCGGACCCGTTCCTGGTGATGGCCACCCAGAACCCGATCGAGCAGGAGGGCGTCTACCCGCTGCCGGAGGCGCAGCGGGACCGGTTCCTCATGAAGATCGTGGTGGGCTACCCGACCGACGCGGAGGAACGGGAGATCGTCTATCGGATGGGCGTGGCCGCGCCCGAGCCGACCGCGGTGTTCGACACCCCGGAGCTGATCGCCCTGCAACGCAAGGCGGACCAGGTCTTCGTCCACAACGCCCTCGTCGACTACGCGGTCCGGTTGGTGCTGGCCACCCGGGCCCCGGCCGAGCACGGGATGCCCGACGTCGCGCAACTGATTCAGTACGGAGCCAGCCCGCGCGCCTCGCTGGGTCTGGTCCGGGCCACCCGCGCCCTGGCGCTGCTGCGCGGGCGTGACTATGCGCTGCCGCAGGACGTGCAGGACATCGCGCCGGACATCCTGCGGCACCGGTTGGTGCTCAGCTACGACGCGCTCGCCGACGACGTGCCCGCCGACCACATCGTGCAGCGGGTGATGTCGACGATCCCGCTCCCAGCGGTCGCTCCCCGGCAGCAGGCCACCCCGCAGTCGATCGCGCCGCCGCCGGGCGCTGGCTGGCCCGGGCAGCGCCCGTGACCTCACCCACCCCTCGTCCGGCACCCCTCGCCGACCGCAGCGAGGCCGTGCTGTCCCGGCTTCAGCTGCTCGTCACCCGCAAGCTCGACGGCCTGCTCCAGGGCGACTACGCCGGCCTGTTGCCCGGACCGGGCAGTGAGGCGGGTGAGTCCCGGGAGTACCGCCCCGGTGACGACGTGCGCCGGATGGACTGGCCGGTCACGGCCCGGACCACCACACCGCACGTGCGGCGTACGGTCGCCGACCGGGAGCTGGAGACCTGGCTCGCGCTGGATCTCTCCGCCAGCCTGGACTTCGGGACCGGGCAGTGGCTCAAACGGGAGGTCGTGGTGGCCGCCGCTGCCGCCATCACCCACCTGACAGTGCGCGGGGGTAACCGGATCGGCGCCGTTGTCGGCACCGGCGGCGGGGTGTCCGCCCCGGCCCGACGATGGCGGGGCGGATCACCGCCGGCCGGCCCCGGGGTGCTCACCCGGCTGCCGGCCCGCTCCGGGCGCAAGGAGGCGCAGGGCCTGCTGCGTGCCGTCGCCGGCACCGCCATCCAGCCCGGCCGTGGTGATCTGGGCGCCCTGATCGAGATGCTCAACCGTCCGCCCCGCCGTCGCGGGGTGGCAGTGGTGGTCTCGGATTTCCTCGCGCCGGCTGAGCAGTGGGCGCGGCCGATGCGCAAGCTGCGCGTCCGCCACGACGTGCTGGCGATCGAGGTGGTCGACCCGCGTGAGCTGGAGCTACCCGACGTGGGCGTGTTGCCGGTGGTCGACCCGGAGAGCGGCGAGCTGCACGAGGTGCAGACCGCCGACCCACGGCTGCGGCAGCGCTACGCCGAGGCCGCCACCGCCCAACGGGCCACGATCGCCGCCGCCCTACGCGGCGCCGGCGCGGCCCACCTGCGTCTGCGTACCGACCGAGACTGGCTGCTGGACATGGTGCGATTCGTTGCCGCGCAGCGGCACGCGCGTACCCGGGGGACGACACGATGATCCGTTTTCTGCAACCGTGGTGGCTGCTGGCTGTGCTGCCGGTCTTCGCCCTCGCCGCGTTCTACGTCTGGCGGCAGCTGCACCGCCGGGCGTACGCGATGCGGTTCACCAATGTGGACCTGCTGCGTACGGTCGCGCCGAAGGGCCTGGGCTGGCGTCGGCACGTCCCCGCGACCGCGTTCCTGCTCTGCCTGCTGGTGCTGGCCACCGCGCTGGCCCGTCCCGCTGTGGACACCAAGGAGCCGCTGGAGCGGGCCACAGTGATGCTCGCCATCGACGTGTCGTTGTCGATGCAGGCCGACGACGTGGCGCCGAACCGGCTGGAGGCGGCCCAGGAGGCGGCCAAGCAGTTCGTCAGTGAGCTGCCGGAGAGCTACAACCTGGGCCTCGTGTCGTTCGCCAAGGCGGCCAACGTGCTGGTGCCGCCGGGCAAGGACCGGGACGCGGTGACCAGCGCCATCGACGGGCTGGTGCTGGCCGAGGCGACAGCGACCGGCGAGGCGGTGTTCACCTGCCTGGAGGCGATCCGGTCGGTGCCGACCGATGGCGCGGCGGGCATTCCGCCGGCCCGGATCGTGCTGCTCTCCGACGGCTTCCGGACTTCCGGTCGGGCGGTGGAGGAGGCGGCGGCGGCCGCGCAGGCCGCCAACGTTCCGGTCTCCACCATCGCCTTCGGCACCGACACCGGGCAGGTCGACATCGGCGGACAGTTGCAGCGGGTGCCGGTGGACCGGTTGGCCCTCGCCGAGCTGGCCGAGACCACCGAGGGTTACTTCTACGAGGCGGCCTCGGTGAGCGAGCTGAAGCAGGTCTATCAGGACATGGGCAGCTCGATCGGGTTCCGCACCGAGCCGCGTGAGGTGACCCAGTGGTACGCCGGGGTGGCGTTGCTGCTGGCGCTCTGTGCTGGCGCATTCAGTCTGCTCTGGTCGTCCCGGATGCTGTAGCCGGTGCGCCGGAGGCGGTCAGGGACCGCCGCCGGCACCAGCACGGGGCAGCGCCAGCCGCCGCCGATCCGGAGCGGTCAGTGACCGCCACCGGCGAGCACGAAGACGATGGCCACCCAGACGGCGGCGAGGGTGAAGCCCAGCGGGGCGACGTAGCGGCTCATGGACGGCTCCGGGTGGCGGCTGGACGGTCCGCGTGCGGGGGCGGACCGCAGGGGGTGGGGACGCGCACACGAAGTCGTGACCGGGCGGCTCCCGGCGACCGCCCGGGATCGGGCGGCGCGGCACACTCACCTCGGCAGGTGCCGACGTGGTGGGGAGCGGAGCGGGGTCAGCTCACCAGACTGAGTCGTGGCTCAGCGGGACTGACCATCGGCCCGGCCACGACTGGGAGGATCGCTATCTCGCACAGCGATCACCTCCTGCAAGTCGGGCGGGCCGGAACGTCGATGATCGTACACCTGCGGTGCCGGCGGAACGCACTCGGCCGACCGGCCGGCGACCCCTCCACCGCCCGGTTGGCGACGCCGCTCGCCACCAGCGCGTACGCCTCGCCGAAACGACCTCGGCTGCCCGACCCGCACCACAGTGACCAGCACCATGGCGAGCAACGGCAGCCAGCAGCAGCGCGCCAGCACCCACAGTGGGCCGTCCGGGGCGGTGTGCAGACCGGGCAGGGCCAGCCCGCTGCGGGCGGTGAGCGCTGTCACCGCCACCAGTACCGGCTGGTGCCACAGGTAGATCCGGACGGCGGACCGGTTCACAGCGGTCACCGCTGCGCCCGGCAGCGGCCGGGTCAGCAGCCGGTGCAGTGCCGGCCGGGCGAGCAGCCCCAGCCCGACCTGGGTCACCGCCAGCGCCACGACCAGCAGTGACGGCGGGTTCAGGTTGGACACCCCGGCCCCGGGCACGCCGACTGCGCTCACCGGGTAGCCCAGCGCCAGCAGCGCCGCCAGCGCGCCCGCCCCACCGGCCGCCAACGTGCCGCCCGCCCGCCGGCCGTCCAGTCGCCCGTCGGCGTGCGCCACACCCAGCAGGTACGGCACCGACCAGGCCGCCAGCACGGTGACCGGGGGCAGGTCGGTGCCGGACGGCAGCAGCCGGACGGCCAGGTCGACAGCGGCCACCACGGCCACCGCCGGTGCCCCGCACCGCGCCACCCCCCACCGGCGTACGGCGACGCGCAGCGGGCCGGTCACCGCGACCAGGATCACCAGCGGTAGCAGGAACCACAGCGGGCTGACCGCCAGCCGCAGCGCGACGGCGAGCGTGTCGTCCGAGGTGCCGAGGACGGTGGCGGCGAGCAGCACGGCGGCCCCCACACCGAGCAGCGCCACGGTGGGCAGCAGCAGCCGGCGCAACCGACCGGCCAGCCAGCCGCCCGCGCCGCCCGGACAGCGGGCCAGCGAGCGGGTCGAGCCGAACCCGGCGGTGAAGAAGAACAACCCGAGCGTCTGCAACACCCAGGTCATCGGGGCCAGGTCGGGCAGGGCGGTCAGCGGACTGGCCTGGTGCAGCCCGCCGTCGCCGGTCAACACCAACCCGGTGACCAGCCAGTGCCCCAGCACCACCCCGCCGATGGCGTACGCCCGCAGCGCGTCGACGGCACGGTCCCGGCTCACCGGGCGTCCCCGATCCGGTCGGCGTCGACGCCGCCCAGCACGACCGCCGCCACCGCGACCAGCGCGGCGCTGCCCGGCGCGAGGTAGCCGTCGTGCCCCGCCACCCCACCCACCGGCAGGGGTCGGGCACCGAACTCCGGATCACCGGGTCGTCGGCCGAAGCCCAGGCCGGGCAGGCGCACCGGCGGTACCCGGCGGATCCAGTCGGTCGGCGCCTCGGCCGCCCAGAACCGCCGCCCGCCGGGCAGGTCGTCGGCGCGCTGCACCCCGGCGCCGACGCCGCCGAGGCTGACCACGTCGGTGACCTGGGTGGGGGCCTCCGCCGCCGCCAGCGACACCACCAGCGACCCGTAGCTGTGCCCGACCAGCGTGATCGTCGCCGCCGGACGCCGCCCGGCCAGCTCCCTCAGCAGCGTGGCCAGCCCGGCCGCGCCGCGCCGCGCGCTGACGCCACCGGCGGCGGTCAACACCCCGTCGGGCGGGTCGTAGCCGAGCCAGGCCAGCACCGCGACCCGCGCCGCCGGGTCGGTCGCCCGCAGCTCCCGGTAGAGCTGCCCGGCCTGCACCGCCGGCGCCCGCCGGGCCACACCGCCCAACCCCCTGTCGAAGTCGGCGAGGGTGCTGCCGACCCCCGGCACCAGCACCGCGATCCGGTCCGCGTCGGCGAGGTCGCCGAACACCTCGACCGCGCGGCCGTCACCGCGTTCGTCGAACAGCAGGAACCGGCGTCCGTCGGCCGCCCAGTCCGCGTACGGGGGGCCGGCCGCGCGCATCGCCGCCGCCATCATTGGGTACGCCTCGACGAACCCCGCCGCAGTGGCCGGCTCGGGTCGGGTCGGCAGAACCAGGTTCACGCCGAGCAGCGCGGCCATCGCCACCCGGCTGGCACCTCGTCGTCGCATCACGTTCTCCCTCCGGAATGTCGTCCGGAGGGAGATTGCGCCCAGGGGCGGGGCCGGGTCGTCGTCCCGCAGAGCCGTTCCCGGGCTGGCTCCACAGGGCTACTCGCCGGCGGCCACCAGACCCGTCTCGTACGCCAGCACCACGGCCTGGGCCCGGTCGCGCAGACCCAGCTTGGCCAGGATCCGCCCGACGTGCGTCTTCACTGTCTGCTCGGCCACCACCAGGTCACCCGCGATCTCCGCGTTGTTGCGGCCCCGCGCGATCAACCGCAGTACCTCGGTCTCGCGCGGGGTGAGCCCGGCCAGGTCGGTGGGGCGTGGGCGGCGACGGTCCGGACGGGCCGCGAACTCGGCGATCAGCCGACGGGTGACCCCCGGGGCGAGCAGCGCGTCCCCGGCCGCCACCACCCGCACCGCCTGCACCAGATCGGCCGCCGGGGCGTCCTTGAGCAGGAACCCGCTGGCCCCGGCGCGCAGCGCCTCGTACACGTAGTCGTCCAGGTCGAAGGTGGTGAGGATGAGCACCCGGGGTCGCTGCGTCGACCGGTCACCGAGCAGCTTGCGGGTGGCCTCCAGCCCGTCCATGACCGGCATCCGCACGTCCATCAGCACCACGTCCGGGTCGAGGTGGCGGGCGGCGGCCACCGCCTGCGCGCCGTCGGCGGCGTCCCCGACCACCAGCAGATCCGGTTGGGCGGCGAGCAGCGCGCCGAAACCCTGCCGGACCATCGCCTGGTCGTCGGCGATCAGCACCCGGATCATCGGTCCCCGCCCTCCGCGTCGTACGGCAACTCGGCCGCCACCGCGTAACCCCCGTCGGGCAGCGGCCCGGCGGTGAACGTACCGCCCAGCGAGGTGGCCCGTTCCCGCATGCCGGTCAGCCCGTGCCCGGAGCCGCCGTCGGCGGTCGGTCGGACGTCGGCCGGGGAGTTCTCGACGCGTACTCCCAGACCGGACCGGCCGACGCGGACGGTGACCCGCACCGCGGCGCCGGCAGCGTGGCGGGCCGCGTTGGCCAGGCACTCCTGGACGATGCGGTACGCGGCCAGCCCGACCGGCGCGGGCACCCGGTCGTCGTCCACCGGCTCGGCGTCCAGAGTGACCGGCAGCCCGGCGCGGCGTGCCGCGTCCACCATCGCGCCCAGGTCGGTGAGGTCCGGCTGCGGCGCGGTCTGCGGCCCGCTCGTCTCGCTGCGCAGCACCCCCAGGAGCCGCCGCATGTCGGTGAGCGCGTCGCGGGCCGACGCGGCGATGGCGACGAACTCCGCGGCTGCCGGGGCCGGCACGTCCGTCAGCCGGTACGGGGCGGTCTCCGCCTGCACCGCGATCAGCGACATGTGGTGCGCCACCACGTCGTGCAGTTCCCGGGCGATGCGGGTGCGTTCCTCCAGCACCGCGCGGCGCTCCTGCTCCCGCTCGCTCAGCTCGGCCTGCGCCGCCAGCGCGTGCCGGGACAGCCGGTTGCGGCGGATCAGGTCGCCGACGATCGCCAGCGCGCCGAGCAGCAGCAGGACGGGGACCCGGTTGTCGGGATGGACCAGGGTGAGCACCGGCACCGTGCTGATCGTCACCACCCAGACCAGCACCGGCCGGTCGACCCGTGCGACGACCACCGCCAGCACCGCGATCGACCCGAGTGCCAGCGGCGGGGTCCACGGCCACGCCTGGTCGGCCGGCGCGTTGAACGTGCAGATCAGCAGGGCCAGCACCGTCAGCCGCCAGGCCAGCAGCGGACGCCGGGGCAGCGCCAGCAGCGGCGCCACGGTCATCGCCGCGAACAGGAGCGCGATCGGCGGCGGCAGGCCCCAGTCGCTCTCCACGGTCAACGTGATCAGGAAGAGGCCGAGCGCGGCGAGCAGGCCGACCGGCGCGGCGTAGCGGGCCGGGCCGGGCCAGCGGGCCAGCAGCGGCCGTTCGGGCCGGGCGTCCGGGCCGAGCAGTGTCTGCCGTAGGGCCCGCAGGCCCACCGCGATCGGATGCCGGTTCACCACCCGGAGGCTACGGGCCGACCCCGCCACGAGGCGTGCCACCAGGGGTTGATCCCGGTGTCGTACCCCAGTGTGACGCGACTCCCGTTAGCGCTTACCTGCCGGTAACGCCTAGGCTCCGACGCGTCCGTGCTGACCATTCGCAAGGGGGAACAGTGGCCCGTACCGTGCTGGTGACCGGGGGCAACCGGGGGATCGGCCTGGCCATCGCGCAGGCCTTCGCCAAGCAGGGCGACCGGGTGGCGGTCACCCACCGCAGCGGCGAGGCACCCGACGGGCTGTTCGGCGTACGCGCCGACGTCACCGACGCCGCCTCGATCGACGCTGCGTTCGCCGCCGTCGAGGCCGAGCTGGGTCCGGTCGAGGTGCTGGTGGCCAACGCCGGCATGACCGCCGACACGCTGCTGCTGCGGATGTCCGAGGAGCAGTTCACCGACGTGGTGGACACCAACCTCACCGGCGCGTTCCGGGTCGCGAAGCGGGCCTCCGGCAAGATGCTCCGCGCCAAGTGGGGTCGCATGATCTTCATCTCCTCGGTGGTCGGCCTCGCCGGCGGCGCCGGGCAGGTCAACTACGCCGCCAGCAAGGCCGGCCTCGTCGGCGTCGCCCGCTCGATCACCCGGGAGCTGGGCAGCCGCAACATCACCGCGAACGTGGTGGCGCCCGGCTTCATCGACACCGACATGACCGCCGGCCTCTCCGGCGACCGCAAGGCGGAGATCCTCAAGTCCATCCCGGCCGGCCGGATGGCCAGCCCGGACGAGGTCGCCGCCGTGGTCACCTGGCTGGCCTCGGACAGCGCCGGGTACGTCTCCGGCGCCGTCATCCCGGTCGACGGCGGCCTCGGCATGGGCCACTAACCCTTTTGACTACGGAGGAAATCAGCGATGTCCGGACTGCTCGCCGGTAAGCGACTGCTCGTCACCGGTGTCATCACCGACGCCTCGATCGCCTTCTCGGTGGCGAAGCTCGCTCAGGAAAATGGCGCGCAGGTCGTGCTCACCGGCTACGGCCGGCTCTCCCTGGTCGAGCGGATCGCCAAGCGGCTGCCCGAGCCGGCGCCGGTCATCGAGGTGGACGTCACCAACACCGAGCACCTGGCCGGCCTCGCCGACCGGGTACGCGAGCACGTCGACGGCCTCGACGGTGTCGTGCACTCGATCGGCTTCGCCCCGCAGAGCTGCCTGGGCGGCGGCTTCCTCGACGCGCCCTGGGAGGACGTGGCGACCGCCCTGCACGTCTCCACCTTCTCGTACAAGTCGCTGGCCATGGCGGCGCTGCCGCTGATGTCGCCCGGCAGCGCGGTGGTCGGCCTGACCTTCGACGCGACGAAGGCGTGGCCGGTCTACGACTGGATGGGCGTGGCCAAGGCCGGCCTGGAGTCCGCGTCCCGCTACCTGGCGCTGCACCTGGGCAAGCAGGGCATCCGCAGCAACCTGGTCGCCGCCGGGCCGCTGCGCACCATCGCCGCGAAGTCGATCCCCGGCTTCGACCAGTTCGAGGACGCCTGGGCCGAGCGTGCCCCGCTGGGTTGGAGCCTCACCGACCAGGAGCCCGCCGCGCGGGCCTGCCTGGCGCTGCTCTCCGACTGGTTCCCGGCCACCACCGGCGAGATCGTCCACGTCGACGGCGGCTACCACGCCATCGGCTCCTGACGCTGCACCTTGACGCTCCCTGGTCACCGTCCGCGTGATCTACGCGTCCGGACCAGGGGGCGTCGCCGGGACGTCCCGGTCGAGGGGCAAGAATGACCCCATGTCGTACGACGCGGTGGTGCTGGTGTCCTTCGGCGGGCCCGAACGGCCCGAGGACGTGATGCCGTTTCTGCAGAACGTGACCCGGGGCCGGGGTGTGCCTCCCGAACGACTGGTCGAGGTCGCCGAGCACTACCAGCACTTCGGCGGGGTGTCCCCGATCAACCAGCAGTGCCGGGACCTGCTCGCCGCCGTCCGCGCCGACTTCGCCGCGCACGGTGTCGACCTGCCCATCTACTGGGGCAACCGCAACTGGGACCCGATGCTCGCCGACACCGTGACCCAGATGCGCGACGACGGGATCACCCGGGCGCTGGCCTTCGTCACCAGCGCGTACGGCGGCTACTCGTCCTGCCGGCAGTATCAGGAGGACATCGCCGCCGCCCGTGCCGCCGTCGGCCCGGACGCCCCGGTGATCGAGAAGCTGCGTCAGTTCTGGGACCACCCCGGCTTCGTCGAGCCGCACGTCGACGCGGTCCGGGCGGCGCTGGGTCAGCTCGACCCGGCGAAGCGGGACACCACCCGGCTGGTCTTCACCGCCCACTCCATCCCCAACTCGATGGCGGCGAACGCCGGCCCGCACGGCGGCCGGTACGAGGCGCAGCTGCACGAGACCGCCCGGCTCGTCGCCGCGGCCGCCGCACCCGACCTGGCGTACGACCTGGTCTGGCAGAGCCGCTCCGGCCCGCCGCAGGTGCCGTGGCTGGAGCCAGACATCAACGACCACCTGGCCGCCCTCGCGCAGGGCGGCACCACCGGTGTGGTGGTCAGCCCGATCGGGTTCGTCTCCGATCACCTGGAGGTCGTGTGGGACCTGGACACCGAAGCGCTGGAGACGGCGAAGCAGCTCGGCCTGGACTTCGTCCGGGCCGGCACGCCGGGCACCGACCCGCGCTTCGTGACCATGGTGCGTGAGCTGGTCACCGAGCGGGCCGACCCGGACGGCGCGCAGCTGCGCCGCCGCCTGGGCGAGCTGCCCATGTGGGACACCTGCCCCACCGTCTGTTGCGTGCCGACCCGTCGCCCCTGACCTCTGAGGATCATCATGCATGACCGTAAGCCCGTGCAGAGTTGGCTGACCGACATGGACGGCGTGCTGGTGCACGAGGGCCAGCCGGTGCCCGGCGCGCCGGAGTTCATCAACCGGATGCGCGCCTCCGGCAAGCCGTTCCTGGTGCTGACCAACAACTCGATCTACACCCCGCGGGACCTGACGGCCCGGCTCAGCCGGATGGGGCTGGACGTGCCGGAGGAGTCGATCTGGTCCTCCGCGCTGGCCACCGGCCAGTTCCTCGCCGACCAGCGGCCGGGTGGCACCGCGTACGTCATCGGTGAGGCCGGGTTGACCACGGCGCTGCACGCCGTCGGCTACGTGCTGACCGACTTCGCCCCCGACTACGTGGTGCTCGGCGAGACCCGCACCTACAGCTTCGAGGCGATCACCAAGGCCGTCCGCCTGATCAACGACGGTGCCCGGTTCATCTGCACCAACCCCGACGTGACCGGCCCGTCCGTGGAGGGCGCGCTACCCGCCGCCGGCTCGGTCGCCGCCATGATCTCCAAGGCGACCGGGGTCGAGCCGTACTTCGTGGGCAAGCCCAACCCGATGATGATGCGCTCGGCGCTCAACACCATCAACGCGCACTCGGAGAGCACCGCGATGATCGGTGACCGGATGGACACCGACATCCTGTGTGGCCTGGAGGCTGGGCTGGAGACCATCCTGGTGCTCACCGGGATCAGCACCCGCACCGAGGCGGAGCGTTACCCGTACCGCCCGTCCCGGATCGTCAACTCGGTAGCGGACCTGCTCGACGAGGTCTGAACTGCCCCGGTCGGCTCCGTGCCGGCGGTGCTGCGTGCGGTGGTCCGATCAGGGGCGCAGGGGAGCGTTGCAGGCGGCCACCAGCGCCTGCCGGCAGGCAGCGGTCAGGGGGCGAAGTGCCGCGTCCCGTTGCTGCGCCTCGTAGTTGTTGATCGCCCCGCCCGGGGCGGAGTGCCCGGCCAGCGCGAGCACGCGGTCGAGCACCGCGGCCCGGGCGAAGAGCCGACGGGCCCGCGGGTCGAAGCCCGGTGGCAGGTCGGTGGCGCCGTCCGGACGGCGGAGCGCGGCCAGCGCACCGGCCAACTCGGGCCGCCACTGGGCCACGTCGAGTCGGGTCAGGGCGGCGGTCGTCTCGGCCAGCGCGGCGGCCAACTCGGCCTCCGCCTCGGCCGCGCCAGGCAACGACAGTGACGCGGCGGCGGCGTTGGCCGGCAGCGGGTAGACCCGCCACAGCACCGTCTCGAAACAGTCTCCGGAGCCGGAGGTGTGCAGCCGCACCTGGGGAATCAACCCGAGCCCGCCGGCGACCACCGCCTCGCCCGTGACCAGCGCCGCACCGGCGAAGTCGCCGGGGCCGGGCAGACCCCTCGGGTCGCCCGGCGCGGGCAGCACCAGGCGGATCTCGTCCGGGGAGAGCTTGGCCAGGGTGGGCAGCGCGGCGCCCAGCGGGACGTCGGTCCAGGTGCCCGGGGCGTCCGCAACGAGGTGTTCCTCGTCGCCGGCGATGGCGTCGGCGACCTCGTCGTAGGGCACCAACCCGGCGCGCCACGCGCGCACCCAGGCAACGAACCGGCTGGACCGGCGCGGCGCGAGTGTGGCCGCGCCCGTTGCGGGGGTGGACATGCCGAAAGGGTACGTGGTCACGACCGGCCCTGTCTCGGCTGCCGCTCCGGTCGCCCGGCCTGCCCCCAACTGCCCCCTTCGCCCGATCCTCGGCCGCGGGCACGGTCAACTCGTCCGCCCGGGCCGGCAGCCCCGTGACCGTGTCCCGCGTACCTCCCCGTGCGCTAACGCACCCGCAAGCCCGCGATGACGAGTCCGACCATGAGGCGCGCGTCGTAGTCAGGGCTGTCGGCGCCGATGCAGAGATTGCCGATGCCGTGCATCAGGACGAGGGCGTCTATGCCAGGAATGATCTCGCCCGCTGTGCTGGCGGCGTCGAGCAGTTCGGCGCAGACGGGGACGAGCCGGTCGAGGAAGTAGGCGTGCAGCGTCTGGAAGGCGGCGTCGTCGGACCGCATCGCCTCGGCGAGGCCGTGCTTGGTGACCAGGAAGTCGACGAAGAGGTGGATCCAGCTCGCCAGGGCGGCGTGCGGTGTGGCGCTCTCCGTCAACAGCACCGGGCCCGCCTCGGCGCATGCCTCGACCTGGTGTCGGTACACCGCGACGATCAGATCGGCCCGCGTCGGGAAGTGGCGGTAGATCGTCCCGACGCCGACGCCCGCCCTGGCGGCGATGTTGCGTACCGGCGCGTTGACTCCGGAGACGACGAATGCCGCGGCGGCCGCCTCCAGTAGCGCCGTCTCGTTGCGCCGCGAATCAGCCCGCTGCTTCCGCGGGACGCCCGACTCCGTGCCGGTCACCGTTGCCTCCGTCACACCCCTTGGAAAACGGAACCATGTTCCGCGTGTCCGCTATAGCGGAACCAAGTTCCGCATATGCAGCATGCCAGAACGGCAAGGCAACACCAAGTCACGGAGGAACGGCCATGTACGGACTGCCAGAGCCCACGTGGGCCGGACTGGTTCACCGACGCGTACCACCTGAGCCCGGGCGGCGAGAGCGCCCTGGGCCGACTCGAAACCACCCCATGATCGAGACAGTGGTGGGGTGTGGGTGGGGCGGTGTGTCGGGGGGCGGGGTGATGGTGGGGGAGTTAGCGTGATCGACATGGCGGGGCGATACGGCGAGGACGTGTTGGCGGGCGACTGGCGACGGCGCAAGGTCACCCCCGAGGTGGACGCCGAACCGGATCTCGTGGTCGAGGATGCCGACTCCGGGTTCTGCGGAGCGGTGGTGGGCTTCGAGGCCGGCGCGGTGGTGTTGGAGGACCGGCACGGTAAACGGCGCAACTTCCCGCTGCTGCCGGCGGCGTTCCTGCTCGACGGCCGTCCGGTGACGCTGCGCCGCCCGACCCGCGCGGCGGTGCCGACGGCCCGTCGGCGGACCGCGTCCGGCTCGGTCGCCGTGGACAACGTCCGGGCCCAGGTGGCGAAGGCCAGCCGAATCTGGGTGGAAGGCATCCACGACGCCGCGCTGGTCGAGCGGATCTGGGGCGACGACCTACGGATCGAGGGTGTGGTGGTCGAGCCGTTGGACGGCATCGACGCCCTCGACGCCGAGGTGCGCAACTTCGGCCCCGGCCCGACCCGACGACTCGGCGTGCTCGTCGACCACCTGGTGCCGGGCAGCAAGGAGAGCCGGATCGTCGCCCGGGTGAACTCGCCGCACGTGCTGGTTACCGGGCACCCCTACGTGGACGTGTGGCAGGCGGTGAAGCCGGCCGCGTTGGGCATCGCGGCCTGGCCGGTGGTGCCGCCGGGGCGGCCGTGGAAGGAGGGGGTCTGCGCGGCCCTCGGGGTGGCCGAGCCGGCCGACATGTGGCGGCACATCCTGTCCCGGGTGAACAGCTTCGCCGACGTGGAGACCCCTCTGATCAACGCCGTGGAACGCCTCATCGACTTCGTCACCGAAGCCCCCTGACCCGACCGGTCCTTCCGGCGGTCAGGGAACCTCGTCGGGGCTGCGCGTGAAGACGAACGTGGCGATGTCGATCGCCGCCGCCCGTCCGTTGTCGTCGCGCAGCACCGACAGGATCTCGCCGTTCTCCGGGCCGGAACGTCCCCGCCAGCGGTCCGTCCCCTCGGCGGTGAACCGGCTCACCCGCTCACCGCGTACGTGGGCCACCAGGTCACCCGCGTCCCAGCTCAGGTCCAGCGAAGTGCCCATCCACCACCAGCGGCCGGTCAGCTCGGCCAACTCGGCATCCGGCGCGGCGGTGGCCGGCCGCCACGGCTGCGGGAACGCCGGCTCGGCGTCCAGCACGGTGGTCAGCAGTTCGCGGCCGAGCCCGGTGATCGGGAAGCCGTACGAGTTGGCGAAACCGACCACTGCGGTACGGGTTGGCCGGTGCACCAGGAGGGCGGCCACGTACCCGGGCATCGAGCCGCCGTGCCCGACGTACACGCGCTCGCCGTCGCGGTAGAGCTCCAGCCCCAGGCCGTGCCCGCCGGTCCAGGAGTCCAGGTCGCTGATCACCACGGGGGCACACATCTCGGTCAGCGTCTCGGCGGCCAGCACCGCCGGGTCGGGGTCGGCCAGGAACGCTGCCCAGCGGCCCAGGTCCTCGATAGTCGACCAGAGCTGCCCGGCGGGGGCCATGGCGCCGGTGTCGGTGCGGGGTTCCTCGCGCAGCGTGCCGTGCCAGGGGTGGACGACGTAGCCGCGGGCGTACGGCTCGGTGGCCGCGTAGGTGGTGCGGCGCAGGCTCAGCGGGGTGAGGATCCGTTCGTCGAGCAGGTCGGCCCAGGGTGTCCCGGTGAGCCGTTCGAGCAACCCGCCGAGCAGCCCGTACGCCAGGTTGGAGTAGTGGTACGCGCGGTGCGGCGGGTAAGCGATCTTGTCGGCGTCGACCTCGGCGAGCACTGTGGCGAGATCGACCCCCGCCGCCCGCTCCCACCAGTCGCCCTCCGGTTCGCGTTGGATGCCGCTGGCGTGGCCGAGCAGTTGGCGCACTGTGAGCTCGCCCACACCGGTGCCCGGCAGGTGCTGCTCCAGCCGGTCGTCCAGGGCCAGTCGGCCGGCGTCGCGCAACTGCATGATCAGGGTGGCGGTCATCGTCTTGCTGATCGAGCCCACCCGGTACTGCAGGTCGACATCCGGGCGGGGGTGTTCGCCGGCGACGGCCACATGCGCGAGCGTGCCGTCGCGGACCACGCCCAGCACCAGCGACGGGGTGTGACCGTCGGCCTGTGCCTGGGCGACCCGGGTGTCGATCTGTCGGGCGGTCTCGGGGAGCACTGTCAACGGGATCTCCTCGGGTCGGGCCGCCGATCGTGGTGTTTCTGACGGGCCGGAAAGGGTCTCGCAGAGCCTACTGATCTTCACGGGAAGGTCGCGCGTGCATTTGCGTGTCACGATTGGGTGGTGGACGCCGTGGTGTGGATCGTTTTGGGTGTGCTGCTGGCCGTCGCCGAGATTTTCACGACGACGCTATTTCTGATCATGTTCGGGGCCGGTGCGTTCGCCGCCGCCGGTGCGGCCGCCCTGGGCGCGCCGGTCGCCGTGCAGGCGCTGGTCTTCGCGGTGGTGTCGGCGCTGAGCCTGGTGGTGGTCCGACCGGTTATCCGGCGGCACAGCCGCTCCGCGCTGGAGAGTGGCGAGCAGCCGTTCGGCGTGGAGGCGATCGAGGGCTCCACGGCGCTGGTGCTGGAACGGGTGGACGCCGAGCAGGGTCTCGTCAAGATCGACGGTGAGTTGTGGAGCGCCCGGTCGTACGACACGACACAGGTCTACGACCCCGGTCAACGGGTTCGGGTGATAAAGGTCCGGGGCGCTACCGCCCTGGTGTGGCAGGACGATGTTTCTTCCGCCGGCGAGCTGCCGGAATCGAGAGGGTGAACGGAATGACCTTAATCGGGGTGGTGGTGATCGCGGTGGCGTTGATCGCCGTGATAACGCTGGCCAAGGCTGTGCGGATCGTGCCGCAGCAACGTCAGGACGTGGTGGAACGGCTCGGCAAGTACAAGCGCACCCTCAGCCCCGGCCTCAACCTGCTGGTGCCGTTCATCGACGCGGTCCGTACCAAGGTCGACATGCGGGAGCAGGTGGTCAGCTTCCCGCCGCAGCCGGTGATCACCTCGGACAACCTGGTGGTCTCGATCGACACGGTCCTCTACTTCAAGGTGGTCGACTCCGTCCGGGCGACCTACGAGATCTCCAGCTTCCTCCAGGCCATCGAGCAGCTGACCGTCACCACGTTGCGTAACGTGATCGGTTCGCTCGATCTGGAGCGGGCATTGACCAGCCGGGACGAGATCAACCGGCACCTCTCGGGTGTGCTGGACGAGACCACCGGCCGCTGGGGCATCAAGGTGACCCGGGTCGAGATCAAGGCGATCGAGCCGCCGGCCAGCATCCGCGACTCCATGGAGAAGCAGATGCGCGCCGAGCGGGACCGTCGTGCGGCGATCCTGACCGCCGAGGGGCACAAGCAGTCGGTGATCCTCACCGCCGAGGGTGACAAGCAGTCGGCGGTGCTGCGGGCCGACGGTGACCGGCAGGCCCGGATCCTGCAGGCCGAGGGTCAGGCGAAGGCTATCCGGACGGTCTTCGACGCGATCCACCAGGCCAACCCGAGCCAGAAGGTGCTCGCCTACCAGTACCTGCAGGCTCTGCCGCAGATCGCCCAGGGCAGCGCCAACAAGGTCTGGATCATCCCGGCCGAGCTGACCAAGGCCCTGGAGGGGATGGGTGGCGCGCTCGGTGGGCTGAGCCAGATGGTGGGGGATCTGCCCGCACCGGAGGCCGCGGACCAGGCGAGCCAGGTCGAGCGCGAGGCCGCGGAGGCGGCCCAGGCCGCGGCGGACGCCGCCCAGCAGATCCACGACGAGGTACGCGTCGCCGAGGCGCAGGCCACCGGCGGCAAGGGGTCGAAGGGGCTGCCCGCGCCGGAGCCGGTGTCGCCGACCAGCCTCGTCGAGGACCCGGCCGACCAGCGCGAGCGCGGCTGATCCTGTACGCCGGCCACCCGGTCGGCTAAATACGAGAAAGACTCATGGGGCGCTCCGACGCCTGCCACGATCGGTCCTAGGACGGGTGGTGACCAGGCAATCGGGGCGCCCCGGCGCGTCGGTGCACCGCTCGACGACGAGCGAGGTGACGCATGAAGGATCCGGCGAATCGGATGTGGTCCTCGGCCCCGGTGCCCGGCGCGCACGACCCGGTCGCCCCGCTGGGCTCCCGGCGCAGCGGTGGCGGGTTCGGCGTACTGCCCTTCGTCGGCGAGCCGACCCCGGGCGCCCCCGCCACGAACGCCAGTTGGGCCTGGTCGGTACGTCGGTTCGCGCGAGCGGCGGTCTGGCTGCTGCCCGCGTACGCCATCCTGTACGGCGCGGTGGCGATGGCCAGCGACGGAGGGGTGGGCAACGACCCCTATCCGGCCGACGGCCGGGCGGTGTACCTGATCGGTTGGGTGGCCGCGGTCTGGCTCGGCCTGCTCGCGCTGCTGGCCCTCACCGGGCTGCTGGCCGCGACCCGCAGCCGCCGGGTGGCCGCCGCCGGCCTGCTGGTCAGCATCGCCGGCACCGTGCTGATGCTGCCGTTCGCCGGGTTCGAGGAGCAGACGCCGGTCTTCGGCGCCACCGCGCGGTCACTGGTCCTGCTCGGCGCGACGTTCTACAGCGCGGGCTGGTTCCTCACCGGGTGGGCGGTGGCCCGCTCGGGCACCTTCAGCCTCGGCGACGGCGTCATGCTGATCATCGCCGCGCCGCTGCTCGGCCTCGGCGGTGCCCTGATCGGCTCGTTGCAGACCTTCGGCGCGATCTTCGTGCTGATCGCCGGCATCGGCATCGGCTACCGCTCCGGTCGCCTGATGCCCCGCGAGACCGCCAGAGACGCCGCCTCCGCCAGCCTGAGCACCCCAAACCCCTAACCCACCCACCCGGCCCCACCCACCCGGCCCCACCCACCCGGCCCCACCCACCCGGCCCCACCCACCCATCCACCCACCCGGCCTCGGGCCCGCCCCTCGCCCAGCTCCGGTGATCATGAGGTTGACGGGCGATCCCGTGATCAAACCTCCCGCTAACCCCATGATCACCGGGGCGGGGCGGGGCGGGGCGGGGCGGGGCGGGGCGGGGCGGGGGAGGCGCGGGGCTGGGGGCTGGGCTGTGGGCGTGAAGTTGCTGACAATTGGCCGGTGGGGGTGGTCGGTTGGCGGCTTTCATGGCAATCCTGGGGAGCATGGCCGCCCCCCGCTCGCCGCTGTCGCGGCTCTTCACCGTGCTGCTCGCTGGCGTGTTGGCCGGGCTTGTCCTGGCAGTCGCCGCGTTGCCGGGCAACCTGCTGCTCGGGCTCACCGCCCGCTCCGCGCTCGGGTCGTACGCCGCGTTGCCGGCCTCGCTGAAGACCCCGGCCACGCCGCAGCGTTCGTACCTCTACGCCAACGACGGCAAGACGCTGATCACCACGTTCTACGACGTGAACCGCACCGACGTCCCCCTGTCGGAGATCGCCCCGGTCATGCGGCAGGCGATCGTGGCGGCTGAGGACCGGCGCTTCTACGACCACGGTGGCGCCGACCTGCGCGGCCTGGCCCGGGCGCTGGTGGCCAACGTCAAGGGTGGCGGCACCGAGCAGGGCGGCTCGACGCTGACCATGCAGTACGTCCGTAACGTACTCAAGACCGACCCCACCCGCACCGCCGAGGAGCGTGCCGCCGCCACCGATCCCACAGTGGGCCGCAAGATCCAGGAGATCCGGTACGCGAGCGCGCTGGACAAGAGCCTCGGCAAGGACGAGATCCTCGACCGGTACCTGAACATCGCCTACTTCGGCTCCGGCGCGTACGGGATCGCGGCGGCCAGCCAGCGGTACTTCGGCAAGCCTCCGGCGCAGTTGACCCTCGCCGAGTCGGCCCTGCTGGCCGGTCTGGTGCAGTCCCCGGACGCGTACAGCCCGATCAGTGGCGACAAGGACGAGGCGCTGGCGCGCCGGTCGTACGTGCTGGACTCGATGGTCGCCACCAACGCAATCACCGCCGCGCAGGCCGCCCAGGCCAAGGCGGAGCCGCTGGCGCTGCGCCCCACCGCCCAGCCCAACGGCTGCACCGCCGTCTCCCAGGGCCACGACGACTGGGGATTCTTCTGCGACTACCTGCGCCAGTGGTGGCTGACCCAGCCGGCCTTCGGGGCGACCGTCGCCGAGCGCGAGCAGGCACTGCGTTCGGGCGGCTACACAGTGGTCACCTCGCTGGACCCGAAGATCCAGGCCACCGCGCAGCAGCAGGCCACCAAGGTCTACGGGTACGACAACAAGCGCGCCCTGCCGATCGCGGCGGTTCAGCCGGGCACCGGGCGGGTTCTGGCGATGGCGGTCAACCGGCACTACAGCCTCGCCGACAACCCGGGCGGGCAGGCGAACCACCCGAACACCGTCAACCCGCTGATCTCCGGCGGAGCCAGCGTCGACGGGTACCAGGCGGGTTCCACGTTCAAGCTGTTCACGATGCTCGCCGCGCTGGAGTCGGGCCGTACCCTCTCCACCGGTTTCGACGCGCCCGCCAAGCTGCCCACCCGGTACGCCGCCGAGGGGCCGGGCAGCTGTGACGGTCACTGGTGCCCGGCGAACGCCAACCCGGACTGGATGGACGGGTACCGGATGATGTGGGACGGCTTCGGCCGCTCGGTGAACACCTATTTCGTCTGGCTGGCCGAGCAGGTCGGCCAGGACAAGGTGGTCCAGATGGCGCAGCGGCTCGGCATCACGTTCCGCGCCGACTCGGACGCCAACTTCGCCAAGAACAACGCCGCGAACTGGGGTTCGTTCACCCTCGGCGTGGCGGCCACCACTCCGCTGGACCTGGCCAACGCGTACGCCACGGTGGCCGCCGAGGGCACCTACTGCACACCGATGCCGGTGGTCTCGGTGACCGGCGCGGACGGCACGAAGGTGCCGGTGGGGCAGCCCTCCTGCAAGCGGGTGCTCGACGCCGACGTCGCCCGTGCCGCGACCGACGCGGCCCGCTGCCCGGTGGGTCAGCAGTCGGCGTTCGGGCAGTGCAACGGTGGCACCGCCACCGGTGTGAACGACATCCTCGACGGCCGACCGGTGGCTGGTAAGACGGGTAGCTCGGAGCAGAACTCCACCGAGACGTTCGTCGGCTTCACCCCGCAGGTCGCGGTGGCCGGTATCGCCGCCAACCCGGACGACCCGGCCGACTCGGTGGGGTCGGCGGTACAGACCAAGGTGATCGACGCGGTCGCCCGGGTCATCGCCACCGCCGTGAAGGGCCAACCGGAGAAGGCCTTCGTCGCACCGAGCCGTGAGCTGGCCGGCGACGCGCGCCGCCCGGTGGAGCGCCCAACGGTCCCGGAACGCCGGCAGGACCCCACCGACGACCCCCGCTCAGCCCTCCAACGCTGGCTGGACCGCCGAGGCTGACCACCCGCCCTGACCCGCCCGCGGGGCGGGTCAGCGGTCGTGACGCCGGGGGCGGTAGCTGGCCAGGGTGGCGGGGAGGCCGCGGCGGATGATTCCGGCCCAGTCGGTGTCGCCGCGTAGCACCGCCGCGGCGGTCTTGCGGGCCTGCTCGACTGTGAAGTGCGGTGGCAGCATCAGCTCCGCCGGGTCGACCAGGGCGTTGATCACCACCGGGCGGTCGGCGGTGAGCGCGCGGTCCCAGACGTCGCGCACCTGGTCCGGTGAGTCGATCAACTCGCCGTGCAGCCCGAGCACCTCCGCCCACTGGTGGTAGGCGATGTCCGGCAACTGCTGGCTGTCCGGGAACATCGGCGTCCCCTCGGTGGAGCGCTGTTCCCAGCTGACGAACGCCAGATCCCGGTTGTTGAGCACCAGCACCACGAAGCGCGGGTCGGCCCAGCTGCGCCAGTACTTCGCCACGGTGATCAGCTCGTTGACGCCGTTCATCTGCATGGCGCCGTCGCCGATCAAGGCGACCAGCGGCCGGTCCGGGTGGGCGAACTTGGCGCTCAACGCGTACGGCATGGCACCACCCATGGACAGCAGCGTGCCGGAGAGGCTGGCCAGCATGCTGGGGCGTACCTGGATGTGTCGGGCGTACCAGGCGGTGGTGGTGCCGCAGTCGACAGCGAGCAGCACGTCGTCGGGCAGCCGCTCGTTCAGCGTGTGGAAGAGCAACTGCGGGTTGACCGGGTCGGCGGCCTGCTCGGCCAGGTCGTGCTGCACCCGGCGCCACGCCGAGGTGGCCTCGGTGACCTCCGCCCGCCAGGCGGTCGGCCCGGGGCCCGGGCCCAGTTCGTTCAGCAACGCCCGCAGCGTGGGGCGGGCGTCGCCGGTCAGGTTCACCTCGGTCGGGTACCGCAGCCCGAGCTGGGTGCCGTCCAGGTCGATCTGCACCGCGCGGGCCTGCCCGGGCTGCGGGTAGAACTCCGAGTACGGCATGTTGCTGCCCACGATCAGCAGCCGGTCGCAGCCGCTCATCAGCTGCCAGCTCGGTCGGGTGCCGAGCAGCCCGATCGCGCCGGTCACCCACGGTTCGCGGTGGTCGACGGCGGTGAAGCCGAGCAGCGCGGTGGCCACGCCGGCCCCGAGCCGGTCGGCGATCTCGCGGACCTCGTCGCGCGCGCCGAGGGCGCCCTGACCGACCAGCATGGCAACCCGTTGCCCGCCGCGCAGCACCTCGGCCGCCCGGCGCACGTCCGCCTCCGGCGGCACCGTCGGCGTGCTGCTCGGCGCGTTGCTGGTCTGGTAGTAGCCGTGGGCGTGCGGCGGGTTCGGTACGGCCGGCTCGTCCTGCAGGTCCAACGGCAGGATCAGGGCCGTGACGGTACGCCGGGCCAGCGCCGTCCGGCACGCCCGGTCGACCAGGTGGCGTACCTGCGCCGGGTGATCGAGCTGGGCCAGGAACGCCGCTGCCACGTCCTTGTAGAGGGCGAGCAGGTCGACCTCCTGGTAGTAACCGCCGCCCTCGGCGGTGGTCGCGGTGTGACCGACCAGGGCGACCACCGGTTGGTGGTCGAGCTTCGCGTCGTACAGGCCGTTGAGCAGGTGGATGGCGCCCGGCCCGCTGGTGACCAGCGCGCAGCCCAGCGGCCCGCCGCCGTACTTGACGTGCGCGGAGGCGGCGAAGCCGGCGGTCTCCTCGTGGCGGACCTGGACGAACTGGGCCCGCCCGTTGGTGCGTTGCAGCGCGGAGGTGAGACCGTTGATGCCGTCGCCGGGATAGCCGAAGTAGCGGTGTACGCCCCAGCTGAACAGTCGCGACACGATGTGGTCGGCGACGGTCGGACGCCGGGGCAGGGCGCCCGCTTCGCCCGCCGTGGTGTCGTCTGCGCTCACCTGGCTGGTCCTTCCCGTCGCGTCCCGATGTCCGTCGGCCATTCCCCTTCTTCTTCGGACAAAACACCCGGTCGGACGGGCGTCGGGGCGCACTGCTCCGCGTCCGGCAGAATCGTCGGGTGCCCGTCCACGAGATCACCGACCCTGACGACGACCGGATCGCCGACTACCGGGCGCTCACCGACGTCGAGCTGCGCACCCGCTGGGAACCACCGCACGGCCTGTTCATCGCCGAGGGGGAGCTGGTGCTGCGCCGGGCGCTGCGCGCGGGCTACCCGGCCCGGTCGTACCTGGTCGACGCCAAGCGGGTCGACCAGCTCGCCGACCTGGACACCGGCGACGCGCCGGTCTACGCAGCGACCCAGGATGTGCTGCAACGTGCCACCGGCTTCCACGTACACCGGGGGGTGCTGGCGTCGTTCCACCGCCGGCCGCTGCCGACGGCGGCCGAGGTGCTCGCCGCCGCGCGCCGGGTCGTGCTCCTGGAGGACGTGAACAACCACACCAACCTCGGTGCGGTCTTCCGGGGTGCCGCCGCGCTCGGCATCGACGCGGTGCTGCTGTCGCCGTCCTGCGCCGACCCGCTGTACCGGCGCAGTGTGCGGGTCAGCATGGGTGAGGTCTTCGCGATGCCGTACGCGAAGCTCGACCGCTGGCCCGAGGGCCTGGACCAGGTACGGGAGGCCGGCTTCACAGTGCTCGCCATGACGCCCGCGCCGGACGCCGTACCGATCCAGCGGTTGACCCCGGCGCAGCGCGAGCGGGCGGCGCTGCTGCTCGGTGCCGAGGGGCCCGGCCTCACCGCGGCGGCCCAGGCCGCCAGCGACGTGCGGGTGGTCCTTCCGATGCGCCGCGGCGTGGATTCGTTGAACGTGGCCGCTGCGGCGGCGGTGGCGTTCTGGGAGCTGGGCCGCGAGGATCCGCCGTTCGGCGGCGAGTAGACCGCATCGGCTTGCATGGCCATGCGTTCTATTGCATAATTTTCCCCGTGTCCAAGGTTCTCACCTCCCTGCCCACCGGCGAACGTGTCGGCATCGCCTTCTCCGGCGGCCTCGACACCTCGGTCGCGGTCGCGTGGATGCGCGACAAGGGCGCCATTCCCTGCGCCTACACCGCCGACATCGGCCAGTACGACGAGCCCGACATCGCGTCGGTGCCCGGCCGTGCGCTCAGCTACGGCGCCGAGGTCGCCCGCCTGGTCGACTGCCGCGCCGCCCTGGTCGAGGAGGGCCTGGCCGCGTTGACCTGCGGCGCCTTCCACATCCGCACCGGCGGGCGGGCGTACTTCAACACCACCCCGCTGGGCCGCGCCGTGACCGGCACCCTGCTGGTGCGCGCGATGGTCGCCGACGACGTCCAGATCTGGGGCGACGGCTCGACCTTCAAGGGCAACGACATCGAGCGGTTCTACCGGTACGGCCTGCTGGCCAACCCGATGCTGCGCATCTACAAGCCGTGGCTCGACACCGCCTTCGTCACCGAGCTGGGTGGGCGTAAGGAGATGTCCGAGTGGCTGCTCGAACGCGGCCTGCCCTACCGGGACAGCACCGAGAAGGCGTACTCGACCGACGCCAACATCTGGGGTGCCACGCACGAGGCGAAGACCCTGGAGCACCTCGACACCGGCATCGAGACGGTCAACCCGATCATGGGCGTCCGCTTCTGGGACCCGTCGGTGGAGATCCCGACCGAGGACGTCACCATCGGCTTCGACCAGGGCCGCCCGGTCACGATCAACGGCAAGGAGTTCGGCAGCGCCGTCGACCTGGTGCTGGAGGCCAACGCCATCGGCGGCCGGCACGGCCTGGGCATGTCGGACCAGATCGAGAACCGGATCATCGAGGCCAAGAGCCGGGGCATCTACGAGGCGCCCGGGATGGCGCTGCTGCACTACGCGTACGAGCGGCTGGTCAACGCCATCCACAACGAGGACACCCTGGCGAACTACCACAACGAGGGTCGCCGCCTCGGTCGGCTGATGTACGAGGGCCGCTGGCTGGACCCGCAGGCGCTGATGCTGCGCGAGTCGTTGCAGCGGTGGGTCGGCACGGCGGTCACCGGCGAGGTGACGTTGCGGCTGCGTCGGGGCGAGGACTACTCGATCCTGGACACCACCGGCCCGTCGTTCAGCTACCACCCGGACAAGCTGTCGATGGAGCGCACCGAGGACTCGGCGTTCGGCCCGTCGGACCGGATCGGCCAGCTCACCATGCGCAACCTGGACATCGCCGACTCGCGGTCGAAGCTGGAGCAGTACGCCTCCCTCGGCCTGGTCGGTGGCGGGAACCCGCAGCGGATGATCGGGGCCGAGCAGGCGGCCTCGACCGGGTTGATCGGCGCGATGCCCGAAGGCGGCGCGGAAGCCATCGCCTCCCGGGGCGTCGCCTCGGCCGAGGACGAGGCGCTCGACCGCGCCGCGATGGAGTTCGGCGTCGACTGACCCCTCTCGCCGGTGGCAAGTCGAGTTCCGGCGTCACGGACGGTAGCGTGTCGGCCGTGTTCCCTACCGTCCGTGAGGTCCTCGCCCTGGACCCGGTCCGTCACGGCGCGCCCCGCGTGGTCGCCGGCGACGAGGGGCTGGACCGACCCGTCCGGTGGGTGCACGTCGCCGAGGTGCCGGACATCGCCACCCTGCTCGGCGGTGGCGAACTGGTGCTCACCACCGGCATCGGTCTGCCCGGGGACGACGCCGGGTTGCGCGCGTTCATTGGTGATCTCGCCGACGTCGGAGTCTCCGGACTCGTCGTCGAGCTGGGCCGCCGGTACGTCAGCGGTGTGCCGCGGGTGATGGCCGCCGCCGCCGAGCGGCGTGGGCTGCCCCTGGTGGAGCTGCGCCGGGCCACCCCGTTCGTCCGGATCACCGAGGCGGTGCACGCGCTGATCGTCGACGCGCAGCTCACCGAGCTGCGCGCCACCGAGGAGATCCACCAGCGGTTCAACGACCTGTCCGTCGAGGGCGCCGACGCCACCGAGGTGATCCGACAGGCCGCCGAGCTGTCCGGTTGCCCCGTGGTGCTGGAGAACCTGTCCCGGCAGGTGCTCGGGTACGACCCGGCGGGCGAGAGCGCTGAGCTGCTGCTGGACGGCTGGGAGCAGCACTCCCGGCGGATCCGCCCGGCCGGGCGGACCGCGTACGACCCGGACAGCGGTTGGCTGGTGACCACCGTCGGTGCCCGGGGGCAGGACTGGGGTCGGCTGCTGCTGCGCTGGCCGGCCAGCGGCGACGTGCCCAGCGCCCAGGCCGTCGAATCGAACGCCGGCTCGCCCACCCGGCTCACCATCCTGATCGAGCGGGCCGCGTCCACCCTCGCGCTGGGCCGGCTGATCCGCCGCGACGCCGAGGGCTTGGAGCGACAGATCCATCGCACCCTGCTCACCGCGCTGCTCGACCACTCCCGCCCGGTGGACGAGGTGGGGCTGCGGGCCAAGGCGCTCGGCGTGGTGCTCGACCGGCGGCACCTGGTCGGCGTGATGGTCCGGCACCGCGCCGACGACCCCGCCGGGGAGGTCGGCCCCGAGGCCGGCCAGGCCCGGCTACGTGATCTCTCCGAGGCGGTCGGCCAGGCCCTGCGGGAGGCGAAGCTGACCGCGCTGACCAGCGCCGTCGACGACAACTCGGTGGGCGCGCTGCTGGCCCTGCCGGACCCGGCCGCCGAGGACCGCGCGCTGTCCGCGTTCGCCAGCGCCCTTCGTCGGGTACGCCTCGACGCCGGCACCGGCCGACCGGCACCCGGTGTCGAACCGGCGCGGAATGCCTCCGGCGCCGACGTGTCCCGTCCCGCATCCGACGCTTCCCGTGCGACGGTCGGCGCCGATCCGGCCCGCACTGGCTTCGGCGTAGATCCGACCCGCGCGGCGCTCGGTGTCGAGGCCGCTCGGTCGGGGGTCGGTGTCGACCCGTTCCGGGGTGCTGGTCCGGGTGGCGTGATCGTGGCCGCCGGCTCCGGGGTGGGCACCCTGCGGGAGGCCCGACGGTCGCTGGTCGAGGCGCGGCAGATCGCCGAGGCGGCCCGGCGTGACCGGCGTGACCTGCCGATCTTCCGGCTGCCGCACGTGGGTCTGGCCGGGCTGCTGCACCTGCTGCGCGACGAGCCCCGCCTGCAGACGTTCGTGGAGCGTGAACTCGGCGCGCTGTTGGAGTACGACGCCCGGCACCCCCGGGAACGGCTGCTCGACACCCTGCGCGCCTACCTGGAGCAGGGGCGCAACAAGTCGGCCGGTGCCGCCGCCGCCCACCTGTCCCGGCCGGCCTTCTACGAACGCCTGGCCCGGATCGCTCGCATCCTCGACGTGGACCTGGATTCGGTAGAGGCCAGCCTCTCCCTACACGTAGCCCTACTGGCCCTGGAAGCAGTCCGCACCCCCTAACCCCCCCGTCCCACCCCGCCCCCCACCCCGCGCCCGCCCGCGGTGATCAAGAGGTTTGCGTCAGAAATCGCGCACGCGATGACGCAAACCTCTTGATCACCGCGGGCAAGAGGCCGGTGGGGACGCCGGGGGAGGGGGTGGGGTGGGGTGGGGTTTAGGTGAGGGAGTTCAGGGCTTTTGCGTAGGTGGGGGGGATGTGGTTGGGGCCGCCGGGGGTGAAGACGTCCGAGTTGGCCACCGCGGACCAGGCCGTCTCCGGGACGGCGTCGACCAGGGCCTGGATCACCGGGGCGTCGCGCCACTGGTCCTGCTCGGCGAGCAGGCCGAGGGCCACCACCGACTCCTCGACCTCGCCCACGCACTCGAACGGCTTGTGCCCGTCCACGCCCAGCAACTCGCGGTAGCCGGGGATCTGCGACTCGTCGGCCAGCAGGTCGCCGCCGAAGATGTGGGTGACCCGCTCCCGCGGCATGAACGGCGCCATGGCCAGGAAGACGAAGCGGCACTTCGGGCAGTCACGGCACCAGCGCTCACTCGCGTCGCGCAGCTTGAACGCCTGGTTGCAGCTGGTCACCACGTCGTCGTACCGGGTGAACTCGGCGAACAGCCGGGCGATGTGCAGTTCGGACAGCGAACGCAGCAGGGAGAAGTACGGGTCGGTCAGGCCGGCGTGCTCGGCCAGCGACGCCCGCAGCAGCCCCTCCGCCTCGACGCCCTTGGACCACTGGTGGTTGATTTCGTGGCCGTTCCAGACCAGGTTCGGGTCGGACGCCGAACGCTCGTTGGACATCACCACCGGGCCCAGCCCGTGCAGGACGGCGGTGGCCACGGCGATCAGGGAGTTGATGGCGGTGACCGGGATGTGCCCGTTCAGCGCGCCGGCCGCGTTCAGGTCGAACAGCACCGGGTCGATGCGCCGCCGGGCGGCCAGCGGGACCAGCCCGGACGCCTCGTTGACGGCGACGATCACGTGGTTCGGGTTGACCGAGAACGGCACCGGGTCCAACTCGGCGCGGCGCAGTGCCTCCAGGCTGACGATCGAGTCCTTACCGCCGCCGACCGCCGAGAGCGGGCGACGGTCCGAGTCGTCGTACACCCGGGGTGACTCCGGCGTGCCGGCCGGCACCTCCGGGCGCAGCTCGAGCACGTGCGGCAGTTGGTTGCGGTACGCGTACTCCGCGAGGCCCCTGGTGTAGACGGCCGTGACGTAGTCGACGGTGGCCGCGCCCAGCGGTGCCGGCAGCACGAGTCGGGGCGGCGCGGCGGCCTTGTAGTAACTGACCCCGGCGACGAGGTGCAGCACCTCCAGCACCCGGTTGAGGGTCGCCACCGTCTCGTCGGAGGGCGGCTCCGCCGGCAGCGGAAGTGTGATCACCTCGGTGAACCGCTGCTCACCGGCCGGGCCGGTCAGGGCGTAGTCGAACAACACCTCGCCGGTGGCGAAGTCGATCGAGTAGGACGGGAAGGTGAAGGCGTCCATCCGCCGGAGCTGCTCGTTGGGCACACGCCATACTAGGCCCTGGTTCGTCCGGCCGTGTCCGGACCGGGCCCGCCCTGCCGCCGCCGTGACCCACGAGGAGAGCCCCGTGCGCCTTTCTGACCTGCGCGGACGTACCGTCGCCGTCTGGGGCACCGGTCGGGAGGGCCGGGCCGCTGTGACCGCCATCGCCGCGCACGGCCCGGCCGAGCTGGTCGCCGTGGACGACAGCGCGAACTTCCTGTCGCTGCCCTGGGACGGACCCCTGGCCGAGGCGGCCCCGCTGGTCACCGGCGAGGCAGGCTTCGAACGGCTGGCCGCCGCGGACGTGGTGGTCCGCTCCCCGGGCGTGCCGCAGACCCACCCGTGGCTGATCGAGCTGCGCCGGCGCGGGATCCTGGTGACCCAGGGCACCGCGTTGTGGATGGCCGACCACGCCGCGCGCACCGTCGGGGTCACCGGCAGCAAGGGCAAGAGCACCACCTCCAGCCTGATCAGTCACCTGCTCACCGCGATGGGGCGGCCGAACGTCTTCGGCGGCAACATCGGGGTGCCGACCCTGGACCTGCCGGACGCCGAGCTGTACGTGTTGGAGTTGTCCAGCTACCAGTGCAGCGACCTCACCGACTCGCCCCGGGTGGCGGTGGTCACCGCGCTCTTCCCCGAGCACCTGGACGCGCACGGTGGGGAGCGGGAGTACTACCGGGACAAGCTCAACCTGCTCGCCCACGACCCGCAGACGATAGTGGTCAACGGCGGCGACCCGCGCCTCGCCGCGGAGCTGGGTGAGCTGCCGGCGGTCCGCGCCGGTCGCCCCGACACCACCCACGTCGCCACCGGCGCCGACGGCACGCAGTGGTTCCACTTCGGTGACCAGCCGCTCTTCCCGCGTGCGGTGCTGCCGCTGGTCGGCCGCCACAACGAGGGCAACCTCTGTGTCGCGCTCGCCGTCCTCGACGCGCTCGGCGTGGACGTGGTGGCCGGTAAGGACCACCTCGCCGTCGCGGTCGCCGAGTTCCAGGGGCTGGCCCACCGGCTCACCGAGATCACCGACCCGTCCGGGCTGACGTTCGTCGACGACACCCTGGCCACCAGCCCGTACGCGGCGATGCACGCCATCGACGCGTACGACGGGCGGCCGTTGACGGTGATCGTCGGGGGCAACGACCGGGGTCTGGACTACACGCCGTTGGCCGAGCACCTGGCCGAGCGGGAACTGACCGTGATCGGGATTCCGGACAGCGGCACCCGCATCGTCGAGGTGCTCGCCGGCCTGCCGAAGGTGCGTACCGAACTGGTCGACGACCTGGTGGACGCGGTCCGGCTGTCCCGCGAGGTGACCCCGGCCGGCGGGGTAGTTCTGCTGTCGCCGGCCGCGCCCAGCTACGGCCGGTTCCGCAACTTCGAGCACCGCTCCGAGGTCTTCGCCCAGGCCGTCGCCGACACCGCCGATTCAGCCTGACCGGGTCCGCCTCACATTGCCCAGAGGATCACCATGCCGATGACGACGAAGGCCATGAGGAGGCTTGCGGCCGCGACGTTGCGCATCGGCAATCGCTCCCGCTCGGTCACGTTGCCGGCCTCGTCGGCGGCGCGCCACTCACCGTCGATGAGGACCCACTCTCGAACGTCGTTGGTGGGCGAGTAGGGCATTGCGGGCATGACCGGCGTGAGGTCGGCCGGATGCGGACGGACGATGGCGCTCTGCGCGCCGGTGCGCCACCGCCGCCACGCCGGTTCGGTCTTGACTGGTCGGCCGGCATCGATGTCGTCCCAGGTCTTCAGCCAGGTGGCCCGCTGAGCCTCGTCGAGACCGACGGCCTGCAGAAAGCTCTCGGTGAGACCTCGGGCCGGCAATGTGCCTCGCTGGAAGGCGTTGCACAAGGTCGACGCCGGAACTCGGCGTGGGTAAGCCTCGCTGATCTCGGCGATGCGTCTGAAGGTCATCCCCGACCACTCGCGCAGCTTTTTGAGCGCGTCGTTGTACTCAATCTTCGTGCTTGCCTCGGTCGGGTCCGGGGGATCCATCCCGGCGTCCCGAGGCGACACCGTCCGCGTCGCCCTCTTCTCGACCGCGAGCATGTCGTGGATCTTCACCCGCCGGGCGAGCCATGTTGCCGGATCGCCACCGCATGCCTTGACGAACGCCTTGAGTAGCGCCTCGCTCGGTAGTTGATGACCCTGATCGACCGCGTGAACAGTGCTGGGGGAGTAGTAGTTGCTCTGGGCGATGGCGGCATACGTCATGCCCGCCTGTTGGCGTAGCTGACGCAGGTCGAACCCGAATTGGGCGACCTGACCGGACTCTGGGTCCGCTGGGGGAATGCTCCTCGGTGGCATCGTCATCTCCGACCGCGTCCCGAGCGCGGCCCCCGAAGGCGAGGGCCGCGCTCGGACCACGACTAGGCCTCGCGCACGCGCAGGCTCAGCCGGGCCGTCGCCGCCGTCGCGGCTGCCACGAGGGCGGCCGCCACGAACGGGTCGACACCGGTCAGGACGAGAACGGTGAGGAAGACCAGCACCACCACCAAGACCGCCACGACGACCGGGTACCGCCGGCGGCGCGGCCCGAGGACCGCACCGACGACGAACGCGATCACGACGCAGATGAACACCGTGGTGAGGATCTGCGGCATGGCCGCGGGCAGGATTGCGCCAGAGAAGGGCATGGACACTCCTTGATCAACTTTGATCTACCGATATGGGAGCTGTGAGCTGGCCGTGCGGGCGGGCTTGTCGAACGCAACGGTTGGTCCGCCGTCGTGTCGCCCCGCAGGGATTGACCCGGTACTCAGCATGGCGAGGCGGCGACCCGTGCCCAAGCCAGCAGCGTTGGAAGCCCGTGTATCGCGTCCGGGCGAGACAGAAACAAGGCCTATGTCCTTTTGGGGCCTTATCGACAGGAACGGGCGGGACCGAACGGGCGGAACAGGTGATCCGAACCGGTGAACGGAATACCCGCGACGTTCGGAACAGGGTCTCCGAACGTCACACCCGTTCCGGAGGGCTCCGGTGAGGGCTTAACAATGACGATGCGCAGACACGTACCAGACGGGTGCTTGTGGCACCGATGGTCAACGATGCGGGTCTATCCAGGGGAGCTGGATGAGCGCACTGGAGGGTCGACTGATTGGTCCCAGTCGATCAGGGTCGAGGGGCGGTTGCCGCGGACGGTGTCACTCATCGAAGAGCATGCACAGTTCGTGCCTGTCTACATCTCCGCCCTGCAAGCGCCGTCGCGTCCGGGCTCAGCGAGACCAGCCCGGCCGCGGCGGCGAACCTGGTGCTCATAGGCACCCTCCCCACGACTTCGTAGCTCCTGATTAAAACAAACGTTCCAAGGTGCTCCCGTGGCCTAACCGTACTGAGTGGTTACTCAGCGCACCATTCCGGACATTCCCAGCTCAGAGCACGACAGTCAGGCCCGGCTGGCCTCGTGCAGGGCGCGCATCGAGCGGATCGCCGAGCGGATCTCCTGGAGGTAGCGCCCCGGCGTGAGCGTCTGCTCGGGCAGCACCGCCAGGTCGATGAGCGTCGGGTCCACCCCGACCGTGTCGATGGCGCACCCGTACGGCACGGCCAGCGTGCGCAGCGCATCGCAGTGCTGGAACGGCACGTAGATCGGCGCGGTGACCATCAGGACCTTGTCGCCCGGCGCGAGCCGGACGTGGGCGGCCCAGAACCGCTGGGTGTCGGCGGTGTGGGCCCGCCGCTGGTCGGGTTCGCTGGACGGCGCGGCCAGTACCCGGATCGGCGGCAGCCCATCCGGTCGGTAGGTCCGCGACGACCAGGAGTGGTGCGGGTGGCCGGCGTCCACACCGTCCTGCTCGGCCGGGGCGGCCACCTCGAACACCCGGCGGACGGCCGTGTCCAGCACATCCACCTCGGTCTCGTCGGCCGGTAGGCCCGCCTCGGCGAGCGTGCGGCGTTCCCGGTCCGACAGTGGCCGGAAGCTGCCCAGGACGGCGACCTCGCCGCTCACCGGTAGGCCGGCGCGGAGCAGGTGCGCGGCGTAGGCGACGCGTCGTACGCAGGCGTGTGCCAGGCCGCCGAGCACCACCAGGTGGGCGTACGCCGACCGGGCTGGCGGCACCGGGTGGATCAGCCCGAGCGCGGCAGCCGCGTTGAGCACCAGTGTCGCGGTGGTGCCGTCGAGGTCGGGCTCCCGGGCGTCGGGTCGTTCCCGGCCGCCCCGGAAGTCCCAGTGGCGGGCGGAGAAGTCGTCGAGGAAGCGGAGCACGTCGGTGAGATCACCGTCGGGCCAGGTGCCGCCGAAGTGGGCGACGAGGCCGCGGAGCGGGGTGGAGCAGACCCAGGTTCGAATCTCCGCCGTGATCCGCTCGTCGTCCGTTCCGGTCGACGGCGCCGCGTCCGCTCTGTGCACAGCCGGATGCTACCGGCCCGCTGCGGCGGGGCCGGTGGTTGTGGTTGCTGTCTACGCTGGCGGGAGCGGCGGATTGGGGGATCTCGATGACCCGTGACGTGGCCCGTCAGCGGTTACGGCAAAGTGGCGGCTCCACCGCAGGCTTCGTCCGGCTGGTGGCGCACACCGACCCGGTGGCGTTGGTCGGCATCACGCTGTCGATCACCCTCAGCATCGTGCTCGACCTCAGCAACGCCGCCTCCGGGGTGGAGTCGCTGTTGGCCGGCCTGATGGGCATCACCATCTCGCTGTTGGTCGACTCACTGGCCCGCGCGGAGCGCCGCTTCCACCTGCGCACCCTGTTGGACGGCCCGCCCTGGCTGGTCCGCACCACCACGGAGTTGGCCGGGGCCATCCGGGAGGCGGCCGAGCAGCACGCGGGTACCCGGGTCGCGGTGGAGGCGCAGCGGCGCTACGAGCAGTTCCGGTTGGAGGCCGAGCAGCTCGCCGACGGTCGGATCATCCGGCGCGGCGACGAGGACGAGGATCTGGTCGGCGCCACCCGCGCCTGCCTACGTCGGCTGGACGGGTTGACCAACGTGATGCCCCGGGTGAGCGGGGAGCTGAGCTGGTGGCGCAGTGAGATCGGCCGGCGCTACTGGGAGGCCAACGTGGAGGCCCTGCAACGGGGTGTCCAGATCACCCGGGTCTTCGTCTACGCCCAGCTGACCGACGATCTGTCCGCCCTGGTGGAGAAGCAGCGCGCGGCCGGGGCGCGGGTGGGTCTGCTGCCTCTCGGGATGGTGAGTCCGCACCTGCACGTGAATTTGACACTCTGGGACGGGTCGAGCTGTTGGGAGGCCCACATGACCGCGCACGGCGAGATCGGCGAGAACCAGTTCTCGGTCAACCGGACGGACGTCGCTCGGCTCACCCGCGTGTTCGACCTCTGCGCGAACGCCGCGACCTTCCAGGACTGACGGCCCCCCACCGGGGCGGGAACGGGTGAGCCATGACGTGGAGCGCGGTCCTGCTGGTGACGGCCGTGGTGTGGGCGGTCAGCGTGATCCGCTCCGTCCGGCTCCGCGCGCTGGTCTACAGCCTGCCGCTGCCGATGACGCTCGCCCTGGTCACCACCGAGTACCGGGTGGACGGCGCGCAGATGCTCGGGGTGCTCGGGCTCAACCTCTTCTTCGTCACCGTGGCGGTCACCCACCAGCGGTGGCGTTGGCCGATCCTGCTCGCCGACGTCGCGGGGATCGCCGTCTACGTGGCGTTGAGCGCCGGCCTGTTGGCCGTCGACATTCCGTTCGAGGTGGCCCTCGCCGGCACGCTCGTGCTCTGGCTGGCGGCCATCCTGTGGCTGCGCCGTCGCGCCCGCCAACGTGGGGCTTCCGTCGAGGAGGCGGCCGCCGTCGCGGAGACCCGCCCGGACGGGCTGCCGGCGTTGCTCAAGCTGGTGGTGATTTTCGTTGGGGCGGTCCTCACTCAACTGCTCGGCGCGGTGCTGCGCGGGATGGTGGTGACGTTCCCGTACTCGGGGGTGCTGGTCGCCGTCGAGGCCCGCCGGCAGTTGGCCGAGTTCAGTCGGCACTTCGCCCGCAACAGCCTCGCGCTGGTCGGCTTCCTCACCGCGTACCACTACCTTCAGGACGTCTCGTCGGCTGCGGCGCTGGGCGCCGGCTGGGGGGCCTTCGCGGTGGTCGCCGCCGCCCTGCACCTGCCGTTGCGCCCCCGCCAGGTTGCGCACGCGCGAGCGGCGAGCAGCCGCCCGCCGAGGGCATCGCGGCCGGCGACCGAGCCACAGACACCTACCGGGCTTCCCTGACCAGCTCGGCGATCCGGGTGAGCGGTTCGGCGTACGCGGGCCAGTCGAGGCCGTCGACGCTGAGCGTGGGACGCCGGCGTACGCCGTCCACCGCGCCCGCGCGCACGGCCGCGGTCAGCAGGTCGTACGACCAGGCGGGCTCCAGCAGTGTCCGAAGCGCGGGCACCTCCGGGCGGAGCAGCGACAGCGCGCCCACGAGAGCGGCGGCGGCCCAGTTGGACGTGCCGCCGACGAGCAGCGCGTCCGCGCCCACCACGCACCGGATCCGTTCGCCGGAGGCGACCACCCGTCCGATCAGGTCTGCCGGTAGGCGGCCCATGCCGAGTTCGTTGCCACCGTCGCCGATGCCGATCCGATACGCCGACCCGGAGGTGTAGAGCCGGTCCAGGGGCGCCGTGTGCGCGCCGATGTCCTCGCCGCGCATGTTGCGCGGCCGACCGTCCACACCGGGTCCGACCCGTTCGCAGGCGATGAGGTGGGTCAGCCGGCCGTACTCGGGGCGGAGGGCGGCGGCCCACTCCTCGTACCCTCGCAGCGGCGCGACGTCGACCGGCAGGCCCGGCGCGGCGGCGGCGACGGCCGTCTCGACCACCGGGGCGCAGGGCTCGTCGGTGACGAGCCGGCACCGGCCACCGAGCAGGCGCAGCGCGGCGCCGATCTGGACCGCGCCGAGCGGGCCGTCGGTCTCCGCGGCGGGTGGCTCGGCGCCGGGGATGAAGAACCCGGTGAACACCGCGGCGTCGGGCGCCCCGGCGGCGGCGAGCGACCGGGCGGCGGCCAGCAGTCC
>NZ_PYAK01000032.1 GCF_003264365.1 Micromonospora noduli
ACCTGGGCGAGGATGTCATCGACCTGCGCAGGGTGAACCCGGTTGCGTAACACTCCACCGCGCTTTCGCCGGTCTCCGGATACACCGACGCGTTCAAGGTGCGTACCAAGCCGCTGGGCAGCCGGGATTGTCCACATGTACGTCGATCCGGAAGCCACGCGTCCAGCCTCGCATCCATCCGGACCGAGAACACATTCCGCTCATCCGCAACGTCATGGGGTCATCCCCAACGTGTACATCTGCCGTTGAAAGGCGCGGCCATCGTGGGCGTGTTTCCCGATCGACCGATGCGGCTGCGGGAGCCAGCGCTGGCGCCGGCGGGGCGTCGGTCTTGCGGTGATGAGGCGCACGCTTCGTATTTTGGCGGAAGCGGGAGTCTCGACGGCCCGACTCAGCACGGTCGCGGAGAATCCGAACAACAGCATTCGGTTGTACGAGAAGGCGGGATACCGGGTGACCGCTTGGCAACCCCGTTACCGCAAACCAGTCGAGGCGTGCTGAGCTGGGGCGGTCATTGACCACGCTGATGGCCGCCGGGATCTCGCTGTCGGGGAGTGGACGTGGCTCGGTCGCGCCTGGTAGGCAGGCGGACGTGCGAATCGTCTCCCTGCTGCCTGCGGCCACGGACATCGTGGCCATGCTCGGCCTGACCGGGCAACTGGTCGGCCGTACCCACGAGTGTGACTGGCCGCCGGGGGCTCTGGCCGACATCCCGGCGGTGACCGCGACGTCCCTGCCGGAGACTTTGACGAGCCGGGAGATCTCGGCGGCGATCGCGGGTGACGCGCACCGAGGGTCGTCGTTGTACCAGCTCGACGTCGCCATGCTGGAGGGGTTGAAGCCGGATCTGATCCTGACCCAGGATCTGTGCGACGTGTGTGCGGTCTCCTACGAGCGGGTCAACGACGCGGTTGGTCTGATCGATCTCGACACCACTGTGATGTCCCTGGAGGCGAGGACCGTCGACGGAATCCTGGACACTGTCGATGCCGTGGCCGCGCTGACCGGCACCGAGGGCAGGGCGGCGGAGATCCGAGCCGACGCCGAGCGTCGCCTTGCCGCGTTGCCGGGGCCGGGGCCCGGCGCGCCGACGGTGCTGTTCGTCGAGTGGCTCGACCCGTTGATGCCGGGCGGGCACTGGGTGCCGGAGCAGATCACCTACGCGGGTGGACGGTCGCTGCTGCTCGGGCCGGGCGCGCACAGCACCCCGCACCTGTGGTCGGTGGTGGCGGACCTGGCTCCCGACGTGGTGGTGTTCGGGCCGTGCGGGTTCACGCCCGAGCGAACCGTCGACGAGTTGTCAGTGGCGACCGCGCAACCCGGTTGGGCGGACCTGCCCGCGGTGCGGGACGGGCAGGTGTGGGTGGTCGACGGGCCTGCCTACTTCAACCGCCCTGGCCCGAGGGTCGTCGACGGCGCGGAGATCCTCGCCGCCATTTTCGCCGGCCGTCCGGACTCCCGCGCTCGGCGGGTGCCCCTCGACGTCGGCTGACGCTGCCGCGCCCGAGTCGCGGAGGCGGACCTCCGATGCCGATCGCCAGTTGCCCCGGCATTCGCACCGCACCGCACCGAGGGTCAGGCGCGTGCCCTCGCTGTGGCGGCCAGGTCGACGATCCGGTCGGTCCAGCGGTCCAGCAGGGTCTGGTCGTGGGTGATGACCAGGACACCGGCGCGCTGGGTCCGCTGGTAGTCGCGGATGACGGCGGCGACGTGCGCCTGGGTCGAGGCGTCGAGCATCGCTGTGGCCTCGTCGCAGAGCAGATAGTCGGGGCGGTGTACGAGGGCCCGGGCGAGGCAGGCGCGTTGCAGTTGCCCGTCGGACACCGCGTGGGGGCGCCGGCTGCGCAGATCCGCGGTGAGGCCGACGAGGTCGGCGAGTTCGGCCACCCGTTCCCGGACCGCCGACTCGGGCGTCCGGGTGGCGCGCAGCGGTTCGGCGATCAGGTCGGTGAGGCTCAGTCGAGGATCGGCGGCGGCGCGCGGGCTCTGGAAGAGGGCGGCGACGCGGGTCCGTAGGGCGACCGGTACGGCGTACCGGACGGCGTCGACAGCGGTGCCGTCGATGCTGACCCGGCCCCGATCGGGGCGGTGCAGCAGGGCCAGGACCCGGACCAGTGTCGACTTTCCGCAGCCGGACGGCCCGCGCAGTCCGACCGTCTCTCCCCGGCCGATCCGCAGTGTGACGCCGTCGAGGACGACCTGGCGGCCGTAGGAGACGCTCACCTCGTCGGCGAGCAGGTGCTGCGCGCTGGTCACGTGGTGGCTCCGGTGGGGATCGGGTGGTGGCAGGCCACGGTGCCGCCGCCAGTGACCGGCGTCGACTGTGGTCGGTCCGCGCAGGTGTCGGTGCGACGTGGGCAGCGGGGCGCGAACGCGCACGCCGGGGGCAGCGCGGTGAGCATCGGCGGGTCGCCCGGCACCGGCCGGAAGGCCCGGTCCGGCAGGGCGTCGAGCAGCGCCGAGGCGTACGGGTGAGCCGGCGCGGTGAAGAGCTGGTCGGTGTCGCGGTGTTCCACGATGCGACTGGCGTACATCACGGCGACGGTGTCGGCGACCCGGCGTGCGGCGGCCAGGTCGTGCGTGATGAGCACGACGGCCGCGCCGTTGTCGCAGCGGCGGCGCAGCAGGTCGAGGGTGTGGTCCACCAGCGGCCGGTCCAGCCCGGTGGTGGGCTCGTCGGCGATGAGCAGTGACGGGTCGGGCGCCAGCGCGAGCGCGGTGACCAGACGCTGTGCCATGCCGCCGGACAACTCGTGCGGGTAGCGGTCCAGGTCCGCCGGGTCGAGCCCGACATCGACAGCGAGCTGGTCGGCGTCGGCGCGGTCGCGGCCGTGCGCCCGCAGCGTCTCGGCGAGCAGTCGCCGTCCGGTGCGGACCGGGTTCAGGGCGGTGGCCGGGCTCTGCGGGACCAACCCGACCCGGCGCCCACGTACCCGCCGGGCCAGCTGGCGTTGGCCGCAGGTGACCAGGTCGACCGGGTCGGCGCCGGGGTGGTGCAGCAGGGCGTGCCCGGTGGTCGTGGCGTTGCCCGGCAGGAGGCCGAGCAGGGCGTGGGCCAGGACGGACTTGCCGCAGCCGGACTCGCCCACGATGGCCAGCAGTTCGCCGGTCCGTACGGTGAGGCTGAGATCGCTGACGGCGTGCACGCGCGCGTCGCGGAGCCGGAATTCGACGCCGAGGCCGTCGACGGCGAGCAGCGGCTGACTCGCGGCGGCGCGGGGCGACGCCTCGGCCGGAACGGATTCGGTGGTGGTCACAGGTGCAGCTCCGCTCGGACCCGGGGATCGAGGCGGTCGCGCCAACGGGCGGCGAGGACCGCGATGGCGAGGGTGACGACGACGATGACCGCGCCCGGCGCCAGGCTGGCCCACCAGGCGCCGGTCAACAGCGACCCCTGGCCGTCGTTGATCATGTTGCCCAGCGAGGCGAGGTGCGGCGGCAGGCCCAGACCGAGGAACGACAGGGCGGTCTCGTGCCACACCGCGTGCGGGATCATCAGGGTGGTCGCCAGGGCCAGCCGGGGCAGGACGTGCGGCAGCAGGTGCCGGGTGAGGACCCGGAACCGGCCGGCTCCGCCGCTGATGGCGGCGTCGATGAACGGTCGGGTCCGAAGGCTCAACAACTCGGATCGGACGATGCGGGCGGTGGAGAGCCAGTGGGTGAGCCCGACGGAGGCGATCACGGCACCGAGGCTGGGACGCAGCATGGCGACGATGAAGATGCCCAGCAGCAGGTGCGGCATCGCGGCGATGGTGTCCACGATCCGCATCAGGATGCGGTCCACCCGGCCGCCGAGCGTGCCGGCGATCCCACCCACCACGCCCCCGAGGACGGTGGCGACGAGCGCGGCGACTGCGCCGACGAGCAGCGAGACCCGCAGCCCGTAGACGGTGCGGTGCGCCACGTCGCGACCCAGGTCGTCGGTGCCGGCGAGGTGGGTCCAGGACGGCGCCATCCGGGTCTGGTCCAGCGCGACCGCGCTCTGGTCCAGCGGCCAGAGCAGCGGAGCGAGCAGCGAGCCGACGATGGCCACGAGCAGGATCAGGCCGGCCACGACGGCACCGGCCCGGCCGGGCCGCAGCCGCAGCCGCGACCGGGCCACCCGGAGCAGCGGCGGTCGTGCAGCGAGGTCAGCCATCGAGTCGTACCCTCGGGTCGGCGGCGGCGTAGGCGAGGTCGGTCGCGAGGTTCGCGGCCAGCACCACAGCGGTGGTGATCAGCGTGATCGCCGCCAGCAGCGGGAAGTCGCTGCCCAGCGCGGCGGCGACAGTGACGGCGCCGAGGCCCGGCAGCGAGAAGACCGTCTCGACCAGCACCGCCCCGCCGACCAGCTCGGGCAGGTGGGTGCCGACCAGGGTGAGGAACGGCAGCAGCGCGGTCCGCAGCGCGTGCCCGAACAGCACCGTCCGACCGGGCAACCCGCGCGCCCGCGCCGCGAGCACGTGGTCGTCGCGCATGCTCTCCGCTACCGCGTCCCGGACGAACAGCACGAACCACGGCGCCTGCGACACGGCCAGCACCCCGACCGGCAGGATCAGGTGATGCGCCACGTCGGACCAGGACGTGCTGGTCGCTGTGACGTCGGTGAGCCCGCCCGCCGGCATCCAGCCCAGGGCCAGCGCGAACACGGCGATCGCGGCCAGGCCCAGCCAGAAGACAGGCATCGACTGCACCGCGTACGCGGCCGCCCGCAACGCGCTGTCGAACAAACCACCCCGCCGGTACGCCGCCAGCGCGCCCAGCAGCAGGCTCGCGATCAGGACCAGGGCGAGGGCCACACCGATCAGGAGCAGCGTCCAGCCGGCCCGGGCGGCGAGCACCGAGGCGACCGGCTCGTGGCGGCTGGTCGACCAACCCAGGTCGCCCTGGACCAGGTTGCCGATCCAGCGCAGGTACTGCACCGGCAGCGGGTCGTCGACGCCCCAGTTCGCGCGCAACTGGGCCAGGTTCTCCTCGCTGGCGGTGAAGGCCGCCGCGCCCGCGTACTGCTTCGCGGGGTCGACCGGCGAGGCGGCACCGAGGGCGAACATCCCGACGCTGGTCGCGGCGAGCACCGGCAGGGCGACGAGGAGCCGACGCCGGACCACCGCGCCGGCCCCGGCCAGTCGAGGCGAGCGGGTCACGACCGCGTCCAGGTGTCGATGTTCCACCAGAGGCTGTTCGCCACCCCGTGTTCGTGCGCCTCGACCCGCGGCGCCACGCCCTGAACCGAGGACTTCAGCACGTAGGTGTGCCGCAGGTAGGTGAGGAACAGCCACGGCACGTCGGCGGCCAACTGCTTCTGGAACTGCGCGTACGCGGCAGTGCGAAGGGCGGGGTCGATCTGGTCGCGGCCCTCCTGCAGGGCCCGGTCGGTCACCTCGGAGCGGTACGAACCGGGGTTGAAGTAGCCCTGCCCCGCGAACGTCGAGCCGAACAGCTTGTACGAGACGAAATCCGGGTCGTACGGCGTGCCGTAGCCCATCAGCAGGGCGTCGGACTTCATCCGCGGGTCGATGGCGTCCCAGGTGAGTCCCGCCGGAGTGACAGCGATGCCGACCTTCTTCGCGTAGGCGGTGACGGCGAGGGCCAGGTCCTTGCGCAGCGTGTCGCTCGCCGGGTACATCAGCGTGAACCGGGCCGGTCGGCCGTCCTTGACGCGTACCCCGCCGGGGCCGGGGGTCCAGCTGGCCGCGTCGAGCAGCGCTCCGGCCGCCGCCGGGTCGGCGGTCGGCTTGCCGATGATCGACGGGTCGGCGAACTCGGAGGTCGGCGGAATCGGCCCGAACGCCGGTTCGCCGGCGCCGCCGAGGAGCCCGGTCACCATCGCGGCCCGGTCGACGGCCAGGTTGAGCGCCCGACGGATCGCCAGGTCGGCGAGGACCCGGTTGCCCGTCGGCAGCATCACGCCGCGGTAGTCGGCGGTCGGCACCCGCTGCACCCGGTACGTGGCGTCGGTGTCGAAACCGGAGGCCAGCTTCGGCGGCAGCTCGGCGGCGTCGAACTCGCCGGCGCGCATCCGCTGGGCGCGGACGTTGTCGTCGGCGACGAACGCGACCACCACCCGGTTGTTTTTCGGCCGGCCACCGAAGTAGCGCTCGTTGGCGGTGAGCACCAGGCGGTCGCCCGGCGTCCAGGAGTCGACCCGGTACGGCCCGGTCCCGACCGGCTTGCGGTTGAACCCGGCGGTGTTGATGTCCTGCCCGCTGAGCAGCTTCGCCGGCACGATGCCGAGGGTGAGCCGCTGCAGGAACGGCGCGTACGGGTAGCGCAGCCGGAACACGACGGTGGCCGCGTCGGGCGCTGTCACCGACTCCACCATGTCCAAATCGGAGCGGAGCGTCGAGTCGACAGTCGGATCCAGCACGGCCTGGTACGTGAAGACGACGTCCTGGGCGGTCAGCGCGGTGCCGTCGTGGAACTGCACGCCGTCGCGGAGCTTCGCGGTCACTGTGCGTCCATCAGGGGACAGCTCCGGCAACGCCGTGGCCAGACCGGCGACGAGGCGGTTGTCGGCGTCCCGGCTGACGAGGCCGTCGAAGATCAGCGAGGCGCCGTCGACGCCGTAGTTGAGCACCGGATTCAACGCGTCCGGCTCGTCGGAGGTGGCGACGACCAGCGTCGCGCCGCCGGATGAGCCGTCGGGGTTGGCCGGGGCCGAGCAGCCGGCGAGGACGAGCATCCCCGCCGCCGCGGTCGACGCCACGAGGCGTCGGAAGGCCGGACGCATCCGGGTCACAGAGGGCTCCTGTGGTGTGGGGAGGAATCGCTTGTCGGGTGGGCGGCGCCGCGCCCGTTGATCATCACGGTGACACAGTTGCAAGTCTTTGGCAATTACCAACTGCGTGCATCATGTGGTTGATGAGGAGCCATCCGTCGGTGGTGACGGTCACCGGTGACCGGCTAGGGTTCCCGAATGTTCCGCGCCGTCGTGTTGATCGCTGCTGTGGTGCTCGCCGCGGATCAGCTCACCAAGTACTGGGCCGAGTCCGCGCTCTCCGGCGGCCAGACCATCACCGTTCTCGGTGACCTGCTGCAACTGCGACTCGTGTACAACCCGGGCGCCGCCTTCTCGATCGGCTCCGCGTACACCTGGATCTTCGCGGTGTTCGCGGCGGCGGCGGTGGTCGCGGTGACGGTCGTGGCGTGGCGGGTCACGTCGCGCGCCTGGGCGGTGGCGTTGGGCCTGGTGCTCGGCGGCGCGGTGACCCACCTGCTGGACCGACTCTTCCGGGAGCCGGGGTTCGCCCGCGGGCACGTGGTCGACTTCATCGACTACGCCGGGTTCTTCGTCGGCAACGTCGCCGACATCGCCCTGGTGGTCGGCGTGGGCATCATCATGCTGCTCAACGTGCGCGGCATTCCGCTGCGCGCGACGGCGGGCGAGAGCCGCAGCGACGAGCAGGTGCCGTCGTCAGGCTCCTGAGCCGAGCAGGACGACCTCCAGCCGGCGCGGGCCGTGCACTCCCTCGACACGGTTGAGCTCGATGTCGCTGGTCGCGGACGGGCCGGAGATCCAGGTCAGCGGGGCGCGCGGGTCCAGTCGGGTAAGTGCCTCCGGCAGCAGACCGACAACCTGGTCGGTGCGGACGACGCAGATGTGCCGGTCGGGCACCAGGGTGAGCGCGCGCCGCCCCTGCGCCGGGCCGGCGTCCAGGATGATGGTTCCCGTGTCGGCGACCACGACGGCGCAGCCGGTCAGGACCGCGTCCAGGTCGTCGAGCGCAGCCGCCGACAGCGGGGGCGCGTCGCGGTGCAGCTCTCCGGCGTAGCCGGCCAGCCAGTCGGCGGGGACGTCGATGGGGACGGCGAGCCGGTCGACCTCGCTGAGCAGCCGGGGGAGGGCGTCGATGCCCCGGTGGACGACGGCCCGGTAGTCCTCCAGGCGGTCCACCAGGGTCCCGATCAGGTCGGGGCGGTCGTCGACCCGTCGGTACCCGCGGGGCACCTGTACCGGCGGCGGGTTGTCGGCCAGCGCCGTCCGGAGCCGCGCCAGGATCTCGTCACGTGCGCTCACTGCTTACCCCACCATTCCCGGAAGGTCTGCGACGCGGGCAGCGGCAGGTCGCGCGACCGGGTCCACGCCGAGGCGGGCCAGGGCAGTCGCCGCAGCGTCCGAGCGCCGGTGCGCCGCTCACGGTACGCGCCGAGCGGCCCCGCGCCGGCCCGGGCCAATCGCAGGGCGGCGGCCCACCGTCGGGGGCTGCGCATCACCCAGGACAGGACGCGCATGGTGGCCCGTTCGACGGGCGGGTGCGGTGCCTGCTGGCGGAGGTGGACCAGGATCTCCGGAATGTTGATTTTCACTGGGCACACGTCGTAGCAGGCGCCGCAGAGGGTCGACGCGTACGGCAGCGAGGCGTTGTCGGCCACGCCGGTCAGCTGCGGCGACAGGATCGCCCCGATCGGCCCCGGATACACCGAGCCGTACGCGTGCCCGCCGGCCCGCTCGTACACCGGGCAGACGTTGAGGCACGCGGAGCAGCGGATGCAGGACAGCGCCGGCCGCCCGACCGGATCGGCTAGCACCGCGGACCGACCATTGTCGACGAGCACGATGTGCACGTCCTGCGGGCCGTCGCCGGGCGTGACACCGGTCCACATCGAGGTGTACGGGTTCATCCGCTCGCCGGTCGAGGATCGGGGCAGCAGTTGCAGGAAGACCTCCAGGTCGGTGAAGGTCGGCAGCAGCTTCTCGACGCCGACGACGCTGATCAGCGTCTCGGGGAGGGTGAGGCACATGCGGCCGTTGCCCTCGGACTCCACCACCACGAGCGTGCCGGTGTCGGCGACGGCGAAGTTCGCGCCGGAAACGGCGACCCGGGCCGAGAGGAAACGCCGTCGCAGGTGGGCGCGGGCCGCCTCGGCCAGCGCGGCCGGTTCGTCGCTCAGGTCGGCCGGCGCGTCGGCCATGCGACGCTGGAAGATCTCCCGGATCTGGGCCCGGTTGTAGTGGATCGCCGGCACCAGGATGTGCGAGGGGGTGTCGTCGCCCAGCTGCACGATCAGTTCCGCCAGATCGGTCTCGTACGCCGCGATCCCGGCGGCCTCCAGCGCCTCGTTGAGCTCGATCTCCTGGGTCGCCATCGACTTGACCTTCACGACCTCGTCGGCCCCGGCGGCCCGGGTCAACGCGACCACGATCCGGCACGCCTCGGCCGCGTCGCGGGCCCAGTGCACTGTGGCGCCGGCAGCGGTGGCGGACGCCTCGAACTGCTCCAGCAGCTCCGGCAACCGACGTTGGACGTCCGCCTTGATCGCCGAGCCGGCGTCGCGCAGGGCCTCCCAGTCGGGTACCTCGTCGACGACCCGGGCTCGCTTGGCCCGGATCGTGCGGGTGGCCCGGTGCAGGTTGGCCCGGAGTTGCGTGTCGGCGACGGCCGGCTTGGCGGCGGTGGGAAACGGCAGCGGTGTGCGGATCCGCCCGCCACCGGTGGCGGGTGCGACCGGTGGGTTCATGAGGTGGCTCCCGTCTCGGCGAGGATCTCGGCGTAGTGCACGGCCCGTACGCCCGACCGGTGGCGGTCGAGGCCGCCGCCGATGTGCGCCAGGCAGGAGTTGTCGGCCGCGGCGAGCACCCGTGCGCCGGTGTCGCGGACCCGGGCGCACTTGTCGGTGAGCATCGCGGTGGAGACGTCCGGGTTCTTCAGGGCGAACGTGCCGCCGAAACCACAGCACTCCTCGGCGTCGCCCAGCTCGACCAGCTTGATCCCGCGCACCTGGCGCAGCAGGGTCAGCGGCCGGTCGCCGAGGCGCAGCAGGCGTAGGCCGTGGCAGGTCGGGTGGTAGGTGACCGTCTCCCGGAACTCGGCGCCGACGTCGGTGACGCCGAGAACGTCGACGAGCAACTCGGACAGCTCGTACGTGCGGGCGGCCACCGAGGTGGCGGGCGGGTGCAGGCTCGGGTACTGGTCGCGGATCATCGCGGTGCACGACCCGGACGGCGCGACGATGGCGTCGTAGGAGTCGAAGACGTCGACGTAGTTGCGCACCATCGGCATGGCCTCGGCCCGGTAACCCGTGTTGGCGTGCATCTGCCCGCAACAGGTCTGCTCGGTGGGGAACTCGACGGTGTGGCCGAGTCGCCGCAGGATGCGGGTGACCGCGATGCCGGTGGCCGGGAACGCGAGGTCGTTGACGCAGGTGATGAAGAGGGCGATCCGCATGGCGGCTCCTCGGAGGTGTGGGGGTGGGTCACGCCGAGTCGCGCGGTGTTCCGGGGCTGGGGAGCTGGTCGAAGGCGGGCAGGTGACGCTCCCGGGCGGCGCTGAGGTGGGCGCGCATCGCCTCGGTGGCGGCTGCCGCGTCCCCGGCGACGATGGCGGCGGCGATGCGCTGGTGCTCGGTGTTGGTGTCCGGCGCACCGGCGACCGGGAAGTACAGCCGGTGCAGGTGCAGGTGTGAGTGCAGCCGCGTGATGGTGTCCCGCAGCAGAGGGCTGCCGGAGACCTCCGCGATCAGGTCGTGGAACTTCGCGTCCAGCGCGGTGAAGGCGGCGTGTCGGCGATAGCCGTCGCCGGCCTCCACGTCGATGCTCGCCGCCGCCTCGGCGCTGATCCGTTGGCGGGCTTCGGCGGAGGCGTGCGTGGCGGCCCGTCCGGCGGTGGCGCCCTCCAGCAGTTGGCGGACGTCGAACAGGTCGTCGAACTCGGCGCGGCTCAGCAGCGGCGTGGTGGTGTAGCCGGAGAGCGGGCGTTTACGGACCAGGCCGTCGGCCTCCAGCCGGGCGAGGGCCTCGCGGACCGGGGTGGGGGAGACGTCCAGCTCCCGCGCCAGCGCGTCGATGTTGACCCGTTCGCCGGGGGGAAGGATGTGGTCCATGACCAGCGTCTTTATCGACTCGTAGACGTCCTCGGTGAGGGTGAGTCGACGGGCGGGACGGAGTCGACCCTCGCGAGGTTCCTGCTGGGCCATCTCGTCTCCTCAGCAACCCCTTGACTGTGCCGGTGTGAGCGAGTACACACTAGCAAAGCAACATCCTATAGGAAATAGGTTCCCTCGCCACCGTCTCGCCACCACCACCCCCGAGGAGACGAACATGTCGCGCAGAATGCTGTCCCGAATCGGCTCCGGCCTGACCGTCGTGGCCCTCGCCACGACCACTGTGGCCTGCACGAAGAAGAGCGACACCACCGACGCCGAAGCCGGTGGCCGGGAACCGGCGCAGGTCAAGGTCGCGCTCGTACCCGGCGGCTCACACCCGTACTTCCAGCCCTGGAAGGACGCCGGGGCCAAGGCCAAGACGGAGCTGGCTCTCGGCGACGTCACCTTCAACGAGACCGCGGGCTGGGACCAGACCAAGCAGAACGACGTGCTCAAGTCCCTGGCAGCGCAGGGCTACAACGCCTTCGGCGTCTTCGGCGTCTCGCCGGACAACATCAACTCCACCTTCGAGGACCTCAAGCGGCAGGGCTTCCCCGTCGGCTCCCTGGCCTCCTGCCCGGCCGGGGCCAACAAGGCCGACTTCTGCCTCTCCACGGACGTGGAGGTCGCCGCCTACAAGGGCGCCAAGGCCGCCATCGACGCGATGGGCGGTCAGGGCAACCTGGTGCACCTGACCGGGAACAAGGTCGACTCCAACACCCAGCGCCGGATCGCGGGCGTGGAGAAGGCGGTCGCCGAAACCGGTGGCAAGGTGACACTGCTCCAGAGCGTCACCGACATCGACAAGGATCTGCAGAGCGCGCAGAGGGCCGTGGCCGACCTGCTCGCCGCGAAGGGCCGCCAGATCCAGGCGATCGTGAACACCGCCTACAACCCGGCGGTCGCCTCGGCCGAGGGCGTCCGCCAGTCCAAGCTTCCCATCAAGGTCATCGCCATCGACGACGACCCGACGGTCCTCGACGGGCTGCGCGGCGGCTCGGTGGCCGCCACCGTCCTGCAGAACCCGGTCGGTCAGGCGCAGGTCGGCTCGTACGCCCTGATGAAGCTCAGCGGCGGCTGCACCATGGCCGAACCCGGAGTGACAATCGACTCGGGCTCGTTCGTGGTGACCACTGACAACCTGGACGGCTACGAGGCCGACCGCACCGCCACCACCGAGGCACTGCGCAAGAAGTTCGACGGCGACCTGCTCAAGTGCAGCTGATGTCGACAATCACCGGGGCCGAGGCGTACCTCGTCGACATTCCTGTCGAGACCGTCCGCACCGACGCGGTACAGGCGTTCCTCAAACAGGAGACGCTCTTCGTCGAGGTGCGCACGGCCGACGGCGGGCACGGCACGGGGTACGCGTACACGATCGGGACCGGCGGCACCGCGGTGCTCGCGCTGCTGCGCGACTACCTGCTGCCGCACCTGGTCGGCCGGGATGCCGCCCGGGTGGAGGCGGTCTGGCGGGACCTGCACGCCGCCACCCGCGCCACAGCGGTCGGGGCCATCACCTCGTTGGCGCTCGCCGCGATCGACACCGCGCTGTGGGACCTGCGGGCCCGCGCCGCCGGCCTGCCGCTGTGGGTGCTCGCCGGTGGCGCGAAGGACCGCATCCCGTTGTACGACACCGAGGGTGGCTGGCTGCACCTCACCGAGGACGAGCTGGTCGCCGGCGCGAAGGCGTCCCAGGCGGCCGGCTGGCCCGGCGTCAAGCTGAAGGTCGGCAAGCCCAACCCGGCCGAGGACGCCGCTCGCATCGGCGCGGTCCGGGCGGCCCTCGGCGACCACTTCGACGTGATGGTCGACGCCAACCAGTCGCTGACCGCCGCCGAGGCGATCCGCCGGGCCCGGCTGCTCGAACCGCACCAGCTCGCCTGGTTCGAGGAGCCGCTGCCCGCCGACGACGTAGCCGGGCACGAGCTGCTGGCCCGCGCGACGAGCATCCCGGTCGCGGTCGGAGAGTCGATGTACTCGATCGGCCAGTTCGCCGAGTACCTACGCCGGCAGGCGGCCGGCGTCGTCCAGGTCGACGTCGCGCGCATCGGTGGCATCACCCCGTGGCTCAAGGTGGCGCACCTGGCCGAGGCGTGCAACGTGGTGGTCTGCCCGCACTTCCTGATGGAACTGCACGTGAGCCTCTGCGCGGCCGTGCCGAACAGCCGCTACGTCGAGCACATCCCGCAACTGCGCGCGATCACCCGGACCGAGATCGCGATCGTCGACGGTCACGCGCTTGCCCCCGGCGAGCCGGGCCTCGGCATCGACTGGGACCGCGACGCGATCGAGGACAGGAGGGTGGCGTGAAGACGGAAACAGCGCCGGAGGCGCCGGCGGTGCCTCCGGCCGCGGAGCCCAGGCCGCCGGCCAGGGCCCTGCCGGTCTGGGCGAACCCCCGGCTCGGCCTGCTCATCGTCATCGCCGTGCTGGTCGTCCTCTTCTCGTCGCTCACCCCCGCGTTCCTCGACCCCCGCCTCACCCTGGCACCGCTGCAGGCCGACATCAGCGTGTACGTCGTGGTCGGCCTCGCCCAGCTCGCCGTGCTCTCGCTCGGGCACATGAACATGGCAGTGGGCCGGATGGCGGCGCTGTCCACCTTCGCGATGGGCCTGGCCTACGACCGGCTCGGCGTCCCACTGCTGGTCGGACTGCTCGTGGGTCTCGCCGTCGGGGCGGGCATCGGCGCGCTCGCCGGCCTGCTCATCGCCAAGACCGGCGTGAACTCCTTCGTGGTCACCCTCGCGCTCGACTTCGGGCTGCTGGGCCTGGTCACGATCCTCTACACCTGGGCGACCGGCGGGGTGTCGTTCGCGGTGCAGCCGAGTGGGCTCTCCGCCCTGCGCTTCGACACCTTCGCCGACTACTGCATGGGCGAGGTCTGCGGGCCCCGGATCCCGCTGGTCGTGCCGATCGCGGTCGCCGCGGCGCTCGGTGTGGGGCTGCTGTTCCGGCACGCCCGGCTGGGCCGGGAGATCCTGATGACCGGCTCCAACACGGTCGCCGCCGAGCTGTCCGGCATCCCCACGCACCGCCGGGTCGTCGCCGCGCACGCGTTGAGCGGGCTGCTCGCCGCACTGGCCGGGTTCCTGCTCGCCGCCAACAACGGCGCCTTCTCCGCCAACATCGGGGAGTCGTTCCTGCTGCCGTCGTTCCTGGCCCCGGTGCTCGGTGGGACGCTGCTCGCCGGTGGTGCGGTCAGCGTCCTCGGCACCGCGCTCGGCGCGACCCTCACCCAGGTCATCTACAAGGGCCTCAACCTGCTCCAGTTCTCCCTGGAGGAGCTGAAGCTCTACATCGGACTCGTGTTGCTCGCGGCGTTGTCGCTGGACCGGCTACGGGCCGTGCTCGCCGAGCGAAGGGCGGTGTCATCATCATGAGGAGCGTGATCCGGACCAACGAGTTCACCCTCGCGGTGATCGCGGCGCTCGGGTTCGCGGCACTCGCTGTCGCCACCGACTTCAACCTGCTCACCGCCGGCACCCTGGACGCCTTTCTGCGCTTCCTCGCCCTGCCGATCGTCATCGGCCTGGCCCAGATGGTGGTTCTCGCCGTCGGTCAGATGAACCTCTCGGTGGGTGTGCTCACCGGGTTCTGCGCGGTGGCCTCGGGCTGGCTGATGGTTGACGCCGGGCTGCCCGCCCCGGTCGCGGTGCTCGCCGCGCTTGCCCTCGGCGCCGTCGTCGGGCTGGTCAACGGCCTGTTGGTGATCTTCACCCGGATCAACGGGTTCATCGTCACCCTCGCCACCATGACGATCCTCGAAGGGCTGCGGTACGGGGTGAACGGCACCGGCACCTACCAGGGCTACTCGCCCGGCCTGCGCGAGTTCGGTCAGGCGTCAGTGGCCGGCGTACCAGTGGTCTTCCTGCTGGCGGTCGTGATCGCCGTCGCGGTCGCCCTCTTCTTCCGGCGCACAGTGCCCGGACGGCACCTGCTCGCCTTCGGCGGCAACCCGTTCGCCGCCCGGCTGTCGGGCATCTCCAACGACCGGGCGCTGGTGCTGGCCCACACCCTGTCCGGGCTGCTGGCCGGCTTCGCCGCGGTGATCGTGGTGGCCGCCTTCGGCTCGGTGAACGCCTCGATCGGCGACGACCTGTTGCTGCCCAGCTTCGCCGCGCCGATCATCGGCGGGGTGGCCCTGGCCGGCGGCATGATCAGCGTGACCGGCACGGTTCTCGCCGCCTTCCTGGTGCGGCTGGTCGACGTGAGTCAGTCGCAGTTCGACATCAACCGACGGTGGGTGGACCTCATCATCGGCGCTGTCGTCCTCGGCGCGGTGCTGCTCGGTCAGTTCCGCGACAAGCTCTCCGGAGGTCCACGATGACCGTCGTGCTGTCCGCCGAGAAACTGGTCAAGACGTTCCCCGGGGTACGCGCCCTGGACGAGGCGACGCTGACACTGACCGCCGGCAGCGTGCACGCGCTGCTCGGCGAGAACGGCGCCGGCAAGAGCACCCTGATCAAGATCCTGACCGGGGTGTACCGACCGGACGGCGGGCAGTTGCGGCTGCCCGGACCCGACGGCGAGCTGCGCGCGGTGCAGCTGGGCAACCCGCAGGACGCCCAGCGGGCCGGCATCGGTGTCGTGCACCAGGAGCGGAACCTGATCCCGGCGTTCAGCGTCGCCGAGAACATCTGCCTGCAACACCTGCCCCGCCGCGCCGGCCTGCTCGACCGTGCGGCGCTGCGTACCGAGGCCCGCCGTTGCCTCGACCTGCTCGACCTCGACCTGGACCCCGACCTGCCGGTGTCGCGGCTGTCGGTGGCCCAGCTGCAACTGGTGGAGATCGCCAAGGCGTTGTCGGCGGAATCGACAGTGCTGCTGCTCGACGAACCGACCGCGTCGCTGACCAACGACGAGGCCGACCGGCTCTACGGCATCGTTCGTCGGCTGTCCGAGCGGGGCCACGCCACAGTGCTGGTCAGCCACAAACTGGAGGAGGTCTTCGCGGTCGCCGACACGGTGACAGTGCTGCGCGACGGGCGCAGCGTCGCCGAGGCGGAACCCCTCGCCGACCACAGCCGCGAGGAGATCGTCGACCTGATGGTCGGCCGGGCGTACCAGCAGGTGCACCTCGCCGCCCGGACCGTCGCGGCGGATGTCGAACCGGCGCTGGCCCTCGATGCCGTCGCCACCACCGCCGGCCACCACGACGTCAGCCTCGCCGTCCGCCCCGGTGAGATCGTCGGCCTGTACGGATTGGTCGGCGCGGGCCGCAGCGAGCTGGCCAAGGCGCTGCTCGGCCTCGACCAGATCACCGCCGGGGAGGTGCGGGTACACGGCCGTCCGGCCCGGATCCGGGACGTGGGCGATGCCCTGCACCGGTACCGGATCGGCTACGTCACCGAGAACCGCAAGGAGGAGGGCCTCTTCCTCGACCAGACCGTGGCCCGCAACACGGCCGTGACGGTGTGGCGCAGGCTGGCCCGGCTCGGGCTGGTCCGGGACCGGGCGGAGCGGTCCCTGGTCGACGAGTACGCCGATCGGCTGGGCATCCGACTCGCCTCGCCCGACCAGCACGCCGGTCAGCTCTCCGGCGGCAACCAGCAGAAGGTCAGCCTGGCCAAGTGGCTGGCGGCCGACTGCGACGTGCTCATCATCGACGAGCCCACCGTCGGCATCGACGTACGCACCAAGGCCGCCTTCCACGAGTTGATCGCCGGCCTCGCCGCGCGGGGAATGGCCATCCTGCTGATCTCGTCGGACCTGCCGGAGATGGTCACCCTCGCCGACCGGATCGCCGTGATGCGGGAGTTCGCCATTGTTGGTGAACTGGACAACGACCACGACTACGACCGGATGAGTCAGTCGGTGATCCGGTTCATCCACGACGGGCAGGGGGTCGTCGCGTGAAGGCCACCGAACCAGTGACAGTGGGGCGTACCGACGTGGTGGTGACCCGGCTCGGGCTGGGGCTCGCCCCGATCGGTGGAATGTTCGACGCCGTCGGTGACGAGGTCGCCCACGCCACCGTCGAGGCGGCCTGGGATCTCGGGCTCCGCTACTTCGACACCGCCCCGCTCTACGGCTGCGGCCTCTCCGAGCGGCGTGCCGGGGCGGTCCTCGCCGGCAAGCCGCGCGACGCGTTCACAGTCTCCACAAAGGTGGGTCGGCTGCTCGTCCCCGACGGTGGTGACCGGCAGGAGTTCTGGGCCGAGCCGACCGACCTCACGCCGCGGTTCGACTTCTCCGCCGCCGGGGTACGTCGTTCCCACGCGGCGAGCCTGGCCCGGTTGGGGCTGGACCGGATCGACATCGCGCACATCCACGACCCGGACGACCACCTCGCCGAGGCGGTCGCCGGGGCGTACCCGGCGTTGGCGCAGTTGCGGGAGGCCGGCGAGATCGGCGCGGTCAGCGCCGGGATGAACCAGGCCCCGGCGCTGGTCGAGCTGGCCCACGCGGGCGACTTCGACTGCTTCATGCTCGCCGGCCGGTACACGCTGCTCGACCAGTCCGGCCTCGACGAGCTGCTGCCGCTGGCTCATGCGAAGGGGATCGCGATCATCGCCGCCGGGGTCTACAACTCGGGCCTGCTGGCCGACCCGACACCGGGCGCCCACTACGACTACGCCCCGGCCGAGCAGCGGCTGCTCGACCGGGCCACAGCGATCCGGTCCGTGTGCGAGCGGCACGGCGTACCGCTGCGGGCCGCGGCGATCCAGTTTCCGCTCGGGCACCCGGCCGTCGCCAGCGTGGTGGTCGGCGCCCGGGACCCCGAGCAGATCGCCGACAACGTGGCGATGTTCGAGTGGGACGTGCCCGGCGCCCTCTGGGCCGATCTCAAGGCCGAAGGTCTGCTGCCGAGCGAGGTGCCGACGCCGTGATCATCGACGGGAGCAGCCGTCGGGCCGGCACCGCAATTCGTACCTATGCACTGGAGGTTGGTTCGTGAGATTCATGCGCGTCGGGCCCGTGGGGCGGGAACGTCCCGTGCTGTACGTCGATGGGCGGCACTTCGATCTCTCGTCGCTCACCGCCGACATCGACGGCGAGTTCCTCGCCGGCGACGGCGTCCGCCGGGTCCGCGAGGCCACCGACCTGCCCGAGATCGACGTCACCGGTCAGCGGGTCGGCGCACCGATCGCCCGGCCCGGCGTGGTGCTCTGCGTGGGGCAGAACTACGCCGCGCACGCTGCCGAGTCGGGCGCCACGCCACCGACCGACCCGATCATCTTCTACAAGGCGCCCAACACCGTCGTCGGCCCGTACGACGAGGTCCTGATCCCGCGCGGATCGACGAAGACCGACTGGGAGGTGGAGCTGGCGGTGGTGATCGGCCGGACGGCCCGCTACCTCGCCTCACCGGCCGACGCCCTCGGGCACATCGCCGGGTACGTGCTGTCCAACGACGTCTCCGAGCGGGACTTCCAACTCGCGGTCTCCGGTGGCCAGTGGTCGAAGGGCAAGTCCTGCGAGACGTTCCAACCGCTCGGCCCGTGGCTGGTCACCGCCGACGAGATCGGCGACCCGCAGGCGCTGCGGCTGCGTTCCTGGGTCAACGGCGAGCCCCGCCAGGACTCCAGCACCAAAGACATGATCTTCGACGTGGCGTACCTGATCTGGCACCTGTCCCAGTACACAGTCCTGGACCCGGGCGACGTCGTCAACACCGGCACTCCGCAGGGGGTGGCGCTCTCCGGTCGGTTCCCGTACCTGGCTGTCGGCGACGTGATGGAGGTCGAGATCGACGGCCTCGGCCGGCAGCGCAACACGCTCCGGGACGCCTGATGGCGGTGATCACCTCGGTCGACACGTACGACGTCCGGTTCCCGACCTCGCGGGATCTCGACGGTTCCGACGCGATGAACCCCGACCCCGACTACTCGGCCGCGTACCTGGTGCTGAGCACCGACGACGGTCCGGACGGGCACGGATTCACCTTCACCATCGGGCGGGGCAACGACGTCTGCCGGGCGGCCATCGACGCGCTGGTGCCGTACGTGGTCGGCCTCGACCCGGACACCGTGGACCTCGGCGCGTTCGCCCGCTCGCTCACCCAGGACTCGCAGCTGCGCTGGCTCGGCCCGGAGAAGGGCGTGATGCACCTGGCCGCCGCAGCGGTCATCAACGCGATGTGGGACCTGGTCGCCAAGAGAGCGGGCAAGCCGGTCTGGCGCTACCTGGCCGACCTCAGCCCCGAGCAGATCGTCGACCTGGTCGACTGGCGCTACCTCACCGACGCCCTCACCCCCGACGAGGCGCTGGAGATCCTGCGCGCCGCCGAGCCGGGCCGGGCCGACCGGATCGCCCGGCTGACCGAGCGGGGCTACCCCGCGTACACCACGTCACCCGGCTGGCTCGGCTACTCCGACGACAAGGTGGTCCGGCTGGCCCGGCAGGCCGTCGCCGACGGGTTCACCCAGATCAAGCTGAAGGTGGGCGCGGACGCCGCCGACGACGTGCGCCGCCTGAAGATCGCCCGCGAGGCGGTCGGCCCGCAGATCCGGATAGCGCTCGACGCCAACCAACGCTGGGACGTCGCCGAGGCGGTCGAGCGGATGCGGGAGCTGGCGCCGTACGACCCGTGGTGGATCGAGGAGCCGACCAGCCCCGACGACGTGCTCGCCCACGCGGCGATCCGTTCCGCCCTGGCCACCAGCGCACCCGACGGCGGGCCGATCCGGGTCGCCACCGGCGAGCACGTCGCGAACCGGGTCGTGTTCAAACAGCTGCTCCAGGCCGACGCGGTCGACGTCGTGCAGATCGACGCCTGCCGGGTGGGCGGCGTGAACGAGAACGTCGCCATCCTGCTGCTGGCCGTGAAGTACGGGGTGCCGGTGTGCCCGCACGCCGGGGGAGTGGGCCTGTGCGAGCTGGTGCAGCACCTGTCGATGTTCGACTTCGTGGCGGTGTCCGGTTCGATGCGCGACCGGGTCGTCGAGTACGTCGACCACCTGCACGAGCACTTCCTCGATCCGGTGGTGATCAAGGACGGGCACTACGTGGCGCCCAGCGCCCCCGGGTTCTCCGCCGCGATGCGTCCGGAGAGCCTCGCCACGTACGCGTACCCCGACGGGCCGGCATGGGTCTGACGAACCGCGACACGCACTACCGCACGGCCTCATCGACGGCGGTGCGTCACCTCAGCGGACCACTCGGAAGGGGAGAGCAGTATGCGGTGTGACGGTCTCGTGGCGGTGGTGACCGGAGGTGGATCGGGGATCGGCCTTGCCTGCGTGCGGGCGTTCGCCGCCGCCGGCGCCCGGGTGGGTGTCCTGGACCTGGAACTGGCCGGGTTGCCGGAGGATCCCGGCGTACTCGGCGTCCGGGCGGACGTGGCCGACCGGTCCTCCCTCAGCGCGGCCGTCGCCTCGGTCGCGGAGGCGTTCGGCGGCATCGACATCCTGGTGAACAACGCCGGCATCTCGGCCGTGGGCACCGTGGAGGAGGACGACGACGAGCAGTGGAGCCGGGTACTCGACGTCAACGTCTCCGGGGTGGCCCGAACCAGCGCCGTCGCCCTGCCGTACCTGCGCCGGTCGTCGTCCGCGGCGATCGTCAACATCTCCTCGATCGCGGCGACCGTCGGCCTGCCCCGACGCGCCCTGTACTCGGCGTCGAAGGGTGCCGTGCACGCCCTCACCCTCGCCATGGCCGCCGACCTGGTGACGGAGGGCGTCCGGGTCAACTGTGTCGCGCCCGGCACGGTCGACACACCCTGGGTGGCCCGTCTGCTCGCCGGCGCGGCCGACCCGACGGCCGAGAAGCGGCAGCTGGCGTCCCGGCAGCCGACCGGTCGCCTGGTGACCGCCGACGAGGTGGCCGCCGCCGTCGTCTACCTCGCCTCGCCCGCGACCGGGTCGGTGACCGGTTCGTCGCTGCCGGTGGACGGCGGCATGTCCGGCCTGCGGCTGCCCGCCCCGGTCCCGCCCGCGGCCGGTACTGCCGAACCGGGCGCGTGACATGATTGCGGAATGGGGAAACAGCAGGACGTCGGCGAGGCCGACCGTCACAGCGGGTCCGGCACCACCGCCCACCGTCCGATCGGTGGCAGCGCTGACGCTCGGCTCGCGCTCGCTCAGGACCCCACAACGCCACAAATGACCCTTATCGACCTGGCGTCCGATCCGTCGGTCCTGGTCCGCAAGGCGGTCGCCTCACGGGCCGACGCACCCGCGCAGGCCCTGCGACCGCTCACCCGCGACCATGATCGTCAGGTCCGGGAGGCCGTGGCGCGGAACCCCTCCACCTCGATCGCCAACCTTCTGCGCCTGGTCAAGGACGCCGACCGGTGGGTCCGCTGGGCGGTCGCCGGCAACCCGGCCTGTGACGAGTCGATCCGCCAGGTCATGTCGCAGACCTCGGACAAGGAGCTTCGCGGCCTCCTCGCCGAGAGTCGGGAGCTGGAGCCGGAGCTGGCCGCCAAGCTGATCGACGACGTGTCACCCGAGGTACGGGAACGACTCGCCACGCACACCCACGATCCCGACGTGATCAACGCTTTGCTGGCCGATCGCACCGCACGCGTACGCAAGGGGGTTGCCCGCAACCCGCGGACCACCGCCGAGCAGCGCAGCGCGCTCGCCGCGGACCCGGTGGTCGACGTCCGTGCCGCGCTGGTGCGGGCCGTCGAGCTGGACGAGGCGGACCTGGCCCACCTGGTCGACGACCGCGCGGTGCAGGTCCGACTGGCGATGGCGACGTCCGAGTTCGTTCCGCCGCACATCCGGCAGGCGCTCGCTCGCGATGCCGACGAGATGGTGGCCAGCGCGGCACGGGACTACCGCCCCGGCGCCGGCAACGCCTCCGCCGTGCGGGCACCCCGCATCGCGCACCGGCCCTCCGCCGGTGCGGGCCGATCGGGCGGCGGCGCCGCCCAGTAGCGCGATCGTGGTCGCGGCCGCAGCCTGGTGACCGCGCTCGGAGCCGGCGGGTCGCCTGCCCCGGCGGCGAAGCCGTCGCCTCCGAGGCAGCGGATCCGCCAGCAAGCGTTATGACTCACAGGTATAAATATGCCTCTGAGTCATAACAGCTTTCACGGTGTCCGCTGCCACCGGCCTCACACTCCGCAACGTCGGCTCATCCAACGGCCTCGGCGTGATTCAGGTCGTCGACAGCGACCCGAGTGATGAGTTGTCGCGTCCGCGCCCGTCATACCTACGACAGGACATGACGAGGCGGAAGGATGACGTGATGAGTGCGGACACGCGGCTTGAGGAGCTGGGCGTGAGCGGTCTGGGCGAGGTCGACGAGCCGGCGTTCTCGGGGCTGGCGCAGCGACACCGGCGGGAACTGCACGTGCACTGCTACCGGATGCTCGGGTCGTTCGAGGACGCCGAGGACGCCGTGCAGGAGACGTTCCTGCGTGCCTGGCGGCGACGGGAGACGTTCGAGGGGCGGTCGACGTTCCGGGCCTGGCTGTACCGGATCGCCACCAACGCCTGCCTGGACCTGCTCGCCAAGCGCCGCCCCGAGCCGGCGACCGGCGGGGAGGTGCTGTGGTTGCAGCCCTACCCGGACCGGCTGCTCGACGAGCTGCCCGCGGGCGACACGGACGAGCCGGAGACCGTCGCCGTCGCGCGGGAGACGATCGAGCTGGCGTACCTGGTCGCGGTCCAGCACCTCGCGCCGCGTCCGCGGGCCGTGCTGATCCTGCGGGACGTGCTCGGCTGGCCGGCGAAGGACGTCGCGGAGCTGCTCGGGGACTCGGTCAACTCGGTCAACAGTGCCCTGCAGCGGGCTCGGGCCGGCATGCGGGAGCACCTGCCCGCCGAGCGGCAGGACTGGACCGGCGGCGAGGAGGACGCCGGCACGCGCGAGCTGGTGCGCCGCTTCACCGACGCCAGTGTGGCCACGAACGTCGACGTGCTCGCTGGCCTGCTGCGGGACGACGTCCGCTGCTCGATGCCGCCCACGCCGGGCCTGTACGTCGGCCGCGACGCGGTGGTGAACAGCTGGGTCGAGGATGGCTTCGAGGGCATGACGGGCCTGCGCGCGGTCCCCACCTCGGTGAACCGCCAGCCCGCTGTCGCCTTCTACCACTGGCGCAAGCAGGAGGGCGCGTACCTGCCGCTGACGATCGACGTCCTGCGCGTCACCGGCGGCAAAATCACCGAGGTATTCACCTTCCACGACGATCAGTTCCCGCGGCTCGGGCTGCCGGAGCGCCTGCCGGCGGACGGCACGGAGTAGTCCGGTGTGGACGCTCACGCTGCGCGGTGGCGCGCGTGCCGCGGTGGTCACGGCGCAGTGGTACGACGCGTTCGGTGTGGTCACCAGTGGGCGGGTGCAACTGGAGCTGCGCGACGGCGAGCCCGGGCCGGTCCTCGGACGCGACGCCGGGTTCTGGCTGCGCGGCACCGGCGTCCGCGCGCTGCGCAACCCCGGCCGTCGCACGGCGAGGGTGCGTGTCTTCACGCCCGGTGCCGCCACACGCCAGTCAACACATCCGGTACGACAGCCTCCAGTTGAGGGAGACGACATGAACAGCCTGAAGGACACCGAGATCGTCGCCGGCCCGGCATCGGGCCGACCCAACCACACCCACCGATTCCGCGGGCTCGCCGGCACCGGCCTGATCGCCACGCTCGCGGCGATGGTGAGCACCACCCTCGCCGCCGTGTTGGCCCGGGCCGCTGGCGTCGATTTCGAGATCCCCGATGGTGGCGAGACGATTCCGATGTCCGGGATCGCCGTGGTGACCGGCTTCTTCTCGGTCGTGGGCGTCGTCATCGCCGTGGCTCTGCTCCGGTGGAGCGCTCGACCCGCCGACCGGTTCACCTGGACGGCAGTGACGCTGACCGCGCTCTCGCTGGTCCCGGCCCTCATCTCCGGGGCGAACGCGGCCACCGTCACCGCTCTCCTCGGGCTGCACCTCGTCGCCGCGGCGGTGATGATCCCCGTCCTGGCACGCAGCCTCCGTGCCCGGACCGACTGACGGATGACGACAGGAGGGCCGGCCCGACGGGCCGGCCCTCCTGAGGACTACGGGACCTACTCGGCTTTGCTCCGGTCGGGTGGAGCGGTCTGCTCCCACAGCGACTTCATCTCGTCGAAGGCCTGCTCCATCAGCTGCACCATCGCCTGCCGGGCACGTTCACCGTCGCGCCGCTGGATCGCCTGGGCGACGTCGGCGTGCATCTGGAGGGCCTGCTCGTGCGGGTGGTGCGGCATGAGGTGGTGCTTGTGCCGGCCGGTGAGCACCTCCGCGACCAGTTCCTGGAGCCGGACGAACATCTCGTTGCCGGAGGCGAGCAGGACGCGCCGGTGAAACTCGATGTCGAGGTGCAGGAAGCGCTCCTCGTCACCGGCCTCGCCGGCCGCCCACATCTTCGCCGCCAGCCCTACGAGGTCGCTCGCCTCGTCGCGGCCGATCCGGCTGGCGGCCAGGTAGGCCGCGTGCGGCTCGACGGCGGTGCGCAGCTCGGTGATCGAGCGGAGCTGGGCCATCCGGCCGGCCGAGGCGAGACGCCAACGGATCACCTGCGGGTCGAAGACGTTCCACGCGCTTGCCGGCCGGATCATGACACCTACCCGTCGGCGCGCCTCGATGAATCCGATCGAGGCCAGCACCCGCAGCACCTCGCGGACGACCGAACGGGACACGGCGTACCGGTCGACCAGCTCGTCGATGTTGAGGACCGATCCGGGTGCCAACTCGCCGCCGCAGATGGCGGTGCCGAGGTGTTCGAGGACGCGCGCGTGCAGCCCGGACTCGGCGGGGAGGGCCGGTGCGGCTGCAACCTCTGGTGAGGACGGTTCCACTCAAAGATCATATCATTTGCATCAACCTCTTGAGGTAATCAGCTTTTTCGGCCTAGCATCCCGATGTTAAGCGGATGTAACACCGAGGTAGCGGCTCTCTCGAGGGCGGCGACCACGACAGAAGGAGAGACAAGCGTGCGACGTCGATCGATAATCGGCACTTCTCTGGCTGTGGTCACCGCCATGAGCCTGGCCGCGTGCGGCGGCGATGACGGCGGCGAGGGCTCGAAGACCGTTCGCGTGACACTTGTCAACCACGTGTGGACCGAGAACATCAAGAAGGCCCTACCGGAGTTCGAGAAGCAGTCCGGCCTCACTGTGGAAGTCACCCAGCTCGGCGAGGACCAGCTCTCCGACCAGTACAACGTCAAACTGAACGCCGGCTCCACCGACCTCGACGTGATGATGTACCGGCCCCTGCAGGAGGGGAAGCTGTTCGGCAAGAACAAGTACCTCGCCGACCTGAGCGAGAAGGTCAAGTCCGACAGCGCCTTCGAGTTCGGTGACTTCCAGGCTGGGCCGGTGCAGGCGACGACCTATGAGGACAAGGTCGTCGGTCTGCCGATCATCACCGAGCAGGAGGTCCTCTACTACCGCAAGGACCTGCTGACGAAGTCCGGCTTCACCGCGCCGCCCAAGACCCTCGACGAGCTCAAGGCACAGGCCGCGAAGATCGAGGCCGACAACCCGGGCGTCGCCGGCTTCGTCGCACGTACCGGCAAGGCCGCCGCCGTCACACAGTTCTCCAGCTTCCTCTTCAGCTTCGGCGGCGACTTCGTGGACGCCAGCGGGAAGGCCACTGTCAGCACCGAGCAGGCCAAGCAGGCGTACGCCTACTACGGCGGGCTGCTCAGGGACCACGGCCCGGAGAACATCAGCACCGACATGAGCTGGTCGGAGGCGATGGCGATCTTCACGCAGGGCAAGGCCGCCTTCTACACCGAGGCCAACTCGCTCTACAAGAACGCCACCGACCCGACCAAGTCCAAGGTCGTCGACTCCGTCGGCTTCGCCGCCTTCCCGGCCGGCCCGGCCGGATCGAAGCCGTACAACATCCCCTCCTGGGCGCTCGGCATGAACGACAGCTCGGAGAACAAGGACAACGCCTGGAAGTTCATCCAGTGGGCGGCCGGCAAGGAGCAGGCGCTGGCGCAGCAGACGGCCGGCGTACCCGGTGCCCGTACCTCGGTCTGGGCCAACCCGGCGAGCACCGCGACCCTGCCGAAGGACCTTGCCGAGGCCAACACGGTCAGCACCGCCAACGGCGTCGGGCACGACCGTCCGTTGGTGGTCAAGGTGGCTGAGGCGCGGGAGATCGTCGGCCAGCCGATCGTCGACGCGATCACCGGCAAGGACGCCGCCAGCTCGGCGGACGCGGCGAACGCGGCGTTCCAGAAGTTCCTCGACGACGAGGCGAAGTAACCCACGCGCCGGGCGGCGGGGCCGACCGGCTCCGCCGCCTCGCCGGGACCTGACCCCTCCAACCCGGAGTTCTCAATGTCAGCCGTTCTCACCCCCCGTACTGATTCGCCCAAGGCCCCCGCGGCGTCAGTGGATACGACGTCGGCCTGGTCGCGTTGGGCCAACGAACACCGCAAGTGGCTCTTCGCGGCACCCGCCATGGCGTTCGTCGCCGTGCTGATCATCTTTCCGGTGGCGTGGACCGGGTACCTGAGCCTGACCGACGCCGAGGGTTCGGTACGCGCCGAGTCCGAGTTCATCGGCTTCCAGAACTACCTCGACGTGCTCACCGACACCGACCGGTTCTGGCCGGCGGTCTGGCGCACTGTCCTCTTCACCGGCGTCGTGTTGTTCTTCGAGGTCATTCTCGGCATGGCGATCGCCCTGCTGCTGTGGCGGCCCTTCCGCGGTGAGAAGTGGGTCCGCGTCGCGATCCTCCTGCCGCTGGTGGCCACCCCGGTGGCGGTCGGCATGATGTGGCGCCTGATCTTCGACCCCAACATCGGGATGGCGAACCAGCTGCTCGGCTGGATCGGCATCGGCCCCCAGCCCTGGCTGGCCGGGCAGCACTCGGCCCTGCCGACGACGATGTTCATCGACATCTGGCAGTGGACGCCGATGGTCGTGCTGATCCTGCTCGCCGGGCTCACCTCGCTGTCCGACGAGCCCCAGGAGGCGGCCCGGATCGACGGCGCCAGCAGCTGGCAGCGGTTCCGGCACGTCACCCTCCCGCTGCTGATGCCCACGGTGATCGTCGCCATCCTGCTGCGTGGCATCGACGCGTTGAAGACGTTCGACATCCTCTACGCCACCAAGGGGCGCGGCGGCGGGTCGTTCCACGAGGTCGAGACCCTCAACGTGTACGCGTACGGCCTCAGCTTCGACTACAACGACTACGGCGTCTCCTCGACCGTCCTCATCATCTTCTTCCTGATCATCATCGGGGTGATGTGGGCCCTCACCTATCGCAAGAAGGGGCTGGGCCGATGAAGCCGAGCAAGCCGTACCGGGTGTTCCGCAACTCGGCTCTCGTCGTCGTGGTGTTCGCGCTGATGGCGCCGTTGCTCTGGATGATCGCCGCGTCGTTCAAGACCAACGTGGACATCTACGACACCGCAAAGGCGTTCGTCTTCTCGCCCAGCCTGAAGAACTACGAGACCGTCCTCCAGCAGGCCAACTATCTCGAGTTCATCGGCAACAGCCTCTGGGTGGCGTTCGCGGCCACCACGCTCTCGCTCCTGCTGGGGGTGCCCGCCGCGTACTCGATGAGCCGCTTCAACATGAAGAAGTCGGCGCTCGTCGTGCTCATGGCCCGGGTGATCCCGGGCGTCTCGCTGCTGGTGCCGTGGTACTACGTCTTCTCGAACCTGAAGCTGGTCGGCGGGTTCAGCGTGCTGATCCTGAGCCACATGTTCGTGTCGCTCCCGCTGATCGTCTACATCATGATGGGCTACTTTGACGGCCTGCCGACCGAGTTGGAAGAGGCGGCGCTGGTCGACGGGCTGACCCACATCGGCGCGTTCCGGCGGATCACCCTGCCGCTGTCGGTGCCCGGCGTCGCGACCGCCGGCATCCTCTCGTTCATCTTCTCCTGGAACAACTTCATGTTCGCCCTGGTGCTCTCCGGCTCCGACACCAAGACGCTGCCCGTGGCGATCTTCGACTTCGTCGGCTACGCCAGCATCGACTGGGGCGGCCTGATGGCCGCCGCGACAGTGGTCACCCTGCCGATCATGCTGATCGCCCTGTTCGTGCAGAAGTACGTCGTCTCCGGCCTCACCGCCGGTGCCACGAAGGGCTGACCGGGACATGACGACGATCGCGAAGGTGGAGACGTTCCTGGTCGCGCCCCGCTGGCTGTTCGTCCGGATCGAGACGGAGTCCGGCATCGTCGGCTGGGGCGAGGCGACCTGCGAGGGCCGGTCCGAGACCGTGCGCACGGCCGTCCACCAACTCAGCGAGCTGCTCACGGGTCGGGACGCCCTGCGCATCGAGGACCACTGGCAGGTGCTGACCAAGGGGTCCTTCTACCGGGGTGGCCCGATCCTGGCCAGCGCGGTTTCCGGTCTGGACCAGGCGCTCTGGGACATCGCCGGTAAGCACTACGGCGCTCCCGTGCACCAGCTCCTCGGTGGGCCGGTCCGGGACCGGATCAGGGTCTACGGCTGGATCGGTGGTGACGAGCCCGCCGAGATCCGCGACCAGATCAGCGCCCGGATAGAGGCGGGCCTGACCGCTGTGAAGATGAACGCGTCCGGGCGGATGGGCGCGCTCGCCTCGGTCGCCGACCTCGACGCGGTGGTGCAGCGGGTGGCCGTCGCCCGCGAGGTCCTCGGCGACGACCGCGACGTCGCTGTCGACTTCCACGGTCGGTTCACCCTCGCCAACGTCCGGCGGGTCGCCCCGCTGCTGGAGCCGTACCGGCCGTTCTTCCTGGAAGAACCGGTGGTGCCGGAGAACTCGCACCTGATCGGTGAGGCCGTCCGCTGCACCACCACCCCCATCTCGACGGGGGAGCGGCTCTACAGCCGGCAGGAGTTCCTGCCCGTGTTGCAGGCCGGCATCGCCGTGGCCCAGCCGGACCTCGCGCACGCCGGCGGCATCACCGAGGTTCGCAAGATCGCCACGTTGGCCGAGCTGTACGACGTGCAGCTCGCCCCGCACTGCCCGCTCGGGCCGATCGCCCTCGCCGCCTGCCTCCAGGTCGGCTTCGCCACACCCAACTTCCTGATCCAGGAACAGAGCATCGGCATCCACTACAACCAGGGGGCCGAGGTGCTCGACTACTGCCTCGACCAGACCCCGCTGACCTTCGTCGACGGGTACGTGCAGCGGTTGACAGCGCCAGGTCTCGGCATCGAGATCGACGAACACGCCGTGCGGACCGCTGACAAGCGCGGGCACGCCTGGCGCAGCCCGACCTGGCGGCACCCCGACGGCTCCTACGCGGAGTGGTGAGACCCCGACCGGCAAGAACGAAAGGCACCCCGTGAAGATCGTCGCAGCAGACATCATCGTGACCAGCCCCGACCGGAACTTCGTCACCCTCAAGATCACCACTGATGAGGGCATCACCGGTCTGGGCGACGCCACGCTCAACGGCCGTGAGCTCTCCGTCGCCTCGTACCTGCGCGACCACGTCGCCCCGCTGCTGATGGGACGGGACCCGCACCGGATCGAGGACACCTGGCAGTTCCTGTACCGGTCGGCGTACTGGCGGCGGGGCCCGGTCACCATGGCGGCCATCGCCGCGGTGGACGTCGCGCTGTGGGACATCTTGGCCAAGGCAGCTGGCATGCCGCTGTACCAACTGCTGGGCGGCGCGTCGCGCACCGGCATCATGGCGTACGGGCACGCGTCGGGGCGGGACATCCCCGAGCTGTTCGACTCGATCCGTCGCCACCTCGACGAGGGCTTCCGGTCGATCCGGGTGCAGACCTCGGTGCCGGGGATCAACGCGGTCTACGGCGTGGCAGCGCAACCCAGTTCCACCGGCCAGCGCTACGACTACGAGCCCGCCCAGCGCACCCCGCTGCCCGCCGAGGAGGACTGGGACACCCGCGCGTACCTGCGCCATCTGCCGTCGGTCTTCGAGGCGGTGCGCGGCGAGTTCGGCCCGGAGTTGCCGCTGCTGCACGACGGTCACCACCGGATGACCCCGATCCAGGCCGCCAAGCTCGGCAAGGCCCTCGAACCGTACGACCTGTTCTGGTTGGAGGACTGCACCCCGGCCGAGAACCAGGAGGCGCTGCGGCTGGTCCGCCAGCACACCACCACCCCGCTGGCCATCGGTGAGGTCTTCAACACGGTCTGGGACTACCAGACCCTGATCCGGGAGCAGCTGATCGACTACGTCCGGTCCGCTGTCACCCACACCGGCGGCATCACCGCCATGCGCAAGCTGCTCGACTTCGCCGCGCAGTACCAGATCAAGTCCGGCATCCACGGCCCCACCGACATCTCCCCGGTGGGCATGGCCGCGGCGCTGCACCTGGACCTGGCCATCCACAACTTCGGGATCCAGGAGTACATGAAGCACACCCCGCTGGCCAACGAGGTGTTCCGGCAGTCGTTCACCTTCACCGACGGCTACCTGCACCCGGGCGACCAGCCGGGGCTCGGGGTGGAGCTCGACGAGGAGGCGGCGGCCCGGTTCCCGTACGAGCCGGCGTACCTGCCGTTCAACCGACTGAAGGACGGCACGGTTCATGACTGGTGAGCGGCGCGGCGCCCGGCCCACCCGGCATGTCGTGGTGATGGGTGTCTCCGGGGCCGGCAAGACCACTGTGGCGCGCGGGATCGGCGCGGCGACGGGGCTGACGTTCGCCGAGGCGGACGAGTTCCACTCCCCGCAGAACGTGGCGCGGATGCGTTCCGGCGTACCGCTGGACGACACCACCCGGTGGCCCTGGCTGCGGGACATCGCCGGGTGGATCGCCGATCGCGGCGCGGAGGGCCGCTCGACGGTGCTGGCCTGCTCGGCCTTGAAGCGGTCGTACCGGGATGTGCTCCGTCAGGGCCCCCTCCCTGTGGACTTCGTGCACCTGGACGGGCCGGCGGAGGTCATCCGAGCCCGACTGGCCCGGCGCGAGGGGCACTACATGCCGGCCAGTCTGCTGGAGTCGCAGCTCGCCACGCTGGAACCGGCAGAGCCGGACGAGTCGGTGCTCGTACTCGATGTCTCGCTGCCCCCGGAGGCCCTGGTCGCGGCGGCCGTCAAGGGTCTCGGTCTGCCGGCTTCGGTGCCGGTGGGGGAGTAGCGGGACCGCGCGTCCAACGCCACTTCGGGCATGTTAGGTTAGCCTGCCCTAATCATAGTGGAGTCTGTCGCCGTGCCCTCATCGATCCGAGCATGACAGTCGCCGAGACCACCGGTGGCGTGGTGCTCCGTCGCGCGCTGCGTCGACAGCGCGCCCGGGTGGCCGGCGGCATCGCGCTGCTCTGCACCCACCAGGCCACCGAAGCCCTCGTCCCGGTGGCCATCGGCGTGGTCATCGACAGTGCGGTGGCCACCGGGGACGTCCGCGCCCTGCTGCTCTCGCTGGCAGCCCTGGCCGCCCTGTTCACAGTGCTCGCCTTCGCCTACCGGGCCGGCGCACGACTGGCGTTCGCTGCCGTCGAACACGAGGCGCACGCCACCCGGGTCGAGATCGTCCGCAGCGCCCTCGACCCGCGCGGACGCCGGTCGGGCATGCGCGACGGCGAACTGCTCTCCGTGACGGCCTCCGACGCCGAGCTGTCCGCGCTCGTCGTGCGGGTCGCGGGACTCACCGCCGCGGCGCTCACCGCCATCGTGGTCGCGGCCGTCGCGCTGCTCGTCGTCGACATTCCTCTCGGCCTCGGGGTGCTCATCGGCGTACCCCTGCTGGTCGTCGCCCTCCAGCGGATGGCGCCGCTGCTCACCCGGCGCAGCACGTCGCAGCAGGAGGCGCTCGCCGCCACGACCGCCCTTGCCGTCGACCTCGTCAGCGGCCTGCGCGTGCTGCGCGGCATCGGCGCACAGGACCACGCCGCCCGCCGGTACGCGGGAGCCAGCCGGCACGCGCTCGACGTCACCCTGCGCGCCGCCACCACAAAGGGTCTGCACCTCGGGCTCACCACCACTGTCAACGGCCTCTTCCTCGCGACGGTCGCCGGATTCGCCGGTTGGCTCGCACTACAGGGCCGGCTCACCATCGGCGAGCTCGTCGCCGTGGTCGGGCTGGCCCAGTTCATCGCCGAGCCGGTGCAGACGCTCGGGTACTGCGTCCAGTTGTTCGCCATGGCCCGAGCCTCTGCGGGGCGGGTCGCCCGGGTCCTCGGCGCCGCGCCGGTCGTCCAGCCGGGCGACGCCGGGCCGCCCACCCCGAGCCCGTCCCGCCTCGCCCTCGACGGGGTCTCGTACGCGGGCCTCGACGACGTCAGCCTGCGCGTCCGCGCCGGTGAGATCCTGGGCGTGCTCGCCTACGACCCGAGCGAGGCCGAGGCGCTGGTGGCGCTGCTGGCCGGCCGGGTGCCCCGCGCGGACCACCGGGGGACGCTCCGCGTCGACGGCGTGCCCGCCGACGAGCTGCACATCGACGCCGCGCGCGCAGTGGTCCTGGTCGAGCAGCATGACGTGGCGCTGTTCGAGGGGACGCTGCGGGACAACCTCAGCGCCGGCGCCTCCGTCGACGACGAGGTGCTGCGTGCCGCCGTACGGGCCGCCGCGGCCGAGGACGTGCTCGCTGCGCACCCGCACGGGTTCGACCGTCTGCTCACCGAACGCGGCGCGAACCTCTCCGGTGGGCAGCGGCAACGGATCGGGTTGGCCAGGGCGCTCGTCGCCGACCCGCCGGTGCTGGTGCTGCACAACCCCACCACGGCTGTCGACGCGGTGACCGAGGGGTTGCTCGCCACCAGGCTGGCCGAGGCTCGCGGGGCGGGCACCCGCGGCACGGTTGTGATCACCACCAGCCCGGCGCTGCTGCGGATCACCGACCGGGTCGCGGTGATCGACCGGGGACGGGTCGTCGCCGAGGGTCCGCACGAGCGGTTACTCGCCAGCGACCCCCGCTACCGGGAGGAAACCCTGCGATGACGTCCGAGCCGATCACCCGGCACCTGCTGCCGACGGCCACCGGCCGGCAGACCTGGGCCGCCCTCCGCACCGAGCTGGCCCTGCTGCCGGGGCTCAGCGCCGTCGCCGGCACGTTGCTGGTCGTCGCCGCCGCGACCGGGCTGGTCGCCCCCTGGGTGCTCGGTCGTCTCGTCGACGACGTCATCGCCGGGACCGACACGCCTCGGGTGATCGCCTGGGCCGGCGTGATCGCGGGCGCCGCCGTGCTCGCGGGGCTCCTCACCGCGGCCGGAGCGGCGGTCGCCGCGCGCCTCGGCGAGACAGTGCTGGCCCGACTCCGGGAACGGGTCCTCGACCGCGCCCTGCACCTGCCGTCGGCCACCCTGGAGCGAGCCGGGACCGGGGACCTGGTGGCCCGTGCCGGCGACGACGTGGCAGTGGTGACGAATGTGATCGCCACCAGCGGCCCCGCCTTCCTCGGCGCGCTGCTGTCCGTCGTGCTGACCGCGGCGGGGCTCTTCGCCCTCGACTGGCGGCTCGGCATCGCCGGGTTGGCCGCGGCCCCGGCGTACGCGGTGGCGCTGCGCTGGTACCTCAAACGGTCGGTGCCGTACTACGCCCGCGAGCGGGTGGCGACGGGCGAGCGCGCGCAGGCCACGGCCGAGGCGCTGCGGGGCGCCGCCACCGTGCGCGCCTACCGGATGGAGGACGCCCACGTCGCGCGGATCGCGGAGCGCTCCGGCGTCGCCCGCGACCTGTCGCTGGAGATCTTCGGTCTCTACACCCGCTTCGGCCTGCGCATCAACCGCTCCGAGTTCGTCGGGCTCGCCGCCGTGCTGCTCGCCGGCTTCCTGCTGGTCTGCGGTGACCTGGTCACCGTCGGCGCCGCCACCACTGCCGCCCTCTACTTCCACCGCCTCTTCAACCCCATCGGCCTGCTGCTGTTCGAGTCGGACTCGGTGTTGCAGGCCGGGGCCAGCCTGGCCCGACTCGTCGGGGTCACCACCCTCCCGGACACCGCGACCCCCGTCGGCACCGAGCCCAACCGCCACGACCGGGGCGTACCGGCGGCACTGGAGGTGACAGTCGGGCAGCACCGCTACGACGACGGGCCGGTGGTGCTGCGGAACATCGGCCTGCGTCTCGCCCCCGGGGAGCGCGTCGCCCTGGTCGGCGCGAGCGGCGCGGGCAAGAGCACCCTCGCCGGCATCATCGCCGGCATCATCGCGCCCACCGACGGCGCGGTGACCCTGCGCGGCGTGCCGCTGACACAGCTCGACGAGCACCGCCTCCGTCGCGAGATCGCCCTGATCAGCCAGGAGGTGCACGTCTTCGCCGGGCCGCTCGCCGACGACCTGCGCCTCGCCGACCCCGACGCCACCGACGCCGAGATCGCCGCCGCCCTCGACCTCGTCGGCGCCACCGAGTGGGTGCGGACCCTGCCGGACGGCCTCGCCACAGCGGTGGGGGAGGGTGGGCGGCAGCTCACCTCCGCCCAGTCCCAGCAACTCGCGCTGGCCCGCCTCGTCCTCGCCGATCCGGCCGTCGCGGTCCTCGACGAGGCCACCGCCGAGGCGGGCAGCGCCGGCGCACGCGACCTCGACCGCGCCGCCGTGGCGGCCACCGAGGGCCGTACCACGCTGATCGTCGCCCACCGACTCAGCCAGGCGGCCACCGCGGACCGCATCGTCGTCCTCCATCAGGGGCGCGTCGCCGAGCACGGCACGCACGCCGAGCTGCTCAGAGCCGGGGGCGGGTACAGCCAGCTGTGGCGCTCGTGGAGCATGCCCGACCCCGTGGTCCCGAGAGAACGCGAGGGTGCGGACCAGCCCGTCTGGAGCTGAGCGGCAGCGGTTCCCGTCACCTCGGACATCCGCGAGATCAGTCGAACGGGGGAACCTCGGGAACTTTTCCGGACCGGCCGGCGACCACCAGAGTGCGCGGCCGACCGGCGGCGTTCCGACGACGGCATCTCGGCATGAAGGAGCGCCCGTGGCACACAGGACGGTGGTCTGTGCGGAACGGCGTCGCTGACGACGACCAGGTGACCCGGTGGGCACGGGAGGCGGGCCAGGGTGACGGGCAGGCCGCCACTGCGTTCATCCGGGCACTACAGGACCAGGTCTGGCGGTTCCTGTCGCACCTGGCCGGGCCGGGAGAGGCCGACGACCTGACCCAGGAGACGTTCCTACGGGCGATTCGCAACCTGCCCGGCTTCGCCGGCCGCTCGTCGGCCCGTACCTGGGTGTTCACCATCGCCCGGCGCGTTGCCGTGGACCACGTCCGGACGGCGGTGGCCCGGCCGAGGATGGCGTCGGTGCCGGACTGGCAGGCGGCGGCCGAGGCCGCCGGTGCGATCACCGCCGGTGCCGACGAGGGCGTGACCCTGCACCAGTTGATCGCCGGACTGACCCCGGAGCGCCGCGAGGCGTTCGTCGCCACCCAGGTCCTCGGCCTGTCCTACGCCGACGCGGCGGACGTCTGCCAGTGCCCCGTCGGCACGATCCGTTCCCGGGTCGCCCGGGCGCGCGAGGACCTCGTCGCCGCCTGGCAGGCTGACACCGACCCGGGCCACGGGCGACGAACCGGCTGAGGGTGGATGCTGCCGCCGTGAGTGTGCCCCCGACGAGGTCGTCTCGCTCATCCACGAGCTGCTACGACACGCCACCTGACCCGAGGGCTGCGGGCGGCACCCCCCGCTCGGTCAGCGGGATGGACGGGGCGTACCCGGCTTCCTAAGATCACGCCGGTGAACACCGAACCGCTCAACATCGCCGGCGTAGCTGGCCCGATCGTCATCGCCACCAAGGCATTCTTTGGCCACCCTGCCGTCACCGTCGGCGGAGTGCCGGCCCCCAGGACGGGCAGACGCTACGCATTGCCGACTGTGGACGGTGGTGTCGTCCAGGCCACGGTACGCAGCGTTCTCGCCGACCCTTACCCGACAGTGGAGGTCAACGGTGTGCAGCACCGGACCGGGCCCCCCATGCCGATCTTCCTGCGCATCCTGGTTCTGCTGCCGATCCTGCTGTTCACCGTCGGTGGCATCCTGGGCGCGCTCGTCGGGGTGTTGGGCGTCTGGGCGAACCTGACGGTCGCCCACACCCGGATGACACCCGCCGTCAAGGCGCTCGCCATGCTCGGCGTCGGTATCGGCACGGTCATTGTCTGGCTCGCCGTCGCCGTCGCGCTGAACGCAGCGCTCAGCTAGACCGCCATATGGTCAGCACCACCGGTCGACGACCGGTGGTGCTGACGTGGTACGGGCGTTCCGGCCGCTCTACCCCAGACGGGCCTCGATGGTCTCGATGATGCGCGGACGCAGCTCGGCGGCGCGGATGACGGCGTCCACCGAGCCGACCTCGACAGCCCGGTGGATGTTGTGCACCCTGTCGAACTCCGCGGCCACCTCGCTGAGTTTCTCCGCGCGCACCGACGAGCGCAGCTCGTCGAGTTCCGCGGTCAGCGCGGCGCGTTCGGTGCCGGCCGAGGCGGCGGTGCGGGCCTCCAGGTCCCGCACCCGCGCGTCGGCCGCCGTACGGGCGTTGACGTCGGCGGAGAACACCACAGCGGCGGCGGGTGCGCCACCGAGCACCGAGGCGAACGAGCCCTCCAGCGCCAGCACCGTCATGTTCGGGTTCAGCGCCTTCGAGAACACCACGAACGCACCGCCGTGGTAGCGCGAGATCACGCAGAAGACGATGGGCCCCCGGAAGTTCACGATCGCCCGGCCGATCTCGGCGCCGTACTCCAGTTGCAGCTTGCGCATCGACTCCGGTGAGCCGTCGAAGCCGGACAGGTTCGCCAGCACGACGAGCGGCCGGTTGCCGCTGGCCGCGTTGATCGCCCGCGCGGCCTTCTTCGACGAGCGGGGGAACAGCGTGCCCGCCGTGTAGGTGTCCGGACCGTCGGTGGGCGGGAAGCCGTGCCGGGGCACCGACCGGGACTCGATGCCGAGCAGGCAGACCGGGATGCCACCGAGGTGGACGTCCTGCACGACAGCGGTGTCCGCGTCCGCCATGCCGGCCCAACGCTCCAGCACCGGGTGGTCCTGGTCGGAGAGGGCCCGCATCACCGTACGGATGTCGAACGGCTTCTTGCGGTCCGGGTTGGACTCGACGGAGAAGATCTCCCCGACGGTGGCGAAGGCGCTGCCCGCCACGTCGTGCGGGAAGTCGGAGATGTCGCGGTCGGCCGGGTCGGTGGTGACCGCCCGCCGGGGCGCGTCCTCGCCGGGCGCGACGTACGTGTGGTCGTAGTGCGCCATCACCACGTCCCGTGCGGCCGTCAGGTTCGGCGCCCAGTACTGCGCCTGCCCGTTCGGCCCCATCACCCGGTCGTAGCCGCCGATGCCGAAGTTGTCCTCGGCCGACACACCACCGGAGAAGTCGAGCGACTGCTTGCCGGTGAGCACCATCGCCGAGTCGGGCGTCATCACCAGGATGCCCTTGGTGTGCATGAGCATCGTCGCCTCGGCGTTCCAGTACGGCTGCGCGCCGACGTTGATGCCCGCGACCACGATGTTGATCTCACCGCCGGCCTGGGTGAACTCGACGATCCGCTTGAGCGCGGCGGCCACCCAGTCCATGTTCTCCGTACCGGAGGTCATCGAGATCCGGGCCCCGGCGGACAGCGCCCACCACTCCAGCGGCACCTGCATTCGCTCGGCCAGGTCCAGTGCGGCGATCACGCGCCGGCACTCCGGCTCGGACAGGGCGCCCAGCGACTTCGTCGGGTCGCCGAGCAGCACCACCCGGGTGACACCCTGGGGGTAGCGCTCGGTCGGCGTGGTGACCACCCCGGCGACGATGGCGGCGCTGTTGCGCCCCTTCGGCCGGTCCACCGGTACTAGCGACGGAGCGCAGTCGGAGCCGGTTTTGGGCGGAGACGAGCACCGTCCATCCTGCGCGGCGTGGTCGTCGTCGAGGTCGTGCTCGACGAAGTCGCCGAGCCGACCGGTCAGCTCGTACGGGTACACGGTGTTGCGGCTGCTGGCCCGCAGCACCTTGAGCCGGTACTCGTCGAGCGGCTCGATCGGCTCGACCGGCGGCTCCCCGACGGCCAGTTCGGCGCCGCCAGCGGCGTCGAACGAGATCCGTACGGCGATCTTGGTCAGCTCGCCGGTCCGGCGGTCGCGCTGGCGCGCGATGAACAGGATCTCCTCCAGGCCGGCGCCCGCTGTCGTCGGGCGGACCCGCCCGGCGATCATCTCCATCTCCTCGCGGGTCAGCTCGCTCGGCGGCCACACGTAGACCACGATGCGGTTGGTGTTGAAGCGCGTCTTTGACGGCCGCCGCGACTGGGCGCGGCGGATCGAGTCGAGGCAGGCGGCGATGGCGTCCTCGGTCGTGGGCAGCGCGACCAGGCGGCCGTCCTGCTCGCGAAGCTCGGTCAGGTCACGCACCTGCGCGAACGCGACGAGGCGCTCGTCGGCGCGGTTCTCCCGGGCCACGCACTGGAAGAGGTAGACCTCCTCGTCCGACGACGGCAGCCGGGTCAGGTCGAACTTGTGGAGCCGCTCCAGCTGCATCCGCTGCGCGATGTACGGGTGCAGCCCACGGATCAGCCGGTCCTCGGTCAACTGGGCGCCCGACGGGCGGAAGGTGAAGTGGTGGTGCATCACCGCCCCTCCGCGACCCGCGACGGTGGTGGTGACCCGACGGACCTGGGGCGGCAGCGGGTGCGTGGCGATGACCTCGGCCAGTGCGGCCGCCATCGCGTCGAAGTCCTCCGGCTGGTTTTCCCAGCCGAGGTAGATGTCGGCGTCGACGGCGTCCTCGCCGGTGGCCAGCTCGGCCAACCCGCGCAGGGCGCTGCCCAGCGCGTCGAAGCTGACCGCGGCGGAGACCACGCTGGAGTCGGCGCGTTCGGCGACCACGAACGTGCAGCCCGCGACCTCGCGGGTGAGCACGCTGGTGAGCGACCGGTTGCCGTAGTACCGCCGGGTCAGCACCTCCAACATGACCGCGTTGTCGAGGTGGTCGCGGACGAGCCGCTGGCCGAGCAGCCGGACCAGCGGCTCGGTGCTGCGCACCATCTCGGCGATGCGCTCGGCGCGGTCCGGTGCGTCCGGGTGCGCGTCGAGGTGCCGCAGGTGCCCACGGACCTCGGCGTAGACGCGGGCGCGGTTGCGGCGCAGCAGCGGCTGGGCGAACCAGGCGAACACCACGCCGCGGGCGAGGTCCGCGACCACGGGGAAGCGGACCTGCGTCGCGGCGATCAGCCGCTCCAGCGCGAGGCCGGCCGGTTCGCGCAGCGTCTCGTCCGGCGGGGTCTCCCGCAGCCACGCGCGCAGCAGCGCCGTGATGACCTGCGCGTCCGCGGAGGCGCGCTGCTGGGCGAGGAAGATCCGGAAGACGGCGGCTTCGAGGGCGGGGGTGCGGTCCAGGTCGGTGACGCCGTACCGGCCGAGCGCCTTGCCGAGTCTGGTCTGGAAGGCGTCCGGCAGCCCGGCCCGCTCGACGTCGAGGCTCTGCAGGTAGGTGTGGAAGTACTCCCGGGCGCTGTGCACGTGCGCGGCGCCGCCGTCCTCGCCCGTCGGCCGGTTGCGGCTCAGTTCGGCGAGATCGGCGAACACCTCGATGAGGTCGAGTTCGGCGGCCAGGGGCCGCTGACCGGCTTCGGTGGCCGCCCGCCGTGCGGTGAGGTAATCGTCGAGCACCCGACGGTCGTCGTGCGGGTCGACGTCGAAGCCGAGCAGTAGACCCCGCAGGTCCTCCTGGCCGCGCCTGCTGCGCTCGTCCGCCGGGATGTCCGCGGTGGCGGTGGGCAGGTCCAGTTCGACGGTTTCGGTGCTCGGGTCGTCAGCGGTCTCCTCGGCGTCGTCCGCGAGCGGCTCCAGGCGCAGCAGCGGCGCACCGGCCTCCACCTGGCTGCCCACCGACACGGCGCACTCCTTGAGCCGCGCCTTGAACGGCGCCCGCAGCACCGTCTCCATCTTCATCGCTTCCAGCACCAGCACCGGCGCGCCCGCCTCGACCTCCGCGCCGACCTCCAGCGGCGTGGCGACGACCAGCGCGGGCATCGGGGAGCGCAGGACGCCACCCTCGTCCCGGCTGACCCGGTGCGTCACGCCGTCCACCTCGACCAGGTGGGTCGGCCCGTACGTGCCGGTGAGCAGGCGGTAGCGGATGCCGTTGACGACGATCTGACCGGTGTGCCGGTCGAAGCGGTCGAGCTCGACGTCGGCGGTGCGCACGATGGGGCCGGTCTCGATGCCGACCCGGAACCGGTGCGCGCCTACCCGCGCCACCCGGGTGCGGTAAGCGACGCCGCGCAGCTTGAGGTCCAACGGTCGGCCGCTGGCGTGCTGCACCTGCGGGCGCCCGCCGGCCGCCGTCGACAGCAGCCGCTGCCGCTCGACGCGCTCCTCCTCCTCGTACGCCTCGATGGCGGCGGCGGCCAGGGCGACAGCGGAGTGGCGGTGCGTGACGAGGCGGCCCTCGCCGCGGACGCGGTCGATCCAGCCGGTGTCCGCGCTGGCGTCGATCACCTCGGGCTGGTCGAGCAGGTCGAGCACGAAGCTCTTGTTCGTCGCCCCACCCTCGATGATCACCGTGGTGTTCGCCATCGCCCGGCGCAGCCTGCCGAGCGCCTCGTCGCGGTCACGGCCGTACGCGATGATCTTCGCGATCATCGAGTCGAAGTCGGCCGGGATGGTGTCGCCCTCGCTGACGCCGGTGTCCACCCGGATGCCGGGGCCGCTGGGCAGGTCCAGCCGGGCGATGCGGCCGGGGGACGGGGCGAAGTCGCGGTCGGGGTCCTCGGCGTTGAGCCGCGCCTCGATGGCGTGCCCCCGCTCGGCCGGCGGCGCACCTTCGAGTCGCCCGCCGGATGCGACGTGCAGCTGCGCCTTGACCAGGTCGAACCCGGTGGTCAGCTCGGTGATCGGGTGCTCGACCTGGAGGCGGGTGTTGACCTCGAGGAACGCGAACAACCGGTCCCCGGGGTGGTAGAGGAACTCGACGGTCGCCGCGCCTCGGTAACCGACAGCAATGGCCAGCCGCTCGGCCGACGTCTTCAGCTCGGCAGCCTGCGCCGGGTCGAGCACCGGCGACGCCGACTCCTCGATGACCTTCTGGTTGCGTCGTTGCACCGAGCAGTCGCGGACGCCGAGCGCCCACGCGGTGCCCTGCCCGTCGGCGATCACCTGGACCTCGACGTGCCGAGCCCCGGTGACCAGGCGCTCCAGGAACACGATGCCGCTGCCGAACGCCCGGGCCGCCTCCTGGCTGGTGCGCTCGTACGCGTCGACCAGCTCGGCCTCGTTCCTGACCACGCGGATGCCGCGCCCGCCGCCGCCGGCGGTCGCCTTCAGCATCAGCGGGTAGCCGACCTCGGCCGCCGAAGCCGTGGCGGCGGCGAGGGTCTCGACGGCACCGCGGCTCCACGGCGCGACCGGCACGCCGACCTTCTCGGCGATCAGCTTCGAGCCGATCTTGTCGCCGAGCTGGCGCATGGCGTCCGCGCTCGGCCCGACGAACGTGACGCCGATCTTCTCGCACAGCTCAGCGAACGCCGGATCCTCGGCGACGAAGCCCCAGCCGACCCACGCGGCGTCGGCCCCGGTCTCGGTCAGGGCCCGCTCCAGCACGGCCAGGTTGAGGTACGGGCGAGCGGAGGCCGGGCCGAGGTCGTAGGCGATGTCCGCTTCGCGGACGAACGTGGCGTTGCGGTCGACATCGGTGTAGAGAGCCACGGTTTCGAGCTGGATGCCGGTCTCCGCGGCCAGCTCGCGGACCGCGTGGATGAGCCGCATGGCGGCTTCACCACGGTTGACGATGGCGACACGGTTGAACACCCGAAGAACCCCTTAGCTAGACCTCGACCTGCGTGCCGGGAGACGACGGCTCCCAGCAGTGATCACCTTTCCGCGTGGCGGCGGCCAGCGCTATGGCGCAACCACCGAACCCACCGTCCCTCAGTTGTAGGAAGTGCACAAAACTTTTTGGCACCCCCCGGGGACCGAGCCCGCCTCCGTCGGCTCGTCCCGGCCGCTCCGGCAGTTGATCAAGACGGTGCGGGCGGTTCACGTCCGCAGCCTCCCGTGTTCACCCCCGGGTGATCGGCTGACCAGGAAGATCATCGCCGGTCCGGTCAACCGCCGCCCGGCTCGACCATCCCGGCCCAGGCCAGGAACGCACCAGGAAAGGAGCGGCAATGAGGGCACCGCACCTCGTACGCCCACGTCTGGCGCTGCTGCTCGCGGCGGGACTCACCGCGCTCGTCACGCCGGCCGGCGTCGCCCATGCCGCGACCGCCACGGTACCCGCGACGGGCACCCCGATCACCATCACCTCGACCGCGCAGCTCGCCCCCGGGGTCACGTACGGCTCGTTCCAGGTGAGCACGCCCCGGGGCGTCACCGTCGGTTACCTGCTCACCGCCGACCTGAGGAAGAACAAGGTCTCCCTCGACCTGCTGCACCCCGACGCGGTGGCGCAGCGCTCTGTCGTCTCGGCGATGACGAACGAGCAGGGTGCCATCGCCGCCGTCAACGGCGACTTCTTCAACAACAGTGAGACGCACGCCGGCGTCACCCCGACCTACTCGTCGTCCGGTCCGGAGATCGCCGACGGCGAGGAGTTGAAGTTCGCGGTGCCGACCGCGCAGCGATTCGGCCCCGGCCTGGCCCCGGGCACCTCGACCCGGGACGTGTTCGGCGTCGGCGTGAACGGCAAGGCGCGCGTCGACACCCTGAGCCTGGACGGCGAGGTACGCAGCGCGAAGGGCACGATCGCGCTGGGCGGCCTCAACCAGTACGCGCTCCCGGTCGACGGCGTCGGCCTGTTCACCGCCGACTGGGGGACCGCCTCCCGGGTCCGGTCCACCTGCGGCACCGACACGAGCCGTAGCGACCCGTGCAGCACCCACACCTACGAGGTGACCGTACGCGACGGTGTGGTGACAGCGGTCGGCCCGACGCCCGGTGCGGGCGCGATCCCGGCCGACACCCAGGTGCTGGTCGGCCGGGAGGGCGGCGCGGACGCGCTCGACGACCTCGCCGTCGGTGACCGGGTGCAGGTGCGCGAGAAGCTCGTCTCCGCCGGCAAGCCGAAGCTGACCTTCGCGGTCGGTGGCGCGCCGATCCTGCGCGACGGTGCGCCGCTGGCCGGTCTGGACACCAAGACCGCCGCGGTACGCAGCGCGGCCGGTGTCAGCCCCGACGGTCGAACCGTGTACCTGGTCGCGCTGGCCGGCCGCGCCCCGGCCAGCGCCGGGTTCACGATCGCCGAACTGGCCGACCTGATGCGCTCGCTCGGCGCGGACGCCGCCGTGAACCTCGACGGCGGCGGGTCGAGCACTGTCGCCGTCCGCGAGCCGGGCCAGACCGCGGCCACCGCCCGCAACAGTCCCTCCGACGGTACGGAGCGTCTGGTTGCCAACGGCATCGGGATCTTCGTGGGCAGGCACTGATCGGTGCCCCCGCGCGAATTCGCCCCGCCCGGTGCCGCCGGACGGGGCGAATTCGCGTACCCGGGACGCCGGGCACCCGGACTGTCGGCCCGGGTCGGACAATGAGGTCGACCGAAGGGACCGGATGACCGTTCTCGACACCCGGGCGCTCAACCGCGCGACGCTCGCCCGGCAGTTGCTGCTCGACCGCGCCGACCTGCCGGCGCTCGACGCGGTCGCCCACCTCGGTGGCCTACAGGCCCAGGAGCCGCAGGAGCCGTTCATCGGGTTGTGGTCGCGGCTGCGCGCGTTCGACCCGACGGTGCTCTCGACCCTGCTGACCCAGCGACACGTGGTGCGTACCCACCTCATGCGCCGCACCGTCCACCTGCTCGTCGCCGACGACGCCGTGGCCTGGCGACCCCGTCACGACGCCATGCTGCGCCAACGCGTGCTCGGGGTCTACCGCGGCGAGCTCGACGGGGTGGACCTCGACGACCTCGCCGCTGCCGCGCGGGCGGTGGTGGCCGACGGTGAGCCCCGCTCGATGCCCGAGATCGGGCGGGCGCTCGTCGAGCGTTGGCCGTCGCCGGGCCCACGGGTGCTGGGCGAGATGGCGGTCGCGCTGCTTGCGATGACCCAGCTCCCGCCGCGGGCTGTGGCGGGCGAAGGGGGGCGCGCGCTACGTCCTGCTCTCCGCGTGGCTCGGCCGGGAGATCGCCCCGCCGACCACGGCGGGCGCCGACCCGGTCGGCCAACTGCTCGTACGCCGCTACCTGGCCGCGTTCGGCCCGGCGGCCACGGCCGACCTGCGGGCCTGGTGCGGCCTCGCCGGGCTGCCCGCCGCGGTGACCGCCATGCGGGACGAGTTGGTGACCTTCCGCGACGAGCGTGGCCGGAAGCTGATCGACCTCCCCGACGCGCCGCGCCCCGATCCGGAGACACCCGCCCCGGTGCGGTTCCTGCCGGCGTTCGACAACGCGATCCTCGGCTATGACGACCGCAGCCGGATCATCGACGACGCACACCGTCTCCTCTCGGTGGCCGGCGAGCGCGTGGTGCTCGTCGACGGCCGGGTCGCGGCGACCTGGAGCGTCGACTCGGGCACGGTGACCGTCAACCCACTCCGCGGCTTCTCCCGAGCGGACCAGGCTGCCGTGACCGAGCAGGGGCAGGAGCTGGCGTCCTTCCTCTCCGACAACGAGAGCGACCGGGTGCGGGTCGGTTCGTCTCCCCGGTGACGGGCCAGGACGGTCCGACGCCGGGGAGACGAAGAGATCAGTCGACGGTCGGCGGAGCCGTCCTCGCCGCCTCGGCGAGCGCCGCCGCCGCGCCGGCGTACGGGTTGTAGCTGTAGGTGCGCGCCAGACCGGCCGGCACTGTGAAGTACGCGGCCGACAGTTTCGCCGGGTCGCTGGCGATCTCGCCACGCGCGGGGGCGTCGTTGCCGTCGTCCCGGCCCCAGGGCGCGTTGGCCGAGTTGGTCGAACAGCTCCAGGTGCCGACGCCGCAGTCGCCGGACGTGTCACCGGCGAACGTGCCCAGGCTGGCGAAGAGGCTCGCGTTGGACCGCTGCGCCCACAGGCCGCCGGCGGCGAAGATGTCGATCAGCTGATACCGCACGTCGCGGTCGTTGCTGCTGCTCGGCGTCTCGGCGACGGTCGACGGGTAGTAGACCAGGCCGTCGCCGTTGATGTCGTACTGCGGGTGTGCCTTGAGGCCGTGGCCCTGTGCCTCCTGCGCCGTGACCGGGTGCTGGAACGTGTCGTGCGGTGACGCCTGGAACCGCAGGGTGCCATCGATGCTCTCCCCGCCGCTGGTCCAGGTGCTGCCGGCCGGGGTGTAGGAGAAGAAGTCACTGTGCGCGACCGTGACAGCCGAGCGGAGAACGCCGTACGTGGAGCCGTCGCGCTCGATCGCGAACAGCGCGCCCTCACCGTCGTTCTCGTGTTCGGTCTCGAAGAACGGGTGGTCGGTCCAGTCGCGGGGGTGGAAGAAGAAGTACGTGATGTACCAGTGGGTGTTCGTCTCCACGACGGAGTAGTACACGTGCGCGGCGAGTGCGGTGCCTGCCTGGCCAGCCCGCTCCCAGTTGTCGCGTCCGTCCAGGTTGCCGTCGAAGTCGACAGGGGTGAGGTAGTCCGACTGACCGCTCAGGGCGTGGCTGCCGGTGGCATCGACGTCCTGGTAGTGGATGGGCGCCCAGCGGAGGGCCAGCTCGGCCCGGCTGACGGCGGCGTCGGCGGGGCTTGGCGCGGCCAGCGCGGCGGCCGCCAGCACCGCCGCCGCGCCTGCCGCGATCAGTGCCCTCAATCCCCGGGGTCGCCGGGTTGTGCTGCCTGCGTCGAGCATGGTGTGCTCCCGTGTCCCGAATGAATAGACCACAATGGATTGTCCGGGGTTCGGGCACCCAGTGGGTGTCCCTGCGGCGACGAGAAGGCGGACGATGTTCGACGGCATCGGGATCGTCTTGTATCGATGCTCACTGGCTGTCATGCTGTGGTTCGGTCGTGCTCGGGGAGCCAGCGCGCACCAGATCTTCTCCGGTCCGCGGGGGCGCGCGAGGTGACCATGTCACCCGTGCCGGGCAGCCTCGTCGGCGACCGGAAACCCGAGCGCGGCACCGGCTACCACCTCGGTCATCGGTGCCCGCTGACTACGGAGGTTCCGATGCTTCGCATGTTCCTCGCTGTCACGACCATGGCGCTGGCCGCCTGGACCGGAACGACCACCGCCGCCGAAGCGACACCCACGCCGACGCCATCGTCCACACCGACGCCGTCAGCGACACCGACGCCGGCCTGCCCACCAGCGCTACCGATCAGCGCCAGCGTGACCGGGGCCACCACCACGAGCCTGACCATCTCGTACGTCATCTTCTTCCGCCCACCCTGCGGCTACGACCCGCCGATGACCGTCAGCCTCTTCACCAGCCGTGAGGACGCCCAACAGTGGCGGGCCGCAGTCGCCGAGGGTGTCTCCGGGCCGGAGCGCAACGGCTCGGTGACCATTGATCGGCTCACGCCCGACACGGAGTACTGGTACCGGTTCACCGACGCCGAGGGCCGACGGGACCCGTACGTGATCGCCTCGGCCCGGACCGCCTCGCTGACCTCGTGCCGCGCGACGGCCACGATCGACGCCCGCTGGGGCAGCGGCTTCGTCGCGACGGTAACGGTCCGCAACACCGGGACGCTTCCGCTGGACCAGTGGCGCGTCTCCTGGCAGTGGTCCGGTGACGAGCAGGTCCACACGGCCTGGGGTGGGGTGGCCGAGTCGACCGGCTCCGACGTCACCGTTCGCAACGCCTCCTACAACGGGACGCTGGCGCTGGACGGGGCCACCACGTTCGGTCTGCTCGTGACGACCAGCGCGGTGCCGGACGGCCTGACCCTGACGTGCGCGCGGTGAACGGCGTCCGCCCCGCTCCGGCGCGACGGCGGGAGCGGGGCGGACGTCGTGTCGCTCAGGGCTTGCGGGCCACCGCGCCGTAGGCGTCGATCCCGACGGCGTCGGGATCCTCCGGTCGCCACAGCGGGATCGGCACCAGGCCCGGCTCCACCATCACCAGCCCGTCGAAGCAACTCGCGAGGTCCTCCGGGCTGCGCAGGATGTACGGAACTCCGCCGCTCTGCGCCAGCCGCTCGGCACCCGAGACCACCGCCGGGCTGGTGTTGGTGCCGTCCCAGAGCACCAGGTGTGAGCCGGACGGCACCGCGTCCATCGTGCGCCCGACGATCGAGCGCACCACGTCAAGGTCGGGCTCGTAGCCCATCACGCCCATGTACATCACGGCGATGGGCTGGTCGAAATCGAGCGTCTGCGCCGCCTCGGCGAGGATCTTCTCCGGGTCGTGGTAGTCGGCCGGGACGTAGGTGGTGACACCCTCCGACGTCGTGCTGGCCAGCAGTGCCCGCGCGTGCACCAGCACCATCGGGTCGTTGTCCACGTAGACGATCCGCGAGTCGGGCGCGACGCCCTGGGCGACCGCGTGCGTGTTCTGCATGGTGGGCAGGCCGGTGCCGATGTCCAGGAACTGCCGGATGCCCGCCTCGGCCGCGAGGTGACGCACGGCCCGCACCAGGAACACGCGCGACTGCTGCGCCATGAGGACGATCTCCGGGTAGACCTCGGCGACAGCGTCGCCGGCCGCCCGATCGGACTGGAAGTTGTCCTTACCGCCCATCCAGTAGTTCCAGATCCGCGCCGCGTGCGGCACGTCGGGCTGAAGCTTCGCAGCGAGTTCGGGGTCCGGGCCGGCCATGCCTGGCTCCTATCGAGGGGTCGTCAGCTGGAGGTCACCACAGCGGTACGCCCGGGATCGTACTCCGGCAATGTCCACTCTCGACCAGGGGTGGACCCACGCCGCCAGGCAGGGGATCAGGTCTCTGTCAGCGGTGGACCACCCCGTTCTGGTACGCCCACACGACGGTCTGTAGCCGATCTCGTGCGCCGATCTTCGCCATGGCGCGACCGAGGTGCGACTTGACAGTGCTGGTCTCGATGAAGAGCTGCTCGGCGATCTCGACGTTCGACAGGCCCTGCGCGAGCAGCTCCACGATCTCGGTCTCCCGCGCGGTCAGCTGGTGCGCCGCCGCCGCGTCCGAGCGGGGAGCGGGCGTACGCCTGGCGAACTCCGAGATCACCCGACGGGTGACGGCCTGGTCGACGAGCCCGTACCCGCTCGCCAGGCGGCGGATCGCCTCGATCAGCTCCTCGGGCTCACAGTCCTTGAGGATGAACCCGCTGGCACCGGACTCCAACGCGCCGAAGACGTACTCGTCGAGGTCGAAGGTCGTCACGACCAGCACCGCCGGTGGCGTCCCGGTCGCCTCGGCGACGATCTGCCGGGTCGCGGTGAGCCCGTCGCCGTGCGGCATCCGGACGTCCATGCAGATGACGTCCGGTTGCAGCCGGCGGGCCAGCTCGACGGCGGCGGACCCGTTCGACGCCTCCGCCACGACCTCGATCTCGCCGGCCTGCTCGAGGATGACGCGGAAGCCGGCGCGGACGACCGCCTGGTCGTCGACGAGCATCACTCTGATCATGCTGGTGCCTCTTCCTTCGGCCGCGATGCGGCGGGGCCGTTCGTCGGGAGTGTCGCGGCGACCGACCAGCCACCGGCCGCCGTCGGGCCGGCGGTGAACGTCGCCCCGATCAGCTGGGCGCGCTCACGCATGCCCACCAGGCCGACGCCACCGGTCCGTGCCGCCGGTACGCGTCGCGTCGCGGCGGGTTCGTTCACCACCTCCAGCGACACCGAGCGGGGCTCGAAGCGGAGCACCACCCGCGCCGCAGCGCCCGGGGCGTGCTGGCGGGCGTTGCTGAGCGACTCCTGCGCTATCCGGTAGAGCGCCACGTCGGCGATCGGCGGCACCTCGCGCTGCTCGCCCTCCCGGACGAACTCCACCGGGCCGGCGAGGTTGCCTGCGGTGCGGACGAGATCGTCGAGCATGCCCAGCCCCGGAACCGGGGCGGCGCCGTCGCCGCCCTCGTGCCCGGGCCTGCCGCGCAGCACACCGACGACCAGCCGCAGGTTGTCCAGGGTCTCCTTGCCCTGGCTGCGAATCCAGGCCACGCCGGCCTTCGCGGCCGCCGGGTCCCGGTCGATCAGCCGCTCGACCGCCGCCGCCTGAACGACCATGCCGGAGAGGTGGTGCGCCGCAACGTCGTGCAACTCCCGGGCCATCCGGGAGCGCTCCGCGCCGATCGCCGCCTGGACCTTCGTGCGCTGCTCCCGGATCGCCTCATCCGCCCGCACCCGGACCAACTCGACGTAGCGCCGGTAGGTGGCCACGTAGCCGCCGACGAAGGTCGCGCCGGCGTAGGTCAGGGCGCTCGCCGAGACGTACGCAATGGCAGTCAGCAGATCCGGGGTGACCACGACGGCCGCCCCGATCGACTCCACCACCACGACCGCGCTGACGGCCAGCAGTGCACGCCGAACCGGCAGCAACGACCCGACGGTGTACGCCACGACGAACGGTGCGAGGCCCCGGATGGTCGCCTCGGGCAGGGAGAAGCCGATGATGGGCAGTTGGAGGCCGACGACGAGTGCGAGGCAGAGCAGTGGCCGGACCCGACGCAGGCACAGCAGCATCGCCTGCGCGCAGCAGATGGCGACGAGCAGCCAGGCCCGCGCCGGGTCGAACGACACCCCGTCCTCCGGTGCCACGAACCAGAACAGCGCGGTGAGCAGTACGAACGTCAGGACGGTCAGCACCGCGGCCAGCAGGCAGTCCCGTGGGAACACCCCGGTCACCCCGAACCGGGTGAGCCGTCCGTCGAGCCACTTCGTCAGTCGCGGTGTGCCGGGTTCGGTGTCGGCGTGGTCCCTCATGGGGTGCGCATCCTTGCTCCGGATCGTCCCGGGTCGGCGGGTCAGTAGGAGATGCTAGGCGCGAGCAGGTGGAACTCCACGGCGAACCAGCCCGCGCCGGCGAGAGCGAACAGGATCAGGCCGCTGGCGGTGATCCGCCGCCAGCCGAGGTGGCGTCGCACGTCGTCGACCAGCCGGACCGCGGCGGGCAGTACTCCGAGCAGACCGACCAGTTGCAGCACCTGAATGGTGCGCAGGGCGGGCCCGGGAACGTCCTGCAGGCTCATGATGCTGCCGATGCTCAGCACCCAGCCGGCGAACGCGAGCAGCGTGCCGGCGACGGCGAGGCGGCTCAGGATCCGCGCGGTGCGCCCCGCCCGCTCCCGGGGAGCACGGCCCAGCCGACGGCGGACGATCGCGCCGACCGGCCACGACAGGACGGCGAGCAGCAGCACGGCGGTGGACAGGGCCAGCACCGGAACGGCCACCATGGATGCGCGGGCCGGTTCGACGGGCAGCAACGCGAACGCGGAGTCGAAACTGATCGCCTCGACCCGGTCGTCGGTCGCCCGCATGGCGATCGTGCGCTGCCCGCCGACCTCGCGCCAGACCCAGGGCGCCACCTCCTCGTAGAGGGCGGGGGAGTCCGACAGCGGGCCCGGCTCCACCAGCAACCGGTCACCGTCGGCGACGCTGACAGTGGTCCGACCGACCAGACCGATCGCCGTCAGGAAGTTGCTGCCAATCGCTCGCGAGGACTCGTACGTGCCCGCGGCCAGCGCGGCGTGCTTGGCGGTGGTCGCCGGGTCCACGCCAGCGGTCGGCTGGTCGTCGCGGGCGGGGAAGTAGCGGTCGGCGAAGCCGTTCACGATCGACTCGCGAAGCTCGTGGCTGTCGAGGGCGCCGGAGCCGTTGCTGTTGAGCGACAGGAAGATGCCGGCCCGGTCGTCGGGGTAGATCTGAAGGTGGGAGTGGAAGTACTTGGTGTCGCCGCCGTGGCCGAGGATCCGGTGGCCGTTGCGGTCCTCGGCGAAGAATCCGAGGGTCATCCGGGGCCCGTCGGCCAGCGTGCCCAACGACGTCGCGTCCAGTGCCGGCCGCTGCATCAGCGCGCGGGTCGGTTGGTCCAGCAGGGGCGCGAAGCCCACCGGCTCGCCGAGTTGGGCGAGCATGAATCGTGCCATGTCCGTCGCCGGGGCGCTCAGCGCACCGGGCGGGGGCGTACCGACGATCTCGAACGGCGCGGCGGGCCCGGTGGAGGTGTCGTACCCGTTGGACATCCGGTCGCGCAGCGCCGCCGGGAGGGGCTGCTCGAAGGTCGACGACGGCATGCCCGCGCGGTCCAGGACATTGCGTTGGACGTACTCCTCGAAGCGCGTCCCGCTGACGCGTTCGACGATGTAGCCGGCGAGCGCGTTGCTGTAGTTGGAGTACGCGGGGACGGTGCCCGGCTGGTAGATCTGCTCCGGTGGGTCGGTCATCAGGGACCTGCGCAGGTTGAGGTCGCCGCCGTCGGTGCCGATGAGGCCGGCGATCCGCTCCTCGAAGCCGGCGGTGTGCGTGAGCAGGTGCCGCACTGTGACGGCCCGTTCGTAGCGCAGCGGCAGTTCGAAATCGAGGTACGTCTTGACATCGGTGTCGAGGTCGAGCTTCCCGTCCTGCACGAGTTGCAGCACCGCGGTGGCGGTGACGAGCTTCGACACCGATCCCATCCGGAACAGATGCCGGTCCGGGTCGACAGGTACGGCCGCGTTCCCGCTGGCGCCGGTGTCGGCGTACCCGTACCCGCGGGTTGTGAGGATCTTGCCGTCGTCCACGACGGCGACAGTGGCTCCCGCGATGTCGGTACGGTCGAGCGCGGCCGGGAGCAGGCCGTCGAGCCAGGCGTTGACGTCGGTGTCGGTCAGGGCCGAACCCACCCCGCTCGCTGCGGCGGGTGCCGCCGGAGCATCGATGGGCGGTGCGGGGTTGTGCTGCGGCGCGCCGCAGCCGGCGGCGCCCACGGCGATGACGACAGCGGTCGCCAGCACCGCGCCGAGTCGGACGAGAGGCCGGGCGGTTCGGGGTGAACCGGGTGCGTGAAGCGGAAGAGAGCGCATCGTCTGCCAGTGCCTTTCCTGGCGAACGGGTGTCCGGAGCAGGTCCGTACGGCGTCACCCGATGCCTTGGGACAAGCCTGTTCGAGTGATCGCCCCGAGCCATCTGGCGTGAGACGGCAATGCGCTTACGACTTGAGGAGGAGGGGCGGGTGCACCGATGGTGGGCAGAGGTGCCGCCCCGGTCGCGTGAACCACCGCCCGTACCGGTGCATCAAACCCTGTGACAGACCCCGCGGAGGAAGGACCACCCATGCGCGGCAACCTGCTCGTCGGTGCGATGCTCACCCTTACGTTCGTCGCCGGTTGCACGTCACCGGTGAAACGGGTCGGCGGCGACGCCGGGCCCGCCGGCTCTCCGTCCGCCAGCGCGAGCCCGTCGGCGTCGAGCGCTCCGGCGACCGGCAGCGCCGGCCCGAGTACTCCGGCCACCCGCAGCGCCACCCCGGGCGCCCCGAGCACCCGCACCTCCCGACCGGCCGCTCCGGTGAGCGAGATCAGGCGGACCAACTGGCCCAACGCGGTCATCCGCGGTTTGAAGTTCTGCGGTGAGTCCGACGACTCCGTGGTGTTCCGCAACGGGTCCAACGGCCTCGACATCCCGTGCCGGATCCTGCCGAACGGCGCACGGCCGGTGTATGCCGAATTCATCGGCGAGGAGCCGGCGAACGCGCCGTCGACGGAGGACGCGCTCGTCCTCGTCGAACTGGGCAACCCCGACGCGGCACGGCGGCAGGCCCTCGTGCCGATCCAGCTCTCGTACGACGGCAGGGAGCGGTACGCACGGCCGATCATCCTGGGTGACAATTCCAGCCCGTCCGGCGACCGGGTCATGACGTTCGTCTCATACCGAGTCGTGGGCGAGACCGTGCAGGCCACCGTCCGCAAGCTCGACGGTGGTACCGAGACGCGTCGGTGGCGCATGGTCGACTTCGCCGGCAACTGGGAACGGTACTAGCGTTGTTCGACCATCGAGCTGTCCACCCGCAGCGTGCCGAGGATCTCGTCGGTGCGGTCGACGCCGTCGGTCTGCTTGACCTGGACGTACACGCCGAAGGTGCCGGCCGCCGCGACCAGGGTGACCTCGCTGAACGACGTCTGCGCGCCACCGCATCGCGCCCAGTGCCGGACGGTCCCACTGAACGCGGCGACGGTGACCGCCCGGCCGGCGACGGGTGTGCACCCCCGGTGATCGGGCAGCGTCGGCTGCTCCGCTCCGCGCAGCCCGGGGCTCACTCCCACGAAGACCCCCGGTGTCGCGCTGTCGACATCGGACCACTCGGTGAGGTCGGCTCCGACGAGCAGGCCGGGGCGGCGCCCGTCGGCGAGGCCGATCACCATCGGGTCCCAGCCGCCGTCGCGCAGTTGCCGTGCCCAGCCGCCGGGAACGGCCACCGAGACAGCGCCGGTCGTGTCACCCACCCGGACCCAGCCGAGTGGCGCGGTGGCGGCGGTGGCGGATCCGGCCATGACCAGCGTCGCGGTCACGGTGCCGACGGCGGCGAGGAACCGGCGGATGCGCCGCGGCGGCGGGCGGGCCGCCAGCTGCCGGCTGGCGAGCAGACCCTCCAACGCGCCGGCGTACGCGGCGGCGGTGGGCCAGCGGCGCTCCGGATCGCGATGCATCGCCCGGCGGACGGCGCGCTCGACGGCGGCGGATGCGCAGGGTGCCGCCGCCACCGGCTGCCCGGGCGGCGAGCCGGTCAACATGTGGTGCGTCAGCGCGCCGATCGCGTACACGTCGGCGCGTACGTCGATCCCTCCGCCGGGGACGCCCTGCTCGGGCGCCATGTAGGCGGGCGTGCCGGCGACCACTGTGAAGCCGGACGCGTGCGCGAGCGTCTTGGCCAGCCCCAGATCGGCGACCAACACCCGGTCACCGGCCGGGGTGGAGTCGAACAGCACGTTGGAGGGTTTGAGGTCGCGGTGCAGCACGCCGTTGTCGTGCAGGACCGCCACCGCCCTGGCGATGTCGGCGGCGATCCGCAGCGCCGAGCGCACCGGCATCGGCCCGCCGCTCAGCCGGTCGGCGAGCGTGCCGCCAGCGGCGTACGTCATCACCAGGTACGGCCGGCCGTCGGGCAGCTCACCGATGTCCAACACCCGGACCAGATGATCGGAGTCGACCTGCCGCATGAACCGGGCCTCCTGGCGGAAGCGCCCCCGGATGTCGGCCCGCTGCGACCAGTTGTCGGCGAGCACCTTCACGGCCACCGGCGAGTGCAGCTCGTCGTCGTACGCCAGCCACACGGTGGCGAACGCACCGGCGCCGACAGGGCGTGCGATGCGGTACCGGCCAACCTGCGGCGGGATGGACACGATCGTATTATCCGGCCACCGGGACTCCGGTGACGCCCACGAGCGGGGGAGCGCGGGTGGCGAAGGAATCTGACACCGAGGAGCTGGCGAGGCGGGCGGCGGCCGGCGACAGCGCCGCACTCGACGCGCTGCTGGCCGCGATCGGTCCACGGGTGCTGGAGCAGTGCGGGCGGTTCCTGCCCTGTCGGCAGGACGCGGAGGAGGCGGCGCAGGACGCGTTGTTGCAGGTGGCCCGGCGCATCCACCGGTTCGAGGGGCGGTCGCTCTTCTCCACCTGGTTGCACACCGTGGTCGCCAACTGCGCCCGCCAGACGTACCGGTCACTGCGGCGACGATCGGCCGAGCGGCCCAGCGCGCTGCTGCCCGTCGAGGTGGCCGACCCCCGTACGACGAGCGTCATCGCCGGATCGCGCCTCGACCTGCTGGACGCGCTGGACCGGCTGGAGGCGCACCGACCGGAGCTGGTGACGGCCCTCGTGCTCCGCGACGTGTGTCAGCTCGACTATCAGGAGATCGCCGGGCAGTTGGGCATCCCGATCGGCACGCTGAAGTCCCGGATCCATCACGCCCGTCGGTACCTCCGGGAGACGTTGCGGGGTAGTTGAGCGATCCGTACGCCGATCCGTGGGTTTGCCTCCGATCGACGGACATCGTTTGACATGTACGCCGAGCGCATCTTTGATGGTCGATGTGTGCGTTCGGTGTGGTCGGGCGGTTCGTCGTCTGGTCCGGCCGGTCGATGCCCTGAGCCTGGAGGACGGATGCGAGTCACCGCGCGGAGAAGCCCACTACGCCCACGACGGCGGCTGTTGCCGGCGGCGATGGCGGCGGTGACGTTGCTGAGCCTGGCCGTCGGTGTGCCGGCGGCCGCCGCGGCACCAGCCACGATCGTCGGTGTGGCCAGCGGTCGTTGCCTGGACGTGGTCGGCAACGTCCGGACCGCCGGTGCCGGCATCAACATCTACGACTGCAATGGCCAGGCCAACCAGGCGTGGACCCTCACCTCAAGTGGCGAGCTGCGGGTCTACGACGACACGATGTGCCTGGACGTCGTCGGCCAGGACACCACCGCCCCGGCCGCGGTGCAGATCAACGGCTGCACCGGCGGCGCCAACCAACGCTGGCGGATCACCACCTCCGGGACCATCGTCGGGGTCCAGTCCGGGCTGTGCCTGGACGTGACCGGTGCGGGCACCGCCAACAGCACCACCGTCGGTCTCTGGACCTGCAACGGCCAGTCCAACCAGCGGTGGACGACGTCTCTCGGCAGCGCCGACAGCCAGCCGCCGACGGCGCCCGGCAGCCCACGGGTCAGCGGCCTGACCTGCAACTCGGTGACGTTCGCGTGGAACGCCTCGACGGACAACGTCGCGGTGGCCTTCTACGACATCTACCACGACGGCCAACTGATGACGTCGGTGAGCGGCACGACGCTCTCCACCAACCTGACCGTGGTGCCCGGGGCGACCTGGGGCCTGTACGTCAACGCCCGCGACGCCGCCGGCAACGTGTCGCAGGCCAGCACCACCGTGTCGATCACTCCGCCGCCCTGTCAGGCCGACAGCCAGCCACCGACGGCGCCGCAACAGCTCACCGGCACCGCGTCGGGCACCACTGTGACGCTGCGCTGGACCGCGTCGACCGACAACATCGGGGTACGCGCGTACGACGTCTACCGGGCCGGCGCGAAGGTGGGCACTGTCACCGGCGCGCCGCCGGCGACCACGTTCACCGACAGCGGTCTGGCGGCGAACACCTCCTACCAGTACTACGTGGTGGCTCGGGACGCGCAGGACAACGCTTCGTCGCGCAGCGGCACCGCGACGGTGACCACCGGTGCGGCGTGCGCCAACCCGGTGTGCGGGGTGCGGCAGGTCACCACCGACACCGACATCCCGTGGGGTCTGGTGACGTTGCCGGACGGCAGCGTGCTCTACAACCGCCGCGACGCGCACGACATCATCCAGCTCAACCCGACCACCGGGGCCAAGACCAACCTGGGCACGGTGCCGAACGTGCAGAGCACCGACGGTGAGGGTGGCCTGTTGGGGCTCGCCATCTCGGCCAGCTACTCCAGCGACCGCTGGCTGTACATCATGCACACCTCGCCGAGCGACAACCGCATCGTCCGGATCAGGCTGGAGAACGGGCGACTCAACACCGCCAGCGAGCAGGTTCTGCTCAGCGGCATCCGGCGTAACAAGTACCACGACGGTGGTCGCCTGCGGTTCGGCCCGGACGGCAAGCTGTACGCCAGCACCGGCGACGCCCAGAACGGCAACTACGCCCAGGACCGGTCCAGCCTCGAAGGCAAGATCCTGCGACTCAACCCGGACGGCACCGTCCCCTCGGACAACCCGTTCGGCAACTACGTGTGGAGCTACGGCCACCGCAACCCGCAGGGGCTGGCGTTCGACTCGCAGGGCCGGCTGTGGGAGCAGGAGTTCGGCAACTCGGTCATGGACGAGACCAACCTGATCACCAAGGGTGGAAACTACGGCTGGCCGGCGTGCGAGGGCACCAGTGGCGCCTGCGGTACGGCCGGGTTCATCGCGCCGGCGCGCACCTATCCGACCGCCGAAGGGTCCTGCTCCGGCATCACGATCGTGCGCGACGCGCTCTACGTGGCCTGCGCCCGAGGCGCTCGGATGTACCGCGCGGTGATCAGCGGCAGCAGCCTGACGAACGTGCAGACGTACTTCAGTGGCACCTACGGTCGGTTGCGGACGGTGGAGCCGGCTCCCGACGGCGGGCTGTGGCTGACCACCACCAACGTCGGTGACAAGGACAGCACCCCGAACAACAGCAACGAGAGGATCCTGCACGTCACGCTCGGCAACTAGACCCTGATCGCTGTGCGGTAGGGGTGATGTGGCTGGAGAGCGGTATACCGCTGAGGCATAAATATTCCTCAGCGGTATACCGCCGATGAGTGCCCATGGCCCGGAGTGCTCCCGAACCCGGTCGGGCGACATGCCCTCAGCCGCTGGTCAGGAGCACGAGTTGCTGGGTGGCTCGGGTCATCGCGACGTAGCGGTCGACCGCCCCCGAGATGCCGGTGCCGAACGTTTCCGGGTCGACGAGGACGACCAGGTCGAACTCCAGCCCCTTGGCCTGCTCCGGGCTCAGTGACCGGACCCGGGCCGTGGGCGGGAACGTCGGGTCGCCGATGACGCAGGCGATCCCCTCGGCGTGCGCGGCGAGCCAGGTGTCGAGGATCGACAGCAGGTCGGCGACCGATCCGTGGACTACGGGAAGTCCGTTGCCACGGATGGAGGTCGGCACGTTGGCGTCGGGGAGCACGGCCCGGATGACCGGTTCGGCCTCCACCATGACCTCCGCTGGCGTCCGGTAGTTGATGCTCAACGAAGCCAGACTGACATGGTCGAGCCCGACCCGCTTGAGGCGTTCCTGCCACGACTCGGTGAACCCGTGCCGGGCCTGAGCGCGGTCTCCCACGATGGTGAAGCTGCGCGACGGGCAGCGCGCCAGCAGCATCTGCCACTGGGCGTCGGTCAGCTCCTGCGCCTCGTCGACGACGATGTGCGCGAACGGTCCGGCCAGCAGGTCCGGGTCGGCGTCCGGCAGCGCGGAGTCGTCGACCAGGACGTCGCGCAGGTCGGGTTGGCGCAGCATCGCCAGCAGACCCTCGCCGTCGTCGTAGGTGTCGGCCGCGAGCAGCTCGTCGACGACCCGGGCCATGTGCTCGCGTTCGACAGCGGCGGCCGGGTCACGCCGACGGGTGCGCCCCGTCCTCTCCGCGTCGCCGAGCCGCTGCCGCGCCGCGTCGAGCAGCGGCAGATCGGACACGGTCCAGGCCCGGGGCTCGTCGCGTTGCAGCTTGCGGACCTCCTCTGGGCTGAGCCAGGGCGCGCACCTGCGCAGGTACGCGGGCACCGACCACAGGTCACCCACGAGATCGGCCGCGTCGAGCAACGGCCAGGCGCGGTTCACCGTCGCCCGCAGCTCCCGGTTACGCAGCAGCGAGTCGCGGAGCACGTCGTCCGGCTCCTCGCCGTCGTACCGGTCGATGAGGATGGTCAGCAGCTCCTCCCAGATCTCCTCGCGCGCCTCGTTGTGCGGGGTGCCCGGACCCGGCGCCTGGAACGCGTCGGCCCAGTCGTCGGCGCTCAGGCGGACGTCGGAGTCGCCCACCGGGACCGTCATCGGGGCGACCGGTGGGTCCTCGTAGAACCGGACGGCCGCGTCGATCGCCCGGATCAGCTCGGCCGACGACTTCAGCCGGGCGACCTCCGGGTCGGTGTCGACGGCTGCGGTGGCCCCCTCTCCGACGAGGTCGCGCAGGGTGCAGGTCTGCACGTCCTCCTCTCCGAGGCTGGGCAGAACGTCGGCGACGTAGGCCAGGTAGGGCTGGTGCGGCCCCACGAAGAGCACCCCACCCCGGCGCTGCCCGAGACGCGGGTCGGAGTAGAGCAGGTACGCGGTGCGGTGCAGCGCGACGACGGTCTTACCGGTGCCCGGACCGCCGTCGACCACGAGGGCGCCGGCCGACCCCGCCCGGATGATGGCGTCCTGGTCGGCCTGGATCGTGCTGAGCACGTCACGCATGCGGGCCGACCGGGCGCTGCCCAGACTGGCGATGAACGCGGACTGGTCGTCGAGCGCGACGGCGTGCCCCACGAACCCGTCCGGGGTGAACACCTCGTCCCAGTAGTCGCTGATCCGGCCGCGGGTCCAGCGGTAGCGGCGACGGCTCGCCAGGCCCATCGGGTTGGCGTGGGTCGCGCCGAAGAACGGCTCGGCCGCGGGTGAGCGCCAGTCGAGCAGCAGCCGCCGACCCGTGCTGTCGGTGAGACCGCGTCGTCCGACGTACACCGGGTCGGGGTTGTCCGCCTCGACCACGTGGCCCAGGCACAGGTCCAGTCCGTAGCGGCTCAGCGAGCGCAGGCGGGCGGTCAGCCGGCGGACCTCCTCGTCGCGGTCGACGGCCTGCCGGCCCTTGCCGCCGGGCGCCCGGCGCGCGGTGTCCAGACGGTCGGACAGCTCGGCGCTCAGCTGCGCGAGGCCCTGCGCCATGGCCGCGAAGTGCCGCTCGTCGTGGGCGATGAGCGCCGGGTCGGCCTTGGGCGCGAGGTGATCGGGAAGGTCGAACACGGAGGTAGGCAAGGAATCCAATTCATGACTTCCATTTCGGCAGAATTTGGCCTCGGCCGATGATTCTGCGTCATAAACGGGGTCTTGCCGCAAGCCCCCCAGTGCGGTATAAGTTAGAAGTGGCGGGAGACCGAGTGTCTCCCGTCTTCCGTGTCAGGGCACGTCGACGACGTCGCGGCCGAGGGGCCAGAACGCGGCCGGCACGAGCTTGAAGTTGGCGATGCCGAACGGGATCCCGATGATCGTGACGCAGAGGGCGATGCCCGCGAGGATGTGGGAGAGCGCCAGCCACCATCCGGCCAGCACCACCCAGAGGATGTTCGCCAGGCCGGAGCCGACGCCCGCGCCCGGCTTGGGCACCAGGGTGCGGCCGAAGGGCCACAGCGAGTAGACCGCGAGGCGCAGCGACGCGACGCCGAACGGGATGGTGATGACCAGGACGAAGCAGATCAGCGCGGCGATGCCGTAGCCGACCGCCAGCACGAGGCCACCGCCGAAGACGAGCCACAGCACATTCAGTACGAAACGAATCACTACTCCAGCATGAAACATGCTCGCCACCCGGTCGGCTCGCCCCGTTCCCTCAGCGGGGAACGGCCACCGCGTGGCCCTCGGGGATGGCCCTCTCGCCACCGTCGGACAACTGGGCGAGGGCGTGCCTCCGGGCAGATCGTCTGCACGCTCACCAGCCGCGAGGACGTCTCCACAGTGGGCCTTCCTGCGCGACGGCACGGCTCTCGGCGTGCCCCGGGCCGACGGCTCCCTGTCCAGCCGGCCGCTCACCCGCGGCGACTACGCCCCCTCATCAGCGACCGCTGAGCGCGCGTACCACCGGGAGCACGAGGACCGCGACATCGACGACGCTGCCCGCCGCCGCCGCGGGACCGTCCGCTGTAAGGTACGCGAAAACCCTTCCACGGCCTGCTCCGGAGTGCGGTAACCCGGCCCCGGAAGCTCAGGAGGATCGCGTGTCGTCCGACGACCGTTGGCTGCTCGACATCCCGATCGCGCACCGCGGGCTGACCGGCGACAATCGGCCCGCCAACTCGCTGGCGGCGTTCGAGGCGGCCGCCGAGGCAGGCTACGCCTGCGAACTGGACGTGCAGCTCACCCGCTCGGGCGAACTCGTCGTCGTTCACGACTACGACTTGACCGCGCTCACCGGTGCGGCGATCGCCACCGCGGAGCTGACACCGGCCGATCGGCAACGGCTCCGGTTGCAGGGCACCGACCAGCGGGTTCCCACGCTGTCGCAGGTGCTGGACCTGGTCGCCGGACGGGTGCCCCTGCTGATCGAGCTGAAACGGCCGACGCTCGCCCTCAACTTCGATCTGGTCGACGAGGTGCTGCGACAGACCGCCGACTACCCGGGGCGGTACGCGGTCGAATCCTTCGACCCGTTGCTCGTGGCGGCGCTGCGGGTCGCGGTGCGAAAGCTCCCGCCGCACCGCCGGGTGCCGGTGGGGCGCATCTGCGGCCTGCTGCGCACCGCCGGGCCGCTGACCCGGATGGTGGGTCGCAGTATGGTCAGCAACCTGGTCACTCGGCCTGATTTTCTGGCCTACGAGGTGGACGCATTTCCGTCCAATCTGACGGCGTGGTGGCGTCGTCGCGGTGTTCCGGTGATTTCCTGGCCAGTCGCTTCACCGGAGCGGGAGATGTTCGCCCGTCAATACTCCGACAACATCGTTTTCTCGGGCTATAGACCGTCGCATGGCCAGCATCTAGCATCGTGACGTGTCTGTTGACCAAGGACAGAGCGGGTTGCTCGCCGAGTCGCAGAACGGCGCTCCCGGCGATCCGTTGCAGGTCTACCGCGCGTTGGCCGAAGAAAGCATCAACAAGCTCAGGGACCATTACGACTGGCGGGCGAAATGGCACCGACGGCTCTTTCGTTTCACCGGCATCCTGGTCATCGTCGTCAGTGCGTCTCTGCCACTGCTCGCCGGCTTCAGCTATCCGGGTAAGAACCTGGTAATCGCGGTCTCGGGCGTGGTCATCGCCACGGCCACCGCGCTCCGCACCTTTTATCAGTGGGATCAGATGTGGGCACTGCTGCGGCGTACCCATTTCGCCCTCATCGAGGCGAGCAACCAGTGGAGACTCGCGTTCGGTCGCGCCGAGGCGACCGCTGATCCGGCCGAGCGGGAGCAGCGCGCGTACGCGGCGACAGAGGTGCTGTTGGCGAAGATCGAGGGCATCCGCAGTGCCGAGACGGAGAAGTTCTTCAGCTCGTTGGCGTTTCCGGAGGAATCCGCGCTGACCGGCAAGCCATTTCGTCCCTGACCGCTGGCGTGGCGGTCGGGCGGGTCTCGGGGTTGCTCGGTGGAAGACCTGAGACGAAAGCCAGGGCGACCCGAGGGAACCTCCCGGAGGTCGGCCGGGATCGGCGGCCACATGCTGGCTGGCATGAAACGCGCTGCGCTCTACGTGATCGCCGGACCGGTCGGCATCGTGGCCTACGGCCTGATCCGGCTGTGGGCAAGGTCCGACGGGGTGTACGGCCCCGGGCTCGACTGGCAGGCCGCCCACCTGGTCGCTCTCGCCGGCATGGTGTGCTTCGTCCCGGGTGTGCTCGCGCTGTCCCGCCTGCTGCCCCGCAGTCCGTGGCGTACCGGGGTGGTGGCCGGCACGTTGGTCGGCCTCGCCGCGACGATGGTGCAGTTCGGTGCGGACATCGTCGAGGGGCTGCTGGCCGAGGACCGGGCGGAGATGTCGAGGCTCGGCGCGGAATTCAAGGACATCCCCGGCGTGGAGGTGGCCTTCTACGACGTCGTACCCCAGTTCTTCTTCCTCGGCCTGCTCGTCCTCGCGGGTATGCTCGCCGCCCGGCGGCGGCTGCCGTTGTGGAGTGTGCCGCTGCTCCTCGCCGGCATCGTCCTGCCGGCGGTCACCCTCGATCTGCTTCCGATCGGCGGCCTGTGCATGGCGCTGGCGTTGGCCCCGGCGTTGCCGCTGGTGCGACAGCAGGGCGAGCGTGCCGAGTCGCCCGTGGTCATCCACTGAGGACGCAGGGTGGCGCCGGCCCCTCAGGACCAGCGCCACCCTTCGAACCGCTACTTCAGCGCGAGGGTCCGGGCGTCGCCGGCGATGACGCTGGCGAACTCCGCCGGCACCAGCTTGCCGGCCTGCCGGTCGGCGTAGGTGGCCAGCTCGGCGTACTGGGCGTGGGCCAGCTTGGTGGTCATCGCGGTGACGGCGGCCGGGTCCGCGCCCGAGGTGAGGATCAGGTAGCCGAGGCCGGCCTGGCTCACCGTCACGGTGAAGGTGCTGGTCGCGGTGGCGGTGCCCTCGGGCCCGGTCGCCTCGGTGGTGATGGTGTGCCGGCCGGCGGTCAGCCTGGCCAGGTCGAGCTTGCGCCCGGCGGCCGACCTCTTACCGTCCAGCGTCACGGTGACCGTGTCCGCGTTGGTCGCGGCGACCGCGATCACCGGGGACTGCGCCCGGTCCAGCCGAGCCCCGTTGACCGGCGAGGTGATCTGCACGGTCGGGTCGGCGGAGGCCCGCTGGACGAACGCCGAGTTCCAGCCGACCAGCTCCGCCGCGCGGTTGGTGATGATCGCGTCGGTGCCGATCCGCTCCAGCCGCTGCCACAGGCCGGCGGAGTCCATCGTCCAGGCCATCACGGCGACCCCGGCGGCGTGCAGCGGGGCGACGACCTCCGGCTTGGCCAACAGCGCGTTGCCGTCCGGGTTGTACGCGGTCAGGTGCAGCTCCTTCGCGATCGCCACCGGGTCGGCGTCCAGGGTGCTGCGGAGCAGGCCGAGCGGTAGCTCGGGGGCGAGCTCGTAGGTGTACTTCAGGGCGTCGACCTCGAAACTCTGGATGAAGACCCGGCCCATCATCTGCTCGTCCCGGATCACCTGGATGATCGTGGCGACCTCGTCGCGGGTGTGCCTGCCCTTGATCTCCACGAGCAGGTTGCCACCCCGCGTCCGCAGATCGGCGAGCTGCTCCGCGAGGGTGGGCACCCGCTCGCCGACGTACTGCGGGCCGAACCAGGAGCCGGCGTCGAGGGCCTTGATCTGCGCGGCGGTCAGGTCCCGGATGTTGCCGGTGCCGTCGGTGGTCCGGTCGACGGTGCCGTCGTGCAGGATGAACGGGATGCCGTCCCTGCTCGGCTGGACGTCGTTCTCGATCCAGTCGGCGCCACCCTTACGGGCGATCTCCTGGGCGACGAGGGTGTTCTCCGGTGCGGCGGCGGACGCGCCCCGGTGGGCGATCACGGTGAACGGGCTGCCCTCGGGGCGGAGGTAGCCGTTCGGGGCCAGCTCGGTGACGGTGACGTCGTCGTACGACACGGTCGCGCCGTTGACGAAGAGCCCCTGGACGCCGTCGGCGGAACGCTGGAGGCTGCTGGTCCGCATCGCCTCCCGCCCGTCGAAGATCCAGCGGGCCTGGTTGCCGTGCACCTCGACGGCGACGCGCACGTCCCGGCCGGTGCCGGCGGCGGACGGGGCGGAGGCGGTGTTCGTCACGACCCAGGCGTTGGCAGTGGTCCGCTGGGCGAATTCGAGCCCGTTGGCGGCCGTGGTGCCGCTGCGCATGGTGGCGATCCACCAGGGGGTCGCGCCACTGGCGGGGACGTCGATGCCGAGCGAGGCCCAGCGGGTGGCGGCCGAGACCGACTCGAAGCGCATGGTCGCCTCGAGGCGGAAGTCGTTCAGGTGCCGACCGAAGGTGATCTTGTTGTTCTCGCTGGAGCTGGCGGAGGTTCCGTACAGACGGCCGTTCTCGACCCTCCAGGTGCCGTCGACCGCGTGCCAACCGGCGGGCAGCGACCCGGCCGAGAAGTTCTCCGAGACGACGACGCTGCCCGGCTCGGCGGTGGCGGGCGACGAGGTCGCGACGGCGACCGCGACGGCAGCGCCGGTGACGGCGAGAGCGGCGACGGAGGCGGCGGCCCGGGTACCCAGGGCGCCGAGGCGTGACCCGGCGCGGCGAGGCGGCGGTGATGCGGGTAGGACAGTCATGGTCGCGACGGTACGAAGCGCGCCCGAACTGATGATCAATCAAGCATGGCTGCCGCCGGAACGCCGGGTGTACCGCGCTCGATCGGGGCGTCCCGGACTGGTCAGTTCGGCAGGCCGGAGCAGGCGGCCCCGTCGATCGTGCACGCCTTGGGGGCGGAACCGGTCAACGATCCGTTGACCCGGAACGTCACCCGGACGGAGGCGCTGCCGGGCACCTGAGGAGTGTTCGGGTCCGGCACGAACGTCCACACCGCACCGTCCCGGCTGGCCTGCGCCCCCTCGACCCCGCTGATCCCCAGCGACTCCCGGGGCAGGGTGACGACCAACGTCCACCCCGGGGCCGGGATAGAGCCCGGATTACTGATCGTCACTGTCGCGCCGTAGCTGAGCAGGGCGTTGTCCGTGATGGCGAAGTCCGCGCCCAGGGCCGCCGGGGTGGGCTCGGTGGTCGCGCCGGTCGGCGTGGGCCTGGTCGAAGACGTGACGGCCGGTGGGGTCGAGGAGGCCGTGGCGGGCGGTGGAGCGGGCACCGCGGGGCTGGTGACCGCCGGTCGCGCCTGCGCGCGGGGGGTACCGGACGGCGACGCGCCCACCTGCTCGACCGACGGCGGCGGGTCGAGGGTCACCGGCGTCAGCTTCTCCGGCGTACGCAGCACCCCGACGACGGACACGACCGTCGCGATCAGCACCCCGAGCGCCGCGACGACGGCCACCCAGGTGGCCCGCGAGACGTCCTCCCGACCGGTGAGCACCCGCCGTGCGGCCGTGACGATGGCCACGACCCGATCCAGCAGGATGATCGCCACGGTACGGCGTGGCTGGGGTGGTGTTGCCGGCACTGCCAGTCTCTCCTTCAGTTCGTCGCCAGGTGCGCGCCCACGATCCGCCCGGGTCGCGGGTGTCAGCTGCCCGGTCACAACCCGCGTAGCCCGACGAGTATCGCCTCGAGCAGATCCTCGGTCGGCAGCTCCGACAGCATCGGCGGTTCGTGCGTCTCGATCAGCCCGGCCGCGAGCAGGTCACCGAGCAGCACCCGGACCGTCCCCAGCGGAAGATCCAACTCGGCGCCCACCTCGGCCACCGACACTGGATGGTGACACAGCTCGACGATCCGCGCCTGTTCAGGGAAGAGCGTTGTGGGAGGCGTGACCCCCCTCCGGGCGACGACCAGCGAGATCAGGTCGAACTGGCCGCGTGCGGGCGCGGTGCGCCCCCCGGTCATCGTGTAGGGCCGGGCGACCGGGCCCGCGTCGTCGTCGTACCACGCCTCGTCAGTGGCGCCGCTGGTGTGCACCAGTGTCCCCGATCGTCACCGAGGAGGCCGGGCCCAGGGTGATCGGCAGGTGCTGCTCGGCCTGCCCCACGAAGAGCGCCACCTCGTACGCCATGTCACCGACCTCGACGTCGTCACCGGCGATCCGCACGGTGAGGATGGTCCCGTTCGGGATGGTGGCGATGAACAGGAACGCTCGCGACATCTGCACCACGACCTGGCGCAGCCGACCCGCGTCACAGGTCCGGGTGGCGGCCAGCCCCAACGCGATCAGTCCGGCGACCACGCCGGAGATCTGCTCGGCCAGCTTCGCCCCCACCCGCCGCGAGCCGCCGAGCGGCAGCCCGTCCGGTGAGAGCACCACGGCGAACTCCGCACCGTGCACCCGGTCGACCAGGTCGTTCAGGGCGTCGGTCAGGCCGTCCTCGGTGACCACTGCAGACGTCATTGTTGTCTCCTTGCTGTTCTGGCGACTGGCAACTCAATCGTGTCGAGGCTGGTCCTGCCGTGTTCCGGGCCGGTCGGCCCGGGGTGGCGGACCCGCGTCGGCAGCGCGCCGTTGCCGTTGGGGTCGGTCAGGTCGGCGCCGGTGCGGGCCGGTGGGTACGGGCTGTCGGGTGGTGTGTCTGTCGGTGCGCGGCCGGTGTCGGTGACCGTGATCAGCCGGGAGGGTAGGAGCACGATGGCGGCCGTGCCGCCGCGCCGGCTGGGGTGTAGCGAGACGTGGGCGCCGCAGCGGCCGGCCAGTACGGCGACGGCGTACCAGCCGGCGAGGCCCGCGGGCGGGCCGTCCGGCGGGGGATTGCCGAGCAGGTCGTTCGCCTCGGCCAGCGCGGCGGCGTCCAGGCCGGGCCCGTCGTCGACGACGAGGACGGCACACCCCTGCGGTCGCTGTTCGCCGCTGACCCGGACTGTGGTGTCCGCCCCGGAGAAGGCCAGGGCGTTCTCGATCAGCTCCGCCAGCAGGTGGATGACGTCCGTGACGGCCGGCCCCGCGAGCGACCACGGCCAGTGCGGCGCGATCAGGACCCGGTGGTAGTCCGGGACCTCGGCGACCGCGCCGCGCGCCACGTCGAGCAGTGGCACCGGGCGTCGCCAGCGGCGGGCGGGTGTCGCGCCGGCCAGGGTGATCAGTTTCTCCACGTTGCGTCGGACCCGGGTGGTGAGGTGGTCGAGTTGGAACAGTTCGCCGGTCTCCTCGGTGGACCGTTCCCGACGTTGCATCCCGTCCAGCACTGTGAGCTGGTCGCGCAGCAGGACCTGGTTGCGTCGGGTCAGCCCCAGGAACAGCTCCCGCTCGGCGTCACCCCTAGGCGTCGCCGGTTCCTGGGCTGGGGCCGGCGTGTCCGGCACCGGAGCCGGAAGGTCGGCGTCGGTAGTGGTCAGCTCGTCGGTCAGGCGTCGGACGGTGCCCGCCCAGCTCAGCAGGAGCACGAGCACGACGATGAGGCCGAGCCCCACGACGGCTCCGGTACGCGCGATGAGCACTGCGGCACCGGGGGTGGCCCGCTCGACGCTGCTGCGGGCGGTGTCCGTCACCAGTGTCTGCAACGCGCCGAGGGCGGCGTCCGCCGCGGCCCGCCAGCCCTGGATGGTGAGACCGGTCAGGGCGTTGGCGGTGCCCGACTGGAGCAGCAGCCGGTCCTCCAGGGCGAGCAGAGCCGCGAACTCGGGGCCGGCCGCGAGGCGCTGATGCTCGTCCTGGCCGTCTTGCGGAAGCCCGGCCGCGGCCTCGGTGCGCGCGTACCGCTGGATGCTGACCAGTGCGGTCAGCCGGCGCCGCTCGTCGGCGCCGAGCCGTGCGCCGGTCAGGGCCGCGCTGACCACTGTGTCTTCCCGGGCGAGCAACTCCCGGGCACGGGCCAGCGCGATCACCGCGCGGGTGTCGGCCGCCAACCCGCTCTCGTACGCGCCCCACTCCGGGCCGTACACCCGGAAGGCGACGTCGATGACCTCGTCGTACCCGTCGACTGCCGCGCCCTGGTCGAGCCGGCCGGTGTCCACCTGGGCTCGGGTCGTGCCCAGGCCGTCGAGCCGCCGGACCAGCTCGCCGGCCCGGTCGCGGACCGTGCCGGCGCTGAGCAACCGGAGGTCGCGGCCCTTGGTGAACTCGCGGATCTCGGCGGCGGCCCGGTCGGTGCCTTCGCGGGCCCCGACCAGCGCGGGGGTCGTCTGCCCCGCCCCGGCGATCGTCTCGGCGGTGATCCGGCGTTCCGTCTGCAGGCTCAGAATCAGGCGGTCGATGGGCTGGCCCAGCGTGTCCGCCAGCGCCCGGACGCGCAGCAGGTCGACCGCGTCCTGGCTGGACACGTAGGCCGCGTACGACCAGAGCGTGATCAGCACGGCGGCCAGCACGGCCAGCCTGGTCCGGATCAGCCGAACGTCGTTGCGGGTCATCGGGTCGCCCGCTGCGGCCACGGTTGCCCGGCGGTGTCGCTGGCCCGGTCGGCCACGAGGGTGCGCAGCAGCGCCAGCAGTTCGGTGCGGTTGGCGCAGTTGAGCCGGTTGCGCATCCGCGCCACGTGGTGTTCGACGGTCTTGGCCGAGATGAAGAGCCGATCGCCGATCTCCCGGTAGGTCAATCCGGCCAGCACCAGCTCGGCGACCTCGTACTCGCGGTCGCTGAGACCGTGCTGGGTGGGGCCGGCGACCCGTGCCGTGCTCGCACCGGTCGTCGGTGTCTGCCCGCTCTGCCCACCGGAAGGCCGCCCCTGCAACGCTCGGGCGCACTCCAGCAGGGTTGTCATCGCCCGTCGGTCCGCGGTGCGGATGGCGGCCTGCCCGGCGAGGCGGGCGCCGTCCCAGCACAACCCGGTGTCGTGCAACCCTCGGGCGGCGGCCTCCACCCGGGTCGGGTCGACGACCCCCCGGAGCACCTCCACCCAGCTCTCCGCGGCGGCGGCGACAACGGCCGCGTACCGGCTGTGGCCAGCGGCGGCGAGCAACGCCGCGACGTGTTCGTCGGCGATCGTCGGCTCGCCGGTCAGGATGGCGGCGTGCAGCCCGCTCCAGTGCAGCGGCACACTCCACAGTGGTGGGTTGCCGAGGCGGTCGAGCAGCGCACGCCCCTGGTGCAGGTACGGCTCCAGCCGGGCCAGGTCACCCAGCCGCGCGCCCGCGATGGCCAGCTCACCCAACGGCAGCAGTGTGAACAGGTCGACGGGGTGCCGCACCACGGCCTCCAGCGCCTGCCCCCAACCCCGCTTGAGCGCCCCGAGGTCACTGTTGCGCCGGCCGATGCCCATCCGGATCGCGGCGGCGAATAGCTGGTCGCGTGACTCCAGTGGCCGCCCGTCGAGCGTCACAGTGGCGAGGTGCTCGCCGGCGGTGTGGATCTCGCCACGGACCATCAGGATCCAGGCCTGCAACAGCCGGTGGCGGCGGGCCATCAGCGGGCCGCCGACTCCGGCGGCCAGGGCGCGGTGCAGCACCCGCTCGGCGATCTCCAGCTCACCGCAGTGCACCGCGGTCAACGCGGCGAGGGCCGCCGGGCTGTCCGGCAGCAACGCCGCCCGGCCGTCCGGTTCCAGCAGCGCGGCGGCCTGCACGAGAGCGGAGAGCGCGGCGGTCGGCGGGCCGGTCACGCTCTCCCGTACACCGTTGGCCATCAGTCGGGCGGCGCTCGCGTGCAGGGTCGGGGGTTCGCCCGCCGGGTCGCCCGCCGGTGCCTCGGTGGTGGCGGCCGGGTCGCCGGTGGCCAGCCCGCCGACGATGGCGAACGCCGCCGCCGAGGCGGTGCCCGACCACCGGAACAGCTCGACGCTGCGACCGACGTGACCACGGTGGGCCAGGGCGGTGGCGGCGACCACGGCCGCCTCGGAGCGCTCCGGGGGAGCGGCAGTGGCCAGGAGTCGGTCGGACGACGGCTTCCTCTACGCCCGTGGCTTCATCGTGGCCCTGGGGCGGTCGTACTACGAGGCGGTTCGCGCC